>JBBDYJ010000025.1:0-63932 GCA_040901675.1 Pirellulales bacterium | reverse complement strand
GGGGGGGGGGGGGGGGGGGGGGGGGGGGCGGGGACGGGCGGCGACCAGCGGATCGCCGCAGAGGCGGCACGGCATCGCGGTGCCGGCCAACTCGGCGGGGATTCGATACCGCCGGGCGCAGCGCCTGCAGTCCATGGCAACCGTCTGTTTCGACGGCGCGATTGGAACAACCGCCGGCTGCTCGTAGGCACCGGAAGCGAAGCTTGGTCGATGTGTGCGCGATCGTTCCGCGTCGGGGGCGGGCGTGCCGCCGGAGAAGACCGCCGGCACATAAACCGGCTGCTGGCAGACCTGGCATTTGAGTTGCTGCCCGGCGAATCGCTCCGAAAGTTGATACGACTCGCCGCAGCCTTGGCAGACCACCGAGATCGACATGGCTGACCCCTGGGCCGCTGATGGCCAGTCGGGAAACCGGAAACGTCGGGTTCAATTCTCACTGGCCGGCTCGGAAAGGTCAACAGAGCGGCCGCAGAAGGCAGAAGGAGGAAGGCAGAATAGCAACACGGACGAAGACTGGGGCACGCTACCGCTTTGCCCCAGCCACCCGGGTGAAGGCAGAAGGACGAAGGCAGAAGGCAGAAGGACGAAGGCAGAAGGCAGAAGGAGGAAGGCAGAAGTCAGGAGGCAGGGGACATGGAGTCCTGCTACGGTCCACCGACCACCGACCACTGGTCACTGCCTGGGGCACGCTACCGCTTTGCCCCAGCCACCCGGCGCTAGCGAGCCCGGCGGACGAAGGCATAGAAGACGACACCGGCCAGGATCAGCGTGGCGCCGGCCAAGGACTCGATCGGCTTGTTCAAGAGCAGGCTCAGCATGGCCGCCCCGAAGGCCACCATGTAAAGCGACGGCACCAGCGGATATCCCCAGGTGCGGTAGGGACGGGGCAGCTCGGGCCGGGTCCGTCGCAGCACGAACACGGCCGCCACCGCCAGGGCGTAGAACACCGAACCGCCGAAGATCACGAAGTCGGTCAACGTGTCGAAGGCGTCGACGGGGGTGGCCTCGGTCTTGTTGGCCGCCCAGGCATAGGCGGCGACGATCAAGGCCACGGTCCAGAGGGCCTGCAGCAGGATCGCGTTGAAAGGGGTTTGCCAGCGAGGGTGGACCTGGCGGATGCCGGCGGGCAGCAGGCCGTCGCGGGCCATGGCAAAATAAATGCGGGGCCCCGTGAGCATGTTCGAGTTGACCGCTCCGAACGTCGAGCACATCACGCCCAAGGCGACCAGCTTGCCTCCCCAACCGCCCAAAAGGCGGGAACACATCGTGGCCGCCACCGCCTCGCTGCCGCGCACCTCGTCGAGCGTCAACACGAGGTGATACGCGGTGGTGGCCAGCACGTAGAGCACGATGATCGTTGTCACTCCCAGCGCCAGGGCCAGCGGGACGTTGCGCTGCGGATCGCGAATCTCCTCGGCGACCGGAGCGACGTTGATCCAGCCGTCGTAGGCCCAGAGCACGGCGATCATGGCCATCGCCAAACCGCGCCAAAGATTGGGCGACGGCTCGGCCGGCAGAATCGGCAGTAGGTTGGCCGGATCGGCCTGCCGCATGGCAAACGGCAGCACGATGATCAAGCCGAGGAACGCAATCTTGAGCACGGTGGTCAGGTTCTGCACCGCCGCCCCCCAGCGTGTGCCGACCATGTTGATGGCCGACAGCGCGACGACGATCGCAATGGCCACCATTTCCTGGCCACCCATCGTCAGCGGGACGAGCTGGCTCATGTAAATGGCCGTGGCGGCCGACAGGGCGCCCAGCGAGCCGGTGCGGATCACCCAGAACTCCGTCCAGCCCCACAGGAACGCGGGCAGGCGGCCGTAGGCCTCGCGCAGATAGACGTAGGGGCCGCCCGCCGCGGGGAGCATGGCGGCCAGCTCGGCCAGCGCCAGCGATCCGCAAAGCGTGACCAGCCCGACCACGATCCAGACTCCGATAATCAAGCCGAAGCTGTCGAGGTGCGTGGCTACTTGTTGCGGCTTGACAAAGATGCCCGAACCGATGATCGAACCGACCACGAGGGTAAACGCGCTAAACGGGCCCAGCAGCCGCGGCAGGGTATCCATAATCAGTAGTGGCACTGCTTGGAGGTCCCGACGTGTCGGGACCGAGAAGCAGTGATGCGCCGTGTCAGAAGTCAGAAGTTCAGAGGTCAGCAGGAATGCCACCACGGTAGCCGCGGAGGGGCGCGAGTCAATAGCACTGGGCGCGAGCCCACTAACCACCGACCACTGACCACTGACCACTAAAGTTCCGATACACCTCCAGCGTGGCCAGTGCCATCTTCTCGGCACTGAAGTCGGCGTGCACGCGCCGGCGGCCGACGTGGCCCAGCTCGGTGCGTTGCGCGTGGTCGGTCAATAGCTCGTGCAGCGACTCGGCCAGGTGGGCCGGATCGCCGGGACGCACCAGGCGCCCTCCTCCGGTCGCGGCCAGCAGCTCGGGAAAGGCGCCGTGGTCCGGTTGAACCACCGGCACACCGCTGGCCAACGCTTCAAGCACGAAAATGCCCTTCGGCTCGCGGTAGACCGTGGGCACCGAGAGCACGTCGATCGAGCGCAAGAACTCCAGCTTTCCCGGCCGCTCGAGCACGCCCGCGTAATCGAACGAGCCGGCCGCCTCCCGCGCGAGCCGGGCGAACTGCTCGTCGGCGTATGGCTTGTCGGCCGTCGAGAGCCAGCCGGCCACGCGCAGCCGCGCCTCTTGGGTGCCGGGCATTTTTCTCAACAGCAGGAAGGCCTCTACCAGGAGGTGCAGCCCCTTGGCCGGACAGAGCCGGGCCAGGTAACCGATCGTCGGCGGGCCGTCGGCCGGCCGCGGGGCAGGCTCGTGCCGGTAGTCGCCGAGCGCCAGGCCCATCGGCACGATGTGGAACTTCTCGATCGGCGCTTGTAAGTACTCGGACATGAACTGCGCGTAATAACGGCTGAAGACCAGAAAGCCGTCGACCAGGCCGGCCAGCCGCCGCGCTTCAGCCAGCGCCTGGTCCTTGTACGGCTGGACCAAGTCTTCCAGGAACAGGTCGTCCCCCTGCAACGTCACCAGCACCGGCACGTTCAACCGCCGTTGGATGGCCGGCACGCAACCGCCGATCAGGATGTTGCTCAGGTTGACCAGGTGCGGCCTTGCATCGCCGGCCAGCCAGTCGATCAGGCGCTCGACTTCGGCCCGCTGGTTGCCCTGTTCGCCCTTGAGCACCGAGACGGCCAGGCCGCCCAGTTGCCGCCCGCTGGTTTCGATGCCCCACGAGGAGACGCGGCGGATCAACCACGGATGGTCCAGCCAACCGAGCACAAAGCCGGGCAGCCGGCCCAGCCAGGGAACCTTTTGCTGCAAGTAGACGTTGACGCCCCCAAAGAAGACGCGGTCGACGCTGACGTCTTCTTCGTCGGTGCGAATCGGCGTGTAGAGCGGCACGAGTTGTACGTCGCAGCCGAGCCGGATGAGTTGGGCCGCCAGCGTGTTGTCGCGCATGCAACTGCCGCAGAACATGCCCGCTCCGCCGGCGGTGAGATAGGCGATCCGAGGCTGGTCGGGCATGGCGGGCGTCAGGACCTGTCACTGGTCATTGGTCATTGGTCATTGGTCGCTGCCCGGCGCCGTCGGGCAAGCCAGCAGGCGGCCAGCAGCAGGCAGGCGGCCAGCGCCAGCCAGCGCAGCGCGCCGGTCTCGAAGACGACCGTGGCGTTAACGACCACGAACAGCATAAAGCCATGGACGGCCAGCGAGACGGCGGCCGGCCTGGCGCGGCGCCCGGCGGGCCGAATCCACCACCAGGCGACGTCGCCCAGCCAGACGGCGCTGAACAGGTAGTTGACGAAAAGCCCGCCGCCCCAGTGCCAGCCGATCACCTGCTGCGTGACGCCGGCCGTGTGCCGCCAGGCGGTGCCATGACTCCAGCCATGATAATAGTGGAATGCACAGGCCACGTGGGCAAGATACACCAGGCAGCCGGCCGTCCAAAAGAGCCGCCCAAGGCTTTGCGACGATTCGCGGCGGCCAGCCGTCTGCGCGATGAGGGCCGCGAAGTAGCAGGCCAAGGCGGCCCGGATCGTCCAGAGGGTGGCCAATTCGCCGGCGGTCATGGTCAGCTCATGTCCTCAGGACGAGCACTGTTTTCTCGGCAAGTCGTGCCATTGCTCGAAGGCCGCTCTAAGGTCCGCCACAGGCGGACGAAGCAGTGCCGTAGGGACCACCACGTGCTGCAAGTCACTCCCGACGAGCACTGCTTCTCGGCAGCCGACCACGCCGGCAGCTCCAAGCAGTGGACCGCACCCAAGTCGAAGATCCGCCTGTGTCGGGCCGAAAACTCCTCGTCAGATCGCGGTATCCATGATAATCTGGGGGCTTGAACATTTTGAAGCCCCGACCGTAACGAGTGAGAAATGGCAAAGCCCCACCGCAAACTGAAGAAAGCCAACCACGGAAAGCGTCCCGCCAACAGCAAAGCCCGCCGGCTGAAGCGCCGCGACATCAAGACCTGACGCTGCGCCAGCCCGGTTTCGCCGCCGGCGTGCGGCTTGCAGCGGGGAGGTTGGGAATCCTGCCTGCTTTGGACATAAAACTGGCCCTGCCCCGAGGGGACCGTGTGCAAGCGGGTCGCCACGAACTGGGACCGCATGAATGCGGATCACTAACAACCAACGCGAATCGACAGGCGGAGCGCTCGGGTGGCCGACAAGCGTCTGATCGTCGACTTTTCCGAGTACGATCTGAACCACGTGGTGGCCGATGCGGAAGAAATCCGCCGCTACAACCCTCAGCGGTTCGAGATGGAGCAGTTGACGGCGGTCGTCTATGTCGATCCACAGCGCAAGCTGGGGGTGGGATACAAGGACGTGCGGCACGACGAGTTCTGGGTCCGCGGCCACATGCCGCGCGTTGCGCTGATGCCGGGCGTGCTGATGTGCGAGGTGGCCGCGCAGTTGTGCAGCTACCTGTCGCTCAAGTTCGACCTGCTGGGGGCGGAGGTGCTCGGTCTGGGCGGTCTGGACGAGGTGCGGTTCCGCGACCCGGTGCTGCCGGGCGACCGGCTGGTGATGGTGGCCCAACTGACAAAGGCCCGCCGGGGCGGGATGATCGTGAGCCGATTCCAGGGCTTCGTGCGCCAGTCGCTGGTCTGCGAGGGGCAGATCAAGGGCGTTCCGCTGCGATTGGACGGAGGGAAGAAGGAGGAAGGAGGAAGGAGGAAGGAGGAGTAAGAGGGCAGAAGAAGGAAGGAGGAAGGCAGAAGGAGGAGTACGAGGAAGCGGCCCTGTCCCAATGTCGCCTGTCCCATGTCTCGCCGAGCGCTGAGAAAACTCGATCCGGCGATCGACCTGTCGCGGCACCTGCGCTCGTTCGATGAGCTGCCGCGTCCTTGGGATGCCGAGCGGGTATTCGGGCGGCGGGCGGCCTTGGAAGTGGAAGTGGGCAGCGGCAAGGGGTTGTTCTTGTCGTCGGCGGCAGCGGCCCGGCCCCAGCACGATTTCCTGGGGATCGAGATAGCGCGCAAATACGCGCAGCACGCGGCCGCCCGGCTGGCCCGGCAGGGGCTACAGAATGCCTGCGTCGTCAATGCCGACGCGCAGCGGGTTTTGGCCGAGCTCTTGCCGGATGGGTCGCTGGCGGCCGTCCACGTGTATTTTCCCGACCCGTGGTGGAAGGCGCGGCATAAGAAGCGGCGAGTGATGAACGCGCGGTTTTTGTGCGAGGTCGAGCGGACGCTCGCGCCCGGCGGTCCGCTGCACTTCTGGACCGACGTCGAAGAGTACTTCACCAGCACGCTGGAGTTGATCGCCGACGCCACGACGCTGGCGGGGCCCTTCGAGGTGCCCGAGCGGCCGGCCGAGCACGAACTGGACTACCGCACGCACTTCGAGCGCCGCATGCGGCTGCACGGCCAGTCGGTTTACCGTGCCGAGTTCCGCCAGCCCGCCTCGTAACCGTGCCGTCCAGGCGCGGATCGACCCCGTCGTCCGGGCCCGCGTTCGGGTGGGGACCACGATCTCGGTCACTCAGACGTTTCCTTGGTCCGCCATCTGCCGCGGCCGCACGAGCGAGGCGCCGCTCGTCAGAGGCCGGTTTTTTGTTTTTTTCCGGATTATTCCATTCATTTGGCTGCCCGGAGGCAGTATAGGAATAAGGAACCAGGCCGGCCATGCGGGAGACCCAATCGTGCCAGACGGACACCTCGTTCACGAACGCATCCGCTCGCCGCTCGTCGACGAGCCTACAGACGCCCAATTGCTGGCCCGGTTCAGTGCCGAAGGGGACGAAGCTCTGCCGGCGCGTGCTCAACAACACGCACGATTCGGAAGACGCTTTTCAAACGGCCTTCCTGGTGTTGGCCCGCAAGAGCGGTTCGATCCGCAAGCCGGAGCTGCTGGCTAATTGGCTGTACGGGGTCGCTTATCGGGTGGCCCTCAAGGCCAGACAGCGAGCCGCCCGCCGGACCGTATGCGAAAGGCAGGCCCAGTCCATGCCGGTTGCCGAGCCGACGCTGGAAGTCGCCTGGCAGGAAGTCCGCCGCGTGCTCGACGAAGAACTCAACCGCTTGCCCGACAAGTACCGCTCGGCCTTGGTGCTCTGTTACCTGGAGGGGCTGACCCACGAAGAGGCCGCCGCCCGCTTGGGCTGCCCGCCCGGTTCGATTTCGTGGCGGCTCGAGCGGGGCCGCGTGTTGTTGCGCAGTCGGCTCACCCGCCGTGGCCTCACCCTGTCGGCCGGGCTGTTGACGCTGCTGTTCAGCGGGCACGCTTCGGCGGCCGTACCGTCCACGCTTGTCGAGTCCACGGTCCGCTCAGCCCTCGTGTTGGCGTCCGATCATGCGGCCGTCGAAACTTTACCCGAGTCGGTGGTGGAGTTGCTGCGCGAGTCGATCAAGGAGCTGCCTGCTGCGCGCCTTCAATCGCTGGGCGCGGTGGTGGCTCTGGCCCTGCTGCTGATAGGCGCGGCCGCGCTCACGTGCGGCGTGGTGGCGGCCGTGTCGCCGCCGGCGCAACCCAGACCGCCGGGACGGGGTATCGCGGCTCAAGTGATCATTCCCAGCGGCGTGCTGGCCCGAGTCGCTGTCGTCGGGCCATCGGACGGCCGCGAGCCCGCAGCCTTTGCCGGTGATACGTCCGGCGAGCCCCGGCCACGCTCGCCGCTGGGTTTAACCTCGGCCGCGCTGGGGGCCGGCACCGCTGGCGGCGGACGGCTCGGCCACGGCGGCCTCGGCGTTGGCGGATGTGATCCATGGCACGATCCAGCACCGGACGATCCGGGCGGTTCGGCTGCCGGCCTGGAGCTCGGTTCGCCCACCGCACTGAGTCCAAGCTGCCCGTCCGGACAGAAGCTATCGCCCGGCGGCAGCTAAATCATCCCAAAAGAGTGCGGTCCGGCTGGAGCATTTTTGGGAGGGGCTGGTCTGGAGGCCCCGGCCGGGGCTTCGCCGTTGAAGCCCCGGCCTATGTTTTTGAAAGCTGAAGGAGCAAGGGTCTAAGAATCACGCAAGCCTGGCTACCTGCCTTCCCTCCCCCCCTTTCGGTGCGTCTCCTTTCCCGCCTTGCGGTTAACGCTTGCGCAAATTAGGGTAGTGGGGCTAACTTTAACGGCACCTGGGAATCGGGACGGCTATGGCTGCTGGATCCACTGAGCAAGCGCGCCTACGAATTGGCCTGGCCGACGACGATGCCGCGGTCCGCGAGACCATGGAGCGGATGTTGGTCGCCTTGGGACACGAAGTGATCTTTTCCGCCACCACCGGCCTGGAGCTGGTGGGCTGGTGCAAGTCCCGGCAACCGGACCTGATCATCACCGACATCAAGATGCCCGACATGGACGGCTTGGACGCCGCCCGGTTCATCTATGAGAAACGACCCACGCCGATCATCCTTCTTTCGGCCTATTCGCAAAAGCGGCTGATCCGCCGGGCCCAGGAGAACCACATCCTGGCCTACCTGGTCAAACCGATCACCCAGGCCCAGCTCGAGGCGGCCATTGCGCTGGCGGTGCGCCGCTACAGCGAGTTTCAAACCCTGAGCAAGGAAACCGACGACCTTCGCCAGGCGCTCTTCGAACGCAAGGTCATCGAGCGGGCCAAGGGGCTGTTGATGAAACGTCTTGGCGTCGGCGAGATGGAAGCCTTCAGCCGCTTGCAGAGCCTGGCCGACAGCAAGAACAAGAAGCTGACCGAGATCGCCGAGACGATCGTCTCGGCCAGCGAGATGCTCAGCCGCTGAACGCCATTCGGGGAGATGGTCGAGCTTTACCGCGCGAGACCAAGCGCCTTCAGCCTGACCGCGGGCAGTCGCTTCAGTCGCTGGTTGAGCGGATCGACCTCGATGCCAACGCGGTCGCGCCCAACAGCGGCTCCGCGGAGTCGTCTCCAAAGATCACAGTCGCGCCGACCACTTCACCCATGAACTCCACCTGGGCAACCGCGATGTCCAAAGCGACTTCTCTCCCGTCGGCAAGCTCGTACACGCGCCGCCCCCGCGGCTCCAGACCGATCTCGCGCAGCCGGTTGCCCGGGACGTAGCAGTCGACGGCTCCAGTATCCACAAGGAACAAGCCCTCCCACCGGCGGCTGGGGTCCGCGGGATTCACTACCGCGACGGTAACATGCGTTGCTCCCATCCAAACTCCTTATTGGTCCACGTCAGAGCGCGTCGATCTGCCCCGGATCAATTCTACCGTCACAATAGGGGTACGACAAACCTTCGTAACCGGACTGTTGAGTAAGCAGGTCGCACTCCGTGTGCCGTTGCTGTAGCAGGCATCCCGGCGCGCCGGGATGCGCCGTCGCCTTGGTCGTAATAGGTCACCTTGAGCGTGGCCGTTTTGCAACTCGAAATCGAACGGATCATTGCCTGCTGGCCGGCCGCGGCGCCGCCGCCGGCCCGGAGGGCGGCGCGGCACCGGGCACCGAGTGATGGTCGGCCCCGTGGGCCTCCATGGGCGCAGCACGCAAGAAAGGATCCTTGTGCGGCGACGATTGCCGGCGCTGGATGGCCGGCTGATGCGGCTTGGGACGCTGCGAAATCGAGGCGGTCAGCAGCATACCTCCCAATAATCCGACGGCCAGCACCACCCAGAACGTGAGCGGCGAGGGAAAACTCTCGAAGCCGTGGACCAGGTTCATCCCGAAAATCGCGCTCAGCGTGGCCACGGGAAAAAAGATCGCCGCCAGCAAGTTGAGCCGGTGGGCCGAGCGCGCCATCTCGTAGCCGCGCCGCGTTTGTTCCTCGCTCTGACGGGCCATCGTGAAGTCGAGCCCGTTCTTGGCGTCGCCGTGCAAAAGCTCGGCCGCCAGCTCGACCTCGCCCGACTGGTCGCGCAGCACGATCAAGTCGCGCTCGTCGGGCATCAGCTCGCGGGCCTGCTGCAAGGCCGCGTGCATGTTCCGCGCGGTGCGATGCAGCGGGGCGACTGCTTGCAGCACCGCGAAATAATCTTCCGCCCCCCTGCTCTGCTGAAACGCGTCTTCCAAGTTGTCCACCAACTCGGCAAAGTCGGCCACGTGTTTGCGCAGCGCCTGCACGCCGGCGCCCAGCGTGTTCGACTTCCAACCGCCCCCCGGCTCACGCCAGAACAGCCGCCCGCGCCGCTCGACGTCGTCCGGGCCCGGCGGCTCGTGCAGCACGATCAGCAGGTGGCCCTCGCTGGCCATCGCCCGCTGCCGGCCCGCCGTCTCGCCCAGGCGGGCAACGAACAATTCCGGGACTTTCCAACCAACAGGCAACACTGTCTTGTGCATGGTCGTCACCCCCTTCGAGCTCAGGGCGGGCCGTCGACAACCTCGGCGCGGGGCCCTCAACAAGCTCGGCCCACCCGTAATTCGCCCGCGACCCTGAAGTATTCTACTCCCATTCGATCGTGGCCGGCGGCTTCGAGCTGATATCGTACACAACCCGGTTGACGCCTTTGACTTCATTGATGATTCGAGTGGATATCCGGGCCAGTAGCTCGTAAGGCAGCCGGCTCCAGTCGGCCGTCATGAAATCCTCCGTGTCGATCGAGCGCACCGCCACCGCCTCCTCATACGTCCGGGCGTCGCCCATCACGCCCACGCTCTCCACCCCCAGCAGCACCGCGAACACCTGGGCCGTCTGCCGGTACAGCCCGGCGGCCCGGATCTCCGCCACCACGATCTCGTCGGCCTCGCGCAAGCGGTGCAGCCGCTCGCGGGTCACTTCCCCGACACACCGCACCGCCAGGCCGGGACCCGGAAACGGGTGCCGCCAGACAATCTCGTCGGGCAGTCCCAGCTCCAGCCCCAGCCGCCGCACCTCGTCCTTGAACAGGTCGCGCAGCGGTTCGATCAGCTTGAAGCTCAGGTCCTCGGGCAGGCCGCCCACGTTGTGGTGCAGCTTAATCGTGGCCGCCGGGCCGTCCAGGGCGGCGCCGCTCTCGATCACGTCGGGATAGAGCGTTCCTTGGGCCAGGAACTCCGCCCCTTCGATCCGGGCCGCCTCATCCGCAAAGCACTCGATAAACGCCCGCCCGATCCGCCGCCGCTTTTCCTGTGGATCGACCACGCCGGCCAGGGCTTGCAAGAAGCGGTCCTCGGCCTTGACCACGTGCAGGTCGGCGCGGAAGTGATTGGAGAACTCGCGGATGACCGCCTCCTCTTCCGCTTTGCGCAACAGGCCATTGTCGACCAGGATGCACGACAACCGCGGCCCGATCGCCTGGTACAACAACGCGGCCACGACCGACGAATCGACTCCGCCGGACAAGCCGCAGATCACCCGCCCGCCGTCCACCTGGCCGCGGATGCGGGCGATGGCCTCCTTGGCAAAGTCGCCCAGTTGCCAGCGGCCGCTGGTGTGGCAGATGTGCCGGAGGAAGTTGGCTAGCACCTTGCCCCCGTGCGGCGTGTGCGTGACCTCCGGGTGAAACTGCAGTCCGTACACCGGCAAGTCCGCGTGCCTCACGGCGGCAATCGGGCAGGTGGCCGTTTCGGCCAGGGCGATAAAATCGCCGGAGACCTCCGATACCTGGTCGCCATGGCTCATCCAGACCTCGGTCTGGGCCGGCAGGTCGCCGAGAAGCTCGTCGGGCCTGGTGATGCGGAGGTTGGCCCGGCCGTACTCGCGGGCCGGGACGCTTTCGACCTGGCCTCCCAGGGCCTGGCAGGCCAGTTGCATGCCGTAGCAGATTCCCAGCACGGGAATGCCCAGGCGGAACAGTTCGGGGTCGCACTTGGGGGCTTCGGGCTCGTAGACGCTGGCGGGCCCTCCCGACAGGATCAGCCCCCGTGGGTCGATCTGGCGGACCCGGTCGGCGGTGATGTTGTGCCGGACGATCTCGCAGTAGACGTGCTGCTCGCGGACCCGGCGGGCGATCAACTGGGCATACTGCGAGCCGAAATCGAGCACCAGCACTTTTTCGTCGCCGACGGTGCTGGGCCCCTTGCTGTTGCTGTGGGGGCTCGTCATGGCCGCCTTTTTTCCCTGCCGGGACAAACAAAGCCCAGACAAACAAAGCCCAGACACACATAGCCGGGGCAAACAAAAAATGCCCGTCTCCTGCGACGGGCCAAGCGGCCGATTATATGCCAGCCCGAACCACCTTGCCAGCGGCACGTTGCCGCTTTGCCGCCCCCCGATTATAGTGGAGCCATCCCGTGCAGATCCTGCTGACGAACGACGACGGCATCTACGCTCCGGGCCTGACGGCCTTGGAGCGCGAGTTGCGCGAGTTGGGCGACGTGTGCGTGGTGGCCCCGGCCACGGAGCAAAGCGGCGTGGGCCATTCGATTACGTTCCTTAGCCCGCTGGTGGTCAAGGAACTCTTCGATGGCGACCGCCGCCGCGGTTGGGCCGTCGAAGGCAGCCCGGCCGACTGCGTCAAGATCGGAGTCTTCGAGTTCTGCCCGGGGCGGCCCGACCTGGTGGTCAGCGGGATCAACGGCGGACTGAATGCGGGCATCAACGTCCTTTATTCGGGAACCGTGGCGGCCGCCATCGAAGGCGCCTTCTTCGAGATCACCAGCGTGGCCGTCTCGCTGGAGTTCAGCGAGCACGCCCGCTTTGACAGGGCCGCCCGGCTGGCCCGGGGGGTAATCGAACAAATCCTCAAACAAAAGGGCCCGTCGCCGCAATTGTACAACCTCAATATTCCGACCCGCGCCCTCACCGTCCCCAGCAGCCTGCGGGTGGTGCCGATGGGCGTGAGCCGGTACGGCGAGAAATTCGAAAAACGCACGGACCCCCGCGGCCGCAGCTACTTCTGGGCCACCAGCGACCCGCCACCGCCGCCCGGCGACCAGGAGACCGACTTGACCGCGCTAGCCAAGGGATTTGTGACGCTGACGCCGCTCGACTTCGATCTGACCAAGCGCGTGGTGCTGTCCGAGATGGAACGTTGGAAGTTCGACCTGCCAAGCTGGCCCACGGTTTTTTAACAGGAACTTTTTTTGACAGGAACCAAGACATGAAACGCATGGCGATCCTTTGGGCAGTCGCCCTGGCGGCAACCCTGGGCTGTGGCGGCTGTGGTGATCTCGGCGAGAACCGGCGTGATGCGTCCGGCTCGGCGGGCGGCGCCGGCCTGGTGGGAATCGAGACCGAGCCGGCGCCCGCGGCCCCGCTTCCCGGTGCCGCGGTTGGCGAGCAGCCGCCTCCGCCCCAGCCCGGCGGCCCGCAGGCCCCCGCGCCCGCGGCCCCCGCTCCCCAGCCTGAAATGGTCCGGGAGAGGGCGACTGCCGGCGTAACGGGCAAGGGGGACTACGAGCCGGGCCTGATCACGACGCCCATTTCCGCCTATTTCAGCACGCGCGAGCGAATCGTGTTCGACATCCAGATTCCGCACGCCATGCAACTCTACGAGGCCACCAACGGTTACAAGCCCAAGAGCCAGGAAGCGTTCATGAAAGAGATCATCGAATTCAACCAGATTGCATTGCCGGCGTTGCCGATCGGCCACCGCTACGTCTACGACCCGCAAAAAGGCGAGCTGTTGGTCGAGCATCCCGGCTAGTGATCCCGTAGAACGGAATTCATTCCGTTTCCCCTCCGTAGAACGGAATTCATTCCGTGCCTCCCGAGATCAGCCGAAGGAAAACGGAATAAATTCCGTTCTACTTTCGGCGCGATTTGGGTGGGCCGCGTCTCAGGCGCGCCCGCCCCCGTCCGCGGCAGCTTCAGCAGTTGTGCTGGTTTCAAGCTCCCGATTCACATTCTCGCCGGGCGATCTTTTTCTGGACTCCCAGACCCCGGGTCGGGCCGCGGGGCCCCCTATGGCGGACCGACACTAAAGCGCTCTTCCAAAAACCGGGCTAGTCGCGTTAACTTAGCCAAATCATGGTAAACTGCCTTACTCTATTTGCCAGATGCTGGCATCGGGGGTGGTATGCGATCGTCCAGCGTCATGGCTGTGATGGCAATAATGTCGCTCGGAACCGCCGAACTCCCGGCGGCGCGATACGCCGTCGCAGAGTTTGGGCCGGCTGCCTGCACACACGAGCTGCGTAAAGGTCAGGACACCGCTTCGGCAAATTGCGATTTGTCAGGCTTGAATCGCAGTGCAGGTGACCTGACATCGCTCCTGAAGCAGTTGGAGAAGTCGACTGACGAATCGGCGCGGGGCCGGGTAGTCGATGCCATCGGTCGAATGGGCCCCCGGGCAATGGCCGCAGTACCAAAGCTCATCGGCGAGTTTCGCCGCGGAATCCCCGCTACTGTGATTGGATGGGAGGTAAACTATCTGGTTGAGGGCGGCGCGGCTTTGGCTTTGTCACGAATTGGCCCAGGCGCACAGGCGGAACTTCTTCAAGGCCTCAATAGCAGCGAGGCATCGATAAGGCTTCGGTGTCTCGTAACCTTGACGGAGATGAAGCCGGTCGATCACCGGGTTGAACAGGCGCTGCGTTCGCGCGTTCGAAACGATTCAGATGGGGAGGTGCGCGCGATCGCTTGCAGGGGACTCGGGCGAATCGGTCATCCAAATGAGGAAGTGTCCGCCACTCTGGCAGAGGCGCTTGGTGACAAAGAAGTCCGGGTGCGCATGCATGCTCTTGGCTCATTGCAGCGACTCGGCGCCCAAACCGAGGAGGTTGTCGCAGCAGTGGCCATCGCATTGCAAGACAACACCTCTTCCGTTCGACTAGAGGCCGCCCGTACGCTGGGCGGCATACGTCCCGCCAGACGCCAGCACGCCTCCGACGTTGCAAAACTGTTGAAGGCAGATCGCGTTTGGGAAAGAATTGCGGTGGCTTGTATCTTGGGCGAAATGGGGCCCGAGGCTGGCGCGGCGCTCGGTCCATTGCTTGATAGTATCAGGTCGCATGATATCTACGTCGTCAGAGAAGCCACGGTAGCGATTCGAAGAATCGATCCGGCAAACGACGAGGTTGTTAGAGCCTTGCTGGAGTTGGCGGATCATTCGGATCCAACGGTTCGTTGTGCCGGCGCAAGTGGACTTGGAGCCCTTGGAGCCGACGGACTTTCCGGGTTGCGACGTGCGCTGCAAGATGCCGACGCGGACGTCCGAGTGACTGCCGCATCCGCCTTGATACGGCTATCGGATAACAGGCAAGATACTGTCCCAGTTCTTGTGACTGGGCTGGAGGACGGCAGAAGGCATGTACGGTATGCTGCAGCCGTTGCGCTTGGCGAAGCCGGACCCGAAGCGCGCACTGCGGTACCCATGCTGCGAAGTTTGCTCCACGTGGGCGATGAGGGAATGAAGTCGGCCGTCAACAAAGCTTTGCTTCAAATCGGACGACAGTAGCCGCATCGTCCCGTTGGCGCCGAACTCTCCGGAGGCCGTCTGGCTCAAGACGTTGTAGGGTAAACTTCCGGTGGCCGAGGCCAGGTTCTGGGCCGGCTCAAAACTCGGGCCGGCTGTCGCGGAAATCGCGGTCCTCGTAGCCGGCCACCAGCCAGCGATCGCCTTCCTGCTGAAAATCGAGACGGAAACGACGGACGATAGGGTGCCGCGTGACACCGTCCGTGGAAAGGTCGATGCGGCCGACGAAATCGGCCCGGGCCGTCGGCGGGTTCGTCAGGCGGTTGACTACAATCTCCAGGTCGCCCGTCACGCGGGCCTCACGGATCTGCACCTGGGGCAGCCTTGAGCGGGCATCCTGGCGCACCGACGCGGCCGAGGGATGAATGTGCGACAAAACGCGCTGGACGTCGTTGGCTTCCAGCGCCTTGGCCAGCGCGTCGAGCTCGGCCTCCACGGGCTCGCGGTCGGTCACCACCAACTTTTCGACCGCAACCCCCGCCAGCACCAGGATCAGGACACCCAGCATAACGGTCGCCAAGGTGCCCCGCCCTGTCTTGACCAGGGCCACGGCCAGCACCAGCTCGACCGCCACGCCGGCTACGATCCACGCCGTCGGGTCTTCGAACAGCCAGCTCATCCCGGCGCCTCGAGGTCCGCCGGCTCGCCCGTCAGCCGTTGATTCAGTCGGCGGCCCAACATCACCAGGGCCGCAATGAAAAGCAGCAGGGCCAACGCTAGCGCCAATGGCCGCAGGGCCGGCTTGGTTGGGCCCGTGCGAGCGGCGAGCGGGGAGCCGGTTTGCCGGGGCTTTGAAGCTTGGGCCTCGGCCTGGACTTGCCCGCCTGCTGCGGCCACGCGCTGCCGGGTCTGGTGCATCCGCTCGAGCCGCTCCTGCCGCCTGGCGTACTTGGGCGAAACCGTCACCAGCGCCACCAGCCCCATGCCGCCGAAGACGAACAACCAGAACCAAGGCGAATCGGAAATCGGCATATTGGATCTTGGATCTTGGGACTTGGGACTTAGCTGCGTGGTTTCCGGCTGCGTTCCAAGTGGTTTCCGGCTCCGTTCCACGTCCTAAGCACCAAGTTCTAAGCACAAGTTCTAGGCACCAAGCACCAACTCCTAATCCCGTTTCCACTTGGAAAAGAGAGGGCCTCCGTAGCCGGCTGTTTCGCCCAGGATCTCCTGGATCCGCAGCAGTTGATTGTACTTGGCCGTCCGGTCGGTGCGCGAGAGCGAGCCGGTCTTGATCTGGCCGGTCGAGAGCGCCACCGCCAGGTCGGCGATCGTGGTGTCTTCCGTTTCCCCGCTGCGATGGCTGCAAATGCTGGTGTAGCCGTGACGGTGGGCCAGTTGGACCGCCGCGATCGTCTCGGTCAACGTGCCGATCTGGTTCACCTTGATCAGGATGCTGTTGGCCACGCCCGATTGGATCCCCCGCTCCAGCCGGCTGGTGTTGGTGACAAACAGGTCGTCGCCCACCAGTTGCGTCGTCTGGCCCAGGCGGTCGGTCAACAGTTTCCACCCCTCCCAGTCGTCCTCGCTGGCCCCGTCCTCGATCGAGCAGATGGGGTACTTCCTGGTCCAGCCGGCCAGCAGCTCCACCATGCCGGCGGCGTCCAGCGTCCGGCCATCGACTTCGTAAACCTTGCGCTGCGCGTCGTACAGCTCGGTGGCGGCCACGTCCAGCGCGATGGCGACCTGGTCGTACAGCCGATACCCGGCCCGCTCGACCGCCTCGACGATCAGGTCCAACGCTTCCACGTTGCCGGCCAATTCCGGGGCGAAGCCCCCCTCGTCGCCGACCGCCGTTTTGTAGCCCTTTTCCTTGAGCACGCTCTTCAACGCGTGGAAGATCTCCACGCCGGCCCGCAGGGCCCCGTCGAACGAATCGAACCCCAGCGGCATCACCATGAACTCCTGCACGTCGACCTTGTTGTCGGCATGCGCGCCGCCATTGATGATGTTCATCATCGGCGCCGGCAGCAGGTTCGCGCCGGTGCCCCCCAGGTAGCGGAACAAGGGCAGGCCGCAGCAGTTGGCGGCCGCGTGGGCCACCGCCAGCGAGACACCCAGGATGGCGTTCGCCCCCAGGTTTCCCTTGTTCGGCGTGCCGTCCATCCGGTTCATAATTGAATCGATCTCGGCCTGCTCGAGCGCATCCTCGCCGAGTACCTCGTTGGCGATCCGCTCGTTGACGTTCTCGACCGCTTTCAGCACGCCCTTGCCGCCGAACCGCGGGTCGTCGGTGTCGCGCAGTTCCAAGGCTTCGTGGACCCCCGTGCTGGCCCCGCTGGGCACGGCGGCGCGGCCGAACGAGCCGTCGGCCAGCCGCACGTCGACCTCAATCGTGGGATTGCCTCGGCTGTCCAGGATCTGCCGGGCCTCGACATCAACAATCAGGGAGTTCATGGGCTGGCTTCGGTCTGACAGGAGTTGGGAAAAACGGGCTCAACGCGGTGGCAAGGCGTCCATTGTGCCGGATTCGCCGCCGGCTGGCTAGCAGGCGCTAGTTTTCAACGTCGCGGAAAGGGTATACCATTTTGAAGATGTCTCACGCGGAAACAAGTTTTGCGCGGGTCGAGCCGGAGCCGCTCCCCCCGAATATCACCAGCGTGCAGCCCGGCGGCGGCGTCTGCTACCAGGTCGAGCTGGCCTGGGGACGGCTGCGCCGAAGGTACCTGCGGACGTTTCGCCCCCGCTACGTCGAGCGGATGGCCCAAACGCGGCGCGGCGACGCGGCCGGCTGCCCGCACGGCGTGCTCGACCCCCGCGACCTCAAGTATTGCCGCAACCTCTGCACCGCCGGCTGGGACGCCTCCGACGATCCGTTCCAATGGCGCGAGCGGTTGCCATTTGCCCGCTGGGGACTGGCCGAGCTGGGGTTGATCGGCCTGCCCTTGTTGGCGATCACGTTGGCCTTGGTCTTTTCCTGGTGGTATCTGGCGCCGCTGCCGGCCGTGCTGCTGGTCCTGGTCGTCTGGTTCTTCCGCGACCCGCCGCGCCGCGTGCCGCAAGATCCCGGACTGGTCGTGGCGCCGGCCGACGGCCTGGTGTCGGAGGTGACGCCGCTGGAACACGACGAGTTCATCGGCGGGCCCGCCGTGCGGATCGGCATCTTTCTTTCGATCTTCAACGTTCATTTGAACCGGGCGCCTTGCCGCTCGCGTGTGGTCCGCCTGCGGTATCACCCCGGAAGGTTTCTCAACGCCATGAACCCCGAGAGTGCCCTCTCGAACGAGAACCTCTGGATCGGGCTGGAGGAAGAATCGCCGCCGCATCGCCGCCTGGCCGTCCGCCAGATTGCCGGGTTGTTCGCGCGGCGAATCGTCTGCAGCCTCCGCTCCGGAGAGGTGATCGAGCGGGGGCACAAGTTCGGCATGATCAAGCTCGGCTCCCGCACCGAGCTGATCCTGCCGGCCGCCGACGTGCGAGTCGAGACGCGGCCGGGCCAGCGCGTCAAGGCGGGTGTCACGGTCGTCGCACGCTTCGCAACCGAGGATGACTGAAACCGATGAGCCGGATTCGCACCGTCGCCGTCTTGCCCACCCTGTTCACGCTGGGCAATCTCGTTTGTGGTTTTTTTGCCATCGTGGTGGCCTCGCGCGTCGACCTGCCTACCCGGGCCGAAACGCCCACGTCGATCCGCATCGGCACCGCCAATCCGGTCAAGGCGATCCGCGCCCTCAACCCGGACGACCCGGCCCACAACATCATGCTCAGCGGCTGGCTGATTTTTCTGGCGATGATCTTCGACGCCCTCGACGGCCACGTGGCCCGGCTTGCCCAGACGTCGAGCGATTTCGGCGCCCAGCTCGACAGCCTCTGCGACCTGGTCACGTTTGGGGTGGCGCCGGCCTACCTGCTGGTCAAGATGTGTCCCAGCTTCGCCTATTTACACAAGGAGGCCGTCTGGGTGATTGCCGCCTCGTTCGCGGCCTGCGCGGCGCTGCGCCTGGCCCGCTTCAACGTCGAAAGCGGCGAGGACGACGACCACCTGCACTTCAGCGGTTTGCCGAGCCCGGCCGCCGCGGCGTCGATCGCCAGCTTCGGACTGCTGTTCTACAAACTCAGGGTGGACGACGCGGCGCTGGCCTATGCATCGCAGATCGATCGCATTGTGCAAAACGTGCTGCCTTTCTTCGCGGTGCTGGTGGCCGTGCTGATGGTCTCGCGAATCCCCTATCCGCACGTCGTCAACCAGGTGTTCCGCGGCCAGCGCAGCCTGGGCCACGTGGTGGGGCTCATTTTCGCCTTGGTGGCCTTGATGGTCGTGCCGGGTTACTCCGTGCCCCTGGTCTGCACGTTGTTCGTGCTGGTCGGACCGGTGCGCTATATCTGGCAGGAGACCATTCAACGCCGGCCCCACAAAGAACCGTTGTTTTAAAGAATTGCAGCGCCGGCGCGGATGGTCACATCCCCAACCGCCTGGTGCGCGAAGAGTTTCGAACCGATGTTCACCGGCCTGGTTGAGTCGCTTACCGAAGTTGTCCAGGTGCGCCCCGAGCCGCCGGGCAGCCGGCTGGTGGTCCGCTGGGCCGGCGTTGGCCAACCGCGCGTCGGCGAGAGCGTGGCGGTCAACGGCTGCTGCCTGACGGTCATCGAAGCCGGCCCGGACAGCCTGGAGTTCCAGGCCGGCCCCGAAACGCTCTCGCGGACCAACCTGGGCGACCTGGCGGCCGGCAGCCTGGTGAACCTCGAACGGGCCCTGGCGGTGGGCGACCGGTTGGGAGGGCATTTCGTGACCGGCCACGTCGATGCGGTGGGAACCGTCGTCGCGCGCGAGGAACAAGGCGAGTGGCTGACTATGTGGGTTTCATGCCCGCCGGGCCTGTCCGCGCAGATGGCATCCAAGGGTTCCGTGGCGGTCGACGGCGTCAGCCTCACGCTCGTCGAAGTGCACGGCGACCGCTTCAGCGCGGCCTTGATCCCGCACACGCTGGCCCACACCACGCTGGGGCGGCACTCGATCGGCGGCCGCGTCAATCTCGAAACCGACCTCCTGGCCAAGTACGTCGAGCGGCTGAGGCAGAAGGAGGAAGGTGGAAGGAGGAAGGAGGAATAGGCGTGGGGATGGGGCATTGAGGCGAGAACGGTCGAGGCCGTCTGGTCAGTGGAGGGGGCATGAAGAGGCAGTCCGAGTGACATACACGCCCAAGCAGACGCAGTCGTTTCTCATCCGCCGCTTCCAGCAGGTCGGCATCCGGCCCAAGACCAAGCACGGGCAGAACTTTCTGATCGACCTGAACCTGCTCGGCCTGTTGTGCCAGACGGCCCAGCTCGACGCCGGCGACGTTGTGCTGGAGGTGGGCACGGGCACGGGATCGCTCACCGCCTTGATGGCCCGGCAGGCGGCCCACGTCGTTAGCGTCGAGGTCGACCCGCAGATGCACCAGTTGGCGGGCGAGGAGCTGATCGACTTCGAGAACGTCACGCTCTTGCGCGCCGATGTGCTGAAGAACAAGAACACGTTGAACCCGGTCGTCGTCGAGGCGGTCCAGCGGCAACTGGCCGAGGCGCCCGGCCGCCGCTTCAAGCTGGCCGCCAACCTGCCGTTCAACGTGGCCACTCCCTTGGTCTCCAACCTGCTGGCATCCGAGATCGTGCCGGCCACGATGACGGTGACGATCCAGAAGGAGCTGGCCGACCGCATTCTCGCGCGGCCCTCGACCAAGGACTATGGCGCATTAAGCGTGTGGGTGCAGAGCCAGTGCCAGGTCGAGCTGGTGCGTCTGATGCCGCCCAGCGTCTTCTGGCCCCGGCCCAAAGTGACCTCGGCCATCATTCAGGCAATCGTGCGTCAGGATTGGCGGGAGCGGATCCCGGACCTGGCATTTTTTCACTCGTTCGTCCGCACGATGTTTTTCCACCGCCGCAAGTTTTTGCGCAGCGTGCTCTACAGCGGCTACAAGGACCGGCTGAGCAAGGCCGATATCGACGACTGCATGCGGCAGCTCGGCCTGGGCGAGACGGCCCGCGCCGAGGAGCTCGACGTGCCCGCGGTGCTTCGCCTTTGCGAAGCGGTCCGCTTGCGGCTCTGACAGAGGTCGGAAGTCAGAGGTCGGAAGTCAGATGTCAGAGGACAGAGCGTCGGGTAGCTGTCAAAACGGTAGCGTGGGCCAGTCTTCGTCGTCCTGTTCCTTCAGCCTTCAGCCTTCAGCCTCCGGCCTCCAGTCTGCTTCGTCGGGTGGCTGGGGGCAAAGCGTTAGCGTGCCCCAGATGTCAAGCGATTCCTCCTTCGTACGTTCTTTCTTCTGCCTTCGTCTTGCCGTACACTGGTTTGGTTGAACGATTTAGGAAGTGCTTGCACACCTGGTGGTGGCCACGGTCTTCAAAATCGCTGTACGGTGCGTGAACCGCGTCGTAGGTGGGTTCGATTCCCATGCACTTCCGTTGATGGGTTTTGCATCGGGTCGCAGGACGCCGCAAAGCCCTGCAAAATAGGGGTTTTGTCTTGCGACTCCGTGCAGCTCATCGCTTGCATTGCTGCATCTGCAACGTCCGTCCAAACCCCGCAGGCTTCGCCTATCAGGTGGTCCAGTTTTTTGGGGTCCACGCCGTCACGGATCGACAGCCGCAGCGATCAAGATGCCCAGGGCGATCATCGCGATGATAACCGCAGCCAGGACGATGGCCATAACCAACCTGCTCTGCCCGAACTCCCGCTCGTCACTGGAGGGCTCGCTCCAGTCATAATGCGGGTATTGGGATCGCGGTTCGATCCAAAGAACGGACCTTGCGAGCAAGTCTTTCCATTCCTCGCACCTATCCGCATGGCGGTTGCCGTATGAGAGCCCTGTGATTTCGGCATGTCCCGGCAGGCCTTGTTCGGGCTTGGGTTCGATCGGGATCCCGGCCTTACGAAGCGCGTCGGCAGGCAACACCGCAACGACATATCCGAATTTGCTCCGTCCCTGTAGTGCAACGCCGATGGGCGTTAGCTTGGCACGAAGAAACGAAAGCCCCGTAGTGTCATGCTTGCCCGGGGCGAAGGCTTCCGCTTCAACGCCGGCTTCCGTGACCAAACACGTCAACTTGGACTTCGGAATCTTGCGATAGAGAAGCTCGTCGTTAGCAATCGGGTCGGCGCCGCTCCCGCACACTGGATCAACCCTCGACCAGGTTCAGTCAACCGAAAGCTCATCTCGGCTCTCTATCCGCGATTCTTTCAGGACAATCAATTCGGCCGACCCATCCGGCCGAACCACGAGCCTGATCGTTAAGGTGGAGCCGCGGCGCGCGAATGCAACGCCACCCTCAGTGGTTGGGGTCACCCACATTGGCGGCGGCGCAGCCGCATCGCGCATCTGCGTTGCAATCTGGTAGGCCGTTGCAATCGCCTTTCGCGTGGGTGCAATGGAGTCCTCGTCGGCAAACTGATCGGGGCGTGCCCCCCATTCAAGCAACTCGCGATCAAGTATCATTTGCCAGTCTTCACGATGCTGGAACTCGGGGTTGCTTCCGAGCACCTGCTTTTCGGCCCCAGTTGTCTGGACGATTGGTTCAGCCGGTTCCGAAATCGTCAACAATTTCATTTTACTTAATCCTCTCCCAATGCAACTGCGCTGCATCGGACGTGAAATCACAAAACGCCTTGACGATCACTTCGCGACCAAGATTCAACCCGCTACTGAGCGTCGCGTCGTCCGATGCCGGGCCCCTTGCTGTTAGAGTCAGGATAAGAATCTCTTCCTCCCTTGGCTTCTGTCGAATTCCGCTTCGTATGTTCACATGCAATCTCCCCCGTTGCTCCGGTATTTCGTAGTGCCATTCTCCTCCAAAGCCTTCCAGGTTTGTTCCACCTGGCTTTGCAGGGGGGGTTACCAGCCCTCTGAACAGACCAGCCCAGTCCTCACGGCGTTTCCAGACAATGCCCTTTGGAATGTGGTTGACGTAAGTCACTTCCCATTGATTAGGCTTCATCTCGCCAAGCGATTCGAGCGCGAGGAAGCTTCGGAACGCCATCAAGGCGTTGTCAAACTCCGGTCGAACGACCGAGTAGCGGGGGTACGGTTCACTAGTGCCCAACCAGTTAAAATGCAACCGGCCATTTTGGGCCTGGAGCATCCGGTTGCCCGCGGCGTTCCTGATTTGGATTCGCGAGCTCACGTCCTCGCTGAGCTTTATTCGTGCTTGCGCCCACGCGAAGGCCGCATCGCCGCCGAACTGTTCAAATTGCGGCTCCAGTGGAGCAGCATCGTTCGCCCGCGTCCAGGGAGGTCCTAGGTGCTTCCAAAACAGCCCAAGATGAAAATTGCGAAACGCTGGAAGCCGGTCGAACTGAACTCCGAGCACCGTCTCGATGACGGGCGGCCGCTTAAATGCCGGAAGGTCGCTTGAAGCCATTTCGTCCCTGCACGAATGTCCCTGCTGCAAAAGGATACGCGACCGGCTAGTGGCAACGCAACGCCACCAGGCAGTCCGTCCTTCTCTTTATTATACCCCGGTCGGAATTCGCCTTGACCTGATCCCCAAAGACGGTCCAGCCCTCCGCCAGTTTGCGGCCGAGTAACTCCAGGTACGGCCCCGGACTGACGCGCTCTATCATTCCGCGAACTGCCTCTGGCTTCTCGGAGTGCCGACCGCGGGGATACTTGCCCCAGCTCGCCAGGTCCGGAATCCAAGCCCGATCGTCGCCGCGAATTCCCAGCATTAAAAGCTCGTGGGACACCCGCCAGGCGTTGCCCGCCCCTCCGGCTGCTGGGCCGCGCCTCGCCGCCTGGTGGAGTCTCCGAACGAGCGGCGTCCAACTGGTCCCGCCCGCACGGCCTCGGCGGGTCCGCCTCCTCTGCCGCCGCTTGGCCGGATGCTCGCCGCCAGGGGCAACGTGGGCGTCGTGGGCGGGAGTTTTAGGCCCCGCCGTCCGGCCCCTCGACGATGGCCAGGATCGCGGCCTTGGCCGCTTCGCCTAACGCGGGCCACGCGGCTACGACCGCCGCGAGGCGAGGGTCGTCCGGGGCGTTGCGTGCGCCGGATTCTGCGCCGCTTTCTTGCGAAAGGCCGGTTTCCCCCGTATCCTGCGCCTTTGTTCGATTCCCATGCACTTCCGCTTGCGTGTCTGCGGTCCTCGGTTGGAATCTTGGGTTGATGGACATTCGCCCCGATGCAGCGCGACACTCTGCCAATTCCGTACGAGCAACGTCTGGCCGATGATCCGAGGTGGGCCTTGAGCGAAGGCAGCAGGCATTTCGAGGAGAAAAGTGCCGTCCACGAATGCCTGCATCGAATCACGCAGCGCCTGACGGAGATGGGCATTCCCTACGCCGTCGTCGGGGGCATGGCGTTGTTCCGGTACGGGCTTCGCCGCTTTACGGAAGAGGTGGTCATTCTCGTGACCAGGAAGGATCTCAACACCATTCACGAGCAACTCGACGGGCGGGGTTATGTGACCCCCTTCGCCCGGAGCAGAAACTTGCGCGACACGCAGGCCGGCGTGCGCATCGAGTTCTTGATCGCGGGTCAGTATCCCGGAGACGGCAAAGCAAAGCCCGTGGCATTTCCCGATCCGCGGGACGTGGCGGTCGAGTTCGAAGGCATTCAATACATCGAGCTGGCGAAATTGGTCGAACTAAAACTCGCTTCTGGCATGACCAACCCCGAGCGGATGAAAGATCTGGCCGACGTGCAAGAGTTGATCAAGCTTTTGAGTCTCCCCGAAGAATTCGCTGCAAAACTGGACCCGTTCGTTCAAGGCAGGTTCCTCGACCTTTGGAAGGCCAGCCGCGCCGCCGTGAAGAGATACGTTCAGCCCTTGGCGATCCAGTTCCTGACCGGTGCGTCTCGATCGCTGCCGGAATTGGTCGCTTCACTCAAGAAGGCGATCGACACGCTGCAAGCGATGCAAGCCGACGGCGTCAGGCTGGAGGTCGGCGATAGTACGGCTAGCGGCCACCCCTATCTGCTCACCACCGATCCCGAGGTGGCCAACAAGCACGGCATGCGGGAGGAGGCCGAGTTTTGGAATCTAGACGATGACTGACCTAGTCAGTCTTACTGTCGACGAATGGATGGCCCAGCCCCGTGTCACCGACTGACCAGACCGACGACTGCCAGGCCGAGAACCCGTACCGGGCGCCGCGGCCTGGCCGATTCAAGCTGGTGCACAGCCGAAATCCTCTGCTCAACGTCTTGCTCGTGCTCTTAGTCGTCGGCGTGCCAATCGTTGTGGGTATTTTCTTGGGCTGCTTGGCTTGGTTGTCGTTGAAACTCTGAATCGCGTGGGCCAATCTTTGGTGGTCCGGCCGGACGGTGGCTATCATTGCTTGACCCGGCCGCTAAACTGGACCTGTGTGGCCCGCCCTTCCAAAATCCGTCAGCCGGCCAGGCGGGCATGGCAGGAGCATCGGCAATGGCGCAGCGCCGCGCTGGTTGGGTCTTTCTCGCCGCCTGGTATCTTTGTGCGCCGATGGACGGCATCCGCTCCGCGTATTCCTGGAACGAGTCGTTTCTCCATCTCCTCGTGCCCCTGGCGATAACGCTCCCTCTGGCGTGGTGGGCGATCGGCGATTCGATAGCGCGGGGGCGGCCCATCCCGCTCCTTTCGCGCCAATGGTTCTTGCTGGCGGGAACCGCCCTCGTCCCTGTTTATGTTGTTTGGAGTCGGGGCTGGCGGGGGGTCGGCCTGGTGCTCCTCAATGCAGTCGCCTGGCTCTTGCTCTGGTTTGCCGGAGCCGTGTTCGGCCTTCTCATTTACGAGTTCTTCTGATACCCGCGTCCCTGGCGGCCCCCTGCTATGGATCGGCCGCCGCCGCACCCGCTAAGCGAGTGGATGACTGCCTATGCTTCCACGCGCTCCTCTTGGCGCTCGTCCAGGCCTTCAGCGCCCAGGAGCTTGAGATTCAGCGAGCCGCCTGAGAACAACATTTCTTCGAGAGCGCAGTTGATGTCTTCCAGCTCGATGCGCCCAGAGCCGTTGCGCGCCAGCGTCATGTACTCGCCCAGCAAGGCAACCTGCTCGGCCGTGATCAACAGCGTGGTGTGCCCTTCGAGGGCCTTTGCCAGGTAGTGAATGGTGTGTGTCTTGCCGGTGCCCGGCGGGCCATAGAACAACAGTCCCTTCCGCGTCGCCTGCCGGTATCGAGCCAGGGCCGGCCGTTGGCGGACAAAGCCAATCAGGTTGCGGTCCAATAGCTCCAATGTCCTGCTCGGCAAGATGACCTGCTCTCGCTCGACGGTTCGCAGCTTGTGGACCTTGATGCCGGCCGACTCTCCCGAGTAGGAATGCTCCGTTTGTTCCAGCGAGAGAATCTTGCCCCGGTACGATTCGGCCTTCAAAACGGAGTCTTCCAGGTTTTTGAAGAACTCCTGGGTGATTTGTGTGCCATCTGGGTTGTTTTCGCTGGCGACTTGAAACTGCATGCCGGTCACGCAACCGTACTGACCGACGGGCCCCAATAACACGACCCATTTGCTGTCCCCTTGCCGCAAGAGCCAAAGGCCATTCTCTTGAGGCACCTCACGGGCTGCTCGTCGCCGACGTCGATCTCTTCATACTCGGGTGGGACCGTCAGCGCGGCCGTTATGCCTTCAATCAGGCTGGCCGGGAGGTCGACCTCCTCCGAATACTCGCTGCGCACGCCGGAAAAATGGCAAACGACCGTCTGCTCCCCAAACAGCCGGTCGATCGCCCGTTGAAGATCGGCTCGGACCCGAAACGGGAACCGCCGCTGGCAAATCGTGATGTTGTCCAGAGGCACGGGCCGGAAGTGGGCCTTGATCAGTGTCGCAACGACCGCCCGGCCGCCATGAAAGAACCGCAGTGCGCGCCGCACTCCCAGCCAAACCAAAGCGACCAACACAACGACCCAGATCGCGATGGACAACAGCTCGTTCATACTATTGCAACAAGGCCAGCGCCCAAATGGCGCGCTCGGCGGCCTTGAATCCGCCGAGCTTGTCCACCAGCTTCTTGGCTTCGATCAGGTGCTCCAGCGGGATCGAGTCCTCCCCCGGATCAATCGCCGGCGCGGCAGCCTTGCGGACGGACTCCTTCACCCGCTCCGCTCGCTCTGGCCGCGCGGGCGGCTTGGCACGCTGCGCCCGTTGAAGCCCTTTGCGCACCGCGATGACTTGCGAGCTGGAGACCTTGATCCCCCGGCCTGCCAGCTCCTTGATCACCTGGCTGGGCCTGGCCCTCTCGCCCAGGGCCTCGAACGTGTCGCGAATGGCCTGGGCCTTCGCGCCGCGCTTGGGTTTCGGCTCGGGGGGCGTGCCGGCGGGCTCCGAGTCGTAGTTGCCCTCGATCTTCTCCCAGCGGCGGCGGAGCTCATGCTCGCCGTCGTACCTGACCGCGTTGACCAACGCCGGCGATACCGGCACGCCCTGCCCCGACATCTCCGAGACGATCTCGGCGGTGCTCGCCTCCGGCCTGGTCTCCAGGAACCCGCGAATCAAATCTGCTTTTGTCTTTCGTTCAGCCACGTCGGCCATGATTTGTTCTCCAAGTTGTTATGCCTTTACCGCCGGAAGACTCCACAATTTTACCGTCATGTCGCGGCTGCCGCTGGCCAGCGTGCGGCCGTCGGCCGAAAAGGCGACTGCCGACACCGGCAGGTTATGACCCTGCAACTCGTGCAAGGGCATCCCGGTCATCCCGTCCCACAACCGGATTCCCACGTGCGTCGCCACTTCCCAGCCGCCGGTAGCCAATAGCTTATCCACCGGAGAGGACGCAAGCGACTTGACCCCCTCGGCGGCGAACGACACCAGCACCTGGCAGCTCGAGAGGTCCCAGAGCCGCACCTCGTCGGCGCTGAGCACCGCCAGCTTGCCCCCGTCCGGCGAAAATGCAAGTCCATAGTCCTCAAAATCCTCTTCGCTGCGCAGCCGCAACTGCAAGCACTCCTGCCGCGTCGTCGCGTCCCACACCCTGGCCGGCCCGCGGCTGCTCCACACGGCCGCCAGGTACCGGCCGCAGGGGGAGAACGTCAGATGACACGCGCCGCGGCGCCCCGTCTCCACGATCGACTCCATCTGCCAGCTCGACGTGTTCCACAGCCGGATGGTCTGGTCGTCGGAACCCGAAGCCAACAGCGTGCCGTCAGCACGGTAGGCCACGGCGGTCACTTTGCCGAAGTGACCGCGCAGCAACTGCTCGCGCACGCCCACCACCGAGTCCCACAGGCCGCGGCTCACGTCCCAAACGCCCAGCGTGTGATCTTTGCTGCCGCTGACCAGCACCTGCGAGTCGGGCGAGAAGGCGAGGCAGCGGATCGTGTCGCGATGCCCGGTCAGCGTGGCCATCGGGCGGCCGTCCACCGCGTCCCACACCAGCGCCTCCCCGGCGCGGGCCTTATCGGGCGAGGCCGAGCCCTCCGAGCCGGCGGCCGTGGCCAACAGCTTGGCGTCGGACGAAAAGGCGACCGCGGCGATCGCGCCGCGGTGGCCTCGCAGCGTGGCGCGCAGCGTGGGAATCGCCGGTGGCTCGTCGCCGGCCGCCGGCAACAGCCACACCCGCCCGCAAGACGGGCACTTCCCCTTCTTGGCGGCGGTCCCTTCCGGGATCTGCAAGGTCTTTCCGCAATCGCACTTCAACAGGATCACAGTTCAACCGCGGCTTCAAACCGTAGCTCCCGCACCCATTGCCAAGGCGCTTCCTGGCCCAGAATTGAACACCGGGACGCTCCGTGGCGGCCTGGGATCCGTAAGGCATATCATATCAAGCGGCGCCCGCCCCCAGAAAATGAATTCTCTTCGCAATGTCGGTGTTTACGCTGTGATACGCCCGGGTGAGGTTGCCCGAGTCGAACGAGGTCTGCCGAATGAACTCCACGTCGTCGGCCCCAATCGCGTTGGCGAAGATCGGCAGCAGGTACTCGATACCGGTCCGCGACGGCTTCATCGTCAGCGGGTCGTAGAAGGAGTGGTGCATCCTGCGGGCGTGGATCCGCCCCCACCGGTCGCGGAAGCAATTGCCCTGGAGGCTGTCTAAATGGAAGCCGTGCAGCGAGTTCCATTGCAGCGTGGCCACGGCGTTGTTCTGCCCCTCCAACAGCATTTCCACGGCCTTGCCGCCCAACTGGGCCGCATAAAACCGGTCGAACATCAGGGGCCGCCCGCCTCGCTGCGTATGCCCGATCTTGCGGGTAAAAATCGCCTCTTTGGCCGATTGCCCCCGCCGCCTGACCCGAAAGAACTCGTCGCCGAGCCGCTCGATCAGCATCGTGCGCAAGGCGTCGGCCGCGCCGCTCAAGGCCATGTTGCCCGCCGGATCGGTTGAGGACTGGCAGGCTCCCAGCTCCTGCCCCAACTCGTCGACAATCCCCTCCCCGCACACAATCACCACGTTCTTTTGCAGGTCGTACAGCTCCCGTACCCGGTCCACCATCCGCTCCAGCTCCAACGGGTGCTCGGGCACCAGCACCAGGTCAGGCTGCCCATAGGCCGCTCCCAAAGCGATATACCCCGATTGCCGCCCCATCACCTCGATGATCGCAATCCGCCGATGGCTCTCGGCCGTGGTCCGCACGCGCTCGACACCCGAAGCGGAAACGAAGACGGCCGTGGCGAATCCCGGCGTAACGTAGTTGATCATCTGCTCGAGGTTGAACTGGGTCGGCGAAGGCCGGCGCTCGTAGCGGGGGCGGCCCTGGGCGTCGTCGGGCAGGCGGACCCACTCGTCCGGTTCGTTCAGGTAGTTCAGCCCCAGGTCGTTGTCGATCGTCTTGGGGGCCAACACGGTCGGAAAACGATCGGCCAGGGGCTGCAGCCCGTTCAGCGTGCCGTCGCCGCCGACGGCGATCAGCCCCTCGATCCCAAGTCGCTTCAACCGCTGGCAGATATCGGCCAACTCCTGCTGGTTGCTGGGGTCGATGTAGTCCCGCGAGCTGCCGAGAACCGTTCCCCCCTTGGTCGGATCCAGTTCTGGAATCTCGCGAAACAGGGGGTTGAGGGGCACGTGCGGCACCCGCGGGTTGAACAGGCTGTTAAAGCCCTTAATCAGCCCGTAGACCTCCAGCTTGAGCTGGTTGGCGCGGACGACGGCCCCATGGATCGTGGCGTTCAGGGCAGGCGTGTCGCCCCCGGCCGTTAAAATGCCGATCCGCTTCATTTCTTGGTTTCCCGAAAGGTCGCCCAATTGTCAGGCTTTTTTCTTGATAACGGCCGCCGCCTCTATACGCTTACGGTGAATGTAACCCGGCGGGCCGAGCCTGGCCAACCGGGCCTTCCTGCGTAAGATGTCTGAAATACCAGGGGGCGAAAGTGAAGCACGTCTGCCGGTTGGGCCGACCCAACGAAGACGAGCAATCAACCACCACTGGCCAGCCCGATACAGCCTCAGTGCCTGGGCTGGCCGCAGGGGCGATCGGCTCCCAGTATTACGTTTCTTGATGCTGGGCACCCGCCCACCCCGGTGCAGGCTCGAATATCGCCGTACCGGAGCCGGGCCTCCAAAAGGGGTGAAGCCGTTTGAAAGCCGTTTTTGGTCGTGGTAAGCTGTCCCGACTACCCACGTTACGGAGCCGCCCCAGCGGCAGCCGCGCGACGGCTCCAAACCCTGACAACCAACAAGCTAGCTGGTCGGCCGAGGGCCGGCGGAGCTTCTTGGCCTGGAATGCGGAAGGGCCTTCCCCTGGATGTTGAGGGGCTTTGCGGTTCAAATTGATTGCGTTTCCGGTCTCCGCGCAGGATGCGGGGAAAAGCGGGAGTGTCCGCGGGGTGGGTGCCATGTGCTCGGTGGGTAACGTTGCCCCCGTTCACCACGGATGAATCGACCCGGCCCGCGGCATACCTCACAGCGGAGTTTGGAAGTCGTGGACAACGAACAGTTTCCTGGATCGTTCTTCGGCCCGCCGACGCTGGTCGACCTGCTGCGGCATCGGGCTCATCACCAGGCCCGGATGCAGGCCTACACCTTTCTGGTCGACGGCGAGCAGGAGGAGGTGGTGCTCACGTATGCCGAGCTGGACCGGCAGGCCCGTGCCCTGGCGTCCCGCCTCGCGCAGTTGAACCTTCAGGGTGAGCGGGCATTGTTGTTGTACCCGGCAGGGCTGGAGTTCATCGTCGGTTTTTTTGGCTGCCTCTATGCGGGGGTTGTGGCCGTGCCGGCCTATCCACCCCGCATGAACCGCTCGCTGGATCGCATTCACTCCATTGCGCTGGACGCCGAGGCCAGGGTCGCCCTCACCACGACCGCCGTCCACGAAAGGGTCCTCCCCCTGCTGGACGAAACGCCCGATTTGAAACGCCTGACCTGGCTGGCCACCGACCGCCCCACGGACGGCCTCGAAGACGCCTGGCGCCGGCCCGAGGTCGACAGCGGCACCTTGGCATTCCTGCAGTACACGTCGGGTTCGACGGGCACGCCCAAAGGCGTGATGTTGAGTCACTCGAACCTGTTGCACAATTGTGCCGTGATAGCCCACGCCTTCGAGCACACCCGATCCAGCAGTTTGGTGTTTTGGCTGCCTTGTTATCACGACATGGGACTTGTGGGAGGCATCCTGGCCCCCTTGTACCAGGGCTGTCCCAACGTGCTGATGTCGCCCATGGCCTTCCTGCAGCGGCCCTTTCGCTGGCTGCAGGCCATTTCGCGCTATCGGGGCACCACCAGCGGTGGACCGAACTTCGCCTACGACCTGTGCATCCGCAAGATCACCCCTGAGCAACGGGCCAAGCTCGACCTGAGCTGCTGGAGCGTGGCCTTCAACGGTGCCGAACCAGTCCGCGGCGAGACGCTGGACCGCTTCGCGGAGGTCTTCGAGCCCTGCGGTTTCCGCCGCGAGGCCTTCTATCCCTGCTACGGATTGGCCGAAGCCACCTTGCTCGTATCGGCCGGACTCAAGGCTCAACCCCCCGTGGTCCGCGCCTTCGATTCCAAGGCCCTCGAGAATCGCACCGTCATCGAAGCACCGATCCTCGACATCGACGACGGGGCCCGCCGCCTGGTCGGCTCCGGGCAGGAGTTGGCTGATGAAAGAATTGTGATCGCCGACCCGGAGACGTTGCAACGTTGTGGCCCGGGGCAGGTGGGCGAGATTTGGGTGGCCAACCCCAGCGTGGCACAAGGCTACTGGAGGCGGCGCGAAGAGACGCAGCATACTTTTGGCGCACGGCTGGTCGATAGCGGTGACGGGCCCTTCCTGCGCACCGGCGACTTGGGGTTCTTCCAGGACGGCGAGTTGTTCGTCGCCGGTCGTCTGAAGGATCTGATCATCATCCGCGGGCTGAACCACTATCCGCACGACATCGAGCTCACCGTGGAGAAAAGCCATCCGGCCGTGCGCCCCAATTGTGGCGCCGCCTTTACCATCGAAGTGGCCGAACAGACCCGCTTGATTGTGGTCTACGAGGTCGTTCGCCGGCAGCAGGCCGAGTTGGAAGTGGTTTTCGACGCAATCCGCCGCGACGTGTCCCGCGAGCACGAGTTGCAGTTGGATGCGATCCTGCTGGTGAAGACCGGCAGCATTCCCAAGACCTCGAGCAGCAAGATTCAACGGCACGCCTGCCGCGACGCCTTCCTGGCGGGCAGCCTCGACGTGGTCGGCCGCTGGGACGGCTCGGCCGAGGGCCTGCTCATTTCCGGGGAGGGCGCGCCGCTGGCGGCCGGGCCCGCGGGTCCATCGGCCCAGAGCGAGTTTGCCAAGAGCGAGCTTTCCGATGACACTTACGGTTTCGGTGTCGGTTTCGCCCAGCCTCCCGCGCCTCCGGTCGAGGCGGCGGCATCCGGTGTGACGTCTTCGGACGCTCCGCTCGAATCGGACGGGGAAGCCCTTCTGAGCGGCAGCACCGCCGAGAAGGTGCTGCGCGAGGTGCAGCGAATCGCCAAGGAGCGCGCCAAGGGGCTCACGCTCGATTCGAGCATCGTCGAGCTGGGACTCGACTCGCTGGAGCGGATGGAGATCCTGGCTTCGCTCGAGGAGCGTTTCGGAGGCCGGTTCCCCGAAGAGGTGCTGCCCCAGTTGGAAACGTGCCGCGAAGTGGTCGAGGCCGTCGAAAAGTACCTGGGCGGCGCGGTCGAAGCCGGCCAGGCGGCTGATGCCGACATTCCAGCCGAGCACTACCGCTTCGACCGCTACCCGGAATACCTGCGATTGAAGCAGAACCTGGAAATGCTGGACCAGTCGGGCCTGGGCAACCCCTACTTTGCCGTCCACCAGCGGGTGACCAACGATACCACCATGATCGACGGCCGCGAGTTGATCAACTTCTCCAGCTACAACTATGTCGGCATGTCGGGCGACCCGCTGGTGGCCCGCGCGGCCAAGGAAGCCATCGATCGCTATGGCACGAGTGTTTCGGCCAGCCGCCTCGTCTCCGGCGAAAAAGCCGTCCACCGCGACCTGGAACGCGCCATTGCCAATTTCATCGGCGCCGAGGACTCGATCGTCTACGTGGGCGGCCACTCGACCAACGAGACCACCGTGGGACATCTGTTCGGGGCGGGCGACCTGATCCTGCACGATGCGCTGGCCCACAACAGCATCATCCAGGGTTGCATCCTCTCCGGAGCGCGCCGCCGCCCCTTCCCGCACAACGATTGGCGGGCCGTCGACCAGTTGCTGACCGATCTGCGGGGCGACTATCGCCGCGTGCTGATCGCCATCGAAGGCACCTACAGCATGGATGGCGACATCCCCGATCTGCCCCGCTTCATCGAAGTCAAGAAACGGCACAAGGCTTTCTTGATGGTCGACGAGGCCCACTCGGCCGGTGTGCTCGGCGCGCACGGCCGCGGCATCGGCGAATACTGGGACGTCAATCCGGCCGACGTCGATCTCTGGATGGGCACCCTCAGCAAGTCGTTCGGCAGTTGCGGCGGTTATATCGCCGGTTGCAAACCGGTGGTCGAGTACCTCAAGTACACCGCCCCCGGTTTCGTCTACAGCGTGGGCATCTCGCCCTCGAACGCCGCCGCCTCGCTGGCGGCCATCCGGCTGCTCGAAGCCGAACCCGAGCGCGTGGCGCGGTTGCACAAGCGGGCCGCCTTGTTCCTGTCGCTGGCCAGGAAACGCCGTTTGAACACCGGCCTGAGCAAGGACTCCCCGGTCGTGCCGATCATCCTGGGCGACTCGCTGCACTGCCTGCAGCTATCTCAGGCCTTGAACCGGCGCGGGGTCAATGTGCAGCCGATCGTGCACCCGGCCGTCGAGGAACAGGCCGCCCGGCTGCGCTTCTTCATCACCTCCAGCCACAGCGAAGAGCAGATCCGCTACACGGTCGACGTGCTGGCCGAGGAACTGGCCCGGATCCATCCCAAATACGCGGTGGCCGGCTCGAATGGCGCCCCGGCCGCCACGCTGCAAAGCACCCCACGCTAAATCGTGCGTTGGTAGATGCGATAGGTCTTGTAGGGGTGGCCTCCCACCGCTCGGATGGTGCGGTTGATCAACTCGTTGTCTTCCAGCGTCCAACCGAGCTCCGCGCCGGTGTAGTGGGCCACGTTTTTTCCGTAGTCCAGGGTCCGCAGGATTAACAGCTCGGCGATTCCACGCCGCCGGTATCCTTCCAGCACGCCCAGGATCAACAGCCGGGCGGTCTGGATCCGCCGGCAATTGCGCTTGAACTCAAACCAGCCCAGCGGCAGTCCCCACCTGAACAGCCGTCCGTCCAAGGGCCGGATGGCCTCGTTGAAGTCGGGCAAGGTCATCGAAAAGCCGACCGGCTTGCCGTCGATTTCCGCCAACAGCAGCAATTCCGGCAGAGCCAGCTCCGCGAGCTCCTTGACGAGGTAGTCGAACTCGGCGTCGGTCATCTTGACAAAGCCCCAGTTGCGCTCCCACGCGCCGTTGTAGATCGCCTTGGAGCGCCGCACCTCGCCGTCCAGGTCGTCGATCCGAAACTGCCGTACGGAAATATTGCCCCGCTCGGCCAACCGCTGCGCCCGCCGCTTCCAGCGGCGCAGCATGTTGTAGGCGTCGTCGAACCACCAACTGTAGAGATCCTTGGCTTTGACCAGGCCCCAGCCTTCCAGCAGGCCGGCGTAATAGGGCGGGTTATGGTTCATCAGCACCCGCGGAGGCGTGGAAAAGCCTTCGATCAACAAACCGCAGGCGTAATTGGTCGAGTAGTCGATCGGGCCCATCATGGCGTCCCGTCCCCGCGACCGCAGCCAGCAGGCCGCGGCCTCCAACAGGGCGGCCGCCACGGCCGGGTCGTCGACCGACTCGAACATGCCGAAGCAGCCCAGGTTGGTGCCGTGCTCCTGGTTATAGCGCGGGTCGTCGCTGACCAGGATTCGGCCGGCCGCCTCATGGCCTCGGTAGGCCAGATACTGGACGGCCGAGCCGTGATGATAGAAGGGATGCTTGCGCGGGTCGATGAAGGCCTTTCGCTCCCACAACAGCGGGGGCACCCAGTTGGGGTCGTCGCCGTAGATCTGCCAGGGAAAGCGGAGAAAGACGTTCCGTTCCCGCCGGCCGCTTACCTGGACGACACGCAGGGGGCCCAGTTCGGCTCGGGCCGGCCGTGGGGCGCCCAACTTGCCTTGCATACTGGGCCTGCTTCGTTCAAAACCTGCGTGCGGGCCCCGCGGCGTTGGACTCTCGTTGGCGGGCCTTTGAACCGTTGTACCATACGGCAGCCGCGCTTTGGAACCAGCGGCCTCTGCCGGCCGCGCCGGGTCGCGGATGCCGGTGCAGGGGCCAACTTGGGCCGTGGACTTGCGTCGTGCCGGGGTGGATCTAGAATAGGCGGTGCCGGGGCAAGCGCATCCTGACGAGGGTAAAGTATTGCTGACCGAACAAGAAGTCACACGGAGTTGGCGAAAGTTGTTCAGCCGCGTCGAGCTGAACGACGACATCTTCACCAAGGCAGAGGCCTTGATCGATGAGTTGCGGCCGGAGAGCCCGTTGCGGCAGCGCTTGGGAAGCGAGTTGATCGAACTACGCAAGCGCCAGAAGCTGACCAACGTGGTCTAGGCCGCTGGGCGGCAGCGGCTACGGGCGGCAGCGGCTACGGGCGGCAGCGGCTACGGGCGGCTAGCGGCTACGGGCGGCAGCGGCTACGGGCGGCTAGCGGTTGATGACGATGCCGAAGTTGATGCCGTTGATGATCAGGTCCTGGCGGTTGTGCTGGCCAAGGATTCCCATGCTCGGCAGCGTGTAGTCGATCATGTTGCTGGACCGCGCAATGCCGTCGGCGAACATACCGGTCCAGCCGACGTTGAACGACACCTTGCTGAACAACTGGTAGCTGGCGTCCACGCGCAGCTCGGCCACGGGCGCAAACTCGGTGGCTTTGAAGGTGTGCTGAAAAGCGGTGGGAAAGAGGTTCAGGGGATCGCCCGGCACCAGGGTAAAGATCGAAATGGCGCGATTGGTGCGAGGGGGGTTCGCAATGAAACCGAGCTGCCGGATGCTTTGCATGTTCGTGCCCGCCAGGAAGCGGCCTTCGGCCGAGAAACCGAAGCGACCTCTTTGCCTTGAGTATCGCAGGCCCAGTTGCGGGCCCACGATGTTGTTTTCCGCCGTGGTATCCCACTTACTGTCGGCCAACGCACCATGGATGCCATCGAACGGCAGGCCCGAGATGATGTCGATGTAGAGAAAAACCTCTCCCTCGCCGTGCACCCAGAGCTCGTCGTCGAATTTCATGTAGCGGGCGCCAGCCAGAATCTCCCACCAACCGCCTCGCTTACCGGGTTTGAGCCGCCAGAGCCGCATCGCTTCGACCCCCCAGGCCTTGGCCGAGTGCCGCACGTACACGTTCTTGAAAATGATGGGCAGGCTCACCAGGTCGCTAAAGTCGGTGGGGAATGGAGCATCCGGGATGCCGTCAAACGGCAGGATAAAGGCCGGCGGCGGGGCGTCGTTGGGAGTTCCCAGGTCGATGCCGTCGGGACCGAACACATTATTGAAGTTCAAGTCGTCGGCGAAGCCATCGACATTGATATCGACGAAGCCTTCCAACACCGAGACCCCATTGACGAAGGGAGCATCCATGGCGACGCCGGCGTTGGAGCCGGTCAGGTTCTGCGTCTGCGAGTGCAGCACGAAACTGCCTAGCATCCAGCCCCGGTCGTCGCAGATCCGGCCGAGTTGGAAGCGTGAGCCGCTGCCGAGGTTGGCCTCGATGAAACCAGTGGTGAGCGAATTGGGCTGGTTGACGAAACCGAGGTCGTCGCTCAGTCTCGGCGAGCCGGCGGCCAGCGGCGAGAACCCCTCCTTGCCGATCGTCGTTTCTTCCGGCGGCGAAATGGCCCACTGCAGTGCCTCGCCCGTGAAGAAGTAGCCCTCGGGGCGGCGCTGTCCGTTGCCATAGGCGCTCAGGTCGGCCCGATCGAACCACTGAACGTCGTCCACACCCGGCAGGTAAGCGTCCTCGGGCAGTTCCTGGGCCGCGGCAAACGATGGCAACCCCAGCAGCAAGGCGAATGCCAGCCACGACTTCATGCGGTTGATCGACATCTTGTGTCTACCTTGGCTTCCGTCAGGAAATTCCGCGCACGCCCCCCACGCCGGAGAGTCGGTGCATGAATCGTTGCCGGTAGTATCGGTAGTGCCACTCGCGCTAGTTGAGTAAGACTGGCAAAAGCTGCCGAAAATGCCGCGCGCCGGCGCCATCGATGCGCGAAGCTCGTCAAGCTGCGCACAATAGGGGAAGCCCTGGACAATCGCGGTGCCACTGCTTGAAGGCCGCTCTTCCCGAGTGCCACTGCTTGAAGGCCGCTCTAAGGTCCGCCAAGGCGGACGAAGCAGGTGCCGTATGGACCACCACGTGCTCTTCTCGCAACCAGCCACGCCGGCAGCTCCAAGCAGTGGACGGGTAGGTTGTGCCGCTGCTCGAAGGCCTCGCCTCAGGCGGCCCGGCGCAACAAGAAGGCCCCCGCAGGTGGGGCAGGAACCTGCGGAGGCCGGACTGAAAGGGGCTAGCCCTTTCAGATGCTGGTATTATGCTTGGGCCTAACCCGATTGCAAGCAGATTCCTGAAAAATTCCTTGTCGGGCGGCCACGCCTCCGGAGCCGATCGAGTCATGCCCAAGGTTCTGATACCGATTGGCGATGCCAGCGAGGTCTTGGACACGATGTACCCCTACTTTCGCCTGCCGGAGGATGGGTACGAGGTAGTCGTCTGCGGGCCGGAAGTCCGGCTTTACCACCTCGTTCTCCACGAAATCCCGCCCGGGCCGGGCCGGTGGGACATCACCCGCGAAACTCCCGGCTACCACCTGGCCGCCTCGCTGGCTTTTTCTCAGGTGGACCCGGCCGGCTACGCCGGGCTGTTTTTGTCCGGGGGACGGGCCCCGGAATACCTGCGCTACGACCCGAATCTGCTGGCCATCACCCGGCACTTTTTTGATACCGGCAAGCCGGTCGCCGCCGTCTGCCACGGAATTGAAATCCTCTCGGCGGCCGACTGCATCCAGGGACGCCGCGTCACCACGGTGGCCAAATGCGCCCTGGATGCCCGCCAAGGGGGCGCCGCCTATGTGGATCAGCCGTGCGTCGTCGATGGCAATCTGGTGACTGCGCGGACCTGGCACGACAACACGCCGTTCATGAAAGCCTTCCTTGGGCTGCTGGATGAGAGGGCGGAACGAGGAAGCAGGAAGCAGGAATAACGAGTCAGGAGTGGGGCAGGTGGACGGCGGAGAGACGCTCCACGCCGCACGCGTCCGCCGATCATTCGGCTGCCCGGCCCAGCAGCATTACGGCTACGGCTGCGACGATGAGGACAAAGGCGGCCCACTCGTTCCATCGCGGTATTTCCCGGAGATAAACCCAGCTAAAGATCACGAAGACGGAAATCGAGACCACTTCCTGGATGATCTTGAGCGTCGGGGCGCTGAATTGCCCGTGCCCCAGGCGGTTGGCTGGGACCTGCAAGGCGTACTCCGGCAAGGCGATCAGCCAGCTCACCAGGATCACCAGCCACAGGTGAGCCTGCTTGTGCTTCAGGTGCCCGTACCAGGCCAGCGTCATGAAGGCATTCGAGCAGATCAGCAACAAGACGGTCTTCACACGATGGGTTCCTTGCCCGTTCCTTGGCCCAGCCCTGTACCGCCTCCGCTTCTTCTTTCATACGTCGGCGGAAGTGCTTATAGATCTTAGCTTACGGGCCAAAGGGAAGACCGAAGCACGAGGCGGAAGGCAGAAGGGGGGAAGCTAGTAGGGGGAAGAACGTGCAAGCGTTTGCTCCACCCCCTTGGGCGTCCTTGCCGCTTCGCGCCCCTCCGCCGGCAGTTCCGTTGTAAGCGGCCGCCCGGCGGCATATACTTCGGTAGTCGCTGGATAGCCGCATCTCAAGGCTGCTTTACGGAGGGTTCGATCCATGGCCTGTGTCAAGCATCTCGTCGCATCGTGGCTGGTCGCCTGGGTGGCCCTGGTCGCGGCCCCGGCCGCCGCAGCCGCCGACGAACGGCCGTCTGGCGACGCGGCCTCGGCCCGCCAAGAACAGGACGGCGCCGATGCTGGCCGGGCTGAGGCGTCCGAGCAGCCGGCTGCCCCGGCTGGGCAAGGGGATCAGGACGAGGCGTCGGCGTCGAGCGCTTTTCTGAGGCTGGTTCGCAACGAGGAAGGCAAGCCGACCGCCATGGAGACGGCGATCGTGCGCTACGTGGCCCCTGACGCCCAGCGGGAGGGCTTGTGCGTCGACCTGATCGGCGTGGTCCACATCGGCGAGGCGGAATACTACCAACAACTGAACCGCCAGTTTGAACAGTACGACGCCCTCCTGTACGAGCTGGTCGCGCCCGAGGGGACCCGCGTTCCCAAGGGCGCCAAGAACACGGGCAACCCGGTCGGCGCGCTGCAGACGGGCATGAAGAACATCCTGGAGCTCGACTACCAATTGGAATTCATCGACTATCACCGCGACAACTTCGTGCACGCCGACATGTCGCCCGACGACTTTGCCCGTTCGATGAACGAGCGGGGCGAGAGCATCTGGTCCATGATGTTCCGGATGATGGGCCAGAGCATTGCCCAGCAAAACAAGGATCCCAACCGCTCGGTCGACGCCGAGCTGCTCTTGGCCCTGTTCGACCGCAATCGCGCCCTGGCCCTGAAGCGGATCATGGCCGAGCAGTTCCAGGACCTGGAGGGGGCCATGAGCGCCATCAACGGCCCGGACGGCTCGACCATCATCACCGAGCGCAACAAGAAGGCCCTCGAAGTGCTGGCCCGCCAGATCGAAGACGGCAAGAAGCGGCTGGCCATCTTTTACGGCGCCGGCCACATGCCCGACATGGAAAAACGCCTGTTGACGGATTTCGGCCTGAAGCGTCAGGACGAGCAGTGGCTGAAGGCCTGGGACTTGACTGGCAAATCCAAAAAGAATGCGGCCCAACCGCCCCGGAAGAAAGCGGCGGTCAAGCCACCCGCCCGGCAAGAAAAAGCCGCCTGATCGTCGTTGTTGGGCGCGGGATGGATTGCTCCCCAGATGGAGAAATCGCGCTTGACTTCCGAGTGGATCGTTCTCTTGCACGGCCTGGGGGCCAACGCCCGGCTGATGGGGCCCCTCGAGCGGCGGCTGGCCGCCGGCGGGTACTCCGTGCTGAATTGGTCCTACGCCAGCCTGATGGGCACTATCGAAGAGCACGGCCGACGGCTGCACGAGCGGCTGCAAACCCTCGATGCCGATGCATCGGTCGGCCGCCTGCACCTCGTGGCGCATAGCATGGGCAGCATTGTCGCCCGCTACGCGCTGGGCCTGGGCAAGCCCGCGCGGCTGGGTCGGATGGTGCTGTTGGCGCCGCCCAACAGGGGCTCGCGCGTGGCGGCCTGGCTCGGCCCCTGGCTCCGCTGGGGCTGCCGCACGATCGACCAGCTCGCCGCCCGCCCGGACAGCTTTGTCAACCAGCTACCCCTGCCTGACGAAGCGATCGAGATAGGCGTGATTGCCGCCAGCATCGATGCCCTGGTCGCTTGCCACAGCACGCACCTGCCCGCACAGCGCGATCACATCGTCGTGCCCGCCCTGCACTCGCTGATGATCTACCAGCCCCGGGTCGCCCGCGAGATCGTGCACTTCCTGGCCCACGGCCGCTTTGCCTCGAGCCCGGCATGAAGCGACGACGCCGTTCGTCGAGCGGCAACGAGCCCCCCGCGCCGGGGCGACCTCAGGCCCAACCCCCCTGGCAGTCGTTCTCCATCCTATCCCCCTGGTGCCTGGCCTTGCTGCTGCTGGTGGGACTGGCGGGTTGCGTCGAAATCGACGACCCCGACATCTGGTGGCATCTCCGCACCGGCCAGTTGATCCTCCAGCGCGGCGAGATCCCGCGGACCGATTGGTTTACCTACACCAATCCCGACAGCCGCTGGATCGATCTGCACTGGGGCTTTCAATTGCTCGCCGCCGGCCTTTGGACCCTAGGCGGAGCGGCCGCGCTGGTCCTGGCCAAGAGCTTGCTGGGAGTGCTGTCGTTCGCACTCTTGCTGGCCGCCCAGCCGGCGCACTGGCCGCGACGCCACGCCGTCGCCTGCCTGCTCCCCTCGGCGCTGATCTACGTGGGCCGCAACCAGGTCCGGCCGGAAATGCTCTCGCTGCTGCTGTTGGCTGCGACCCTGGCCATCATCTTCCACGCCCATGGCCGGCCGCGGCTGGCTTGGCTGCTGCCGGCGGTGCAGCTTGTTTGGGTGAATGTGCACGGCCTTTTCGTCCTGGGACTCATCGCCTGGGCCGTGTTTATCGGCCAGGCCGCCGTCAGACGATTCTGGACCTGGGGGGCATCCAAAGCCGAGTGCGGCGCTCAGCCCTGGCGAGTCTGGCTTCCCGTCAGCGCGTTGATGGTCGCCGCCACGCTGGCCAATCCCTACGGATACCGAGGCGCCCTGTTTCCCTTGGTTCTGCTGGCTCGTATCCAGGGGCACGAGCGCGATTTCTACCGGCAGTTCGCCGGCGAGTTCGACGGCCTGAGCGAGTTCATCGAGAGCTATGGCCCGATGGCCTTGGTGTACAACCTCACCACATTGATGCTGATGGTGTTGTTTTTCCTGGGGGCGGCCAGTTTCGCCTGGCTGCTGCTGCGCGGCCGCTTGAGCCTGTACCGCCTGGCGATGTTCGCCGCGTTCGCGTACCTGGGCTGGCAGGCCAACCGCAACAGCGTGCTGTTCGCCCTGGTGGGCGGCCTTGTGCTGCGGGCGAACGTGGGGGAGATCTTCGAGGCGGCGGGCGCGAACGTCGTCGCTTCGAAGCCAGGCCGCATTGCTCTGGCCGTGCTGCTGGCGCTGGCGACCATCGGCGTTCCCAGCGACGCCTTGACGCTCTGGTCCGGCTCTGAAAGCTCGCGCCGCTTCGGCTTGGGTGAGGCGCCGTCCTGGTTCTGTCACGAGGCGGCGCGATTCCTGGGCCGGCCGGGGATGCCGCAAAACGTCTACGCGGTCGACCAGGGGCCGGCCGCCGTCTACATCTTTCACAACGGGCCCGCGCGTCGTGTCTTTACCGACGGCCGCCTGGAAGTGAACACGCGAGGGACTCTCCAGCGTTACCTGGAAATCGCCCGGCAACTGGCGTCGCACGATGCCGCGCTGCTGGCCAACCTGACGCGCGATATCGAGCCGGGCCCCGATGGCAAGCGGGAAATGCCCGCGCTGCTGATCGACCTGCGCACGCCATTATGGATCGAAGGACCGATGGCCGATCCCCGTTTTCGCCCCGTGTTCTATGACGAGGCGGCGATCGTCTTTCTCACGGTTGAGCAGGCTGAGCGGCTGAACCTGCCGGCTGTGAGGGTCAGGTTGAGCGATTAGGTCACGACGAGCATCCTAGAACGACTCCACCGGTTTTTCGTCCGCGCCGCCGGGCGGTGACTTCTGGGCATCCGGTTGCTCGTCGACTTGCGTGCCGGCCTCCTCTTCCTGCGGCTGGCGATCTGCCTCGGCCTCCCCGGGAGCCTCGGCCGGCGGACGGGCTTGCCGCTGTTCACGGCTGGGGCTAAGCAGCCGCTCGAGCATTTCGTCGGCCGATTCGGGATTCTCGGCCTGCTCGTTCAACTCTTTCAGCCGCTGCTCGAGCCGCTCGATCTGCCGCTCGGTCTGCCCGCGCCGGGCTTCGACCACCTGCTCGACCATCTGGCGAAGATCCTCGGTCATTTCCTGCTTGGCTTGCTCGTCCTTGGCGGAGCGAATGGCGGCTGCCTGGGCTTCAAGCTGAAACTCCAAGCCGCGAATTACCATCTGCTGGCCCATCTCGGCCTGGTCGAAACTGCCGGCCATGCCCGTGGTGGCACCACCGGCCGGGCCCCCTACACGCATCATTGCTCTGCGGTATTGCTCGGCCACCATGGCCGTGGGACCCGCCAAGCGGGCGCCGTCGGCCACCCCGGCCGGGCCGGCATAACGTGGCTGGACTCTTAGCTCGTCTAACTCGACCTGCATTTCTTCGAGTTCTTCACGCGCCCTGTTGACCTGCCGGCTGTCGTCGCCGTGCAGACGGGTAAGGGCCTCCACCTTGTTCTCCTGTGCCTCGATCAACCGTTCCAGGTTGGCTAGCCTCTGTTGATCTCGTTGGCTGGGGCCCCGCGCTGCGCCGCGCCTGCCGCCGCGGTCGAGGCGAGCGTCGTCGCCGCCCGGTCCAAAGGCCCCCGGGCCGATGGTTCCCGGCCCCGCTCCCATGCCGGCGCCAAAACCGCCCACCCCAAGAACCCCCTCTTTGGCCAATTCCCGTTGGATCTCCCGCATCTGTTCCACCAGATCCCTGATCCGATCTTCGCGCGACGTGTCTTGCGTTTCCTTTTGAGACGCGCCTTCGGCTTCCTTTGGAGCTGCGGCTCGTGGCCGCTCGCGCTGGGCCCACGCCGTCAACGAGCTCAAGGCAACCGCCAGCATCACCCATCCGCACAGTATGTTTCGCATCGGATAGCCTCCCTTTCGAAGTGTTGCATGCGCCAACTTGAACTCCCCGGTCCCGCCCGGTGGGCAGCGCTCGGCAGGACGGATTTCCTTGAGACCTTTAGCTCGAGTGTTCTAACTTTCGTAGCCTTCTTCGCTTGGTATGACCCTGACCAGCTCCTCGATGTTCGTTTGACCCTGGGCCACCTTCAACAGAGCGGCCCGACGGAAGTCGACAATCCCCTCCTGGGCGGCCTGGCGCTCGATCTCGGTGCCCGGCCTGCGTGCCGCGATCATTCTGCGGATCTCCCGCGAAATCGGCAGCACCTCGAAGACCCCTGTCCGCTCCGTGAAACCGGTCTGCCGGCAGGCCTCACAGCCCGGCGCCGTGTACATCTGCCGGCCCTCGCCGGGCGACATCCAGCACTGGATCTCTTCGAAGGTCTGGGGCGCGTCCGAGAGATCCAAGGCAATCTTGCAGCTCGGGCAGAGCGTGCGCACCAGCCGCTGGGCCACCACGCCCAACAACCCGGTCGAAAGGAAATGGGCATGCACGCCCAGGCTGAGCATCGACTCGATGGCACCCGAAGCCACCGGGGCGTGCAAAGTGGCGACGACCAAATGCCCGCTGTTGGCGGCGCGGACGGCGGTCGTTGCGGTCAGTGGGTCGCGGATTTCGCCGATCATGATCACGTCGGGCGATTGCCGCAAGACGCTGCGCAGCACCTCGGGGAAATCGACTTCGATTCTAGGGTTCACCTGCGACTGGCGGATGCCGTCCATCGAGTACTCGATCGGATCTTCGATCGTGTTGATCTTGCGCGTGCCGTCGTTCAGGTAGTGCAGGCACGCGTACAGCGTTGTCGTCTTGCCCGAACCGCTGGGCCCGGTCACCAGCAACAGGCCGCCGGGACGATTCAACAGGCCGATCAACGCGTTATGCTGCTGGCGCAGCAGTCCCAGGCCTTCGATGTGCCGAAACTGCGAATCCCGCGCCAGCAGCTTCACCGCCAAGTCCTCGCCATACAGCGTGGCAATCGTGTTGATCCGCAAATCGAGAACCTGCCCCGCGTCGGAACGTCGAACCCAACGGCCGTCGAGCGACAGCCGCCGCTCGGCCAGGTCCATGCCCGCCATGGCCTTCATGTGGCTGATATACCGCCGCCCCCGATCGAGCGGCAGAACGCTCAGGTGCCGCACCATGCCCAGGTGCCGCATCGAGACGGCCACGTCCCGCTCGTTCGTGGCCAGAAATAAATCGCTGGCGCCGATCCCGGCCGCCTCGTCGAGCAGCGCCGCCACCCCTTCCTCGGCGTCCAATTCGGTCCAGGCCGGTCTGAAGTCGACCTCAGCATTGGTCAGGGGGGTGTTCGCCATGAGTGTCTCCGATTGCCTCCGCCTCGGCTGAAGCCTCGTCCGGCGCGATCCGCAGCACCTTTTCCAGCCGCATGACGTGCAGCACGTGCATGATCATAGGTGGTACCGAATGGATTACCAACGTCCCGCCCGCGTCCCGGAAACGCTTATGACACTGCAAAAGCCAGGCCACTCCCAGCGAGTCGATCAGGTCCGAGTTCTCCAGGCTCAACAGCACCTTGCGACTGTACACCTCGTGACCCAGCAGGTTCTGAATCGGTTCTTGATCCCCCGCACGGTCGTTGCGGCCGATCTTCCCCTCGGTCTGGATCTTCAGCACCGGACCCGCGATCGAGACGATCTTGACTTGCATAGGGAACCTTCTCCCGAAGATCGCTTCCACAACGCCTACGCGGAAAGCACCTCATTTGATCGTAACGCTTGGCCGTTCGCAAGCAGATCGATGACAGGGAAATTCCCCCCAGGTCCATCATCCCCCAGGCAACAGGCCGCATCGCCCAAGTTTATCGGCAATACGTTGAGAACCACCCCGCCGCCAGAGTACACTTGCAATCGGGTCCGTACAGGCCGGGCTCGAAACCGGGGGGACCGACTTATGCCAACCGTATTGATCGTAGATGACTCGGCCGTTGATCGCCGGCTGGCGGGCGGCCTCATAGAAAAAAACCGCGAGATGTCGCTCCGCTATGCCGCCGACGGCCTCGAAGCCATGGCCGGCATGGCCCAGCAGCCGCCCGACATCGTCGTCACCGACCTCCAGATGCCCGAGATGAACGGCCTCGAGCTCACCCAGGCAATCCGCGAACGATACCCGCTGGTGCCCGTGATCCTGATGACCGCGCAGGGCAGTGAGGACATTGCCGTGCAGGCCCTCCTCTGCGGTGCCGCCAGCTATGTCCCCAAGAGCCGGCTGGGCCGCGACCTGCTGGAAACCGTCGAGAACGTGCTTTCCGTGGCCAGGGCCGAGCGGCACCATGCCCGGCTCATCGAGTGCCTGACCGAGAATAGTTGGAGCTTCACCCTGGACAACGACCCCAGCCTGGTCACCTCCCTGGTCGATCACCTGCAGCACGATGTCTCCCGCCTAGGCATCTGCGACGAGACGGGCCGCATCCGGGTCGCCATCGCCCTGGAAGAGGCCCTGCTGAACGCCTTGTACCACGGCAATCTCGAGACCAGCTCCGAGCTGCGCGAGTCGGACACCAAGGCTTATTACGCCCTGTCCGAACAGCGCCGCAACAGCGAGCCGTATCGCAGCCGCCGCATCCATGTCCAGGCCAAGGCCTCCCGCGAGCAGGCCGCCTATGTCATCCGCGACGAAGGGCCCGGCTTCGATCCGACCAGCTTGCCCGACCCAACCGATCCGGCCAACCTTGAAAAAATCAGCGGCCGCGGTCTGCTGCTGATCCGCACGTTCATGGACGAGGTCGGTCACAACCGGATCGGAAATGAAATCACCATGGTCAAGCGTCGCGACCAGTAATATCAAGCTGGCGATAAAAATAATAACAGGCCAGGCAAAAGCCGATCAGCACCACCCCACGCCGAACCAGGTTGCGATCCAGCCGCCGGGCCAACAAGGCGCCGCCATAGCCTCCGGCAATCGCCGACGCCGCCATCGCCAACGCCAGCGGCCAATGGACCTTGCCCTCGGCGATAAACACCACGACCGCCACGCCGTTGATGCACGAGGCGAACAAAGTCTTCAAGGCATTCATCTGATGGATGTCGCTCATGCCCATCATGGCCAGCGCGCTGAGCATCAGGATGCCGATCCCCGCACCAAAGTAACCGCCGTAAATCGCTACCAGCAGTTGAAACAGGATCGCCGTCACCCTGCCATGGCGACCCCAATCCACGCGCTGGCCGACTCCCGTCCATTGCCCTATCCGCGGTTGCAGCCAGAACAGCATCGCCGCCGTCAGAATCAACCACGGAACCAGTACCTCGAACGAGCTGGCCGGCAACTGGGTCAGCAGCAAGGCTCCCAACAATCCACCCAGCAAGCTGGGCCCCAACAGCAAGAGCGCCAAACCACTCGCCGCGCGCAGCTCCCGCCGGTAGCCGGCCATGGCCGCCAGCGAACCCGGGAACAACGCCACGGTGCTGGTGGCATTGGCCATCACGGCCGCCGGGGCCGAGCCGCCCAGCACCGCGAACAGGAGCGGAAACGTCAACAGCGTCCCGCCTCCGGCGACCGAGTTGACGGCCCCCGCGACCACCGCGGCCAGGCACAGCGTGACGTAGTCGAGCAGATCGGGCATGCAGCCGGACTGTAACAATCCAGCGATTGAAAGTGAACCCCTGCTCATCACCCAGTTGGGCTACTGTAGGAAAATCGGCCGGGCCTTCGACAAAAAAATGGCATTGGGCACGAGAATTGGCCCATTGACCCGGCCGCATTTCGTTTCCTAGAGTGGATCTCTGCCCTTGAGCAGTTCCTTTCGTCTGGTCCTTTTCATTTCGGCTGGCGGCGGTTGGTCCGCTCGACGCAACCCAACCGGGCGCGCCCTAGTATGCTTGGGGCAATCGGGCGCAAGCCCGGCAACTTCGGCCCAAGGAGGAAACCCATGGCCACGCACACCACCGGCGAGGCCGACAGTGCCACACGCTCTGCCGATCAGCCGGCAGCGGGCAGCGAGTATGTGAGCGACGTCGAGCTGGAACAGCACGAGCTGGAGTTGCTGCTGGATGAAGTCCGCCGCATCGTGCATGGCGACCAGAAGTGCAAGCCGCCCCTGGCCACGCGCCTGGTCGAACTTCTCGACGAGTTGTGCGAGCGGCTTGGTATGGTCTTCGCCTTGAAAGAGACCGGCGGTTATCTGGAGGACGTGGTTCTCACCGCTCCGCCTCTCAGCGAGCGGGCCGAGGCGCTGCGATCGGAGCACCTGCCGCTGTTTGGCGAGTTGTGCCACCTGATCGCCCAGTGCGACGACGACTTCGAGCATCGCCGCTGGCGCCATCTCCGCACTTTCCTCGAGACCAGCTTCGACGACTTCTGCCGCCACTTTCAGGCCCACCAGGCCGGTGAGGCCGAATTGGTGCAGCAAGCATTCACCGACGACGTCGGCGTGGGAGACTGACGACCAATGACCAACTCCACGCACTTTATCCAGGATTGCCCGACTTGCGGCCGCAAGCTGCAGGTCCGTATAGTGTACCTGGGCAAGCAGGTGGCTTGCCGGCACTGCCACGCGCAGTTCCTGGCAATTCACCCGATGAGTCCCGCGCACCGCCTCTCCGACTCGGGACTCGACTTGCTGCGCCGGGCCGACGAACTTCTGGCCCGCGCCGATCAGGCCCCAGCCGGCCGCCAACCCCTGCCTCCCTCCGTCTAGGCCCCCCGATCGGTCCTGCCTTTGCCCCAACCGACATCCGCTTGCCAGACCGCGGTGCCCTTGGTCGGCGACCGCGTCGAGCATCATCTCCGCGTGCTCGAAATCCTGCATTACGTCCTGGCGGCGGTGACCGCCCTGGCCGCGACGGTCGGCGTGGCCCTTTTGGTCGTGGGGTATCCAATGATGCACCAGACCCCCCAGCCGGGCCAGCCGCTGCCCTTCTCGCCGTACGAAGACCCGCAAATTGTCGGGATGGCGCTGGTCATGGCCGGCATCGCCGTCGCGTCGCTTTGCCTGGTCCATGCTTTGGCCATCGCCTACATCGGATGCATGATCGCCCGCCGCCGGCGCCTTGGGCTGTGCAAAGCCTTCTCGATCTTTCACCTCGTGAACGTTCCGTTCGGGACCGCCCTGAGCATCTATGCCCTCATCTTGCTCGGGTGGCTGAAAAGGGAGCAGGACGCAGCTCGGCCGTTTACTTCCCGGCGTTCCGGCGAGTACGATACCTCTGGAGCCGAAAAACGCGGGACGCCCTCGATTTAGTTCGGGAGAAACACCCATGGATCGACCTCGATCGAACGCGGCATCGAGCGGCCGCTTGCGCAGGGCCACGCGCCTCGCGGCGCTCGTCCTTGGACTACCCGTGATTTGGGGGTGCAACTCCGGCTCCTCGCGTCTCTTGCAGCCGGGAGAGAAGGCCCCGCCGCTGAAGGCCGCCGGCTGGTTGAACGGCCCAGCTCCCACTGCCGACGAGCTGGCGGGCAATCTCGTCGTCCTCGATATCTGGGCCTACTGGTGAGGCCCCTGCCGTGCCAAGGCACCGGGTCTCGTGCAGACCCACAAGAAGTATTCGGGCCGGCCGGTTAAGTTTGTGGCGTTGACGGCGGAAGGTGCCGATTCCGTGTCGGAAACCCAGAAATATCTGGACGAGTTCGGCATCACCGCGCCCACCGGGTACGGAGCCCGGCAGACCCTTTCCGCCCTCGGTGTCGAGTACTATCCCACCCTGCTGTTGCTGGGGCCCGACAACAAGGTGCTGTGGACCGTTGAGCAGCCCGGTGATCTCGACAGTGCCATCGAGCGGGCGTTGGCCGCTATGGGTAAATGACGGTAAATGACGCTGGGGCCCGCCTGGCTGGCGGCCCAGGCCGGGATTCGCGTGGACGCCTTTCGGATCGGCGCCGAACGCCCGGGCATCGGTTCCTCATCGTGGACGAGGCGGCAGGGTGATCGTTTTTTTGTTGCTTGTTGGCGGTCCTTGACTTTGAATGATGGCTGCGAGCGACCAAGCGGGCCGATTCGACGTGGTCCGAGGCCTGCCGGCGCGACCGGTGGGCGGTTCACATTCCGAGGGAACTTCCATGCGAACAGCGATTCTCTTGGCCGCCGCTTTTGCCCTGGCGTTCCAGTCGGCCTCGCCCTGGCCGGGCAATCCCGACCCCGCCGCGGAGCGTCCAATTGATGCGGCCGATACCGTGTTCATGGAAGATATGACCTGGATGGAGGTCCGCGATGCCCTGGCGATGAAGAAGACGACGGCCATCGTGGCCGCGGGCGGGCTTGAACAGAGCGGGCCCTACCTGGTGACCGGCAAGCACAACGTCATCCTGCGTGCCACGACCCAGAAGATAGCGCGCGTTCTCGGCGACGCCCTGGTGGCTCCGATTGTGCCCTTTGTGCCCCATGGAGACATCGAGCCTCCTAGCGGTCCGATGCGCTATCCAGGCACGATCAGTGTACGCGAAGATACCTACCGCCGCTTGCTCATCGACGTCTGCGGCAGTTTAAGGGCCCACGGATTCAAAGACATCGTTCTCTTGGGCGACAGCCGCGGCAGCCAGGAAGGCCTCAAGCAAGTGGCCCAGCTCCTCAACCAACAGTGGGCCGGCGGAAAGACGCGCGTCCACTATATTGCCCAATACTACGATCCCACGGCCCTGGACCAGTGGGTGGCCGATCGCGGAATCGAGGAGGTTCCGGAAGGCTTGCACGACAGCTTCGCCGTCACCGCCATGATGATGAGTGTCGACCCGAATTCGGTCCGCATGCAGCAGCGCGGCGTGGCGGGCAAGTTCAGCATCAACGGCATCGATCTGGCTCCGGCCCCCAAGACGATCGAACTGGGCCGCGATCTCGTGGCGTTCCGCGCGCAGGCGACCGCCCGCGCCATCAAGCAAAGGATCGACGAACCCAATAGTGGAGAATGAAGGCTGCCCCGCTGGCTTTCTTCGTTCCCCCTTCCCCGCCCGCCCCTCCGCTCGACCGCTCTTTCCTCCCCTTCCAGGGGCCGCCTCAACGCAGCACTGCCGCGTCATCGCGGATGGCGGCCGAAAAATCGGGGCGGTCGCGGTGGACGAAGGCCAGCCGGTTCACGCGCGCGCGCCGTTTCGTCTCTTCGAACGGCAAGCGGGTGTCCAACAGGCCCATGTCGTAGGCCAGACGATCCGAATAGGCCGGCAGCAGCACCTGGTACGTGTACGGCACCTTGCGAGTGGCGATCCGGTTCACGTGGCGCAGGACGTTGGTCGTGCAGTTGTTGGTCAGCGTGTTGTAGAACTCCGGCTCGTCGACCAGCTTGTTGGCCCGCTCGAGCACGTCGACGAACAGCGCCCGGGCCTGGGCGGGCGAGGCCTTGGCCCGGTAGACGTAAACGTCGTCCAGCCGGTGGATGGTGCGCAGTTGGATCAGGTCGCGTTCGTCGCCGATCACGTACATGATCTCATAGCCGTTCACGAAGCCCTTGAGCGACGAATAGGCCTCCCCCAGCTCCTTGCGAATCTCGACCGAGACGGCCAGGTAGTCGCGCCCCCCGAAGCCGAAGCTCAAGAAGGTGTGGGCGCCGCCGGGCATGTCGGAGAACGGCACCATGATAAAGTCGACCGAGTCCAACTCCCCCAGGTCGAACGTTTTGTCGTAGTGCTCGACCGTGAAATTGTCGGCCGAGCTGTACGCGCAGTTGCGGATATTGTGTACCGTGACCCGCTCGCCGTCGAAGCGGGCGTAAGCCAGCAGCGCCTGGTCCGGCGACCACTGCCTGGCATTGGATGGGACGAGCACGTTGCAACCCGGCAGGCAGGCCGTCAGTGCGGCCGCAACCAGCCAGGGACCGCCCATCCCGCCGGGGCCCGCTCGCCGTCGGCGCGCCCTGCGGCGCTCGTTGTTGCTGCTTTCGCAGGCTCTGTCGGGCAATCCTGGCAAATCGTTCGGTCCCGCGCGTGGTCATTGGTGTGCTAGCACGCCGGCGGCACCGCGGCCGCCGACCCTGGCGGCGGGTTTATTACCCGGCCGGCCCCTCGCTTGCAAGACGGATAATCGCTCCCGCTCGCCTCTCACCAATCCAGGTAGCCTTCCGTGTCGGCTGCGACCTGGCCGGTGGCTTCGTGGTACAGCCAGCCGCCGTTTCCGCTGGCGGCCGTGGGCGGGAACTCGGCCGTGGCCGTGAACAGCTCGCTCCCCGAAATCGGGTTGGCCGGCAGGCCAGTGACGGCGTATGGGCCGAACGGATACGCGGGACCCGCGACTCCCACCTCCCCTTCGACGTTCGTGGCGGAAGTCAATTGCGGCAGGCTGCCGCCGCTGATCGTCGGAAGCCGCCCCAGGTGATGCTGCCGGTACACTTCGATCTGCGTCCGCAACGATCGCAGGTGGCTCTTCAGCATCCCCTCCATGGCGTCGTGGCTCGACGACGAGAACAGCGGGATGATCGTGGCGGCCAGGACCGCGATAATCACCACGACGATCAGCACTTCGATCAGCGTAAACGCATGCCGGCACTTGTCGCAACGCATTGCACTCCTTCACTTCCCTTAGGCGCTCATCTTATTCGGCTCCTAGGGGACTATAGGTCAAGGTTCGCGCGCCGCAAATCGGCGGCAGGCCAGCCGGTTGTACCGTCCACGCAGGGAGCACGGCGAGTCCGAGAGCGACGGCAGCCTCCAGAACGTCTGGAAGGTCTTCCGTCGGCGCCCGCCCGCGGTAATAATCGACTGAATATCTATCGGAGGCCACCCATGCCGGAACTGCTGACTGACGATGAATTGCGCCACACGGCTTTATCCCTTCTGCAACAGCAATTGGGGCCCGTCGAGACGCTCCGTTTTCTGGCGTTGGTCCGGCGCGAGCCCTTCGATTATGCCGGCTGGCGCGCCCAGCACTCGGCTGACATGAGCGTGGAAGAACTCTTCCGCCGGATGGAACAGGCCGAAGCACGGCCCTCGTCGAAATAAATGGCGCGCGTTACGACGCCGGCGCTTCAATGACTCTCCGCCAGCGCTGGGGCAGACCTTCCCACGCGGCTTGATATGTCCCCGCGAGCGGCACGTTGACGTAGTGGCCCGGATCAAGAAAGAGCGGCATCTCGGGCAGTTCAGCCCCGACGGCCAGGCGCTCGACGTAGGCGGTGACCGCGGCGCCGCAAGCATAGGCCGCCAGCGTCAGCGGTTGCTCCGGCGGTGGCGCGTAGCCCGGTCCCTCGATACAGCTCCAGATCGCCCCGTGTATGCCCCGTGGGTCAAACCGGCTGGGAGCGAACAAGTCGATGATCAACAAGTGATAACCCTGGTCGATCGCCGCGACCGCCTTCTCGACAAAAGCATCCAGCATCGATTGGCTCTGCTTGTTGCCCGGCGAGAGGATCTCGACCAGCGCCACCACTCGATCGCCCGTCAAATGCCGGATGACAAGCTGCCGCCGCCGCGCCGCCAGCAGCATCGCCTCACTGGCCGTCGCCGTCACGCTGACCCGCGGCGGCACCTGGGCGACCGCCACGGCCGCGGCATTCCCGTTCGGCTCGGGGTCAGCCAAGCGCTGCGGGTCGGCCCCACCGAGTTGCTGGAGAGGGAGCACGTCCGGAATCGTGTGACCGGCCACCTGCTCGGCCAACGCATAGTAGCCCTCGGGCAACAAACCGGCGTTGAGCGCGCGCTGTAGTTCCGCAATCCACGCCAAGTGAAAGGCGTGAAACGTGCCAGCGGTCACGCGCGTCCAATCGTGAATGGGCATCGGCGTCTCAAGAAGCTCACATCCCGACACGAAGCAACCGATTGCAGTCTACATTCGCCGACGACATTTTGCCACCCGGTCTCAGCACTGGGCTCTCAGCAGGCCGTCCATAGCAGCAGACACACTCCGTAAAGTAGCAGGCACACTCCGTATGCCGTCGCCCACCCAAAACAGCCCCCTACTCCTTCACAAGCTGCCGCTGCTTCGCCAGCGCCTGCTTCAGCTCGGCTACCAGCGCGGCGCGGCGCGGATCGTCGTACACGCTTTCGAGCTCGCGGGGATCCTGCCGCAGGTCGAACAGCTCCCATTCGTCCAGCTCGTAGAAATGGATCAGTTTGTAGCGGTCGGTCCTGATCCCCCGGTGCCGGCGGACGTCGTGAACCCCGGGAAACTCGTAAAAGTGGTAGTAGACGCTGGTCCGCCAATCGTCCGCCGCCGACTCCTTGAGCAGCCCCACCAGGCTGCGGCCCTGCATGTCCGGCGGAATGCCGACCCCGGCAATCTCCAGAAACGTCGGCGCGAAGTCGAGGTTCTGCACCAGGTGCTCGTCCACGCTGTCGGCGCGCACCACGCCAGGCCAGCGCACGATCAGCGGCATCCGCAACGACTCCTCGTACATCCACCGCTTGTCGTACCAGCCGTGCTCACCCAGAAAGAAACCCTGGTCCGAGCTGTACACCACCACCGTTTCCCCAGCCAGGCCCGACTGGTCCAGGTAATCCAGCACCCGGCCCAGGTTCTCGTCGACCGAGGCGATCGTCCGCAGGTAATCCTTGATGTACCGCTGGTACTTCCAACGCACCAGCTCGCGGCCGCTCAGCTTGGCTCGACGGAAGGCCTCGTTGGCCGGCTCGTAGGCCGCGTTCCAGGCCTCGAGCTGCTCGCGGGTCAGGTTCGCCGGCGGCTTGAGCTTCAGATCGAACTCGTTCAAATCGCGCTCGATGGTCATCGTCTGCAAGCCCGCGGCGCTCGATCGGCCGCTGTAGTCGTCGAACAACGTCTCCGGCTCGGGGATGTCTTCGTCCTCGTACAACCGCAGGTGGCCGAGCGAGGGCGCCCACTCGCGGTGCGGCGCCTTGTGCTGGTACATCAACAGGAACGGCTTCTCCATGTCACGGTCCGCCTGCAGCCACTCCATCGCCATGTCGGTGATGATGTCGGTCGTATAGCCGGTGTGTATGGCCGTCCCCTCCGCGGTCTTGATCTGCGGGTTGTAGTACGTCCCCTGGCCCCCCGCCGCCGACAGCACGGCCCAATGATCGAAACCGGTGGGATCGCTCTTCAGGTGCCACTTGCCGACGAGCGCGGTCTGGTAGCCGGCCTGGCGCAGCAGCTTGGGAAAGGTCTGCTGCGCCGAGTCGAACACGGCGCGGTTATCGATCACCCCGTTCAGATGGCTGTGTTTGCCCGTGAGCACGACGGCCCGGCTGGGAGCGCAAAGCGAGTTGGTCGCGAAGCAGTTGCGGAACAACATCCCCCCGCGGGCCAGCCGGTCGATGTTGGGAGTCTGGTTGATCCGCGAGCCGTAGGCGCTGATCGCATGCGCGGCGTGATCGTCGGTGAACACAAACAGGATGTTCGGCCGCCGGCCGGCCAACTCGCCTCGCGGCCTGGCGTTCTTCGGCTGCCGCTTCGTCCCGGTGTCGCCCAGGTCGTCCCGCGCCTGCTCGGCCAGCTCTTCGAGGCGTGTTACGACGTCGGGATGGTCGCCGGCCACGTTCGTCGTTTCGCCCGGGTCGGCATGCAGGTCGAAGAGCGACAGGCCGATCGAGGCCTGCTCGTAGACCGTCGGCTTGCCCATCGTTCCGCCGCCCTGGGGCAGCCTGCGGTACACGTGCGGCAAGTGCAGCTTCCACCGGCCGCTGCGCACCGCCTGCAGCTCGCCTCCCCAGTAAAAGTAGAGGGCTTCGTGCGGGCTCCTGGCATCGTTTTCTCCCGCCAGCAACGGCCAGACGTCGCGGCCGTCAATAATCCGGTCCGCCGGCAGCGGCGCGCCGGCCAGGCGGGCCACGGTCGGCAGGATGTCAATCGTCATGGCCGGCTCGCGGCAGACCCGGCCGGCGGGAATTTTTTCCGGCCAACGCGCCACGCAAGGCACCCTGACGCCGCCTTCGAAAGTCGTCCCCTTGCCCTCCCGCAGGGGCGCTGCCTGTCCGGCGTGGTCGCCGTAGCTCAGCCATGGCCCGTTGTCCGACGTGAACAGGACCAGCGTGCGTTCGTCCAGGCCGAGCCGATCGATCGTCGAGAGCACCTGCCCCACCGACCAGTCGATCTCGGCGATCACGTCGCCGAACAGCCCCCGCTCGGTCTTGCCGCGGAAAGCGTCCGAAGCCGCCAGCGGCACGTGGGGCATCGAGTGCGGCAAGTAGAGGAAGAACGGCTCTGCCTTGTGTTGCTCGATGAACCGCACGGCCCGCTCGGTGTACCGGCGGGTGAGCTGAGCCTGGTCCGGGTCGATCTCCGCCACCGCCCCCCCCTCCATCAACGGCAGCTCCGGAAAAGCCTTGGCAATCTCCGGGTGCTTGGGCCACATGTCGTTGGAGTACGGCAGCCCGAAGTATTCATCGAACCCGTGCCGCGTGGGCAGGAACTGGGGCCGATGCCCCAGGTGCCATTTTCCGAAAACCCCGGTGGCATAGCCCCGCCCCTTGAGCAGTTCCGCGATCGTCACCTCGTCGGCATGGATTCCGTGCCGCGCGGCCGGACCGAGCGCTCCGGTGATTCCCACCCGGTTCGAGTAGCAGCCGGTCAACAGCGCCGCCCGCGATGCCGAGCAGACCGCCTGCGCCACGTAAAAATCGGTCAGCCGGACCCCCTCGGCCGCCATCCGGTCCAGGTGCGGCGTCTCGTACCCCTCGGCCCCATAGCAGCCCAGATCGCCGTAGGCCAGGTCGTCGGCAAAGATCAGCACGATATTGGGCCGTTCGTCTCCGGCCTCTTGCCCGCCGGCCGGCCGCTCGCCGAAACCCGCGGCGAAGGCGATCATCGCCAGGCAGACAGCCCACGGTCCCCGACGGAGTTGGCGTGCTTCTACCGGCATGGCCCGCACCTCGCTTGATTCATGAAAACGAGTTGATGGTCTTCCGCCCTGGCTCCCGCCGGCCAGCGACGAATAGCGTGCCTGCCATGATAGGCCAATGCGCGCCGCCGTTGAAGCGCTAGCCGAAGCACAAGTACGCGATGACGGCGGCGATGCCGAAGCCGGCGACCAGATGGAGCGGACGCACGGCGACCTTGGCCGGGTCGGATGCTCCGCAGTGGCGGCAAACGGTATCGAGCGGTTCCACCGGCGAGTCGCATTCTCGGCACTGCCGGCACTCTTTGAACCGCCTGCCCAACCAACGCTCGCAATCAGCCACCCGCAGCCAGAACCAGTGTTCGAGCCGCTGCGAGCCATGCCGCGCCGCCTGGCGTGGGACGTGTCGAATGCGATGATCCATGGCGATTGGACTCGTTGCCGCCGGAAAACAAATCAAAATCAAGCTGCCAAAAGCTATTGAAAATATAGCTCACCCCGGACAGGGGAACCGGCAGCGTGCCGTGGCTTGCGCATTGGCGCAACTGGACCTGCCGGCCGATCTTTCGCCCAGGCACGCCTTGGATGGCTCAATTCTTGGCCGCCGGCTTGCCGGGCTTGGATTTGCCGGGCTGGCCCTTTCCGGGTCCTTGTCCATTCGACGGGGCGGATTGCCCATCGCCCGAAGCGGCACGTTGGCTGAAGTCGCCGGCTGTCACGATCGTCAACCGCGCCGGATCGACGTGTTTCGCCAGCGCCCTTTGAAGCTCCTCGGCGTTCAGGGCGGCAATCTTGGCTTCCAAATCCGCGTGGAACTGCATCGTCCGATCGGCGAACAACGTTTCGGCCAGCGTGTTGGCCAGGCTGCCGTCGTGTGTCCTCGACACCTGCCGTTGCTCCAGGTAGCCCCGCTTGGCCCGGTCGAGCTCCTCCTTCGTGACGCCCTCGGCCAGCAGCCGCTCGATCTCCTCCCGGATGGCCGTTTCCACCTTCTCGACATTGCCGGGGTTGAAGATGGCGAACACCGTCAGGCTGGCCCGCTCGTCCAGCGCTTCGGCCGACATCATCGAGCCGACCCCGTAGCTGAGACCTTCTTTCTGACGCACGCGGTCGCCCAAGCGCGACGACAGCGAGCCGCCGCCCAGCACAAAATTGCCCAGCACCATGGCGGGATATTCCGGATCCGTGTCCGACATCGCAAAGGCCAGGCCGGCTACATACGTGGCGTTCGCCTTATCGGGCGTCTCGATCCGCGACGTGCCGCCGGGCACGTCCGTGAAGGCCACCTTCGGTATCCGCTGGTACGGCTGCTCGCTGGTCCACCCGCCGAAAGTCTCTTCGAGCACCGCCTTGTTCTGATCGGGATCGAAGTCGCCCACTACTGCCACCTCGCCCGCCTGCGGGCCGAAGTAATCTTCGTACAACTGCTTCATCTGCTCCAGCGTGAGGGCTTTCACGCGCGCTATTTCCTCCTCGATGGTCGGGACGTATCGCACGTCGTCCTGCGAATACGGCGACACCTTGCGCCGCACGTCGACGATCGCCAGGCTTTGCGGATCGGTGAGCTGCTCTTCCAGTCCCGCCAATTGCTGCCGCGCCAGCACTTCGAACTCGTTTCGCGGCAGCGACGGCTCGCGCACGATCTGCCGCAACAGTTCCAGCACCGCCGGGAGGTTCGCCCGCGTGGTCTGAAGCGAGAACGTCGCCGCTCCCGTCTCTCCCGAGGCCGTCAACGTGGCCCGCAGCCTGTCCAGCTCGTCTTGAATCTGCTGCCGCGAAAGCTGCTTCGTTCCCCGCAGCATCAGCGGCGGCAACAGCTCGGCCGCCGCTTGATATCCCTTCAAACTCTCCAGCGCGCCGTAACGCAGCACTACTTGGGCGTGCACGGTTTCTCCGCGTGTCTTCTTGGGCAGGAACACCGCTTCGATGCCGTCGGCCACCGTGAAGCGATGGCTCCGCTGCTCAATATTCTGGGGCGACACCTCGAACGCCTCGCCCGCGGCGACCTGCTCCCGCCCAGTGTACCCCTCCAACAGCTCCGCCAGGTCCGGCGTGGCGGGCACGCCCACCCGCTGGGTGCTCTCGCTCGGAACGAACATTCCCAGCGTGCGGTTGTTCCGACGCAGGTACGACGCCGCCACCCGCTCCACCTCCGAGGGCGTCACCTCTTCGATCCGGTCGCGGTGCAGGAAGTAGAGCCGCCAGTCCCCCTGCGAAGCCCAGTTGCTCAGTTGCACCGCGATGCTGCTGGTGTTGGCCGCCGCCAGCTCCCGCTGCTTCAGGATCCGCTGCCGGGCCCGTGCCACCTCTTCCTCGCTCACTCGGTGCTGGCCGATGTTCTCCGTCACCTCCAGCAGGATCTCCTTGGCCTCGTCCAGCGAGTCTTCCTTGCGCACCTCGGCCTGCGCCTGGAACACCCCCGGATCGTGCCAACTGCTCGCTCCGGCCGACACGCGGGTCGCCTTCCGCGTCTCGACCAGCGCCTTGTACAGCCGGCCCGAAGGGGCCGTGTCGAGCACGTAGCCCAGCACCTCCAGGGCCGCGATGTCCGGGTGCCCGCCCGACGGCACATGGTAGGCCGCCGCCACCAGCGCCACGTCGCCCACGCGCCGCAGCATCACCAGCCGCTCGCCGTCCTGCGGCGGCTCCTCGGTGTAGGTTTTGTCGAGCGTGCGCTGGGGCTTGGGCATGGCGCCGAAGTATTTCTGGATCAGCGCCAGCGCCTGGGCCTCGTCGAACTTGCCGGCCACCACCAGCATCGCGTTGTCCGGCTGGTAGTACTTGACGTAGAACCTCTTCAGATTCTGGATCGGCACCCGCTCGATGTCCGCCCGGTTGCCGATCGTCGACTTGCCGTAGTTGTGCCAGTCGAAGGCCACCGACATCATCCGCTGGTCCAGCAAGTTCGCCGGCGAGTTCTCGCCCCGTTCGAACTCGTTGCGGACCACCGTCATCTCGGAGAGCAGGTCCTCCTGCCTCACCAGGCTGTTGACCATCCGGTCGGCCTCCAACCGCAAGGCGAATTCGAGATTCTCCTCGCTGGCCGGCAGCGTCTCGAAATAGTTGGTCCGGTCGACCCACGTCGTACCGTTGAAGCGCGCGCCGCGTTCCTGCAGCACCTTGGGGATCTCCGGGTGCTGAGGCGTCCCTTTGAACAGCATGTGCTCCAGCAAATGCGCCATCCCCGCCTCGCCGTATCCTTCGTGCCGCGAACCCACGAACACCGTCAGGTTCACCGTCACCGTCGGCTTCGATGGATCCGGATAGAGCAAGACCATCAGCCCGTTGGCCAGCCGGTACTCGGTGATGCCCTCGATACTGGCGACCTTGGCCGGCCCTTCGGCGGCCTTGGCCCCGGCGGCCAGAACGGCCGGGAAAATCGTTGCCACCGCCAAAACCAACCACAGGGCGGGCCGGGCGGGGATCAGACGCGGATGCTCCAAATACATGCCATGTTCCTCGGAATGGATGCCTGCAATCAACGCTAAATCGAGCAGATTGGGAGACTTGCGATTATACGTCTCGATCTCTACCGGTGAACAGCCGGTTTGCCCGACGCCGTCGATTAACCTATCCTTGCTCCAGAGCATTCTTCACCGATTGAGAGGCTACCCGTGACGCCAGCTCTCGAACCGCAGGTCAAGTTCGACGCGCACAAGTTTGCCCATTCGCCGCAAACCATCGTCGGCTTCGTCAAGCAGCTCACAGCCGAGCCAGCCATCGAGCGACGCGAAGCGCCTCGCTACTCGGTCACCCTGCCGGCAACCGCCGTGGCGCTCGACGAACGACTCCGGCCCATCGGGCCGCAGTTCTCCGTGGTGGTCCGAAACATCTCGGCCCGCGGCATATCCCTGTTGCACTCCAGCCCGGTGCACGCCGAGCACATCGCCGTCGAGTTGGCCACTCCGGCTGGCCACAAGATTCAAGTCGCCATGGAAGTGAGCCGCTGCCACCAAATGGGCCCGTGCTACGAGATTGCCGGCCCCTTCGTGCACCGGACCGTGAACTGACCTGTAGAACGGTATTCATTCCGTTTCCCCATAGAGCAGGATTCCCGGTCCGCCCTACGTTGGACGGCCTTCCCAGGCCGTCTTGTTTGGTAAAACGGAACTTATTCCTTTTCCCCTCTTACCCCGCCCCCGCCGAAGCCCCGTTCTTGCGCCTTTTGCGCTTCCCGCCGCGATCCTCCCTGCCTTGGGCCTTGCCAGCCCGCTAACTCGAAGTGGCTCCGCGGGAATCCCCCGTCACCGCAGCCCTCGCAACCCCCTTTTGCTGCCGGGGTTGGCCCAGGCGGAGGCCGCCCCTCCGCGACTTGCCTTTTTTTCCTCCACCCCCTCTTTTTGCTGGACACGCCTGCCGTCTCCTAATTACTATATTACTCAAATACCGCACATTACCCAGTTTGTGGTATCGCAAGGCGGTGTTACAGAGGAGGCACCTATGAAACATCTTGCGCGGACGGTGGCGCCGGCTTGCCTGGCGGTCGCCTGCAGCGTGGCCCTGCTGGGCAGTTCGGCTTACGCCGGCCTGCTGAACCTTACGCAGAGCACTCCGGACATCACGTCGACGTTCATCGCGGTCAGCTATACGCTGCCCGACGACAACGGCCTTTTCGAGGCCCTGGGCACTGCCTCGCACCTCGACTTCGACGGCATCGATCCACCGGACCACGCGATCACCGATGGCTCCTTCCACATCTCGATCACCATCGATCCGCTGACCGGCGTGCCGATCAGCGGCACGTTGGCCATCACCGGCACCGTCGCCGACGTCTTCACATCCGGAACGTTGCTGACCGGAACCATCGACCAGCTCGGATTTCAAGACGCTGGCGGCGACCTTTTCGAATTCACCTTCGACGTCACCGGCGGCGACCTGGCGGCCCTGTATGGGGCCAAGGCCGGCGTGATCCTGGATGCCCAGGGCTCCGGCTTCACCGGCTCATTCGCCAGCGCGTTTGACAACGGCCTGGGATTCGGGGTATCCGACACATTCCCGCTGGAGCCGGTCCCGGAACCCTCCACGTTACTGCTGGCCTTCACCGCTTTGGGCGTGATCCTGCCGGCACGGCGGCATTGGCGGAGGCTCAAAACAGCCTGACACCGCCAGGGCGGTGTACTCGCCGCCACCACTGGCTTGATCGATCGTTTCAACTTTCACCGTATGTCGTCGGCGAACAGCCGGCAATGCACTACTGCTGCGCGCCGGCGCTGGCCACGGACGGCATCGCGACATCCATCGGCCCATCTCGATTCCTGCCTTCGGAGACCAGACAACCGTGGGTCCTACCTTGAACAAGCTCTTGCGGCGTGCCCGGCCCCGCCGCAGGCCGTGCCCATCGGCGCCGACGCGTCTGGGCTTGGAGCCTCTGGAAGACCGCAAGCTGCTGGCCCTGGTGGGCATCGCCGGGCTGCTGCAGTTTCCCGTCGTCACCTACGACAGCACCGGGACGCTCGCCTACGACGGGTCCACCGACCGGCTCGATCTCGATGCCACGCCGCTCTTGTTCCGGCAGTCCGCCGCTTCGCCGATCCGGCCGGTAACCGGCACGGTCGATTTCAAGATCCAGATCGAAGTCGACGGCTCCGGCAGCCTGACAGGCGGCGTCGCCGGCCACGACCTGGTGCTCACCGGCGAGATCGACGTCGATGGCGACTCGATCGTTGATTTCAGCGGCACGCTTCTGACCGGCGAGGTCACCCAGTTCGGCTTCTCCGACATCGGCACGACCGACAGCTACGATTTCCGTTTCACTCCCACCGGCGGCGAGCTGGTGGGCTTGTGGGCCGGAAAAGACATCGGCGTGACCACCACCAGCGAGAACTCCACGTTTGTCGGCACCTTTGCCGAAACCTTCAATGGCGGCGCCAAGGGCAACATCGGCGCCATTCCCGCGCTGTTCAGCTCGGTTGCCGGGCACGTCTACCATGATGCCAACAACAACGGCCTGTTCGAGAGCGGCCTGGGCGAAGCCGGAATCGCCGGCGCCACCGTCACGCTCACGGGCACCGACGACCTAGGCAACGGCGTCAATCTGTCCACCCTCACCGACGCTGGCGGCGCCTACGCCTTCACCAATCTCCGCCCCGGCACGTACCAGCTCGCCGAGACCCAGCCGGCCGGGTTCCTCGACGGCATCGACACCATCGGCGCCCCCGGCGGCACCACCACCAACGACGTGTTCGCCGCCATCCTGCTGCCGGCCGGCTTCAACGGCGTCAACAACAACTTCGGCGAGCTGCTGCCGGCCAGCCTGGCCGGTGTCGTCTACGTCGACTTGAACAACGACGGCATTTTCCTTGGAGAACCGCCCATCGAGGGCGTCACCGTCACGCTCACCGGTATCGACGACCTGGGCAACGCGGTGAATACCTCCACCACCACCGACGCCACGGGCGCCTACGGCTTTGCCAATCTTCGCCCCGGCACGTATGAAATCACCGAGACGCAGCCGGCCGCTTTCCTCGACGGCCAGGATACCGTCGGCACCCCCGGCGGCAGCACGACCAACGACATGTTCGCCGAGATTCTGCTCCCGGCCGGCTTCGACGGCGGGAACAACAACTTCGGCGAGCTGCCGCCGGCCAGCCTGGCGGGCTGCGTCTATCTCGACATCAATAACAACGGCGCGCAAAACGCCGGCGAAAGCGGCATCTTCGGCGTCACCGTTCTCCTCACCGGCACCGACGACCTGGTCGATGCGGTGAACCTCTCCACCATGACCGACGCCAACGGCCACTACAGCTTCGAGAATCTCCGCCCCGGCACGTACCGGATCAACGAAGTGCACCCGGCGGTTTTCCTCGACGGCATCGACACGCTCGGCAGTCTGGGCGGCGCGATGACCAACGACCAGTTCGCCGGCATCGTGCTGGCCCCCGCCGCCGCCGGAGTCGACTACTGCTTCGGCGAACGAGGCCTCCAGCCCACGCTGATCAGCAAGGAGCAGTTGCTCGCCTCGACCCCTCCCACGCTGGCTCGCTGGGTCGATTCGCTCTACCAGACTGTTCTGGGCCGCGCCGGCTCGCTCAATGAAATCCTCGGCTGGCTCGACGCGATTCAGGCCGGCGCCACCTTCCAACAGGTGGCCGGCGCCTTTCTCTACAGCACCGAGCGCCGCTCGGCCGTGATCGACGATTTGTACCAGCAGTACCTGGGCCGCTCCGCCGATGCCGACGGCCTGGCCCATTGGCTGCGCGTCTGGGACAGCGCCTCCCTCGAGAGCGTGCAGGCACGGATCATCGCTTCGGCCGAGTTCTACCAGTCGGCCGGCGGCACCGACGCCGACTGGGTGGCCGCCCTCTATCAGAACTTGTTGAACCGGTCCGCTTTGCCGGCCGAAATCGATTTCTGGACCGGCAGGCTGGCGGCCACCAGTCGAGCCGAAGTGGTGATGCGCTTTGTGACCAGCGACGAGCACCGGGGCGGCCACGTTCAGGCCTGGTACACCAGTTACCTGGGACGCCCCGTCGACGCGGCCGGTCTTGCGCACTGGCTCGCGCAGCTCCGGCACGGCGAGACGCAGGAGGCCATTCAGGCCAAGTTGCTCGCCAGCCTCGAGTCGCGCATCCGCTGGGCCTGACGCCGTCTTTCCTGAGAGCGTTCGACTCGCTCGCCCCGAAGGGGCCGAAACATACCAGCCCAGGGCACAGCGGAGCGGCGGTAGCCGCGTAGCGCCGCCCTGGGGAGAGGTAAGTAATCGAGTATGTCGTCAGCCCTTGTATGACCAATGTACACGGGCTGCCGGTCATGGCAGACTGGCTGGCCGTGGAGCCGTGAGGAGAGCTTTCG
>JBBDYJ010000024.1:0-4396 GCA_040901675.1 Pirellulales bacterium | reverse complement strand
TCGACCGCTTCGGACACCCGACCTGGCTCAAGGACGAACGGGGTTTTATCACGTATTTCGAGTTCCAGGCCCATTCGGGCGGCCTGCTTAAGCGCATCGACGACGTCGACGATGCGCAGGTAACCGTGCCGCCCGGCTGGAGCACGCCGGCCGGCGGCGGCCTGCACCTGGTCACGGACTACGAGGTGGACGTCCGGGGCCGCGTGACGCAAGAGCTGGGTCCGTCGCACACGGTCGATATTGGCGGCGTGGCCACGGCCGTCCGGCGGGCGGCCTGGAGCGTGTACAAGGACTGCAACACGGAGGTCCGGCACGGCCAGGGGTATGCCACGGGCACGGCGCCCAACTACACGTACACGCTGGTCAACCCGGTGTCGATCACCAAGCTCGACAAGAGCGGCAACGTGACCGAAGAGATCTCGGCCACGCGCAGCTCGACGTCGGGCAAGCTCTCGGCGGGCGACAGTTTTCCGCAGACGTCGTATGTCCGCTGGACGACGCACCAGTACACCGAGTGCTGCAAGCAGGCCAGCACGCGGCTCTACCACCTGATCCCCGGCAGCGGCGCCGGCACAGAGGGGAACCAGTACAGCCAGACCAACTTTGGGTACGACATCCGCAATCGCCGCAACCGGGTCGTCTCCCCCGGCGGCACGATCACCAAGCAGATCTTTGAGGCCCGCGGCCTGCCGACGCAGATCCTGGTCGGCACCAGCGACGCCAACCTGGTGGCCGTGGCCGACTACGAGTACGACTCGGGCGCCGACGGCGGCGACGGCAACCTGACCAAGGAAACCCAACACGTCGACGGCAACTCCGCCAACGATCGTGTCACCGTGCACGCCTACGATTGGCGGAATCGCCGCACCGGCACGGACGGCGAGATCGATTTTTACCAGAAGAGCTATTTTGACAATTTCGATCGCGTCACGAAGAGCGAGCGGTACGACACGACGTCGTCGGGCAATCTTTTGGCCCGCAGCGAGACAAAGTACGACGACCTGGGGCGCGTCTTCCGCACGATCCGCTACGCGGTCGATCCGGCCACGGGCTCGGTGGGCAACAGCCTGACCGACGATACCTGGTACGACGCGGCCGGCCACGTGATCAAGCACTTCCCCGCCGGGTCGAAGGCGTTTGCCAAGAGCGTCTTCGACGGCCTCGGTCGCGAGACGAAACAATACGTGGGCTACGACACGGACGAGACCAGTTTCTCGGACGCCGGCAACGTGACCGGCGACACGATCTTCGAGCAAGTCGAGACCTCGTACGACGCCGCGAGCAACGTCATCCAGACGACCGTCCGCGGCAGGTTCCACAATGCCACGGGCACCGGTGAGCTGACGACTCCCTCGGGGTCGCAGCCCAAGGCGCGGGTCAGCTACACGGCCCTCTATCCGGACGCGGTGGGCCGGCAGCAGGCGGTGGCCGACTACGGCACCAACGGCGGGGCAAGTTTCACCCGCGCGTCAACGGTTCCCGCCCGGTCCGACACGGTGCTCGTCACTTCGACCGAGTACAACTCCGATGGCGAGGGCTTCAAGACCATCGATCCGATCGGCACCCAGACGCGCGCCGAATTCGATGATCTCGGCCGCCAGACCAAGCTGATCGAGAACTACATCGATGGCGACCCGGCCACCGGCACGGCCGACCAGGACCGGACCACCCTCACCGCCTACAACGCCGACGGTCAGGTCAAGACCTTGACGGCCAAGAACCCGACCACCGGCGACCAGGTGACGAAGTACGTCTACGGCAGCACGCTTGCCGAGTCGGGCCTCGCCAGCAGCCAGCTTCTGCGGGCCGTAATCTATCCCGACTCGGATGACGAAGACGCGCCCTTAGGCAACGGCGCCGACGGCATCTACGATCGGGTGGAGTACAAGTACAATCGGCAGGGGGAGCGCACCGAGCTGAAGGACCAGCGCGAGACGGTCCACGTCTACGATCACGACAAGCTCGGGCGGCTGATCCACGATCGGGTGACCGAGCTGGGCACTCCCTTCGGCACGCCGGTCTTCAGCTCCAGCAGCTCCGGCAGTTCGAGCAGCTCGAGCAGCAGCGTGCCGGGTGCGTCGAGCTCCAGTTCCAGCAGCGGCCCGGGCGACGTGGTGGACGGTTCGGTTCGCCGGATCAGCCGGACATACGAGGTCCGCGGGATGGTCGAGCACGTGAGCAGCCACGACAATCCGACGGTGGGCCTGGGAAATGTAGTCAACGACGTCGAGTTCGTTTACAATACGTTCGGGCAGTTGGTGACCGAGTACCAGGAGCACGACGGGGCCGTGAGCGTCTCGACCACACCCAAGGTGCAGTACGCCTACGCCGACGGCGGGGGCAACCACGTCCGCCGGACGAAGATGACGTATCCCAATGGGCGCATCCTCCGCTACGAGTACAACTCGGGCGCGGACGACAATCTCGGGCGGGTGAGCTTTTTGGCCGACGACGACGCGGGGGCGGTCGGCACCCACCTGGCCGAGTACACGTACCTTGGCCTGGGGACGATCGTGAAAGTCGATTACACGGAGCCCGAGATCCGCTACGACCTGGTCAGCGGTGCCGGTGCCGACCCTTACGACGGCCTGGATCGGTTCGACCGGGTGGTGGACTGCCTGTGGCGAAACTACGGCACTTCGACCGACGTCGAGCGGATCAAGCACGGCTACGACCGCGCCTCGAACCGCCTCTGGCGGGAGAACACGGTTGCGCCTGCCGGCTTCGACGAGCTCTACTCCTATGACGGCCTTTACCAGCTCAAGGATTTCGAGCGGGGCGACCTGAACGCCGGCAAGACGGCCATCACCGGCCTGACTTTTGGCCAGGAATGGTCGCTCGACGCGACGGGCAACTGGACGGCCTTCAAGGAGGACACCGACGGCAACGGCTCTTGGGACCTCAACCAATCCCGCAGCCACAACGAGGTCAACGAGATCTCGACCATCGGCGCCAGTGCTGGAGCCGACTGGTTCGATCCCGTCCACGACCGCGCCGGGAATATGGTCGTCATCCCGCAGCCGGGTGGCCCGACGCAAAGCTACTCGGCCAGTTGGGACGCGTGGAACCGGCTCATGAAGCTGGCTGATGGACTGACGACGGTGGGCCAATACGCGTACGACGGCGGAGCCAGGCGAACCGAGAAGCTGGTTTCGGGAACTACCAGGCACTTCTACCACAGCATCCGCTGGCAGATACTCGAGGAGCGGCTGGGCAGTTCGTCTTCCGCGGACCGGCAGTTTGTCTGGGGCCTGCGGTATATCGATCACTTGGTTTTGAGAGACCGGGATGCCGACGGCAACGCAGGCACCGGCAACCTCGGAATCTCGGCCTCGGGCCTCGAAGAGCGGCTTTACGGCCTCCAGGACGCCAACTGGAACGTCGCCTCCATCGTGGACGCGTCCGGCTCCGTCCAGGAGCGATACGGCTACGCGCCCTACGGCGACCCAGCCTTCTTCTCCTCCGCGTTTGGATCGAGGGTATCGTCTCTGTACAACTGGGAAACGCTCTATGCCGCGTACCGATGGGACAGCGAATCCGAAGTTTACCAAGTTCGGCACCGTTGGCTCGCTCCCGACCTCGGTCGCTGGTTGAGTCGAGATCCGATCGGAACGGACACGTCGAGCAACCAGTACTGGTATGGATTGAATTCACCAACCACTTTCATTGATCCGCTCGGCTTGTCATGCTGGCATGCGACTTCTATAAGCGCTGAGGATCGGTTCTATTATTATACCTACGTTGCGATCCGCTTTGGTGGGGATTACCAATTCGAGGGAGGTGGCGGCTTCAGACTCGGCCTTGGTTCAATTGGCGGTCTCACCATACGTCAAGATTTTCAGAGCTTTCTGATTGAGGAGACACGCACCCTCGAGATACCACTTGTTGCGAAGGCGAAAGGTGCGCGCAAGCCCATAACGGGTGACATGGATGCTGGCCGCACGCCATTAATGGGGGCCAGGACGGGCGGACAACCACACGATTTGTCCGCTAAGTCTGTTGGGCCATTAGGTGCAAGTCCTGATCTTACTAAGCGCGACTTCAAAGTGTGGTCTCAACCTAGTCGAACGCAGGCTATAAGCTTACACAAGGGGCACTACGCGGGAGCGCGGTGTAAGAAGCTGTGGGACATCGTTGGCAGGTGCAAACACGAGTGCGATTCTGAGACTACGGAGGTGCGCTTTTCAATATCGACGTACGGCACCATTCAGTATTCCGATGCTGCGGGCACATGGACGTGCGTCGCGCCGGAGCCGTCGCTGAAAGACGTGCAGGCCGAGTGTGATAAATTGCCATGTCCAGCGCGCGAGGCAAATGAGAACCAAGCTAAGTCTAATAAGGAGGGTATTCGGACTTTTGAGTGGGTTCGGTGGGGGCTTTGCCCCCATACCCCCAG
>JBBDYJ010000023.1:0-4821 GCA_040901675.1 Pirellulales bacterium | reverse complement strand
CAGAGGTCAGAGGTCAGAGGTCAGAGGTCAGAGGTCAGAGGTCAGAGGTCAGAAGGCAAGGGCGGACGGCCCAGCGGAGTGTGCCTGCTACGTTAAGGGCGACGTCACGCGGAGCGTGACGGCAAATGATGGCCAGAACTCTGGCGAGTCCTGCTACGAGACATGGAGGGCATCCCTCTACACCCACTCAGAGGGCGATCTTGCCGCCGGGCGAGACGACGCAGGGCTGGGCCTTGGTCTCGGACTGCACGCGGCGAGACCAGGCGGCGACGTCCTGCTGGATGGGGGGCCAGGTGTTGTAGTGCGAAGGGGCGACGTGCTTGGGCTCGATCAACTGGATGGCGGTGATCGAGTCGTCAATGCCCATCGTGAACAAATCGCCGATCGGCAGCACCGCCAGGTCGATGCCGGCCGAGCCGATCAGCTTCATGTCGTAGAACAAGCCGGTGTCGCAGGCAAAGTAGATCTTGTTGCCGTCGGCCAGCGCGAGCAGGAAGCCGCAGGGGTTGCCGCCCGGTGTGCCGTCGGGCAGGACCGAACTGTGGTGGGCCAGCGTCAGCTTGACGCGGCCGAAGGGATGGTCCGATCCGCCGCCCAGGTTGTGCCCCATCGTTTTCTTGACCCCCTGGCCGGAGAGCCATTGGCAGATCTCGAAACAGGAGATCACGGTGGCCCCCGTGCGCTTGGCGATACGGGCACAGTCGGCCACGTGGTCGGCGTGCCCGTGCGAGACCAGGATGTAGTCGGCCTCGACGTCGGCCGATTTGACCGGGGCCGTGGGGGAGTCGTCCAGGAAGGGATCCAACAGCAGCTTGTGGCCGCCGGTGTCGATCGACCAGCAGCCGTGCCCTAACCAGGTCAGTTCGGTAGCCATGGCGGTTACTTGCCTCGCAGAATGGCGTTCATGTGTCTCTTGTAGGCCTCGACCCCCGGCTGCCCGTAGGGGTTGACTCCGATCAGCCGTCCCTCGACCACGGTGGCCAGCATCAGCATCTGGAACAACTGGCCCAGGGCCGCTTCGTCGAGCCGCGGCAAGTGCAGGTCGGCCGTGGGGCGGCGGTCGTCGGCGTAGGCCAGGTTGGTGCCTTCGATGGCGGCGGCCATGATATCGGGCAGGGTTTTTTGGGCCAGGCTGTTGAGCTGGTCCTGGTCGAGCTCCGATCGGCCGACGCTCAAGGGCTCGCGCCGGGGGCGGTCGACGATCAGGTTGGTAATCAGCTTGTCGCGGCGTCCCTCCTGGTGCTGTTGGCCCCGCGAGTGCAGGTCGCGGGTGTTGACGACGGTGATCGGCGTGGCCCCCTTTTCCTGCTTGCCGAGACTCTCGCTGAGCAGTTGATCATACCAGAATCCGGCGGCTTCCAAACCCTTGCCCCAGGTAGCCAGCACCCGGACGTGGGCGCCGCGGAGGACCTCCATCAGGTGGCAGACGCCGACGTAGTCGAGCACTGGATTGTTGCCGGGAGGGACCGCCTTGAACCGCGCGTTCATGGCGGCCGCGCCGTTCAATAGCGCCACGATGTCGAGGCCCAACAGGGCGGCAGGCAACAGGCCCACGGCGGTGAAGATCGAGAAGCGGCCTCCGACGCCTTCCGGAATAAAGAAGACGTCGCGGCATGCCAGCGCCCGCGAGAGCTCGAACAGCCGGCCGCTGGAACCGGTGACGCTGACGACGCGTTCCGCGACGTCGGCCACGTCGTTGCCGCAGGCGCGGCGCAGGGCGGCCAGGAACTGGCGAAAGGCGACGGCGGTCTCCAGCGTGCCGCCGCTCTTGGAGATGACGACAATGCCCCAGGAGTTTTCGAGCCGATCGGAGGATGGGCCGCGAGAGTGATCGACGAGGTCGAGCAGGCCCTGGCAGGCGTCGTTATCGACGTTGTTCCCCTCGAAGTAGATCCGCGGGCGGCCGCCGCGCTCGCCGCGGTCGAGCTCGTTGTGACAGGGATGGCAGCAGGCCTGGAACAGGGCACAGGCCCCCATGTACGACCCGCCGATGCCCAACAGGACCACTCGGTCGACCAGGCCGGCCAGTCGGCGGGCGGCCGCCAAGATGCGGGCCAGCTCGCTGCCGGCACGGTCGCGCGCGTAGTCGGCCAGCAGGCGGTCGGGCAGGTCGATAAAGCCGGCGTCGAGCGGCTCCAGCTCGGCTGGGACTGTGCCGGAGGCCCAGAGCCGGGCCTCCTCGAGGACCTGGGAACGCGCCTGTTCGAGACGCCCGGCCAGGGCAGCGAGGTTGGCGGGGGCCAGGCCGGTGCCTTCGATCATGAGGCCGCGTGGATCGTAGGTGAGCGGTTCGAGCATGGTGCGGGTCATCGGGATGGATGGGTACTAAGGGACGATGAGAGAACATTAGAAGATATCTGACGACGATGGTAGCGGCTATACGCTTGAACAGCGTACCGGCGTGCCGTAGAATTCGGTGAGTCGCGCCGGGCGAACCGTTTGCGTGCACAGGCGAACCATGTTTTTGCGATTCGAGGCCGAGAAGACCATTCAGGCGATTGGCGTCGTGCTGCGATGTCATGCCTTGTCGATCGCGAGCAAGCTCCGGATTCTGAAGCTGCTCTACATCGCGGATCGGGAGAGTCTCGCGGAGACGGGGCGGCCCATCCTGGGGTCACGCGTGGTGGCAATGGATCATGGGCCGCTGCACAGCCAGGTTCTGGACCTGATCAACGGCGAGCACATTGACGAGCCATTGTTCTCAGAGCACTTCGAGAAGTGGGGACATACGGTTCGGCTGTCCAAGGATCCCGGTGTCGGCCAGCTCTCGCGGTACGATATCGAGAAGCTGCAAGATGTGTGCGAGAGGTACTCGGCGAAAAGCGACTGGGACCTGACTCATGGAATAACGCACAGCTTCCCGGAGTGGAAGAACAACTATTCCGAGGGCACTTCGAAAATCATCCCGCTGGAGGATATCATCGACGCCGTCGGCCGGTCGAGCGATAAAGACGTGATCCTGCAGGACATTGCCGACGAAATCAGGGTGGACGACCTGTTCGGCGAAAAATCGCGTTGATCTCGCGAGGGCGCCGTTTGAAAGCCGGGGACACCTTCCGATTCATCATTGGGGATGACCATCTGTGGATGATTATCTCCGACCCGGGCCTTGACAAGAGCAAAGTGCTTTTGGTCAACCTGACGACTTGGCGCGCCGACAAGGAGCAGACCTGTTTGGTGAATCCTGGCGATCACCCAAGCGTTCAGCACAATAGCTGCATTTATTATCGCGGCTCGCGCGTCCATTCCGATGCGCACCTGAACTCGATGTTGAACTTGGGCAGAATTGTTCTGCAAGATCCTTTAGCGGATAGCCTGTTGGCGCGGATTCGCGAAGGCGCTGCGCGGTCTTTGTTGATGAGGCTGGAGCATGGTCAGATCCTGTTCGACCAAGGCCTGGTTGAATAAGTGGCGGGTGAGTTGCTGAAGCACTGGTGAAGTCGGGCAAAGAGGATTGATCGCATGCATGAACTGACGCGGGAGCTCTGGATAAAGAACGACTCGAAGATCGTGATGCTGGTGGCCGATGGGCTGGGCGGTTGCCCGCCGGAGCCGGGAGGGCTGACGGAGCTGGAGACGGCCCGCACGCCGAACCTGGATGCACTGGCCAAGGTGGGAGTGCTGGGAGGCAGCATTCCAGTGAAGCCGGGCATCACACCGGGGAGCGGTCCTGGGCACTTGGGGCTGTTCGGCTACGATCCGTTGAAGTACGTGATCGGCCGGGGAGCGCTGGAAGCGACGGGCATCGGCTTCGAGCTGGGAGAAAACGACGTGGCCGCCCGCGGCAATTTTTGCACGCTGGACGCGGAGGGCAAGATCATCGATCGGCGGGCAGGGCGGATCGCCAGCGAGGCCAGCGCTGAGCTGGTATCGAAGCTGCGGCAGGTGCGGATCGAAGGCGTGGAGGTGTTCGTCGAGCCGGTGAAGGAGTATCGCTTCGTGGTCGTGTTCCGGGGGCCGGGGCTGGGGGGCGAGGTTGACGACACGGATCCGCAGGCGACCGGCGTTCCGCCGCTGGATCCGGTGGCCCGCGATCCGGCCAGCGAGCGGACCGCCCAGGTGGCGCGGGAGTTCGTGCGGCAGGCCCGCGCGCTGCTGGCCGGGCAAGCGCAAGCCAACGGCGTGACGCTGCGGGGCTTTGCGGCCAGGCCCGCGCTGCCCGGCTATGCCGCCGTGTACGGCCTGCGAGCGGCGGCGATCGCCGTTTACCCGATGTACAAGGGGCTGGCCCGGCTGGTGGGGATGGAGATCGTGGGAAAGGCGCAGACGCTGGACGAGCAGGCCGACACGCTGGCCGAGGCCTGGCCGAAATACGACTTTTTCTTCGTACACTTCAAGTACACGGACAGTACGGGCGAGGACGGCGACTTTGGCGCCAAAGTGCGCCGGATCGAAGAGCTGGACGCGATCGTGCCGCGGATCACGGCGCTGAAGCCGACCGTGCTGATCGTGACGGGCGACCACAGCACGCCCAGCCTGCTGGCGAGCCATAGCTGGCACAGCGTGCCGACGCTCTTGGTCAGCGACTGCTGCCGCAGCGACGAGTGCCAGTCGTTCGGCGAGCGCGAGTGCACGCGCGGCGGCCTGGGACAATTCGAGGCCAAACACCTGATGACGCTGGCGCTGGCCAATGCCAGGCGGCTATCGAAGTATGGAGCGTGAAGGGAAAGGAGGAAGGAGGAAGGAGGAAGGCAGAGTCAGTCGAGGGGAGTAACTAAGGACTCGCCGGAGAATGACTTCAACTTGCCTCGATACACGTACCGGCACCTTGTTTCGCCCTTACAGATGGAACGGTTGATGTCAATAGGCGTCGGGCGTGAT
>JBBDYJ010000022.1:0-33494 GCA_040901675.1 Pirellulales bacterium | reverse complement strand
CCTTCCAAACTACCCCTCAGTGGCCAAATGGGGAAGTTATTTTTCGGCCGTTCCTTAAGGAAGGAATTGGCAATTGTGTGTGGCCGGGACGACGTCGTTCAGAACAACGAGCAGCGGTATTCGCTTCGGGATTGGATGTCGTGCCGGATGTCGCGCTTTAACATAAGACCGTTCGGTGGGCAAGGGCCGCGCCCGAGCAACACCAGAATCCAGATAACACTGACGCGGCTGCCGTCCACTGCGGTTGGTTAGCCAGCAGGTCAAGGGCCTTCGATTGTTATCGAGATGGCTGCCGCGATGGGCCCCGATCGACGATAAAACAAAGTTTGCACGCGCTCATCCTGAATCCCGTCGAATCGCGCGCCCTCTTTACAGCCCAGAAATAGATCGGTGACAAAGAGCGGAAGTGACCAGCCCTCTGAATGTGCGTCACGGGTCAGGCCGCGGATATCTTTCACCGAAGGGGAAAACCCCTTCTTCTCCTTCGCGATTTTCGCGTGCACTTTCTTGGCAGGGATTATTCGCGTACCAAGGCCGCGTCCGGCGGGCAGCGCCTCATATTCTGAAATCGGAACGCGCTGCGTGAAGGGAAGCTTCCAAGGATTGTAGAACTGGTAGTACACGGGAAGCTTGCTCTTTTTCTCGTAACCGTCGATCGCCTTGACTTGCTCCGACTTTGCCTTGAGCGCAGTGTACCTGCAATCAGCGGTGAACTCGAACTCATGCTCGACCGCAATCGAGCGTGCCAGATCTTCCGGATCGGCGATACGTGCAAACCCGATCTCGTAGTCAATTCGACCTTCTTCCACTATCTGGTTGCTGCTTGGGTAGAGCCGCTTTGACTGCAGTAAGGCGACCTTGCTCAGCTGCACCCTGCCGCCTCTTCGAACGAAGAGTAGAACGCCGATGTCTGCAATCTCCCAGCGATAGAAGTGTCGCAACCCACCGAGGAAGTGGCTTTCGATCTTGGCCGTCCAAGCTTTGGCAACCGTTACTGGGGAAGAGAACTGGGACAGGTGCTCAATCCAAGTGAGGTCGAGCGACTCCTCTGGAAGGTTCGGGTTATTGTGCAGCTTCTGAGTGATACGGCGATCACACTCTGTGAAGACTGCCGCCAGCCACTTGAGCACGCCGTTGGGAAGTTCGAGATCGGGCATGGTTCCGCTGGCTAATCATGCAGTTCAGCAGCGGCGGCTGCGCTGAGAGCCGGTGAACTCCGAAAAACCAGCATCGCGGCCGCCGTCTGCTGGAGCGCCTAGTTCGTCGTCTGACCCATTCTCTGCGGAGACGGCCGCCATGCCGCGCGGAGTGGCCCAACAACTCCTGAACCGTGCGATATCGTAACGTCTTTCCGCAGGTGCGTCGACGAACGAGCGCCGGAAGGTGTGACTCGTCGCCCGTCTGATGAAACCCGCCTCAGCATATCTGATCAAACCCGCCTCAGCATAAAGGAAACGACCGTATTGGAACCGTGCCCGAGGCGCGTGTCAAGCATCGCATCGTCGTCCGTGGCCCGCTCGAGGAAGCATCCCGACCCGATCCTTTCGGGGCCCTCACGGCACCAGCCACATGCATCGCGAGACTCCCGGAGTCGTCCGGCCCGTCGATCCCAGGCTACGCCCGTGCCGAGCACGCGACCAGCGCGCCGGATGCGAGGGGGTGAGATAATCGGGTTACTTCGCGCGGCCGTCGGCGCACGACGCGACGAGTGCCAGAATCGCGGCCTTGATCGCCTCGGGCAGCTCCCGCCAAGTGGCCACGACTCTGGCCAGAGCGGGCGCGAGCGCTGGGCCAAGAAGAGCACCCGGCGGGCATGGTACTCAGCGGGCACCTCGGCGTCCGCCCCTCCATGTCCCGTAAGCTCAGCCTCCGCAAGTTCGGCAGCCCCTTGAGCTGGGCCAAACCGTCGTCGTTGAATCGAGACAGCCGATCGTACCGGTCGCCATCCCAATGCAAGTAGGCTTTGGGTCCCGCGACGCTCAGCTCCTCCAATGCGGAGAGCAAGCCGATCTGCCCGCACGCCTCGCTCGATATGGCGCACCTGGAAAGCGTCGGTGATCGCAGACACTGCATTTCCGCGAGCGTTCGCCAAGGCTCTCAAGTGCCGCCTCCGCGACCGTATGGGCGCACTATCGTGGCTCCCGTGTCAGATCATGGAGCTCCCGGACCAGCCGAGCCAGTTCTCGCTCATGCGGGTCAGGCACGATCGCCACGTAGTAATCGGCCGGGATGTCCATCGCACCCTTTATGTACCCCGAAATGGCCGGGGGCCTGTCGGCCATCTGGTTATCCGCCCAGTCCTCGTCCCAGAGGACCCCGTCGGCTATCGCCCGGACCAGAATCTCCCATTCGCCCATATCCTCAGAGTCGGGCGCCGGAAGTGGACCATCAGGAATCCCCGGATCGTCAGCAAAGCATTCAAGGACCAACTGCCGCCAGGTCTTCCAGTCGCCGCGCACCTCGGGGGTATCGATCTCGAATTGGACCTCGTGCTCGATCGTCTGAAATAGAAGGGCCGCGGTCGCCTCCACCGGAGCGGTCAATTCGGGAGCAGGGAAGTCTCGAAGCAGCAAGGCGCTGGCCACTTGGTGCAGCATAAAGATCTTTTGCCCAAGCCCGAGTTCATCAAATGCCTTGATGCCAAGAGGCCATTCGGGAAGCGCCTCGACCGAGTGGAGCACCTCATAGGCCGCCTGCCGTACCAGAACGGCGATCGGTCCTTCAAGCGTTTCTTCATCACCCGAGGACATGCGGTACATGGGCGCAGCGTGCCCCGGGAAGGCCGGGGACGGTCCTAAGTTTGTTTTGGCCGCGAAAGAGGAGGCCGCGGCGCCTCGGATGTCAAGAACGCCCCGGCCCCGTGTGTACATAGAAGATCCCTATCCTGGTCTCGGTCTCGTCGCCGCCGGGTAGCGTACCCCAGCCCCGCACCGACCGCAACAAAAACGTGCTCCGGCTCTTCGGTGCTGGGCGGCGGCTTGCAAATCCGCCATGGCCGAGTGACACCTAGAACCTCACCAGCACCCTCACTAGGCGGCGGTTCCTGTCGTCCACGCGGCGCGATAGCTGGAGTTGTCCCAGGGCGCCGGGCGTGCCGTAGCGGCGCAGCCAGCGCTCGATTTGCTCCAGGTCCCGCAAGCGAGCGCCGCCGACGTGCGTGAGCAGGTCGTCCTGCTGGATGCCGGCGCGGAAGGCGGCGCTCTCGGGCAGGACCTCGACCACCAGCACACCGCCGATTGTGCCCGGCGGTATCTCCAGTTCTGCCCGGCGCTCGTCGTCGAGCGTGGAGAGGTCGGCCAGACGCGCGCCCAGCGGCCCAAGATCACGATCCTCGGCTGGATCGGGGTCCTCGGCCGCGGCCGGCTCGACCGCCGGTGGCTCTGGCGCGGCCGGCGGCAGGACCGGATCGGGCTGGGCCTGCGGCTCGGCCTCGCGCGGCACGGCGTTGTCGGCCGGTTCCCTCCGCCTTCGGCGGACCGGCTCGGGCGGCGCCTCGCCTGGATCTTCGCCTTCGCCGGCGATCTCCGACGGGGCTGGGGCCGGTGGGGGCTCTCGGCTAGCAGAGTCCTCTGGGGCGGGAGGCAGCCGGGCGACGGGATTCTCCGCGCCGATCAGCAGGCCGATGACGAGCCCGGTCAGCCCGACGGAAAGCGGCAGGACGATGAAGAAAAGCACCAGGCCCCAGAAGACGCCTGATGCGATGTTCCGCGTGCTGGGCTCCAAAAGAGTCGCCTCCTTTCCTGCTGCTAGGATACGGCCGGCCGGCGGCAGGGCAAAAAAACCGCGGACATTTGCGCTATGGAACCGGAAGGTTACAGGTTCCAGCCCTGTGGCGTGTACTCCGTTAGGATTGAAGTTTGGCGCTCGAGTTGGTTAGCAGTCACCTGCGAGCCAGCTCGTGCGCCTTGCGTTCGTCGATGAGGGCACTGGGCTCGTCGCCCGAGGCGCGATGGGCGGCGGCACGGCTCGCGTAGCTCGTGGGGTTCTTGGGGTCGATGCGGATCGCCTCGGAAAAATCGGCGATCGCCCGCTGGTACTCCCCCTTTTGGGCGTAGCCGAGCCCACGCACCCCGTGGGCCGTAGAGGGCTGCTGGCCGCGTCGAATCGCTTCCGTCAAATCGGCGATCGCCTTGTCGTGTTCGCCCAGGCAGCTATAGGCGACTCCCCGCTCGAAGTAACCATCCTTTATGTCGGGGTTGAGGCGGATCGCCGCCGTGAAATCGTCGATCGCCTGACCATAGGCGCGCTGCTGCATCCGCGCCTTGCCCCGTATCAAGTACGCCGGCGTGGCGTCGGGGCTGATGCGAATCGCCTGGCTGAGGTCGGCAATGGCCTCGTCGTGCCGGCCCCGTATGAAATGAGCTATGCCGCGAGAGGCAAACGGGAGCGATGAGTCCGTGCCCAGCCGAATCGCGGCGTCGCTGTCGGCAAACACACGATCCGTGTCGCCTTCACGGACGTAGCTCGCGCTGCGTAACAAATGGATGTCGGAGCGGCCGGCCTGCAGGCCCCGGTCGAGCGCGTCGCTGAAATCCAGAATCGCCCACTTATGGTCCCCTTCCAACAGATGTTCGCAGCCGCGTTTCGCGAACTCGTCCGCCGGCCTGGTGAGCGGCCGTTGACGACGCTTTTGTCGCTTTTTACGCTTCGCCATGGCACGGTCCTCCTATCCTTTTGTAGGCCCGTTGTTTGGTCTTTCTGCTCAGCACGTCCTGTCAGCGATGCGTGCACTGTGAGGGAGCAGCCGCTGACATTAAGGTACCACAAGGAGGGGCCGGCCACAGCTACCTCACGCGGACCGTGAGGGCTACTGTGAGCGGGCTACATCCGCGGGCGGCGAATCGTCACGGGCGCGGTGTTCGGCTGCCGGGCGCCCGGCGTGCTGCGGCCCCGCTCGACGTATTCCTCCAACAGCCCGGTCAGCAATTCGACCACCTCCGGCCGCTTGTCGGCCAGATTGACGCGTTCGCCGATGTCTTCGGCCAGATCGAACAACTGCACCGGCGCGGCGCCGGCCGGAGCCTGTCCGGGCCGGGGATCGCTCCAGCCGCCGGAATCGGGACAAAGACAAAGCTTCCAGCGGCCCTGCCGGATGGCAAACGAACCGTTGACCGAATGGTGCACCACTGCCTCGCGGGGCGGCCCGTCGCCTCTGCCAAGGAGCGTGGGGAGAAAGCTCACGCTGTCCTCGCCGGCAGTATCCGGCAGCGCGACGCCGACGATCTCGGCACAAGTGGCCACGAGGTCGGTCAAGCATACAAGCCGATCGCTCGTCGAGCCCCCCGTCACTCTCGCCGGCCAGCGGACCAGAAACGGCACGCGATGCCCGCCCTCGAAAATGTCGGCCTTGTGGCCTCGAAAAACATGGCTCGGATGGTGACCCTGGGCCTGCAATTCGTCGAAATCGGCCATCGGCGAGCAGCCGTTGTCGCTGGTGAAGATGACCAGCGTATCACGCGCCAGCCCGTGACGGTCCAGCGCCTCCAGCACCGCGCCAACCGCGGCGTCCGTTTCCATCACGAAGTCGCCGTACGGGTTCAGCCCGCTCTTGCCCCGCCACTGCTCCGTCGGCAGGATCGGCGTGTGGGGCGACGCAAGCGGCATGTAAAGAAAGAAGGGCCTGCCGCTTTCGTCGGCGGCCCGCTGGCCGATATACTCCACGGCCTTGCGGCGGATGGCCGGCAGCACGTGCATCGCGTCAAAACCTTCCGCCGCAGGACCGCGGCGCGTCTTGCCCGCCTGGCGGCCCAGCACCATGGCAAACTCGGCGTCGCGGGTTGGCACCACGCTGACGCGATCGTTCTCGATGAACGTATAGGGGACCATGTCGAGCGATGCGCTGATGCCGAAGTAGTAGTCGAAGCCGACGCTGTTCGGGCCGGCGGCGATCGCCTGCGAAAAGTCGACGTTCCAGACCTGCTCGGGCGTTTCGATGGACAGCTCCGACACCGGCTTCCCCTCGAGCAGCGCCCAGTCCATGCCCAGGTGCCACTTGCCGAGGCAGGCCGTGTGGTAGCCCTGCTGTTGCAATAGCGACGCCACGGTCAGCCGCCCCGGTTCGATGAGCCGCGGGCTCAGCCCGCCCAGCACGCCGCTCTTGAGCCGGGACCGCCAACTGTATCGCCCGGTCAGAATGCCGTAGCGCGTGGGCGAGCAGACCGACGAGCCTGAATGCGCATCGGTGAAGACCATGCCCTCCCGCGCCAGGCGGTCGATGTGCGGCGTCGGAATCTTGCCTTGGGGATTCAGGCAGCCCACGTCGCCATAGCCCAGGTCATCGGCCAGGATATAAACGATGTTCGGCTTTTGGGCCGCCTCGGCGGCACAGGCCGCCGGCGCTGCGAGCGCCAAGAGGATACAGAAAAGACGGTGCATGGCGCTCACTCGGCTAGTTGAAGAAATATGGGCACGGCCTCTGCCGCGTTGGCGCCGCAGCAGGAGAACTATCTTAACCGAACTTGCGCCGGCAGCGACAATTGCACTGAACGCCGAGATGGCCGAAAAGTGCCCGCCGATCGTCCATCGCAAGGAGCCGCTGGCTGAGGCAAAGGGGAAAGGGCCAACGGGGGCAGGTGAGAAGGGCTGATCAGGTCCGCCCTCCACGTGCCATGCCCCGTTGACGCCGTTGTTCCCGCGGCGTATCCCTGACGGATGTGAACCCCGATCAAGCGATGCGGCGGATCGACGTGCTGTTGAGCCACGTCTGGATGGTACGGACCTTTGTCAAGCACTCGGAGGAGGCCGAGGACGACGAAGAGCTGATGGACGTGGTCCGCGCGCTGTACGACTACAACCTGGCCGTGGGGCCGGCCTGGGCCGATGCCAACGCCGCCGAGTATCTCAAGGCGGCACGCAAAAAGTACGGCAAACTGAAGCGGGCGGCCGAACAGTTCGAAGCCCTGCGGCCGCAGGTCTCGGACCATACCAATTTCAAGATGGCCGTCGCGTCGCTGAACGCCGCCGTCCAAGAGATCGGCGAAGTGCTCGCAAAGGAGAACGGAACCTGACGACGAGCCGCCGCAGGCTGGCCGACGTGCTCAAGTGCGAGCAGTGGCATCGGTCATGCGATATGCGTTCGACTCTCTCCAGGCGTAGTGGTTCGCCGTGACGGAGGCGTCTTGGACTCACATTTCGGCGATAAAGTGCCGGTGGCTGATCGTGCAGCGAGGCAGCGCTTTTTGCAGTTCAGCCACTGCGGCGTCGGTCAGATCGGGGCAGTTCATGATCCAGAGCATTCGCAGCGCGCTGTTTCCTTTCAAGTGCCCCAGACCGGCATCGGTCACTCTAGTTCCGGATAGCGACAGGCGATCCAAGTTGGGCGCTCCCGCGAGGTGCGCCAGCCCGGCATCCGTCCCGTTGCTTCCATCCAACTCCAGGCTGGACAGGTTGGGCAGTCGGGATAGATGCTCCAATGCCGTGTCCTCCACTGGCGATTCCATCAGGTAGAGCCAGGAGAGGTTGGACATGCCGCGGAAATGCTCGAAACCAGCACCGCCAACCCGCGTTCGGTAGAGGATTAGCATTGACAGTTCCCTGAGCGGCGCCAAGTGGATCATGCCCGCATCGGTGATCGTCGTTTCACTCAGGACCAGCATCCTTAGATGCGGCGTCTCCCGCAAGTGTACCAGCCCGGCATCGGTAATCTTGGTCCCGACGAGACGCAAGGATTCGAGGTTCTTCAGGCCAGCCAGGTGCGCAAGCCCGGCGTCAGTCACCGGCGTATAGTCCAAATGCAACTCCTTGAGCTGGGGCAAACCCGAGAGAAAGGCCAATCCCGTGTCGGTCACCCGCGTGCGCGAAATATCCAAACGCGTCAGGTTCTTGTGGAACGCCAATTCGGCAAGTCCCCGGTCCGTCAAAGCTTCGCTGGAAATCCCGAACTTCTCCAATTTCTTCAAGCCCCGGAGATGAACCATTCCCGCATCAGTGACCGAGGAATCATGAATATCGAGCTGGTCGAGCGTGCCGTGACCCAGCTCCACCAACAGTGGCAGATCGTCGTCGGTCACGTGGACCGAGGATGCGAAGCAAACCAAATCCCGGCCGTCGTAGATCACATAGCCCTTGCCCTGTGCGGCGGCGGCCTTAAGGAATTGCCTTTGTGGATCGTTGGCAACCACATAGGCGACGCTCGCCGCGACCACCGCAAAAACGGAGCAAAGCACGGCGAGAGCCACCAGCACCGTTCGGCGACAGAACTTGAATCGCGTGCGTGCCAATGAGGGCTCGCTAGCCTGGGAATCACTCATAACTGGGATTCTAGCGCCGGGTAGCGGGTGGTGCAAACAACGCGTACCGCTCGCCCGACCAACCAGGCCGGCGGCGGTTTGGTCCGCCGCGGGGCAACTGGCGGCGCATTGACCGCGCCGGCCGAACCAGGCGGCGGTGAGCAGAGTGGCCCATGGGCCGGTGGGGGTCGCTGCCGCGATCCGCTGGAAACGTGGGGCGACCTCGCCGAAAAAGGTGGAGGGGGCTGCACTTTTCAGCAGAACGATTAGAATAAATGGGTTACGGCGTTCGAGGGTTATCGGCCGGCGGTGGCCAACCGCCGGCACACTGGCGGCGGCAGGCGGGAGGGGGATCTCTGAGCCGACATCCATTTCAACTTGGTCTGCCGGCGGTGATGATGCTGGTCCTGCTGCGGATCACCATCGGCTGGCATTTTCTGTATGCCGGGCTCTGGAAGCTCGAGCACCCGGAGTTCTCGTCCGAAGGCTTCCTGAGCCAGGCCAAGGGACCACTGGCCGACAAGTTCGTGAAGCTCGTTCCCGATGAGGACGGGCGAGAGCGGCTCGATCCGGCCAGGTGGGGGCAACACACCGAGCGGCTCGACCGGTACTTCGAGAAGTTCAAGGAGCACTACCGGCCCAGCGACGAACAAATAGCCTCGGCCACGGCGGTGCTCGAGGCGCACAAGACGCAGACCAGTAGCTACCTGGACGAGAACAGGGAAGAGATCGAAGAATACCTGTACGAGCTTCAACGGCTGGACCGGGCCAGGCAGGCGGCGGGAAAAGGGGGCGAGCAAAAGGTCAAGGCCGAGCGAGAAGCCGGCCAGGCGGGCACGACGGCGGTCTCGCCGGGCATGCCGTATGTGCAGGAGCGGTTGTGGAGCAAGAAGGCGGAGCTGAAGGCCCAAGCCAGGACCTGGCTGGCGGAGCTGGATCGCATCTACGGACTGTTCAAGCGCGACCTGGACGCGCTGCTCGTCGGCGCGCAGCGCGAAACGTCGCCGCCCGTGGAGCCGGTCAGGCAGATCGAAAAGATGGACATGCTGGTCACCTACAGCAACATCGCCATCGGCGCCTGCCTGATCGCCGGATTGTTCACGCGGCTGGCCGCCTTGGGTGGGGGCCTGTTTCTGCTGTCGATCGTGCTGGCGCAGCCCGACTGGCCGGGCCTGTATCCGCCGCCGCCCCCCTCGACGGGCCGCAGCCTGATCGTTACCAAGGAATTCGTGGAAATGATGGCCCTGTTCGCCCTGGCCACCACGCGGGTGGGCCGCTGGGGAGGACTCGACTACTTTATTCATCACCTGCTCGTCCGGCCGATTTTCAGTAGGAAGCAATAGCTCGGGCTGAAACGGCCGGGATGAAACAGGCAGATTTTTCGAGAGGCAGATTTTTCGAGAGGCAGATTTTTCGAGAGGCAACCGCCATGCACCTGACCGCAGAACAAAAAGCCGTCGGTAAGGCCAACTTCCATGCCGCCATCGGCGATGAATTGACGCGGCGCGAGTTCCTGCAGGGGAGCATCGCGGCCGGGGTCGTTTCCGGCGCCGGGCTGGGATCGTTTTACTTTGGATACGGCAAGCTGGGAGGCGATCCGGTGCGGATCGGCCTGATCGGCAGCGGCGACGAAGGCGGCGTGCTGATCGGCGCCCACACGCCCGAGTACGTCGAGATCGTGGCCGTCGCCGACATCCGGCCTTACAACATCCACCGGACATTCCACGGCGACGTGACGGCGCTCAATCATCGGCCGGGGCTGATGGCCAAGCGCGGCTGGTCGAGCGAGGACGAGGCCCGCAAGCACGTCAAGGTCTACGACCAGGACTATCACGACCTGATCAACGACCCGGCCGTGGAGGCCGTGGTGATCGCCCTGCCGTTGCACCTGCACGACGCGGTGGCCATCGAGGCGATGCGGGCCGGCAAGCACGTGCTGACCGAGAAGCTGATGGGCTACAGCGTCGCCCAGTGCAAGAACATGGCCCGCGTGTCGAGGCAGACGAAGAAGCTGCTGGCGACCGGGCACCAGCGGCACTACAACATCCTGTATGACAACGCGGTCGATACGATCAAGCGAGGCCTGCTGGGCGATTTGCACCACATCCGCGCCCAGTGGCACCGCACGGCGGATAGCTGGTACCAGCCGCTGCCCGACGAGACGCTGAAAAAAGAGCTGGCCGAGTTCGAGAAGAAGCTGGCCGAGGCCAAGGACAACGCCCGCCGCGAGGCGGTGAGCGGGAAGATCGCCGAGATCCGCCAGCGGCTAATGGACGAAGGCGTCGACGCCGCCCGCTACGGCTACCAGGAAAAGACGCTCAGCGAAGGATCGAACACGTACCAGTGTACGCCGCTGGAGGAGCTGATTCGCTGGCGGCTTTGGAACCGGACCGGCGGGGGCCTGATGGCCGAGCTGGGCAGCCACCAGCTCGACGCGGCCGGCATCTTCTGCACGGCGATCCGCGACGACGGCCAGAAGGCGTTGCCGCTGACCGTGTCGGCCATGGGCGGGAGGCACCTCTACCCGCTCAACCGTGAAGTGGACGATCACGTGTACTGCATGTACGAGTATCCCGGCCCCGGCTACCAGGACGACCCGAACAAGAAGATCGTCGTCACCTACTCGTCGATCAACGGCAACGGATTCGGCGGCTACGGCGAGATCGTGATGGGCACCCAGGGCACGCTGATTCTGGAACGCGAGCAGGAAGTGATGGTCTTCAAAGGCTCGGACACGCAGACCAACATCAAGGTGACCAAGGGCAAGGGAGACGCCCCGGTGCTGAGCACGAGCGAAAGCCCGGGCGCCGGCGCCGCGGTGGGCAAGCAGGCGCTGGAAGCGGGGCCCGTGAGCCGCGGCTACACCGAGGAGATCGAGCACTTTGCCTGGTGCATCCGCAACTTCGATTACGAGAGCAACCAGCCCAAGTGCCATCCGGAAGTGGCCCTGGCCGACGCGGTGATCGCCTTGACGAGCAACCTGGCGATGAGCGCGGGGAACGAGGGCCGGCGGATCGAATTCAAGCGCGAGTGGTTCGATATCGACAGCGACGCGACGCCCGACGGCGAGAAGCCGTCGATGGCGGTTTAACCGCAGCAGACCAAACAGGAGCGGATCGTGGAAAAGTGGCCGATTGGCGTGTTCGCCAGCATCGACGCGGGGCTGGGAGTGAAGCTGGAGGTGGCCCGCGAGCTGGACGTGCCGACCATCCAGCTCCACGCGCCGGCCAAGGCGACCCGCACGCCCCAGCAGGCGGAGGGATTTCTGAAGCGGCTGGACGAGGCGGGAATCACGCTGACGGCCGTGTTTGGCGGGTTCGAGGGAGAAAGCTACGCCGACATTCCCACGGTGATCAAGACCATCGGCCTGGTTCCACCGGAGACCCGCGCGGCGCGGACCCGCGAGATGAAGGAGATCTCCGACTTTGCCCGGCTGCTGGGTTGCGACGTGGTGGCCCTGCACCTGGGCTTCGTGCCCCACGATTCCAGGGACCCGCTGTACACGGAGGTGCTGACGGTGACCCGCGAAGTCTGCGATCATTGCCGCGGCAACGGCCAGGCGCTGCACCTGGAGACCGGGCAGGAGCCGGCCGATACGCTGCTGCGATTTATCCAAGACGTCGAGCGCGACAACCTGTTCATCAACTTCGACCCGGCCAACATGATCCTCTACGGTTCCGGCGAGCCGATCGAGGCCCTGCGCAAGGTGGGCCGGTACGTGCGCAGCGTACACTGCAAGGATGCCACCTGGGCCAAGCGTCCGGGCCAGGAGTGGGGCGCCGAGGTGCCGCTGGGCAAGGGCGACGTCGGCATGGAGAAATACTTGTCGACGCTGGCCGCGATCGGCTACAGCGGACCGTTGACCATCGAGCGCGAGATCGCCCAGGAGCCCGAGCGGCAGAAGTCGGAGATCGGCCAGGCCCTGCGGTTGCTCGAGGAGCTCAAGGCCAGGCTGGCCTGAGCCGCCGCCATTTTCTCTTTTGGTGAAAGGACCACCCCCGATGCCCAAGTTCTCGATGTCCGTACCGCACACGCTGGGCCGCGAGCAGGCCACCGAGCGGCTGAAAGGCCTTCTGGCCAAGATCAAGGAGCGTCACAAGGACCAGGTTTCGAACTTGCAAGAGGAATGGGTCGGCAACCTGCTCAAGTTCAGCTTCACCACGTTCGGCTTCAAGATCGGCGGGGCGACGACGGTGGAGGAGAACGAAGTGAAGCTCGACGGCGACATCCCGTTTGCCGCCATGATGTTCAAGGGGAAGATCGAGCAGGAGATCCGCGAGTCGCTGAACAAGGTCCTGGCTTGAACCTGCCGGGCAAGGGCCGAGCGCGGTTGGAAGCAAGCGCCGGCCGCATGGCCCGCCTGGTTTTTCCGCCCAGGTTTCAAGGCAGCCAGTCTCACGGCAGCGCGGCCGCCAGATCCGAGCTGCCCAGGCCGTCGGCGCTGCCCCCGGCGAACACGCGGGTGGGCGGCACCAGGTCCAGGAAGTAGCGGGCCGCCGCGTCCCACATTTCTTTGGCCAGGCGGGCCTCGGGCGATTCACCCTGTTCCAGCTTCGCCCTCCAGACTTCGTTCGTGCAGGTGGTGCCGCCTTCCCATACCGGCTTGCCGTCGTGGAGGACGACTATCCGGCACTCGACCTGTTGGAGCGGCACGGTCACCGTTTTTCCGCGGATGCCGGCAACAGAGCGGCTTATCACGTATTCGCGCGTTTCGCCCGTGTGCACCTGCATCATGCTGAGCTCGAGCACCACGGGAGCCTGGCCGGTGACAACCTGGATTCCGCTCTCCGCTAATTGGTCGACAATTCGCTGGCGAACTTCTTCGGTAAAACCTGGTCGGCCCGGTGGTGTCTGCAGTTTGAGCGACAAGCGGAGCGTCGATCCCGGCGCCACGCAGAGGCGAGCGTCCGCCACCGCGGCGAGTTCCGCGGCACCGGGCACGGTGGCCGCCCGCAGGAAACTGGGGCCGCCGCCGGGCGGCGGTCCACTCACGAACCAGTGGCGGCCGTCCGGTCTTTGCCGCAGATGCCGCCCCTGCGCGAGCTCGTATTTCCACATCACCGCGCCCAAGGCGATGTCGACCAGCCAGGCATTGTCCAACAGGAGGTGGCTGTCGCCGCACCACTCGACCTGCCGGGCTTGCTGGGGAACCAGGAACGCGCGCTCGAGCTGTCCCTGATCAATATCCCAGCAGGAGATCCGCGCGCCTGCATTGAACGGCGAGACGACCGCGAACCGGCGTCCGGCGGGATGGAAAGCGGCCGCGGCTGCCCGCGAGCCCAGCGGCAGGTTGCCCAGCGGCAGGTTGCCCACGGGCTCCCCCGTCAGCGAGTCGAAGAAGCGGTAGCCGTTGTGCGCATAGACCGCCAGGTGCTTATGGTTGGGGCTTAAGCTTGGAAGCTCGGCGCCCTGCATCATGTAGACGGCACGGCACTCCGGCAGCTTCCACAGCACCAGCGTTTTCGGCTCGTTCAGGGTGAGCACGTGGCTCGAACCCACAAACAGGGCCTCGGTCACTTTCTGATCTTTCATCTCATGCCATGACTCGCCTGTCGGGCCCGAGCCCGGCTGATTGCGATAGGGGCGCCAGCCGCACAGGTGGGCCGAGTCGTCGAGCCGGTACACGTCGAGCCGGTCGTCCTGTTGTGAAAAGACGTTGAAGCGGTTCGTCTCGTCGGCGGTCCTGACCAGGGCCTGCGCGCCATCGGGGCTGAGCGAGACCAGCTCGGCGTGGTGGGGAAGCTCCAGGGCGCCCCGGCGGCGCCCCGTCCGCAAGTCGTAGCGATCGAGCCGGACCGGCATGCCGGCCGCCCGGTTCCCTTCGGCATGCTTGCGGTCATGAGCGGCCGGGCGGGATGCGACCATGACGAGCGCCTGCGCCAGGTCGGCCCGAGCAACCATGACGGCCTCGACTGAACCGCCCTCCGCCCGGATCGGCACGGGGCGAGCGAGCAATCGCTGCCCGGAGCTCGCGAGCGGATCGGGGGCCGCCCGCCAGACGACCGCCGCGTTCAACGGAACCTTCACAACACTCGTCCAATCGGCCACGGTCAACGGGGGCATCCCTATGTCGGCCAGTTGTCCTCCCGACTCGATGACCGTGGAGGCCGCCGCAATCTGCTGCTGGGGAAGGTTGTATGCGGTCAGGGCGCCCATGTTCGAGCCGGAGGCCAGCATCAGCCTCTCGTCGTCGATCACAACCCTGGGGCCGGCCGGCACGGCGTCGCTGGGAAGGCTCCACACCGTTTTGCCGATCCGCCGATCGATGACGAAGCGTCCGTAGGCCAGCCAGCGCTTGCGGTCGGGGAACCACTCCAGCGCGCGGCCCCGATAATCGCCGGAAGGCGTCCTGGAGGTCACTTCGGATCCGAGGTCCACTTCGGCGACGACGCGGCCGGATTCGACGTCCCAGCAGATGACCTTCTCATTGTCGAACCGTTCGAAAAGGGCCGCCAGCTCCAGGCCATCGGGCGAGAAGGCGATCCCGGCGGCCTTTCCGTCCGCTCCGGGCAATTGGCCGACCAGCCCGCCGCTGTCGAGGTCGTAGACCCACACCGTCTTTTCGGACGCGACAGCCAGGTAGCGACCGCCCGGGCTGAACGCCAGCGCCTCGCGGTCGCGAAGCCGCGGCAGCTTGATATCGCGCTCGACTTCGCCGTCGGGCAGGCGCCACAACGTGACCACGTCGCCGCCGGTCACCAGCCGGATGGGGCTGGGAAAGGCCAAGATTTCGGGGAAAGGGCCGACCTCCACCTCACCGAGAGGCTCGTTGCTCTTGACGTCCCAGATGAGGACCTTGTTTTCGGGAAAACCCGTGGCGGCGGCCACGTAAGCGCCATCGGGACTGATCGCGGCCATCTTTGAAGGCAGCCGCCCCTTGAGCCTGGCCGAGCGGGTCATGGAACTCAAATCCCAGATCTCCCACATGCCGCCGCCGATTTCGGTGATGTTGCCCAGGGCGATGATCGAGCTGGGAACATCCGGGTAGAGCACGGCGCCGAGACCAACTTTGCCGGGCGCGACAAGCCGGATAGCTGCTTGCGGCTCAATCAAAATCGGCGAAGCCGGCGGATCGACCTCGACTTTCCACACGATGGGCGCCGGGTCGCGTGCGGGTGCCACGCGCCCCGCTGAGCCCGGTGGGGCGGCCGGTTGCCCGGCTGCTGCGCCGGCGGGTTGCGGCCTGCGGAGATCCGGTCGAAGGGGATCGCGCTTTGCGGCGCCAGGCTGGTCCGCCCGCGCAGCGGCTACGTGCCCTGCCTTCCGCAGGCTCGACGTCAAAAGGGCCGCCGCCAGCAGGAAGACGCAAGAACCGCCAAGAACAACCGGCAGGAGCCAAACCGGATGCCGCGCCTGCGGCCCGGATGCCGGCGGGACATCGAGCCGGTTGGGCGTGGTCGGCGAAGCGGGCGTGGCAAACGGGTCCCACGCGCCGGGTTGGGACGGAACCGAGAGCACCGAGCGGCAGGCCGGGCACAACGCGGCCCGTCCGGCAAGCTCGTTGCCGGCCCGCAGTTGATGTCCGCAAGAGGGGCAGACGACGACGATGGGCATAGCCGCGTCCCCGAAAACAGGCGGTCCAGCCAACCATTGTGAATGGCGGCGGGCCAAATAGCAACGCGGTCAGGGCGCCAGAGCAGCAAGGTCCGAGCGGTCCAGCCCAGCGGCGGTCGCGCCGGCAAGCACCCGCGTGGGAGGGAGCAGATTCAGAAGATACCCGGCGGCGGCTTCCCACATCATCCTGTTCAGATGTGCCTCGACCGATTCACCCTCGTTCAAATTCGAGAACGTGATGTCGTTGGTCACTACGGCTTCTGCTTTCCAGACAGGCTTGCCGCCGTCGGCGACCACCATCGCGCAGGTGATTTTCTGGCCCTCGACCCTGACCTTTCCGCCGCGGCCCTCGAGACTCAGTCCGTGCACGTCGTATTCCAGTGTTTGACCCGTGCGGGCATGCGTCATGGTCAACTCGAGCACCACGGGAGCCCGGTCCGCCACGTGGATGCCCTTCTTGGCCAACTGCTCGGTTACGTTTCGCCGCACCTGGTCGGCGAGATTCGGCTTGCCGGGCACCACCGGCAGCGTGATTGCAAGGCTCAACGTGGCTCCCGGCTGAACGCAAAACCGCGCGCCGGCCAGCTTGCTCGCCAGGCCCGGCTCGGGCAATCGGGCGGCCCGCAGGTGAAGGCCTCGCGGTCCGGACGGCAGAGCGGCCGCAAACCAGTGCCGCCCATCGGGGCTGTCCGCCACGTGCAGGCCTCGGCTCAGATGGTAGCTCCAGACGACTGCGCCGAGACCCAGGTCGACCAGGGCGGCATTATCTATCAGCAAGTGATCGTTGCCGCACCAGTGCATCGAGCGTGGCCGCGACGGCAGGACGAGCTCGTGCTCGACCTTGCCGCTGGCCAGTTCGAGGCAGGTAATCCGGCTGCCTAAACCGGCCGATGCGGCCAGTGCCAACCGCCGGCCCGCGGGGTGAAACGCCGCCGCGGCGGGGGGTGAGTCGAAAGCCAATTCGCCCCGCGCGTCGCCGGTGAGCGCATCGAAGAACCGGTAAGCCTTGTCGGCGTACACCGCCAGGTATTTATGGTTAGGCGTCAGGGCCGGCTGGCCCGCGCCTTCCATCACGTACACCGCCTGGCACTCCGGCAGTTTCCAGAGAACGAGTTTTTTCTGGTGGTTCATTGTCAGCACGTGATCGGCATTGACGAAAGCGGCCCAGGTCACTTCCTGGTGCTCCGCTGCTTCGTGATCGTAGGGGCGCCAGCCCGCGATATAGCTCGCATCGGCCAGGCGCAGCACGTCGACGCGGTCCGGCCGATCGAAGAAGTCTTCGTCTTCGATGCTCCTCAACAGGGCGTGCGACGCGTCCGGGCTGAACGACACTAACTCGCAACGGAAGGGAATATTGACACTGGCCTGCCGCTCGCCGGTGCGCAGGTCGTATCGATCCAACCAGAAAGGCACCTCCGTTTCCACGCCGGCGGGCCGGCGGCCCCCGCCGATCCGGGCCGCCAACTCCGGCGGCAGTCGCGCGGCAAGCTCGGGCGGGAGGCCGGAGAAGAAGTCCTCGGCCTCGGGCGGCCAATCGGGGCCGTCTGGCGGAAAAAGGGAATCGGTCCCCGACGGCCTCGTCTGAACGCGAGCCGCGTTCATGACCAGCGCCTGAGCGGCGTCGGGCCTCGCGAGCCGCACCGACTTCAAGACACCGTCTTCGGTCTTGAGCCGCAGTGGCTGGGCGGGCAACAGCGCCTCGGCGGATGGTAGGGGATCGGCCGACACCTGCCACTTGCTCGCGGCGTCCAAAGCCACTTTCCTGGCGGTCGACCAGTCGGCGGGCTTGAGCGGCGGCATGCCGGTGACGGCCAGCTCGCCTCCCGATTCCACGGCTCTGGCCGCGGCGGCAATCTCTTCCCGCGGCAGTTGATAACCGGTGAGCACGCGGGCCTCAGGCGGACCTGCGATGACCATCAGCCGCTCGTCGTCGAGCACGACGCGCGGCGCGGCCGGGGTGGTCGACTCGCTGTTCGGCAGCCGCCAAACGGCTCTGCCGAGGCGGCGGTCGACGATCGTGCGGCCCAATACCAGCCAGCGATTGCAGTCGGGAAACCACTCCAGGGCACGGCCCGTGTACTCGCGGCCGGCGCCTCTTGGACCGACATGGATCGTCTCGACGGCATCGCCCGACTCCATATCCCAAGCAATGAGCGTTTGATCCTCGCGTGAATCGAACAGGCCGGCGAGCTGCGTGCCGTCCGGTGAGAATGCGATGCCGCGCGTGTCGAAAGAATCGGGCAAAACCATTTCACCGGCCGTTTCCCCGCTGTCGAGCTCGTACAAGCGGAGACGCTCGCCGTCCACAACAGTCAGGTAGCGCCCCCCCGGACTGAATGCCAGCGATTTGCCATTGTGGAACGGGGGGAGCGGCAGCTCTCGTTCCTCTTGGCCCGACGGCAGATGCCACAGAATCAGCCGGTCGTCATGGACGCCGCTCACGAGCCGGTCAGGACTGGAGAAGGCCAACACCTCCCGCGATGGACGACCATCGAGTTGTCCCAGGGCCTTGTTTCGTTTTACGTCCCACACCAGGATCTTCCGGTCGAAACCGAAACCGCCGTAGGCCGCGATATAGGCGCCGTCGGGGCTGATGGCCACCGTGGTCGAAGGGAACCGTCCCTTGAGGCCGGCCAGCTTGGTCATCGAGCTGAGATCCCAGACGTCCCAAGCTTCACGGCCGGCGGTAATGTTGCCGACCGCCACAATGGGGCTGGGGACATAGGGGTAGAGCACGGCACCGGTGCCGACCTTGCCCGGCACGCCCAGCCGAATATCCGCTTCCTGCGAGAAGCGGACCGGCACCGCGGGCGGATCCGCCTCGACATGCCACCTGGCGATGGTGACGGCGCCCGGGTTCTTCGGGCTGACCGGCGTCATGCGCCGCGAATCGCCGGCCTGCACCCCGGCGGTGCCATCATCTAAGTCGTCGGGCTCGTCCGGGCGGCCGCTGGGCCCGATGATCGTCGGGCGGCGTTCGACCGGCGCAGCGTCCAGCGGCCTCGACGGCTCACCCGCCGACGTCGGCGCCGGTTCCTGCTGGACGGCGGGCTGCTCCGCTGGAGCATCGGCTCCAGCCACGACGATCGGATCGGCGTGGCGCGGCTTGCGCAAACCGGACATCAACAACGCGGCCGCCATCAGGAACAAGCAAAGTCCGCCGCCAACCACCAGCGGCATCCAGATCGACGGCTGCGACCAGGGCGGCGGCGGCCCGCTGGCTTGATTGGGCTGGGGCGCGGCGACCAACGGATCGCCCGCCGGAGGGGATGCCAGCGGAACCTGCACCACCGCCAAACAGGCGGGACACCTGGCGGCGCGGCCGGCAAGTTGCTCTGGGGCTTGGAGCTGGTGTCCGCACGACCGGCAGCTCACCACGATGGGCATGGCCGGGCCTCCGGGTAAAAATGCCGAGTTTGCAGCTCCCATTCTGGGGGGCGGGGAGCCAGCTTGTCAATCAAACATGACACGGCTCGATCCGCCTTCGGCGCCGAGGCCTGTTTGGGCTCTATTCTGGACGGATTACGATGCGGCGGCCGTCGCGGCGGAACGTCAGACCGGCGGGCCTGAGGGCGGCCTCGAACAGCTCGTCGATCGACGCCTCGCGCACGCTGAAGCTGACGCGCCGGTCCAGCGCTGCCTTGGTCTCGGCCTGGGCTGCCGGATCGACGACCAGCTCCAGCTCGAGCTGCGCGGCAATCTGGCGCAGCACGCCGCCGAGGGGCTTGTCGAGGACGTTGACGGTATGCACCTGGGTGGCGCCCGCGGGCTGAGTGCGGCCGGCGGGACGAGGGGCGGGCGCGGAAAGCAGCTCGTGGTCTTCGAGCCGGCCGCTCACGACCAGCTTGCCGGCCGAGATCTCGATCCGCGCCGCGGGGGCGCGGCGCGCCCAGCGCTCGGCCAGCGCCGCCGGCTGGCTGCCGCCCGGGTAACTCTTGACCAGGGTGATGGGTGGTTCCATCGGCACCAGCGTAATCAGCCGTCCGTTGTCGCCGATCTCGAAGGTCAGATCGAATTGAATGGCGACGAGCGTCAGGCGGTCGATCAGCGAAAGAGTCGGCAGATCGGCGGCCGCCCAAAGGTCGTGCGGGATCCGTTCGAGCCCCTCGATCCGCAGGCTGGACTCGGCCGCCAAGCGGGCAACCAGGTCGCGGGGCGAGGCCAGGTCGGGCCACTGCCAGGCGCGCTTGCCGGTGAGGGCGGCTCGCGAGGCGGCAGGCAGCGCGGCGGCTTCCTGGGCGCGCACGGCGGCCGCGGTTCGCAGGATTTCGGTGCTGGGGCGAGGACCGATGTAGGCGAGCGGGCCCAACCACGAAAGCCCGAGCTGGCGCGAGTCGGCGAGGTGGCCCAAGGCTTCACCCAGCGGCACGCCATTGAGCGCCAGCGCAAGCGGTTGTCCCGGGTCGACGCGGCGGTCGAGCAGGATGGCGATCCGGTTGGCGCGGGAAAGGTTCGCCAGGCCCTGCCGCAACGGCACCTCGGACCACGAGAGGCTGAGCGGCGCCAGCCGCTGCTGTTCGAACTGAGGACCGGTCAGCCAGGCGGCCGGCTCGGCCGCGGGCAGCCGCGGCGTGCCAGCCCAAAGAGCCAGGGCGGCTGCTGCCGCAATCCGCCACCGGCAGCGGGCGACCGTGCTTGGCATGAGGCTCGCCAAAGGGAAGGGTGAAAAAACTCGCTAACTGATTGTAACACGGCGAAAGGCAGAAGGCAGAAGGAGGAAGGCAGAACCAGACACGCCGGGTGCCTGGGGCAAAGCGTTAGCGTGCCCCAGTCTTCGTTCCCTCCGTGCTTAGGGTTTTGTTCTTTGCACTTTGTGCTCCGGCTCGGCATCTTGGCCAAGTACCAAGATCTCCCCCTTCAATGCCAAGATCCCCCTTCTTCTAATTATGGCTGGTTGAACGCCCGCGTCTGGTTACACTAGAACTGGCCCGCGACCCCAGGCCGTTGCCTGATCCGGTCGGCGGCAGAAGCAAACGCGCAGCGGAGACGATTCGCCATGAGCGCCAGCGTTCCCCGGTTGCCGCTCATCGAGTGCATGTACCAGCGGTACCTGGTCGATCCGGACGACGTGCAGTTCGCCAAGCGCGTGTCGGAGTCGTACACGATCGGAACGCTCGAGCGGCTGGCCGACCGCGGCTCGCGCTTGACGCGCCGGGCCGCCGTGCTGGCCTTGGCGATCCTGGCCGACTACGAGAGCAACGCCGTGTTGGGCCGGGCCTTGCTCGACGAAGATCGGGCCGTGCGGACGCTGGCGGAGAACGGCCTGCGGGCCCTGTGGTGCCGCGCCGGCAACGCAGTTCAGCGGCTGCAGTTGGCCAAGGTCGTCGGCTTGAACGTGGCGGGGCACTACGCCGAGGCGATCGTCCGGGCCAGCTCGCTGGTGGACGAGGCCCCCTGGTTTGCCGAGGCCTGGAACCAGCGGGCGATCGCCTATTTCAGCTCGGGCCGCTATGCCGATTCGGTCCGCGACTGCCGGCAGACGCTGGAGATCAATCCTTATCACTTCGGGGCGGCCGCCGGCATGGGACAGTGCTACCTGGAGTTGAAGCAGCCGCGGCTGGCGCTGGAAAGCTTCCGCCGCGCCTTGCGGCTCAACCCGAACCTGGAAGGCGTCCGTGCCCACGTCGTGGCGCTGGAACGCACCTGGAATAAAAAGAAGTAGCAGCAACGAGCGTGAGCAGCGCCAGGCGGCCGGTACTCGTGCTGGGGGCGGGAATCAACGGCGCGGCGGTGGCGCGCGAGCTCGTGCTGGGCGGCGTCGACGTGGTGGTCGTCGACAAGGGGGACCTGGCCGGCGGGGCCACGGCCTATAGCTCGCGGCTGATTCATGGCGGCCTGCGGTACCTCGAATACGGCGAGTTCGACCTGGTCCGCGAGTCGCTGGCCGAGCGCACCCGATTGCTGCGGCTGGCGCCGCAGTTCGTGCGCCCCTTGAAACTGTGCATCCCGGTGTCGAACCGGCTGGGCGGCCTGGGAAAATCGATCGCGCGATTCAGCGGCTGGAAACGCTCGGGCGGCGCCACGCGGCCTGAAGTTCCGCGAGGCCTGTGGCTGGTCCGAGGCGGGTTGTGGCTGTACGACTTCTACGCCCGCGATCCGGAGCTGCCCAAGCACGAGGCGTTCCCGCTCTCCGACCCTAGGGCGGTGCAAGTCGACCGCAAGCGATACCGCTGGATGTGCGCCTACTACGACGCGCAGATACTGTACCCGGAACGCTTCGTGGTGGCCTTGCTCGAAGATGCCCGCCAGGCGGCCGCGGCCGCCGGGGCGTCGTTCGAGCTGTTCACTTATCACCATGCCCGGCTGAGCGGCAGCCGTATCGACGTTTACCGCTCGGCGGACGCAGCGCCGGCGACGACCTTCGAGCCGGCGGCGATCGTGAACGCGACCGGGGCCTGGGTCGACCTGACGCTGAACGAGCTCGAAGTGCCCTCGCCAAGATTGATGGGGGGCACCCAGGGGAGCCACATCGTCACGCACAACAAGCGTCTGCGAGACGCGCTGGGCGATGCCGGCCTGTATGCCGAGGCCGACGACGGGCGGCCGGTATTCGTGCTCCCCTTCGGCGACGCGTTGTTGATCGGCACCACCGACGTGCGGTTCGAGGGAGACCCGGCGTCGGCCGTGGTTACGCCCGGCGAGCTGGACTACCTGCTGCGGACGGTCAACGCGATCGTGCCGGGGGTCGACCTCGGCCCCGAGGACGTCGACCTGCACTACTGCGGCGTGCGGCCATTGCCCTACCAGCACGCGGAGGATCCGGCCAGTATCACGCGGCGGCATTGGCTGCAGCCGAACACCGACTGCGCCGTGCCGCTGTATTCCGTCATCGGAGGTAAGCTGACAACCTGCCGCTCGTTGGCGGAGGAGACGGCTGCCGCCATCCGTGCTCGGCTCGGGCTGGCCGGCCTGACGGTCAGCCGCGATCGGCCGTTGCCCGGGGCCGAGGGGTATCCAGCCGCGCCCCAGGAAGTCGCGGCTCAGTGCACCCGGCTGGCCGCCGAGACGGGGTTCAGCGCCGAGCAGGCCTGCGCCGTGTGGCGCCTGGTGGGGACGCGGGCCGCCCGGATCCTGCTGGCGGGCACTGCCGAATCGCGGCAGAACGTGGTGGGGACCGACTTGCCGGAGGCCTTCGTCCGCTGGGTGATCCGCAACGAATGGGTCCGCACGCTGGGCGATCTCGTTGAGCGCCGGCTGATGTTGCTGTACGATCGGCGGCTGTCGCAGGCCACCCTGCGGCAATTGGCGCGGCTGTTGGTGGAAGAGGCCGTGATGGGGGCCGAGGAGGCCCGGCAGCAGGTCAGCGCGGCCAGCCAGCGCCTGGAAAAGCATTTCGGAAAGAGAGTGCCCGCATGAGCCGTTACATTCTGGCGTTGGACCAGGGCACCACATCGAGCCGGGCGATCGTGTTCGACCGCCATGGCCATCTGGTTGCCAGCGCCCAGCAGGAATTCGAGCAGATTCTGCCGGCGCCCGGGCACGTCGAGCACGACCCCGAGGCGATCTGGTCGTCGCAGCTTGCCGTGGCCCGGCAAGCGCTGGCCGGCGCGAAAGCGGATGCGGCCGATATCGCGGCACTCGGGGTGGCCAACCAGCGGGAAACGACGGTCGTCTGGGAGCGAGGCAGCGGCCGCCCGGTGGCCAACGCCATCGTCTGGCAGAGCCGCATCACGGCCGATCGCTGCGAGCGCCTGAAGGCCGAGGGCTTTTCGGATCGCTTCCGCGCCAAGACCGGCCTGGTGATCGACGCATATTTCTCGGGCACCAAGATCGCGCATCTTCTGGAGACGGTCGATGGCCTGCGGAGCCGGGCCGAACGGGGCGAAGTGCTGTTCGGCACGGTCGATTCGTTCCTGATCTGGCGTCTCACCGGCGGCAAGCGGCACGTGACCGACTACAGCAACGCCAGCCGGACCTTGCTCTTCAACATCCATACGCTCGATTGGGACGACGAGCTGCTGGCAGTGCTCGGCGTGCCGCGCGCCATGCTGCCCGAAGTGCGGCCGTCGAGCGAAATCTACGGCCAGACGGCGGCCGAGTTGTTGGGGGCGGCCGTACCGATCGCCTCGGCGGCCGGGGACCAGCAGGCGGCCACGTTCGGCCAGGCTTGCTTCGAGCCCGGAGCGGCCAAGAACACCTACGGCACCGGCTGCTTCATGCTGATGAACACCGGCGAGCGGCCGATCGAATCGAACAACCGCCTGCTGACCACGATCGGCTGGGGACTCGACGGAAAAATCATCTACTGCCTGGAGGGGGCGGTGTTCGTGGCGGGCGCGGCCGTGCAGTGGCTGCGGGACGGCTTGGGGCTGATCCGCAGCTCCGCCGACGTCGAGCGGCTGGCGGCCACGGTACCCGACTCGGGGGGCGTGTACCTGGTGCCGGCCTTTGTCGGGCTCGGGGCGCCCTATTGGGACGCTTATGCCCGCGGGACGATCGTCGGCATCACGCGGGGCACTACCGCAGGCCACCTGGCCCGGGCGGCCCTGGATGCGATGGCTTACCAGACGCGCGACCTGGCCGACTGCATGCAGCGCGACTCGGGCTTGCCGCTGGGCGAGCTGAAGGTCGACGGCGGAGCCTGCATCAACAATGCCTTAATGCAGTTCCAGGCCGACATGCTGGGCGTGAAGGTGAGGCGGCCGAAAGTGTCGGAGACGACGGCGCTGGGGGCCGCCTACCTGGCGGGACTCGCTGTCGGCTATTGGCAGGATTCCGGTGACGTAAGCCGCAATTGGCTGCTGGACCGGGAATTCGAGCCGGCCATGGCCGCCGGCGTGCGGGAGCAGAACTACCGGCGCTGGCAGCAGGCGGTCTCGCGATCGCTGGCCTGGGAAGAGCAGGGAGGGAAGGCAGAAGGAGGAAGGAGGAAGGAGGAATAGGAACACGGGTACGAATTCTGGGGCACGCTCCCACTTTACCGCCAGGCGTGCCGCAGCCGTCCTCCACGCTCCTCCCTCTTCCAGGCAAAGTCTGCCGGCTACGCTTTGCCGCCACGGCTAGCGCCGGGCCTGGAGGATCTCGGCGGAGTAATGGTTGGGGTTGCGCTCGAAGGCGTCGCGCGATTCGGGACTGGCGAACAGGTAGACGCGGCCGTCGAGGCCGAACACGCCGAACTCGCGGCGGCCCGGCACGTTCTGGTTGCGGTCCATGGCCAGCACCGGATCGTGGCCGGAAATCACGGGGCTGTACTCGTCCGGATTGGCCAGGAAGATTTCCTGCTCGGCCGGTCCGGTGAACAGGTAGGTGCGGCCGCGGTGGATGGCGCCCCAACGGACATCGCCGATTTGCCAGACGCGCTTTTCACCGAGCGTGACCGGGCAGTAGCCGTCGAGTCCCAAGGGCGGGTTGCCAGCCGGGATCTGGGGGGTCGGCGGTGGAGTTGACGGGCGGCGTTGCTGGCGATCCGCGCTGCGGACTGGTCCGGTCAGCGTGGTTCCGCGGGAAAACTGGTTGTGGGGATACCGTTCATCGACCATGTTCGTGGCACCGCTGGCACGGTCGTTGCCCTGCGGCGAATCTTCGTAGCGCGGCAGCTCGCAATAGTCGTCGGCGGTGCCCTTCTCGTCGGCGGCGCCTCGGGCGCGTTGGTCCTGGCCAGCGGCCACTTGCCCGGTGCCACGGGGCGGGGACGCGGCGCTATCCAGCCCGAGCGCAGCCTGACGGCGGCGATAAAAGTCGGCATAGCGATCGTCGGGGCTGACATCGTTGTGGCCGGCGGGTTGGACCGCCTGCGGGCGCGGGTCGCCGTCGTTGCGGGCAATCGAGTCGATCGCCCCGTGGCGCAGTGCCAGGCCCGCCTGGTGCATGGTGGCCACGTAGTCCCGGCTGGTGTAAGGCCTTTCGGGATGGGGCACCTTGTGCAACAGCTCGCCTTGCGGCGAGATGATTACGTCGGCCGGGATGCGCTCGATGCCGAACTGCCGGGCGGTGGCCGGAAAATGGTCGCAGTTCAGCTTGACGGCCACAAAGTGGTTTTCCAGCTCGCGGCCGAAGCCCGGCTGGCTGAAGACTTCCTGTTCCAGACGCTGGCAAGGGCCGCACCAGGGCGCGGCGAAGTGGACCAGCACCAGTCGATTGGTGCGCTGGGCCAGTTGCTGGGCCGATTCGAGCGTGGTTTCCCAGCGGAGGCCTTCTTGAGCGGCCGCCGGGGTTGCCAGGGCCAGAGCCAGCAGTGCCCCGCGGGCGGCCCAGCGTGTTGCCGACATGTGCATGCGCCTCATGGGACGAACCGATAGAACCTCAAGCGTAAATGCCGCGGCTTGAAATCTATATCGGCGTGCCGCTCGGCACAGTCGTATAAAACTTAGCGATTTTGCGAGATTGACCGAAGTTAAGGACTGGATAGCCGTTTTGGGCAGTCGCGGAACCGTTTGGGAAGGGGGTTGGCTTTTGCCTATTTTCGCAACATAATTCGAGAGGTCGGCTTGACATGGCCGGGCAGGCAGTTAAGATTTGCATAGTTTTACGTCTTGCCTGACAGATGGGCGCCGCCTCCTGATCGGCCTCGAGGCCGGGGGGGCATCCTCCGAACCGGGATTTAAAGCAGAGTTTGGCTTGCTACGATTGAGGATGGTTCAGGGGATACGAGCCGCTTCTGGTCCTGAGTTCCCTGGCAGTTTTTGATTTTCAGGACGGTCGACGCTCTTTAGGCGGTCATGCTTGTCGGCAGTACCCCCGGTGCTTGCTCAGCAGGGGAATCCTTGTTCGTCTCGTGCTGGTACGGAAACTGGCGCGTTTCGCACGGCGGATGGGTGTGCAGCGAATGCTCCCCGTGGGCCGGCCCGACGTGACTGAACGATTTTCGTCCTTGGGCGAGAATTGACTCCGTTTAGACTTGCGGCGACGTGCCGCGGGTCGCTCTATATGCTTGCGTTCGCCCCTATTTTGACGCGCACCCGGTGCGCGCCTTCGTGCTGCGGCACCCGACGGCGCAACAATATATCTTTCTCTGGCCCTCTTTCTCTGGTGAGGTAATGGCGAAGAAGAAGCGAAGCCGCGGTGGACGCGGCGGCCACGGCCCCGGCCCTTATCATCATAACGGGCATCAGTCCCGGGGACGCGGCCGGCGGCCCAGGCCCGTGGGAGACCGGCCGCCACCGCACGAGCAGGAGTTGCCGGACAACGGCGAGCCTCTGCCGGTCGAACCGGCCTCCGGGGTGCTCGAATTGCACCCCAACGGGTACGGCTTTCTGCGCGACCCGACCAACAACTACCAGCGCGAGCGGACCGATCCCTTCGTGCCGGGCACGATGATCGAGAAGTTCGGTCTCCGCGAAGGGGTGTTCCTCAACGGCCTGGTGCAGCAGAGCCGCAAGCAGCAGGGTCCCAGGCTCAAGGAACTGCTGGACGTCGACGGCTACAAGCCCGAAGACTACCTCTCGGTCAAGCACTTCGACTCGCTGACGCCGATCAACCCCGAGAGCTGGCTGCAATTGGAAACCGGGCCGCAGCCCTTGAGCCCGCGGGTGATGGACTTGCTGACCCCCTTGGGCAAGGGGCAACGGGCATTGATCGTGGCCCCGCCGCGGACCGGCAAGACGATCCTCTTGCAGCAGATCAGCCAGGCGATCTCGACCAACTATCCGGAGGTCAAGCTCTTCGTGCTGTTGGTCGACGAGCGGCCCGAGGAAGTGACCGACATGCGCCGCAGCGTCAACGGCGAAGTGATCGCCAGCAGCCTCGACCGCGACGTGGAGAGCCACGTGCGGCTGAGCCAACTGGTGGTCGAACGCTGCAAGCGGCTGGTCGAGATGGGGCACGACGTGTTCCTGCTGATGGATTCGATCACCCGCATGGCCCGGGCTTTCAACAAGTGGGTGGGCAACACGGGCCGCACCATGTCGGGCGGCGTCGACATCAAGGCCCTCGACATCCCCAAGAAGCTGTTCGCCACGGCGCGGCTGTTCGAAGAAGGCGGATCGATCACGATCGTGGCGACGGCGCTGGTCGACACGGGCAGCCGCATGGACGAGCTGATCTTCCAGGAGTTCAAGGGGACGGGCAACATGGAGCTGGTGCTCGACCGCAAGCTGGCCGACCGCCGCGTGTGGCCGGCCATCGACATCACGCAGTCGGGCACGCGGCGCGAAGAGAAGCTGTTGGATCCGGAGACGCTGCACGCCGTGACGATGCTGCGGCGGACGCTGTCGACGATGCACCACGTGGACGCGATGGAGCAGCTCACCAGCAAGCTGGCCAAGTTCAAGAGCAACCGCGACTTCATCAGCCTGATCAGCGGCGCCGCCAAAGTGGCCGACTGACCGCTCGCCGGTGGGCGTTCGGCCCCCCGCCGTCCAGACGTCCACGGTGGACGACCATCATGCCCTTGGGTGGGCGGTGCCGGTTGCGGTCGCGCAAAGACATCAGCCGCAACGACCAGGATTCCGCCGGTTCACGCCGGATGAGTTTCGGCACCGGATCGCTGGTCGCGCATCCAGAGAAGAATGAAGACGGGCACCAGCCCCAGGCAGGCCCATTGATAGCCGGTCAGCGTTAACCACAGCCTTGGCTCGGGGCGGATGAACTCCGTGGCGAAGCGGTACACCAGGTAGACCATGATGTACAACTTGATCAACTGACCGCGGCAGCGGCCCTGGGCTTCCAGCCGGTGCAGTCCCAGCGCGGCAAGCAGGTGGAACACGGTTTCATAAAGCTGCGTGGGGTGCCGAGGCCCGTCGCCAAAGTTCACGCCCCAGGGAAGCGAGGTGAAGGCGCCCTGGCAGCAACCGGCGCAAAAGCAGGCCAGCCGGCCAATGCCCACGGCCACGGCCACCGGCACGGCGAAACTATCGCCCGTCTTGATGCGGATTTCGAGCGCCCATTTGGCGATCTCGACGCCAAAATATCCGCCCGCCAGTCCGAACACGATCGTCTTGCCGTTGTCGAGCCAGGCGGCGCCGCTCTTGAACCCTTCCCAGTCGGCCAGCACAAAAGGCAGCTTGGCGCCGATCATGGCCCCGCAGAATGCACCCAGGCCAATGCCCAGCCGCTCCCACCGGCCCAGCGGCAGCGATTTCTGCCGCCGCCTGCTCAAGGCAAAGGCCGTGACCACCGCTACGCCCATGATGGCCGGATACATCCAACGAACCGTGCTCGGCGCCGGCATCCAGTTCATGGGAACTCCACACTAACCCAACGCGCAGGTTCTAAAGTGGCCATACCAGCCCGTAGCAGGCGGCGCGCCGTTATCTCTCCGCCGTGCTGACCGCAAACTGACGCAACACGGGCAGCGGCACGTGCCCCTCGCGATACAGCACGTTGTAGGCGCAAAAGGGTATCACATGCCCGCTGGGCAGCACGTGATGAATGCAGCACTTCATCAGCCTGCGGACGTCGAAGTTATAGGCATCCAGGAACGATGTAATCGTGATCCTGAATACGTCCGATGGTGACAACTGCTCGGCCAGCGCTCGCGTGAAAAAATCGTGCGCGGCGCCGGTGAATCCGCTCGCGGCCAGCACTTCGGCCGTCGTGGCGGCATTCGGCCCGTCCGATTGTCCGATCTGCGTGACGATCGGCATTGATCCATTGGTGGCGGCGGTCGCTTGCGGCGCGGAGCCGTTGACGGATGAGTGGGTGCTACCGCCGTTGGCGGCCGGCTCTGTGACACATCCGCCGCCGGCGCAGCAGCCCAGCCGTCCCAGGTAGCGCTGGATCAGTTCCCTGGCCTTGGGCCGCGTAAACGTGATGCCGTTGGCCAGCAGGTCGAGGTGGTTTTTCGCGTCGATGAATCGCGAAATGGGCACCACCGTATCTCCTGAGCGGAACGCGTACGACAGGCTGTGGCAGTTCGGGTGCGCGCATGGCAGGGGCATGAAATCTTCCTCGCCGAACAAGCCCTCCGTCTGCTCGGCCACCGCCTTCACCACATCCGGGAAGGTGACCCGCCGCTCCAGCGTGGCCGGCAGCACGTGCCTGCCGGAGTACGTGGCCGGTTGAAAGCTGATGCCGGTAATCCAGGGCCGCGCAAGGCCGAACTTGACGATCGCGCCGATCTCGTCATCGTTCACGCCCCCTTCGAGCGTGCACACCAGGATCACGCGGATGCCCGCCTTGCCCAAGGCGTCGATAGCGCGGAGCTTGATGTCGACCAGCGATTCGCCCCGCAAGTGCTGGCTGGTGGCGGCGCGAAAGCCATCGAATTGCAGGTACACTTCAAGCCGGTGCCGCAGCCGCGCCACCGCGCCCACCAACTCTGCATCGCGCGCAAAACGCAGGCCGTTGGTGTTGATCATCACCAGGTCGATCGCCTGATCGCAACCGTATTGGAGAATCTGCAAGAATTGGGGATGGATCGTCGGCTCGCCGCCGGAGATTTGCAGCACCTCCGCTCGACCTTCCACCTCCACCAGACGGTCGATCGCCCGCTGGCACTCGCTGAAAGACAAGTGCTTGCCACCCGGCCCGCTGCTGGCATAGCACATGGGACAGCTCAGGTTGCATGACGTGGTGATCTCCACCAGGCCCACGCACGTGTGCTGCTCGTGCTCGGTGCACAGCCCGCAATCAAAAGGGCAGCCGCGATCCGGCTCCGTGCCAAACTCCGCCGGCATTTTCCCTTCGAGGCTGAATTCCATGCGGTCGTACTGGCGCACGTCCGAACAAACAAAATCCTCGCGCAGCCCGTGCGTGGGGCAACGCTTGCGAAAATACACCCGTCCGTCGCGGACCACGATCTTGGCAGGCACCAGCGCCAGGCATTCCGGGCAAAGGCTTTGCGTCATGCCCAGAAATACATGGTCTCGCAGTTTCATTTCCGCGCCTTTCGTTTACCGGTCGGCCACAGCCACCACAACACCAGCCCACCCACGATCAGTCCCACCACGGGCGCAGCGATGATCCCCACGAAGAACACACTAAAACCGGCGATGAGGTCTGCCTCGAGTTGATCGCTGGGCGGGCCTGCCACGGGCCCGATGTCGTCGTAGATCAGGATCTGCGGCCCCCGCACGGCGCTTGCTGCACCGTCGGCGATCCAGCAAGTGGCAAAAAAGGCCACGCCCGCCGCCACCCCCGCCAGTACCACGATGCCCAATGAGCCCCAGAACGCGAGCACTTTCTCGGGCATCGTCAGCCGCTGCCCCTGCGCCTTGCGGCGGGTTGAGGCCATAAACGTGCGGACCAGCGCGGGCGTGACCACCACGGCCAGCGCGATTCCCAGGCACGGCGCTGCCGCCGCGACGCCCAGGCACACGGCGATGAGCGTGATGAGCATCATCAGCGAACTGAGCCCAAACGACCACGGTCCATGTGCCGTGAACGCACCCGTCGTTGGCGCTGTGGCCGGCCGCCCACCCGCGTGCGGCAGTTCCGCCGTGCACAGCCAGCAGCGGTCGCCCGTCTCCGGGTAGGCTGCCCCGCATTCCGGACAAACGTCAAGTTTCAGTGTTTGCTCCGTCATGGGGGTTCACCGCCGGAGACTCTGGACGCAAAGTCTTCGGCCAGCCGGCGCACGCGGCGGATCACCTGGCCGAGCACGACTCCCATCAGCCCCAACGCCACCAGAAAGATCAACTGCTGGTAGCGCTCGATCCGCAGGTTGCGGGCCGGATCGGCAAACCACTTGGCGTACCCCAGCACGTACAGGTAGCCAGCCATCGACGCCAGCGTGGCGAACCAGACCAGCGGCAAATTGAACCGCAGCCCCGAAAGGGCCACGATCAGAAAGTAGCCCACCACCAGCGGGCTCTTGGGACCGTCGGCCAGCGTGAGGACGGCAGCCAACAGCACTACGTCGCAAGCGGTCGAGACAAATTTCAGCCAGCCGGGAAAGATCTGCCCCCGCAGGCAGAGCAGAATGCCCAGGCTTACCAGCGTCCAGGCCACGGCCAGCGTGGTAACGGCCAGGTGAAACTGCCGATCGACCCCTTCGTCTCGCTCGAGCTCCAGGAAGCCGAACCGCAGGCCGTGGTAGTTCAAGAGCTCAATGGCATAAAACGCCCCGATGGCGATGATTCGCAGCAGGTTGGCCTTGGCCTCCCCTTCGTATTCCTGCCAGCGGCCGGTAATGAACCACTGGCGGTCGCGGTCGGCGGAGGCCGAATGCGAGGCGGTGCTCATGGATGGGTTCAGGTTTCGGAGTTCGGCGCTCGGGGTTCAATGTTCGATGTTTGTCAGGGCTCGGCGGGAGCCGCGCCGCGCGAGCCTGGCTGGATATCCTACGGTTCGCCATTCGCCCAAGGTATTGTGCCAGAGTTTCCGGCTCAGAAGCAAGAGACTCGGCCTAGCCGCTCGATCCTGCGGGCAACGGCCATTGCGGTAATTGCCGGCGTGCGGCTGGAATGCCTGCTGTTCGAAGGGGCTGCTCGCTGCCGAGCGGGTCGTCGACCGACTTTGCATCCGGCGCGTTGTCGGCTAGAATTTAACGTTGGCCGACCGCTGGATCGGTTGTCCGGAGGGTAAGCGAATGGCTAGCGGCCACACTGGAAATGTGGTGCCGGGAAACCGGTTGTGGGTTCGACTCCCATGCCCTCCGCTGGTTAACCATTGTTGGCATCGACACTTCGGGCGTCGTCCTTTTCATCTTCGGCAGCCGCCCCTGAGCCACTGTTAGCCAAAGTGTTACCCTTGGGCTTGTGCGTGGCCCACAGCTCGGCGGCCACGTCGTCGGCGTCCTGGGCCACGTAGTACCGCAGCGTCGTCTCGATGGTCTCGTGGCGGGCCAAGAGTTGCAGGGTCGCCGGCTTGACCTTGGGGGCCCAGCGGGTCAGGAAGGCGCGCCGCAGGTCGTGAGCGCTGGCGAACTTCCCTTCGTCCTTGTTGACCACCACGCCGGCCTTCTCCCCGATGGTGCTGATGATGCGGCTCACCCGCTTCTGGCTGATGGTCTTGCCGGTGAGCAAACCGGGCAGCTTGAACACCAGCCCCACGCGGTCGTGCTCCGGCGTGCTCAGCAGCCACTCGGCAAAGTCCGGGGTCATCGGCAAGAGGCGGTCCTTGTGCCCCTTCTCGCCTTCCGCCTCGATGCGCAGCCGCGGGTGCTTGCCGGTCAGGTCCACAGCCAGCTTGCCGTCGTCCCACGCCAGCAGTAGCGACTCGCCCAGCCGCAGGCCCGACAGCCACAGCCCGTTCAGGTAGTGTTTCCAGGCCGACGCGTCGGCCGGCCGGGCCACCTTGACCTTGGCCAACATCCGGTCGAACTCCTCTGCGGTGATGGGGCGGCCCCGCATGAACGTCTGCCCCTTGGCCCGCTTGGGCATCGACACCTTGGGCATCACGGCCAACATCCCCACGGACACCGCCCAACTCAGGGCGGCCTTCAAGTGTGCCAGGTGCCCGGCGATGGTCGTTTCCTTCAAGCCGGCCTCGCGGAGCTTGGCTTGCAAAGTGCTCAGGGTCGCCGCGTTCACGTCGGCCAGCCGGTGGGGGTTGATATGCGTCTCGATGTGGTTGAGCGCCGCCGAGGCGGGCTCCGCGGTCCTGGGTGCCAGGCTGGGCAGCTTCTCGGCTTCGTAGCGGTCCCGGAAGTCCGCCCAAAGGATCCTGCTCGGCTCGGCGTAGCGCCCTTCCCGGAGCGCGCTTTCCCATTTGGCGGCCGCTCGCTCGGCTGCCGTCCGCTCTGCCTTGCGGCCCGTCCGCTCGACTCCGGTTGACCTCGTGCGCTTCCGCCTGGTCAGCGGGTCCGCGTATTGCATCTGGTAGTGGTTGCGGTCCCCGAACTCGACCACGTAGACCTTGATTTCGCTCATTTGCTCCCCTTGGGGTTGAAAG
>JBBDYJ010000021.1:0-33639 GCA_040901675.1 Pirellulales bacterium | reverse complement strand
CTGGGGGTATGGGGGCAAAGCCCCCACCGAACCCACTCAAAAGTCCGAATACCCTGTAATTGTTTGCTTCCGCTGTTGAGGTACGCATTGTGGCAGTGCCTTGTCAGTTGACGCGATGGATCGCCTGCACTTGGTACGTCGGGTTCTGGGACACAACGATCGTGCGAGCCTCGGTGTCCGAACGCGCTTGCACCGTGACGGTGATGTTGCCGCCAGGGTTGCCGGGTTTTGGCGACAAGCGAACTTGGTACGTGAACATCGACTGGTCTCCTGTGAGCGCGCACATTGCAGCCTAACACGGATCGGCGGAGGCCGGCGGCGGCGGACGCTATGCTCGTTGGGTCTTTAATGCCTCCAGTTCGGCGGGCTCTCCTTCATGTTCTTGGTGAAAAGGAGAAGGGGACATTGTCTGCGACATTCTACTTTTGAGGCTCGCCGAACGTAGCGGACACTCCTCAGAGCTGCCGACAGAGCGGCAAAATGCACAAGCAGTTGCACCGGAGGCAATGGCCGTCGATGGCCGAGGGCACCGGAAAGAATCGACGATGGGCCAGTCGGCCCATAGCTAACGCTACAAGATGCGAGTTTTCTGGATCGCCTACACTCGAGATTAGCCTTTCAAGGTAGAGATTTGATTCTCCTCCTGGCTTCCCGCAATTCTTCAAGTTGACTCTCTAGCCTGTTCCATTCTTTCATTTCTTCCTCGCTGGGCTCTCTGTAGCCTCCTCTTTCAAGTCGTTCAGCTATTTTTTGTATCTTGTCTTCCAAGTCTCGCATCTTGTCAGTTATGGAGCTAACACGGATATCTTCTTCCAAAATTTGTTTGTCTTTTTCGATGGTTTGTTCTAGCGTTTCTTCGAGCAAGGATTTGGGGCGAGTCGAAACAATGTAACACAACATAACAACGGTGAGTAAAGCAAACATCAAGATGCCAAACCAACCGAGTTTTTCAGGGTTAATTCTGGAAGTCATGTAGCCAGGCTGGAAAGGCGCAGCCTGCTGAGGCGGGTAAGGCTGCGGCGGCATCGGTTGCTGCCAGGGCGAAGGTTGGAACGGCGCTTGGGCAGCAAACTGACGTTGCCAAGCCGCCTCAGGCGAATCTTGAGGCATCGTCGGCACCGGGGGCGGTGCCTTTGGGCCGTAGAATGACTCTACGATTTGGGCGGCCACCGGCTTCGCCGGCTTGACCGTTTGAACCAAGGAGCGAGCGGGTTGCGGTTCTGGCTGCGGCGTCGGCGCAACCAAGCCAGTCACGCGAATAGCCTTGACCCACTGGCCGCCGGCACCCTTCCGGACAAAGTCATCAGGACCAAGGCGGCCTGATTGAGCGAGTTGCCGAAGCTGGCCGGCCTCGAAGGGACCGTGAACGGTGTTGCCGATCTTGCAAAACCATTCGGTTCCAGCCATTTGCTCGCCCTCCCGTTAGGCACGACTCTAGGGCCTGCCAGTGCGGAGTGCAAGCAAATTCGCAGGACTCGGCCGAACGCGGGGAACACCGAACTGGCGGGCATGAGCGAATTGAGACCGACCTGGGCGCATTCGGCGCGCCACGCCCGATGGCTGAGACCATCGGAAGACGAAGAAAAAAGAGGGAGGGGGTGGGCGCTGGTCACCCAGGGCGTTGCCGCTGGGCTGATGTGTTGCGCCCCTTCGGGGCGGGAGGATCGCCGATGGCGTGCGGACGGACCCGATCGCGGGGACAAGATTCCACGGACGCGTGTCGGTCACGACGCGTTATACTGCGGGCAGGCAAGGCCTTTCTTTCCACGGAGACGAGGACATGAAACGATCTCTCGCGGCGCTGTGCACCGTGGCGGCAGCTCTGCTCGTCGGCATCGTGGCACTTCCGGCGGGCGGTGAACGGCAGCGGCCTAAAGCCATCGCCAGCGTGCGCGCCGTGGATCTCGGCGACACGATTGAAGTGCTCGGCAAACTCGACCGGCCGTTGGGTACGCTCCTGACGGTTCAAGGAGAAATGGTGGAGGCCGACTTCGGAAAGGGGGCGAAAGCGGTCGATCCGGAGGAGTATGTGCGCGTCCGGCAAGTCGGCGACCGCACACTGGACGAGCCTGCCGTGCTTTGGCTGGGTTCGCGCTGGGCTGAACGCAAAGTGCCGAAGCCGGGCACCGCGCTGGAACTGATCGGTTACGAGACGGGCTCCTTCAGTGGAATCGCCCCTGCGGAGGATGAGTGGTCCCGTGATCCGCGAAATGAACGAGGCTCTCGGATTCGCGCGGACAGGGGATTTCACTTTTCCGTGGGGTTCGACGTGTTGCAATACAAAGAGCTGCCACGCAAATGAGCTGCCTCCGCCGAAATCAACCACAACGACGATCAGGGCCGTAACGCGGTGACGCGGACCGATGGCTGAGACCTGAATCAGGAGTCAGAGGGCAGCGGTCAGAAGTCAGAAAGAGGGGGGGCTGTGTACCCAGGGCGTTGCCGGGAAAGCAGTGGTGAGTGGTTAGTGGCCGGTGGTTGGTGCGAGGGGGAGCGGGTAGGCTGGGCTCCAAGGGACTGAAAGCCCCTGGCAACGTCCGTGCGCCCTGCGGGCGAAGAGACGAGGAGGCGGAGGAGGCGAGGTCCCGGCGCGCCGGGATGTCGCGCGATGCTCCAGTGGCAGGCGCACAGCGCCGCTGACGGGGCGTCATGCAAAGCCGAGTGCATCCCGGCGATTCAGGCGCCCTCCGAACGCGCAAACGCAATCGCGCACCCTTGACAGCCCCTGTAATTATCGCAATATTGCGTTGACTTTCCATCGCAATAATGCGATACTAGTGGAGGCGAACTGATGCCCCAAACAGAGGTTCTTATCTTCGCCGAAGAGGACGGCGCAGCGCCGTTGCTCTTTTGGCTGGATGAGCAGGACTCGAAAGTTCAGGACAAGTGCCAGGTCCGCATCGAAAGGCTTGCGGAACTCGGCCATGAGCTGCGGCGCCCGGAGGCGGACTACCTGAGGGATGGCGTCTATGAGCTTCGAATCCGATTCAGGAGCGTCAACTACCGGATCCTCTACTCCTTCCATGCACGAGGCGCCATTCTCTCGCATGGAATCACGAAAGAAGGGGCAGGTCCGGACAAAGAGATCGATCGCGCGTTGAGGAACAAGTCGTTGTTTGATCAAGATCCAGATAAGCACACCTACGCGGAGTAAGGATGATGGCCAAGAAGGACAAGACCATACGCGCCGTGGACATCCTTCGCAGTCGATACGTGAAGGATGCGGAGCGAAAGGCTTCTGTGGAAGCCGAACGAGTGAATGCCGAAGTTGCCCGGATGATCTACGAGCTTCGCGTTGAAGCCGGCCTCAGTCAGGGCGAGCTCGCCGAGATTGTCGGAACAACCCAGTCCGTTATCAGCCGGCTGGAGGACTCGGATTACGAAGGGCATTCCCTGACCATGCTGCACCGGATCGCCAAAGCCCTGAAGCAACGGGTCAGCGTAGTCATGGATGCCGATGATCCCGAGGTGTCCACGCTCCGACAGGCCTTCCATCTTTTCGTTCAGATGCTTCGCCGCGAGCGAGGGCTCACCGTGGATGACCTGGCACGCCGCGCGGACATCGACCGGCAGGAAATCATTGCGATGGAACGCGATCCCGGCTATCGACCCTCGCCGCTTACGCTTCACAAGCTGAGCAAGTTCTACCAGTTGCCCGAAAGGCGGCTGCTGGTACTTGCGGGAGCAGTCCGCGAAGTGCCCAGCAACTTGTCCGAGCAAGCGTCTCGCTTCGCAGCCCAGTCGGAGTCCTTCGCTCGATTAACCAAAGAAGAAAAGAAAGTGCTGGACGAGTTCATTGAGGTGCTCAAGAATGAATCATGATTGTGCCTCTTCGCCCGACCAAAAGGAATCGGCGCCATGCCCGCCAGCCGTGATGAAATCCTGGACGCCGCTCTCAAACTTCCGGAGGCCGACCGGTTGGTAATCGTCAGGCGCCTCCTGGATACCCTGCCCGACGACATCGCTGGGTTGTCCGACGATGATCCGGGCTTCCTGGAAGAACTCGAGCGCCGGGCCGGCGATACGGAAGCGACCATCCCCGTTTCCGAACTCTGGAAGCAGGAGTAAGAAGTCGGAAGTCAGAGGGCAGAGGTCAGAGGGAGGAAGGGTCCGCGCAGGGAATTGGACGCGCTGCGTTCGCCCGCCGGGCGGGAAAAAAATGGGGTGGGGCACCAAACCAGGGACTAAAGTCCCTGGCAACTATCGTGCGCCCTGCGGGCGAGGCAATGGAGAGGAGAACCGGCGACAAGGCGATCCTCCACAGGCGGACCTTCGGCCTCCGGAGGCGGACTTGCAGCCCAGGTCCGCTGGCGGCGAGCTGCCGCCATTGCTGGCGCGCGCCGATCGGCCACAAGTCTGAACCAGGGCCGCGGCCGGCGGCCTCAATGCTCATCCGCAGTGGGATCAAATAGGTCAGCCTGCCGCGAACGCTTCGCCTCCTCCATGAGAACCCGCGCGTGCGCGAAGCTCCAACTCCTGAAGGTGTAAACCAGCTTGAAGGCGGCGGCGGCCATCTGATCGGGCAACTCGCGACGCACCAGCTTGTGCAACACCTTGAAGTCGACCTCGGGTGCCAGCCTTTCGTCCTCGTAAACCGGCGGAGGCAAGCCGAGCGCTTCCCACTGCCTCTCGAGCAACTCGTCAATGTCCGCATCGTCGGCATCGTCGGGGTCCAGATCATCGGTGTCCAGATCGTCGGCCCGCAGATCGTCGGCATCGTAGTCGGCCTGGTCGGTCATCGCTCAATCTCCTATCGACTCCACGGGTTTGCACCCCACCCATTGTAGAGGATTCCTTGCATTCCATGGGCGGCTGGCGGAGAATCCGGGCGTCCGGGCGCGGCAATCATGCCGAATGACCAACGACGGCCGGCGCCGATGCGCCGGGCATGGTTCGCCTGGCCAGCACCTGCGTGTCGCCGCCGGGGGGGACGCCTTTCCCGCCAACCACTCGCGGAGCGAGTGGACCACATCACGCCTCTCGCTGGCGTCCCTCGACGAGCTCGGGGCGGGTCGAGACCGCGGCTCGACTGAGCTCGCCGAAGTCCGACATCCGCGTCGGGTTAGTGTTGCTCCGAGGGCCGCGGGAGGAGGGGACTCGTCCGTCCCCGTCATCGCCGCGTCGCCTTGTCCTCATGTCCCTCCTTCCACCTTCCACCTTCCACCTTCCTCCTTTAGAATGTCACCAGTGCCGCAAATCCCGTCCCGCGAGGCCGCTCGATGTCTCGACGCAATCTGAACCTGCTCTTGGCGATTTCCATCGTCTCGTTCGCCTGCTACAAGAAGGCCGACAGCGCCTACCGCAGCCATTACGGCCGGATGTTCGGCACCTTCGTCGAGGTGCTCTCGCAGATCGACGCCCACTACGTCGAGGAAGTGGACGACCGCGACCTGTTCGAGGGAGCGCTCACCGGCATGGTCGGCCGCCTGGATCCCTACTCGGCCTATATTCCGCCCGCCGAATCGACCGAGTTTCGCGAGTCGCTCGACCAGCAATTCGGCGGCATCGGCATCGAAGTCTCCTGGGATCCCCAGACCAAGCTGCTGACGGTGCTCAGCCCGCTGGTCGGCTCGCCGGCCTATGAAGCGGGTATCCTGGCGGGCGACAAGATCCTGCTGATCGACGGCGAGAGCACCGAGGGCTTCAACATCCAGGACGCGGTCCAGCGGCTGCGGGGCCAGCCCGGCGAACCAGTCCGGCTGACCGTGCTGCACGAAGGAGACACCCGGCCGGTCGATATCGAGCTCAAGCGGGCCATTATCGAGGTCGACACGGTGCTCGGCGACACGCGCGCCCCCGACGGCAGTTGGAACTTTTTTCTCAACGACACCAAAATCGGCTACATTCGCGTCGTCGGCTTCGGCGAGCGGACCACGTCGGAGCTCCAGGGCGCGCTGGCTCACCTGGCCCGCGAGAAAGCCGAAGGCCTGGTCCTCGACCTGCGCTACAACGCCGGCGGACTGCTCAAGTCGGCTACCTCGACCGCTGATCTCTTCCTTGAGCGGGGCCGCATCGTCAGCACCCGGGGCCGCGATCAGACCGACCGCGAAGTGTTCGAGGCCTCGGGCAATGCCCCCTACCCTGATCTGCCGCTGGTGGTGCTGATGAACCGGTTTAGCGCCAGTGCCAGCGAGGTGGTGGCGGCCTGCCTGCAGGACCATGGCCGGGCCGCCGTGGTGGGCGAACGCAGCTTCGGCAAGGGAACCGTGCAGAACGTCATCCCGTTGGAAGAGGGCAAGAGCGTGCTGAAGTTGACCATCGCCACGTACTGGCGGCCCAGCGACAGGAACATCGACCGGGGCAAGAACGCCAAGGAAGAAGACGCCTGGGGCGTCACGCCCAATCCGGGACTGGAGGTCAAGCTGACCGACGAGGAGCTGCGGCGAGTCGTCGAAGAGCGGCGGCAGCGCGACGTGGTGCGGCGGCCGGGCTCCGCGCAATCGGTCCAGACCGATCCTCCGTTCGATCCCCAACTGCAAAAAGCGATCGACTATTTGAAGCAGAAGCTGGGCACGACGAAAGCAGAATAGGGGCAGGAAGTGCTTAGGTCTTTGTACTTTGGGCTTCGCCGCCGGACTCTTTCCCAAGTCCTAAGCACCAAGGACCAAGAGCTGCCTTCTGCCTTCTTGCCTTCTGCCTTCTGCCTTCGGAATGTGTATCGTTTTGCAAATTTTGGCTGGCCGTCGGGCCACCGTTATGCGCCGAAGGGGCCGATCTTTGGGCGCACGGCCGACGCTAAAGCGTTGCTGGCACGGCATCTGCCACACGAGCTGCGATTCGCCTTCCAAAATCGCGAACCTGTTGGCCCTGGATTTGCTCTTCGAGATGCAGCCCCAACTGGGCGGACAAACGAGATCCGGCAAAGAGAGGAAGGTGACGCGATGCAAAACAGAATGCCACGTTGCGTCGTCGTGGAGATTCCCGAGTCGGCCGAAGGCGGCGACGCTCAGCCGAGAGACCTTCTGCCCTGGGCCGACCCGTACATCGCGCGGCTGTTGTCGAAGCATCGGCTGAAGTCCGCGCTGGACGACTCGCTGCGCTTTGTCGAAGACCAGCTCGGCCGCTTCCAGGAACAGGCCGGCAAACGTACGCCCAGTGGGCCGGATTCTCGGCACTCCCAGCGGTTCGCGTCACATCCGGGGCTCGACGGGCAGGAAGAGCTCGACAGCCAGTGGGATGGCGGCCTCGAATGGCGGTTCGATTGAACCCAGCTTGAGTCTCCCCCAACCTATCGAACCGCTGCAACCCGCACCGCCGACCGCCCGCCAGCCAAACGGAGCCGGGGCCAGCCGGCCGGGCCCGCTCGCCGCGAGGCAGAGCACCGCCAGCCGGCGGCACGCGGCCCGACCCGGGCGTAGGTTTTTCCATACGGACCTGCTGAGTTGGGCGCTGGCCGCTCGATGTGATATGTTTGGGCTTCGGCCGGCCGTCGCGACCTTTGCGGATGGCATGGCCGGGTGGTCCGTTAGGAGCTTGTGCAAATCGGGTTGGCCCATAGTTGGCGTGCATCATGCAAGATTCTGCTGCACCGCAGGCCCGGCAGGCGGCCGTACCGCAGGCAGCCCAGCCTGATCCGGCGCCGACCGTTGCCGCTGCACCGCCCGCTGTTCAACCCCGGGCCACTCAACCGGGTTCCGCCCAGCCACCTGCGGCGGGCACGCCGGGGCAGCAGGATGGCCAGCCGGGGCGGATTTCGCGTCGGCGAAGGGTACGCGTTCCAGCCATCCTGTTTTTGGCCACGTGCTTCACGACCTTCCTGGCGGGAACCACCGGCGGCGACCTGTTGACGACCTTGAGCGAACCGGCAACGGTCTTTGCGAATCACTGGTCCGATGGGCTGGTGTACATGGCCGCCCTGATGGCCATTCTGATGGCCCACGAGATGGGCCACTTTTTGCAGGCGGTGCGGTATCGGATTCCTGCGAGCCTGCCGTTTTTCCTTCCCATGCCCCTCTGGCGGATCGGCACCATGGGCGCCTTCATCGGCATGCGCGGATCCGATGCCGACCGCAGGCAACTGTTCGACATCGGCCTGACTGGTCCCTGGGCCGGCCTGGCGGTGGCGTTGCCGCTGGCCTGGTTCGGCATGCTCCAGGCCGAGGCGATTCCACGCGGCGTGGACGGCTATTTCGGCAACCCGCTGTTGTTCGTCTGGCTGGCCGGCTGGCTGCACCCGCACGACCCAGCGGGGTGGGAGCTGATCCACGCCGGCAATCCGATGTTGATGGCCGCCTGGGTCGGCATGCTGGTAACCGGGCTGAACATGTTGCCCATCGGTCAGCTCGATGGCGGCCACGTGGCGTATGCACTTTTTGGCCGCTGGGCCCACCTGCTGGCCTGGCTCATGGCGGCCGCGGTGGTTTTATTCATCATCCTGGCCCAGCAGTTCGGCTGGGTGTTGATGTTGGGCCTGATCCTGTTGCTTGGCGTTCGGCACCCTCCCACCCGCAACGACACGGCGCCGCTGGGCCTCGCCCGGCGGGTGATCGGCCTCGCGTCGCTATCGATTCCGATTTTTTGCCTGACGCCCATTCCGTTCAGCATTTGATGCGCTTCGCAGAGAGGGTGGGGTCAGGTGCCCTTTGGCAGACGGGTGCGAGCCGAGCGTAGCCAGCGTCAGGCGACCAGCGTGGCGCCGAAGCGGGCGCGGCAGGAGGCGACGATCTGGTCGCGGATGGCGTCGGCCTGCGGACTGGTCAAGGTGCCCTGGCGCGACCGCAGCGTGATCGTGAACAGCACGCGCTTCAAGCCGCCGCGGCGAAGCTCGTCGTTGCGGTAGATCTCCTTGAACTCCAGCCCCTCCAGGTGCTCTCCGCCACTGCTGCGGACCTCGGCGGCGATCTCCGCCCAGCGTACGCCCTCGGCCATCTCCAGGTTGATGTCGCGCGCGGTGGCCGGAAACGCCGGCGGTTCGCGGTAAAGGGGCACCAGATCGGCCCGGTCGACCAGGGCCGCCAGCTTGATCTCGGCCACGGTGGCCGGCCCACGCAGGTCGAACCGCTTCAGCCCCGCCGCGGAAACCTCGCCCAAGTAACCGAGCACTTCGCCGTCCAGCACCAGCTCGCACCTTCGGCCTTCGGCCAGAAGCTCCAGCGTGGTGTCTCGGATCTCCAGCTCGACCGCCGGGTTCAGATCGGCCAAGAGGGCTTCGAGCACTCCCTTGACTGCATAAAAGTCGCCGCCGCTGGTCAGCGTCAGCATGAGCTGCTCGTCGGGCAGAGAGGCCGGCCGGGGCAAGTAGACGCGGGCGATCTCGAACAGCTCGATCAGCGGATTTGCCAGCGTTTCGTTGGTGCGGCGTGCGCCGAGCAGACTGGGCACGAGGCTGCGGCGCATCCGGTCACAGCGGCGCAAAATGGGAGTCGGGGAGACGAGCGGCTCGGCCCTGGTCCAGGGGCTGAAGGCCGCCGACCAGTCCTCTTCGACCGCGCTGAGCGTGAGGGCCTCGTCGTAGCCGGCGGCCGTCAACACGTGCCGGATGCGCGAGAGCACCCGGTCCTGCGGGCTGCGGGCCGAAGTGGCCATGGGCACGCTGACGTCCTCCGGGATCTCGTCGTAGCCGTGGATGCGGGCCACTTCCTCGACCAGGTCGATCTCGCGCGACAGGTCGCGCCGCCAACCGGGCGGCACGACCTCGATCTGGTTCTTGTCGGCCCTGACCAGCCGATTGCCCAGCGCCACCAGGATCTCGCGGACCCGGCCGGCGTCGATCTCGATCCCCAGGATGCGGGGCAACTGGCTCAGCCGCAACGTAATCGGCGGGCGCTCGGGGGCGGCGCGTCCCACGTCGATCACACCGGCGGCCAGCTCACCCCCGGCCAGTTCCAGAATCAGTTGGCAGGCGCGGCGGCTGGCCCAATCGACTCCCTGGGAGTCCAGGCCGCGTTCGAAGCGGTACGACGAGGCGCTGTGCAAGTTCAGCGCCCGGGCCGTGGTGCGGATCGACAGCGGGTCGAACTCGGCGCATTCCAAGAGGATGTCGCGAGTGTTGTGGGTCACCTCGGTATCGGCGCCCCCCATCACGCCGCCCAGTGCCACGGGGCGATCGCGGTCGGCGATAACGCACATGCGGGCGGCCAACGTGTACGTCTTGTGATCGATGGCCAGGAAGGTCTCGCCGGCGCGGGCCTGGCGGACCACGATTTCGCGGCCGGCCAGCCGGGCCAGGTCGAAGGCGTGCAGCGGCTGGCCACACTCCATCAAGACGTAGTTGGTGATGTCGACCACGTTGTTGATGGCCGGGATTCCGATCGTCGCCAGCCGCTTGACGAGCCAGGCCGGGCTGGGCGCGATCTTCACGCCCCGCACGACGCGGGCCGTGTAGCGATAGCACAGCTCGGGGCACTCCAGGCGGACGCGGGCCAGGTCGGCGGCCTGGGCGGCGCCCTGGCGAGGCTCGGCGGCAGGCAGCCGCAACGGCTGCGCGAACAGCACGGCCGCCTCGCGCGCGATGCCCAGGTGTCCCAGGCAATCGGGGCGGTTGCTGGTGACTTCCAGGTCGATGGCCAGGTCGTCGCCGACCGGCTCGGTGCTCTCGTGGTTGAGGCCGGCCATCATCAGCCGCCGCTCGAACTCGGCGACCGGCACGTCCAATGCCACGTAGTCCTTGAGCCAATTCCAGGAGACAATCATGGGAGAGCCGGGCTAAAACTGCTCCAGAAACCGCACGTCGTTCTTGTAGAACTCGCGGATGTCGGTCACCTGGTGACGCCGGGCGCAGACCCGCTCCACGCCCAGGCCAAAGGCAAACCCCGACACCTCCTCCGGGTCGTAACCCACCGCCGACAGCACGTGCGGATCGACCATGCCGGCGCCCCCCATCTCGATCCAGCGGTCGTTCCAGTGCATGTCGACCTCCACGCTCGGCTCGGTGAAGGGAAAGAACGACGGCCGAAAGCGGATCTGCACCTCGCCGCCGAAATAACTCATCGCGAACAGCCGCAGCACGCTCTTCAAGTCCGCCATGCTCACGTGGCGGTCGACCAGCAAACCTTCGATCTGCTGGAACATGGGGTAGTGCGTGGCGTCGGCCGTGTCGGGCCGGTAGACGCGGCCCAGCGAGATGATCCGCACCGGCGGCCTGGTCTGTTCCATGACCCTGATCTGCACCGTGCTGGTCTGGCTGCGCAGCAACAGCGGCCCGCCGCCGGCTGCCTGGGCCGTGGCCAGGTAGAAATTCTCCAGCGGATCACGGGCCGGGTGCTCGGCCGGGATGTTGAGCGCCTCGAAGTTGTGCCATTCGTCCTCGACTTCCGGACCGTCGGCCACGGTAAACCCCAACCGCCCCATGATCTCCTTGAGATCTTCGACGGTCTGGGTGAGCGGGTGCAAGTGTCCCAGCCGGGGGCGCTTGCCCGGCAGCGTCGGGTCGAACTGCTCGGCCGACTTGCCGGCAGGGCCGCCGGCGGAAATCCGCTCGCGGGCGGCGGCAAACGCGGCCTCGATCTCCTGCTGGATTTCGTGGAAGCGTTTGCCGGCGGCGGGGCGGTCGGCCTTGTCGACGCCGCCCAGCGCCTTCTGTGCGGCTTTGATGCGGCCGCTCTTGGCCCCCAGGAACTCGATGCGGGCCGCCTCCAAGGCGGCCGGATCGGCCGCGCGGTCCAATGCCGATCGGACGGCCGCAAGCAGTTGGTCCAGGTCCGCCAGGAAATCAGCGAGTGGCACGTGCGTGGGCCCAGCTCTATCCGGCGCTCAGAACCTCTTTAACCTGGGCCACGACGCCATCGAAGCCCGCCGGATCGGCCACGGCCATTTCGGCCAGCGTCTTGCGGTCCAGCTCGATGCCGGCCTTGGCCAGGCCGTTGATGAACTGGCTGTAGCGGAGGCCTCGCTCGCGGACGGCGGCGTTGATGCGGATGATCCACAAGCGGCGGAAGTCGCGTTTGCGTGCCCGGCGATCGCGGAAGGCGTACACGCCGGCGCGGACCAGCGTCTCCTTGGCCGTCCGCAGCAAGCCGCCGCGGCCGCCCCGGTAACCCTTGACCTTTTTGAACAGACGCTTTTTGGCCTGGGTCCGGGCCGCGCCCTTCATCGATCTCATTGGTGTTTACCTCTGGCCAATCGCCGCCCACGCCAGCGATCAGTAGCTGTTGCCGCAGAGCGATTTCTTGATCCGCCTGGCTTCCAGCGGATGGACCGTGGTGGTCCCGCGCAGGTTCCGCCGCCGTTTCTTGCTCATGCCGGCCGCCAGGTGGCTGGTGCCCGCGTGCCGGTGCTTGACCTTGCCGGTCGCCGTGACGCGGAACCGCTTTTTGGTGCCTTTATGGGTCTTTTGCTTGGGCATGGCCCCGCCTCGTCTTCTGCTCGCCAAATTTGCGAAACCGGCATTATAGATCTCCGGCCGGTTTCTGGAAGGGGGATCAACCGGCGTCCGGCTTCCCTCGTCCGATCGGTTGCCGTATATTCATTGTAGATACAGACCTGCGGGGAGGCCGGCGGATGAAAACGCGAATTCAGAAGTGGGGAAACAGTCTGGCGCTCAGGATTCCCAAGTCCTGCGCGGAGGAAGCTCACGTTACGCAGGACAGCGTCGTTAATATTTCGGTTGAGGACGGCGCATTGATCGTGCGTCCGATCGAGCCAACTCGTCCGACACTTGAGGAATTGTTGGCAGAGGTAACCGACAGCAATATCCACGGTGAGGTGGATTACGGCCCGCCGACTGGACGCGAGGCATGGTAGAAAAGCGGCGAACGGCCGCGCCATACGTGCCCCAGCGCGGCGATGCGGTGTGGATCAGCTTGAACCCACAGGCCGGGCATGAGCAGGCGGGACGCCGTCCGGCCCTGGTCCTCTCGCCACGAGCCTATAACCACAGAGTCGGGTTGGCGATCTTCTGTCCCATTACTTCACAGATCAAAGGCTATCCCTTCGAAGTCATTATCCCCGAAGGAACGAGGGTGAACGGAGTCATCCTTTCCGACCAGGTCAAGAGCCTGGATTGGCGAGCGCGACGGGCCGAGTTCATCTGTGCCCTGCCGGGTGAAACGGTGTCCAAGGTGATGGAAAAACTTGGCGCGTTGATCTCCAGCGCCGCCTAGCCGTAAGCAAACCACGGTATCCGCGAGCCGTATTCGAGCAATCGGGTCATTCTGGTCCGGCCTCGCTCGCGGCTTTCAGAGCCGGGAAGCTCTCAGGCAGTTGCACGTCGAGCTCCTGAACCAAGAAGGCATGGCCGTCGGCTAGCTCCTCGATCGCCTTGGACGTGGGCGTCCCGGCGCCGTGGCCCGCGCTGGTCTCGATGCGGATCAGGGCCGGCTGCGTTCCCGCCTGGGCGGCCTGCAGCGCGGCCGCGAACTTGAAGCTGTGGCCGGGGACCACCCGATCGTCATGGTCGGCGGTGACAATGAACGTGGCCGGGTACGCGACGCCCGGCTTGAGATTGTGCAAGGGCGAATACGCATACAGCGACTTGAACTGTTCGGGGTCGTCCGACGAGCCGTACTCGGAGACCCAGGCCCAGCCGATCGTGAACTTCTGGAACCGCAGCATGTCCATCACCCCCACCCCCGGCACGGCGGCCGCGAACAACTCCGGCCGCTGCGTCATGCAGGCCCCGACCAGCAGGCCGCCGTTGGACCGGCCGGCAATGGCCAGCTTGTCGCTCGACGTGTATCGCCGGGCGACCAGGTATTCGGCGGCGGCGATAAAGTCATCGAAGACATTCTGCTTCAAGGCCTTCATCCCCTGCTCGTGCCACTGGGTGCCGTACTCGCCGCCGCCCCGCAGGTTGGGCATGGCGAACACGCCGCCCATCTCCAGCCAGACGATGCGGCCCACGGAAAAGCTGGGCGTCATCGAGATGTCGAAGCCGCCGTAGCCGTACAAGTACGTGGGATTGCGGCCATCGAGCCGGAGGCCTTTGCGGTGGGTGATGAACATCGGCAGCCGGGTGCCGTCCTTGCTCTGATAGAAGACCTGCCGCGTCTCGTAATCGTCCGGGTTGAAGTCGACCTCGGGCTTACGAAAGACTTCGCTGGTGCCGGCGGCCAGGTCGTATCGAAAGATCGTCGTCGGCGTGGTGAAGCTGGTGAAGGAGAAAAAGGTCTCCCGGTCGCCGCGGCGCCCGGCGAAACCGGCCGCGCTGCCCAGGCCCGGCAGCTCGACGCTGCCCCGGCTCTTGCCCGACGAATCGAACATCTCGACCCGGCTGTGCGCATCGTGCAGGTACAAGCCAAAGAAGCGGCCGCCGACCATGTTCACTTCTTCGAGCAACTGGCCGGCCTGGGGGATCACCTCCCGCCACGCTTCGCGGGCCGGGTTGCGGGTATCGACGGCGATCACCCGGTTCCGCGGCGCATCGAGGTCGGTGCGCAGCCAGAACACGGGCCCGTCGTTGGCGATGAACTCGTAACGGGCGTCGAAGCCGGTGATCAATTCGACCACTTCGGCGTCGTCCGCGGACAGGTCGAGGTAAAACACCTGGTGCTTGCGCTCGGTCCCGCGCCAGACCGTGATGACCAGGTAGCGGCCGTCCTCGGTCACATGGCCGTCGAAGCCCCACTCCTTTTCATCGGGCCGCTGGTACACCAGCCGGTCCTCGGACTGGGGCGTTGCGAGGCGGTGGTAGTAGAGCTTTTGAAAGTAGTTGGTGGCCGTCAGTTGCTCGCCGGCCGACGGCTCGTCGTAGCGGCTGTAAAAAAAGCCCTTGCCGTCGGGCGTCCAGGATGCACCGGAGAACTTGATCCACCGCAGGTGGTCGTCCAGGTCGCGGCCCGACTCCACTTCGCGGACGCGCCACTCCTGCCAGTCGGATCCGGCGGAAGCCAGACCGTAGGCCAGCAGCTTGCCGTCCTCGCTGATCGCCTGGCCGGACAGCGCCACGGTTCCCTCTTCCGAGAGGCGATTGGGATCCAACAGCAGCCGCGGCTCGGCGTCCAAGGCCGGTGCCCAGTACAGCACGCTCTGGTTCTGCAGGCCGTCGTTCTTGGCGTAGAAGTAGCGTCCGCCGCGCTGGACCGGGATGCCGTAGCGCTGGTAGTTCCACAGCTCGGTCAAGCGCCGGCCAATCGGTTCGCGCGCCGCAATCTGCTCCAAGTAGCCGAACGTCAAGGCGTTCTGGGCCTCGATCCAGGCGCGCGAAGCCGGGCTGTCGGGATCCTCGAGCCAGCGGTAGGGGTCGGCCACCGTCGTGCCGTGATAGTCGTCGACCTGGCCGCCCCGCATCGTTTCGGGATATTGCATCGCGCGCTTGCCTGCTCCTCTAGAACCCTTGGCTGCTCCTCTAGAACCCTTGCCTGCTTCTGAACCACCCTTGCCTGCTCCTGAAGCCACGTCGCCCGAGCCGCCCGCTCGAGATTGAGCCGCAGGCTCGTCCGCGACCGCTCGCTCGCTCACATCCCGCCCGGCGGCCCCCCAGCATATGGCGCCCAATGCGCCGCCAAGAAGAACACTCCAGCAAGACGCGCGGCGATTTTCGAACGTTCTCAAGTTTCACCTCCAAGTTCAGCGGCCGGTACGTAAGGGCGCATATCGGAGTCTCAGGTCAGTGTCTCAGGCCGAGTCGAGGATCTTCAAGCTGGGCGCCAACTGCTCGATCTGGTCGCCCATGAAACGGACCACCTCGGCGGTGGTTTGCAGCCGCAAGGCCCGCTTCACGATCGCCTGGGTATTTTCTTCGGTTAAGTGGCTGGTCAGTTCCTTGATGGTCGGTATGAACGCCGGGCTCATGCTGAAGCTGCGCAAACCCATCCCCACCAACAGCACGAACGCGCTGGGCTGGCCGGCCATCTCGCCGCACAACGTAAGGGGTTTGCCCGTCTTGTTACAAGCCGCAATCACTCGGCAAAGCACACGCAATACGGCCGGGCTTAGCGGCTGGCAAAGATGGCTGACCTTCGGGTTGTCGCGGTCGGCCGCCATCAGGTACTGGACCAGGTCGTTGGAACCGATGGAAACAAAATCCACCGACCGCACCAGCGACCGGATGCAGACGGCGGCGGCCGGCACTTCGACCATCAGTCCCATCGGAACGTCGGCAAAGGCATGGCCCCGCGAGGTCAATTGCCTCTTTGCCCGCCGAACCATGCCTCGCACCCGCCGTACTTCTTCCAACGTGGTAATCATCGGAAACAGAATCTGCACCCCGCCCGGCACCTCCGCACCCGCACCAGCCCGCAAGATGGCCCTGATCTGGGTCGTGAAGAACCCCGGGTGCTCAAACGAAAGTCGAATCGACCGCCACCCCATGAAGGGGTTCGCCTCTCGGTCGTGCCCCAGGTACGGAATCGTCTTATCCCCACCCAGGTCCAAGGTCCGAATCGTCACCCGCCGCCCGGGACTGGCCTCGATAATCTGCCGATACGCCGCCAGTTGTTCTTCCTCGTCCGGAACGTCCGGATGCGTCAGATACAGGTATTCCGTGCGGAACAGCCCCACGCCCGCGGCGCCCATGGCCGCGGCCTTCTTGGCGTCGTCCAGGCCATTGATATTGGCCAGCAGCTCGACCGGCGTCCCATCGGCCATGACCGAGGGGAGGTGGCGGTTCTCGGCCAGAACGTCCTTGAGATGAAAAAACTCCCGTTGCAGCTTGCGGTAGGCGCTTTCGGTCTCCGGATCGGGATTGACCAGCACCACCCCCTCGCGGCCGTCGACCACCACGGTGTCGCCGTTGGTAACTTGCCGCAGGATGCCCCGCACGCCCGACACGGCCGGAATGCCGCGGCTGCGGGCGAGGATAGCCGCGTGGCTGGTGCGACCGCCGCTCTGGGTCACTATCGCCGCCACCTGCCGCTCGCCCAGGGCCACCACCTGCGAAGGGAGCAGCTCGGGCGCCACCAGCACGACCGGACCGGAGAAGTCGGCGGCATCGCCGGCCAGCATCGGCGACAAGTGCCCGCTGAGCCGGATGATCACGTCGCGGACGTCCGCCAGCCGCTCCTTGAGGTACTCATCCTTGGTACGCACAAAAAGCGAAGTGTACTCGTTGAGCACCCGGTGCAAGGCCGACTCGGCCGGCTCGCGATGGTCGGCGATCCAGCCGCGGATCTTCTCCGTGAAGGCCGGATCGTGGACGATGCTCTCGTGGACCCGAAAGATGGCCGCCTGCTCCGAGCCCACCTGGCTGGAAACTTTATGAGCCAGGGCGTGCAGATCCGCAACGGTCCGCTGGGCCGCCTCTTCATATCGCCGCAACTCACCGATCACTTCGTCGTCCGGCAGCCGCTTGGTGTGCGGATCGACGAAGATCTCGTGGATGCAGTAGGCCTTGCCGACGGCCACGCCGGGTGAAACACCGATGCCCTTGCGCATGCGCGCCATCGTACCAGCCGCCATGTGGCGGCGGTAGCCGCCGGCCCCACGCCCCTGACGGGGCCGCGCCCCGGCTATTCAGCCGGGCGCGGCCCGTGCACGACTACAAGGCCTTTACGGGGATCCGTTTCGGCGCGGCCTCGGGCGACTTGGCCAGGCGGATCGTCAGCACGCCTTCTACGGGCTTGCCTTGACGCTGATCTTCCGCGGCCTGGCCGCTTCGACCTTAGGCAAGTGCAAGGTCAATACGCCGTTGGCGTACTCGGCCTCGATCTTGGCCGCGTCGATCTGCTCGCTGACCCTGAACGTGCGATAGAAGTCACCCGTTCCATACTCACGCAGCAGCCAGCCATCCTGCTGGCCATAGCGATCGGGCACCGGACCGTGGATCGTCAGCTCGCCATCCTCGAAGCGGATGTCGATCTCGTTGCCCGCCACCCCCGGCATGTCGGCCACGAGCATCAATTCGTCGTTCTTCTCCAGGATGTCCCATCGCCACGCTCCCAGATGTTGACGGCCGGAGTTCGTCGCAGGAACATGTGTGTCCTCCCTTCTCGAATCGCTTTGATTTGCTGACTTGCCGCGGCATCAGCGTAAAAGGCAAAGCCCATGCCAATTGGATCACAGCAACACTCGCCGTAAGCACTCAATTCCAAAGGTGTTGCGACGTGTGGCTCGCAAAGCCAATCCAGCCCGAACCGCCATTTTGGCAGTGCACCTCCGATCGCTGGCCGCTCGGGCGTCGGCCGGATCGTGGTTCGCCGCGACGATCCACGCATCCTAAAACCTTGAAGCGCAGTCTTTTATGACCCAGATCGGGCCAGCCTTGATGCGGCGTTTTTCGGTTTGTCCCCGCGGGGCATCCACACTATATTTACTGCTTACTGCTCTGCCCCCACAGCCGCTCGTCATCCCAGGTCTAGATGCGTTTCACGCTGATTGATCGCGTCGTCGAACTGGTGCCCGGCGCCAGGATTACCGCCGTGAAGAACCTGTCGATGGCCGAAGAGTATTTAGCCGACCACTTTCCCGGATTTCCCGTGATGCCCGGGGTGCTGATGCTCGAGGCAATGACCCAGGCAGCCGCCTGGCTGGTGCGATCGAGCGAGGATTTTGCCCACAGCATGGTGCTGCTCAAGGAAGCGCGGAACGTGAAATACGCAAACTTCGTCGAGCCTGGGCAAACATTGAGCGTTGTGGCCGAGATCATGGACCAGGCACCCCACGAAGTGCGGCTGAAGGCGTCGGGCTCCGTCGGCTCCGTGCCCGCGGTCTCGGCACGCCTGGTGCTGTCGCGCTATAACCTCGCCGACGAGGATGCCAGCCGGACCGTTGCCGACCAGGTCGTCAAGCAGAAGCTCCGCGAATTGTTCTCGCTCTTATACCGGCCGACTGCGGCGCCCCTTAACTAACACGGCCAAGGCCCGACAACCTGGATGCGATTCGAAGGCAAGACAGCTTTGGTCACCGGCGGCAGCCGAGGCATCGGACGGGCCTGCGTGCAGGCGCTCGCCGCCGAAGGCGCCCGCGTGGCCTTCGTCTATCAGTCCAACCAGCAGGCCGCCGAGGCGGTAGTGGCCGAGCTTTCGGCCGCCGGGCGCCAGGTGCGGGCCTTCGAGGCCGACGTCCGCGACGCGAAGCGGGCCTTGCAGTTGGTCGAGCAACTGGTGGAGGAGTGGGAGCGGCTCGACGTTCTGGTCAACTCGGCGGGCATCATTCGCGACACCCTTTTCGCCACCATGGGGGCCGAACAGTGGGGCGAGGTGATCGACACCAACCTGAGCGGAACCTACAACTACTGCCGGGCGGCGACGCGCCCGATGATGTCGGCCCGCCGCGGCGCCATGATCAACGTCTCGAGCGTGGCGGCCGAGTTCGGCTCGCGCGGCCAGGTCAACTACGCGGCCAGCAAGGGGGGCATCGACGGGCTCACCCGCTGCCTGGCCAAGGAGCTCGCCTCGCGGCGAATCCGGGTGAACGGCGTGGCGCCGGGCATGATCGAAACGGACATGAGCGCGGCCGTTCGCGGCCTGGCAGGCGATCGCCTCAAGGAGATCATCCCGCTGAAGCGAGTCGGCCAGCCGGAGGAGATAGCCCGCGTGGTGGCTTTTCTGGCCAGCGACGACGCCAGCTATCTCACCGGCCAGGTGTTGCGGGTCGACGGCGGGCTCAGCCTGGGCGCCTATTGACGCCGCGATGCCACGGTGGCTGAGCGGCCAAGAACGACGAAACGTGCGAAATACTTTGGGAGATGGTGCAAATGCCAACCAAGCAAGAAGTCCTCGACAAGATCACGACGGCCCTCGTCGAGGCGTTGGGGGTGGACGAAGAGGAGGTCACCCCCCAGGCCACGCTGGCCGGCGACCTGGGCGCCGAATCGATCGACTTCCTCGACATCGTGTTCCGTCTGGAAAAGGCCTTTAACATCAAGGTGCCCCGGGGCGAGCTGTTTCCCGAGGATATTCTGACGAGCGCCGAGTACGTCCAGGATGGCAAGCTCAACGCCGAGGGTCTCGAGCAGCTCCGCCAGCGCATGCCCTTTGCCGATCTCGACGCCTTCGCCTCCAATCCGACCGTCAAGAACTTCGGCAACTTGCTGACCGTCGAGGACATGTGCCGCTACGTCGAGAGCAAAGTCCCCGTCGTAGGTTGAGCCCTGCCCATGCGCTGGATCTGGATCGACAAATTCATCGAGTTCGAGAGCGGCAAGCGGGCCCAGGCCATCAAGAACGTCTCTCTGGCCGAGGACTACCTGCACGATCATTTCCCCGGCTGCCCCGTCATGCCCAACTCGCTCATTGCCGAAGGCATTGCCCAGACCGGCGGTTTGCTGGTGGGCGAGTACAATCACTTCGAGGAAAAAGTGATCCTGGCCAAGATTCCCAAGGCCCTGTTTCACTTTGCCGCGGTCCCGGGCGATACGCTCCGCTACACGGCCAACATCGAATACATTAAGGATGATGGCGCCATGGTCTCCGCCACCAGTCACGTGGGCGACCGCTTGCAGGCCGAGATGGAAGTGGTCTTTGCCCACCTGGACGACTCCAACCGCGCTCGGACCTTGTTCGAGCCCAAAAACTTCGTCTTCACCATGAAGCTGCTGGGCGTGTTCGACGTGGGCCGATCAGCCGACGGCCGCCGTCTCGTCGAGCCCGCCGGCCTGGCCGCCATCCGGGCGGTCGGCGGGGATCTCCAGCGGCCTGCCCAGGCTGGCCAGTGCAACACCTAACGCGAGGCAACAGGCTGATGAGACGACGCGTGGTCGTGACCGGCATGGGCTGCGTGACGCCGTTGGGCAACGACGTGCCGGCGCTTTGGTCCCGCCTTCTCAAGGGGGAGTCGGGCATCGGCCGGACCACGCTGTTCGACGCCAGCAATTTTCCCACGCAGATCTCGGCCGAGGTCCGCGACTTCGACGTGTCGGCCGTGGGCGAAGACCCCGAAAAATGGAAACACCGCGGACGCCATACCCGCTTTGCCGTGGGCGCCGCCCGCCAGGCGGTGGCCGCCGCCGGGTTGGCCGACGCGCGGCTGGACCCGGTCCGCTTCGGCGTTTACCTCGGCAGCGGCGAGGGGCAGCAGGACTTCGACCGCTTCACTCGGATGATGGTCAGCGCCCTGGACGGCGAAAACTTCGACGTCGCCCGCTTTACCAAGACCGGCCGCGAAATCCTGGATCCGCTGGCCGAGCTGGAGCAGGAACCGAACATGCCCGCGGGTCACCTGGCCAGCTTGTTCAACGCGCAGGGCCCCAACGCCAACTGCCTGACCGCCTGCGCCGCCAGCAGCCAGGCCGTGGGCGAGGCCGTCGAGATGATCCGCCGCGGCGATGCCGACGTCATGCTCTCCGGCGGCACGCACAGCATGATCCACCCCTTCGGCGTCACCGGTTTCAACCTGCTCACGGCGCTGTCCACGCACAACGACGAGCCGACCAAGGCCTCGCGCCCCTTCGACAAGGACCGCGACGGCTTTGTGCTGGGCGAGGGGGCCGGCATGCTGGTGCTCGAGGAGCTGGACCACGCCCTGGCTCGCGGTGCCGCGATTTACGGCGAGGTGACCGGCTACGGCTCGACGGCCGATGCCTTCCGCATCACCGACACCCATCCCGAGGGGCGCGGCGCCGCAAGCTGCTTGCGGATGGCGATGGCCGACGCCCAGATCAACCCCGACGACATCGACTACATCAACGCCCATGGCACCAGCACCGACGTCAACGACCGCGTCGAGACGCTGGCCATCAAGCGCGTGCTGGGCGACCAGGCCTACCGCACGCCGGTCTCCAGCACCAAGAGCATGATGGGACACTTGATTGCCGCCGCCGGGGCGACCGAGCTGATCGTCTGCCTGCTGGCGATCCGCGACAATGTGCTGCCCCCCACGATCAATTACACCACGCCCGACCCCGAGTGCGATCTCGATTACGTGCCCAACCAGGCGCGCCCGGTCCCTTGCGACGTCGCCTTGACCAACAGCTTCGGCTTTGGCGGGCAGAACGTCACGCTGGTCGTCTCTCGGTTCACCGGCTGACGCGGCTGGCTGTTCCGGGGACGGCTGCTGCGCGAGGCGAAAATACTAACCCGACGCGCCAGCGAGGTCGTCTCCCGATTTACCGGCTCATGCCGGCTGCTGCCCCAGGGCCGGCCAATTCGCTGCTTTCAATTCGGCGCGCCACCCGCAAGCCGATCGAGCGGCTTGGGTCGCCGGCGCAGGCAATCCGCAAGGCCGACCGCAGGCACCAGGCATTCGGCGCGGCATAGTCGCCCCCGCGCACGACCCGTGGGCCGTCGCCGGGGCCCAATGGGTCGGCGGCCTGGTCCGCCGTGTAGCCGCGAGCGCCGTCCAGGCACCATTCCAGCACGTTGCCGTGCATGTCGAACAGGCCGAAGCCGTTCGGTTCCAGCAGCCCCACCTGGTGTGTACGCTGGCCCGCATTCGGACCGAACCAGGCATGCCGAGCCGCCAGTCGGCCGTCGTGCCCGAACGACCAGGCGGCGCTGCCGCCGGCCCGGCAGGCATACTCCCACTGGGCTTCGGTCGGCAGGTGATACTCGACGCCTTCGCGGCGGCTGAGCCACTGGCAAAAAGCGGATGCGTCGCGCCAGCTCACCTGCACCACCGGATGCCGGTCGGATTGCGTGAATCCGCCGGGATGCCGCCAGTCCGGCGGGCTGGCGGCGCCGGCCTGCACGCTTTTCTCGGCCTCGGTCGTATAGCCGGCATCGGCGACGAAGGCCCGAAACTCGGCTACCGTCACTTCGTGCGTGCCGATGTAAAAGGGACGCGTGATGCGCACGGGGTGCCGGGGCAATTCGTCTGCGATCGGCGAGAGGGCCCAGTCGCCGGCTCCCGCGCCGTCCGCTTCCAGTGCCTGCCGCATCGCCGCCACCTCCTCGCTGCCGCCGCCCATCAGAAACTCGCCGGGCGGGATCAAGCGCAGCGTCATGCCGATCGAATTCGTGGCCGTCAACGGCAGGCCCATCGCCGCCGCCCACTCGGCGAACCGCGCCTGCTCGGCCCCCAAATCCACTTGCCCACCGGCACCACCGGCCAGCCCGGCCGAACCGCCCTCGTCCGCGTCGTGCCAGTCAGTCGCCCGCAGCGCCGCCAGCGCGATCAGCACCAGCACGGTCGGCAGTAAGATCCAAGAGGCCGACGTCCGCCTGGTTGCCTCCGGCCTCTCGGCCGGTGTGTTCCACGAGGAAGAACCGCCGGATGCTCCCGCGGCGACCGCCCCGCCGCGGCGGCCCGCGGGTCCCGCCGCTTCGCGCGGTTTGCCCCGGCCGCTTCCGCCAAAACCAATCCGCTCAAAAGCCGCGATCACTTCGTCCATCGTCTGGTAGCGGTCCGAGGGCGACTTGGCCACCATCTTGCGGAATACCTGGTCGGCCTGGAGGGGCACGTCGCCCCGCGGCCCCCGCAGCGAAGGCACGCTCTGCTCCCGGTGCGCCAGAATCAATTGCACCACCGTCTCGCCCCGGTAGGGCAGCTCGCCGGTCACCAATCGGTAGAGCGTGCATCCCAGGCCATAGATGTCGGCCCGCTGGTCGGCCTGCCGAGTGTCCTCGGCCTGCTCCGGCGCCATGTACTCCACCGTTCCCACGACCTGGCCCGTCGTGGTGATGTCGCGGCCGGCCGCCGCCTCCTCTTCCTGCAACTGCTCTCGGAACCGGGCCAGGCCCAAGTCGAGGATCCTGACCGTGCCTCGCTCGTCGATCAGCAGGTTCGAGGGCTTGACGTCGCGGTGGACCACACCTTGGCTATGGGCATAGGCCAGCCCACGCGCCGCCTGCACCACGTACCCGACTGCTTCGTCCAACGGCAGCGGCCCCTGCTCCTTGAGCACCTCGGCCAGGTTGGCTCCCTGGATGTACTCCATCACCAGAAAATGAATGCCGTCAGCTTCGCCGGAGTCGTAAGCGGTGACGATGTGCGGGTGCGAAAGCCTGGCGGCCGCCTTGACCTCGCGCTGGAAGCGGCGGACCGAGTCCTTCGAACGGGTCGCCTCCTTGGGCAGCACCTTGAGCGCCACGGTCCGCTCCATCCGACGGTGCCAGGCCTTGAATACCTGCCCCATCCCTCCGGCGCCGATCTCGTCGAGAATCGTGTAGTTGCCCAGCACCAGGCCCTTGGTCGTGCCCCGGTAGAGCATGGCCGCCTGGTACTTGGTCAAGCGCCCGGCCCGCACCAACGCGCGGGCCAACTGCTGGGCGTCGGAGGGGCGGGCCTCGGCGGCAAACTGCCGCTGGAAGGCCTTTACCTCGGCGGCCGACATCAAGCCGCTGGCCGTCAGGCACCTAGTATATCGTTTGAGCGTGATGGGCATGCCGCTGCCGCCGCCGGGGAAAGGAGCGGCGGATTATAGCTGCCCGGCCGATCAGGCGCAAAGGCGAATGCGGCCTGGGCAAAAGCACGAAAAAGCGGGGCCAGGCCAGGCCCGGCCCCGCTTTCTCAGTTCGCCGTGCCGCGCGGCATCAGGGAGTGGCCGGCGCGGTTGGCAAGTCAACCGGGCTGGCCGGCTCGGCCGCGGGCGTTTCCGGGGCAATCCCGCCGCCGGAACTGCCGAAGGGGTCGGCCGCGGGCACGTTGGGTCGTCCGACTGGTGGTTCCGTCGCGGGAGCCGAGGGGGCGGCCGGTGGCGGCGGCACGACCGACTGTCGCGGCGCCGCGGGTAACGCTGTGCCGGGTTCTTGCGGCGCAGCAGGAGTCGGAGTCGGGACGTTGCGCGCCTGGGTGGGCTGCCGGGGGTCCATCAAACGGATGAACTGCGCAATGGCCGTTTGAGCGTGCGGCTCGGCGGTGATGATCAGCACTTCGCCATCCACCTTGGTATCCACTTCGGCCTTGACGTGCTCTTGGATGAACGCGGCCAGGGCCTCGGCCTTCCCCTCGGGCAGCCTGTACTTGGCTCGCGACAGCATTTGCATGTCGCCGGCGCCGGCGACGCGCGCCACGTGCAGCGTGGGCGTCGCATGGATGACATGCGGGAGATTGACCCGCACCGACCGGGTCGCCGGGTAAGCGGCTGTCGCCTGGGGACCGCCGCCTGCCCGCAGCGCGCGGACCTCCGCCAGCAATTGCTCCAGCCGTGCTTCCAGGCTTTGGAGTTGAGCCGGTGCAGCCGCGTGGGCGGCCTGCACCGTGCGGACATGGAACGTCGGCCGGCCGGGGACACCCGGCTGGGAGTCAATCGCCTGGGCTGGTTCGAAAACCAAACTCGCTTCCACGGCGGGCAGGGTGCCGGATTGGACCGATTCAACGGTTTCGACCCTGCGTTCTTCCCGCTCGCCCCCCTGGACGAACTCAACCGTTTCAACCGTGCGTTCGTTCAGCGGTGCATCGGGCGGGGCCGCGGTCGTGACAAAGATTTCCGCATCGCCTTGATCGCTGGGCGACGCGGCCTGCTCGACCGTGGCCTCCGAGGTTGCCTGGCCCTGTGTCCAGCCAGGCATGACGGCTAGTGCTAAAAGCCCAATGGCGGCCAGGCCGGCCACGGGCACGCGGCATCGAACGCGTTCACGCAGAATCATATGCAATCTCCTTTCGAACGTGCGTCGGGCACTGCTGCCCATTCCCACGGCAGGCACCGGCGCCGCCGCGAATGAAACCAACGAAGAGACTTCGATCAAGGCCTCGGCATAGACACGCCGCCCCTCGGGCAGCGCGGCGACCACCCAGGCGTCGCAGGCGAGCTCGGCGGCCTCGCGCAATTGATGCCGCACGTACCAGAAGAGCGGGTTCCACCACCAGGCGCAGCCGGCCAACAACTCGAGCCATCCCACCCAGTGGTCGCGTCGCCGCAGGTGAGCCAGCTCGTGCACGAGCACCGCCCGCCGGCACCTGGCCGGCAGGTGATCGGTGAGCGGCCGAGGCCAAACCAGCGTCGGCCGAAAAAGGCTGCAGACCATGGGCGTCGAACCATTGGGTCCGTCGAGCACCACGGGCGGCCGCAGCGCCAGCTTTGCCGAGAGCTCGCCGACCAGCGATTCAAGCCAGGGGGGCGCCGGCTCGCAGCGTGCCAACAGTCGCCGCAATCGCACCAGCCGCACCGACTGGATCACGACGGCGACGGCGGTTCCCGCCAGCCAGATCCACAGAGCGATACTCCAAATCGCCGCAAGCAACGCGGACCAACTGGCCGCGCCTGGAGTCGTTCCAAGGGCCGCCTGATCCGCTGGTGCGCCGGACGACTGGGCTTGCAAACCGCCGCCGATCGGCGGCTGGTCGAGCGGGGCGGCGCCGGCGGGAGCGATTTCGCCTTGCGGCTCCCCGCCGCCGTCGAGCGGCGCCCCGTCTTCCGCCCAGGGAGCCTCCGGAAAACAGCCTGGCCCGAAATAAGCCGGATCCCAGGCGATTTCATCTCCTTCCACTCCCCATCCCCAACACTCCATTTCCCCCTCGCCGTCGCCAGCCGGCCATGGGAACTCTCGATACTCGCTCCCCCAAGTCTCGGCCGGCGATCCTGACCGCGCCAACTGTGGCTCGCCGCGACCCGCCGAGGAATCGCCATCGACCTGCATCGCCGGACGGGCCGAGCTTGCGGCCGCGAGCAAAAACCCGGGCAGCGGAGGGTGCCAGGAGACGACCGGCGGCAAGACGAGCTTCACCAGCACCACCAGCCACAACGCATGGCGGACCGCCGGCGACAATCGGAACGCTCGGCACGCCAAGGCCACCAGCAGCGCCAAGGCCGAAGCCACGATCGTGTTTTGAGCAAGCCACCAGACCATCGCGCCTACGGCTCCCGATTCCGCTTCGTTCGGCGAGGCGGCCTGTCCGAGGCCTGCCTGGTTTCCAGTTCGTCGAGCATCTGCCGGAATTGCTCGATCTCATCCGCTGAAAAACGATGCCCCTCGACCAAGGCCTGCACCAGCGGCGTCGCCGTGCCCTCGCACAGCTCGTCGGCCAGGTGCGTCAGACGCTGCCGCAGCAACTTTTCTCGCGAGACCAAAGGCCGGAAAACGTGGGCCACGGCCGTCTTGTCGCTGGCCACGAAGCCCTTGCTCTCCAAGCGATACAACAGCGTGAGCACCGTGGTATAGGCCCAGCGGCGGCCCCGCTCGTGCAACAGCTCGTTGAGCGAGCGGACCGTGCCGGAACCCAGCTCCCAGAGCGCCTTCAAGACCTCCAGCTCGGTCTCGCTCAGCGTGCGTTTGGCCGACATTCCTTGGCTCCTGCGAGGGACGGCGGGCGAAGTGCGGTCCGCCTACTACAACCTGTCCGACGCCATACTACTACAACTCGTCGTAGGCGGTCAATCCTCTTTTCCATATTTTTTTTTCGCGGCAGCCAGCACGAGGCAAGCCGGACCGAGAAAAGCGAGCCAAGTTCCATCGCTTCCCCGTGTTACCCGTCCTTGATCCTTGCGCCTTGCCTGTTCTGGATCCACCGAATGTCCGTTTCCTGACAAGAGGTCCTCGCGCGCATTGACATGCTCGCGGTCGACCGGTAGCATGACCGCTGAGCGCTCACGAGTGGGCGCAGTTTGGCAGGCTTGAACAGCCCCTCTGCATCGCGTGGCCTTTGGCGCCTGGTGCACGAAAGGGGCCTTTGCGTTTAGCGGGCCGTCCAGGATTCGCGCCCGCCGTGCAGCCTGCTGTGGTTCATGCTGGGCCACGGAATCCGTTTGCCTGCCGGATGCCCTCGGCTGGCCATCCCTGCAAGATCCATGTCCTTCTGGAGTCACACGATGTCAAAACTTTCCGACCACGATGCCTTCGTGGCCACGGGCTCGTTGGCTGCCGGCAGCTCGGATTTACTCGAGCTGGCCGAGTCACGATTAAGAACGAGTCCCTACCCGGCGGTGCGGCGCCTGGCGTGCGACTTTCGCGATGGCGTCCTGACGCTCCGCGGCCGCGTGCCGAGCTATTACCACAAGCAGATGGCCTGTTCCCGAGTCGGCCGCATTCAAGGGATCGAGAGGATCGTCGACGACGTCGAGGTGGTCGATCCGCGGGCCGCGTCGCATCGGCTCCCCTCGTTGCGTGCCGGTGGTTGAACCCGAATCGATCCGAAGGTCTCTCGTCCACGTCGGGCCGGGGCCTGCCTTAATCCATATGAAAGGGAGTTCCATGCTGGTTTTAAGTCGCAAGAAGGGCGAGCGGGTAGTGATTGGTCCGAACATCGTGCTGACGGTGCTCGACGTCCGCGGCGAGACGGTCAAGCTCGGCTTTGTGGCTCCGGGTGAGATACCGATTCACCGCGAGGAAGTTCAGCGCCGCATTCACGGCCAGGAAGCCGCGGCCGACACAGCCGCCGGCGCCAGCCGTCCCGCCGAGTCCCCCTTTTTCGTCGAGTGCGCCTAGTTGCCCTCCATCCCCGCCGCCCTTGTGGCACTACTTGGAGAACGCGGCCTGTCGCGTTCGTAGCAGGACTCGCCAGAGTTCTGGTCGTTAGTAGCCGTCACATTCCGCGTGACGTAGCTCGTTCCGCCGCGTCGTTAGCGTCGTAGCGTCACCGTGGCAGGACTCGCCAGACTTCTGGTCGTTAGTAGCTGTGCGCGACGTAGCTAGGTTCCGCCGCGTCGTCGCGTCGTAGGACGGCCTTCCCAGGCCGCCTGTCCCTTCGCCCTTCTGCCTTCGCCCTTCTGCCTTCCTCCTTCCCCCCTTCCTCCCTCGCTCCACCAGTAGCACGAGGAGGCCGCGGGCGGTAGGCTGGCTTGGGCCTTTGGCTGACTAACACAGCGGGAGTTGCCGTTGAAGACATACAGAATCGCCCTCTATCCGGGCGACGGAATCGGCCCGGATGTGACCCGCGAGGCCCTGCGAGCCCTGCAAGCGGTCCAACAGCGACAAGTCCGCTTTGCGCTGGAGTTCACCCAGTTCGATTGGGGCGTGACGCGCTGGCGAAAAACCGGCCAGCTCGTCCCCGACGATTTCCTCGACGTCCTGCGCCCCTTCGATGCCATCCTGCTGGGCGCCGTCGGCTGGCCGGCCGAGCTGCCCGACCACGTCACGCTGGCCCCGCTGGTGCGGATCCGGCAGGCCTTCGACCAGTACGCCTGCGTGCGGCCGGCCCGGCTGCTGCCGGGGGTCCAATGCGTGCTGGCCGGCAAGGGGCCGGCCGACATCGACCTGGTGGTGATTCGCGAGAATTCCGAAGGTGAATACGTCCACGTGGGGGGCCGCTTTCACGTGGGACACGCCGACGAGTCGGCCATCCAGACGGCCGTTCACACGCGGCGGGGCATCGAACGGATCCTGAAGTTCGGATTCGAGATGGCCGGCCGACGCCGCAACCGTCTGACGATGATCACCAAGAGCAACGCCCAGGGCTATGCCTACGTGCTCTGGGACGAAATCCTGGAAGAGATGCGCGGCCGCTACCCGGCAGTGGCCGCCGATAAGCAGCACGCCGACGCGGCCGTGATGAACTTCGTCCGTTGCCCGGAGCGGTTCGACGTCGTGGTGGCTTCTAACCTGTTCGGCGATATTCTGACCGACCTGGGCGGCCTGATCAGCGGAGGGCTTGGGCTGGCGCCCAGCTCGAACCTGAACCCGCAGCGCACATTCCCCTCGATGTTCGAGCCGGTCCACGGCTCGGCGCCCGACATCGCCGGCTCCGGCCAGGCCAACCCGATCGCGGCCGTGCTCAGCGCGGCGATGATGATCGAGTGGCTGGGCGAAACGCGGGCGGCGGAGTCGATTCGAACCGCGATCGAGCGGACCATTGCGGCCGGCCATGCGACGCCCGACCTGGGCGGCCGGCTGACAACGGCCCAGATGGGAGAGCGGATCGTGGAACAGATCTTGGAGCTCGGATGCCCGTCATGAAATCGCCGTTCGTCGTCAGCGTAATCAGCGTAAATCTGCGTCGGGTTGGTATATTCTGTTGCTGATGGACGCCAGCCTCGTTATCACCCCCGGCGGGCACCTGCACGTTGAGCAGGCCGTCGATGGCTCGGCGGAGGTCGGCGACGGCGCGGTCGCGGCCTTGGAAAACGCCTTCGCGCGATCCCGCGGCGACGGGCTGCTGCTTCTGGCCTCGCAGGAGCTCCCGCACGAACTGCCGCCAGCCTTCGTGTTCTGGCGCGGACTGGCCCGGCGGTTCTTCCAGGCGGTATGCCACCTGGGCGAAGGAGAGTTCGATCAATGGCCGTCGATCGCCCCGCCGCCGGAAGATGACCTGGCACAGCTCGTCGCCGAAGCGCCGCCCATGCGCGGCTTAGAGTACCTGAACCCCGATTTGCTGCGGACAATCTGGCATGAGCTGCGGTCGCTCGTCGTCGCCAAGGCCGCCGGATTTCCGGGAGGGCCGGCCGCCTGGCTGGGCACGGTCAACCCGCTCTGGCACCTGGTGGGTCGCGTCACGTTCCACCTGGCCGAGAACAAGCGCAATGCGGACCGCCCGTTCGCCTTCCTGGCCACCTACACGCACGGGCTGTCGGGCCAGGCGCGGCTGCGGCACCTGGCGCTGGCCGAAGCGCTCAAGACCTACGCGGAAGCAAAACAGCGAAGCAAGCTCGAATCGCTGCTCGAACCAGTGCGGCGGGCGGCCCAGACCAGCAGCCTGGTGCGCGAGCTGTTGGACACCAAGGCCTTGTTCGCGCCGCAGGCCTGGACCGTCCGCTAGGCGTATCGCTTTCTTACCGAGTCGCCCCGGATGGAAGAGGCCGGCATCGTGGTCCGTGTGCCCGATTGGTGGTCGGCCCGCCGCCCTCCACGCCCGCAAGTCCAAGTGCATCTCGGCTCGCGGCCGGTCGAGGTCAGCGCCGGCATGCTGGATTTTCAAGTCGATGTGGCCCTGGACGGCGAGAGCCTCACGGAACTAGAGCGCCGTGAGCTGCTGGCCGGCACCGACGGGCTTTTCCTGCTGCGCGGCAAGTGGGTCGAGGTCGACAGCCAGCAGTTGCGACAAGCGCTGGATCATTGGAAACAGCTCGAACAAGGACATCCCGACGGAATCAGCTTCGTCGAGGGGATGCGGCTCTTGGCCGGGGCACCGCTCGATACCGATGACGACGACGACGAGCGCGTCGCTGGCTGGTCGCGCATTACCGCGGGCGACTGGCTTCGCCAGACCCTGGAGCACATCCACCAACCCGACACGATCGACGGCTTCCAGCCGGGCCGCGACCTGCGCGCCACGCTACGTCCGTACCAGGCCGAGGGGGTCCGCTGGTTATGGTTCATGACCCGGCTTGGCCTGGGAGCGTGCCTGGCCGACGACATGGGCCTGGGCAAGACGATTCAAGTCATCGACCTGCTCTTGGCGCGCAAACGCACACCCGGTTTGCCGGGCAATGGGAATCAGGCCGGCGGACCCAGCCTGCTGGTCGTGCCGGCGTCGTTGTTGGGAAACTGGCGGCAGGAGCTGGCCCGCTTCGCGCCGTCGTTGCGGGTGTTTTTCGCACACAAGAGCGAGTGCGATTCCGACGAGCTGGCCCGCGTGGCGAAGGATGCTCGCCGCGCACTGGCCGGTTTCGACCTGGTTATCACGACCTACGGCCTCGTGCGGCGGCAGGAGTGGCTGAGCGAGATGCGATGGTCGCTGGTCGTACTCGACGAAGCGCAGGCGATCAAGAACGCCGGCTCCGCGCAGACCCGCAGCGTCAAGAAGCTGCCGGCCGCGGGACGCATCGTGCTCACGGGAACGCCGGTCGAGAACCACCTGGGCGACCTGTGGAGCCTCTTCGACTTCTGCTGCCCGGGTTTGCTGGGCACCGCGGGCCAGTTCAAGCAGTTTGTCAAGCGCTTGAACGGCCAGCAAGACGCACGGGCGTTCGGGGCATTGCGGCGGCTGGTGCGGCCTTACATCTTGCGCCGCCTGAAGACGGACCCGGCCATTGCCCCCGACCTGCCCGACAAGACCGAGATGCGGGCCGAATGCGGGCTGTCGAAGATGCAGGCCGCCCTGTACGAACGAGCGGTCGACGACCTTGCCACGAGGCTGGAAGAGGCGGAGGGGATCGGGCGGCGAGGCCTGGTGCTGGCGGTACTGATGCAGCTCAAGCAGATCTGCGACCACCCCGCGCTGTATCTGCGGGGTCCGGAATTCCGGCCTGACCAGAGCGCCAAGTTCGAGCGGCTACGGTTGCTGTGCGAGCCGATCGCCGAGCGCCAGGAAAAAGTGCTCGTCTTCACGCAGTTCCAAATGCTCACGCAGCCGCTGGCCGACTTTCTGGCCACGGTGTTTGGCCGTGCCGGCCTGGTGCTCGACGGCGGCACGCCGGTGGGCAAGCGATCGGAGCTGGTCCGCAGGTTCCAGGAGGACGAGGGGCCGCCCTTCTTTGTGATTTCGCTCAAGGCCGGCGGCAGCGGGCTGAACCTGACCGCGGCCTCGCACGTGATCCATTTCGACCGCTGGTGGAACCCGGCCGTCGAGAACCAGGCCACCGACCGGGCCTTTCGCATCGGCCAGAAACGCAACGTGCTGGTGCACAAGTTCGTCTGCCGGGGCACCGTCGAGGAGCGGATCGACGCCATGATCCGCGACAAGCAGGCCGTGGCGGATCAGTTGCTGAACCAGGAAAGTGAGACCTTGTTGACGGAAATGGACAACGAGGCCCTGTTGCGATTCGTGGCGCTGGACATCGGCCGGGCGGCGGCCGACGAGTGATGGCGCCCCGCGGCTTCGATCGGATGCTAGCATCCAGGTGCGCCCCCGCCACTCACGCCTTGCAATCTGGAATTGAAGCCGCGCGGACCCGCGCGTTAGATTGGCTTGCCGGCCAGCATCCCCCAGCCGGCTCGTGCGCCAGCCCGGCCGATTGCGGCGGCAGAAAAAAACAACCGAAAGGAGTCGGAGCATGTCATGGTATGGAAACTGGAAGCCGTACGTTCCCGTGGCCAGGCGGCGCGCCCAGGCCGCTGCATTCGCTCGGAAACTGGCCAAAAAGGAAGGCCGGATTCTGTGTCCCATCCAATGTGAAGGGCGGAAGATCGCCAAGTCGTTCTGGGGCCTGGCCTGGTGCGACAACCTGGAGCAATACAGCGATTTCGAGAACCGGCTGCCGCGCGGGCGGGCCTACGCGCGGAACGGCTCGATCATCGACTTGGACATCGGCCCCGGCACGGTCAAAGCTATTGTCAGCGGTTCGGAGATCTACCGCGTCACCGTCACCATCAAGACACTTGCCAAGGCCTGCTGGAGCGCGATCAAGCAAGACTGCTCGCGGTCGATCGATTCGTTGATCGACTTGCTGCAAGGGCGGTTCGACGAAGGAGTGATGCGCCGGCTGACGCGGACCGATGGCGGGCTTTTTCCCCAGCCGAAGGAAATCAAGATGCAGTGCACGTGCCCTGACTGGGCCACGCTGTGCAAGCACGTGGCCGCCACGCTGTACGGAGTGGGAGCCCGACTGGACGCCGCACCAGAATTGCTGTTCACGTTGCGGGCCGTCGATCACCTGGAGCTGGTCAGCCAAGCGGTCGCCGCCGAGAACCTGGACCGGATGTTGGGCGCCGGCGAGGACAGCGCGTTGGCCGGCAGCGACCTGGGCGAACTGTTCGGCATCGAGATGGACGCCGGGGAGCCGGCGGCGAAGTCCGCCGGCGCACCTGATCGGCGGCGCCGCGGCAGGCCAGCCGCGAAGTCGCGTTCCAAGCCTGGCGGAAAGGAAGCTTTGAAATCCGGCGGAAAGACCACGATCAAGACCGCCCCGGCGGTTGCGGCAAAGCCGCCAAAAACCGCGCGGAAGAAAACGGCCGGCAAGCCGGTGGCTAGGTCGACCAAGCGCCGAACAGCCGCGCCCCCCGCGACTGGCAAGGGCAGGGAAAGAGCGTCACCGAAATAATCACGCCGCGTCGGGCGTCCGATTCAGAGCTGGCCTTGGCGCCAGACTCGCCCTCGCGGGGGCCTGGTGGTACAATGCTGGCATGGTCCTCAAACTAAACGGCTCTTCGGACTTTTAAGTGGGTGAAGGGGCTAGATCCAGGCCTCCGCAGTGGA
>JBBDYJ010000020.1:0-154800 GCA_040901675.1 Pirellulales bacterium | reverse complement strand
GACAATCTCAGCACCCGGCACCACCTGGCGCTGCTGTACCACTCCCAGGGGAACTTCGCCCTGGCCGAGGCGCTGCTCCGCGAGGTGGTGGCGGCGCGTACTGCCAAGCTGGGGGCCGACGATGCCGACACCCGCCGCAGCCAGTATGACCTGGCCTCGCTGTACTTCGGCCAGGGGAAGACCGCCTTGGCCGAGACGCTGTACAAGGAGATGCTGGCGGTCCGTACCGCCACGCTGGGCACCGACCACCTCGAAACCCTCTATAGCCAGTACGACTTGGCCATGGTGTACCGCTCCATGAAAAAGCTCGAACAGGCAATTCCCTTGTTGGAGGAGGCACTCAAACGGAGCAAAGCCAACGAGTACCCCACAACGCTGTGGATGCAGGCCGACCTCGGCGCCTGCTACTGCGACGCCGGACGCTTCGCCGCCGCCATTCCACTGCTCGAAGAAGTCCACCGGAAGGGCCGCCAGGACTCCGAACTGGCCTGGGTCGGCAATGTCTTGCTGACGTCTTACGTGGGGGCAGGGAAGACGACGGAGGCGGTCGGCCTGGCGACGGAGCAAGTACGGGCCGCGCGCGAGCAGTTTCCCGCCGAAAGCCCGGAACTCGCCGCCGTCCTGGCCGAGATCGGTAAGGCGCTCCTCGACGCGAAACCGTATGCCGACGCCGAGCCCCTGTACAAGGAGGTGCTGGCGATCCGCACCGCCAAGCTGGGGGCCGACCACGCCGACACCATCCTCAGCGGGGACAGCCTGGCCTTGCTGTACTGGTCGATGAAGAAGCTCGATCAGTCGATTCCCCTGTTGGAGGAGAATCTCGAACGGAGAAAGGCCGAACTCGACCCCGATGATCCCGAAATCTGCTAACTGCGGCCAGGTTTTCTTGCCGCGCAAACACCAGATAGAAAGATGACCATGAGCAAGATGAAATTGAAGCGGACGTTGGCTGGAGTTCTCGTCGCCTGTGCCTTCGGTGGAATCGCCTTGAGGTTCGCTTGGGCGACGCCCGGCCAGGGCATCTTCATCACCCCCATCTCGGGACCTGCGGTGCTGGATGAAATCAACACGAAGAGCGAAACCGATGACCACGAGGTCGAGCTGAAAACCAGGGGGCTCTCTGACGTCTACGTCGCGCACATCAGGGTCGTACCAGGGGGGCACGGCGGCTGGCACTTTCATCCCGGTCCCTCCATCATCTCGGTCAAATCCGGCACGGCGACCTTTTATCAAGCCGATGATCCGGCCACGCCGCATGTCTTCCCCGCGGGCACCGGTTTCGTGGAGGATGCCGGACTCGTGCACATCCTTGTGAATGAAGGAGACATCGACGTGGAGTTGATCGTTCTCCAGCTTGTTCCGTTGGGCGCGCCGAGGCGGATCGACGCACCGGCACCTTAGGCGCCCTCCGGTCCAGGTCCTCCCGGCATCCGGTCTGTGTACCGGAAGACGGATGACTAGCGACGGACATAGGGCGGCCGGTGAGGTCCTTGTGCCAAGCAGGCCTCACCGGCCCGGCGCCGCTGGCGGCGCTCGGTCTGCTCGCCGGCGGCGTTGTCCCCCACTGTACTGCGGGCCGCCTGTTCCGCGAGGCGGACGCCAGCGGTCTGGCGTATTGGCGAGACCTGGTGTGGAAGCGGGACCGGCGGCCCGGACAACGTGATTGCCGGCATGCCGACGAGCTAGAGCGCCTGGTCGGCCAGTTGCGCGGCGGCGTCACGCAGCGGGCGATCCAAATCGGCTCGGCCCGCTGCAGCTTGGCTTCGTACTTCTTCACCAGGCCGGCAGGGCCCTGGATAGGATCGTGGACGGCACCAGGCCCACCGACGCCAGGAATACGAGACAACGCGGCAGACGCATGCTCTTCACCCGATTTGTGCTCCGCCTACTTGCGTTCGGTGACGTCGCGGATGTTGCACTGGACGACTTTTCCTACCCCTTCCTGGTAAAGGTTGCTGACGAACTCCACCTCGCGGCGCTGGCCGGATTTGGTCTCCAGCGGCAAACTCTCGTAGCGGATAAAGCCCTTGTCGTGCAATTCCCGGAAGGCCGCGCGGCTGGCCTCTTCATCTTTGAGCAGGCCGATTTCGAACAGTTCCTTCCCCCGCAATGCTTCGAGCGGATAACCCAACAGCTCGGTCACGAACGGGTTGGCATCGAGGATTCTTCGCGTGTCCGGGTCGATAATCAGCACGCCGTCTTTGGCTGCTTCGAAGAGGCGGCGATAGCGCAGTTCCGAGCGCCGCATCTCGGCCTGGAAGTGCAACAGCTCGCTGACGTCCTGGATGCCCAGTAGAATCCGTGCGGGCTGCCTGCTGGTTTCCTTCAACGTCCGGGCGTTGAGCAGCATGGTGCGGTGACCGATGTTTTCAAAGTTGTTCGTGACCTCGAAGTTATTGAAAAAGCTGTGACGGGGCAGAATATCTTGAAGGAGTTCTCGCAGTTTGGGAATGTTCCAGCGCCCGTGGTCGAGTTTAAAAATCGTGCGGCCCACCGATTCCGCGGGAGAAACTTTGAAGGTGGTATAGAAGGCTTCGTTGGCGCTCTCGACGCGCAGCTCGGCGTCCAGAATCAGGAACGGGTCGCGCGTAGTGCGAATAATGGCCTCGGCAAAATCGCGTGCGGCGATCACCGCCTGCTCGGACTCTTTGAGCGCGTTGATATCCACGAGCACGAGGGTCGCGCCGTCCACCTTGTTGTCCGAGGTGATGTAAGGGCGCACGTGCAGCGAATACCAACGCCCGTCGTTGTCCCGCACTTCGCGCTCGCATTCGCGCACACTGGTGATGACTTCAGCGATGACAGCCCCCAAATCAGGCAGGTCGAGATTGTGCCGGACGCCGCTGATGGGCCGGCCCACGTCCGTGGCCAGAAGGTTGAACTGTTGTTCGGCCTTCGCGCTGAAGCGACGGATGGTCAGGTCGCGTCCGAGCAGCACGATGGCGAGCTTGGTCGAATCCTGGAGATTGGCCAGGTCGCTGTTAAGCCGGTTCAGTTCGGTGTTGCGATTGGCCATCTCCTCGTTTACCGTCGTGAGTTCTTCGTTGGTGGACTCCAGCTCTTCCTTGGACGTTTCCAGTTCTTCATTGATGCTTTGCAATTCCTCGTTGGCGGACTGAACTTCTTCATTGCCCGCCTGGAGTTCCTCGGTGGCCGCCTCGTACTGTTCCTGGAGGGATTGCAGGTAATCGCGCGTCTCGGAAAGTTTGCGCTCCAGTTCGACGACTTTGCGGGCGTCATCCTTGTTGGCCGGGCGTGGAGTTCTCCTGGCGTCGCTGGGCGGTTCCGGGGACGGCGTGCCGTCCGCGGCACGCCCTGCCTTTTCCGCGTCCTCAAACAGAATCAAAAAGCAGCGCTCCTTCAGATTCTTCAGCGGAATGACTTCCAAATTCACCGTCAGGGTCGTGCCATTCTGTTCGACCGCTACGTTTTCCACGCGCGAGGTGTTGTTTTCCTTGATTGCCTTGTTGATGGCGGCGCGCAGTGGCAGCATCAAACCTTCGCGCGCCATCTTCAGCACGTCGAAAGTCGCCTTGCCGGTGGGGGGTTCTAGATACGCGCCGGTCGGGCCACGGAACTGGAGGATTTGCAACTCGGCATTGATGAGTACGCCTGGGGGAGCGAATTGATTGACGGTGACGCGGTCGGCCTCCCGCTGTGCATTGAGTTCGGCACGCAATCCTTCCGACGCCTCTCTCTGCGCCAGGAAAAGAGCAGGGGGCGGCCTCTGGCCGGGCGAGGGGGGCTGGCCGCGCACCGTTTTAACCGGCAGATGAAACTCCGGAGTCAGCGCAGCTTTCTTGGAATAGATTTTGTGCTTCTTGTCCGCCGGCTCAAACAGGGCGGTGAAGGTGCCGATGGATTCCGACGCGCCCAGAAATAAGAACCCCTCCGGCTTGAGCGCATAATGAAACGTGGGAAGCACCTTCTGCTGCAGACCCGGTGCAAGATAAATCAGCACGTTGCGGCAACTGATGAGGTCCATACGCGAGAACGGCGGGTCGCTGATCAGATTCTGCCGGGCAAAGACGACCATCTCGCGCAGCGGCTTGATGACGCGGTAACCGCCTTGCTCCTCGACGAAAAAGCGCCGCAAGCGCTCCAGAGAGACATCGGCTGCCAGGTTCTTGGCATAAAGGCCGTGGCGGGCTTTGTCGAGCAGCGCATCATTGAGGTCGGTGGCGAACACCTGGAGCTTGCGCATGAGGGGCGCTTTCTCCGCGGTTTCCACGAATGCCATCGCAATGGAATACGCCTCCTGCCCGGTGGAACAGCCGAGTACCCAAGCGCGGAGCGGATCGTCGCCGGCTTGCTCGAGGAGCTTGGGGAAAACCTTGCGCTGGAGAAAGTCAAACGCTTCCGGGTTGCGGAAAAAACTGGTGACGCCGATAAGAACGTCGGCGTAGAGGGCGTCCAGTTCTTTGGCGTTGCCCCCCAGGAAATCGGCGTAGTTCTCCAGCGTTTCGTGCTTGCCGAGCACCATCCGCCGGCTGATGCGCCGGTGGACGGTGGTGGCCTTGTAAAGCGAGAAATCCACCCCCGCATGGTTGCGAAGGAGAAGCCGAATCTTTCTGAAGCCGTTCTCCCGGCCTTGCTCTGAACCTCTCTCGGCTTCGGTCGTCGGCGTTCCGAGTCCGCCCGATGGAAGCGGCGTTTCATCGTCCGGGTCCGCGCTCAACGGGTCAGCTTCCGCGGGGGTGAGGAAGCCGGTCGGTTGCCCAGCGACGTAAGGATGCTTGGCGATGCGGGCGAGTTCTTTCGCGATGTTCTCCGGCGAGAGAACGAAATCCACGCAGCCCGCCGCCACGGCGCTGCGCGGCATCGAGTCATACTTGGCCGAATCATCCTGGGCAAACGTAATCCCGGCCTCGGCTTTAATTGCTTCCAGTCCCAGCGTGCCGTCGGTCGCCGTGCCGGAAAGAATCACACCGATGGCCCGCTCGCGCTGGTCCTGCGCCAGCGATTCAAAAAAGAAATCAATGGACCGATGCGGCGTACGCGACTGCTCGCGCGGCTCAAGTTGCAAAATGCCCTTCACGATGCTCAGGCTCGTGTTGGGTGGGATGATATAAACCTGATTGGCCTCCATCCGCAGTTTGTCCGTCACCTCCCTCACCGGCAGCAAAGTGACCCGCGACAGAAGCTGGGTAAGCGCACTTTCATGCTGCGGATCGAGATGCTGCACCAGCACGAACCCCATGCCCGTATCGAGCGGCAAATGCTTGAGCAACTCCGTGAACGCCTCCAGCCCGCCGGCGGATGCGCCGATGCCGACAATCGGGAACGACGCGCCTTCGCCCCGCGCGTCGCCTTCTTCCACGACATCGTCCGCCGTCGTTGGCGAGTCAGGCAGTGGATCGGTCTTGTGGGTGGTCACGGGGAGTTCTCCATCGGCGGCGACTTTGCCCATGCCGTCGAAGGCCCTGCCACGAGTCGCGTTCTACCCCCCCCGATTTCTGTACGTCTTCGTTGCCACGGTTGCTTCCCTTCAACCACGCAGGGAATCGACGACGAGAGGAAGAAACGGGGTTATTCCATCGGATCGTGCTGCCGAGCCCTTCGTTTCTGAAAAAAGTCGGGGCGACTGGATTTGAACCAGCGACCTCTACGTCCCGAACGTAGCGCTCTAGCCAGGCTGAGCTACGCCCCGATCAAAACGATAACGCAACCAGAACGCCATTCTAGCCCAACCACGCCTACCGTCAACGCCAGCCGTTCGTGCTGCTTGCGCTTAGGGCCTTGGCCTTCGCGCCCCCGGTCCAGCAAGCATCCGGGCAGGCACTCCCGATGTCCGCGCACGCCGGCCAACCTGGTAACAACGCGCCCGATTTCACGCTTGGAAGTATCGAGGGGCCGGAAGCCCGTCCTCTTGTTGCCTCCCATAAACAAAATATTTCCGACGAAGAAAGACAGTGCCATGTTCAAGCGTCCTCGCCGATTGCAGCTCGAACCACTCGAAGGCCGGCAAATGATGGCGAATTTCCCCCTCGCCGACGCCGTAGGCGTCGATTTGGATTCGGGCGAGTATGCGCTGCCGGAAGCCCCGCCCCCCTCGAGTATTTCCATCGTTCAGGAGCTGCCGCTGCGCAGCCTGCCCGGAGCGGCCGCCACGCTGTTCCTCGATTTCAACGGGCATTTCCAGGAGGAGACCGTCGGAGACTGGAAGGTCCCCCTCCTCGACTTGGAATTGGGCGGCTGGAGCAACTTCAGCCTGCCGGCCTACGATCGCGACGGCGACCCGCTGAACTTCTCCCCCCAGGAACAGGAGGAGATCCGCTTCATCTGGGCCGCCGTCGCCGAAGATTATGCACCCTTCAACATCAACGTCACGACGGTCGATCCCGACCCGGGCAGATATCACCCGGAGTACCCGTACTTGCGCGTCGTGATCAGCGGCGGCAGCGACGTCCGCGACGGCGAAAACTCGGGGGGCTTCGCCGAATACGATGCCTACGCCAACGGCAACGATCCCAACGTCGCCTTCGTCTTCCTCAAAGACAAGGACATCCCCGCCGGCGAGGACGGCCACCTGAGAGATTTCCGGTTCATCGCCGACGCGGCCTCGCACGAAGCGGGACACGCTTTCGGCCTGGAGCACTACGACAACGACACAGGGAACTCCGACAAGGCGCCGATCATGGAGAGCAACGGCGCTTGGCCGGCGAAGCGCGGCACCTGGTGGCGCGGTACCGATAGTTATTATAGCGGCCCTCAGGACGACATGGCCGAAATCGCCGGCGACGCCAACGGCTTCGGCTACCGCCCGGACGATCACAACAATGGCCTGGGGGGCGCCACGCAGTTGACCGTGGCCAGCAGCCGCCTCATCGGCCATGGCGTGATCGAGAAGACCAGCGACGTCGATACGTTTCGCTTCATGACCGGCGGCGGCGACCTCTCGATTTGGGTCATGGAGGCGGACGCCCCAAATCATCTGAGCGTCGGCAACCTCGACGCCGTCTTGCGGCTGTTGGACGCCAATGGCGCGTTGATCGCCGAGAACAACGACCCGAACTTGCTTTGGGCGAACGTGGACGCCACTCTCGCCGCGGGGACGTACTACGTCCAGGTCGCCAGCAATGGCGCTTACGGCGACGTGGGACAATATGATTTGAGGATCTTCGAGCATACCGGTCCCCGCGTCGTCAGCTCTCAGTTGCTCCCCCTGAGCGACGCGCACGGCGTCCTGCTGGTCACCTTCAACGAGCCGGTCAACCCGAATACCTTTACGACTGCCGACGTGCGGATCAACGAGGGCCCGGTGGGCGCGGGCGTCGTGAGCATCGGCCCGCCCATCGACGCATCACGGACGTTTCTGGTCACGTTCACCAAGCCCACGACGACCTTCGCCGCCCAATTGAGCATTTCGATCGGGCCGAACATCATGGACTTCTTCAGCAACTCCATGGACCAGAACCAGAACGGGCTGACAGGGGGCGAAGATCCGTTCGACTACTACACGGCCAGCTTCTGGGCCGGCGGAACGGCGACCTACGACGGTTGGACCACCCCGCCGGATCCGGAGCCAGAGCTGGGACACCTCGCGCAAGAAGCGATTCTGGTGGATCGGCTATATCAGCAGGTCCTGGGCCGCGGGCCGGATCCCGCCGGCTCGGAGCATTGGACCGCGGCCATTGCCGGCGGCCAGGCGAGCGTGGGCACCATCGCCTCGGGTATCTTTGAGAGCGATGAGCGGCTGGACCCCATCGTGGCCCGGATGTACCGCGACTACCTGTTCCGCGAGGCGGACGCCAGCGGCCTGGCGTATTGGCGAGACCTGGTGTGGAAGCGGGACGGCGCCCCGGACAACGTGATCGCCGGCATCGTCAGTTCCGAGGAGTTCTACGCCTCGGCAGGCGGCACGCACGAGGGCTGGGTAAACGAGATGTACCGGCGCCTGTTGGGCCGCGAGGCCGAGCAGGGCGGGCTCGACTACTGGTCCGCCCAGCTCGCCCAGGGCATGTCTCGCAGCGATGTGGTGCTGGGGTTTGTGCAAAGCGAGGAGAACTTCCGCAACCTTGTGCGGGGGTGGCACGTGCAGTACCTGGGACGGCAGGCGACCGCCGAGGAACTGGAGCGCCTGGTCGGCCAGTTGCGCGGCGGCGTCACGCAGCGGGCAATCCAAATCGGCTTGTTGGACAGCCCGGAATACCGCGACGCGCCGGTTGCACCCTTGACGGCCCGTCAACGGCCGCTGTCGGAAAGTGCGTTCGGCGGCGAGGATGCCGCCTCGCGCGACAGCGTTTTCATGGAGCTGGGCCGCGGATCCTAACCGTGCAGATGTATTCGGTCCTTCTCAATCATGATCGGCGGCCGGTGGCGGCGCCGCCGATCAACGGCACGAAGCGGCAGTGGACCAGGTCGTCCACCTCCGCCCGTAGGGTGCACGTGCGTTGCCAGGGGCTTCCAGCCCCTGGAAGTTGAGCCCATCCCATTCTCTCTCCCTCCTTCCTCGTACCCTTTGCCTTTCGGGCGGCCCGCAACGCGACATTGAACCGCCCCCAGATTGTGCGGGGGAACGTGGCCTCCCGATTGATGGGTGGTATGATGAGTTTCGTCAAGTGGTAAGCTGCGGAAAGTTGTCCTTCGCGTTGCGTGGGAATGCGGCTTCGGCCGGCACGGTTCGCTTCGGGGAATGAATTGGAAAGGGAACGACATGAGCGAAGTTCGCCTGGTCGTGCGAGAGGCCGCGTGCGATTGGTCCGGGACGATGCATGGAAGCCGTGCGGATCGAGCAATCGCGGCTCTGAGCGCGGACCCCGTGACGCTGGAGGAACTCGAAGACGCCACTGCGCGATTCGCGAGGCCGATGCCGAACGGCCGCTTTTTCGCGAATCTCCGGCCAGGGCTGTGCGACGAGCCGTACGACGCGGGCCTGGTCGTCGTTGATCTCGTGGCGCGGCTGGTCGTCGTCGATTCAACCTACTCGTCCCCGGGAAAGGAAGGAACCGTCGAGTATCACAACGGTCGATGTTGCACGAGAACAGGTCTGGGATATCACCTGGCCGACGATTGGCTCTTTTCGAGCGATGGCAACCACTGGAAGCACGTGGCCGAAGAGCGGCGGCGAGAACGGGCCGCGAGGCCGGCGGTCGACGCCCGCGCGGTGTTCTATGGCCGGCCCCTGGTGGAGTTCGTCGCGCGGGAAACGTTTGCGGCCTTCGCTCGGCGCGACGAGATCGCCGCCGCCGTCCGCGTTCAGTGGACCGATAAGGCGCGAAAACGCCTGGCGGATGAAGCCAACCTCTCGCCCGACCAGGTCGATGCCGGCGGGTTGACCGAGGAGGAGATTACGCCCAAAACCTGGCCTGGTCAGGAGCGGTACGCCAGTCCGTTTTACGACGCGCTCAGTCAGATTCACGCGGCCTGGCTGCTCTCGCCGCGCGACGACCTGGGGGGCGACTGTCCGCGCGCGATCGCACTCGGCCGGCATGAGCACCTGATGTGGGACCTGCAGGACCGCTGCGAACACTGGTCGCTCCTGGGCGAATGCCCGCGCGGGCTGGCGGAGTCGTCGCACGCTTTCCGGCATGGCGGCTTCGGCACGCATGAGCTGGTCAAATACTACGACCTCGTTCGCGAGTCGCTGTGGTCTTGCTGGGAACAGCTCAGCGAACTGGCGCGATCGCCGAAACTCGGGCCTCGGCCCGATTCGTTCACGGCCGGCGACTTTCTCACGATGGAAGTCCCGCGTTTGGAAAGCATCCGCGAAGCGTGGCTCGATGCGCCCGATCCCGAATGCCATGGGCGAACGCCGCGTTCGATCATCGAGCGCGAGCGCGCCCGACTTCCCGAAGGCATGTCCGGCCACGACGCAATGATCGACCCCGACTGCCCCTGCTGCCAAATGATGGCCGACCTGCCGGGGCCGGGGTTCTGGCATCTTGACGGCAGCGGCATGGATGATGATTTCGCGTTCGACATTTACCGCCGCACGCGCGAGGAGTGGGAGGAGGAACGGCGCGGCTGGGAGGAACGCAGCCGCCGTTTCGATGCCGAGTGGTCCGAACGCAAGCGTCTGGGAGTGACGGATTCAACTCCCCGCGAGGACGGATCCAATGCCGTCTGGTCGCGCAGCTTCTGCGTGGGAGACACCGCCGACGTGCCGCTGGGCACCCGGGTGTTTGGCCTGGGCTGCCGCCTGGCCGAACTGATCGTCGGCCTGCGGGCCGGCGCCGATCGCGAATCGACACCCGCGGAAACGCAACGGCAGATCGACCAACTCAACCGCGACTTCGGCAATCTCCGCGAGCTGCTGCAAGGCTCCGATTTGTCTCTTGCCGAAGCGCTCATCGACCCGGTCCTCGACCGCTTCGCAGAAACGCTCGCCACCGTGGCGACGGCCCGCCCCGAGCTTGCTGGGCAATGCGAGTCGCTTACGAGCGATCTGCACAAGCTCCCGGACCCACCGCCTCCGGAACCGAACTGGGATCCCCATGACGGCGACCTTCCGCTTTGATGCGAACATGAGTTCCCAAGGAATACGCTACTCGCCGCCGCGGTCAGGTGCAGCGCCTGGTTCGGCGTTCAATGCCAAACTCCGGTTAAGCCAGCTTTCCGCTGCCCTCCGGCTCACCCGCACTACCTCGTCCGAGACGGTGAGGCTCTTGCGTGCCTCCTGCTGCAGTTCTTCCACGTCGCCGACCCAGTTGTCGGCGAAATCACGGATGGCGCGGCCTCTCCCCCGACCGCAGAAGAACTCCAACCCGGAAGGGCGGACGATCACGACGGCGAACAGGGCGTCGTTGAGGTCGGTATCATCCATCCACAAGTCCCAATGGCCGCTGTCAGCTAACTCGGGATGACGCGCCAGCTCTTCGTCGAAGTCGTTCAGATACTCGACGACCAGGTCCCTCAGCTCGGTGGCCGTGAAATCACCTGGGCGGCCTGTCCCGGTGACGGACCCCATCATCTGAGCTAAGTCGCGTTCAACGGGTCGCTGCCTACTCAACGCATCGCTCCCGAAAGCTCATGCCGCCGAACCTGGTTGTACGTAGTTTCTGCCTATCGCATGCAGGCCGCAGACTTGCGGCCTAACGCGCAGGCAGCCAATTATGCAAGTCGTAATGTAGACTGGGGTTGCTTAATTGCCAAGCTCAATCGGACCGGGCAAACGTCCGCCGGATCGCGAACGCCTCGACCGCCACGGTTCAAAACGTGCGTGTAGATCATCGTCGCCGTTCGCGACGTTCGTCATGGGCTTGATGCTGGCGGAGCGTGTCGGGGCAGGGCAGAGTTCAGGGCGACATCGGCGGAATCCTGCTCATTGATGGTGACGAGCGCGGGGCTCAATACGGAGCCGCATCGTTGCCTCAGCATAACGATGCATTCCTGGATGTGCAGCGTCAACCACGCTTTGGTTCCCAGACGAATGTATTCCGCGAAACGACACGCGCGTTGCTGCCGGGCCACTGGAGCGCAGCGCCTGGTTAGGCCACCGCGCTCCCCTCCGTCCGAATGAGACCGAAGTAGTTCCGCGTCTCCGGACGGCCGAGGGACCAGAAGGCGCCGGCCAGAATGCCTGCGAAGACGAGGCTCACGCAGGCCATATAGACCCGCCCATACCACGGCACCGGCACCCCTTCGGCCTGCAAGTTGGCGAACGGGATCACCGCCACGAACCCCAAAAACCACAGGGTGCCGAGCGCGGCCGCACCGCGAAAGGTCCACCACGCCCATCGTTGGGCCGCAAATAGGCCGCAGAAAAGCAGCAGTGCCGGCAGGAAAAGGACCGCAGTCCAATAGAAGATCCTGCCGTCCTGCCGAACCAAACCATCGCTCAACTCCAAGGCAAAGAACGCCAGAAAGAGGACGTTCGCTGCAACCGCCGCCCGCACACCGCTTGGCATGCCGGAGGCAAGCCGCTGCCGGAAGCCGACCAAAACCGCCGTCATTCCGCACGCGATCAAGCCGCAGCCAACCGAGACAACTCCAATGCCGAGCGTGGTCATCCCACCACTCTCCAGTCGAGCAACTAGGACCGGCGGGATCAGGGCGGCGCCCATCAGCGCGGCCAACAAACCACCGGCCAGAAGAAATCGTGCCACGGATGCTCCCCCCCTGCGCTAAAGCCGCCTGAGTTTCGCCGCCGAACTTGTGATTCTCTGAACGGAATGGCTTGAGAATACGAGCCGCAATTCCTGCTGTCAACTTTGTGGTTTTGCGCGGCATTCCCTGGCCCTGACCGCCTGGAAGGCGTCCAGGCACTTGAGGGTGCGTGAACTTGGTTGCGACGAACGACAACTTGGCTTCAAGCGGCTTCTGCACTCCGACTTGCACCGGCTGTTCTCCGGCCCGCGCGGCAGCCCGCTCTGCCAGCGATCCTCCTTTGCGGCATCGAATGAATGACGGTAAGTTGAAGACTGGCCCGCTTTACCGGGGGCCAATGGCGCCCCAATGATCGATGCGAAAGGACCGTAAACGGGGCCTCACTCGATTTGCGCCTTTGCCTACTTCGAAGGGGAGCATGCGCCAGTCATGGGATCTGTAAGACATTGCGAGAGCGACCCCGAGGATGACCGGCTGGCCGAGCAGATCATCCTGCGCCTCCGCAGATGATGATGAGCTACTGATGATGAGCTACTCCGTCCGCGCAACGACGAGGGCGTGGACTCGTGAGCCGCCGTGAGCCGCCGGCCAATCGACGTCCAACCGGCGCCACGCAGCGCCGGCGTCGGAAGAGCGGTAGAGACCGGCTTCGGCGGCGGCGTAAAAGACACCCGGCTCGGCGGGAGTTGTCGCCACCACCGGGGCGCGGGTGCCATGCGGCTCTGGCAGCCCGGCGCGGACCTCTTGCCACGGGCCGCCGCTCGCCGCGCCGGGCCGGCTCTGGTCGGCGGCGGGCGACGGCTTCTTCGAGAGTAACGATGCCGGCCGCTCCTGGAGAAAATCCGAACAGGGCCTGCGCTTCCGCTACTGCTGGTCGGTGGCGGTGGACTCTCGGAATCCTGGCGCGAATAGACAATACGGCTATCGTTCCGCGCGGTTCTGTAGCAGTAACCATTCCCACAGATCCGGCATGACGTAGGCGCGATCCGCACAGGCCTCGTGACCGACGCCGCTGAATTCCGTGTACAGCGGACGCCCGCCGGCAGCCTTGATGGCCAGAATCATCTCGCGCGATTGCTGGGCGGGAATGACCTCGTCGGCGTCGCCGTGGAAGCACCAGCAGGGGAGGTTCTTCAGCTTTGCCGCCAAGTCAGTCCTCCAACCGTGACAGATCGGCACAATCGCAGCCCAGCGCTCGGGGTCCGCCGCCGCCAGGCTCCACGTTCCCTGACCGCCCATGGACAGACCGGTGAGCGAGATGCGATCCGCGTCGATCCGGTACTCCTCTTGCACCTTGTCCAGGATGGCCAAGGCCCGTTTGCCAGCGGTCGATTCGGCGGTCCAGTTTTCGCCTTCCCGGGCTTGGGGGAAGATTACGAGAAACGGGAATCCCTCGATTCTCTCCCGGATCGCTTTCGCCAGGCCGCCCCGAGCGGGAAGCCGGCTGTCCGAACCGCGGGACCCTGCCCCGTGAAGAAAGACGATAGCGGGGAGTGGTTCGCTGCCATCATAGGTGTGCGGGACGAATAGCACGTACCCCGACTCAGAGCCGTCCGGCGCCCGGTATACCTTGTCCAGGAAGCGTGTGTCGGTACGCTGCGGGGAACTGACCTGCCTCTCTTCTGCGACGGCCTCCGGCTGCGCCGCGAGCGGAAGGGCCGCAACTATCGGCTTCATCTCGTGCGGCGGAAGATTTCGCCGTGCGGCATCAACCAGTACCCCAACCATGTGCGCTAGCTCTTCGGGCGACGGGCTTTCAATCCACCGTTTGCGGATCGTCCCATGGTGGTCAATCAGGAACACGCTAGGGTAACCGATGATCTTCCACTCGTTTGAAATCGCCGGTTTGTCGCCGTTCGTATCGCGGAACGATCGCCAAGTCACCTGGTTTCGTGCGACTGCTTCGCGAGCCGCTTCGACGTCGTCGTCCGAGTTCACGCCGACGATGACAAACGGTTGGTCGTGGAATTGCACCGCCAGCTCTCGCTCATGCGGGATCAGCTTCATCCAGGGACCGCACCACGTCGCCCAGAAATTCAGCAGCACAACCTTACCCCGATGCTCGCTCAAGGTCATGGGCTGATCGGCCAGATCGATGCCCGCGATCTCGGGTGCCGGCATGCCTGCGGCCCTGAATCGAAGTTCGTCCAATTGGCTGTTGGCCCAGGAGAAAAGCGTCTGCTCGATCCCTTGAAACCGATACTGGTGCTTGCCGTCGAACTCTGAGCAGAATTGCTCGAACAGCTCTTGAGCTTCAGCCTGGCGGTCCTCTTGTGCGTGGACAATCGTGGCTAGCGCGGACTGAGACGTACAACGAACAGCCCGGTCTTGGTTGACCGCTAGGATGGCCAGCAGGTGCGGCTCGAACCGGACGGCCCACGGCGGGCTGTAGTCCGCCGAGAACAGGCTCTCGCAGAAGTGGCCGATTTCGGGGCTTGCGGCGAATTTGTCCGCGATGAGGTCGCCCGCCTCGACGTAGATCACGGACGGTTCCTCGCCGTCTTGCGGCCGCGTTGCGACGCAAACAGCCGCCAGCAACCGGCCGCCTTGTGCGTGGTCCGTAAATTGCCTCGCTCGGGCGAGCATGGCCGGTGCGGCCTCAGCGAGCGGCTCCCACGGCCCCAAGCCCAAGTCGAGCGCCTGGGCAAGCCGATCGATGTCGGCCGTTTCCACTTGTTTGGCAAATTCCTGCTGGGCTTGCCGGCCACTGACCGTATTAGGGGCACGCGCGGCCGCCATTTGCAGGGCCAGCAACCCACCGACCGTGCCTGGATCCTTCCTACTGATTTCGAGACACTGCGCCGCAAGGCCCTCCTTCGTTAGCTCGTCACCGTTTTCTGCGGCCGCGAGCCATTTCCTCCGCACTGCCAGAGACTCTCGGATGTCCGGCGGACGGTGAAAAAAGAAAAACCCCACCGCGCCAATCGCCACGACCGCGATACCGGTAAGGAGAACAAAGCGTTTGCGGCGATTTAAGCAGGAGAGCACGGCGTATGCTGGCGACAAATTCGAGACGGCAAGCCAAGCCGAGTTCTAACTTTCTTCGTTGTCTGAGTCAAATTATTTGCCGTCTCGCAATATCAGTTTCTTCGCGCGCACCCAAAAGTTCAAATCCCGCCAACAGTCGCTTTCGCAGCCATTGACGGGATCCGTAGTTACATCGTAGTCGGGGCGACTGGACACCGTTAGAACTTTTTCTGGCCGGCGTTCATTGCTGGAACGCCGGGCTGCGGCGACGACTGAATGACGAAAGTCCAATGTCGGATTCATTTTGCCATGCGTCAGCAGCGGAAGACAAAGGAATTGGGCGGGCCGGGGTCGCCCCGCCGGTCCGGAATGATTCTGCGTGAAATCAATCCCGCAGCGCGCGATTCAACTCCATTTCGCGATCGAGGTATTGCCTTTGTCGACGACTTCCACGAATCGGATGGTGCCACCGGTGTACTTGCCCGGCGTCGAGTAGTTCTCACCGACCGCGTCGCCGCTATCGTAGCCGACGCAAAGACCGTCGGCTGAAAGTGTGAATTTGCCGAGTTGAGTTTTGAGGGCTCCTCGGCCACCAACTTGTCGTTGATGTAGAACTACGCCTTCCCAATCTTTGTCAGCGGCGCGTCATTTTGTGGTGTTTTTGGTCTGCAATGTGTTTTGCACATTCGCCCAGAACTCGGTTTCCAATTCGTCGAAATTGATCGCGAAAATCTCGCGGCATTGGTATTCAAACGTATCGGGTTGGCATTCGGTGTAGAAACGGAGGAACCGGGGGGCGCCCCGGGTACGGAGCAGAAAATCGACGAATGCACCGCCGACCGTGTATACCGGACCTGTCCCTTTGTCGTACCACTCTGGACCGAAGAGCTTGCGCACGGAGATCGACGGATCCTCCTGTCGCGCGTTCATCGCGTCGAGCGCGAGTTCAAAGGCACTGTCGCCACATTGAGACATCGCCCAGCCTTCGTGGAGTACCTGCGGGGGATGAGTGTGCGGTGCGCGAAACCAGTCGAGTGCGGCGTGGGCCAGTTCGTGCCGGTCACCGCGGTATTCTCCAGGACGTTCCGGACTATTTGAGCTTCCGATCGACAGGCCGTGGACGCTCAAGTATTGGCCGCCGACGAGCGGCCCGCGGATCCAGTAGACCTTGCTCGAGACCGTCCCGCCGAGCAGAGTTTCGAGCCGTGCGACGTGCTCATCCATCGCGGCGAGGTCTTCGTCGGGGCGATCGAGATCATCGTAAAACATCAGAATTCGTTCGGACTCCACGCGGTGCGGATACTTAAGGTCCATTTCCGCGCGCATGATCGTAGCGCCCATCACCTTCGCCAGACGCATGACGATCGTGTCCGGAATCCGGCGGTGCTCAGCATTGACTTTGGCTGTGAGGCCTATGGCTGCCCAGAGAGCCGCGGGAACGATTGCAACGACCGCGAGCGCGAGGGCGACAACTCGACGCGGGCCACGGAGAAGCCGCCATAGACAACAAAGGAGTGCACCGAGCGTGGCAACGGCAAGGGCGGCGTAGAGGAGGCCAAGCGGGAGATAGTGAGGGTGAAACGCGTGGCGACAGGCCTGGAAACCGGTGAGTCCCAAACTGGCGAGCCCGGCGATCCATGCGACGAGAGTAAAGCGCCGGGCCGGGCGGAGAGGGGTTCGGCGGTCTTCGACCGCCAATTTGGGAGGTTCGGGGGATGACATGGAGAACGGCAGACTCACCACTTTTCATTGGGGATGAAATGAAAGTTCCATCAACCAGCTAGAACAGTAAACAGCGTAATCGGAAGCAACACATGGGTACAACAAAAACTCACTATGCCCTAAGTGCACTCAAAATGAGGAAGTCGCCGATAGCCACCATATTACGCCGATTGAACGACTTTGCCATTAGTTCTTTCGCGTTTGAACTCAGCAACCCGCAGTGCGCCAATGGTTTGCCGCAATATGCGAAAAAACAGACCCGACGCAACGAGTTCGGATTGAACTGGGGCGAAGCATGAATAAATGGCGGCAAATTAAGCGAAACAGCCCCTCGGCATTTTGCCGAAGGGCTTATGTGAATTGGTCAGTCGGGGCGACTGGATTTGAACCAGCGACCTCTACGTCCCGAACGTAGCGCTCTAGCCAGGCTGAGCTACGCCCCGATCAAAACCGATAAGCCAAAACGACATTCTAGCCCACCCAACACCACCGTCAACGCCAGCACCCGATCCCCGACCAGCCGAGGCGAGACGCGGACGGTGCCGCGCTAAAGGGCGACTTGATAAACAGGACCAGGGCAGACCCCATAAATGGGGCCACTACGAACCCAGGACCGCAGGAATGCGGGTCACTCCGAGCGCGGGGGGCCTCAGAGCGGCCCGGCCCCCGCCGAGCCGCTGGCCGGACGGGGCAACAGCTTGCCGGCGGAATCGATCTGGCTGAAGGGAGCCTCGTCGATCGCGTGCCCGAACTCCCGCTGGAAAACGGCTTTCAACGCCAGCCGAATCTCCGAGCGCCTCCGGTCAAGCAGTTTCTCCACCAGCTCTTCCAGCAAGCAGCATTGGCTTTGCAGCTTGTCCGCGAACCGCACGCCCCCCAAGGACAAGCGATGCGGCAATGCCAACTCGTCGGCCAGCAGAATGATTCCCATCGCCGCCGCCATCAAATGTGGCATGTCCGTCCGCACAACTTTCAGTAATTCTTCCAGCGGTTGATCGGTCGGGCCATGGGAAATCACGCGAACCCAATACAACCACTCCAATAAAACCAGGTACGGATCGGAACCCACGGCCGCGGCCGTCATCTGGGCCGCCAGCTTTCCGCAACTCTGTCCAGTCCTGGCCCGTGGGTCGGCCAGGTCGGGGTCGAGTCCCTGGGCGGCGGTATTCCAGATCTCCCGCCGCAGCCTGCCTTCGGGCGCCAGGAGCGTTTCGCCCAGCCGGATGAGATGGTCGTCGTAACACTCGAATGACGGTACATCCAACCCCGCCCGCAAGGCGTGAATGGCATGGCTCAGCTCCTCGATCAGCGTCCTCAGCGCCGCCATGGTCGCACGCTGATTCGCGTCCTTGTGCCAGGTCATCAGCACTCGGTGGTAAAGCTTGAGGGCAGCCAAAACAAAAGGTGGAAAACCTTGATTGATGATATACGCGCGGAATTCCGGGCTGTCCGCGGAGAGAAGCCCTCCGATCATCGCTTCGCAACGGAGCTTGTCGACGTTCAGGACCACGCTCTTCATGGAGGGATCGAAGTAGGCGCTATGATCGCTGTAAAAGGTCGGACAGGCGGTCTGCACGAAATAGACGGGGATCGCCGCATCGTGAAATTGGCAAACTTGCTTCCTTAAGATGCAACTGATGCTCGCCGGCACGGCGTCCCAAAGATCCGGCTCGTGGTCCCCCCAGATGATCCGCTTGCTCCGAGAAACCAGAATCTCCCGCTCCAAACACCAGCGCTCGTTCAAGCTTGCCAGAAACTCTATGAAAATGGCATCCGCCTCTACCTCCTCCCGCATTGATGCCGCAACCCGCGATTCAAGATCACCGATCAGCTCCGTCCACGCGGCCTGCTCCGGGGCGGGAAGAGCTCGCTTCGCCGAGTGCAGTGGCTCGAAGTCGCGCAGGCCGGATTCGGCCAGCAGCTTCAGGCCCGACCACAGATCTTCTATCCACCGTCTCCGCGATGACGCCAAGACGCGATCGATCGATGCCATTTGGTCCCTTTCAATCTTCCAAGTCGACCCGCGGAGGCGAGGCGGAGCCGATCAAGGGCACGAAACGACAGTGGACGAGGTCGTCTGCCTCGAAGCCCTCGGATTGCTTGCGGTATCGCTTCAATACCTGACCCTCGCTGTCGCCGAGCGGGATCACCAGCAAACCGTCCGACGATAACTGCTCCCAGAGGGCAGGGGGCACCTCGCCGGCGGCGGCCGTTACGAGGATGCGGTCATACGGCGCGGCCGGGGGCCAGCCGAGCGTGCCGTCGCCTACGGCCAGGCGGATGTTGGTGTAGCCCAACTGGCCGAGCAGGGCGGCGGCCTGACGCGAGAGGGCCGCGTGCCGCTCGACCGAAATCACTTCACGCGCCAGCTCGGCCAGAATGGCTGTCTGGTAGCCGCTGCCGGTGCCGATCTCCAGCACCCGCTCGCGGCCCGATAGCTCCAGGGCCTGCGTCATCAAACCGACCATGTAGGGCTGGCTGATCGTCTGGCCGCAGTCGATCGTCAAGGCCCGGTCCGCATAGGCCTCCGCCGCCTCGGCCACGGCCACGAACCGCTCGCGAGGCACCCGCTCGATCGCCTCCAACACCGCCGGCTGACGGATGCCGCGGCGGGCCAACTGCTCGCGCACCATCTGGCTGCGGGCCTGAACGAAATCGGACGCGTAATCCATGACAAGAAAGCTTCGCGCTGGCATTGGACGCGGCGAAGGGTAAAAAAACTGGCGCGCCAAATCAAACGCGGCAGGCCGCCGCCTCGGCCACGCGCCAGTCGGCTACCTGTAATTCTACCGTCCGCCGGCCGCGAAAGTCATTGATCGCCGGCCGGAATGCCACCGCCAGCGGACCGCTTGCCCCGGACAGCTCTTCGGCCCAGTCGCCGTTGCCAAACGCCACGCCCCGCAGCCGCACGCCATGCTGCGCCAGCTTGAACGACAAGTGCCGCCCGCCGCCGCCCATCCGCTGCGCCTCGCCCTCCAGCGTCACCCCCGTGGCACACAGCATGGGCCGCGGGTTCGACTGGCCGAACGGCGCCAGCCGCTCGATCTGGTTGACCGTCGAGAGCGTCATCTCGCCCAGCGACACCTCGGCGTCGATCCATAGCTCCGCCTGGCGCTCGTCGAACGAGATGGCCGCCGCGGCCCGCTCGCAAAACTCGGCGCGAAAAACCTCCAGCCGGCTCTCGTCGACTTTCAGCCCCGCCGCGGCCGCGTGTCCGCCATGGCTCAGCAGGTGCTCGGCGCACCCGCGGAGGGCCTGGTGCAGATCGAAGCCGGCCACGCTGCGGGCCGACCCCACGCCCGGCTTCACGCCCATCTCGTCGAGCGAGATCAGGACCACCGGCCGGTGGAACTTCTCGGCCAGCCGCCCGGCCACAATGCCGATCACGCCGGGGTGCCAGCCCCGCTCGGCCAACACCAGGGCGGCGTCGCCGTGCGGATCGAACTGCTCCAGCGCCTGCTTGTGGGCCGCCAGGTAGACGCCCCGCTCCAGGCTCTGCCGGCTGGCGTTCAGCTCGTGGACGTACTCGGCCAGCGCCATGGCCCGCTCGGGCACGGTGGTGGTCAACAGGTCGATCGCCAGCGTGGCCTGCCCCAAGCGCCCGGCGGCGTTCAGCCGCGGAGCCAGCGTGAAGCCGATGTCCTCGCACTCCAGCCGCGGCTTCTGCGCCAGCCCGGTCACCTGCATCAGGGCCGCCAGCCCCAATCCGGGCCGCTCCTTCAAGCTGGTCAGGCCGTGCTGAACCAACACCCGGTTTTCATCCACCAGCGGCACGACGTCGGCCACGGTGCCCAGGGCCGCCAGCCCCACGGCCGACAACAAGAAGTTCCGCATCGACTCGCCGACCTTCTTCGCCTGGCTGGCGTGCTGGCACAAGGCCCAGGCCAGCTTGAAGGCGACGCCGGCGCCGCTCAATCCGGCAAACGGATACGCATGGCCCGGCAGGCCGGGATGCACGATGGCCGCCGCCTCGGGCAGCAGCGGCCCGGGCTGATGATGGTCGGTGATGATCAGCTCCAAGCCGAGGGAGCGGGCGGCCTGGGCCTCGTCGACGCTGGTGATGCCGCAATCGACGGTGATCACCAGCCGCGCTGCCTGGGCGGCCAGGGTGGCCAGCGCGTCGCGGTGCAGTCCGTAGCCTTCGTCGATGCGATGCGGCACGTAGTAGCCGGCGTCGGCCCCCAGCAGGCGCAGGCATTTCCATAACAGGCTCAGGCCGGTCATGCCGTCGACGTCGTAGTCGCCATAGACGACGATCCGCTGTCCGGCCTTCACCGCGGCCATGATCCGCTCGACCGCGGCCGGTATGCCGGGCAGCTCGGCCGGATCGCGCAGTTGGCTGAGACGTGCCTCGAGAAAGCACCCGGCGCGGGCGGGGTCGTCGATGCCGCGGCAGATCAGGAGGCGGGCCACGACGGCCGGGATGCCCATGGCCCGCTCCAGGGCCGCGATGCGTTGGCTGTCGTGCGGATGGATGCGCCACTGCTTGGGCATTTTTATCTTCCTGACGTTGGCTGGCGCTGGGGTCGAGTCGGGAAATGCTCGTCCATTGGTCCAGCGCGGACTCCGTTACCGCTTGCCAGTTGGCCCGCCGGGTAGCAGAATTCGCCAGAATTCTGGCCGCGTGCCAGTCATTGACGGACAGCGGCGGCGCCGCCAGTCAAGCAATGCCACCCGACGCCAGTCGACCCGGGCGGCGCGTTACTTCTTCTTTTCCACGTGCGGGGTGTGCTTGCGCAGGCGTGGGCTGTACTTGCTGAGCTTCAGCTTTTCGCCCCCCGTTTTTTTGCGGATGGTGTAGTTGTAGTCGCCCGTCTCCTCGCAGACGAGGAACACGGTCTCGACCTTTTTCTTGCTCTTGGCCATCTGTGGGATTCTCTCCGGAAACAAGTCGTCTGGCAGCCACGGATTGTAGCGATTGGTCCGGTCGACTGAAAGCGACGCTTGGGTTCGGGGCGGCTCAGCACAGCTTCTCGGACCCCGGCACGCCGGGTCCTCGAAGCAGTGGTACCCGGAGAGCAGGGACAGGGGCATCGAGTTTCCTTGCTTTCTTGGGGATTTGCAGTAACGTGGAGATTTGAGACATTTCCGGCCCGCTTCTTGCACGACTGCGCGCGCATGGCGATTCAGCCCCCGAAAAACGAACGGGAAGCCACGGACGCCACCAAACCCTCGCCAACCCAGCTCGGTTCGGCTCCCGGTTCTAAAGAACAGCCAAAAGGGACTGCCGCCCGGCCCAACGCCCAGCAGGCCCCGAAAACCGCTGGCCAGAACGGCCAACGCGACGCCGCGGCTGCCTCGGCCGCTCCGACCACCGCGGCGGCCCGTGAGCCGGCTGCCGGCACTCAAGCCGCGACCACGCCCGCGGCCTCCCAGAGCAAGGCGGCCACCTCCCAGCCGGCCACCGCCCAGCCGGCTACCTCCCAGCCGGCTACCGCCCGCGGCCGCAGTCCGGCGCTGGAGCAACTGGAGCAGTTGGATCGGGTCGGCCGGGTGCCGATGACGGCACTGATCCCCGCCTGGCTGGTCAGTGCGCTGGTCCACATGATCGTGCTGTTGGTGTTCGGGGTGTGGGTCATGCCGCCGGAGGTCAAGCAGCAGGTCCGCGACCTGGTCGCCATGGCCGCTAACGTGCCGGAGCCGCTCGACGAGATCAAGGAGACGCCTCTCGAAGATCCGGTCAAGCTGGACCTCGACAGCACCGATCTGACGTCGCCGATCGAAACGATGAACGACACGGTTGACATCTCCGATTCTCTGGAGGACCCGGCGCCGCTGGCCTCGGTCGAGCTGAGCGACATCGGCATCGAAACGGCTCCGGCCAACGAGCTGTTGAGCCAGATCGGCGCCTTGGGCGAGCATGGTTTGGCCGGCCGCGGCGACGACCAGCGCAAGGTGCTGGTGGCCCGCCGCGGCGGCAGCGACTCCAGCGAGGCCGCCGTGGCCGCCGCCTTGCACTGGTTCGTCAACCATCAGAACGCCGACGGCAGTTGGAGCTTCGACCATCGCGGCGGCAAGTGCCAGGGGCGCTGCCGCCACCCCGGTAATCTTAAAGAGGCGCGGCTGGCGGCCACCGGCATGGCGCTGTTGCCATTCCTGGGCGCCGGTCAGACCCACAAGCAGGGGAAGTACAAGGACCAGGTGCGGGGAGGCCTCTACTTTCTGATCAGCAACATGGTCGTCACGCCCAACGGCGGCGACATGACGGGCGGCGGCGGCAGGATGTACGGGCACGGCATCGCCACGATCGCGCTGTGCGAGGCCTACGCCATGACGCAGGACAAGCAGTTGATGGCCCCGGCGCAGCAGGCGCTGAACTTCATCATGTACGCTCAAGACCACCGCGGCGGCGGCTGGCGTTATATGCCCCACGAGGCGGGCGACACCTCGGTGGTCGGTTGGCAAGTGATGGCCCTCAAGAGCGGCCACCTCGGCTTTTTGCAAGTGAATCCGCAGACCGTCAAGGGCGCTTACAAGTTCCTCGACTCCGTGCAGATCGACGGCGGCGCCGATTACGGCTACACGACGCCCGAGTTCAAGATCAGCGAGGCAACGCGCGCCATCGGCCTCTTGTGCCGGATGCACCTGGGCTGGAAGCGCGAGAACCCAGCCATGGAGCAAGGAGTCCAGGCGATCGCCAATCTAGGCCCGTCGCCGGGCGACATGTACTACAACTATTACGCCACGCAGGTCATGCACCACTACGAGGGCCCTCTCTGGGACGCTTGGAACACCAAGATGCGGGATTCGCTGGTCAAGTCGCAGGCCAAGGAGGGGCACGAAAAAGGGAGTTGGGTTTTCAGCGGCGACCACGGCTTCGACCCGGGCGGCAGGGTCTATGGCACGTCGATGGCGGCCATGACTTTGGAGGTCTATTACCGTCACATGCCGATCTATGCCCAGAAGAGCGCCGAGGCCGAGTTCGACGAATAGCGGCGGCCAGAACTCGGGCGAGATCTGCTCGAGGGATGCAGGCGTGCTATAATTGACCGGCCGTTCTGGTTTTTCTGATTTTGTTGCCCACGGCAAACGGCAGGGACGGGCGCTTGCCGGCCATGGTAATCGCCGCATGTCGTCCGAGCCGCCTGGACTGTCGAGCGAAACAGCGATGCTGCCGCCCAGCGTGGCACAGCCGCCCAGCAGGCCGCCTGCACGCCAGCCCCAACGGCCGGCGGATGCGACGCGCGGCCCTGCCTCCGCGCAGTCGCCGTCGCGGTCCCGGCGGATCTTCAATCGGGTGCGCCGCCCCATCATCAGTTGCCTGGCCAGCCTCGTGCTGCACGCCGCGTTGATCCTCGTGCTGGGGATCCTCCTGCTGACTCCGGCCGGACACTCGGCGCCGAGCGTGTTGCTGATTTCGCCAGGCGAGCGGACGGACCAGCGGCTACTCGAGTTGACTCCCGCCACCAGCGAGAGTGATTCCGCCGAGCCGCTCAGCGCGGCTGTCGCCGGTGGCGGTATTTCCGGCGCCCGATTGGCCGCGGGTGACGGACTCCCTTCGGCCGAGCAGCCCGCCATCACCCAACGCCTCGGCATCGAGCCGGCCGGCGACTTGCGGCAATGGCTCACGCCGTTCGATGCCGACGTCACCGGCGCCTTGTCGCTGCGCGGCAAGGAGGCGCGGGCCCGGCTGGCGGCCGCCGGCGGAGGCCCGACCCCGGAAACGGAAGATGCCGTGGCGCGTGGCTTGGCCTGGCTGGCGGCCCACCAGCGCAGCGACGGCAGTTGGCACTTCGACCACAACCAGGGGGGCTGCTCCGGACTCTGCCGCCACCCGGGCAGCGAGGCCTCGACCACGGCCGCCACCGGCATCGCCTTGATGGCCTTTCTCGGCAACGCCCAGACGCACCTCGAGGAAGGCCGCTACCAGGAGGTGGTCCGCAGCGGGCTGAACTACCTGGCCGAGCGGATGCTCATGACCGACGACGGCGGCGACCTGCGGGAGGGGACGATGTATGGCCAGGGGCTGGCCGCGATCGCGCTGTGCGAGGCCTACGGCATGACCCGCGATCCGCAGTTGGAAAAGTATGCCCAGCGGGCGATCGACTACATCGTTTATGCGCAGGACAAGAACCAGGGCGGCTGGCGTTATTACCCCGGCCAGCCGGGAGACACCACCGTGACCGGCTGGCAGTTGATGGCGCTCAAGAGCGGCCAGATGGCGTATCTGCGAGTGCCGCCGCGGGCGATTTACGACGCCACGCGGTTTCTCGACTTCGTCCAGGACGACAAGGGGGCCCGCTACGGATACTTGTTCCCCGGCAAGGAGCCGACCACCACGTCGATCGGCCTGTTGTGCCGGATGTACACCGGCTGGCAGCAGGAGAACGCGGCGCTGCGGAGCGGCGTGCAGTTCCTCAGCCGCCAAGGCCCGTCGAAGGACAACATGTATTACAACTATTATGCCACGCAGGTCATGCACCACTGGGGCGGCGAGCCGTGGAAGCTTTGGGACAGCGCCATGCGAGACTACCTGGTGGCCACGCAAGCCACGCAAGGCCACGAGTCGGGGAGCTGGTTCTTTGAGGGGGGCCGGGGCGCCAAAGGGGGCCGGCTGTACAACACGGCCGCCGCCATCATGACGCTTGAAGTGTACTATCGCCACATGCCGCTCTACGGCCGCCAGGCGATCCAATGAGCGGCGACGCGATGCGCGTCATACCGGTCATCGACCTGATGGGCGGCCTGGTGGTCCGCGGGGTGGGCGGCCAGCGGCATTTGTACCGGCCGATTCAAAGCATCCTGGCCGAGCGGCCGTCGCCGGCCGAGATCGGCCGCGCCTTCGCCGGCGACTTGCACCTGCACGAGGCCTACGTGGCCGACCTGGACGCCATCGCCGGCGCGGAGCCGGCCTGGCAGACGTATGGCGAGCTGGCCGAGTGCGGCCTGGAGCTATGGGTCGACGCGGGGATCGGCACGGCCGAGCAGGCGCAGCGGCTGAGCGATTTCTCGGCCGCGGGACGCGAGCTGGCGGGCGTGATCGCCGGCTTGGAAACGATCGAGGGCCCGCGGGCATTAGAGCGAGTGCTAAAGATCGCGGGGCCGGGCCGGGCGGTCTTCAGCCTTGATCTCAAGGCCGGCGCGCCCTTGGCCCGCTGGCCGGCCTGGCAGGCCAGTGATGCGCGGCAGATCGCGGACGAGGTGATCGACTGCGGCGTGCGGCGCTTGATCGTGCTGGACCTGGCCGGCGTTGGCATGGACGCCGGCGTGGCCGCACTGGCGTTGTGCCGGGAGCTGCGCCAGAGGCACCAGCAGCTTGAGCTGATCTCCGGCGGCGGCGTCCGCGGACCGCAAGACTTGCGCGCCCTGGCCGAGGTGGGCTGCGACGCCGCGCTGGTGGCTTCCGCGCTGCACGACGGCCGCCTCACCGCCCGCGACCTGGCCGGGCTCTAGAACCCGCCCGGCCACGAGGAACTTGACGAAGAAGGATGGCCACAGTCATACAAGGGCTGCGACGGAATAAGGGTGTACCCGGGCGATCCCGGGGCGGCGCTACGCGGCTAACGCCGCTCCGCTCTGCCCGCGGGCTGATCTGTCGTTGCCCCTGCGGGGCGGAAAGAACGACGGACGTCACGGCCAGCGGGGCTCACGCTTTTCCAAAAAGGCGGCCAGCCCCTCGGCGGCGGCCTCGGTGGTGCGGGCCGCGGCGCTGGCGGCCGCCCCCGCGGACAAAAGCGTGGGCAAGTGCTCGCCCACCGTCTCGTTGAGCATCTGCTTGGTGAGCTGCAAGGCCTGCGGCGCCGAGCGGGCGCACTGGGCGGCCATCTCCACCGCCCGCGGCCATAACTGGTCGGGATCGATCAGCTCGTGGAACAGGCCGATCCGCAGAGCTTCGGCCGCGTCGATCGTCACGGCCGACAAGAGCAGCCGCGCCGCCTGTCCGCCGCCGATGCGGAAAGCCAACAGCGGCGTCACCATGCCGGCCACAATTCCACGCAACGGTTCGGGCAGGCCGAAGCTGGCCGTGTGAGCTGCCAGCACGATGTCGCAGCCCAAGACGAGTCCCGCTCCACCGGCCATGGCCGGGCCGTTCACCGCGGCGATCAACGGTTTCGGCAGCCGCCACATCGTTTCGAGCAGGTCGCGATAGCTGCTGGCGTCTTCGTGCCACTGGACGTGAGGGCTGTCCTGCTTGCTCGTCTCGTGCATCTCTCCCAGGTCCATCCCGGCACAGAAGGCGCTCCCCGCGCCGGTCAGCACGATGGCCCGCACGCGCCGCTCCTGCCGCAGGTCGTCCAGCGCTTGGGCCAGCTCGGCGAGCATCGCGCGGTTGAGCGCATTGCGCTTCTCGGCACGGTTCAGGATGATCGTGCCGGCGTGCTGATGAATGTTGACGCGGACGAGCGGCATGGCAGGAACAGAGGTCAGAGGTCGGAGGTCAGAGGTCAGAGGTCAGAAGTTAGGAGTCAGAGGTTCCGCCTACGGCGGACTTGCAGCATAGTCAGAGGTCGGAGGTCGGAAGTCAGAAGTCAAGAAGACGACTCTCGTCGTCTGTTCCCCCCTTCCCCCCTTCCCGCGCTCCCCCCTTCCTCTCCTGCCTTCAGCATCGCTGCCAGGTTGTCGGGCGCCGGCAGTTGGAGCTCCCCCACGGCGGTCGCCAGCAGCTTGCCCTGCGTGTCGATCCTGAGCGACCGGCTGGCGCCGCCAGCCAGCGCATCGTACAGCAGGAAGTTGAAGGCCCACAAGCGGGGCAGCTCGAAACGCTCGACCCGGCTTGCCGCCAGCCCGCCGAAGTGCCTGGCCACCCGCTCGGCCGTGAGCACGCCGTGCAAGTGCTCATAGCCTGCCGCCGTGTAGGCGATCACGCCGATATTGGCATGGTTCCCCTTGTCGCCGCTGCGGGCGTGAGCAATCGCGCTGAGCTTGATCGTCTGAGTCATTCGTCGGTTCCCGTCCGTAGAACGGAATTCATTGGGTGCTAAGTTATCCTTCTTTCGCCGCCCACTCCGCCGCGGTGCGGACCTCGACTTGCGGACTCACAGCATCTCTAGGCACGCTGGTGGGCCAGTAGGCCAGCACGGGGCGCACCGGCGGCCGGCCGCTGGCATAGCCGGCCAGGCCGCCCGGACCGCTGGTGGCCAAGGGCGCAAACTCCTTGGAAAAGCGTTCGATGGCTTGCCGCCGCGGATCGGCGGCGGTAACCCGCAGCACGACTTCGCGCAGCCCCTCCGGCGAGCGATCGACGCCGGGCACGCCGCCTCCCGCGCCCAGGCACTCCACCAGCGAGCGCTCTAGCTCGTAGCCGGCCTCACGCACGCGGGCCAGCAGCATCTCGCCGGCCGCCCTGGCCTTCGCCACGCAATCATCTCCGTAGACTAGCAGTTGGCCGCTGGCAAAATAGCCGTCCCGGTAGGCCAGCGAGGCCTTGTAAGTCGCCGGCGGCGGCCGGCCCGTGGCGCCGCGCACCGCCACCCGATCGGCCGTGAGCGGTTCGATGTCGATGGTGGTGAAGTCGACGTCGACGTCAGGCGTCAGGTAGTGCGATGGATCGCCGATCTCGTACACGAGCTGCTCGGCCACGGTCTCTCGGTTGACGGCGCCCCCCGTGCCCGCCGGCTTGGTGATCACGCAATTGCCATCCGCCGCCAGTTCCGCGATCGGATATCCGACGCGCGCCAGGTCGAGCCCCTGCCAATGCGGATAAAATCCGCCGGTCACCTGGGCCCCGCACTCGATCAAGTGCCCGGCCACGCTCGCCCCCGCCAGCCGCCGCCAGTCGTCCCACTTCCAGCCAAACGCGTGGACCGCCGGGCCAACGGTCAGCGAAGCGTCGGCCACCCGGCCGGTCAGCACCAGCCTTGCTCCCCGGTCGAGCGCCTCGGCGATCGGCCGCCCGCCCAGGTACGCGTTGGCGCTGACCACTTCCCTGCCCAGGTCGCCGAGCGGCTGCCTGGTGTCGAGGTTCTCAAACGGCCAGCCGCCGGCCTCCAGCGCGGGCAGGCGGTCCAAGAGGTCGTCGCCCGTGACTACGCCGATCACCAGATCGCCCAGCCCCGCGTCGTTCAGCAAGGCCGCCGCGGCGCGGGCGCAGGCCAGCGGGTTCATGCCGCCAGCGTTGGTGACGATCTTCAGTTGGGGCTGCGACCGCAGTGCCGGGACAAGGCTCGCCAGCACATCGAGAAAGTCGTTGGCATAGCCGGCATTGGGATCCTTTTCCCGCAAGCGTGCCAGGATCGAAAGCGTCAGCTCGGCCAGGTACTCGAGGGTCAGATAGTCGACCCTCGCCGACTCCACCAGCCGCCGCGGTGCATCGAGGTTGTCGCCCAGGAACCCGGCTGCGTTGGCGATCGCACACGTTACGGCGGCTGCTGTCGGCTTCTTCACGGCAACGACCTTTACACCTGGAACACGCCCAGCTTGAACGCCTCGCTGCCGGGGTGCCGCGTGGCAAGCTCCAGGGCGTAGATCAGCTCCTCCCGGGTCCAGCCTGGATCGATGATCCGGTCGACCCAGCCCCGCGCCGCGGCGTAACGCGGATCCATCTGGCGATTGTAGTCGGACGTCACCCGCTCGCGCAGCGCCTCCAGCTCGGCGGCGTCGACGTGCTGCCCCTGCCGCTCGAGGCTCTTGATCGATACCTCGAGCAAGGTCGAGGTGGCCTGTTCGCCCCCCATCACGGCCGTCCGCGCCGTGGGCCAGGCGAAGAGGAAACGCGGGTCGAACGCCTTGCCGCACAGCGCGTAGTTACCCGCCCCGTACGAGCCCCCCACGATCACCGTCAGCTTCGGCACGCGGCTGTTGCTGATGGCGTTGACCAGCTTGGCCCCCGCCTTGATGATGCCCGCTCGTTCGCTGTCGCGGCCCACCATGAACCCGTTCACATCCTGCAAGAAGATCAGCGGCAGCCATTCCTGGTTCGACGCCATCACGAAGCGGGCCGCCTTCTCCGCGCTGTCGACGTACAGCACGCCGCCGAACTGGATCGGCCCATCGGCCGGACGCACCTGGTGATGCTGGTTCGCCACGATACCCACGGCAAAGCCGCCGATGCGGGCCGTGCCGCAGACGATCGACTGGCCGTACTCGCCCTTGTACTCGTCGAAGCTGCCGCGATCGACCAGGCATTCCAGCACCTGGCGGATCTCGTACTCCTGCCGCGGGCTGGTGCCGACGATCCGGTACAGCTCGTCGCCGGGGCGCGCCGGCCCGACTGCCGTCACCCGGTTGAACGGGGCAGGGGGGTGCTGCGGCTCCGGCGGCGTCATGTCGATCAGCCGCCGCAGGCGCAGAAGGCAGGCCTCGTCGTTGGGCTCGCGGTAGTCGACCGTCCCGCTGATCTGGGCGTGCATCAAGGCCCCGCCCAGCTCTTCGCTGGACACGTCCTGTCCGATCGCGCTGCGGACCAGGGCCGGGCCGGCCAGGTACAAGCCCGACCCTTCGGTCATCAGCAACTTGTCGCAGAGCACGGGCAGGTAGCCGCCGCCGGCCACGCAGTTGCCCATCACGGCGGCCATTTGTCCCAGGCCGGCGGCCGAGATGACCGCATTGTTGCGAAAGATGCGGCCGAAATCGTCCTCGTCCGGGAAGATCTCCTCCTGCAGGGGCAGAAAGGCGCCCGCCGAGTCGACCAGGTACACCAGGGGCAGGCGGTTCTGAAAGGCGATCCGCTGCGCCCGCAGGACCTTCTTGGTCGTGGCCGGAAAGAACGCCCCCGCCTTGACCGTGGCGTCGTTGGCAATGATCATCTGGCGGCGGCCGGCGACCGTGCCCACGGTGCAGACCACGCCGGCGGCCGGCGCGCCGCCCACATCGTCGTACATCTGCCAGCCGGCCCACAGGCCCAGCTCGAACAGTCCGCTTCCCTCGTCGATCAGACGGTCGATCCGTTCGCGGGCCGTCAGCCGGCCCTTGGCGTGCTGCCGCTCGATGGCCGCCGCCCCGCCTCCCAAGGCGATCTGCCGCTCCCACTCGGCGTACCGGCGGCTGAGCTCCTGGAGCGATTCAGCTTGATCCGGAGTGGGGCGCATGCCGGGCATCATAGCAACTAGGGGCAGGCTGTTGCATGGATTCAACACGTAAGCCTGCCCATGTTGCCTGGATGCCACGCCGCTCTGCCGCCCGCACGGCTGCCAGGATCTTGCCGATCGGCCGCTAACTGAAGCTTGCGAAACGCCTTAAGAGCGGCGGCGGCGGCCCGCTTCTTTTCGCTGGCACTCGAAGTGCTTTTTACGCACGCACGCCCTCAGAAGCCAAATCACGAACCACCACGGCATCACCCCCAGGAACCCAGCATTGGCGAAACACCCTAAGAGAGCAGCCGCCAGCCGCAAGCATGCCTCGCACCGTCCCACGCCCGCGGCGCCGCACACGCGGCGAGGCCGGCCCACCAACGGCAAGCCGAACGTGCCCAAGTTCTTGTTCGAAGACGAACCGGCCGGCGAGGTCGAGCCGCCGGCCGAGCTTCCCGAAGCCGAGTTGGAGATCGAGGCCGACGAGCTGGATCCACTCCAGCACGAACAAGAGCCGGAGGCGACCGGCGCCGACGACCGGATCGAAGACCCGGTGCGGATCTACCTGATGCAAATGGGCGAGATCCCCTTGTTGACCCGCGATGAAGAGATCGCGGCGGCCACCCAGATCGAGCGCACGCGCCGCAAGTACCGCCTGAGCCTGTTGGGAAGCGATTTTATCCTGCAAGGCGCGGTCACGCTCCTGAAAAAAGTCCGCGACGGCGAGCTGCGCCTCGACCGCACCGTCGACGTCTCGGTCACCGACGCCGTCGAGAAGAAACAGATCATGGCCCTGATGGGACCGAACCTCAAGACGCTCGACCACCTGTTGCGGCAGGACCACAAGGACTTCAAAGTCGCCATCAGCAAGAGCCAGCGGATGCGCGACCGGCGAGCGGCCTGGCGGCGGCTGGTGCTGCGGCGGCACAAGGCGGTCCGGCTGGTCGAGGAGCTCAACCTGCGCACGCAGCGCCTGCAGCCGCTGATGGAAAAGCTCCGCGAGATCTCGCAGCGGATGGACAACCTCACCGCCCAGATGGCCGAGCTGCGCCGCGACCGTTCGGCCGCAGGGCGCCTGGCCGAGCTGCGGCAGGAGCTCCGCTACCTGATGCGGATCACGCTGGAGAGCCCGTCCACCCTGCGCGCACGCGTCCAGCGCACCGCCGACTACCAAAAACACTACGACGCCGCCAAACGCGTGCTGTCCGGCGGCAACCTGCGGCTGGTCGTCTCGATCGCCAAGCGCTATCGCAACCGCGGCCTCAGCTTTCTGGACCTGATCCAGGAGGGCAACACGGGACTGATGCGGGCCGTCGACAAGTTCGAGCACGCCCGCGGCTACAAGTTCTCGACCTATGCCACCTGGTGGATCCGGCAGGCCATCACGCGGGCCATTGCCGACCAGAGCCGCACCATCCGGCTGCCGGTCCACATGATCGAAACCATGGGCCGGGTGCGGGCCGTCACCCGCGACTTGCTGCAGCGGACCGGCCGCGAGCCGAGCGTCGAAGAGACGGCCGCCGCCGCCGGGCTGTCGCTGGAGGAAACCCGCTGCGTGCTGAAGATGACCCGCCAGCCCCTTTCGCTCGATCAGCCGGTGGGCGACCATGACGATAGCTTCTTCGGCGAGTTCGTCGAAGACCACCGCGAAGAGGATCCGCTGCACGACATGACCCAGGAGCTCTTGAAAAAGCGGATTGCCGACGTGCTCGACGGGCTCAACTACCGCGAGCGCGAGATCCTCCGTTTGCGTTACGGCCTGGCCGACGGCTACTCTTATACGTTGGAAGAGGTGGGCAAGATCTTCTCCGTCACCCGCGAGCGGGTGCGGCAGATCGAGGCCAAGGCCGTTCGCAAGCTGCAGCACCCCATCCGCGCCCGCGGCCTGAGCGGATTCATGGACCAGATGGAGATGGCCTGAAGCGTGACCAGCCGAGCCGAGCCACTGACATCCGAAACAGGGCGTGACCGCGCACGCGCCGCCGGCCGCCTGGCGCGCGGCGCGGCGGCCGTGCTGCTGGCGATGGCGGCCTGCGCCGGCTGGCTGCCGGCGACCGCCGGCGCGCAGTCCGGCGAGTCCTGGGCGGCGGCCCGCCGGCAGATGGTCGACGACGACGTCGCGGCCGCCGGCATCAAGGATCCGCGGGTGCTGGCGGCCATGCTCGCCACGCCCAGGCACCTCTTCGTCCCGGCCGACCAGCAGGCCAATGCCTATTACGACATGGCGCTGCCGATCGGCGAAGGTCAAACCATCTCGCCGCCGTTCGTCGTGGCCTACATGACCGAGCAGCTCGAGCCGCGCCCCGGCGACCGCGTGCTCGAGATCGGCACCGGCAGCGGGTACCAGGCCGCCGTCCTCTCCGGCCTGGTTGCCGAAGTCTACACGATCGAGATTGTCGAGCCGCTGGCGCGCCGGGCGGAAGCGACGCTGGGCCGGCTGGGATACAAGAATGTCCACGTCCGCGTGGGCGACGGCTTTCTCGGTTGGGCCGAGCAGGCGCCGTTCGACAAGATCATCGTCACCTGTTCGCCCGAGAAAGTGCCGCAGCCGCTGGTCGAGCAGCTCAGCGAGCAGGGCCGCCTGGTGATCCCGGTCGGCGAGCGCTACCAGCAGACGCTGTACCGGTACACCAAGCGGGGCGGCAAGCTGGAAGCCGAGGCGCTGGAGCCGACGATGTTCGTGCCGATGACGGGAGCGGCCGAGCGGGAGCGGCTGGTCAAGCCCGACCCGCTCAGGCCCGCGCTGGTCAACGGCGGCTTCGAGCAAACTCTGCCGCGCAGCGACCAACCGCCCGGCTGGTATTACGTGCGGCAAGCGGCCGTCCGCCCCGAGCCCGACGCGCCTCAAGGCGAGCACTGTCTGACCATGGAAAACCGCCTGCCCGGCCGGGCCGCCCGGGCCTTGCAAGCCTTTGGCATCGATGGCCGGCGCGTGCCGCGGTTGGAAGTTTCACTTTGGGTGCGGGTCGAGGGCGTCGAGGCGGGCCAGACGCCCGACCAGTTGGCCCGCGTGATCGTCCACTTTTACGACGAGAACCGCGCTGCGGTCGGGCTGCACGAGCTAGGCCCTTGGTCCGGCGACCTGGAATGGACACACGAGCAGGCCCGTTTCAATGTGCCGCGCGAGGCCCGCCTGGCCGTGTTGGGGATCGGTTTGTTCGGCGCGACCGGCCAGGCCTGGTTCGACGACGTCCGCGTCCGTCCGATCAGGACCAACCCCTCGGTGCTGCCCGATTGAGAGGGCTGACCGGGGAGTCACCAGCCATCAGCCCTCCGCCATCAGCCCTCTGCCATCACAACGGCGGTGGCCGTTTTGGTCTCCGCCCTTTCCCCGCTGGCCCGTTGCCGCGTTCCTGCTCCCGCGGCATAGCGCTGCCGCAGCCAGCCGCCGATCAGCTCGCCGGCCAGGTCGTGTCCCCGCTGGCTGAGCGCGCCTTGGTTACGGCGGAAGACCTCTTCACGCGAAGCCCGGAAATGGGGCAACAGATCGAGCATCGGCACCTGGTGCTCGTCGGCAAAGCGTGACAGCCGCCGCTGCGGCAATTCCAGGTCGAGCTGCGACGACTCGTACCCGGCCCGTCGGCGCAGCGCCTCGCAGATCAATGGGTTCACCTGGAGTTGGCTGGGCACCAGCACCAGCGCCACCGGCAGCTCGCGCCGGCGGCACTGATCGACCAGCTCCGACAGGTTTCCCAGTGCTTGCCGCCAGCGCCGCTCGTCGTCGCCCGCGATCGGCGTGCGGCAAACGGTCAACTGTCCCGAGATCGACCGCAGAAACGCCTCGTAGTCGTCCGCCCGGATCATGTCTTGATCGCTCGCCGCTGGGCCGCTGCCGAGCCAGGCCGCCGCCAGCCGGGCCACGCGCAAACCGCGCCAGTCGAATGGCCCCGTCTTCGAAAGCCTTTCCAGCACGTCGTCGCCCAGCCACAAGCACGTGAGTACGACGTCGGGTTGAAAACGCTCCACCTGTTCGGCCACGACCGCGGCATGTTCACCCGGATTGCCGCTTGCGAACGCGCACACCTCGACGCCCGGAAACCCCTCCTCGAGCCGCCCCAGGCAACTCGTTCCCTCGTTGTTCGTCAACGTCCGGGCGTCTCCCAGCACGGCCACACGGAATTGCCCGGCCCGATGATTGCCAGTCGCTCTGCGCTTGCTCTGGTCGCCTCCCTGGACCCTCCAGCCAGTTTCCTGGCCCGCCGCCCAACGCTGCCCGCTCAGCGACTCCGCCAATCGCAGCCCCGCCTCGCAAAGAATGAGGCCGGCTGCCAGCCAACAAGCGCCGTTTCCGACCAGCTCGATGGGCCGCCCCGAGCCCCGTCGGGCGTTGGGTCCGCGGGCCCGGCCTCGCGACGAAAGGACCAGCACCGCCGTGAAACAGAACGACAGGCAGGCCAGGAACATCCACTGTACGCCCGGCTGGTTTCCGACCCCCAGACAGATTCCATACGAGACGGCCAGCGCGCACATCACTCCCTGTAGCGTAGGCTTCCAGCCTGCATTCTTGTTCTGGACTGCCAGCGTCCGTGCGGCGCCGTGGCGGCTGCTTGCCCCGCCAGCCTTGCGGGCGAGCCCCCATTGCCAGCCGGCCATGGCCAACAGCAGCATTCCGGCGGCGGAGCGATAGAGCGACGGCTCGGACCGGCCATGGTCCCAGCAGGCCCCGGCCGCCGCCAAGAAGCTGGCGAGTCCGGTGGCTAACCAGGCCGCCTGGCTGACGGAGAGTTTACGCCGCGCCGCGGCGGCTTGGCAGAACGACGCTTGGCTCGACATCGGTAGCCTCCATGCCCGGTCGGTTTGACGACGCGGCGGGGCGGCGACCAGCTCTGGATGTCGGCTTCAAATGCGGTAGGTCGAATCACCCGCGGGCGCTCAGTCCCTGAGCGCGCCGCAACGAAACGCCAAGTCGTTATCCGATTCGAGAGTTCTGGTCAATCCCAGTAGTCTTCCAGTCAACCACGCGTCTTTCCCGCCCGAGCTGACTGTTCCGCCCGACCAGTGGCAACTCTCGTGCCATGCAAGCTCACCATCTGGCCTTATCGAGCACAAAGGCCATCCCGCTTGACACTTTTGGCCTTCCGGTCGCGGAAAACCCGCCGAAAGCCCGTTTCTCGGCCGCTTCGCGAGGCAATTCTTGCCCAAAAAACAGGCGACCGCGGAACGGAATTTCATTCCGCCTTCCACCTTCCTCCTTCCACCTTCCTCCTTCTGCCTTCCTCCTTCTGCCTTCTGCCTTCTGCCTTCACTTCTCCAGCACCAGCCGCACGACGACGCCGGTCATGTCGTCGAAGTACTGCCAGGAGGCGGGAAAGAACACCAGGTAGCGGTTGTACGTCGGCACGCCCACCAGCTCGATGGCCCGCTCGCGCTGGCGGGCCAGGTTCTCGAACCAGCAACGCAGCGTGGGCCGGTAATCGTGAATCGACGAGTGCGCGATCCGAAAGCCGGCCCGCTCGCAGGCCCGCAAATGGTAACGCAACGACGAGTTGATCGAGCCGGGAAAGAATATCTGGCTCACCACCGCCGCCGCCGGCAGCCGCTCCTGCAACCGGCAAAAAAAATGCTGCACCAGCCGGCCGCCGGGCTTCAAGGCCGCGTGCAGCTTGCCCAACAGCACCGGCACTTCACTGGGCCGCACGTGCTCCCAGGCACCGATCGAGTAGATCTTGTCGTAGGCCTGCTCGGGATAGACGGCGGTGATGAAGTTCTTGTACTCGACGTCGAAGCAGTACCGCTCGTGGTTGTAGGCGACCTGCTCCCGCGACAGCGTGCAGCCGTGCAGACGCTGCTTGTCGCCGGTGGCCTCGTGGATCCGCTTGAGCATCGCGCCCCAGCCGCACCCCAGCTCCAGAATCTCCTGGCCGGGCTTGGGATCGATCAGCTTCAGAATGAAGTCGGCCTTGTTCTGCTGCGCTTCCTCCAGGGTCTCGCGGCCCGTAATAAAATCGGCGCACGAATAGAACATGTAGCGCTTGTCGAGAAACAACTCGTAGAACTCGTTGCTCACGTCGTAGTGCGACGATATCCCCAACGCGTGGTCTTGCCGCATCTTGGCGGCCAGCAGCAACCGCCGCAAAAACCAGGGAGGATAGCTGCGGCGTGCCCAGTCCACCAGGGCGTTTCTGGCTTGCGTCACCTGTCCCCAGGTCCGCTCCGGATCCAAGGGCGCGGGCGAACGGATCAGGTAACTCAAAAGCCCGTACGACGGGCCGTAGACTGCCGTCTCGGCGGCCAGGGCAAACAGGCGAGCTGGAAGGTTCATCGGCAGTCGCTGCCGCATTGCGGCGCTTGGTGCGGCTGCTCTGCCTCGTGCAAAGCCCTTCAGGTGCAATCGACCGGCTGGACCAAGTCTGATTGCTCCCGGCGGCCATTTCAACCCCGGCCGGCCGAGCCTACATGCCCGACGCCTGCTGGTAGTCGCGGCTGTGGAAGACCCAGATCCCGGGTTAAATCGGCCCAATCGCAGCCGTTCCGGGCTCGCGTCCCATCTGCCGTGCCACGGGTTTTCGCGCATTTTTCTTGCATTCGCTGGAGGGCGGGATTAAACTCGCGCCATTATTCTGTAATTGCGGTTATTGACGATTGTTCGTTCGGGAAATTCGGTTGGTGATTCTAAGATTTGAGGTGATTCCGCTGTTCACTTCCTCGGGCATCTTTCGCCCTCCGCGGCAGGCATAGTAGTGCGCGACCCCGACGCGGGGCGCATGTGCGCTTGTCGACTTGTTCCGGCTGCGCCCGGCGGCGCTTGTTACATCCGCTGGCGACCTGCTGCCTGAAGTATCGCTCGGCGACAACGTGACGCCACCCGACGGTTGGATTGCCCTGTGCCGGCAGTTTTCCACCGGTAGCGCCCATCGGGGAACGCCCTGGAGGGTCGGTGCGCTGCGCACTGCTTGATGCAAGCCATCCCCTTTGCGGCTGCCACGACTGCCCAAACACTTACATCCGGGAGTTTTACATCATGACATGGTTCCGATTCACCGCACCCTCGTCCGCACCGAGCCGTTCCAAGAAGCAAACGCCCCGCCGCGCGCGGCGGCCTGGCTTGGAATCGCTCGAACAACGCGTGCTGCTGGCCGGCGACATGGTGCTCGACTGGAACAACATCCTGTTGGATGCGGTTCGCGTCGACCGCACCGCGCCGCCGCGTTCGGCGCGCATCATGGCCTGCGTCCATGCGGCCATTTACGACGCCGTCAACGCCATCGACCGTACGCACAGCATTTACCTGGTCGACGCCCAGGCCGATCCCTCGACCTCGCGCGAAGCGGCCGCGGCCGCGGCGGCACACCGCACGTTGTCGGCCTTCTTCCCAGCCCAACAGGCGACGTTCGACGCGGAACTCACGAACTCGCTTGCCACCGTCCCGGACGGAGCGTCCGAGGATGCGGGCGTGGCGCTGGGCCAGTTCGTCGCCGACCAGATCCTGGCCATCCGCAGCACGGACGGCTCGACCGACGTGGTTGCGTCCACGCCCGGCAGTGATCCCGGCGACTGGGTGCCTACGCCGCCCGGATTCGCACCTGCACTGCTGCCCCAATGGCCAGGGGTCGACACCTGGTCCATGAACAGGCCCGATCAGTTCCGGCCGGATGGGATTCCGCAGTTGACGAGCCAGGAATACACCGACGCCTTCAATGAAGTAAAGGAGCTTGGCAGCGTCGACAGCGCGACGCGCACCCAGGATCAGTCGGACATCGCCCTCTTCTGGGCCAACGGAGTAGGCACCTCGACGCCGCCGGGCCATCTCAACGTGATGGCGCAGCAGGCCGCCATGATCCACGGCAACACGCTGTCGGAGAATGCCCGCCTGTTTGCACTTTTGAACCTCGCTCAGGCCGACGCCGCCATTGCCTCGTGGGACGCCAAGTATGCCACGAACTTTTGGCGCCCGGTGACGGGGATCCGCAACGCCGAGACGGACGGCAATCCGGACACCGTGGCCGACCCGACCTGGTCGTCGTTCATCGTCACGCCACCCTTCCCCACGTACACGTCTGGGCACAGCTCGTTCAGCGGGGCGGCGGCCGGCGTGCTGGCGGCCTTTTTCGGCACGGACGACATCACTTTAACCCTGCCCTCGGAAGACCCCGCCGTCGGGGACCGCACGTTCAACAGCTTTTCCGAGGCTGCGCTGGAGAGCGCGCTGAGCCGGCTGTACGGGGGCATCCACTGGAGCTTCGACAACTTCGACGGACTGTCTTCGGGCACGGCGCTGGGCGAGTTCGTGGCCGATAACTTTCTGCTGCCGGATCCGAACCAGGACTCGCGCTGGATTACCCGCGCTTACACCGACTTGCTGGGGCGGCGGGGCGGGGGCCCGGAGGTGGGCGACTGGCTGACCCAGGTGCAGTCGGGTAAGACTCGGGCGGAGGTGATCGACCAGTTCCTGGGTTCGCCCGAGTACCTGCGGAGCCTGATCAACGACGTCTACGACAGCCTGCTGGGACGCGCGGTTGAGGAGGGCGGCCTGAATTTCTGGAGCGACCGGCTGTCGGGAGAGATGACTGAGGCGCAGTTCATCGCCCAGGTGTTGGCCTCCGCCGAGTATGCCGACCGCGTGCAGGCATCCGGCGACAACTTTGTGCACAGCCTGTACGACAACCTACTCGGCCGGCCCGACGCCAGCGCCGACGAGCTGGCCTTCTGGAACGCCCACCTGGCTGCCGGGGCAACGCCTTTGGACGTGGCCTTGGGCTTCACCGCCAGCGCCGAGTTCCTGGGGCTGGTCGTCAACGATCCGGCCGACGTGCACGCCTTTACCGGCTGGTACCAGAATTTCCTCGACCGCGACGCGGACGCCGCTGGCGGCGCGTTCTGGCAGGCCCTGCTGGCCGGCGGGAGTACTTGGGAGCAGGTGCAGCTCGCTATTCTGACCAGTGCGGAGTACCACACCTGATGACCGCCAGCCGGGCCGGCGCTGCATCGACGCCTTGGCTAAAACCCGTGCCGCGGTCCTGCCTACGCACTGGTGCCGTCGCCGGCAGTACGGCCGGGGAATGGAACTACGCGGCCGGCACAACAACTGTTTTTAGTTCACCACGTTGCGCAGCGGCAGGCCCAGCAATGCCCGCCGGCAGGCCTCGGAGCCCTTGCTCCGCATGTCCACGATGCCTTCCTCGCTGTAGAAGGCCGCGTGCGGGTTGATGATCAGCCGGTGGTAGGCCGGGTGGCCTGGGTCGCGCCAGGCGGCCACCAGCGGGTCCCCCTCCGCCGGCGGTTCGACGGGCAGCACGTCAATGCCCGCCCCCGCCAGCCGCCCGGAGGCGATCGCCGCGGGAACGGCGCTGGTATCGACCACGCCTCCCCGGGCCGTATTGACCAGGTAGGAGCCGGGGGTCATTTGCTCCAGGGCGGCCGCGTCGATCATCCGCCGCGTCTCGTCGGTCAGCGGGCAGTGCAGGCTCAGCACGTAGACGGAGGCCAGCAGGTCTTCCAGAGTTTCCTCCCGCCGCACTCCCAGCGACTTGTCGCGTCCGTCGGGCGCGTAGGGGTCGTAGTAGCGCACGTCCATCCCGAGGGCCTTGGCTCGCAGAGCGGCGGCCGTGCCGATGCGTCCCAGCCCCACGATGCCGAATACCCGGCCACGCAGGCGGGGCAGCGGCGCCGCCAGCTCGTGGGTCCACGGCTGGTCGGAATCGCGCAGCCGCGAGTTCAAAAACGAGATGCCGCGCGTCAGCGCCAGCGCAAGCCCGATGGCCGAGTCGGCGACTTCCTCGGTTCCGTAGTCCGGTACATTGGCCACCGGGATACCCCGGGCGCGGGCCGCCCGCCAGTCGATGTTGTCGTAGCCCACGCCGCAGCGCACAATCAGCTTGCAGTTGCCGAGGCGTTCGATCGAGCGGGCCGAGAAGCGGAGGTTGTGGTAGAGCATCAGGCAGTCGGCATCTTCGATACGACCCTCCAGGTCGCTTTCGTCAAGCGCGCCGAGTGCTTCGACGCGGGCGATATCGCCCAGGATGCGCTCCTCGCACGTCAGAGGCGGCGCAAGGAAATCGGTGATCACGACTTTATAGGGTTTTGGCATCGAAACAACCTAGCCGCCCCTACGGGAACAGGCAAGATCTGAGCCAATCCGGCGAATGCCAACAGTAGGTTCGTGACCCGCATTTTATGCGGTCCGCCTGGCCTCGTGCGGCTGGGTCAAAGTCTTAGGCGTGCCTCGCTCTTGGTCCTTCATAGTCCTCCTTCGGCTTTCATCCTTCCCCCTCCCCGCTCGCCTGCTATAATGGGCCCGACTGTCATCCATTCGCTCGGCCTGCCCTTGATGGTCGTCTCCAGCAATCCCCGCATCGAGCATCGCCCGCCCGCAGCCGCCGCCCTGGGCGACGACCTTGCATCGCTGCGCATCGACCGCTCGCGCCGCGGCGGACCCTCACGCCTGTTTTTCGTCGTGCTGGGCTGCATCGTGCTGGCGGCGCTCGCCGGCGGTGCTTGGGCCTTCTATACGGTGCTGGGCGATCGCTTCGAGCCGGCCCTGGCCGTGAAGACGGCCGCCGTTCAGGTCATGACGGTCGGTCAGGCCAATGCCGTATTGACTGCCACGGGGTATCTCGAGTCGCGCCAGCAGGCGGCCGTCGGGGCCAAGGCGCCCGGCCGCGTGGCCAGCTTGCTGGCTGAAGAAGGAGATCGCGTCGAGCAAGGCGCCTTGCTGGCCGTGCTGGAGCACGACGATCTCAAGGCGGCACTGGCTTCCCGAAAAGTCGAGATTCTTCGTGCGCAGGCCGACCTGGCCGAAGCCCAGAATACGCTGGCCCAGCGCGAGCGCGACTATGGGCGGCAGCAGGCTCTCCGCGGCAAGGGCGCCGGTACCGAGGCGGAACTCGAGGAAGCGCAGACGGCCTTCGAGGCTGCCAAAGCCAGGGTGGATTCGCTGGGCGCCTCCGTGCAGGCAGCCGAGGCCTTCGTGCGCGAAGGCGAAGAGGCGATCCGCAACATGCACATCTATGCGCCATTCGCCGGCACGATCATCAGCAAGGACGCCGAGCTAGGCGAGACGATCATGCCGGGCGGCATGGGGCTGGCTTCCGGCCGCGGCAGCGTCGTCACGCTGGCCGACCTGTCGGCCTTGGAAGTGGGCACGGATGTCAAGGAGGATTTTCTGGGGCAAGTCCGGGCCGGGCAGCCGGCCGACGTGGTGGTCGATGCGGTCCCGGGCCGTCGCTACCGCGGCAGGGTGCGGCAGATCATCCCCATGGGCGACCGCAGCCGCGGCGTGGTCCAGGTGAAGGTGCAGGTGCTGGATCCCGACGAGCGGCTGTTTCCCGAGCTGAGCGCCACGGTTCACTTTCTTCCGGAAGCCGACGGCAAGTCGGCGGGCGACGCGCGGCCGGCTATCTTTGTCCCGGCCGGCGCCGTGGTTACCCACCAGGGCAAGCAGCTCGTGTGGCGCGTCGAGAACGAACGTGCCCGGGCGGTTGCCGTCCAAGTTCTCGGCAAGGAGAAGGACGGACTCATCCAGGTCGAGCCGGGCAGCGGCGGGCCGACGCTGTCGGGAGGCGACGTGCTGATCGTCGAGCCACCGGCCGATATCACCGAAAACGCCAGGGTTCGAACTTCCTCGTGAAGGGCGCGTGTGAAAGCACGGCCCCGGTCCCCGGCAACCCAAGCGGTCCCCAAAAGAACGAGCAGCTTCGATGGCAGGCGACACCTTGACGGCACTGGTTCAGCTTCGCGGCGTTTCCAAGGATTATTACCGCGACCGGATCTGCATCCCGGTCCTGGCCGACACCAACCTCGACATCGCGCCCGGTGAATTCCTGGCGGTGATGGGACCCTCTGGTTCGGGCAAATCGACGCTCTTGAACCTGGTGGCGGGCCTGGACCGCCCGTCGACCGGATCGATTTCAGTTGGCGACCAGGATTTGGGCGAACTGTCCGACAGCGCGCTCACCCGCTGGCGCTCGCGGCATCTGGGTTTCATCTTTCAACTCTACAACCTGATGCCCGTGCTGACCGCGTTTGAAAACGTGGAGCTGCCGCTGTTGCTCACGCCGCTCGGCCGCCGCCAACGCGCCGAGCACGTGCGGACCGCGCTGAAGATCGTCGGGCTGGCCGATCGCATGGATCACTACCCCCGGCAGCTTTCCGGAGGCCAGGAGCAGCGCGTGGCCGTGGCCCGTGCCCTGGTCAACGATCCGATGCTGCTATTGGCCGACGAGCCGACCGGCAACCTCGACGCCATCGCCGCCGTCGAGGTCCTCGACCTGCTCGAGCTGCTCAACGGCCAGTTTGGCAAGACGATTATCATGGTCACGCACGACCCGCGGGCCGCTCGCCGCGCCCACCGCATCCTGCACCTGGACAAGGGCACGTTTGTCGAGCGTGAGCTCGGCACGTTGGAGGCCGCCTCGTGAGATTCCTGCCTTACATTATCAAGAACGTCTTGCGGCATAAGCTCCGCAGCGCCTTCACGGTGCTCTCCATCGGCTTCAGCCTCTTTCTGGTCACGTTGCTGTATGCCTATATCGGCTTTCAGGACGAGCTGGCTGCTCGTTCCGCCCAGTACCACCGCCTGGTGCTCACGCATCGCAACGGCCTCACCGATCTGTTGCCCGCCGCCCACCTGGACGACGTGCGGGCAATCAAGGGCGTCCAGGCGGCCGCCCCCATGTCGTGGTTCGGCGGGATCTACAAGGACGACCGGATGTCGATGTTCGCCCAATTTGCCACCGATCCGGGCACGGTATTTCGGGTGTTTGCGGAGTATCACGTGCCGCCCGAGCAGCTCGCCGCCTGGCAGTCCGACCGCACCGGGTGCGTCGTCGGCCGCAAGATCGCCGCCAACAGGGGCTGGAAAATCGGCGACAAGATCCCGCTCAAAGGCGACATCTACGACTGCAATCTTGATCTGACGGTCGATGGCATCTACGACGGACCCTCGACCGCCGACCTCGAAATGCTCTGGTTCCACTACGAGTATCTCGACGAGCTGCTCAAGAGCAAGCGCAGCCCCATCGCCGGACAGGTCGGCACCATCATGCTCAAGGCCGAATCGGCCGGTGCCGTCAACCAGCTCCCCCAGCGCATCGAACAACGCTTCCTCAACTCGGGCGAACCGGTCCGCGCCATGACCGAGGAGGCCTTCTCACAAATGTTTACCGAGATGATCGGCAACGTCCAGGCCTTTATCCGCAATACAGCCCTGGCCGTGGTCGTCTCGCTGGTTTGCGTGGCCGGCAACGCCATGGCCATGTCGCTCCGCGAGCGGACCCGCGAGGTCGCCGTGCTCAAGGCCATCGGGTTTCAGCGCTGGTTGGTGCTGGTGCTGGTCCTCGGCGAGGCGCTGGCCATCTCCCTGACCGGCGGCGTGCTGGGCGTGCTGGGCGGAAAGCTGCTCTTCGAGGTGATCGAGCCCGGCATGCTTGGCGTGCCAATGCTCAACATGTTTTACGTCCCCTGGAACACCGTCTGGCTCGGATTGTCGCTGGCCGCGGTCGTGGGGCTCACCAGCGGCGCGGTGCCCGCCTGGCGGGCCGCGCGCATGTCGGTCGTCGATGGACTCCGCCGAGTGGTTTGACATGGTTCCAGTCAAATACAACCTCCGCAGCCTGCGTGCCCGTTGGGTGGCCTCGCTCTTGACCGTCCTGGGGACAGGACTGGTGGTGTGGGCCTCCGTATTGGCCTTCGGCCTGGGCGCCGGCCTCGATCACACGCTCGAAGTCTCCAGCGACCCCTTGGATCTCATTGCCCTGCGCAAGGGAGCAACCTCCGAGACCAGCAGTGGCATTGAAGACGAGCGGGTTCGCCAGATCGTCACGCTGCCCGGCATTGCGACCGACCCGCAAGGCCGGCCATTTGCGTCGCCCGAGCTGGTGATCGTGGTCAATACCGTCCGCCGGAATGAGGGGGGGCGGACCAACTTGATCCTCCGCGGCGTCACCCCCGTCGCCCGGCAACTTCGCCCCGGTTTCCGCCTGGTCGAGGGGCGTGACTTCAAGCCGGGCCTGCGCGAAGCCATCACCAGCCGCTCCGTCGCCGCGCGGTTCCAGAACGCCGGCCTGGGAGAGGAGTTCAAGGCCCTGGGCACCACGTTTCGGATTGTCGGTTTGTTCGAGGCCGGCGACAGCGCCATCGAGTCCGAAATCTGGACCGACGTGAAGATTCTCGGCCAGGCCAGCAAGCGCGAAGGCGCCGTCTCCTCCGTGCAGATTCGCTCGGCAAGCGCCGACGCCATGGGGAAGCTCAAGAAGAGACTGGCCGACGACGAACGATTCGCGCTCAAGGCGGTGACCGAAGCCGAGTACTATCAAGATCAGGCCGTGGCCGGCGCGGCGATCAAGATTGTCGGCCGGATCATCTCCACCTTCCTGACCATCGGCGCCCTGTTCGCGGTGGCAAATACCATGTTCGGCGCCGTGGCCGCCCGTAGCCGCGAGATCGGCACCTTGCGGGCACTGGGCTTCGGCCGCCTCGGCATCATGGGCGGCTTCCTGCTCGAATCGCTGGTGTTGTGCCTGGCCGGCGGCGCCCTGGGCTCGCTGGCCACGCTGCCCATCAACGGCCTCTCCACCGGCACCGCCAATTGGGTCACTTTCAGCGAGTTGACCTTTGCCTTCCGCTTCGGGCCCGACGTGCTGGCCTACGGCGTCGTGCTGGCAGTCTTCATGGGTCTGTTAGGCGGCCTGCTGCCCGCCATCCGCGCCACCCGCATGAAAATCGTCGACGCGCTGCGCGAGATCTAGTGCCTTGCATCAATTCACGGATGGGCGTTGGGATTCTCCACGGCAAGCCCGTCCGCCATCGCGGCCGCATTCAGTTCGCCGTCGGCGGAAACGACAATGAGAGGGCCCAGCGATAGCTTGGAGCAGCGGACATTCACTTCCAAAGCTGCCGCCAATTGCACAGCATCATATGCCCGCAAGCCATGCTTTTCGGCGAGAGAAGCGGCAGCAGACAGCAGCAGCCGGTCCACCTCGATAACCCGGTACTCATTGGCAATGTCCCGCCGGAACTGAGACAGGACCGTTGCCGTGTCCGAAGCAGAAAGGGTTCCTCCTCGCTGGCGGCGAACCGCGGCGGCAGTGGTTTCCACCTCGGTGATGCGGACGATGTAGATGTCGTTTCCGGTTGCGGGATCGCTGATGCGGTCCACCCACGACGATCCGACTTCATTGACGTATCGCTTTACCAAAGCGCTGGTGTCGAAGAAATAAACAGGCAACTATCGCCGCTCCTCGACCACCGTTTCCGAAAGGGGCTTTCCCTGGATGTCGACGCGCGGGCTGCGTCCGCATGCCGTTGGCGCGTTTGGTGGGCGCTTGATCTCGCTCAGCAGGCCGTCCGCGAACAACTGCTGTTCAAGCTGCTCCTCCGCCGTCGGGCCGGCTGAACTTCCCGCGGCAAGGTTCTGATCAAGCACCTCGCGAAGTCGCCGCTGCTGGTCCGCCGGAAGCGACTGCACTTCTCGAATTAGCTTATGGAGATCGGTAGCCATGTTGAATCCGCTGATGGGTCGTGAATAGATCCATTAGTAATTCTATCTCGCTTCTGGCCGTGCGGCTATCTATTCCGGATTCGCCCGCACGGGCTGCCTCGGCAGGCCCTTCGGATACTCGAGCGTCCGGTCTTGGACGTTCATCGCCAGCGCGCCAGGTCAACCGGCGTGTACCCCTGGTAGTCGGGCAGGGACCAGAGCAGGTCCTGGTTCCGCGGGAGCTGATTGATGGCCACGTTCTTCAGCTCGATCCGCATCGAAAACTGCGTGGCCGGCCAGTGAATCTCCACCCGGCTCGGCAGCGTGACCTCGCTCAATGGATCGCGCTGGTGCTGGCCGGCCAGCGCGCTGGCGACCAACTGGTTGCGCGCGTCATAGAGATGCTGACCCAACACCCAGCCCCGCGCCTCGTCGATCACCGTCACCTTGGTCATCTGTCCTCGGGGCGTCTCCAGCGGCGTCAGGATCTGCAGGCGGCCCTGCCCGGCGGGGAAGGGCCCTTGGTGCGCCAGCGCCGGGTCGAAGTACACCAGGCCCAAGGCCTCGATCAGCCAATGCGGCTCGACCGGCAGCACCATGGCCGCCGAGCTGGAATGGAACTGATCGTGGCGGCAGTGGTACACGGCCTGGCTCGGATCGCGGCGGACCCAGAACCAGAAGAGCTCCTCGTTGCTGCCCAGGTCGACTTCTGGGCCGGTCAGGCGCGTTTCGCCTCGCAGCCGAAACCGCAGGGGACGGTCCAGCGCCAGGCTGGCGCGGATGGTCGGCGCGCGCGGCACGCTGATGGAGGCGTCGTCGGTGTAGAGCGAAACGACTTTATTGCTGTTGTCGTTGACCACGGCCGTGATCTGGGACAACGTGGGCCCGGCGGGCAGCGCCCGCGCGGCCGGCGGAGTGTACGTGTTCAGGAACTGCGGGCAACTGGCGCCGCTGGCGGAGGTGACCAGCACCAGCAGCCAGAGCGCCATGTGCCGCGGGCGGACCATGCGGGTTCGATCCTGGGAGCAGTGTTTCATGTCGCGCTGGCAAACAGCAACCGGGCAAGTTCGTTCTGGATCTCCTGGATCCGCTCGTCGCCGGGCATCACGCTCGTCACCTCGTGCGTGCTCTCGTCCCTGGGGCAATAGAGCACGAGCTTCTCGCGCCCTTGCTCGTCGTGCTGAGTGTCTTCCAGCCGCAGCACGCGGCGGCGGATCAACAGCAGCGCCAGGATGTATCGCATGTCGTGCCTTTCCGGCTCGCCTTCCAGTTCGGCGAAGAGTTCCAGTAAGACCTCGCTGGGCGCCAGCCGGGCCTTTTTCGATTCGCGCGTCGGCATCCGCGACTTCCACCAGCCCAAATTCCCGTCAGGCGGCCCCGCCCAGCTCTCGGCCGCGTAGTCGTAACGCCGGACCTCGGCCCCCTCGGCCACCAGCGTGGAGAAGAACTCCTCGCCCTCGACCAACTGGCGACCGCTGGCGGCACAATGGCGGGTGCAACGTTGTACTTCGTAATCCATGGGGCTGGCGCGACTGCGGGCCGGGCGGAGCAGGGTACCCGAAACGCAGTTGGCGCTCAATAGGCCCTTTGTGCCGTGCACAATCGCTCGCCAGGCTTTCTCAGCGCACAACATCCTCCTGGCAGCTTCTTTGCCCGCTTTGGTCTTTTTTCGTCCGCCCCGCTCCCGCCCATTGAGCCATATCCGCGGATACCGGATGCGGCCTACAGCCGGAAGTCCGCTTGCGCGCTTCTGACCTCTGATGGGCTACAAGTCCGCCGCAGGCGGAACCCCTGTCCCTTGACTCTGACCTCCGACTTCTGATTTCTGTCGCTTGACCCTGCCCAATCGCTCGGCTAAACTCCACTCATCGGCGGGAAACAGCCGACAATCTCTATTCAGGTGTACACCGATGATGCTCGGCAGCTTACTCCCTCTGTTGTTGCTAGCGCTTAGCCGGCGGAGGCCCTAGGGTTCGCCTGACCGAAATCGACTGCCTGACCAGATTTCACGAACCCTAAGGCCCGCGGCCTTGGGGTTTTTTGTTGCTTATGAGGTGCTTTGCGATGCTGCGGAAGATGCGGGTGTACTGTGGTCCAGCGGCGGGGGCGCGGTTGGTGTTGCCTGGGCCGACCTGGGGTCGGCCAACCGCGACTCGTTTGTTCTGACCGCATCCGTACTCTTTGAACAGGAAACTCAAGTCATGACTGCTGCTCGACGCATCACGATATTCGACACCACGCTGCGCGACGGCGAACAATCGCCCGGCGCCAGCATGAACATTTCCGAGAAGATGGAGATCGCCCAGGCGCTGGTCGAGCTGGGCGTCGACGTCATCGAGGCTGGCTTCCCGATCGCGTCGCCCGGCGACTTCGAGGCCGTCCGCCAGGTGGCCCAGACCGTGCGCGGGGCCGTCGTGTGCGGGCTGGCCCGCTGCAACGACCAGGACATCGACCGCGCCTGGGAAGCGCTCAAGCCCGCCAGGCAGCCGCGGATCCACGTGTTCCTGGCCACCAGCGCCATCCATCGCGAGTTCAAGCTCAGGATGGACAAGAGCGAGATCATCCGCCGGGCCGTCGAGGGGGTCCGCCGCGCGGCCGGCTATTGCGACGACATCGAGTTCTCGCCCGAAGACGCCGCCCGGACCGAGATCGACTTCCTCTGCGAAGTCGTCGAGGCCGCCATCGATGCCGGAGCAACCACCGTCAACATCCCCGACACCGTGGGCTATGCCACGCCGGCCCACATGGGCGCCGTGATCCGCACCCTGCGCGAGCGGGTGGCCAACATCGACCGGGCGGTGATCAGCATCCACTGCCACAACGACCTGGGCCTGGCGGTGGCCAACAGCCTGGCCGCCGTGGAGAACGGGGCAGGGCAGATCGAGTGTACGATCAACGGCATCGGCGAGCGGGCCGGCAACTGCTCGCTGGAAGAAGTTGTAATGGCGCTGCGCACCCGGCAGGACTTTTACCAGGCCGGCACCGGCGTCGTTACGCAGCGGCTCGTGCCGACCAGCCGGCTGGTCGCCAACATCACCGGCATCCAGGTCCAGCGCAACAAGGCCATCGTGGGCCGCAACGCCTTCGCCCACGAGGCGGGCATCCACCAGGATGGCATGCTCAAGGAACGCTCGACCTACGAGATCATGCGCCCCGAGGACGTGGGCCTGGCCAAGACCGACCTGGTGCTGGGCAAGCACAGCGGCCGGGCGGCCCTGGCCGACCGGGTCAAGGCGCTGGGCTATCACCTGACGGGCGAGCAGTTACAGACCGTTTTCGAGCGGTTCAAGCTGTTGGCCGACAAGAAGAAGGAAGTCTACGACGCGGACATTGCCGCCCTGATCGACGAGCAGATCCGCGACGTGCCGGACGTCTGGTCGCTGGTGCACTACCGGCTGGCCTCCGGCACCGGCACGGTGCCACGGGTCACGCTGACGCTGGCGCGTGCGGGCGAGGAAGTGACGCGGGAGGTCACCAGCGGCGACGGGCCATTCGACGCGCTGTTCTGGGCCATCGAGCAGATCACCGGCATCGAGGTGGTGTGCAAGGATTTCCGCGTGCACAGCGTGTCGGTGGGCAAGGACGCGCAGGGCGAGGTGACGGTCGAGGTCGAGCACCAGGGACAGATGTTCCGCGGCCGCGGCGTATCGACCGACAGCGTCGAGGCCAGCGCCAAGGCCTTTCTGAACGCCATCAACCGGATCGCGGCCGGCGGCAGCCACCACGGCCAGCGCGTGAGCCCTTACGAGCCGACCCAGGCAACGGCAACCAACTAGTGCCACTGCTTGGAGGCCCCGCCGTGTCGGGCCCTCGAAGCCGTGCTGCGCCGGGCCCGCCGGTGCTCAGAGGTCGGAAGTCGGGCGCCGCGGGCTCTTATTCCTCCTTCCTCCTTCCTCCTTCTGCCTTCCCGACGCTCACGCCACGAACGCCAGCCAGTAGAACGTCCAACCGGTCAGCGCGGTGGCCAGCATGTCGAGTGCGGCCAGGCGGGCCCAGAAGACGTGCCAGGGCGAATGCGCGCCTGGGGCAGGCGGGTTTGGGAACCGCCGCAGCGCCCGGACGATCACCACGATCCAGAGTCCGGCCGAGCTGATGGCGAAGGTCAGGTGGATGTAGAGGCTGTAAAAAACCCAGGTATCGAAATAGGGAGACGGTTCAGCCCGCATCTGCCAGCCGTTGACCCGCATGTCGGCCTCGAACGCCGCGACGGTGGCCAGCAGCAGCGCACCCAGCGTGAGCTGGATGCGTTTGTGCAGCAGGTAGCGCCGCCGGTAGCGGACCAGCCAGATGCTCCAGGCCATGGCAATGAGGATCGGCAGCATGGCCAGGCAGACCACGTCGAGCATGAACGAGGCCCGCGTCGAGAGAAACCCGTCGATTCCCGGATACAAAGCTTCGATCTCCTTTCGTCCTCTTCTTGGGTGGCTGGTGGCAAAGCGGTAGCGTGCCCCAGTCTTCGTCCGCCCCCGTTTCCCCTTGTCGCCTGGTCGCCTTGTCCCCTTGTCGCCTTCACCCCCCGGCGTGCGGAGGGATTGTAGCCCGCCGAGGCCCGATTGATGAAGGACGAACCGCCAAGAAAGCGCTCGCAAGCTGTGCCGGCTCCCCTGGAATTGCTAAACTCGCTTTGTCGGCGGATTCTCGCAGTTCCGGAGCGCCAGTTTTCGGGCATCAGGCCGAGTGGCGGAATAGGCAGACGCACGGGACTTAAAATCCCGGGGTGGGTAACCACCGTGCGGGTTCGAGTCCCGCCTCGGCCAATGGCACGCTAGAATTGCTCTGAATCAACCCAGTTCATCCGGCCGCCGGAGCGAAGCATGAGCGCCCTCGACGAATTGGAAAAGAAGCTCGAGTCGCTGACCCGGGCCGAGAAGGTCCAACTTCTGCAATGGGTGGTGCGGGACCTTGGTGATGCCTTTCCGGGGATCGAGAGCCAGCCTGGCGTCTGTGGCGGCGAGCCTTGCATCGTGCGGACGCGGATTCCGGTATGGGTGCTGCACGAGATGCATCGCCAGGGCGTTCGTGAGGCGGATATCCTCCGCAGCTACCCGAGCTGGCGGGCTGAGGATCTCGCAAACGCCTGGGCTTACGTGCGGGCGCATCGCGAAGAGATTGAGGCGCAGATCCGGGAGAACGAGGAGACTTAAGCGTGGCAGTTCGGTTCGGGGCCCGTTCGGGAGTAGCGGAGAGCGATGAGCATTTACGCAACTCTGTGGTCGATCCAGCTTCAAGACCCGGCTGCGCCGTTTTTTGAGCCTCGGTGGGTCGAGGTAACGGCTCAGGCAGTGCCGGCGCACATCGGGAGCGCCACAGCCGGATGTGGCTGCGAGGACGGCGATCCCTATGGGGAGTTCCTTCCTCCGCCCGTCGAAACCGATGATCAAGGCAGCTCCCAGTTCCATCGAGCCGTCGTGTTCATCACGAGTCGGACCCGCAAGGGAACGGGTCGCAGCCCGCAGGAATACGCCGATCCTCTTCTTGTTCTCTCCGGTCAAGAATACTCGACGATCACGTTCGACGAGCTTCATCGGCGATTGGAGGAGGCGATCCGCACGGGACCACGGGTTGCCGTCGAATTCCTCGGCCCAGGCGGCCAGCGTCAAGTTATCACGGACAATGACCTTAAGCGCGCTTCGGACGATGAAAGCCTGTGACCATCAACTCGAGGCGCCAATCTGGCACGTCAACTCGTTAAACTAACTCTTTAGGGTGAAAGCGGAGTCTCCGCGGAACTGAAACAAACTCGTCTTTAGGGGACCTATCATGAAGCTGCCAAAGAATCGGGCAATGTTGTTGCTGGCCGTCTGGCTCATTTTGTTCGGTGTGTTCAGCTCTCCATTCCTCGGTCTCGACTTTCGCTACGAGGGCGACCTGCTGGCAGTGCTTGCCATTGTCACAGGCGTCCTGCTCTTCTTGGAGAAATAGCGGGGCAGGTCGGCCATGGGCTTGGTGTCGAGAATCAATCACCCTACAAAGGCGGGCGAACTTCACCGCGTCTCGATCACCCGTGTGACACCCTCCAGGCCCGCCTCACGGCCGCCAGCGAGGCCAACTACTCTTGCCGTCGCCGGTGAGGCTGGTTGGAGTGCCGCCACCCGCCGGGACGCGCAGAATGTCGTGGGTCGTCTTGTTCCCGCTGACCACCCGCTCTGTATACGCCAGGTATGCCCCATCCGGAGACCAGGTTGGCAGAAGTTGGCCCCTCTCGCCATTCTTGCTGGAAACATATTCGGTGAGTCGAACGGCGTCGCTCCCGTCCGGCCTGATCGTCCAGATTTCCTGAATCTCCTGATATCCCGAGCGTTCCTCCCGGTTAAAGGCGATGCGACCACCGTCCGGTGACCAAACCGGCTTGGCCGCCCGGCTGACCAACGAGCGGATCTCAAGCCCCTCGTCGGAAAAGCGAACGATATCGAGCACCCAGCCTTCCCCCCAAACCCAGCGTGTCAGCACGGCCTCGTCTGCGAGCGGTGACCAGTCGTGGCTCCCCAGGTTGACCTCGTCATACCCCTCGTAACTCCATTCGCCCCACTCGTCAAACACCGAACGACGGATTTCGAACACGATGGTCGGCGGTCCAGCGACCGGAACGTCCTCGAGCCAGTCAATTTCGACGACGAACAGGCGGCCGATCCATTCCTCTTCGGTTTCATACACGCCGGCATAGGAGAAGAACGAGTCGTCTTTCGCCCACGAGGGCGGGTAGCCGTTCGTGCGCAAGTCAGGGTCGTTGGTTAGCTGAACGGTTCCGCCGTTTTCATCCACGGCGAACCATTGCCCCCAATCCCCGAGGATGTCATCGCCATATTGGTTCTGCAGGAACCATCGCGAGCCGCCGTGCCGCTGGTAGCTGGGCTGGCCCTCGATGGTCTGAGCTTTGCCGCTGCCGTCTCCGTTCATTTTCCACCCCAGGCCGGCGCCGCTCCAGTTCAAGAAGTAGATGGTTCCCGGCGCAGGCGTCGGAGTCGAGCCGCCGCCGCCTTTCTTCTGCGCCAGCGCGGCCGAGCCGGCAAGCACGCTCAGGCACACAAGGGCCAGGATCACCTTCCGCAGTCGAGTGAAAGACATTGTCGTACCTTTCGAGTCAGATGGGGTCTGCGATAGTGCGATAGAAGGAGAATGCCGTGTTTCCAGGCGCGCAGACCAGGCGCCTGCGACGGCGGTCAAGCCGGGGACTGCTTTGCTTGTCGGCGAGTTGCTCCCGTCCGGTTCTTCTTGAATCCTTTTTGCTCTGCATTCGGCGGACCGGTGCCTGCTGTTGAACCTCTATGCGAGATTTGCGTCCGGCGAGCGCAAAGATTTCTGAAAAAAACGGCGGGGGAAACAGCGCGCGACTGCGTCGGCGTTGCGCCAATATGGGTAATTCCCGGGAGAAACCGGGATGGAAGGGTTTGTTGTCCGGCTGGCCCTCGTCACATCGGCGTCGACGAACCGCTTGGCGGCACAGTCTTCGTCGGTACGAGTTCCTGGAATCGTGAATGATTGCGGAGGCTCTCGAAAGTCGGGTTACTCCTCAGACTCGCCAAGTCGTGCAATCCGGCGGAAACCGATTCACACAGAATCTCCACCGCGATTTCGACGAGTGCCTCCCGCTGCACCGGTTCGGTGCCGGTGGACTCCCCTTGGCCTCGTGCTACGGAGGCGGCCATCAGGGCCATTTCCTCCGCCAGCTCGTACAGTGCGGACGGTTGATTCGCCACGAGCCGGCGAACCTCCAGCAACCCGGCGATCGCATCCGATAATCGCCCCGCGGCGCGAAGCGTTTGCGCCAGTTGCCGGGCCTGTTGCACCAGCTCGAGCCGGTAGCGCGCGACGTGCGGGGCTTTCTTCAAGGCGACCTGCTGGCAACAGACGCCACGCTGCAAGGCAACAATCGCATCTTCGCCATGCCCTTGGAGCAACAGCGCCAAGCCGAGGTTTTCGAAGGCAACGCCCAGTTCACAATCGTACGAGGCCTCGTCGGCAACCAGGCGCCCCAGCTCCTCCAGAAGGGCGATGCTGCGCTGGCACATCGCGAGCGCTGCCGCCGGTTCGCCGCGCTCTCGATGCAGGCTTGCGATGCTCAGGCAGCAGGCAGCCAGCTCTGCCTTGTAGCCGACGATCGTCGCGTCGTCGCGGACGAGCTGCTCATACAAAGGCAGCGCCTGGTGGTATGAGTGCAACGCCTCGTCACCTTGATCCCCCACACGATGGGCGTCTCCAAGGCTGCGGTAGGCGGCCGCCTGGCCGCTTCGAAGATCGGGTACTTCCGGATAGCTGCGGCGCAGCTCGTCCCACAGTGCAATTGCGGTTTGAAACTGTTTCACGGCCTTCAGGTGCTCGCCGGACTCTGCGTCAAGCAAGCCTAGCAAGTAATGACTTTTGGCCCTACCACTGCGAAAACCCATCACTTGTGCATGATCCTCGACCAGGGCCGCGTACATGTCTCGAGCCCGTTCGAGCTGCTCGCGAGAATCGGAAAACCGCGCCACCGCCCGAAGCAGATTTCCATAGTTGGAGTGGACGGCCGCCAGGCCGCTCGAAAACGATGTAATCTCCGGAAAGTCCGCGGCTAACGGGCGCAGAATATCGAGAGCCCCTTGGTACGCCTCACCCCCGGCCTGGGTCCGACCCAATTGGGCATGCAGAAGGCCGATGCCGTTATAAATGCTTGCCAATTCTCCTCTGAACCCAGGTACCGTGGGAAACTGGCGCGAAAGTTCCAGTTGCGATGCGACGGCGCTCTCGTAGGAGCAAAGGCTTTCATTCGTCAGCCCCATCGCCCGCTCCAGGTCGCCCAGAAGCGTCTGGCTCTGAGCCAACCCGGCCCGGAAGTCGATCATCTCGGGCTGCGCCTCGACCAACCGTCGCCAAAAGCCAATCGCCTGCCGCAGCCGAGCCAAGGCTTCGCTTCGCCGTCCCACATCAAACAACAATTGACCAAGGTCCTTGTAGGCCGTGGCTAATTCGCCGCGCGCTCCAGCCGGGCTCGGGGCATCTTTCAGAATGTGATAGCTGGCTGCTACGCTTTGGCGGGAGCGGGCTTTTGCGGTGTCGGCCGAGGCAAGATGCTCGCCGATCGCGATAGCCGCCTCGTACGACTCAATGGCCTGGGAGAACTGAAACAGCGTTCTCTGCACCGCCGCCATGGCGCTGTGGGTGCGGGCCAACCCGTTCTGAACGTCCAGGTTGCCCGGATCACTCGCCAGCAGCTCCTTCCAACAGGCCTGTGCCCGGCGCTGGAGGCGCAGAGCATCCTGCAAGCGGCCGGCTTTGGCCAGCAAGTGCGCCTGGTTGCCGAAAGTGCGGGCCAGGTTGCTTCGCAACTCGTCTGCATCGGGCGATTGCCCCGCGAGGTCTTCCCAGATGGCAATCGCTTCTTCATAGGCCGCCATTGCGTCCGCCGATGCACCGATCACGCTCGTCACGTCACCCAGACGAAAGGCACTCACGGCTAACTCATCCCGGATCGCTGGGTCGTTGGCATGCTCCTTCAAAAAGGCCTGATAATAGCGGCGCGCCTGGTCCAAGAGCTTCCTCCGCAGGGGGTGCATTCCCGGTTGGTTGAGCAGCGTTTCCTCGCCGATGTGAGTAAAGAAGTCGTCGGCCGCCTGCCGCGCTTGCCGGAATCCCAACCGTGCTCGGTCGCGCTGCGCCTCCGCCAAGCGCTTTTGTCGCTGGGCCTCCCGCCGTTGCTCCACGGCCAAAATGCGGGCCGCGTCCGCCTGACGTTTCTTTTCCCCGATCACCAGCATGCCGATGGTCGACCCCACGGCCATGCCGCAGACGAGCAAGAGGATCGTGGCTGCCATGGCGGCCATGGCCCGATTGCGGATCGACCACCGCCAGACCCGTTCGAATGAGCCGACAGGCCTGGCGCGAATCGGCAGGCCGCCAAGCCACCGGCGCAGTTCGTCCGCCAACTCCAGCGCGCTGGCGTAGCGGGCGCCGGGCTCCTTCAGCATGCACTTGAGCGTGATCGTTTCCAGGTCGCGGGGAATGTGATCGTTCAGACGGCGCGGCGGACGAGGCTCATCCTGCATCACCTGCACGATCAGCATCCGCTTGTTGCCGCGGAAGGGCAGTTCGCCGGTCAACAGCTCGTAGAGAATCACCCCCAGGCTGTACACGTCGCTGCGCGCATCGACGCCGTGCCCCTCCCCCCGCGCCTGCTCCGGGGACATGTAGGCCGGCGTTCCCAGCACCTGGCCATCCAGCGTCATCGTGATCTCTCCCGCCTCGCGCTTGGCGAGGCCGAAATCGAGGACGTGGGGTTGCCCCTCCAGATCGAGCATGATGTTCGAGGGCTTCAGATCGCGATGGATCACGCCCCGCCCGTGGGCGTATTCGAGCGCCTCGGCGACCTTTGCCACCAGCTCGGCCGCCTGCCGAAAACCCAACCGGCTCGTTGTCAGACGGTCGGCCAGCGTCGTCCCGGCCACGTACTCGCTCACCAGGTAACAAACGCCGTCGCTCTGTCCGGCATCGTGCACCGAGACAATGCTCGGATGCTCGAGCTGGGCCGCCGTCCGCGCCTCGCGCAAAAACCGGTCGATATCCGCCGGCGTTGCCAGGTTGCCGGATCGCGGTATCTTCACGGCCACGGTGCGGTCCAGCTCCGTGTCCCGCGCCTTGTACACGGTTCCGAAGGCGCCCACGCCCAGCTCGTCCAGCAGCTCGAACTTTCCCAGCCGCATCGGGCCGTGTTGGAGTGCAAAGGCAGTTGTCTGACCGGGATCGACCTGCAGGCTCGAACCGCACGAGGGGCAGACTACTTCCTCGGCTCGGTCCTCGAGAATCTCAATCGGATTCAGACAGTGCGGGCAGTTCAGGTGCATTGGCGCTGGTCCGCGACGGTGTCTCTTGGTCCCTTGTCGTGGAGCTGGACTTCCAACCGACGCTGCTCGTTACTCCTTACGGCATGGACTTCCAACCGAAGCCAAGTGGGCAGACAGGCACCTGGGCAGGGTTCTGAGTTCATTTGGCGGCCGGTGGCGGACTAATCGTCTGTTCCCAACCGAGTCCCGCCTCGTTTAGCCGGGCGCGCACTCGGGTCAAGTCCCAGAGGGCCAGGCTGCCATCACCATTACCCACGGCCCACCGTGTCTTGTCTGGACTGAGGGCGCGGCACCAGTTTTTGGATTTCTCCGGGAGCACTTCAAGCTCACGGGAAAGAGGTGCATCGAATGCCACCTTTTGTCCGGTGGCCATGTCCCAAATCTCACCGCTTTCCTGATCGTATGACATCCAGAGCCGCAGCCACTTGCCCTGTTCTTGACGCTCGACGGTGTCGAAATCGCGTGAGAGGGTTCTAACCCAGCCCCCCAGCTTGCTGACAGGTGCCTGGCGATCGCAGGCGGCCACAAGATCCCAGAGGTGAAACGTGCGATCGAACTCCACCCAAGCGAGCAAGCTGCCGTCGGGGGTGAAGCACAAACAGCCGACCCCGGTTATGATTTGCTGGCGGGTCATGACCTGGAGCAGCGGTTCCGCCCCAACGCCGCCGTTCGCACGATCTTTGTCGAACTTCCAGACGATCCATCCCTGCTCACCACCGGCCGCAAAGTACTGTCCGTCGCGACTGAAGGTCACCGACCAGACTTCGCCGAGCTGAGGGTCGAGCGCGACCAAACTTCGGCCGGTATTGACATCCCAGATGCGAACGCTTTCACCCTTGGACCAGTCTCCCGCGGCCACCAGCCGGCCATCGGGGCTGAAAGCGACAGCTTGAACCTCACCCTGACAACCGGTCAAATCTCGAACAAGTCGCCCTGTGGCGGGGTCCCAAAGCGTCACCGACCGATCCTTGCTCACGCTCGCCAGCAGATCTCCTTGAGGGCTGAACGCCACCCCCGGAATCCCGCCTGCAAAGCGTTTCAGTAGAACCCTCTCGGTGGCGCCTGCCAAATTCCACAGGACAATCCTCCTTCGGCTGGCCGACACAAGCGTTTTGCCGTCTTGGCTCAGTGCGATCGAGTAAACGAAGTCCGACCACGACGGGTCTTCCGGGGCCAGCGGCTGCAGAAGGGTGGCAAGCTCTCGATTCGTGACGAGATCCCAAAGTCTGGTTGCGCCATGCGTGCCGCCTGCGAGCAACTGGCTGTCGGGGTTGAAGTCAACATCAAAAATGTTACCGCCCAAGAAAAAAAGTTGACGCTGAAAGGTGGATGTATCGAAAACAGCCGCGCCCGCGTCACACCCGCAGGCAAGCAGCTTGCCGTCCGGACTGAATTTCAGGTCCGCGATCTGGGCGAGCTTGGGAAAAAGGTCCTCTTTTACCGTTCCGCTGGCGATGTCCCAGACGCGGACGGCATGTTCGCCGTTGCCGCGATGGCCAGCCGCCAACAACCGGCCATCGGGACTGAGTGCCATAGAGCCCGACAGTTTATCCGGCGCCTCAAACCGGTCCGTCGGCTGGCCGTCCGCGGTAAGACAGAACTGAATCGTTGATCCGCCAGAGGAACAGCCCGCTAATTGCTTTCCGTCATGAGTAAAGACAATCGTCATGGAATTCGCAGGAAGACTCTGGTCAAGGAGATCGATCGTAGAGGTCCATTTGCAGCTCCACCCGCCTTCGATGTTTGGCTCCCCCAGCACGATGGTCCCGTCGGCTGCTGCGGAAGCACAGCACTTCCCGTCGGGATCAAACGCGACCGACTTGATAGAAGCGCCGGGGTGACCGCTCCAGCGGGCGATCTCCGCCCCGTTCGGCAGGCCGCGCAGCGAGAGCGATCCGTCCGTGAACCCGAGCGCCAACTGGTGCCCCCGCGGATGAAGCGCGATCGCACTGATACGTCTGTCCCCAAAGTCCTTGAGAACTGTTGGATCCAGCCCGACAAAATCGCCCAAGCATGCTGCGGCTTCCCTCCGGAGTTGGACCAGGTCGCGCTTCGGAGTACCAAGCTCCGCCGCCTGGCGCAACCGCTGCCAGGCCTGCTCGCGATAACCGACGACGCGCGCCAGCCGGAGCGCTCGGGCCTCGCCGACCAGAGAGTCGTAGAGGTTTCCGACTGCCTCGGCGCGCTGGCTGGCCTCCCCGCTGCGCGCCTGTTCTGCGGCGCTGCGTCCACGCTCAGCCTGCACCAAGCCCCAGGTTGTGCCGGCGATTGCTATCAGCAATGCAATCAGGATGAGAGAAGCCGTAGCCACTAGGCCCTTATGCCGCTGAACGAATTTGCGGAGCAAATAGCTCGCCGAGGGGGGGCAGGCCTGCACCGGCTCATCGCTCAGATAGCGCTCGACGTCGGCGGCCAGGCCGTTGGCCGTTTCGTAACGGCGGTTGCGGTCTTTTTCCAGGCTCTTCATCACGATCCAGTCCAACTCGCCGCGCACCAGCCGGGTCAGCTTCTCCGGCTCCATTTGTCGCTGCGCGGAGATTGACGGCAGCGAATCGGTCGAATCCGACAACCGCCGGCTCGGCTTTGGCGGCTCCTCCTCGCGGATGATCCGCAACATCTCCGCGAAGGCCGCCTGCTTCAGCCGCTCGCGGCTCAGCGGGGTAGTCCCGGTCAGCAGCTCGTACAAGAGAACTCCCAGCGAGTAGATGTCGCTGCGCGTATCGATGTCCTGGTTGTTCAGCTCGGCCTGCTCAGGGCTCATGTACTCGACCGTCCCCACCACCGCACCGAATTCCGTGAACAGGGTCTTCTCGGTCAGCCGCTGGCCGGTGGCCTTGGCGACGCCGAAGTCGATCACCTTGACCACGGGTTTGCCGTCGTAGGGGGCGATCAGCACGTTGGAGGGCTTGATGTCGCGATGGATGATCCCCTTCTGGTGCGCGTGCTGCAGTGCCTGGCAGACCGGCACGAACAACTCCAGCCGCTGGCGAGGCGTCAGGCAATGCTCATCGCAATACGCGGTGATCGGCTGTCCCTTGACCAGCTCCATCACGAAGTACGGCCGGCCGGTATCGGTCGTGCCCGCGTCAAAGACTTTGGCGATATGGGGGTGGTCCATCACGGCCAGCGCCTGCCGCTCCGCTTCAAATCGGGCAATCACCTGCCGCGTGTCCATCCCCGGCTTGATGATCTTCAGCGCCACGCGGCGCTGCATGGGGTGCGACTGCTCGGCCATCCAGACCACGCCCATTCCCCCTTCGCCGACCACCTGGAGCAGCTTATAGGGCCCGATCAGCGCACCCGGCTTCTCGGCCGCCGGCTCAACCACCGTGGCGCTGGATTCGAGGGCCGGCTGCTGCAAAAAGCTCCCCGCCTCGGTGAAGGCCTTCAGCAAGGCCTCCACGCGCTCTCGCAGCCCGGCATCGCCGCTACACGCCTCGTCCAGGTAGGCCGCGCGCTGGGCATCGTCATCGATCTGCAGCGCGGCGATAAACAGCTCTCGTTCGTTCACGGCAAGACCCTTTTCGTGGACCCCTCGAAATCTCTATGCGAAATCGGCGGCCGGCGAGCGCAAAGATTCTTCAAAAAATCAGAACCGGAACACGACGCCTCCGTGCGCCTCATCCCCTTTCACCTTGCAGTTTCTCGAAAAGCCAGGCCCGGGCGTAGGCCCAGAGCAGGTCGGCGGATCGCGGCGAAACGCCCAAGACCTCGGCCGCCTCGTCGCCGGTCAGGCCGGCAAAAAACCGGAGCTTGACCAACTCCGCCGCCCGGGGGTCCGCGCCGGCCAGTTGCTCCAAGAGCTCGTCGAGTTCAAGGAGGTCATCGCGCGGTTCGTTCGCGACGACGAGCGCCTCGTCCAGGTCGACCCGCACCCGCTGCCCCCCGTGTTTGACCGATTTCCGCCGCCGGGCGCTTTCCACCAGAATCCGCCGCATCGCCTCGGCCGCGGCGGCGAAGAAATGGCGGCGACTGTCCCAATGCTGGGCCTTTTCGACGTCCACCAGGCGGATATAGGCGTCGTGCACCAACGCCGTGGCCTGCAGCGTCTGCCCCGGCTTCTCCCGGGCCAGCCTGGCCGCGGCCAGCTTCCGCAGCTCGTCATACACCAACGGCAAGAGCTGGTCCGAGGCCGACGGGTCGCCCGCTTCGATTTGCGACAGGATGCGGGTCACGTCGGACATGAGCGGAGCCGCCGGGTCACCTTGGCAAGGCAGAGATTATAGCGGCACGGCGCCTATGCGATCCATGCGCTCTGCTGGATAATCGGCCGGGGCGGCCAGCACCGAAAACGGGCGTCTAATGCCAAGCCGAGAATGGTCTGGAGAGACCGCATGAATGCGGTTACTACGAACCGGCCGTCTCGACGGACGTGCTAAACACGCGTATACTGGCAGGACGCCGCCTCAAGTGCCAGATCGGCCAGGGCCGAACCATGCCTCCGGCTGATCTGTCTGTGTCTCACGTTATCGCTTTCGATCCCTTGCGGTTGACCAGTGCATGTCGGTAGCCAACCAGGCCGAGACCAGGGCAGTCCTTGAAAACCTGCTCGCCGAGCGGATTCTGGTCCTCGACGGCGCAATGGGCACCATGGTCCATGCGCTGAAGCTCACGGAGGCCGACTTCCGCGGCACGCAGTTCAGCGACCATGGCAAGGACCTGAAGAACTTCATCGATATCCTGTCGATCACGCAGCCCGACGCCATCCGACACATCCATCGCCAGTACCTCGAAGCCGGCGCCGACATCATCGAGACCAACACCTTCGGCGCCACCTCGGTGGCCATGGCCGATTTCGGCCTGGAATCGCGGGTCCGCGACGTGAACCTCGCCGCCACGCTGTTGGCCCGCGAGGCCGCCGACGCCATGAACGCCGTCACGCCCGAAAAGCCCCGCTTCGTCGCCGGCTCGATCGGGCCGACCAACCGCCAGCTCTCCATCGCCGGCAACGTGAACGACCCCGGCCACCGCTCGACCACCTTCGACGAGATGGTCGAGTCCTACTACGAGCAAGTCGACGCCCTGGTCGAAGGGGGCGTCGACCTGCTGCTGCCGGAGACCGCCTTCGATACGCTGGTGCTCAAGGCCTGCCTCTTCGCCATCGACAAGTACTTCGCCGACCACCAGGTGCGGCTCCCCGTGATGGCCTCGTTCACCATCTTTCAAGGAGGCCGCACCCTGTCGGCCCAGACCATCGAGGCCTGCTGGAACTCGATCGCGCACGCCGACCTGCTGAGCGTGGGGATGAACTGCGCGCTGGGCCCCCAGCACATGCGGCCCTACCTGGAGGAGCTGTCGTCGCTGGCGCCGGTGTACCTGAGCTGCCACCCCAACGCGGGGCTGCCCAACGCGTTCGGCGGCTTCGACGAAACGCCGGAGCGGATGGCCCGCGCGCTGGCCGAGTACGCCGAGAATGGCTGGCTGAACATCGTGGGCGGCTGCTGTGGTTCGACGCCCGATCACATCCGGGCCATCGCCGCCGCCGTGTCCGACCGGCCGCCGCGGCTGCGGGCCAGGCCGCAGCCGCTGCCGCGCTATAGCGGGCTGGAACCGCTGACGCTGCGTCCGGAGAGCAACTTCACGATGATCGGCGAACGGACCAACGTCACCGGCTCGAAGAAATTCGCCAAGCTGATCCTGGGCGACCGCTTCGACGAGGCCCTGGCGATCGCCCGCGGCCAGGTCGAGGGGGGCGCGAACATCATCGACGTCAACATGGACGAGGCCTTGCTCGATGGCGAGGCCGCCATGACGCGGTTTTTGAACCTCGTGGCTGCCGAGCCGGAAATCTCCCGCGTGCCGATCATGATCGACAGCTCGAAATGGTCGGTCATCGAGGCGGGGCTCAAGTGCGTGCAAGGCAAGGGCATCGTCAACTCGATCAGCCTGAAGGAGGGGGAAGAGACGTTCCTGCGGCAGGCGCGGCTGGCGCGGCGTTACGGCGCGGCCGTGGTGGTGATGGCTTTCGACGAGCAAGGCCAGGCGACCAGCGTCGAGGACAAGCTGCGGATCGCCCGCCGCGCCTACCGCCTGCTGACCGAGGAAGTGGGCATGCCGCCCACGGACATCATCTTCGACCCCAACATTCTCACGGTGGCCACCGGCATCGAGGAGCACAACCGCTACGCGATCAACTTCATCGAGGCCACGCGGCAGCTCAAACAGGCCTGCCCGGGGGCCAGGGTGTCCGGCGGCGTGAGCAACATCTCGTTCTCCTTCCGCGGCAACGACGTGGTCCGCGAGGCGATGCACGCGGCGTTTCTCTACCATGCCATCCGGGCCGGCCTCGACATGGGAATCGTCAACGCCGGGCAGTTGGCCATTTATGAACAGATCGATCCCGAGCTGCTCGAGCGGGTCGAAGACGTGCTCTTCGACCGCCGGCCCGACGCCACCGAGCGGCTCGTCGACTTCGCCGAGACCGTCAAGCGGCAGGGGGGTAAGGCCGCCGGCGAGGAGCTCGCATGGCGCGGCGGCACGCTGGAAGAGCGGCTTTCGCACGCCCTGGTGCGGGGCATCGTCGATTTCATCGACGTCGACGTCGAAGAAGCCCGGCAAAAGTACCCCAGCGGCCTGGCGATCATCGAAGGGCCGCTGATGGCCGGCATGCAGGTGGTGGGCGACTTGTTCGGCGCGGGCAAGATGTTTCTGCCCCAGGTGGTCAAGAGCGCGCGGGTCATGAAGAAGGCGGTGGCCTACCTGCTGCCGTTCATGGAGGCGGAGCGGGCGGCCGGCGGACAGGCGGAAAGGCCGCGCGGCAAGATCCTGATGGCCACCGTCAAGGGGGACGTACACGACATCGGCAAGAACATCGTGGGCGTGGTGCTGGGCTGCAACAACTACCAGGTGATCGACCTGGGCGTGATGGTGCCTTGCGAGCGGATCCTGGCCACGGCCGTCGAGCAGGGGGTCGACATGATCGGCCTCAGCGGGCTGATCACGCCCAGCCTCGATGAGATGGTGCACGTCGCCAAGGAGATGCAGCGGCAGGGCTTCGACAAGCCGCTCTTGATCGGCGGGGCCACGACCAGCGCCAAGCACACGGCGGTCAAGATCGCCCCGGCATACCAGCGCCCCACCGTCCACGTGCTCGACGCCTCGCGATCGGTCTCGGTGGTCGAGCAACTGCTGAACCCCAAGTCGTCCGGCCAGTTCGACCAGCGGAACCGCTCGGAACAAGCACGGCTGGTCGAAGCCTACAACGACCGCCAGCAGGTCCGGCTGGCTTCCTACGACGAGGCGCGGGCCAAGAGGTTCCAGACCGATTGGACCAGCATCGAGATCGACAAGCCGGCCTTTCTGGGCCGCCGGGTCCTGGACGATTTCCCCCTGGCCGAGTTGGCCCCCTATATCGACTGGTCGCCGCTGTTCATGGCCTGGGAGCTGCGGGGCAAGTACCCGTCGATCTTCGACGATCCGCAGGTAGGCGGCGAAGCCCGTCAGCTTTTTGACGATGCCCGCCGGCTGCTGGACGAAATCATCGAACAAGAGCTGCTGAAGGCGCGGGGCGTGTACGGCTTCTGGCCCGCCGCCTCCGTCGGTGACGACATTGTGCTCTACACGACCGACGAGCGCACTGTCGAACAGGCCCGCTTCCACACGCTGCGGCAGCAGTGGGAGCGCAAGGGGATCAAGGCCTACTATGCGCTGGCCGACTTTGTCGCGCCCGCCGGCAGCGGCCGGCACGACTACCTGGGCGCGTTCGCCGTAACGTCCGGGCACGGCACCGAGGAGCTGGTGCGGCGGTTCGAAGCCGACCACGACGACTACAATGCCATCATGGCCAAGGCGCTGGCCGACCGCCTGGCGGAGGCCTTTGCCGAGCGATTGCACGAAATCGCCCGGCACGACTGGGGTTACGGACGCCAGGAACAGCTCAGCAACGAAGAGCTGATCGACGAAAAGTATCGCGGCATACGGCCGGCCCCCGGCTACCCGGCCTGCCCGGACCACACCGAAAAGCGGACGCTGTTCGATCTGCTCGACGCCGAAGCGCAAGCCGGCATTCGGCTGACCGAATCGTACGCGATGTACCCGGCGGCCGCCGTCAGCGGCCTCTATTTTGCACACCCCGAGGCGCGTTACTTCTCGGTGGACCGGATCGACCGCGACCAGGTCGAGGACTACGCCCGCCGCAAAAGCATGACTGTGGCCCAGGTGGAGCGCTGGCTAGCGCCCAATCTCGGCTATACTCCCGACGACTGACAACTATCACCAGAACTCTGGCGAGTCCTGCTACACTAACCCGACGCGCCAGCGAGGAGCTTGCACGAGCCACTTCTCACGAGCAATGAACTGACATGCGTCGCGCATCGGCCCACAGTAAACTCACGCGTAGCCGGATTCGCCAGAATTCGGGCTGTTTGGCGGTCTGCCTCTGCCTGGCGGCGAACGTCTGTGCCGGCGACGATCTTGCGGCCGCGGCAGGCTCCGCTGAGACCGCGCCCGAGCGGGGCTATCGCTGGCTGACGACCAAACCCTACTTGCCGCCCGATTTCGACCAGCAGGTGTTCGACGAGCTCTGGAAGACGTGGGAGGAGCCACTCAGGTCCCAGGCGGCGGCGGCCACGCCCGACGAGCGGCGTCGAATGGCCTTCTCGCGCTACGGGCTGACCGAGGCGCCGGGGCGGGAAGGGGGCGTCGCCCTGCAATACGTCGACGATGGCCAGGGGGGCTGGGTGATGAGCTGCCTGGCCTGTCATGGCGGCAAGGTGGCCGGCCAGGTCATTCCCGGTCTGCCTAATTCGCATTACGCCTTGGAGACTTTGACCAATGAGGTCCGGGCCACCAAGCTGCGGTTGGGCAAGCCGCTGGCGCACATGGACCTGGGAGGCGCCGGCATGCCGCTCGGATCGTCCAACGGCACGACCAACGCGGTGATGTTCGGCGTGGTGCTGTTGGCCTACCGCGACGCGGATTTGAACGTGTACCGCAACCGGCTGCCGCCCAAGCTGCTGCACCACGACCACGATGCGCCCCCCTGGTGGAACATCAAAAAGAAAACGCACTTGTATGCCGACGGCTTCGTCGCCAAGGGCCACCGGGCCCTGATGCAGTTCCTGCTCTTGCCCAGCAACGGCCCCGAAAAGTTCCGCGAGTGGGAAGCCGAGTACGCCGACATCCTGGCCTGGATCGAATCGCTCGAGCCGCCCGGCTATGCTTTCGCCATCGACCCGCAACTGGCCGAGCAGGGCGAGAAGTTGTTCAACCATTCGTGCAGCGAGTGCCATGGCACCTACGGCCAAAGCGAGACGTATCCGAACAAGGTGGTGCCGATCGACGTGGTCGGGACCGACCGTTCGCGGCTGGATGCGATCACGGTGGCGGGACGCCAGGCCTACCAGTCGAGCTGGTTCAATCATTATGGCCGCTTGCAGGGGAGCACCGATCCGGCCGGCTATGTGGCCCCGCCGCTCGACGGCATCTGGGCTTCGGCGCCCTACTTGCACAACGGCTCGGTCCCCACGCTCTGGCACCTGTTCCATCCCGACCAGAGGCCGGCCGTCTGGTCGCGGACCGAGGACGGTTACGACCAGGAAAAGGTCGGCCTGGAGATCCAGAGCTTCGACCAGGTGCCCGCCGAGGCCAAAAGCGGCGCCCAGAGGCGGCAGTATTTCGACACCCGCGTCAAAGGCAAGAGTGCCGAGGGCCACTTATTCCCCGACCAGCTCGACGAAGGCCAAAAGCGCGCCGTGCTGGAGTATCTCAAGACCCTCTGACGCAGCTACAGGTCCCGAACTCCGGGCCGCTCCGGTTTACCGATCCAAAGGCCCTCCGATGGTGCGGAGCACCACTGCTTCTCGGTCCCAACACGTTGGGACCTCCAAGCAGTGCCACAACCCGCTGCCTTCTTCCCTCTGCCCTCTGCCTTCTTCCCTCTCGCCTACCGCTCCGGTAGGATGACTTGGTATTTACTTCGAACACGGAGGATCACCGAGCCATGACTCAAATCGAACAGGCCCGCGCCGGCACCGTCACTCCCGAGATGCAGTTCGTGGCCGAGCGCGAGGGATTGGATGCCGACCTGGTCCGTGACGAAGTGGCCCGCGGGCGGATGGTGATTCCCGCCAACAAGGTACACCTCCGGGGCCGGCTGGAGCCGATGGGCATCGGCGTGGCGGCCCGCTGCAAGATCAACGCAAACATCGGCAACTCGGCCGTGACCAGCGACATTGAGGCGGAGCTCGAAAAGCTCCACACGGCGGTCCACTTCGGCGCCGACACGGTGATGGACCTTTCCACGGGCAAGGACATCGACCGCATCCGCCAGGCGATCATCGAGGCCTCGCCGGTGCCGATCGGCACGGTGCCCATCTACCAGATGCTGGAAGAGTTGGGCGGCCACATCGAGGAGATGAAGCCACAGCACTTTATCGACATGGTCGAGCACCAGGCCCGCCAGGGCGTCGATTACATGACCGTCCACGCCGGCGTGCTGCTGGAGCACCTCGGCCTCACCATGAACCGGGTGACCGGCATTGTCAGCCGCGGCGGCTCGCTGATCGGCAAGTGGATGATGACCCATCGCCAACAGAACCCGCTCTACACGCACTTCGAAGACCTCTGCGACATCATGCGCCAGTACGACGTCACCTGGAGCCTGGGCGACGGCCTGCGGCCCGGCTCGATCGCCGACGCCAGCGACGCGGCCCAGTTCGCCGAGCTGAAGGTGCTGGGCGAGCTGACCGAGCGGGCCTGGCGCAAGAACACCCAGGTCATGGTCGAAGGTCCCGGGCACGTGCCGATGGACCAGATCGACATGAACGTCAAGAAGCAGATGGATTGGTGCCGCGAGGCCCCCTTCTACGTGCTCGGTCCGCTGGTGACCGACATCGCGCCGGGCTACGACCACATCACCAGCGCCATCGGCGCCGCCCTGGCCGGCTGGAGCGGGGCGGCCATGCTCTGCTACGTGACGCCCAAGGAGCACCTGGGGCTGCCGGAGGCGGAAGACGTGAAGCAGGGGGTGATCGCCTACAAGATCGCCGCCCACGCCGCCGACCTGGCCCGCCACCGCCCTGGCGCCCGCGACCGCGACGACGCCTTGAGCCGGGCCCGCTTCAATTTCGATTGGAACGAGCAGTTCCGGCTTTCGCTCGATCCCGAAACCGCTCGGCGGATGCACGACGAAACCCTTCCGCAGGACACGTTCAAGAGCGCTCACTTCTGCAGCATGTGCGGCCCCAAGTATTGCTCGATGAAGATCACCGAGGACATCCGCAAGCTGGCCCAGGAGGGCGATCCGCTGATCGTCGGCGAGCCGCCGGTGGCCGTCCCGTCGCCGGGCACGTTTTGACAGTCCGAACGCCAGGCCGGCCGGGGTCGTCGACCTAAAGAGCCTGCCTTTTGGTTTACCAAAGGCCGAGACACCGGCCAATCTGGTGTTCAGCCGTTGAGGTAGGACTCGCAGATTCAGCACAGGGACGTCGGTATAATCGACGTTATGACCGACGTCACCCAGATCCTCGACGATATGCACGGCGGCGATCGCGGCGCATCCGAAAGGCTGCTCCCGCTGGTCTACGACGAATTGCGGAAGCTGGCGGCCCGATGGGTGGCCAGGGAGCCCCCCGGGCAGACGCTCCAGGCGACTGCGCTGGTGCACGACGCATTCGTCCGTCTGGTCGCTGTCGAGCATCAGCAGCGCTGGGACTCGCGCGGCCATTTCTTCGCAGCGGCTGCCGAGGCCATGCGGCGGATTCTCGTCGAAAATGCGCGGCGGAAGCGCAGCCGGAAACGCGGCGGCGATCTTGAGCGCCGGGAGCTACTGGCAGCCGAAATCGCAGCGCCCGACATCAAACACGACGTGCTGGTCGTGAACGAGGCCCTGAACCGGCTCGTCACGATTGACGAACAGGCGGCGACGCTCGTCAAGCTACGGTACTTCACGGGCTTGACGGTTCAGGAAGCCGCCCAGGCACTGGGCCTCTCCGTGCGATCAACGGAACGCCTCTGGACCTGGTCTAAAGCGTGGTTGTTTAGCGAGTTGCGCTCTGAAAGCGGAAGCCCGCCTTGAGCATTTGTAGAAATCTTGGCGGAGTCCGCCCGTGGGATTCGCATTGTCAAGTGTGGGGCCGTGAATCCGGCAAGTGGCAGATGCGGAATCCAAACAATGAACGAGCGAACTATTTTTCTGGAAGCACTGGACAAAGGGGGTCCCCAGGAGCGTGCCGCATTTCTGAACGAAGTCTGCCGTGACCAACCCGAGTTGCGTCGACGGGTGGAGATCCTGCTCGCCGCTCACGAGGACGCCGGAAGTTTTCTGGAAAAGCAACCGGCAGACGTAGTTGAGACAGTTGGCGCAGATGGGGGCATGTCCGGCAACAAGACCGATGAAGCCTGGCGTGAACTTCTCACCCCCAGCGCCAGCCCCGACTGCATCGGAATGCTCGGACAGTATCAAATCATTCAACTGGTCGGACGCGGCGGCATGGGCGTTGTCCTGCATGCCCATGACCCCAGGCTCAAACGCACGGTCGCGATCAAGCTGCTCGCGCCGGAACTCGCGGCCAATCCCATGTCCGTGCGGCGATTTCTGCGAGAAGCTCAGTCGGCCGCAGCCGTCAGTCACGATCACGTGGTGACGATATACGCAATCGACCAAGAGGCGCGGCCGCCGTTCATCGTGATGGAGTACGTTGACGGCCTGTCGCTTCAGCGGAAGATCGACGAGGTCGGCGCCCTGGATGTCAAATCGATCCTGCGGATCGGCATGCAGACGGCCGCCGGTCTGGCGGCGGCGCATCGGCAGGGCCTGGTCCATCGCGACGTCAAGCCGTCCAATGTCTTGCTGGAGAACGGCATCGAGCGGGTGAAGCTGAGCGACTTCGGACTGGCCCGCGCCGTGGACGACGTGGGCGTGACCGGCACCGGTCAGATCACGGGGACGCCGCAGTACATGTCTCCCCAACAGGCTCAGGGGCAACGAGTCGACCACCGCACCGACCTGTTCAGTCTCGGCTGCGTTGTGTACGCGATGTGTACGGGACGGGCGGCCTTTCCCGCCGACTCCGCGGTGGCCGCGATGCACCGCGTCGTTCACGACAGACCAAAGCCCGTTCGCCTGGTCAACCCGGAGATACCCGAGTGGCTGTGCGAGATCGTCGACAAGCTGCTGGAAAAGAGTCCGGACGACCGGTTCCAGTCTTCGGAAGAAGTTGCCGACCTGCTCGGCCGGCATCTGGCGCATCTGCAGCAGCCCGAAAGCGTCCCCCGGCCGGAGAGTGTCGGACCATCGCCATCGATGCGCCGGGCGAGCCCCACGCGCGATTCGTCCGATTCGCTTCCGCCATCCGCCACACTCCGTCGGCGAGCAACCGGTTCGATTGCCGTTATCGGAGCTCTTGATGTTGTGTTGTGCCTCGCGCTGTTCTTTGGGATCGCTCCCGTCCCGGGCGGGGGCGCAATTCCAAATCTCCTGGCGATTTCAAGCATTTTGGGGGGCATGATCGGGGTCGTCCTGCTCTTAATCACGCTGTTCGGCCGACGGGATCCCGTTGACGGAGCTTTGCAGAGGTCAGTTGGTCTGGGTGCCGGCAGCCTGGCGCTATTGCCGATTTGTCCGGTTCATATTCTGGCCATCCCTGTTTCAATCTGGGTCGTGCGTGTATTCCTATGTTCGCAGGAAGGGGCTCACGCGTCCCTCGATACCGTGCTTCGGCTCCCTGAGGGGGAAACGAAATCGGCATGGAACTGGCCTGCCCTCTACCTGGGCGCAACCGCATTTGTGTTGGTGCTCCTTTCCCTGGATCGCGACAGCGGCCTGGTCACTCGAAACTGGCTCAAGCTCACGGGACGGGCTCGTGTCACCTTGAATGTGCGCGATGCCGGAGTCCGCGTCGAAGTCAACGGTGCCCGGCAGGCGGTCACGAGGCCGGGACACAGCACCGTGACGCTCGTTCCGGGCGAATATGAGTTCCGCAGTTTGACGAATGGCGAAATCATCGAGATGTTCCGCTACGAGGTGCTGAGGGGGTCGCGTACCAGCTTCCACATCAACGACCGTGCTACACAGGTGACCATCGTGGGTTACCCCGGCGAGACACGTCGGAAATCGCGCTCGATGCCCAGCCCACAATTCAACGGTACGTCGAAACGCCGGAGATAACCATCCTTTTGGGTCCCCTGCTTACCGACGCTGCCGCCGCTCCCGATTGTCGCCTTGTTCCGCGTCGGACCGCCGCCCATAATGGGCGGCCAAGCGGGCCCCAGCCAGTTTCGAGCCTGCTGAGGCCAGTTTCCTGCGACAGGAACCGACGTGAGCAACGAGCCCGCCCTGCCAGCCACGGACGACCTGCGCGGCAGCCGGCGGGAGATCTTTGCCTGGGCGATGTACGACTGGGCCAACAGCGCCTACTCGACCATCTCGATCACGGTGCTGGCTTCCTACGTCAAATACGACGTCTTGCCCGGCAAGGCGGGTACGCTATTGCTGAGTGCGGGGTTGGGCGGCACCATGTTCGTTGCCGCGATGTTGTCGCCGATCCTGGGCGCGGTGGCCGATGCGCACGCCAGCAAACGCCGCTGGCTGGCAGGAACCGCCTTGGCCGGAGCGGCGGCCGTCTCGCTGATGTTTTTCACCGGGCCTGATCTAGCTTGGCTGCTAGTCCTGTTGTACCTGCTGGCTAACCTGGGCATGGAGCTGTCGCAAGGGTTTTACAACGGCTTTCTGCCGGAGATCGCCTCGGATGAGAACATGGGCCGGGTCTCGGCCTGGGGCTATGCGCTGGGATACTTGGGAGGCGGACTGGCCCTGGCGCTGATACTCGTGATGTTCCAGTGGGGCGACCTGGTCGGGCTGCCGGACGACCTGGTGTTCCGCAAGCGTCTGGGGCTGTTGTTCACGGGACTCTGGTGGGCCGGATTCACCGTCCCCTGCTTGATGGTCTTGCGCGACCGGGGCAGGCCGGCCACGCGCGCGCCGGGCATTTTAGCGGCGGCCCGCAAGGCCTTCGGCGAGGTGCGCCGCACGCTGGTCAACATCCGGCATTACCGGATGCTGGCTTTGTTCCTGGTCGGGTTTCTGGTTTACAACGACGGCGTCTCGACCGTCATCACTCAGTCGCACCAGTTTGCTATCGAAAAGTTCAAAATGGGGACGACGGAACTGGGCCTCGTCATTCTGATGGTCCAGTTCATCGCTTTGCCCGGCGCCATGCTCGTCGGCGCGCTGGCGGACCGCATCGGGCAGAAGCCGATGCTGTTGGTCTGCCTGGCCGTCTGGACGCTGCTGTTGGCCCTGGCGTTTTTCATTAGCGAGAAGTGGCAGTTCTGGTGCATGGCCGCGTTGGCCGGACTGGTGCTGGGTGGCACTCAGTCGGTCAGCCGGGCCATCATGGGTCTGATGACTCCCGAACGGCACTCGGCCGAGTTCTTCGGTTTTTTCAACCTGTCCAGCAAGGCGGCCAGCGTGGTCGGGCCTGTGTTGTTCGGTTTCATGCTGGCGTACACCGGCAACCCCAACTACGCCATCACCAGCCTGCTGGTGTTCATCGTAGTGGGCGCCGCGATCGTGCTGCCACTCAACGTGGCCGAGGGGCAGCGGCATGCCCGCCAGTCGAAGGAGGAGGGAGGAGGGAGGAGGGCAGAAGGATGAATGAAGGAAGGGCCACTGGAAAGTCCGTCGGTTCGGCTAGCATGGCCCCACGGAGGCCGCGGGTACCCGGTTGATTTCGCCCTGCACTGGTCAATAGAATGCCTGGCTGGTCGATCCCCGGTCATTTCGCGGAACTCTTCCCATGCTCGGCGCTACGCTCGACGTTCCCCAATACGTGACTCGCTTGAAACAGGAGCTCGAACGGGTCGACCAGGCCGAAATCGGCCGGATGGCCGACCTGGTCTACCAGGCCTGGCAGAACGAGAAGCTCGTTTTCATCTTCGGCAACGGCGGCTCGGGGACCACGGCCACGCACATGAGCGAGGACCTCGGCAAGAGCTTGCTGCGAGAAAGGGACTTGAAGGACGAGACCAAGAAGCGGCTCAAGGTGATGAGCCTGACCGACAACCTCGGCTGGATCCTGGCGGTCGGCAACGACCTGGGCTATGACCAGATCTTTGTCCAGCAACTGATGAACTACGGCGCTGCCGGCGACCTGGTGATCGCCATCAGCGGCTCGGGCAACAGCCCCAACGTCCTGGCTGCCGTCGACTGGGCCAACCGCCATGGTTTGACCACCTTCGGCCTGACCGGCTTTTCCGGCGGCAAGCTGCGGGAGCTGGCCCAGTCCGGCCTGCACGTTGCGCTGGCCGACATGGGAATGGTCGAGAGCATTCACCTTTGCCTGTTCCACTGGGTTCTCAACGACGTCTACGCCCGCATCAACCGCGAAGGCAGGCATGCGGTCGGTGGTTAGTGGTCGGTGGTCGGTATGAAGCTATGGCTGTCCGCTGACCAACGATTACTATTATTACTGTGCATGAAGCGCCAACGACTGACACTAGCCACGAACCAAGATGGGAGAACGAACTGTCCGTTCGAAGCTTTCAAGACCTGATCGTATGGCAAAAGGCAATGGACCTCGTCGAAACCGTGTATCGGACTACATCGAGCTTCCCGAAAGAGGAAGTGTTCGGCCTCACGGCCCAGCTCCGCAGAGCCGCTACGTCGATTCCTTCGAACATCGCTGAAGGACAGTGCCGCGAATCCACGCCCGACTTTCGCCGCTTCCTCTCGATTGCGCGTGGTTCATTGGGCGAAGCGGAAACCCAGGTCCTGATTGCCGAGCGTCTGCGCTACATCAACGCGGTGAAGAGGGAGGAAGCCCTCGTTTCACTGCACGAAACCGCGCGCCTTTTGAACGGCCTGCTGCGATCCCTAACGCACGACCGCTAGCGCAACCACCAACCACCAACCACCAACCACCAACCACCGACCACCAACCACCAACCACTAACCACCGACCACCGACCACTATGTTCCTGGGCCTCGAGATCGGCGGAACCAAGCTGCAGTTGGGCGTGGGACGCGGGGACGGCCCACCGCTGGTAGAGCTGAAGCGCCTCGACGTCGACCCGGCCCTCGGCGCAACGGGAATCCTCGACCAGATCCGGCAGGCTGCGCCGGGGCTCATCGAGCGCCACCGCGTCGAGCGGATGGCGGTCGGCTTCGGCGGGCCGGTCGACAGTGCCCGCGGCCGCGTGGTCCGCAGCCACCAGATCGAAGGCTGGTCCGACTTTCCGCTGCTCAATTGGTGCCGCGAAACGTTGGGCGTGCCAGCGGTGTTGGGCAACGACGCCGATCTGGCCGGTTTGGCCGAAGCGCGATTCGGCGCCGGCCGTGGACGCAACCCCGTCTTCTACGTGACGGTCGGCACCGGCATCGGCGGCGGCCTCGTCGTCGATGGCGAAACCTATCGCGGCCATGGCCGCGGCGCCGCGGAAATCGGCCACTTGCGGCCCGGCCTGCACGCCGATCGTCCCGAGGAAACGGTCGAGTCGATCGCCAGCGGCTGGGGCCTGGCCGCGGCGGCCCAGGCCCACCTGGCCGGTCCGATCTCGCGCCGGCTGGGCGCGTTTCGCGCGGGGGCGCAGCCGCTCAAGCCGGAACACGTGCGGCAACATCTGATCGAGGTGGAGGAGGCGGAGGAAGAGTATGCGGCCGACCTGTGGCGGCGGTGCGACGGCGACCTGGAGCGGATCACGGCCCGGATGCTGGCCGAGGCGGCGGCCGACAACAACCTGGTGGCCCTGGAGACGCTGCACCATGCCTGGCAGGTGCTGGGCTGGGGGATTGCCCAGGCGGTCACGCTCTTGTCACCGCAGGTGGTCGTCGTGGGAGGGGGTGTGGCGCTGATGGGCGAGAAGCTGCTGTTCGAGCCGTTGCGGGCGGCCGCCAACCGCTACGTATTTCCGCCGCTGGTCGGGACGTTCGACATCGTGCCCGCGCGCCTCGGCGAGGAGATGGTCGTGCACGGCGCGCTGGCCCTGGCACAAGGCAAAGGATGAAGGAGGAAGGAGGAAGGAGGAAGGAGGAAGGAGGAATCAGCAAAGCGCAGTGTGCCCTAGTCTTCAATCAGACTCGTAGTGGCAGGTGGTTGGCGGTAGGCTGGAGGGTCCGACCCAGTCCTACTCCTCCTTCTCTTTTGCAGGTCGCCGCATGGCCAAATGCGAGGAAGGCTATCTTTGCGATGTCTGCGGTGCTGACGTCGAAGAGATCGACGACAGCGACCTGTATTTGCGCTATGTGATCGGGCTGGTGGATCCAGAGACGCTCCACACCACGCGCGAGCGCCACATCCGCTGCAATCCCGCGCTGGCCCAATTCATTGTCGACGAGCGCTTCGAACCCGTAGTCGCTCAAGGGCCCTTCGACAAGCGCCAGCTCGATCCGGACTATGTCCGCCAGCGCGAGATCCTGGTCACGCGCGGTTGGCGCCGGCTGCTCGAGCTGCGTGGCCGCGAGCTGAGCATTCTTGAATACCCGCTGCCGGAAGTGCGCGCCCGGCTTCAAGACAATCCATGAACGACCGGGCGAAGCTTCCACTCCCTGCGCTGAGCGTACTCCTCCTTCTTCCTTCCGCCTTCCTCCTTTTCCACCGCTCACTCCAGACCCATCACGTCGTCCATGTTGTAAAGCCCGGCCGGCTGGCCGACCAGGAAGCGAGCGGCGGCCAGGGCGCCGTGGGCGTAGCAGTCGCGGCTGGTGGCCCGCACCGTGATCTCCAGCGTTTCGCCCAAAAGGCCAAACACGATCGTGTGCTCCCCCGGATTGTCGCCCACCCGCACCGCGTGGTAGCCGATCTCGCCGGGCGGCCTGGCGCCCGGCCTCCCCTGGCGGCCATGCCGCGCTTGCACCTGGCCCATCTGCGACGCAATGACCTGGCCGAACTTCAAGGCCGTGCCGCTGGGCGCGTCTTCCTTGAAGCGGTGGTGCCGCTCGATGATCTCCACGTCAACCCCCGAAGGATGATCGGCCAGGCGCTCGGCAGCCACGGACGAAAGCTTCATCGCCAGGTTCACGGCCAGGCTCATGCTGGGGGCAAACAACAGCGGGATCGTATCGGCGGCCGAGCGCAGCCGGGCCGACTGCTCGTCGTCGAGCCCCGTGGTGGCGATCACCAGCGGCAGTCGGCGGGCCAGGCAAACGTCCGTAATGGCCATGGCCCCGGCGGGAACGGAAAAATCGACGACCACGTCGACCGGAACGTCGAGCTGGCTTGACAGCGGCACCTGCAACGGACCCGCGCCGGCCACCAGGCCCGCGTCTTCTCCCAGGCGGGGATGCCGCGGACTCTCCAACGCGGCGGCGATTTCGAACTGCGGGTCGGCGGCAGCCAAGGCGACCAGCCGCTGGCCCATGCGGCCGGCTGCTCCGTGGATGGCGATTCGCGTGCTCACGTTCGATCTCGTCGGCCGCGGCCCGGCCGAAGTTAACTGTACAGGTGAATGGCCCGCACGATCTCGTCCAGGTCGTTGGAGACGGCCACCGCCCGGTTGGCATACGCCGCCCGCTTGACCCCCCGCGAACCCATCACCTTGTTGAACATATCCTGGTCGGTGGTATGGTAGGCGACCGTGGCGGTGGGGTCCTTGAGGTGGTGGCCGGTCAGGATGCAAACCACGCGGTCGCTGGGCGCGATGACGCCTTCGCCGCGCAGTAGTTTGGCGCCGGCCACGCTGGCGGCGCTGGCCGGTTCGCAGCCCAGGCCGCCGGCGCCCACTTGCGCCTTGGCATCGAGAATCTCCTGGTCCGTCACTTGCCGGACCACCCCGTCGCAGACCTCCAGGCCCCGCAGGCACTTGTAAAGGTTGACCGGCCGATTGATCTCGATGGCACTGGCGATGGTCGAAGCCCGCTTGCGGGCACTGTCCAGTTCGCCGTAGTACGAGCCGCACAGGGCCAGGTCCGGCGCCCCGCCGTTCCAGCGCAGGCCGCGGCGATGATACAGTTCATACAGCGTGTTGGCGCCGGCCGCGTTGATCACGGCCAGCCGCGGCAGGCGATCGATGAGGCCGATTTCGCGCAGCTCCGTGAAGGCCTTGCCGAAGGCGCTGGAGTTGCCCAAGTTGCCACCGGGCACCACGATCCAGTCGGGAACCTCCCAGGCCAGCGCTTCGAGCACCCGGTACATGATCGTCTTCTGGCCTTCCAGCCGGAAGGGGTTGACGCTGTTGACCAGGTAGATGCCCAGTTGCTGCGAGACCTCCTGCACGCGGGCCATGGCGTCGTCGAAGTCGCCGGCGATCTGGACCGTCAGGGCCCCGAAGTCGAGGGCCTGCGACAGCTTTCCGTACGAGATCTTGCCCGACCCGACAAAGATCACCGCTTTCATCAGCCGCGTCACCGAGCTGTACAGCGCCAGCGAGGCGCTGGTGTTGCCCGTCGAGGCGCACGCCGCCCGCGCCGCCCCGGTGATCCGGGCGTGGGTAAATGCGGCCGACATGCCGTTGTCTTTGAAGCTGCCCGAGGGGTTCATCCCCTCGTACTGGAGATACAAGCGGCCCGGCTCCAGGCCCACGTAGCGCCCCACTCCGGCCGAGGGGTGCAGCAGCGTCTGCCCCTCGCCGAGGGTGACAATCTGGTCCGGCTGGGCAAACGGTAACAGCTCGCGGAACCGCCAGACGCCGCTGAAACAGAGCGGATCGAGCCGCTGCGACCACTTTTGCTCGAAAAAATGCCACGATTCCGGAGGCCGTGCCCGCTGCCAATCGTACACCACGTCGAGCAAGCTGCCGCAGACGCGGCAATCGACGCGGGCCTCGTCGATCGAGTAGGTGGCTCCGCAAGCCGGCGCGATGCACCTCTGGCAGGCCAGGTCGGTCGTGGTGACGCTAATGGCTGGTGGTCTCCCGATTTCACGCGCGGCCCCCTCGCAGGCCCGAAATAGTTTACGGCCTGCCCTGACGGCCTTCAAGGCTGAGCGGTTTGACTCTCGATTTCATCGACCGTAAAATGGCAGGTCTGTGGACCATGAGAGGCACTCATCCAGGGATACTGCCGGAGAACTCGCGTATGAAGAAGGCCGAGATGAAGGTTTACAAAGAGCGGCTGCTGGCCTTGAGGGCACGACTTCGCGGCGATGTGAGCCAGATGGCCGACGCGGCGCTCAAAAAGAACCGGATGGAAGGTGGCGGCGAGATTTCGAGCATGCCGATCCACATGGCCGATCTTGGCAGCGACAACTACGAGCAGGAGTTTACGCTCAGCTTGATGGAAAACGAGGAGGATACCCTGGAGGCCATCGAACTGGCATTGGAACGCATCGAGGATGGAACCTATGGCCAATGCGAGGAGTGCGGCGTCAAGATCCCCAAGGCCCGGCTCAACGCCATCGCCTACGTCGCCCTGTGCGTCAAGTGCGCGGGCCAGCTCGAACGCGGCTGAACCGGCAGCGTCGGACCCGGCTGCAACGGCACCCATTCGCGTGGCTGGCATGAGGTTCGTTCCCGCAGGCCGGTATTTGCTGTTCGCCGCCGTGGCCGCCGCCGGCTCGTTGGCCGATCTGGCCACCAAAAGCTGGGTTTTCGCCAGAGTGCCGCTGGGGGGTGAGGTTTGGTGGCTGTGGGAGGACTATCTCGGCTTTCAAACCAGCCTGAATAAAGGGGCATTGTTCGGGATGGGCCAGGGCTTGACGTGGCTGTTCGCCGGCCTGTCGGTAGTGGCCTTGGTCTTCATCCTCTATTGGCTGTTTGTGGCCCGGGCCGCCATCGACCGCCTGCTGACGCTGGCCTTGGCCATGGTGACCGGTGGCATTCTGGGTAACTTGTATGATCGCCTGGCGATCGGGGGAGTCCGCGACTGGATTCTCATGGGCCTCCCCGATTGGAAGTGGCCCAATTACAACATTGCCGACAGCCTGCTCGTAATCGGGGCCGCCCTGCTCTTATGGCACGCCCGCGGCGACCCCCAGCACCTTGCCGAGCCAAGCGAGGCCACCCGCGCGGAGGCCTGAGCGTCGGCCCCTCGGCCCACCCCGCGCGCCTATGTCAAGCGTTAGCGTGCCCCAGTCCGTGTTTGATTCTGCCTTCTGCCTTCATCCTTCTGCCTTCTCTACCCCCCCGAAAAAGCCGACCCGGATGGAAAAGTGTTCAGATTTGGTTAGCAATCCGGCGCGGGCAGGCGCATAATTCTGCTGGTCCGTGAGGGCGGTTCAGACGATTGAGCGAGCAGAGTCGAAGGCAGGGAGGCGCCGACCATGCGGTTGTCGCGCACTGTTGCCTACGCCTTGCAAGCCACGGTTCAGCTTGCCCAAGCTGCAGGCCGCAAACCGGTTCCTTGCAGCCGGCTGGCCGCCGAGGGCCAGATGCCGGAGCGTTTCCTGCTGCAGATTCTGCGCAACCTGGTCACGCACGGCATCCTGCAGTCGACGCGCGGCGTCGACGGCGGCTACAGCCTGCAGCGCCCGGCGGACCAGATCTCGCTCCTGGAGGTGATCGAAGCAATCGACGGTCCGTTGGCCAGCGTAGTGCCGGCCGGCAGGGGGTTGAGCCAGGCTTCGCAGTCGCGTCTGTGCCAGGTGCTTGAAAGCATAACCGCCAACACCCGCCGCGAGCTGGCCGCCGTCAAGCTGGCACATTTGTTGGAACCCAAATAGCGCAATCATCCCATGCTGCAGACGGAACTACTGCCGCGGCTCGAGTTGGCTTTGGCGGCCGCCGAGGAAGCCGGCGCAATCACGTTGGAGTTCTTTCGGCGCGGCAACTACCAGGTCGAGCTGAAACCGGACCAGACCCCGGTCACGGTCGCCGATCGGAAGGCCGAGCAGCGCTTGCGCGAGCGGATCGAAGGCCGCTTCAAATCCGACGCCATCCTGGGCGAGGAGCTGCCGAGCCGGGATGGCACGAGCGGCTTTCGCTGGATCCTCGATCCGATCGACGGCACGAAATCGTTCGTCTCCGGCGTGCCCTTGTATGGCACGCTCATCGGCGTCGAATTCGACGGCCAGAGCGTGATCGGCGTGATCAACCTGCCCGCGCTGGGAGAATCGGTGTATGCCGCGGCAGGGCAGGGGGCCTGGTGCGCTCGGGACGGCATGGAAACGCGCCAGGCCCGCGTGTCGGACAAGACCAGCCTGGCCGACGCCTTGTTTTGCACCTCGGAGCTGGCCGCCTACGACGGCCCCGGACGGCGGCCGGCGCTGGCCCAATTGGAATCGGCCTGCCGGCTGGCACGCACCTGGGGCGATTGTTACGGATACGTGCTGGTGGCCACGGGACGAGCGGAGTTGATGCTCGACCCGGTGGTTAACCTCTGGGACTGCGCCGCCATCCAACCGATCCTCGAAGAAGCCGGCGGCACGTTTACCGACTGGCAGGGTCATCGCACCATGCACGCCGGCGAAGCCGTCGCCACCAACGGCCACGTCCTCGACCAGGTCCTCGCCATCACGCGTGCATATCCACGTCCGTAGCCGGATTCGCCAGAATTCGGGCCCGCTTTCCGCTCCACCAGAACTCTGGCAAGTCCTCTACCCAGAGTTCGGGCCGCTTTTAACTGCAGCAGAACTCTGGCGAGTCCTGCTACCCAGAATTCGGGTCACGCGGAGCGGGCTCCTCTTTAAATCCCCGCCAGCCCGGCAAGCCAGTTGGCCAGCAGCAACACCACCAGCCCGATGCCGAACCACTCGGCCCATCGGCCGCTGGAGTCGCGCCGCACGCCCCGCGCCAGCGCAAACAACCGGTACGGAAACTGCGCTACCATGGCCGCGGCCAACAGCCATCCCAGGCGATGCACCTCGACGGAGGCCCGCCAGTCGCCATGCGCCAGGTGCACAAAGCTTCGCGTCAGACCGCAGCCGGGGCAGGAAACTCCAGCCAGCATGCGTGAGAAGCACGAGTGAGGCAACGGCCATTGCGGCAGGCCGCGTAAGGCCACGCGCTGGTCCGGTCGCACCTCCAGCAAGAAGGCCATGGCGGCCACGGCCAGCGAGAGGCCCAGGATCAGCCAGTGCCTTTGCCGGGCGGCGGCCGGATGGAGCGGGGCCGGCTGCCTGCCCCGCACGGCCCAGCTCCGGCCGGTTGGCTCGGCTCGCGGCGTCGGCGATCGACTCTGGCAGGGCGTCATGCTTTGGATGATAATCGTCGTGGGTGGCGGTTGCAAAAGTGGCAATTGTTTGAAAGGGCGATCTTCGATGACGGCGGCACTTCCCCAGGCGAACCAGCGAACGATTCACACGCCGCATGGCGATGCGATCGGCGCCAGCTATCGCTGGCAGGGCGGGCAATACTGCGCAATCCACACGGCCAGGGGCATGGTGGGTTGCGGCATCTTCGACGTGCAGGTGGCCGGCGAGTTCGGCATGGCGGTGGCCATAGCCAAGGGGACGCCCGCCAGGCCGCTGGTCGAACCTGAAGACCTGTACGATGCCCGCATCGTGGCGGTGAGCGAGCAGGCACGGCGGCTGGGCATCGAGCCGGGCATGTCGGGCAACGAGGCGCTGGCGAAGCTGTTGTCTACGGCGACTTCTTCTTGAGCAGCTCACCGACCAGGGCGTCGAGCTCTTTCAGTCCTTGCTGCTGGTCGACATCGTAATAGCCGACGTGGTAGTGGACGATCTTGCCGTCCGGAGCGATCAGGACAAACAGCGGCAGCGCGGCCCCCACGATCCTTGGATCGCCGAACTGCTTGAGCAACTCGCCGCCGTCGAACACGATCGGGTAGCTAAGGTTCATGAAGCTCTTCAGCTTGCGGACGCCGGCCACCGCCGCTGGGCGGGTCGCCTCATCGTTCAACCGGCCGTCGACGGCGATGCCGTATATCTTGAGGCCGGCAGCCTTGTGCCGGGCGTACAGGTATTCCAGGTAGCCGACCTGGCCATAGGGCTCTTCGAGCGGCTCGTGCCGGTAGTCCCAGAAGTGCAACAGCGTCGCCTGCCCGGCCAGATCCGAGTCGGCAAGCCTGTCGCGGCCGGAGCCGGCGGTGAATCGCGGGACCTGGCTGCCCTGATACTTGTCTCGCAACTGGCCCACGGCGTCGGCCCGGCCCGATTGCAGTTCCAGGTCGCGCACGGCGGCCCGGACCAGTTTTGCCAGCGGCCCGCTGCCGGCAAGCTTTTCGACCTGCGGCAGGTGCTCGGCCAGGACGCCCCGTTCTTCGCTGGTCCAGGCATCGCTCTCGGTCCGGGCTGGTCGGTTGAGGCGGGCGCGCAGGCCGGTCATCGCCTCGAAACCGGCCAAGGCGGCGGCAAGCTGTTCGTCGCTCAAGCGCTCGCTTCCCAGCAATCGCCACTGGAGCCGGTGCTCGGTGCCCTGGTTCATGAACACCCGCTCTTCGAGTTGAACCACGAGCGAGCGGTCGTCCACCCACAGCGTGCGCTGGTGGCCGAAGCGGTTGTGAACCTGGATCGGCCACACGGCCCGCTCGCCGATCGTCTCGCGCTGGGCCACCTCGTATCGCAGCCCTTCAGACTCCCAGGCAGCTCCCTCGGCGAGCGGCCTGCCGGCGATCAACAGCGGCGGCGGCAGCGCCACGATGCTCTTGCCGTCGCCATAATCGTAGAGCAGGCTGGGTCCGGGATGGCCGACCGGGTTGGCTTGTTCGTCCAGCGTGACGAGGCCGAATCGTTCGGCCCAAGGCCAGGCGCCCTGTCCACGCTCTTCGACCAGCCAGAACAGGCGGCTGCCCGGTTCATCGCCTGGTGCCGCCAGCATCGTCAGGTCGAACGATTTGGCCGGTTCAGCCAGCGAGCGGTCCGCTTGGACCTGCGCCACCGAGCCCTGGAACACCAACTGCGTGCCGGCCGCCAGCGCGGCATCGTCCGCCGGCGCGCTTGTTAAAAGCGCCAGCCAGGTGAGAGATGACAGCATCCGAGACCTTTGGTTTGGGGTATTCGTTCCTGATGATGGTGGACCGACCGATTGTAACCTGGGGGACCGAAAAAGACGATTCAGAACCGGGAGTTTCGAGAGACCTCGACGCCCAAATTTCGCGGGTAAGTTAACAGCGGCGAGGGCTTTTTTTGTTGGCTAAGTCTTTGGTTCAGCGTGAAATGGAATGTCTACCGCGAAGCGGTTTCAGAACATAGCCCAGGGTCGCGAGTCCGCGAGCGCACCCTGGGTACAATGTCCGCGATACAGAATAAACCCCGAAGGGGTTTCACAAGGGAACAACGAACCATTTGTGGAACCCCTTCGGGGTTCGATTGAATGGACTTGCGAAATCATCCCAGGGTGCGCTCGCGGACTCGCGACCCTGGGCTGCGCGTGTGAAACGCCTTCGGCGTAAATCAGCCGCCGAGACTCCTCGCTTGCGCGACGTGCAAACGATGGCATCTTGTGTGCTCGCCGCGCTTCGATATACTGACGGTTTCGCCCCGGCCTGGCTGGCGTGAACTGTTGCGCTCGAAGCTGTTTGCGGAGGATCTTGCCGATGCCCAAGTCCTGTGAAGTCTGCGGAAAAGCCCCCACGGTGGGCAACTCGATTACCACCCGCGGCAAGGCCAAGTACCTGGGCGGCGTCGGCACCAAGATCACCGGCATCACCCGCCGGCAGTTCAAACCCAACCTGCAGCGCGTCCGCGTCACCGTTCGGGGAACCAACAAGAGCATGCGCGTCTGTACGCAATGCCTCCGCAGCGGCGCGGTCACCAAGCTGGTCAAGGCGGCGCCGTTTCGCCTCCCGGCCGCCGAGCAGGCGGCCAAGGCCGGCAATCCCGACAAGGCCGCCACGGCCAAGCAGGCCCAGCGGGCCAAGAAGCCGCGCGCAGCCAAGAGCTGAACCGCCATAAGCTGAGCTTGCCATGAGCCTTTCCCGCGACCAGGTGCAGAAGGTTTCGCTGCTGGCCCGCCTGCGGCTGAGCGAGGCCGAGCTGGAGACGATGACGGCCCAGCTCGGCCAGATCGTCGGCTACGTCGAGCTGCTTTCGGAGCTTTCCACCGATGACGTCGAGCCGATGGCCCACGCCGTCGAGCTTTCCAACGTGTTTCGCGACGACGAGCCGCGCGGCAGCTTCGACCGCCGCGAGATGTTGTCCCAGGCGCCGAGGACCGACGGCGAGTTCTACCTGGTGCCGCCCGTGCTCGACTGAGCGGGCAACGGGCCCTTGGCCCTTCGCCGCGGACAAGGTCCCCACTCCATGTCCCTGATCGAACTCTCTGCCACCCAATTGCTGGCCGAACTCGAAGCCCGGCGGATCACCTCCGTCGAGCTGACCCAGGCCTGCCTGGCCCAGATCGAGCGGCACGACGGCCGCGTCGGCGCCTTTCTGCGCGTCGACGCCCAGGGTGCACTCCAGCAGGCCGAGCGCATCGACCAGCGCCGCCGCAACGGCGAGCCCGTGGGGCGGCTCGGCGGCCTGCCGGTCGCCGTCAAGGACCTGCTCTGCAGCCGCGGCGAGCTGACCACCTGCGCGTCCCGCATGCTCGAAAACTTCAGGCCCCCCTACGACGCCACCGTCGTCGCCCGTCTGAAGGCCGCCGACGCCGTTCTGTTGGGCCGCACCAATATGGACGAGTTCGCCATGGGCGGTTCCACCGAGAACTCCGCCTTCCAGAAAACCCGCAATCCCTGGGACCTGGAGCGGATCCCCGGAGGTTCCAGCGGCGGAGCGGCCGCCTGCCTGGCCGCCTCGATGGTCCCCTTGTCGATCGGCACCGACACGGGCGGCTCGATCCGCCAGCCCGCCGCCTTGTGCGGGGTGACCGGCCTCAAGCCGACCTACGGCCGGGTGAGCCGCTACGGGCTGGTCGCTTTCGCCAGCAGCCTCGACCAGGTGGGCCCGCTGGCCCGCACGGCCGAAGACGCGGCCCTGGCGCTGGAAGTGCTGGCCGGCCACGACCCGCTCGACTCGACCAGCGTGGACCGGCCGGTGCCCAACTATCACCAGACCGTGCGGCGCCCGCTGGAGGGCTTGCGGCTGGGCCTGGTGCGCGAGCATTTCGGCCCCGGCCTCGACGGCGAGGTCGAGCAGGCGGTCCGCGAAGCGGTCCGCGTGTATGAGTCGCTCGGGGCCAAGGTCAAACAGGTGTCGCTGCCGCACAGCAAGTATGGAGTGGCAGCCTACTACATCATTGCGCCCAGCGAAGCTTCGAGCAACCTGGCCCGCTACGACGGCGTGCACTACGGCCACCGCACGGACGAGCGGGCGCTTGCCGATGAGCTGGCGGCCGAGCGGCAGGCGCTGGGTCCGGGGCGCGAGGACGAAGTCGATTCGGCCCTGGTGCGGATGTATCGCCGCAGCCGCTCGGAGGGATTTGGGCCCGAGGTGAAGCGGCGGATTATGCTGGGCACGTACGCGCTGAGCGCCGGATACTACGACGCCTACTATCTCAAGGCGCTCAAGGTCCGGCGCTTGATCCGCCAGGACTTCGACCGCGCGCTGGCCGAGGTCGACGTGATCGCCGGACCGGTGACGGCGGCGCCGGCCTTCAAGATCGGGGAAAAGTCGGACGATCCGCTGGCGATGTACCTGGTCGACCTGTACACGGTCAGCGCGAACCTGGCGGGCATCGGCGGGATTGCCCTGGTCTGCGGCTACTCGTCCGGGGGGCTGCCGATCGGGCTGCAATTGCAGGCGGCGCCTTTTGAAGAGGAGCGGCTGCTGCGGGCGGCCCACATGTTCCAGCAGGCGACCGACTGGCACCTGCGGAGGCCCAAGCTGCCATGAGCACGCCCTACGAGATCGTGATCGGCCTGGAGGTCCACGTGCAACTGCGAACGCAGACCAAGTTGTTCTGCGGCTGCAGCACGCTGTTCGGCGCGCCGCCCAACACGCAGACGTGTCCGATTTGCACCGGGATGCCGGGCACGCTGCCGGTCATGAACCGGCTTGCTTTTGAGCTGGCCCTGCGCACGGCCGTGGCCCTCCACTGCGAGGTGGCCGAGTTCACCAAGTGGGACCGCAAGCAGTATTACTATCCCGATCTTCCCAAGGGATACCAGATCAGCCAGTTCGACCTGCCCTTCAGCGCCGACGGCTACCTGCGAATCAGCGACGCCAAGGGGCGCATCGAGCCCAAGAAGGTCGGCATCATCCGGGCGCACCTGGAAGAAGACGCGGGCAAGAGCGTGCACGACGAGCAGGCCGGCCAGGCCGACAGCCGCATCGACCTGAACCGCGCCGGCACGCCGCTGTTGGAGATCGTCTCCATGCCCGACATGCGCTCGCCGGCCGAAGCCAAGGCGTACCTGGCCGAGCTGAAGCTGCTGTTGACGTACCTGGATGTCAGCGACTGCAACATGCAGGAGGGGAGCCTCCGCGTCGACGCCAACGTGAACCTGCATATAACCACCGAGTCGGGCAAGGTCGTCGCCACGCCGATCGTCGAGATCAAGAACATGAACAGCTTCCGCTCGGTCGAGCGGGCGCTGGCCTACGAGGCGGAAAGGCAATACGAGGCCTGGCGCGAAACGGGGCAGGAGCTGGGCGAAGTGCCCAAGCAGACGCGCGGCTGGGACGACGCGGCCAACGTGACGCGCGCCCAGCGGCACAAGGAAGAGTCGAGCGATTACCGCTATTTTCCCGATCCGGACCTGGCGCCCGTCCAGGTCGACCCGGAGACGGTCGAACGGGTCCGCTCCGCACTGGGTGAACTGCCGGCCGACTGGCGGCACCGGCTGGAAGTCACGTACACGCTGACCCCCTACGACAGCGACGTGCTGGTGAACCAGGGGCGGCGGTTCGTCGACTACTTCGTTCAGCTCGCCGAGCTCACCGGCGACGGCAAGCTGGCCAGCAACTGGATGCAGCAGGATGTGTTGCGCGAGATGAACGAGCGCGGCATCGACATCGTGCAGTTCCCGATTCCGCCTGACGGGCTGGCCGAGCTGTTGGAAAAGGTGAAGTGCGGCGCGGTGGACACTACCCGCGGGAGGGAAGTGCTCTTGACGATGCTCGAGACGGGAAAAACCGCCAGCGAGGCGATGGAGTCGATGGGCATCCACGCGCTCGACGACTCGACGCTCATCGAGCTCTGCCGCGAGCTGGTGGCCGCCAACCCCAAGCTGGTGGCCGACGTCAAGAGCGGCAAGCTGCAAGCCGCCGGCGCCTTTGTCGGGCAGGCCAAGAAGAAGAACCCCAACGTCAACCCCGCCCGCGTCCGCGAGATTTGCCTCGAGCTGATCCAACAAATGTAGCTACGGCGGCGTCGGCTCCCAGCCGGCGCGGTACTCGCGGGTCCAGAGGGCGGCCGCTTCCTCGTCGCCGGTCAGCGCGCGGGCGGCCGGATCGAAGTTCACGGTCCGGCCGGTCCGGTAGGCGATGTTGCCCAAGTGGCACAGGGCCGTGCTCTTCACGCCCTCCTCGATGTCGGCATTGGGCCGCCGGCCGCTGCGGATTGCATCGAGAAAATCGTTCAGATGGTCCGCGTCGCTGGCGGCCGCCGAGCCTTGCGCCGTCTGGCGGCCCTGCATGTCGAACACCTGGTACTCGCCGCGGGTGAGGACGATGGCTCCGGCTTCTCCGTAAAAAGCGACTCCGAAGCTATCGCCTTCGAAGCCGCGCGGGCTCCAGGTGCGGTGCTCCCAGTTGATGGCCTTGTCGCCGAAGTTGAACGTCGCGATCTGGGTGTCGGGCGTCTCCTGGTCGTCGTCGAAATGGAACTTGCCGCCGCCGCAAACCACTTGCTTGGGATAATCGACGCCGAGTCCCCAACGGCAAATGTCCAAAGCATGAATCCCGTTGTTGCCCAGCTCGCCCGTGCCCCAGTGCCAGAACCAATGCCAGTGGTAGTGCACCACGTTGTCGCGATACGGGCGGTCCGGAGCCGGCCCCTGCCACAAGGCATAGTCCAGATGCGCCGGCGGCGAAACCGCTCGGCCCCGCCCGATGCTGGGCCGGGTGCTGTTGATCCAGCCGCGGGCAAACAATACGCGGCCTATCTCGCCGCGGTGCAGGCGGCCGATCGCCTCGATGGTGCCCGGCGAGCTGCGCCGCTGCGTTCCCAATTGGACCACGCGCTGGTGCTTGCGGGCCGCCGCCACCATCAGCTCGCCTTCCAGGCCATTGTGGCTGGCCGGCTTTTCGACGTACACGTGCTTGCCGGCGGCGCAGGCCAGGATCGTGGCCGGCGCGTGCCAATGATCGGGCGCGGCGATAGCCAGCACGTCGACCGCTGGGTCGTCCAAGGCCCGGCGAAAGTCGGTCAGCGTGCCAGGCGCGGGCCGCTGGGCGGCTTCGACGGCCTCGACGCCTTTGCCGATCGCTTGTTCGTCGACGTCGCAGATATAGGCGACGGCCGAACCGTCGAGGGCGGCAAAGCCGCGGGCCAGGGCGGCCCCGCGTCCGTTGGTTCCCATCACGGCGACCACCAGCTTCTCGGCCGGCGACTCGAGCGACCGTGCCGGGCGTGCCTGGCCGAGGACCGAAATCGCGGCCGCGGCGGCGGCCGTGTTTCCCAGAAACTCCCTGCGGTTCGTGCGGTTCATCGTCGAGCTCCTTGCAACCGTGGCCAGGCCCCGTGCAGGCCATTGTAACCGGCAAATGGAATGAAATTCCGTTCGACGCAAAAAAAGGGCGCCCCTTGCAGGGCGCCCTCGTTTTGGAACCGATCCGAGCAGCGAACAAGGTTCGCCCTCGGTACGAACGGAAACGCAATGAGCTTCCGTTCTACTCGGCGTCTTCCGCCTTGGGCAGCTTGGCGGCGTACTTCTCGGGGTCCTTGGCGAATGCCTTGGGGCAGTTCTCGCAGCAGAAGAAGACCTTCTTGCCGTCGTGCTTCACAAAACTGGCCACGTCGATGGGCTCGCCGCTGACCACGCATTCGGTCTGCAGGGTGAAACCCTTGCCGATCTTGGTGAAGACCAGGGCCAGCTTCTCATCGTCGCCGGCCTTGTCGAACTTGCCCTTGCAGTTCATGCAGCAGAAGGCCACTTCAGCTCCGCCCAGCTTGACCGCGGTTTCGGGGTTCAGGTCGCGTCCCGTGAAGGGGCAAGCCACCAGGATCATCTGGCCGGTCGCCAGCAGTTGGTGGTTGGCCTTGACGGCGAACTTTTTGGGATCCTTCTCGAAGGCCTTCGGGCAATTCTCGCAGCAGAAATAGACCTTCTTGCCCTTGTACGCCACGGTCTTGTCTTCCTTGGCCGGCTGGCCCGAGACCGGGCACGTGGCCGAGAATTCCTTTTCCGAATCCTTCTTGTCGTCGGCCACCAGCGATTGCGAAAAAGCAAGCGCCGTCACGACCAGCGCCGCCAACAGAAATCGCGTCTTCATCAGGTGTCTCCCTTTCAAAATCTAGAATCAGTACCAACGGTCAGTATCAACATCAACGGGTTGTCATTTTCCGCGCCCTACTGGCGCACACTGAAAGTTTATCCAGATCAAGTCGATACACTGGCGCGTGGCATTATGCCGCGCGGGGCAACTCAAATCAACCAGACGCAAGATTTTCGGCCCTGGCGAAGCGGAAGTCAAGTTCCGCGACGGCAAACTGATGAATCGGCGTTCTGCAAACCGCCGGCCCTCAAACGGCTATGGATCGGTCGTAAGGGGCCGGATCTTGATGTTCTTCCAGCGGCACTTGGCACCCTTGGGCCAGCCCGTGCCGCCGTGGACCTGGACGGCGATGCTCCCCTCGGAGCCAAGCGTCTCGGCCACCTGCGTTTTGTCGTAGTTGGGCGCCTCGAAGCGCTCGCCGTCGAACTGGCTGATCTTTACGTCGTTGATCCAGGTGGTGATTTTGGGCGGCTGCCCCACGCAGCGCACGCGGACCGTGTTCCAGTCGCCCACTTTCCAGGCCTCCAGCCACTCGTCGCCGGTGGCGCTGTAGGCCTCGGGCAACGCCGTGTCGAGCTGCCGGGTCGAAAGGCCGGTGAGCTGCTTGTCGTCGTAGATGCCGTTGATGTCGAAGGGCCGGTTGCTGAAGCCGCCGGTCCCCTCGCCATAGATGTGTCCCACGTTGCCCGCATCGTGATAATCGACCATCATCTGGAAGCACTGCCCCCGCTCGTTGGAGCGCAGGAACAGCCCGCTGCAAATGCCCCAGTCCGGCTTCATGTCGATCACCAGCTCGAAGTCGCCGAACTTCCGGTCGGTGAGCAGGATGCCTCCATTACCGCTGCCCGGCGGATCCTGCTCGCCGGCGATCGTTCCATCTTCGACCGTCCAGCGCCCGCCCGTGCCATGGCCGATCCGCTCCGGGTTTTTATGCCAACCCTCCAACGACTCGCCGTCGAACAGCAATATCCAGCCCTCGTCGCCGGCCTTGCCGGGGCTCTCCGCGTGGGCCCCCGCGCCGAGCAGAGCCGCGCAGAAGCAGAGCACCAACGGATAAAGTCGGAGCAACGCAATGAATTGGGTTCGACGCGAAGCGACGGCCGCGGTCGGTCGGGGAGTCATCGAGCCAGGCTGTACGAGCATGGAGAAAGACCCTCGGGAGATTGCGCGCGTTTGGGTGGCAAGGCTACCGCGCCAACATAGGGCCCCCATGGTCGGAGTCAAGGCGCCGTTATCCAGAAACGGGCGAAGAACGGAAGAATAGGATACGGCTTCAACGGCATGAATTCCGTTGTTACGGGAAACGGAATGAATAATGAATTCCGTTCTACTTAGTAGCGGTTTCGGGGCGGGGGGAGGGTGAAGGTGCCGGGACCGGCCGGCTCGGGGGCCGACAGCGGAGGGAACACGCCACCGGGCGATATGAGGCTGGGCATCGCGCCGGGCGGGAGCGGCGCGGCTGGCAATGGGACCGGCGCCCCCGGGCGGCTGGCTTGCCGCAGGCTCTCGGCACGCTCGCGCAACTCGCGCGTGGGCACCATTCGCTGCGGCATCAGTTGAAAGTCGAGCGTGCGTTCGTCCCGGATTTCGGCCGGGACCAGGTTTTCGCTCACGAAGTCCAAGGGAAACACCTGGTACCAGGGCGGAGCGATCCGCTGCTCGACGGTGAGCGTTTCGTAGCCGTCCTTGATCAAACGGAACTTGCGCGTGCCGTAGTACAGGTAATCGGTGGAAACGGGCGTCGTGCCAATCTCGTAGTTATCGATGTACACCAGCGCCCCCGGCGGGTTGCTGCGGATGGTCAACCGCCGCTGCACACATCCAGAGGCCGCGCTCGAAACAAGCAGCGCGATCAAGGCCACGCGGCCGGCCCGACGCCGTCCTGGTTTTGCAAGGGATTCCACAGGCCAGCTTTCAGAGATGGGATCCGGCCGCCACGGACAAAAAACGGGCGGGATTATAGCCTCGCCGACGCAAAAACGTCCAGACCGCCTTCTGTCCGGCTCTATTGCTTGCCGGGTGAACGGGTTAGAATCGCCTTGGGGCCGACCAAGTCCTGCCAATGCGCCGCCGGGCCCTCTCCCCCCTCTCGAGCTAAATGGACGAACAATCGGTCAATTGGGCGAGCGGACTGGAGCATGCGGCCCAGAGCGACGTGGGACTTCGCCGCTCGAACAACCAGGACGCCTTGGCGGTCATCACCGCCCCGAATGCCGAAACGTGGGCTCGCCGCGGCCATTTGTTCATGGTGGCCGACGGCATGGGCGCCCATGCGGCGGGCGAACTGGCCAGCAAGATGGCGGTCGACACGGTCCCGCACACCTACTACAAGCTGCACGAGGAACCGCCGGCGACCGCCATCCGCAAGGCGATCGAGGACGCCAACGCCCGAATTCATCTGCGCGGGCAGGCGAATCTCGACTTCCGCGGCATGGGGACGACGGCCAGCGTCCTGGTGTTGTTGCCCGAAGGGGCCATGGTGGCCCACGTGGGCGACAGCCGCGTCTACCGGCTTCGTGGCAACCGCATGGAGCAGCTCTCGTTCGACCACAGCCTGGTCTGGGAAATGATGGCCACCGGTCGGATCCGCGAGGAGGAAGTCCCCAGCTACATCCCGAAGAACATCATCACGCGCTCGCTCGGTCCGTCGCCTCAAGTGCAGGTTGATCTGGAAGGGCCTTTCCCGCTGGCCGCCGGCGATGCGTTTCTGCTCTGCAGCGACGGGCTCAGCGGGCAGGTCAGCGACGAGGAAATCGGCGTGATCCTCGGCTGCCTGCCCCCCAACGAGGCGGTCGGGGTGCTGGTCGACCTGGCCAACCTGCGCGGCGGCCCCGATAACATTACGGTAATCACGGTGAAGGTGGCCGCGATTCCCTCCGCCCGTGGGGCCTCGATGCTCGCCGCCGTGCCGGCCGGTCCTCGGCCCACGATTCATTCCGCGTGGTGGGTGGCCTTGGGAGTTTTGGTCCTGGTCACCTTAGGGTTGTGGGCAGTCCAGCCGTGGGGCGCGGTGGTGAGCGGGCTGGCGGCGCTGGCCACGGCAATCGTTGTCGCCGTGCGGAAACTGGGGGGGTCGTTGCCGGCCAGGCCGTTCGAAGGGCCGCGCTTCGGCCGCGGGCCGCACAAGTCGCTCGTCTGCCCGGCGAACGACGAGTTCGTCGACAAGCTGGCCAAGGTGGTCGACCAGTTGCGCGAAGCGGCCGCCGAAGAGAACTGGTCGGTCGACTGGCCGCGCTTCAACAGCTTCGGCTCGCGGGCGCTGGCCGCCGCGGAAAAAAAGAACTATCGCGAGGCGGTCCGCGAGTACGCCCACGCCATCAGCTTCATGATGGACGAAATCCGCTCGCAACGGAAGAAAACACCCGGCCACGACATCGGGTGGGCCGGCTGAGCGGGTCAATGTTCGCCCCAAGGCCAATGTTCGCCCCAAGGCCAATGTTCGCCCCAAGGCCAATGTTCGCCCCAGCTACTTCAGCAACACCGGCAGCTTGCTGAGGTCTTCCGCCTGCGGCCCATCGCCGGAGCGGACCAGGGTCCGGCCGGCCGCGGGCCGCAAAGTGGCCGGCTTGGTCTGCCGTGGATTGGCGTCGCACCAGGCGCGGGCCGCCTGGCGGGCGTGATTCCATGCATCCACTCCCATCCCGGGCGCCTTCTCTCGAAAGTTGATGTTGATGGTGGCCGACAACCGCGAGACCGCCGTGTCGCAATAGCGATATCGGCGAGCAGCCTCCTCGAGATGGTGCGACTCGTTTTCCAACAGCGGAAGCAAGTAGGCGATGCGGTTGGGTCGATAGCGATTGGTCACGCCCGCCACGATCCGATCAAATCGCAAAGGCGAGGCCCGTTGAAATGAGGCGTCGCCCAGCAGGTCTTTTAAGCGTTGCTGCTGGCTTGGCTTGCCGAAGTCCGCCACCAGCGCGGCCGCCGCCGACCAGTCGGCCGCAGCGGCGGCGGTGTCTTCCAGGCACTGGGCCGCCAGCCGAGTGGCCCGGGATACCAGCGGATCGTCGGGGGCGTCGATCAGCCTTTGCGCCAGCGGCAGCGCGAAGACATGCCCCTCGTCCAGGTACTGCGACAAGTCGGCTTCGAGGCTGCCCGAGGGCCGCGCCGTGCGCAGGCGCCGAATCAACTGCTCATAGTCCGCAGGCTCGGGCATGCCCAGCCGTCCCCGCCAATAGCCCGCCAGGATGCTCCAGTCGCTGGCCTGGGGATGCGGGCGCGGCAGGTAGGTCCGCAGGTTGTGCTCTTGCAACGTCACCGGCGGGCCGAAGTCGAAGGCGTGCATTTCGTCGAGGGCGCGCTGGACGGGCCAGCGGTCGTACTCCAGCCGGAATAGGGCCGAGAGGGTCCCGGTCCGATGCCTGCCCCCCTGGCAGTGAACCGCCACGGGCAGGTTGTCGGGGTCGTCGAGCAGCTTGAAGAATTCTTCAAACTGCCAGGGCGTGACCCAGGGCCAGCACGCCTCGGCTCCCATCGGCCACTGTACGTGGCGGATGCCCAGCGAGGCGACGTACTTCGATTCTTTGTCGCCGCTGGGGGCTCCCCGGTCGAGCAGCCCTCGCCGCAGGCGGAAATCGTAGAGCTGCACGCTGAGCATCGTCTTGATGCCATAGCGCTCCGCCAGATGACGGATTCCGAACTCCGTCGGTTGAGCCACCCGGTAAAAGGCCGCGGGCCGCACTTCCTGGAAACGCTTGACGTGGTAACGCCAGAATGCAAAGTAGCCGCCCACCGCCGCCGCCACGGCAAGCAGTACCACCAGCAGACGGCCAACGGTTCGATACGGCAACGCGGTACCTCATGCAAGCGGACGCTACACGGCGGAGGGCACACGGAGTGTGACCTGCTGCTGTGCGAAACACGGAGTGTGCCTGCTACTAAACACGGCTCCCCGTGGAAGGCGGGGGACCATATCACAAGCCCCCGGAACGGTCAACGCCGGGCGGATGGCGTGAATGACCTTGACCGACTGGCGGCAGGCCGACAGACTACGCGGCCATGCCCCTTTTGACGCGGTATGTCGTGTGGGAACTGCTCAAGGTCTTCAGCATCACGCTGGCCGGAATGACGGTGCTGATGCTGGTGTTTGGCATGTACAAGGAGGCCAAGGACCAGGGGGTGGGCCCGGCACAGCTCGTCCGGTTGATCCCCTACCTGCTGCCGGAGATGATGCGGTTCACTCTGCCGGCCACCAGTCTGTTCGCGGTCTCGAACGTGTATGGGCGGATGTCGGGCTCCAACGAGGTGCTGGCGATCAAGTCGTTGGGCATCAGTCCCATGGCGGTCGTCTGGCCCGGTCTTGTCCTCGCCTTCCTGCTCAGCCTGGGGACGGTCTGGCTGAACGAGCTGGCCCTGACCTGGGGCCAGAAGGGCGCCCAGCGGGTCGTGCTGGAGGCGGTCGAGGAAATTGTCTACGGGGCGCTTCGCACGCAGCATTCGTACAGCGCCAAGAACATCGAGATCATCGTCAAGGCGGTCGAAGGTCCACGGCTGATTCAGCCCACGTTCACGTTGAGGGCCAAAGGCGATTCGGCCGGCATGACGATCACGGCCGAGGAGGCCCAACTCCGGTCGGACTCGGAGGTGCTGCGGGTTTCGTTCCGCAACGGCACCGTGGTCGAAGGGCAGTTCAGCATCCAGTTCGACGAGATCGACCGCGAGATTCCGCTGTTCGACGCCAGCCGGATAGGGGACAACTCGCGGGTGCCTGCCCGCGTTCCGCTGGGCCGCGTTCCCGGCGAACGGGCCCGCATCACGTCGGAGCTGGAGATGTACGAGCGCCGCCGGGCGGCGGAAGTGGCTTTTCCCCTGTTTACGGGTGAGTTCGAGCCGCTGGAGCAGCACGATTGGCCGCATGAGAAGCTGATTATCCAGAACTGGTGGAACCACCTGCACCGGTTGGCCACGGAACCGCCGCGGCGGCTGTCGGCCGCCTTCAGTTGCCTGTGCTTCGTGCTGGTCGGGGCCCCGCTGGCCATCTGGCGCCGCAACTCCGATTACATGGCCAATTTCTTCCTGTGCTTCGCTCCCATCCTGCTGGTGTACTACCCCCTGTTGATGTTCGGCGTCGAGCAGGCCAAGAGCGGCGCCGTCCACCCGTACGTGGTCTGGCTGGGCAACGTCGTGCTGGCGGCCTGGGGTGGTTGGCTGCTCAAATGCCGCGTGCTGCGGTATTGACGCTATTTGGGAGAGCGATTCGGCGACCCCCGGGGGGGCCACCGCCGTATTGCCCTGGTCGCGACCTTGATGGTAGACTTGCCGCCCCATTGGGCCGGTAAGCGGCCGGGGAGCGGTTCCGGTCTTCCCGTCGGTACGAACATTCTGCTCTGGCATCGCGGCAAGGAGGTCGCACGGTGCTGTCCAAGTGGCCCATACGCGCCAAGCTGGTAGTCGGGCTGTGCCTGCTGCTGGTGATCGTCGCCACGCTCAGTTGGGGCGGCATCCACGGTTTGTATGCCTACCGGAGCCTGGTTCGCAGCCTGAGCCGGCGGGTCCACGAACTGCCCCTGGCCAACGCGCTCAGCCAAAGCGTGAGCGAACTGCGCCTGGCGCTGGGCGAGGCAGTGCCTTCCGAGCCGATCGCCGCGGGCGGGCAGCGCGACTATAGCGCCATCCAACCCGGAAGCGTGACGGGACAGGATTGGGCCTGGCAGGAGTTCCAGCTCCAGCTCGACCAGGTCGAACGCAACCTGGGGAGTTACCGCGATCAGCTCGAACAGCACAAGCCGCGACCCGAAGAGAGCGTGTCCGCCGAGGAACTGGAGGGAGTTACCGGCGAGATCGGCGACAGCCGGCGGGAGTGGCAAACCGTCCGCTCGATCGAGGAATCGCTCCTGCGCATCGGGCAGCTCAACCGCCAGCGCGACTGGCTGATCGATCCGTTGAGGGTGGCCCGGCTGAGCGGCGAACTGGACGAACTGCAGACGTTGGCCGCCAGGCTGCCCAGCTTCCTCTATTCGAACATCGAGGAGTTCACGGCCGAGGCCCGCCGTCAGTACCGCACCCTGCTGGTGTTGACCTGGATCACCAGCCTGTTGACCGTTTTGCTGGTGGCGCTGTTCGTCAAGCTGGGCTACGCGTGGATCTTCCGGCCGCTGCGGGTGCTGATCAATGGATCGCGCAAAGTGGCGTCGGGACACTTCAATTACCGCATCCGTTTGACCACCGAAGATGAAATGTCCGAGCTGGCCGCCGCCATGAACGACATGACCGCCCGCTTCCGGGCCATCCGCGACGACCTCGACCGCCAGGTGCAGGAGCGAACCAAGCAGGTGGTCCGCAGTGAGCAGTTGGCGAGCGTCGGTTTTCTGGCGGCCGGGGTGGCCCACGAAATCAACAACCCGCTGGCCTCGATTGCCATGTGCGCCGAGTCGCTCGAGGGCCGCCTGCATGAGACCCCGGGGGGCGACGGCCCCCAGCGGGAGGTGGCCCGCCAGTACCTGCGGATGATCCAGGCCGAGGCCTTTCGCTGCAAGGAGATCACCGAGAAGCTGCTCGATTTTTCCCGCATCGGCGAGGTCAAGCGGCAGTCCGCCGATCTGGGCGAGCTCGTGCAGGGCGTGATCGACATGATCGGGCACCTGGGCAAGTACCAGGAGAAACACGTCGAGTTCGCCCCCGATCAAAAGGTGATCGTGCCGGTCAACACCCAGGAGATCAAGCAGGTCGTGTTGAACCTGTTGACCAACGCCTTGGACAGCCTCGACGCCGGGGGCACCGTGAGCGTCGAGTTGGCCGAACGCGGGGGGGAAGCCGAGCTGACGGTCACCGACACTGGCTGCGGCATGACGCCTGAAGTGCTGGAACATCTTTTCGAGCCTTTCTTCACCCGCCGCCGCGGCGGGCAGGGGACCGGGCTGGGGCTCTCCATCGCCTACCGGATCATCGCCGACCACGAAGGGTCGATCGAGGTGCACAGCGACGGCCCCGGCCACGGCTCCTGGTTCTGCGTCCGCTTGCCGCTGGCCGCAGGCCGGCAGGAGAATCGCCATCGATATCAAGCCGCATAAGCGCCTCAAGCTGCTGTTCGCCGACGACGAGCGCTCGCTGCAGGAGCTGATGAGCCTGGAACTGCCCCGCATGGGACACGAGGTGACGGTCTGCCCGGATGGGGCGGTGGCCGTGGCGGCGCTGGAGCGCAACACCTACGACTGCATCCTGGTCGATCTGGACATGCCTCGCTTGTCGGGCATCGAGGTGATTGCCCGGGCCAAGCAGCTCTCTCCCGAAACGGAGGCGGTGGTTCTGACCGGCAAGTCGTCGCTGGAGACGGCGGTGGCCGCCTTGCGGCAAGGCGCCTTCGATTATCTGACCAAGCCCTGCAAGCTGGTGGAGCTGGAAGCGCTCCTGACGCGGGTCGCCGCCAAGCGAGAGCTGACCAACAAGTACCGCGCGCTGAAGCGGCAGGTCGAACGCCTGGAAGGGCCCTCCAAGCTGATCGGCGACTCGCCCCGCATGGACGACGTCCGCTCGCGGATTGCCAAGGTCGCGCCCACGCTCTCCACCGTGCTGATCCTGGGCGAAACAGGCACCGGCAAGGAGCTCGTGGCCCGCGCCGTTCACGATCAAAGTCTGCGGGCCGACATGCCCTTCGTGGCGGTCAACTGCGGTGGGCTTCCGGAAAACCTGATCGAGAGCGAACTGTTCGGCCATCGCAAAGGATCGTTCACCGGGGCCGAAGAGAACCGGGTGGGGCTGTTCGAGGTGGCCAACGGCGGCACGATTTTTCTGGACGAGATCGGCGAGCTGCCCAAGTCGATGCAGGCCAAGCTGCTGAGGATCCTGGAAAGCGGCGAAATCCGCCGCGTGGGCGACAACGATTCGTTCACCGTCGATGTCCGCGTGGTCTGCGCCACCCATCGCGACCTGGACGAGATGGTCGCCGAGGGAGAGTTCCGCCAGGACCTGATGTTCCGCATCAACACCTTCGAAATCCGTTTGCCTGCCTTGCGCGACCGCATCGGCGACCTGCCCGGCCTGGCCCACTACCTGCTGGCGCGCTTCCGCCGCGATGCCCGCGCCGACGAGGCCTCGTTCACGGCCGAGGCCATGCGCGCGCTGGAAACCCACTGCTGGCCCGGCAATGTCCGCGAGCTGGCCAACGTGATCGAGCACGCCGCCATTCTCTGCGATAACGGCCCGGTGGACCTGCCGCACTTGCCCGGCAACTTCACCCATCGACGGCTCCGCGCCCCGCACTTCAAGACCTTCCCGGCGCAGACCATGCGGGAGATCGAGATGCAGGCCATTCATCAGAGCATCGAGCGCAACGGCGGCAACAAGTCGAAGGCTGCCGACGAACTGGGCATCAGCCTCAAGACGCTCTACAACAAGCTGAACCAGGCCATGCAGATGGACCAGTCGGCCTGAACAGAAGTCGTAATCACTTTGACAGCCCCAAGATAGCACTGGTGTACAAATGCTATTGACTCTGTACACGCGTATATTATATTTGAAGGAGGCGGCTTACTTATTTTTCATGCACGGGGACACGTGACCATGGCCAACTTGGAACGTCTGACAACTCGCCAGCGCGAGGTCTACGAATTCATCCGCGAAAAAATCCGTCACCGCGGATACGGCCCCACGGTCAGGGAAATCGGGGCCCACTTCGACATCAGCTCTCCCAACGGGGTGATGTGCCACCTCAAGGCCCTCGAGAAAAAAGGCTTGATCACTCGAGAGCCGAACATGTCGCGGGCCATCATGCTCTCCACGGAAACTCCCGAAGGAGGCGGTGGGCTGCCCCTCGCCGGCATGATCGCGGCCGGCGTGCTGCAGGAGGCCGTGAGCCAGGACGAGCGGGTCGATTTTGGCGAGATGTTCAGCGCCGACGATCTGTTCGTGCTCAAGGTCAAGGGCGATTCGATGATTGAAGACCAGATCGCCGACGGCGATTACGTGGTCATTCGCAAGCAGCCCACCGCGCAGCGAGGGCAGACGGTTGTCGCCTTGACCGACGAGAACGAGGCCACGCTCAAACGCTGGTACCCGGAGGCGAAGCGCATCCGCCTGGAGCCGGCCAACTCGTCGATGCCGGCCATCTACGTCACCAACGCCCGGGTGCTGGGCGTGGTCGTCGGTGTTGTCCGCAAGGTGTAGTAGAACGGAATTTATTCCGTTTCAGCGAGTCGCGCATCGGTTAACCCGGTAAACGGGATGAATTCCGTTCTACGGGGCCAACTCGAACACGTAGATGCTGTGCCCGAGAACGGCCTTGGGCTTCAACCGCCGGTAGGCGGCATACGTGTCTTTGTCTTCGGGCCAGTACGACGTGCCGTTCACGAAGTACATCCGTCCCCAGAGCAGGTTGGCGCTGATCGCCGCGTAGCGCGCGGGCGGCCCGGCGCCCAGCATCCGGTAGCTGACGCCGTACACTTCGGGGGGCACGCGGCCGAAATAAGCCAGGTCGATCGAATCGATCCCCTCGCGCTCCATGAACCGCCGCAGCTCAATCAGGTCCTGACCCCAATCGAGATTCGAGTCCAGCAGGTACTTGTGGCCGCTGGTCGGGCCACCGCTGGCCCGATTGAAGTACGCCAGGTAGTGCGGCCAGGCCGAAACCGCCGTAAACAGCATCCAGCCCGCGGCCGCGGCGGCCAGTGCCAAATCGCGCTTGGCGGCCGTGAGCCGGATGGCCGCGCGGCGGGCGGTCTTGTCCCGCGCCATGGCGGCCGTTTGGGTGCCGGGTAGTTCGAGCATTGCGATCCGGGTGCCGAGCCGTCCGATCCAGATGGCCAGGAGCGGTTCCAGGAACAGCACGTACCGCAGGCCGATGTTCTTGTGCTTCGAGAGCGAGAAGAACAACAGCAGCAGGCCTCCGGTTGCCACCAGGGCCACTTCCGAGCGGGTCAGGCCGCGCCTGCCCCACCAGGCAACGACGGCCAACACCGGCACGCACAGCGGAGTCTTAACCAGCAGCCCGACGAGATAGTAATGAAAGAAGCCGGTCTCGTTGAACTCGCCGTTCAGATAGGCGACATAGCCCTCCTCGGCCAACTGCGCGTCGATCCCCTTGAAGAAAGGGTAGGGCAGGGGCACCCGGAGCCATCCGGGCAGCATCTCGGCCACCGTCGCCATCCCGGTGCTCTCGAACTGGAACTGGTCGAGTCGCGAAAACGAGCCGTCGAACAAGTAGCCGACGTGGATCAGCACGAGGCCCGTCGCCATGGCCAGCGCGGCGGCCAGCCAGCGCTTGGACCAGTCGAGGTTCGCCAAGGCCGGCGGGGCCGATTTGCCGGGCTGGCCGGCGCGCCGCCAAGCCGCCCGATCGGCAAAATGAAAGCAGGCCAGCAGCGCCGGAAAGATGGCGAACAACAGCAAGCCGGTCAGTTTCGACAGGCTGGCCAGCCCAAGCGCGCATCCCAGCGCCACCGCCGCCGGCCAGCCTGGCCGGTTGAATAACAGGTCGAAGGCAAACAACGCGGCGACGATGGCGGCCGCGAGATAGATGTCGGGCGTGACCAGCGCCCCGTGGGCCAGCAGGTTCGGGGACAGGCAGGCGAAAACCGCGGCCAACAGCCCGCCTGTCGCCCCATACATCCTGCGCGCCAATGCGTATGTCAGCAGGCAGGTGACCAGCAGCACGGCGAGCGAGATCATGCGGCCCTGAAGAAACAACGGGTGATAGCTCTCCAGGTTTTCGCGGAGGAACTGGTCGCCACATTGCCAGGAGCTGACGTAGCCGGCCATCGGTTGGGGATCGAAGCGAGCCGAAGAGGCGAGCAAGGGGAGCGCCGGCAGCAGGCTGGGCAACACCGGGACTCCGGTGGCCAGATGGAAGTCGCCGGTCTTCCAGATGGCCAGGCCATGCGGCAGCGCCTGGAACTCATCGACCGTGACGGACTTTTGCGCTACAGCGGTTCCCGCCAATGCCACGCTGCCCGCCGCCAACAACGCCAACAGGGCCCAGCCGCGCCAGCCGCGGACCAGGTCGTCGAGCGTTCGGTGCGGTGCCACGGCTTTAGGTTCCCAAGCGGCTTGAGCGGTGGATCCCGGCTGGTTGGCTGTCGGCGGGCTGCGGACCGCCTGCCGCGGGCGGGCTAGATGGCCTCGCCATTCCAGCGGACAAAGCCCTCCAGGGCGAAGTACTCGGGCAGTCCCAGCCGGTTGTAGACGTCGGCCGTGTGGCGGTTGCGTTCTTCGGCGCGCTGCCAGAACTCGCGGGCATCGGCTCCGGGGAACAAGGCGGTGTCCTTCTGGGATTCGTGGCGGAAAATGGCCGCCTTCTTGCGTTCCAAATCGCGTGGGCTCAGCGGCACGGCAATCTCGATTTCGTGAGGCGCCCATTCCTGCCAGGCGCCTCGGTACAAGAGCACTTCCGGCGTGGTTCCTCCGGCGGCCTGCAGCTCGTTCAGGGCCCTGAAGATCGCCTCGGCGCAGACGCGGTGCGTTCCGTGCGGATCGGACAGGTCGCCCGCCACGTAGACCTGCCGCGGGCGCAGCCGCTGGAGCAACTCGCGGATAATCCGCACGTCGCCTTCGCCGACGGGGTTCTTGGCAATCGTGCCCGTGCGATAGAACGGCAAATCCAGAAAGTGGAGGTGTTCCTCGCGGCAGCCGCAGACCACCGCGCCGGCCTTGGCCTCGCTCCAGCGGATCAAGGCCTTGATCGCCAATACCGCTTCGGTATCCGGCTCGCCGGGCGCTTTGCGTGCCAGCGAATCGAGCACCTGCCGCTCGACGTCGCGCGACTTCTCCTGATCGATCCCAAACCGGCGATTGAACTCCACCACCAGGTCGGCCACGCGCTGGGCATCGTGATCGAAGACCGCAATGTTGCCGCTGGTCATGTAGGCCACGTGGACTTCGTGCTGGTCCTCGATCAGGCGGATCAGCGACCCGCCCATGCTGATCACGTCGTCGTCAGGATGGGGGCTGAAACAGATGATGCGATTCGGCTCGCGGCCGCCGGGGTGGTAGTCGATCGTTTCCATCATCCAGCGGAAGACGCGGTGGGCCACTTTCTGCGCCGGCCCATGATCCCGGAGCAATCGGTGCAGGTTGTGCTCGCGGAAATCCTGGTCGTCCAGCTTTAACAGGGCCTTGCCGGTATGTTGGGAGAGCCACAGCACCGCCCGCTTCACCAGCTTGTCGGTCCACTCGACCCTGCCTGACGTCCAGGGCATCGCCACGCCGCTCAACTGGCCGGCGGCCGCCTCGTCGAGCAGCACCGAGACCGCCGGATGATCGCCGAGCAAGCTGGCCGGCACCCGGTCGCTGGCCGGCCCTTCGACGGCCTCGCGCACGATGGAGGCCTTGTGCTCGCCCAAGGCGATCAGGATGATCTTGCGGGCCTCCCGGATCGTGCCCAGCCCCATGGTGATGGCCTGCTGGGGCACGTTCTCCTCGCTAAAGAAGTCGCTGGCCGCGTCCTTGCGGGTCAGCGGGTCGAGCGTGGCCAGGCGAGTGCGGCCGTGCCGGTCGCTGAACGGCTCGTTGAAGCCCACGTGCCCATTGCGGCCGATGCCCAGCAACTGCACGTCGATACCGCCGGCCCGCTCAATCTGGGCCTCGTACCGCAGGCAGTGTTCTTCCACCTGTTCCAGCGGCACGGTGCCGTCGGGAATATGGATCTGCTCGGCCGGGATGTTCACGTGATCGAAGAAGTGCTCGAACATCCAGCGGTGGTAGCTCTGCAACTGGTCGGGTCGCAGGCCGTAGTACTCGTCGAGGTTGAACGTCAGCACCCCGCTGAAATCGAGGCCGTCCTCGCGGTGCATTCTCACCAGTTCGCGGTACACTCCCATGGGGGTCGAGCCGGTGGGCAATCCCAGCACGGCCTTCTGGCCGAAGGCGTTGCGTTCGCGTATGACCGCCGCGATGGCCTCGGCGACGTGCCGTGCCAGGTCGCGATTCGACTGGAAGACATAACAAGCGATACGGGTGCCCGGCACGCGCTGGGCGAGACGGCCCGCGCCGTCACTGGCCTTTTGCATAAGAGGTCAGTATGGTCGAGGCAGGCCGAAAAATCCATCAGGCCGGCGGCTTGGCGTCGATGAAGATCACGCTTTGCCAACGGATCGGGTCGCCGTGGATATGCCAGACCCAGTGCTCCTGTTCCAGCCAGGCCAGGACATGTTGCGGATTGTTGCCGGGCCGGATGGCTCCATCCACCACGCGGAGGCCTTCAAATGGGCCAAACCGCTTGGAATGCCCTTGCCGGTCCTCGAAATGCACGTGGACCGGAGTCTCGATCGAGATCACCGAGTAGGACCGGGTCGGCGAGTGCCAGGCCCCGCGCTCGTAAACGAGCGGGCGCTTGAGGCCGGTCATCTCGAGCGACCGGCCTTGGATCCGCAGCGAGGCGACGCGATCGAGTTGCTCGATTTTCGAGGTCTCGGCAGGCTCGTCGAGCAATACGACCACCATCGGCATCCCTCGGACCTCGTGCTGAAAGCCTTTGCGCAAAAAATAACCCCGCTCGAAGCCGGGGTACGCCGTGCCGCCCGCTGCCCTCCTGCCATAGGAACACAGCGTGTCGTAGTGTAGCGTGCGGGACGCCGGTCGTAAAGCTTGGCACCGGGACTTTTAGCAGAGGGGTGGTTCTGACGTGCCCGGCCGGGAAGCGACACGGAATGAATTGCGTTCTACGGCGGAAAACGGAATGAATCCGTTCTACGGCTCGGCCGGCCCGTGCTTGCCGTTGGCGGTGAAGACGGCGGTTGGCCAGAGGGCGTGCTCGCCGTGGATGCGCCACGATCCCGACTGGTCGTAGCGCTGCGCCAGATGCTGGCTTTCCGACTTGCCCACGCGAATCGCTCCTCCCAGAACGCAGACCGCGTCGAACGGGCCATAGCCGGGTGATCGCCGCGCGGGGCTCTCAAAATGCACCCACGTCGGCCCCTCCACCTGCATCATCAGATAGCTCGCCTCGCCGACGCGCCAGAAGCCGTCCCGGAAGGTGGCGACCTCGTTACTGTCCGGGATTTCCAATATGTCGCGATGAATACGGAAGCGGTCCACGGGTCCAAAGCTTCTGGTTTCCCGGCCCCCGGTCGCCTCCAAGCGAATTGCGAGCATAAAACCGCCTGGTTCCAGCCGGAAACAGGAAGAGAATCAAAAGAACCGTTGTTGTGCTGGAGGGATGCACAAGCCGTGCCAAAGCTTTGTTGCCCTGCCAGGCGCGGCGGTTGCCGCCATGGCGGCCGGCTCGGTACGCCGATTGCACGGCTTTCTGCAAGTCTCGCGCCGGCACTATGGATGATCCCGGCAGCGGGGGCACCTGCTGGTCAAGAATGACTTGTGACCATGCTGGCCTGCAACTCGCCAGCCAACCGCCGCCCACATTCATGAAGTCAGGGCCATATTGTCCCGGTGGATCACCTCGGGGTAAGGGCGGTGCCCCAACGCCGCCGCAATCGCGTCGGTCCTTAATCCCTTGATCCGCAGCACCTCGGCCAGCGGGTAGTTGGTAAGGCCGCGGGCGAACTCGCATCCCGCCTTGTCACGCAAGGCCACCACGTCGCCTTTCTTGAAATTGCCCACGGCGTCGAGCACTCCGATGGCCAGCAGGCTGCGTCCCTGCTTCTCGATGGCACGGCGGGCGCCGTCGTCCAACACCAGGTGGCCGCGAGGTTGAGCAGTAAAGCCGATCCAGCGTTTCCAGGAACGGACCGTCTGGCCTTGCGCTACCACCAACGTGCCCACGACTTCGCCGGCCAGGATGCGGGCCAACGTGCCCGGCGTGCGGCCGTTGGCGATGATCACGTTCTCGCCCGCCAGGGCAGCCATGCGGGCGGCCATGAGCTTGCTGGCCATGCCCCCCTTGCCGAGCCCGGTTCGCTGGTCGCGGACCAGCGCGAACACCGATTCGTCGAGCCGGGTGACGGTGGGAATCAGCCGGGCGGCTTCGCTGCGCGGATCCCCGTCGTACAGTCCGTCGACGTCCGACAGCAGCACCAGCAGCGGCGCACGGATCAGGTTGGTTACCATGGCCGCCAGGCGGTCGTTGTCGCCGAATGTGGTCTGCAGTTCCTCGACGCTGACCGTGTCGTTCTCGTTGATGATCGGCACCGCGCCATATTCCAGCAGCGTCAACAGCGTATTGCGGACGTTCAGATAGCGGGTGCGGTCGTCGAGGTCGTCGGCGGTCAGCAGGACCTGGGCCGCGTGCCTCCCAAAGGCCCTGAGCGCCCGGTCGTAGGTCTGGACCAGGCAGCTTTGGCCCACTGCGGCCACGGCCTGCAAGTGGCGCAAGTCGCGGGGCCTCTCGGCGAGGCCCAGCAATCCCATGCCGGCGGCGACGGCGCCGGAACTCACCAGCGCGATGCGGCGGCCAGATTCGATGACCTGGTGCATCTCCTCGGCCAGGGTTGCCACGCGGGACTCGTCCAGTTTGCCGTCGGGGCGGGCGAGGACGCGTGTGCCGACCTTCACCACCAGCGTGTCGGCCGACGTGGCAATCTCCTGCCGCAGCAAGTCGGTCATGGGCAATTCAATCAGAGTTGGGAGTCGCCTGGCGGGTCGGCGGTGCGCCTTGGGTCCGCTTGTCAAGAATACCTTGGCCGTGGCAAGCTCAACAAGCGGCTGGTAGCCGTCACGCTCCGCGTGACGTGGCACCTCACGCGGAGCGTGAGGGCTACTTTGTTACGAGGCACCTCACGTCCCGGCGCGCCGGGATGAGGGCTACTTTCCAAGGACGATCTCCGCTCGGCTGTCGCCCAGCCGGGCCAGCCCCAGTTGAGCAATTGGCTGCGCGGGCCTACAATACCTTGCGGCGTCACTCCGCCGGGCCTGGAAGCTGCCCGGTTTCGAGCCGGTCTTCCAAGGCAAGCGGTGCCGGCGACGGCGAGTGGGCCTGCGCTTTGTTGGATTTCCTCACCGCCGGGGGTCGCCAGATAGCCGAATGAGCGAACTGAACCACGAGTGCGGGATTGCCGCGGTCTACCACCTGCCGGGACGCGGCGCCAGCCCGCTCTGTCCGGAGCAAGGTCCGGAGGAGGCCTCCCGGCTGCTGCCGCGGATGCTGCTGGACATCCAGAACCGCGGTCAGCTCTCGGCCGGCTTCACCACCTACAATCCCCAGCGCAAGCAGCTCATCGACACGTACAAGGACCTGGGCGGCGTCAGCGAGGTCTTCAGGCTCAGCCACCGCGGCAAGTACGAGAGCCTGATGAAGGAATATGCCGGGCGAGCGGCCATCGGGCACGTGCGCTATGCCACCTGTGGGGCCGAGGACCGCAGTTATGCCCAGCCCTTCGAGCGGCACCACTTGCAGAAGCAAAAGTGGTTCAGCTTTGCATTCAATGGGCAGTTGGCCAACTATCAGCAGTTGCGGCGCGAGCTGTTGGCCGACAGCGACAACCACCTGGCCCGCGACAACGATACCGAAATCATCATGCACCAGATCAGCCGCGAGCTGTCCGGGGATCGCCGGCCGTCGCTGATCGAGATGTGGAGCAGCGTGGACCGCAGGTTCGACGGCGCCTATTGCCTGGTGTTCCTGAACTCGTTGGGCGACATGCTCGTGGCCCGCGATCCGCTCGGCTTCCGCCCGCTCTGCTACGCCTTGGAGGGGCCGTTGTTTGCCGCGGCCAGCGAGAGCGTGGCCCTGTTGAACCTCGGTTTCTCGCCGGAGAGCATCAAGTCGCTCTTGCCGGGCCAGGCCATTGCCATTACCGACGGCCGCTTCTCCATCGAGCGGTTTGCTCCCAGTCCGCGGCGGGCCCACTGCTTCTTCGAGTGGATCTACTTTGCCAACGTGGCCAGCACCATGGACGGGCGCAGCGTCTACCTCTCGCGCAAGGCCCTGGGCGAGGAGCTGGCCCGGCTGGAAACCGTGCCCATCGACGAGGACACCATCGTCGTCCCCGTGCCGGACACCAGCAAGGCCGCGGCCGACGCCATGGCCTTCCGGCTGGGCGTTCCCTCGCTGGAAGGATTGATCCGCAACCGCTACACGGGCCGTACGTTTATTGAAGGCTCGACCAACCGTAAGCGGAAAGCGGAGACCAAGTACACGCCGCTGCGTGAAGTGCTGGAGGACAAGCGCGTGTTGCTCGTCGAGGACTCCATCGTCCGGTCGACCACGATGAAAGTGCTGTTGAGCCGGATCCGTGAGCTGGGCCGCGCCCGCGAGATTCACGTGCGAGTGGCCTGCCCGCCGATTATCGCTCCCTGTTTCTACGGCATCGACATGTCGACCATCGGCGAGCTGTTCGCCCCCTCCTTCCTGGAGGACGGCCTGCTGACGCAGGCGGGGCAGGACCGCATGGCAAAGCAGTTGGGCGCCGAGTCGCTCCGCTATTTGCCGGTCGAATCGATCGCCCGGGCCCTCGGCTACGACCACGATCAGCTCTGCCAAGCCTGCATCACCGGCCGCTATCCGACCGGAGGCGGGCAGGAGTTGTACGAGATCGCTTTGGACAGCGCCGCCTCCAAAACGGTCCAGCGGACTTACGAGCGCGAAGCGGGTGATCGAGACGAGCAGACGCCGGAAGCCACAGTCCCGACCAGCGCCAGCGAAATGCCCGCTGTCTGACAGACCCGCAATGACAGACCCGCCCTGACAGACCCGCCTCGTTCGGCCCGCCTCGTTCGGCCCGCCTCGTTCGGCCCGCCTCCTATTCTGCCTTCTGCCTTCTGCCTTCTGCCTTCTGCCTTCTGCCCTCTGCCCTCCATTCAGCCTTCCTCGCCGGCTCCGCTGGTCCGGCCGGTGGCCACATCGAACTCCGAGAGGGCGGGAATCAGCATGGTGAGGGTCGTGAAGCCAAACGTGAAGGCCAGCACCAGGAAGACCCCAAGCGTGTAGCCGATCAGAAAGCTGGTGATGGCGTAAAAAATTGCAAAGGGGCAAAGGATCGATGCCATTTGGATGGCCCCCGAAGGGTTGCGCCAGCCCAGGGCCGCGTACAACCCCGCTCCACCGCCGATGATGAACGCCAGAAACGGCGTCAATTGCACCTGGAACGAGCCGCTGAAGGCCACCATGATCCGCATGCAGACCGCCACGCCGATGAACAGGAAGAACACGGTGCCCAGACTGGCCGCGATCGCGCTCTTCGAGTTCACGTAGTTCATCCCCACGTGGACGCCCAGCATCGCCACGAATCCGCACATCACCAGCCATCCGCCCAGCAGGTAGAGCAGGTTCTCCAAGCTGACCAGGCCGGAATACCAGATCGCGCCGCACAGCGCCATCGGCAGAAGCACCATTTCCTTGGTGTTGTAGAGCACGCCGCCCAGCTTGCCGAAGATGAACTCCTTGGGTGTCAGGTCCGTGACCAGCAGCAGGTCCAGCGCCCGTGCATCGCGCTCGCTGGTCAACGACGTCACCGCCTGGGCGTTCACCAGCACCAGACTCAGAATCAGCAAAGGGACCAGCACCAAAGCCGCATCCTCGCGCCCCACCATGTCGGAGCGTTCGAGCACCGCGTACATGCCCGCGGCCGTCAGGGCGAACAAAACCAGGTACGCTGCTCGCACCACCAGCATCTTGCGCCCGTAGGCCCAGGTCCGCATTTCACGCCAGATGATCGGGTTGTCCCACACGGGGCGAGAGCGGGCAATTGGCCGCGCGGCGGCCGTTGCGGCCTGCATGGCCGTGGCTGGGCCGGCCGGCGATTGGGCGAGCGGGTGGTTCTCGGAGCGGGGATCGTGTGCCCCGCGCCGCGCCTCGCGCGAGGGATTCCATACCCGGACCATGGCCGTGGCCAGGCCGTTCAATGCCAGCGCGGCTCCCAACGACACCAGCAGGAACTGGTTTACCGGGCTGGAGAGCCATCCCCCTGACTGCGCCTCCGTAAAGGGGCGCGTGGCCTCGAGCATGGCCTGCCAGGGGCTGATAGCGATGGCCCAATGGCTGGTGGAGATTCCCCACCACTGGCTGCCCATCGCGCCCTGAGCCACCAACTCCCCGGCAGCCAGCCAGAGCACCAGGGCCAGTGCGGTCATGGCCAGCGTCTGAAATGTCTTTTCGCGCCACAGCGCCAGGGTCGATCCCAGGCTGCCGGCCACCAGGGCACTGGCCAGCGTCACCGCGAAGGCGCGTCCGATCTGCTCGAACGAGATGCCTCCCAGCAGGGCCATCAACATGAACACAGGCACGGCGGCGGCCACCAGCACCAGCACGTTGAGCATGCTGGCCAGCAGCTTGCCCAGCACCAACTCCGCGTTGGAGAGGTTCGTCATCAACAGCAGGACCAACGTCTGGCGGTCCTTTTCGGCGGCCACGGCGCTGGCCGCCGACAACGAGGAAAAAAACAGGACGATGGCCAATTGCAAGGGGGCCAGGATGGCGAACACGCTGGCGCCGAAGCGGGACAGATCGCCCACGTTGCGAACCACCTGCGTGCCGGCCAGCACCTGCCAGGCAGTGCTCAACAAGACCAGGAGCGCGGCCACATAAGCCGCTCGGGCCACGTACAACCTGGTCCGCCGGGGGGCGGTGACGAACTCACGCGTGAAGACGGGCCCGACGAGCAACGTTGCTTCCTCTGGAATTCAGTCGGCCGATCTCGTCGGCCCAATCCCATTGTAAGCCTGGCGCCCACCCGAAGTAAGGGCATCGGAGCCGGTCAAGATCTTTGCCGGCGTTCGGACCATTGATGCAAATCTCCCTTCTCGAACGGTAGGCTGCCGGCGCCGTCGCCGAACACGCTGGCCGGATCATACCGGGTCAGAAGTCGCCGAACGGCTGGCTCCGCCGCAGGGCGTTGCGGCGCCGCGCTTCCCTGCTGACGCGTTCGCCGAAGGCGTCGAATCCCGCGCTGCCGCCGATCAGGAAGTCTTCCGGCAACATCAACGTGACCGTTTGCCGCCGGCCGTTGCGGTCGATGATCAACTCAATCGGCTCATTCGTTCGGTTGGTGCGCAGCATGCTCACCAGGTCGCCGAAGTTGCGGATTCGCTGCCCGTTGGCGGCGAGGATCTCGTCTCCCGCCAGCAACCCGGCATCCGCGGCCAGGCTGTCCGACGGGACGTTCGACAGGACCAGTTCGCTGCCGCCGCCTTGCTCGAACGCCAGGCCCAACGAGCTTCGCAGGTTGCCGCGGAAGCGAGCACTCACGTCGCCGAACCGGTCGACTCGATCCAAGTCATCGTCGAAACGATTGAAGTCGAAGTCGGCGTCGCGGACGTCGCTGGCCCTGCGGTTGGCGAAGTTCCGCCGGTTGTCCCTGAAGCCAGGCCTCCGTCCGCCGAAGTCACGTTCGTCGAAGACTCGACCCTCGAGGTCGTCGAACTGCTCGTCGTCGTCGAATTGCGCGCCGAAGCGAGCGTCGACGTCCGCGTCGAACCGATCACCGAATTCGTCGTCGAAGTCCCCGTCGAGCCGAGCCCCGAACCGGTCGTCGAAGCGGCCGCGCGCGGCTCGTCCGGCACGCTCGGCTACGAAGTCGCCGAAGGTGCCATCGCGCCCTTGTGAGAACCGGCTGCGCCGGTCGACACCTCCGCCCACCACGCGGTTATCGAAATCGGTGTCCGTGCCGAATCGATTTGCCTGGTCCCGCCGAGCTCGGCGACGGTCGAAATCGCCTTGGATGTTGTTGTCGAACTGTGTGTTCGTGCCAAATTGCGTCCTCCGGTCGCGTCTGAAACCGGCACGGGTTCGGTTCTCAAAATCTCCCTGCGTGCCTCCGAAGCCGTCCGCACCAAAGTCGGCCTGGCCTTCGAGGCCCCCCTCGACGCCAAACCCGGATTGACCCGGCTGAGGCATCGCGGGTGGGCGTTGCGGAAAACCACCCCATTGCCCATACGTGCCACCCTGCGCGCCGAAGCCGCCCTGGCCAGTGCCGGAACCTCCGGCCCCCCCTGCGGCACCCCCACCAGCCCCGCCGGCTCCTCCCGCTCCTTGGTCCGACTGTGCCAGGACCTGCCCGGTCGCAAACACCAAGGCCACTACTCCGGCCGCCAAGGGGCAGCCCTTGAATTGGCATATACTCCGCCACATGATTTCTCTCCTCGCCTTCGGCGTGTGTGCATTTTCTTTTTTCGTGCGGGATTAAAAACGCACCGCACCACTTAGGGACGACCTGCAACGCAGGTGCCAAAGAGCGCCGCTCCCGCGCAACTTGGGGCAAGATATCACCCCTCGCGCGAAACGCAGGCGTGGAAAACGAATCTGGGTTGAGCCGGGTTCAGACGCACCCATCCCCAACAGCGGGGCATCGGGGTCTGCCTCGCCGGTTGTCACTGACACGGCCCGAACCAACGTGGCAGCGCCCCCGGCATGCCGGATGCAAAGAAAGAGTCGCCGCTGGCTGGCTGGGCGCGTAAAAAAGGTCATGGCAATTCGATCCGTCGATTGCCATGACCTCTATCCTGAAACGGGACAACGTTTGTCCCGCCCTCCCGGCAAGGTTGTACTCACGGTATCGGCAACGCCGATGGCGATGCTCCAGCCGATTTCTCCGCAAAATCCCAAAGAGCCTGCCGGTAACAAAAAAACGGGCGAACCATTCGGTTCGCCCGTCTTTTTTTAACCCGATCCCCGCGTCGCGAGAGCGTCACTTGCTCCCCAGCAGGCAACAGCGGCGGGCGGCCCACGTTTCCGAGGCTCAGGCCGCGTTGTCGGCCACCGGCGCTGGAGGATCGTCGATCGGTCCAAGCGGCCCGGGCACCATGCCGTGGTCCATTTCACCGTGGCAGCAGGAACCTGTATGGCCACCGTGGCAGCGGCGGTGCCGGTGGAATAGCCCGCCACCGTGCCGGCGCGATCCGCGGCAATCGCCGTGGCGCCGGCCGTGCCCGCATCCCCAGCCATGCCTTTCGTCGCAATAGCCGTCCCAGACATCGCTGCAACAATCGGCCGACGACCCGTAGTCGATCCCCCAAAGCCCGTAACCGCCGCCGAAGGCGGCCGTGCTGGCAGCACCGCCGTAGGCCGGTCCGCCCCATGCATCGGACGCCTCAACTTGGATCGAACCGCATCCCAGCACCAAGGCCGCAACCATTCCCACCCTGTTCAAAACTGACCGCATGGCTCAACTCCTTGTCGATTTCGGTCTGGCGATTCAAAAAGCGACGAGGCCGGCCCGGCAGAAAGTGGAAACCTGATCCACATGGCTCGCGGGTTGGTCACCGCGGCGCCGGCCGGCGTTCGTCTGGAGAAACATTGCCCACGACTGGCGGTAGAGCAAACGCAACCGTTGCATTTTTCCAACACCGCAAGCTTTAACATGGTGAGCGTCGACGGCCGGAGCCTTGCCGCGATTGGACTTACGCCGAAACGCGACTGCTCCGCTCAGCCTGGCCCCAGTGCCTGCCCCCAGGCCGCACAACCGTTAGAATAGGCGAGATCCGGCACGACGCCTTTCTTCCACCCGTCCCGTTTTGATGCAACTGGCTTGATGCTCTCGACGTTGGCCGACGCTTTCGTTGTCCATCCAGGTGCGGCTGCCGTGCTGAGCGTTGGTTTGTCTGCGGCAGGCGTCGCGGTGCTGCTGCGTTGCCATCGGGCAGTGGCCGGCACGACGCTGGCAGCTCCCTTGGTCTGGGCGCTTGGGTGCCTGGCAGCAGTGGCCGGCGTCGAAACAGCGGCCGCCTGGTCGCAGGCCCACGCGCCTGCCTGGCTGGCTTATGCCCGCTACCTGGCGGCCGCCACGACGCTGGCTCCCTCGATGGCCCTGTTGGGGGCCCGCCGGCCGCAAGACAAGGCCTGGCAGTTCATCGTGCTGTCGTTGATTGTGGTGCTCTGGTTGCCCGTGGGCAGCGGTTGGGCTCTCGGTGCCAGCCGACTGCCGGAGTTGCACGCCGCCTGGAGTTGGTTCCTGCTGGCCTTGATCGGCGTGGGATTGATCAACCACCTGCCCACCCGCTATTGCCTAGCGAGCGGCCTGGTTGCCGCCGGCCAGCTTTGCCTGTTGTCCGACCAGTTGCCCTTCGGTCTGCCGCCACAGGGTCCATGGCGGCCGCTGCTGGGCCTGGCCTGCCTGGTGCTGGCAATCGTGCTGGCGGCCCGCGCCGCGCGCCGTCGTCCGGCGGTCGTCCGGCCGCTCGACAGACTGTGGCACGATTTTCGCGACGCCTTCGGGCTACTCTGGGCGGCGCGGGTGGCCGAGCGATTCAATGCCTCGGCGGCCATGTACGACTGGCCGGTTCGGCTCGGATGGGGGGGGTTGAAAGCCAGCCCAACAGGCGACGAAGCGGCTCCATCGCCCGCCGAGGCCGATCCCCGGTTGAGGACGATGGAAACGAACTTGAAAAGCTTGCTGCGCCGCTTCGCGTCGCCGGCCTGGATTGCCCGGCGTTTGGAGCAAGTCTAGACTGTGCCCATGGAACTTTGCGAGTTGCTGCTCTCCGACCATGCGGACGAGGCGACCGCGCGCCGGCGGGTCAACGCGCTGTTGCGCTTGCTGGACGTGACGCGTGTGCTGGCGGCCGAGGTCGACCTGGATAAGATCCTTGAAGTGATTGCTCGGGAGGCCTGCCAGGCCCTGGTGTGCGAGCGGGCCAGCTTGTACCAGTACGATCCGAAGCGGAACGAGCTGTACACGCGGGTGGCCACCGACCTGGAGATCGCCGAGATCCGCCGTGACGTGGAGGACGGGATCACGGGGCATGTGGCCCGGCATCGCCAGATGGTCAACGTACCCGATCCGGCGCTCGACCCGCGCTGGCATTCGGCGATCGACCAGGCAACCGGTTTTCAGACGCGCAGCATTCTGGCCGCGCCGTTGACCTCGTCTCGCGACAACGCCCTGTTGGGCGTACTGCAGTGCTTAAACAACGAAGGCGGCCCGTTCGACGACTTCGACGAGCAGTTGCTCTCGGCATTCAGCCAGCATGCCGCCGTGGCGCTCGACCGCGCCCGGCTGGTCGACGAGCTGCGCGAGCGGGAGACCATCGACGCCTCGCTGAACGTGGCCCGCGACGTGCAGCGCGGCTTTATGCCCAGCCAGTTGCCGCAGATTCGCGGCTATGAAGCGGCCACCTGGTGGTTTCCCAACCAGGCGGTGGGCGGCGATTACTGCGACGTCCTTTCTTTGCCGGACGGGCGGTTGGGGTTGGTGGTTGCCGACGTGAGCGGTCACGGGTTGGGGCCTAGCCTGCTGATGGCTTCGGTGCGGGCCGCCTTGCGGGCGCTGTTGTTGGATCACGCGGCGCCCGAACAACTGCTGGCCCTCTTGGGGCGGGCCCTGGCGCCCGATCTGCAAAACGGCCTGTTCATCACGATGGTGATCGCATCGCTCGATCCCAGAACCCACACCGTGTACTACTCGAATGCCGGCCATGCTCCGGTGGAGCATTATTCAGCCGCGGCGGACCGCTTTACCACATTGCACGCGACCGGCATGCCCTTGGGAGTGGTCGACGAGCCCGATTATCCCCCGGGCCCGGTTGTGAGCATGGAGGTGGGCGACCTGCTCGTGCTCTGCACCGACGGCATTGTGGAGGCGGTCAACTCCGCCGGCGAGCAATTTGGCCAGGCCCGGTTGCTCGCGGCACTGCGCGAGCTGCGGCGCCTGCCGCTGGCCGAACTGGTCGCGCGCGTCGGCGAGCGGATCGAGGATCATTATGAAGGCGCCAGCCCCGCCGACGACCTCACGCTTCTGGCGCTGCGCCGCAACCAGTAGCTATGGCCGCAGGCAGGAATCAGAAGGCAGAAGGCAGAGGTCAGACGACCCCCGTCGTCTTCGTTCGCCTTGTCCCCTTGTCCCCTTGTCCCCTTGTCGCCTTGTCGAGCTTCTTCCCTTACTCTTCAGCGCGGCGGCAGCGCCACGTTGACCTCCGGCGGCGCCAACGGGCCCGAGGGATCGCGATAGTCGCCGTAGCGGTCGTTGCCGGCCGAACTGCCATAACTTTCGTCGACGGTGTCGGCATAGATGCTGCCGGCCGGCGAGCCAGGCCTGGTCGTCTGGCGCGATCCGTGGTTCGGAGGGGCGGTGCCCGCGCCGCTGCCGGCGGGCAAATAGTCGCGCGTGCCCCCAGGCCGATAATGCGGATCGGCGCCCGACGCGCCCGCTGAACCACCGGCCCCTTGATACGTGCCTACTCCCGGCGGCGCGTAGCCGGTTGCGCCGGGTTGATAGTCGCTCCGGCCCGGCTGGTAATCAGAATCGACCGAAGTCGCCTGGATGGGGCTGGTCGCATCGCTGGCATAACGGTTGCCGGTTGAAGTCGCCGGCGGATAGCGGTCGAGCTCCTGGCCCGCCGTGGGGTCGGCCCCATACTGAGTTGGGCTGTTGTAAGGCGAGGGAGCGTCGTAGCGCGAGGTGGCATCGTAGCGGGCCGCCTGGGCGCCCCGCGCGTCGGCCGTGCGGAGCGGATCCTGACCCAAGCTGCCGCCGGATGCTCCGGAGCGATAATCGCCGTAGTCGCGGCCTTGCCCAGCCACGTAGGGATTCGTCACGGCACCACCCGCGTAGCTCGCGGGCCGCTCATCCTGTTCCGGGTAGGTCGAGTCGTACGGGCCGGCCTGGGTGGCTCCCGATCCAGCGGTCTGCGCCGGATAGCCGCCTCCGCCCCCGTAGCCACCACGGCTGGGATAGCCGTCCTGGGCGACCGCCGCACTTGTGCCGGCACCCGCATCGCTGTTGGGCGTTTCCGCGTATTTGCCGTATGGCGAGGCAGGCGCGCCGCTGTAGTCGGCCGCGGCGCCGGCAGCCGAGGGGAGACCCGCGTACGCCGGCGGCGCGCTGGAGGCCGTCGAATAGGCCGGCTCCTTGTTGCGGCCCCAGGCCAGGCCGGGCCACTTGCCGCTGGTGCGGCATCCCACCACGGAGAACAACACGAGGAGCACCGCAAAGCGAGCCATGAAAGCATGCATCGTTGACGCGCCCTTCGAAGAGTTTTGGCTGTCAGGGAGCGGGCAGGGGAGGCGGGCGCAACGCCCCGCGATCCCACGTGTCCTCATCCCTGAAGACATTGGAACGAAACGCTGATGAGAAATGTGCTGACGCCGGGCTGTTTGCCTCCATGCAGGCCGCGTCAGGTCCGCCGCCGGGCCACTGCGTTTCGCAGGGCGCCAATAGCCAATAGCAGCCGCCCGCGCAGTCCCCGGCTCCCGCGACATTTTCGGCGAGGATTATAGGCGTCCGCCGCGGGCCGTCAACGCCAGTAATACGTTGTTTCGATTCTGGACGCGGGGTAGACGGTGAGTTTCATTCCGTTTTCGCGGTTGGCCGTTTGCAGGAGCCCATCGCCGGCTTGCGCATCTCGCCTAGTCGCCCGCTTTGACTCGGGCACGCGCCCGGGAGAAACGGAGCGGGCAAACGGAATGAAATCGGGACTCTACGCTACTTCCTGGCGGCGGCGTAGCGGTCGGCTACGGCGGGCCAGTTGATCACGTTGAAGAAGGCCGCCACGTACTCGGGACGCCGGTTCTGATACTTCAGATAGTAGGCGTGCTCCCAAACGTCGCACCCCAAAATCGGGGTGTTGCCGTGCATCAGGGGGCTGTCCTGGTTGGGCGTGCTCTCGATCACCAACTTCTTGTTCCTGTCGACGCTCAACCAGCCCCAGCCGCTGCCGAAGCGGCCGATGGCGGCCTTGCTGAGATCCTCCTTGAAGGCGTCAAAACCTTTCAGCTCCTTGTCGATGGCTTCGGCCAAGGGCCCCGAAGGCTTGCCGCCGGCGCCTGGACCCATGATGGTCCAGAACAGCGAGTGGTTGGCGTGCCCGCCGCCGTTGTTGCGGACGACCGTGCGGATGTTCTCGGGCACTTTTTCGATGTTGGCAATCAACTGCTCGATGCTCTGCTTGCCGAGGTCGGTGCCTTCAATGGCTTTGTTCAGGTTCGTCACGTAAGCAGCGTGGTGCTTGTCGTGATGGATTTCCATCGTGCGGGCGTCGATGTTCGGTTCCAGCGCGTCGAAGGCATAGGGCAGGGGGGGAACGCTATAGGCCATGGTCTTGTCCTCCTGATTTGATGGTGCGATGGCGCCAAGATACCCGATGCGCGGAAAAGTGGCAAATTGAAGGAGGACGGAAGGGGGAGAAGGCAGAAGGAGGAAGGAGGAAGGAGGAAGGATGGTTCAGAAACACGGGACTCGACGAGCGCCCCGGCTTGAGCCCGTCGAAAGCCGCGAGCGTTCCGCCGCCCGCCTCCCGCGCGCGTCTACGACCTGCCGAACCAGGACGAGAGCAACCAACGGGCTCGCCGCCAGATGCCGCTGGAGGGCTGTATTTCGCACTCGGTGGCCATCAGGTAAGCCTGGAAACTGATCAGAAGCTGCCGGGCCCACTCGATGGCTTGCTCCTGCCGCCGGTCGCGGTTGCGCTGCGGGCTGATCGCCAGGCGGATCAGCGTCCGGGCGGCCCCGGGCCGGGCGCCGCCGTTGCCCGCGGCGGCTTCCCGCTCGCGCTCCTCGAAGACGACGTCGATGACCAGCCGCAACGGCCGGTCGGCCATCCGCCGCAGCGCCGATCCGCCTTCGTCGCCGATCTTGAGCCGGATGTGGTTGCCGTCGACCTCGTCCACCTCGGCGTGGTGGTCGGCCACGAAACCGCGGAGCTTTTCGATGCACACGCTCAAGGGCGCTTCGCTGATCAAGTCCCGCTCGATCAGGATGTGACCAGCCGGGCGCTTGCGCCGCGCCGGCTTGGGCTCGGGCCGGGAGTCGGCCGGATCGGTGCCGATGCCCAACTGCACGACCCGGTTGCGGCCGCTTTCCTTGGCGTTCAACAAGGCCCGGTCCGCGCGGCGCAGCATGGTTTCGGGCGTGTCGCCGGGCTGAATCTCCGTGACGCCGAAACTAGCGGTCACCGGCCGGCCGCCCAGGGCGCTTTGGGGAATCACGCTGAAGCCTTTACGCAGCTCTTCGGCCCGGCGCACGGCGGCCCCGTTGTCGCAGTCGGCGCACAACAGCACGAACTCCTCGCCTCCGTAGCGCGCGGCCAGGTCGCCGGGCCGGCAGGAAGCCTTGAGCAGCCGGGCGAAACTCTGGATCACCTCGTCGCCGGCCTGGTGTCCGTACGTGTCGTTGACCAGCTTGAAGCGGTCGATGTCGCTGATGATCAGGCTGCAGGGCAGGTTGCTCTCCAGGTGGGCGGCGACGAACATCTCGTGGGCCCGATCGAACTCCGCGCGGTTGGCCACCTGGGTCAGCGGATCCTTGGTGGCCAGCTCGTGCAGGTTCTCGCAGCGTTCCTCCAACGAGATCTCCGGCGAGACATCGTGTAACAAGAGGGCCAGCCCGTAGGTGATGCCGTCGGCGGCCACCACCGGCACGGCATGGGCGTCGACGGCCACTTGCCGTCCGCCGCGGCCGCGGATCGAGAGCCGCCGCAGCCACTGCACGCCGGTCCGGATGGCATAGGCGATGGGGCAGTCTTCGTCGCGGATGATTTCCGCGTGCTCGTCGCGCAGCTCCAGCAGGCTGGGCAGCCAGCGCCGCTGGTAAATGCTGGGGCCGGAGATGCCCGTCAAGCGCTCCGCGCCGCGGTTCCACTGGACCACACGCAGACTGCTGTCGACGAACAGCACCGCGTCGTACATGTTGGCCAGCATCTTTTGCTGGAACAGGCTCTCGGGCACCAACAGGCCCGTGGAGGAGGGGGCCTCCTGCAGCCGCCAGTTGGCGTTGACCAGGTCGGGTTCCAAGGCCGCCAGCCAGCGCTGGGCCACCGTCTCGCTCAGCTTGAGCTGGTCGCCCTCCTGGAACTGCGTGAAGAGCTTGACCAGCTCGGGGTCGAACTGGGTGCCCGCGCACCGGTACAGCTCGTTGAATGCCCGTTCGCGCGACAGCGCCCGGCGATAGACGTGATCGGTCATCATCGCGTCGAAGGCGTCGACGATCGACAGCATCCGCGCGCCCACGGGCGGCGTTTCGCAATCGTACTCCAGGTGAGCACGGCTGCCGTCGTACCAGGATGCGGCCCCGGCCACGATGTCCAACACGCCCTGGGAGGCGCAGGTGGACTGCAGGATCTCGCGGCCCATCAGCCAATGCCCGTCCATCACCGCCGCTTCCTGCGGCGTCAGCGGGCCCGGCTTGGTCAAGATGGCGTCGGGCACGCCGATCTTGCCGATGTCGTGCAACAGGGCCGCCAGTTCGAGCTCGTCGCGATCAGCATCGGACAGACCCATCCGCGCCGACCAGATCGAGCAGCTCATGGTGACGCGCAGGCAATGCCGGGCGGTCGGTTCGTGCTTCCAACGCAAGCTGCGGAACAAGCCGCTGGCGACCCCCAGCCGCACCTGGACGAGCTGGTTCTCGGCCGAGCGCAATTGGGCCAGCGACGAGGGCTGCTGGCCCGACGAGTCGTCCAACTGGGTCAACAGCGACGTCAACTGCGCGATCGCGCCCTCCGCCGCCAAGGAATCGCTGTCGGCCGACTGCATTTCGCTGGAATCCGACTCACAACGTGGAGAGCTTGCCATCGGTGCCTGTCATTGGAAGTCGAGCGGGCTGGGACCGCTGCCGAAGCGGCCAATTGGCAGCCTTCCCCGCGCCGATGGGATCCCCCTCGGCCATCAAGAGCCCGACGGCGAAAACTGCTGTACAAAACTAGGTTATCCCCGGAGCACGGGCAAATTCGGCGCTCGTGCGTGCTCGCTCCCGCGCGGCCGCTAAAGTCCCTACAACCGCCGCCGGGCGCTGGCGTCGGGCACGCAAGAGGGCTTACAATGCCGCCGAGGCATAAAAAACGCCGGCCTGGGAACCTGGAAAAACCAATGCGACTGGTCAGCTACCAAGCCGAATCCGGCCCCCGGGTCGCCGGTTGGCGCGAGGGCCGTTACGTCGATTTGCACCAGGCCGACCAGGGCCTGGCCTGTTCGATGAAGGAGCTGTTGGTCCAGGCCGACCGCGAGCCGCAGCGCCTCGAGCGGGCTCTGGCCCGTGCTCCCCTGCTACCCGAAGGGCTCCGCCTGCTGCCGCCCGTCGCGGATCCGGAAAAGATCATCTGCGTAGGTCTCAACTATGCCGACCACGCACGCGAGAGCGGCGCCGCGGCGCCGGAGGAGCCGGTGCTGTTCAGCAAGTTCCCGTCGGCGCTGGCTGCGCACGAGCAACCGATTGTGCTGCCGGCGCTCAGTGCGGAAGTCGACTTCGAGGCCGAGCTGGTGGTGGTCATCGGCCGGGCGGGCCGCCGCATACCGCGGCAAGACGCCTACCAGCACGTGGCCGGTTACTGCTGCGGGCATGACGTTTCGGCGCGGGACTGGCAATTGCGGAAGCCGGGCAAACAATGGCTGCTCGGCAAGACGTTCGACACGTTCGCCCCCTGCGGTCCGGCGCTGGTGACGCGCGACGAAGTACCGAGGCCCGGGAACTTGCGGATCCAGTTCCGGCTCAACGGCCAGACGCTGCAGGACTCGAACACCGACCAGTTGATCTTCCCGATCGACGAGCTGGTGGCGTACGTCTCGCGGGTCTGTACGCTGAAGCCGGGCGACTTGATCTTCACCGGCACGCCCAGCGGCGTGGGGTTTGCCCGCAAGCCCCCGATCTTCCTTCGCGCCGGCGATCGGGCCGAGGTCGAGATCGACGAAGTCGGGCTGCTGGCCAACCCCGTCGTGGCGGAGTAGAGGCAGAGGGCAGGGGGTGGTGGGCAGAGACTTGAGCGGCTCTCGCCACACGCCTACCAACCGGGTGGCTTTTTGATCACGCCACCCGATCCATCGGGAATAGCTACAGGAAACTGCGATAGGGGAAGCAGGGCGAGGGGGAGGATGCGGTTCCTGTCGGCAGCAGCACGAAGCTCCACGGCTGCCCCGCGCGTGGGATTGAGAGCAGGCACGTAAACGATCAGCTCGATTTTGGGGAAGCGCGCCCGTACGATGTTGAGGGCTGGAACGAGGTCAGAATCGCCGCTTACCACGATCATTCTTTCAGCCAATCCTTGATATGCGTCGTCGAGCATGCTGATCGCGATATTGACATCGGTTCGCTTCTCCTCTGGCGCTTGAAAGAGCTTGTCGCCAGCGAACGTGCAGGCTGGCAGGCGGCATAGAACATTTCTGGTCTTGAACTTTCCCAGGATGATTCTCATGAGGGGGAGGGTTTCGAGGGCCTTCAGATACGTTTCTTGATCGGCAAGTTCTGGCCCGGAAATCATTGCAGTGAAATAGCGGATGACTTGAATATCGTCGTCGGGGCGCAGGCGCTCGAAGTAGCGCTGGAGGTTCAGCCACTTGTACGGGCCGCCCTTGATGACGCCGTAATAGAGGTTGAAGCCGTCAATGTAGATGGTTGACCGCTTGCGGTTGCTGGGCGAAGGCGGCATCTGCTGTCCCCCAAAGCCCCCTGAGCGGCGCAAAAAAAGAGCCGGTCATATAGACCGGCCAAACCGGCCTCGCAGCCGGGGAGTCGTACGCGCAAAATTATAGATCGGCTTTCCAGCCTGTCAAGATCAGCAAACCGCTGCATTTGCCAATTACGTTGCTCGCCGCCCCTGCTGGCGGCGGAGGCCCGTATAATGGCGAGCAGTCGCCTCATCGCCGTTTTCCGAAGTTCGCGACTGGTTGCCGGACCGGAGGGGAGAGTCGATCCTCATGCGATCGTTGTCATCCGCTGCCCGCTGGTCGTTGGCGATGTGGCTGGCCCTGGCCGTGGGCTGCATTCGCTCCAGCGAGTCGGAGGTGGTCGTCTACACGGCGCTGGACAAAGAGTTCTCCAGTCCCATCCTCGACCAGTTCGCCGCCGAGACGGGCATCCGGGTGCGGCCCAGGTTCGACGTCGAATCGACCAAGACGGTCGGCCTGACGCAGGCCATCATCGCCGAAGGGGCCCGGCCCCGCTGCGACGTCTTCTGGAACAACGAGATCCTCAATACGTTGCGTTTGGAAGAGCGGGGCCTGCTCGACTCGTACCGCCCGAAGATGGCCGAGAGCTACCCGGCCATGTACCGCTCGCCCGACGGCACGTGGCACGGTTTTGCCGGGCGGGCGCGGGTCTTGATTGTGAATACCGACCTGGTGCCCGAGTCTGAGCGTCCCACCTCGATCTACGATCTGGCGGACCCGCGCTGGCGAGGCCGCTGCGGAATCGCCAAGCCGCTGTTCGGCACCACGGCCACGCATGCCGCCTGCCTGTTTGCCCACCTGGGCGACGAGGAGGCGCGGCAGTACTTCCGCGATTTGAAGGCCAACGACGTGCAAATCCTGGCGGGCAACAAGCAGGTGGCCCTGTCGGTGGCCGGCGGGCAACTCGCCTTCGGCCTGACCGACACCGACGACGCCATCATCGAGCTGGAGCACGGCCATCCGGTGGCGCTGGTCTACCCCGACCGCGAACCGGACCAGCTCGGCACGCTGTTCATCCCCAACACGCTGGCGATCATCCAGGGCTGCCGCCATCCGGAGCAGGCTCGCAGGCTGGTCGATTTCCTGCTCACTCCGGAGGTCGAAGCCCGCCTGGCCGACTCGCCCAGCGCGCAGATTCCGCTGCACGAAGGGGCCGCGCTGGAGCTGCGGGTGGAGACGCCCAGCAGCATCAAGGCGATGCAGGTCGATTTCGCGGCGGCCGCCAGGCAATGGGACACGGCGGCGGCGTTCATCCGCGACGAGTTCTTTACGGCCGATTGAACCTTCGGACGTCAGGGTACCAAATGCTGGTAATATCCATAGTAAACCACTCCCCGGCACGTCGCAGGTGACCGTCGGGCCAAGCAACGTTCTTCGGCACATTCGGCCTCGGCCTATGGCTAAACCAGACTTCTTTTTGACTTCTAGCGAATGCTACGAGTTCGTGCCCATCCGCGCATGCAGCGTGCTAAATCGCAGCACCGTGACAGGCGAAAAGGCTACGTGGCTGGCCGAAGTCGATATTCCGATCGTTTGGTTTTCCTACAAATTGCATGATTGGCTTGCGGCCCAGTTCGTAATTTTGTACGCCCGACACGTTGGGGTGGAACTAGAAGACGTGCAACGCCAGCCTGAAGTCTGGGTCAATGTATTTTTATGCAACAATGAGCCCGAGCTGCGCAAAAAATTGGGCAACAGTGACTTTCAATCGCTATTCACTACGGACTGGGAGTTCAGTGCAATTGCCCAGATCCACGAAAGTCGCGAAGAGGCTGCCGAATATCCGGCTCACCCGACGCCGGAGCGAACCGATCACCCGGACTTCTATTTGTCATGCACGGGCCTGTCGGAGTTGCGGCACCTGCGTGCCTGCCGGTTGCTGAAACGTGGCACGACGGCAGATTGCCGGGAACTGTGGCTGGCAAAAATGAATATGCCGATTGATTGGTCGTTGCTCGCGCTCACCCAAGTAGGCACTCCCATTGACTCGCTGTCGCTGGCGCAGGACACTCGTCTTATGGCGCATTATGTGCTATTGCAGGCGGATCATCCTCACCTCGAGCTATCCGATGTAAAGCGCCGGTGGGTCGGCGTCGCAATCTATTTGTGCAAGGACGAGGCGGGTTTGTGCCGCAGACTAGCCGGCGCCAACTTCGAGCTGACTCTTAGCGCCTGGTATTACCATCGCATTGGGCAGATTCACCCCAACTGTCGAGAAGCCGAGCGCCTACTGAGAGGAGCGTAGCCGGCGATGGTGTGGGTGACTGCACGGATGGCAATCTTCAAGAAGCGTGGCGGACTACGAACCCTTGGAGGGAACCGTCGCCGGTGCAGTCGAGTGGACGGAGATGTCCGCGACGACTTCTTTACGCCCGATCGAAGTCACTCGGGATGTCAGAGGCTGGCGATAAGATCGGCGCGCCAGCGGATTGAAATCGCCCGCCAGACCACCCTCCTTCCGCGCGGAAGACCCAACAACGGTTCCTGGAACGAATGGCACCTTTATCACCGTTGCGTCGAGAGTTTGGTCCAACGCCCAACGGCCTAGCCGCGCCCATGGCTGATCGACCATCCGTTGCCCAGCGTACTGTCGCCCGCTTCGCGGGCTTAAAAAAAAGCAGGTACGTGGATCGGCACCGGGGGCTTACGCCGCCCGGCTATTAACTGCCGCCCACTTCGCGGGCTAAACGGTCGGGCGCCGCCCGTCGATCCGGCGCCAACTGGACGATGACGTACCGGCAACGTGATCGTGCACTACCGCCGTCGTCCACAAGGCGGCCGGCGGCTCCCCGGGATGTCAGAGGCCGGTGACCAGATCGGCGCGCCAGCGGGTGGAGATGGCCCGCCAGACGTGCAGCTCGATCGTCTGCGCGACGAACTGCACGTGGCCGTCGCAGAACAGCACCATCACGCCGCCCGGGTGGTTGCTCCGCGCGGCCGTCAGCGCCTTGTTGTGAAACTTGTTGCCGCAATCCCACTCGTGCCAATTCGGGACGTAATAGTGGTTGTACAAGGCGTCGCCGTAGTGCCCGTTGATCCACTTGGCGCCGCGCAGGCTGCAGGCTGCACGAAGCGGCGGTGGCGAGGAAGCCGGAGGCGAGGGCGCATGGGCGGGTAGTTCGACGCAAGGCGGGTAGGACACGAAGTCCGTCGCGGTCCGTCGCGCGGGAGCGTTCCTCGCACGCGATTCTATGTTGCCCCCGAGGCGCCTGTCAAACCGCGGCCTCTTTTTTCACAAACCGCAAGATGCTCGCCAGCAGCGTTTCGCGGTCGATCGGCTTGGTCGCATAGTCGTCGCAGCCGGCTTCGAGGCACTTGGCGCGGTCTCCCGACATGGCGTGCGCCGTCAGGGCGATGATCGCCCCGGGATAACCCGCCCGCCGCAGCTCGCTGGTGGCGGCGTAGCCGTCGAGCACCGGCATCTGCATGTCCATCAGGATCACGTCGAAAGGCCGCCCCGCTTCACGCGCCGCCAGAGCGATTTCAACCGCCCGGCTGCCGTTTTCGACCACGGTCACGTCGATCCCCGCCTTGCGCAGCAGGTACGAGATCAACCGCTGATTGTCCGGCCCGTCTTCGGCCAGCAGCACGCGGCACTGCGATCCATCGGCCCGAGCCTCGGACCCGCCATCCGGCACGGCGGGCCGGTCCGGCCGCGCTCGACCCCTGCCGGACGTCAGCGGCCGTGGCTCGGTACCGCGGTGTGCGGGCCCGGCCGACACGGTCACGCGGAAAGTGCTGCCCAGGCCGGGCTTGCTCTCGACGGTGATCCGCCCGCCAAGGATCTCCGTCAATCGTTTGCTGATGCTCAGGCCGAGCCCGGTGCCGCCAAACCGCCGCGTCGTCGAGCTGTCGGCCTGCGTGAACGGGCGAAACAACCGCGACAGTTGCTCGCTCGTCATGCCGATGCCGGTGTCTTTTACTTCGAACTCGATAAGCCCTTCCGTTTCGCCCTCAACGAGCCGCACGCCCAGGCGGATGCCCCCCTCTTCGGTGAACTTGACCGCGTTGCCCACCAGGTTCATCAGGATCTGCCGCAGACGCGTGGGATCCGATTGAATGTACTCCGGTACTCCGCCCGCCATGGCGGTCTCGAACCAAAGCCCTTTGGCGTGCGCCCGGCCTTCCATCAGCGAGGCCACTTCGCCCAGCACCTGCCGGGGCGAGCAGGCCATCCGCTCCACCCGCAGCTTGCCGGCCTCGATCTTCGACAGGTCGAGCACGTCGTTCAGCAGCTCCAGCAAGTACTCGCCGTTGCGGCGGATCGTGTCGATGGCCGCGATGTTCTCGGCATCGATCAGATTGCTCCGCAGCACGTCGGCGAAGCCCAGGATGGCCGTCATGGGCGTGCGGATTTCGTGGCTCATGTTGGCCATGAACTCGCTCTTGGCCCGGCTGGCCGCCCCGGCGGCCTCGGAGTAGCGCGCCAGCGACTGGTTGGCGGCCTCCAGCGCCGAGAGCGTGCTCCGCATGCCGTCGAGCGCTCCCTGCCGCGACACGTGGTAGAGCACCGCGACTCCGGTCAAGAACATCACCAGCGACGACGAGCCCACAGTGTGCAATGCCCAGGCCTGTTCCAAGGTGGTTGTGGTGGGAAACGCGTGGCCCGACTGCCTTAAAAAGGCCAAGCCCAGGGTCTCGCACATGATCAATCCGGCACAAGCTATGCCCAGCTTCGGGCCGACAACGAACACGGCCAGCAATGGCACGGCCGCGTTCCAGGCGACCGCCACGGCGCCGTGATGGTAGGCCATCAAGCCGATCAGGACGGTCAACTCCAGGCACAAGAGCGAGCCGGGCAGCTTGCTCGATCCGGTGACCCGCAGCAAGACCGCGTTGGAGAACAAGAGCGGAAAAGCGGCCATGCAGATCCACGGAATCAACCCCAGATACCCTTGTCCCCGGTAGACCTGAACCACAAAGCTGAGCCCGAAGACGAGCGTTCCAACCAAGGCGCCCGCCATCAGCCGGTTTTGCATCAGCAATTCCGGCTGGCTGCCGCGCAAGTTGGCCGGCACGAACCAATCGACGCCGCGGCAAATCGCCTCGGCCAGCCGTGTGCCGGGCGACGGCCCGGCCGGCCACGGTTGTCCGGGCAGCGGCGGGGCGTCGGCCTGGGAGGCTCGGTCCACGTGGGGGCGGTTGATCGAAGAAAGGGGCAGTACGGATCTCGCGGTATTACTTATATAGGTCGCAACCCGCCTACGGCAAAAAGGCGGCTTGCAGCCCCTATTTTCAGGACACCGGCGCCATCACCAGCACGGCGGCCGCCGCCAGGACGGCCAGGACCACTGCGGTCTGAACGGCCCACGCGCCGCGGCCGCGCAGGCGGGAGAGCGGCCCCCAGACGCAACACCAGACACCCAGCGGAGCCGCCGCGGCGAGCAGCAGGCCGACGGCCGGCTTCCGGGGCTCGATACAGCCGATGAACGCCCATCCGCCCACGACCACCGAGTAGACCAGGCCCAGTCCGCGGGCGGAGGCCGTCTGGGTGAAACAGGCCGCGATCCAACAGCCGGCCATCGCCGCGGCGGCGATTACCGCGGCCTGCGCGTACGTCACGCTTATCGAGGCGGCGATCAACAGCGCGACGCACGCCGAAGCGTACGTGAGCGGAGCGAGCAAAGTTGCCGGACCAACTCGTCCGGCCAGCGGTTCCAGTGCCGCCGCCAGCAGGAACAGGTATCCAGTCAACAGCCCGATGCACACCGGCCGCGGTGGGTGCAGGTTGGCCCAGGCGGGCACCAGCAGCCAGGCGGACACGAAGGCCGCCAGCAGCCAGAGCAGCCAGCGTTCAGCCGGGCGGATGCCGCCGGCCAGGCCGACAGCTCCGAGCAAGGCCGCCGCGGGGGCCAAGTAGATGGTCCAGTGCCAATGCCGCTTTGGGACCAGCGCCGCCCAGTCGGGGAGCAGCAGGTAGCCGGCACAGAATGCGGTGGCAACAGCGGCCGCCGCGGCGTATCGCTGTGAGGTCTCCGGAGAGAGCAGCCGGCGAAGAAGAAAAAGCGTCGCGACCGAGATTGCGCCGGGCACGAGGATGCCCTTGCCCACGATCTCGATCGCGACGTTCATGTTCCATGCACGCCGAGGATGCCGTTAGCACCAAGCCGCTTTTGCTTCGCGGGCGTTCGTCAGTCGCCATCACGCGTGCCGGCCGCATCAGCAGCCCCACCGTCGCCGGGCCGATCTTGGGCTGCACCAGCAGCGCCGGCTCTACCAGCCGCGCCGGGACTGCCGCCGGCCCCGGGGCCGCCGCCACCAGGCCTGCCGCCACCGAACTGCCGCATTCGCACCTGGAACTCTTCCTGCGAGATTTCGCCGTCGCCGTCGGTATCGATGGCCTCCATGTCTTGCCGCATGCGCTCGGGAATTTCGTCGCCGGCCAGCTTGCCGTCGCCGCTGGCGTCACGCTGTTTGAAGAAGGCCGCGGGATCAAAGCCGCCGCCTCGGGGCCCGTCCGCGCTGGGAAGCGGCTCGGTCTTTTCACCGATGACCACGGTCAAGGCGACTGGGTTCTCGACTCGGTCTTGGAGCTTGTCCATGCCAAACTCGGTGCGGTCGATGGTGAACGTGGCCCGCAGCGCCAGGCCGGCATCGTCGATGGTCACGGTGGCGGGGAACTGAATCTCTTTGGTCGCTTCCAGGAGCGTCAGGTCGCCGGTGACCGTGTACTGGCCGTCGCCGCCGGTCGGCTCGATCCGGGTGCTCTCGAACGTCGCGCTGGGGTATTCCCTGGTATCGAAGAAATCCGGACTGTTGAGGTGCTGCGTCAGTCTCCCATGCTGGGTCCAGAGCGAGTCCGTCTCGATCTCGGCCGACACCGATTTCAGCGTCTTTCCATCGGCGTCCAGCTCGGCCTCGCCGGTGAACTTTTCGAAGCCGCCGGTGCGGGGGTTCGGATCGCCGCCCGCGTGCGTTCCGACGAATTGGATCTTGGTGTTTTCCGGGGTCAGCTTGGCGACTCCCGACCTGACAGGCGCTGCATTGGCGGCGGCCGCCCCACCGGACGAGTTCTCGTCGGTAGTCGCGTTGGAGCCAGTCGCGGTGGAGCCAGCCGCATTGGAGCCGCCGGCCGACTCGGCCACGACCGCCGCATCGGCGGGTTTGGTAGCATTGTTCGGTTGATTACTGCACCCCGCAGACAGCAAGCAGCCGACCGCCATCAAGCCAAAGGCGACTCTCATGGATCAAACTCCGGGAACAAGAAAGGAACAAGAACGGCAAAAGCAGAGTCATTTCCAGGCGACGGCGGAGAAACACTGACGGATCGGCTTTCGCCACCGACTGCTGGCTTTCGCAGCACTCTACCCTCCGCGCTGCGGCGATGCAATCCTTGCGTGCTCCAGCCTTGAGTCGGTCCTTCGCCGCGGCTTGCGGCCTTGGACATCGGCTTCCGTGGAAGACGCTTCGATCGCGATTGGGTTTGAGCGGGCGAGCTCGTTTTAGGCCCTGCCGATGGGCGGGAATGCGTTCCGATTGACACGGGTAGGCGGATACCTGATGCTATGGTCATGGCCAAGCTGCGTTTCAACCCGAGCAAGAGCTGGAATGATGCGCGCGAGATGCCTGCATACTCGATTCCTCTTGCGTCGCATTATCTGCGACTGCCAGAGGCCACTCTGCGCGCCTGGGTGCTTGGGAGGTCTTACCCGACCGAAGGCGGCACGAAACGGTTCAGGCCAGTCATTGAGCTGCCAGACAAGGGTACACCGCTGCTTTCGTTTTTTAATCTTGCGGAAGCACATATCCTGCGTTCGCTACGACAAGTGCACGGGGTCCAACTGAACCAGATTCGGCAGGCGATCCATTACGTAAGCCAGCGATTTAGATCGAGGCATCCACTTGTCGAGCAGCGCTTTCAGACCGACGGCGCGAGACTCTTCGTGAGCCACCTTGGCAGACTTCTTGATGCTGCGTCCGGCCAACAGGTGATGAAAGAGGTCATGAATCACCTCGAGAGGTTGGAGTTCGAGAATGAATTGGTTGCCCGCATTTACCCGTTCACGCGTGCTGCGAACATGCTGAGCCCAAAATCAATCTTCATTGATCCAAAGTTTTGCTTCGGGCGGCCAACGCTCTCCGTGGCGCGCGTTCCGACGGCTGTCATAGCCGAAAGATACAAGGCAGGTGAATCTACCGTTGAGCTAGCACACGACTATGCCTGCGAGGCGACGGACATCGAGGAAGCAATCAGATGCGAGCTCGTCGGCCAAGCCGCATGAGCCCATCTTCTTCTTGGATGGCTGCCTTGGACGATTCGCGGTCAGGTCCCGATTGCTGGATGCTGGGGTGCGCGTCGAAGTGCTCTACGATCATTTTCCCGCCGACACCCCTGACAAGATTTGGCTTCGCCACGTGGGCGGCAAGGGTTGGACTGTTTTAACGAAAGACCGCCATATCCGGGCTAACCAAGTCGAGATAGCGGCCCTGCTCGAATCGGGAGTGGCCTGCTTCAATCTGACGGCCGCCGACATGACCGGGCCAGAAATGGGAACCGCCTTCGTTACCGCGTTGCCCGCCATTAGACAGTTTCTAAAGAGATTCCCTGCACCATTCGTGGCCGGTGTCACGCGAAGTGGAAACGTTTCCATGCTTTGCACACGTGCAACACTCATAAAGCGAATCACGTGATGGCTTCAGGGTAAAGTTCGTCGTCTGTGTATCTTTGTATCTTTGCGCCTTGCGAAAGATCTTTTAATCCATGTAGCCCAAGTCGCGGAGGCGGGCTTCGACCGTGAGCTGGTCGCTGTCGGTGATGCAGGCGGCCGGCACGCGCGACCGCGCACAGACGGATTCGGCTGGGGCGGCAGCCGATTCCGGCGACAACATCGACCAGGGGACGCGGCCGGTCATCCGCTGCCGCGGAGGAACGCCGAGCAGGTGCAGGATGATCGGGGCCACATCGCGCAGGTCGGCGGCGTGACCCTGCCCGATACGCATCAGCGGAGCGTCGACCAACAGCACCCCTTCACGCCGGTGCGTAGCCACCAGATTCGGGTCGCCGCGCATGAGGCGAGGCGACGACTCGAACTTGTGACGGGTGTGAAAACCGGGCGCGGGTATCGCCACCACGTCGGGCCATTGCCGCTCGACCGGATCCTGGCCGAAACGCTCGGCCGTGCCGAACGTCTCCTCGAACAAGCGCTCGCCCGTGCCGGGATGCCGCGCCTCGTCGAAGGCGGCAATCGTGTCGCATACCGCCTGCTCGCGCTGGCTTTCAGTGACCAGGGCCGAGCCGCCGAACCGCCGGCGCGTGTTCAGGTACACGAGGCCGCCCAGGTTGCCGTGCAGGGCCAGGGCCACGCTGCGCCGCCAGTCGATCGGCAGCAGGCAGCCCAGGGGCCGCGTCAGCCGGGCCGAGCTTTGTCCGGGCCGCAGCCGACGCCATAAATACTTGCGCACCTTCCAGCCGCAGCGCCGCAGATAAAAGCCGGCCGCCGCGCCGCCGCCGGGCAGCCGCACCAGGCCCCGCCGCGACAGCAGCTCGGGCAGCGAAATCTTTTCGCGAAACGGGCCGAAGCCATGATCGCTCAGCGCCACCACCGCCGCGCGGCGCCGGGCAGCCAGCTCCATCAGCTCGCCCAGGCAATCGTCCAGCGCCACCAGCGCCTGCCGCGCCTTGCCGATCCAGGCGGCCGGCTCGCTGGCGTCCGGGTCCACCTCCAGCAGGTGCCAGCAGCGATGCGCCAGCGCGTCGAGCGCCTGAAACTGGACCACCATCAACTGCCAATCGGTCATCTGATCGGCCAGCCGGGCCGCCGCCACCTGGCCAAAGAAGGCGGCCCTGGTCTGCGCGACGCCATCGGCCAGCTCGTCGAACGTGGTCGGCTTGCGCCGCCAGATCGTGGCCAGGTCGTAGCGGGCGCCGCTTTCCTGCATCCGCTCGGCAAACTCCGGATACGGCGCCAGTGCCGCTTCGATCGAAGGGCTGTCGAGGCCTCCCACGACGATGCCCCGCACGCCGGCGGGCGCCGGATAGGTCATCGGCAGATTGAGCGAGACCACCTCGCCCCCCGCCGCGCTCACCGCGTCGAACAGCGTGGCCCGCTCGATCCGGCCCGCATGGTTCAACTGCAGCCGCCGCCGCGCATGATCCAGGTAGCGGTAGTCGAAGATGCCGTGCTCCGATGGATCGCAGCCGGTCTGGAACGTTGTCCAGGCGACCGGCGTGATGTAGGGCTTCGTCGAGCGCAGCACCGACAGGGCCGAGGTGGCCGTCAGCCTGGCCAGGTTCGGCATGTGTCCCGATTGGGCCCAGGGCGTCAAGGCGTCGAACGTGGCCCCGTCCAGGCCGATCACCAGCACGCGTTCCACTTGACGGCTTGTCGAGTTCATCGCGATTTCCGAGTTGTGGCGGTTCCTGTCAAAGCGCGTCCCGCGCCAAGCACGCCGGCCCGAGCGTGCATCAGCTCAGATCGAGCCGGGCGCCGGTGCCGCTGTCGGCTTGGGACAACCCCAGCAGATCGTGCTTCCGCTGCCGGCCGGCCGGCAGCTCCATGGCGAACCGCACCTGGTAATACTCGCGGTCCCGGCGGCGGTCTCCCTTGCTGCCCGCGATTCCCGACAGCCAGTTTTTCATGCGGCGCGGCCACGACACTTCGCTCGCCGACAGCGTCAACCACCGCTGGTACGCCCCCATGAAGCGATTGAGGCCTGCCGCGATGTTCGGCCGCGCCGGCGCCTTGCAGCCGATGCCGAACACCGTGTGCGGAAAACGGTCCACGCCCTGCCAGCCCACCAGCGTGGCTTCCAGCGGCGCCAACAGCCGCTCCAGGCAACTGGGCGTGAGCCGCCAGTAGTCGCCCGGATAGTCGTGGATCCGAAAATCGAGCGGCGCCGCGACCAGGAGCGTGCCCCCGGGCGCGAGCACCCGCATCATTTCTTCGACGCCCCGCCGCGCCTCGAACACGTGTTCCAGCGTCTCCACGCAGATGATCGTGGAGGCCGAGTCGTCGCTCAGCGACAGAGCCGCCAGGTCTTCCAGCCGATCCACGCCCGGCCCTGGCCGCAAGTCGCAGCCCACGTAGGCCTGGCCCGCGAACAAAGGCCGCAGGTCGGCGACGTGCTCCTGGCCCTCGACCTGGTAGGAACCGAACTCGTAGACGGGGCCGCCCAGCTCGAGCGCTTCGGCAGCCAGTTGAACAAAGGCCCGGACGTTAGCGCGCATCGAGACGACCTTTCAGCTCGGCGAAACGCAGGGGGTGCCAACGATACACCAGCACTTGCTGGACCGGCCGGCCCGCGGGCGGGCTGAAACGCGCCACCGGCTCGCCGGCTTGCTCCATCAGCAGGCGCAGTGTTTCGCCCCGGCGGCTCGGCGACTCCAGCTCGGCCCGCTCGACCACGATGTAGGCCAGCCGCGGGTGACTATAGGCCGCCTGGGCCGCATCGTAGCGGTACGTCGTGCGTCCCGTGTACAAGGCGGTCCAACCCCGGCTGTCGAGCACGACGTCGTCTGGCCGGGTTCGCGTTTCCAGCCACCGCGCCGCCTGCAAATGGCCCGACCGGCTGGCGTGCAAGGCGTCGGGGCCCGACACCCAGCACAGCAGGCCCAAGGCCGCCGGCATCGAGCACTGCACCAGCGCCGGTTTAAACGTTGCCAGGCGCTGGCCCAGGGAAGGCACGGCGCCGAAGCCATTGCGGGATGCGAGGCGCGCCAGCTTGACGGCCCCCACGCCCGCACACGCCAGCGACAAGGTGATCGGCACCAGCAGATGACGCTCCGATAAATAGCCACCGGTGGCGGCCACCTTGAGCACGCCCGCCATGATGCCCAGCGCCGCGAGTTGCACGAACCGGTCGGCCGGCCGCACAGGGAACCGCCGGCAGCTCCAGAGCCCCCACGCTGCCAGGGCGGCCACCCAATAGTCGAGTGCTTCGACCAGTTCCCTGGCCAGCTCGGCGGCCGCGGCGGCGTACCCGTGGAACCGGCCGCTCGCCGCCGTGTCTTTGCGGCCGAAAGTCAATTGGCCTGTCCCTTCCAACCGCCAGCCCGGCTGATCGGCCCCGGTCGCCAGCACCCTGCCGGGGGGCAGGTTCAAGGGCGCACTCTCGTCGGCCCCTTGCCTGCCCAGCAACCGGGCCACGATTGAGTCGACGTCGCGTGCCGGACCGAGAGCCAAATAGGGCACCAACACCAGGGCCATGCCGGCCACCAGGGCCGTCCCGCCACCCGCCAATCTGAACCAGCACTGCCGCCATGCCGGCCGCAGTTGGGCAAGGCCCATGGTTGCGGCCGCCGCAAGCGGCAACACGATGGCTTCGGCCCGTGCCAGCAAGGCAATGCCTGTGAAAGCTCCCATGGCCGCCAGCCAGGCTGCGTTTGGCTTGCGCCCGGCGACGTTTCCTTTTATCCAGGCAAAATAGTGGCAGCCCGCCCACAGCGCCCAGCAACAGAAGCAGAGGTGCGTGCTGTCGCTGAGGCCGTCGGCTCCGAGGCGCCGGATGGAGCCGAGCAGGCAAAACAGCAGGCTGGCTGCCAACGCGGAGGGTCCACCTACCAGGCGTCCCAGCAGCAAATAGACGCTGACCACCGCGAAGACCAGCGGCACGGCCGCCGCAATCTGCAGGCTGACCGCCCAGTCGGCCGGGCCGATCAGCCCACAGTCCACCAGCCCCTGGTGTGTTAACCAGACCGCGGCCGGGAATAAAGGCTGCTCGTTCTGGGTTTTCAGCGTGGGCAGCAGCCCGTCGCGGGCCATGGCCTGGGCGACCACCAGGTAACGGATCGAATCCTGGGCCGGCACCACCGCGCGCTGGATCGTGACGGCCTGCGCGATGGCCGACAGGCCGACGAGGGCGGAACAAACGAGAAAGCGGCGTTTAATGTCCATCCTTGGACGATGGATTCCAGGCGCGCGATCGACGCAAAAGCCAGCCAAACGAAAGCCTTAGGGTCTGGCAACGGCTCAGCAGCCTATCTGGCGCTGGAAAAGTGGTCAATGCGGTTTACCCCGTCATGCACCTGCTGCTAGCACCGCTGGAGCGCGATGCTGGGGCTGTTGGCGAGTTTGCACAGTGCGGGCAAAAAGGGAAGCGGGCGGCATTGCTGTGGAAGGCTGGCAGGTCCGTGCGGATTGGCGAAAGAAAATGCCGAAGTGCAACAGAGGGGCAGGGGAGGCGCCGACATTGCCGCGTTGCCGAAGCGTCGCCGGCAACCCGTCTTCGCCCAAATCGACTCCGACGCTATGATCCCCGCCGCCAATCGATGCAGTTCCGCAGTGGCCAACTCGACGACCGGCGACGGCGGGTGCTGACCGACGAAGTCATCGGCAGCTCGGTCGCGGCCGGCGAGCCATCGTCCGCCGGTCGCGGATCGGCCGGCTCCGGCGGTGCCAGGCTGCGTCGCACCCACCATTCTCGAACTTACTCCGAGGCCGCCATGGAACGGCAACCGCGCATCACCGACTTGATCCCGCGCAAGCACACCACCTTCGTGCTCTTGTTTCTGGCCAGCCTGACGGTAGTGGCGGGACTGGAGGCCTTGTATGCCTGGATGCCGACGGTGGCGCACATGTCAACGGATGGGCGCGTGGCGGCCTTCGACCTGGACGGCGAAGGGGGCCTGTGCTGCTGGTTTTCGTCGTTGACCCTGGCGCTGGCCAGCCTGGTGGCGCTGTTGGTCTATACCATCCGCCGGCACAAGTCGGACGATTACCACGGGCGGTACCGCATCTGGCTGTGGGCGGCATTGTGCTGGATGACGATGAGCATGGACGAAGGGGGTAGCCTGCACGAGGGCTTCAAGGAAATGATGGCCCATCTCACCGGCCGCCGAGTTTTCGGCGACGGTTCGATCTGGTGGGTCGGTCCTTACCTGGTCGTGCTGGGAGTGGTGGGCATCCGGCTGCTGTTGGACATGCGGCCCTGCCGCTCGTCGGTGGCCGCTTTCTTGGCGACGGCTTGCTGCTATGCCACGGCGGTACTGGCGCAATTGGAGATTGTGATGGCCGAGTCGGGCGCCCGCGGCATCATGCTGGAAGAGGGCTGCGAGATGGTCGGCAACCTCTGCCTGGTGTTGGCGATGGCGTTGCACGCCCGGTACGTGATTCTGGACGCTCAAGGGTTGATTCCCGTCCGGGAAAAACCGAAACAGCAGAAGGTCGGCGCGGTCAAATCGGGCGAGCCGGCGCCGACGCGTTCCTGGTTCCGCAAGCCCAAGGTGGATGCGGCGCACGCCGCGCCTCCCAAGCCGGCCCGCCGCGGCGACCTGGTTCCGGCCGTGGAGCCCGCACGGCCGGCAACGAACCGGTCGGCGGCCGGCGACGCGGACGAAGATTACGGTTACGACTTCGACGAGCCGCCTGCGCGCGTGCAGCGCAAAGTGTCGTCATCGCACCGCGAGGAGCTCGACGCCACCGATCGCAAGCTCAGCAAGGCCGAGCGCAAGGCGCTGCGCCGTCAGCGCCGCCAGTAGATCCGAATCACTGGTCGCCATCCGGTCGCCGTTGATCGTCCACGAACAACCCGCTATAGGTTGTGGATATGCCCTCCCGAGCAAAAAAGGGGATAAGTCCAATATTCGACTGGCGGGTTGCTCACCGGTCGTCGGGAGCGCATAAGTCAGAACCCGCGGACAATACGCCGACGGAAAACCGATTGGCAAGTTGGTGCGCTATTTTGACGATGGAACGGTGAAGTCGGAAGAGAACTATGATGCCGAAAACGGCTCCTAGCGAAGCGACCAAGCCGAGTTCCGGTGGCTTGATTAGCGCGGGTTGGCCGGTGCCGGCATTCTGGTTCTGCCTAGGGAATGCTCTGCCGACTCGAGTCGGCCGGAAGCAGTCCGGAAGCGCGGCGAACGTTCGCTAGCGGGTCGCCAGGCGGCGGACGGCGAGGCAACTGGCCTGGCCCTGAGGCGTCACGCTGAGATTCAGAAAGGAGTCGCCGGGGTCGGTATCGTACCCTGTTACGGCGGCGATGGGGCAGTCGGGGTCCGGCGTCTCGTAGTTGAGAATCGGGAACAACCGGCCACGCGACAGCGACAGCGTGCTGGCAATCAACTCGATCAGGCCGCTACCGGCGCCCAGGTTGCCGAAATAGCTCTTGGCGGCCGTGACGGGAAGATGATCGGCGTGCGAGCCGAATACGTCGCGGATGGCACGCGATTCCTCCGCGTCGCTGACGCGCGTGCCCAGGCCATGGGCGTGCAGGTGGCCGACCTCGCGGGGGGAAAGCCCGGCTTCCCGCAGGGCTCCGCGCATGGCATTGGCCAGCGCCACGTCGCGGCGCGGCACGAGGTTGCGGTCGGCCACCGATGACGAGGCGGCGCCGACCAGCTCGGCATGGATCACCGCGCCCCGCGCGCGGGCCGACTCCAGCTCTTCCAGCACCACCGCCCCGGCGCCTTCGCCCAGCACCATGCCCGTGCGGTGCAGATCGAAGGGGCGGGCCGCGCGGGCGGGCACCTCGCCGTCAGCAGCCAGTTGCTCACAGAGCAAGGCGTGCAAGGCCTTCATGGGGTGGACGCGGGTGCCCGTCGCCCCGGCCACCATCAGGTCCGCATGGCCGCGAACGATGACGCGAAAGGCCTCGCCCACCGCCAGGTTGGCGGCCGCCTCGCGGTGCGTGATCGAGTTGTTGGGCCCGCGCATGTCGTTGTAGATGGCGATGTGGCTGGCCGGCATGTTGGGCAGATACTTGAGCAGCCAGAGCGGATTCATCTTGCCGATGCCGTGCTGCGCCCAACGCGAGAAGTCGAACTGGCCTGCCGGTTGAAGACACTCCAGGATCGGAGCGCTGAACTCCGTGGGGATCGTCACCATGTAGTCGGAGCCGTAGACCACGCCCGCCCGCTCAGGATCGAACTTGCCGGCCGCGAGCCCGGCATCGTGCAAGGCGAGCTGGGCGGCGGCCACGCCCATCTGGCTCTCGCGGCACATGACCTTGAGGCCCTTGCGGATCGACTTCTTCTGGTCGCCTTGAAGCGGGCCAAAATCCTCGATGCCACCGGTGAACTGGCGGGCCTCGGCGGCAAAGCGTGCGGGCAGCGTGCCGGGCGGCAGCTCGGAGAGGCGGACGCCGCTCTGCCCCGCCAACAGAGCGTCCCAGAGGGCCTCCTTGGTATTCCCCAAAGGGCTCACGACACCCAGGCCGGTCACGACGACACGACGCATGGAACGAACATTCGCGGGGGGTTGACGGGGAGCGAGTAAACCGGCCGGAAGCTTTTAATAATAAGGGGAGCGGTATACCAACCGGGAAGGCCTTCAATAATAAAAAGAGCCCTGCCACGCGGGGGGGTAGCTGATTATCTTAGTCCAGGCGGCTGGGACCGTCGAGGCGGAACAGGCACCGCCGCGGATGGGGGGCCTCGCCGCTTCCGCCTGCCGCGCGACAGCCGACGGCGCACGCGGCGGGCTTCAATACCTGCCGCGGTAGGTGTTGGCGTCGCGCTGGCTGGTCCGGCCTTCGGGGGCGGCACGTCCGGTCCCTCGGCCCTTGCTCTCGATAAAGACCAGCAGATCCGCGCGAGGCGGCGAATTGAGCAGCGGCAGCGAACCGAGCAAACCGGCCGGCTCGGCGGGCACCGGCGTGGCGACGACGCCCAGGCCCACCACCAGCACCTGGTCCACCGGCCAGCGGAAGCGCTCGTGCAGGCGGCAGTGCGTCACCTGCGGCACTTCGATCTGCGTCCGCTGCCGGGGGGCGACCGGGGTCGGCACCTCGATCATCACGGGCACCAGCTTCTCGAGCTGGTCGATGTTGCACTTGATCACCGCGTCGATGGTGCCCCCGTCGAGCGACAACAGCGGGCTGAGCTCCAGCGAAAACCCTTCGTCGAACTGGGCCAACTGCGGCTCGAAGGCGGGCCAGACCTCCGGGCGCAGCGCCACGTCGCGCGTGTAGGCCCGCGGCCGGGTCGCGGAAACAGTCGTCGACTGCCCGTTGTTCACCAGCAGGTGGGGCGAGCTGTGCTCGCGGAAGTCCATCCGCTTGCGCAGCTCGGCCAGCATCAAGGCCGCGTCTTCTTTTTGCACCAGCCAGGCCTGGATGCCCTGCGTCTGGACCTGCACCGGGTGCAGAACCGATTGGGCCTTGGCCCGCCAATTGGGGTGTCCGACGGTCACGACGCGCAGGCCGAATGCGTGCGACTCGGCCTGGGTGTCGACAAAGCGGTCGACGACTTCGGAGACCAGGGCGTGCATCTCGGGCGTGTGATAGACGCGGAGCGTGCGCTCGGTGGCGCTGAGCAGCCCCAACGGCTCGCCGTGCCAGGCTTCGTAGCCGGTTTCGCGGAGGATCCAGTCGACGATGGCTTGCTCCGGCCGATTGGTCGACGTCACCCGCAACGTGTAGGGGCTGATGTCGTAATTGCGCCATAACTGGCCCGCCTCGTTGGGCAAGGTGCCCGGGCCCTGCGTCACCAGCGCGATCGGACGGCGGGGGCTGTTGGCAATGGGTGCCAAAGGTTCGATGGCGCCCTCGGCGGTGCCCTGCGGCTCGGCGGCCGCGGGCCGGGAGGTCAGCCGGTCGGTGCCGGCGCGTTTGGCGGCGGCCGCTTTGGGCAAGACATCGGCACCCAGCCGGCCGCTCGTTGTGCGCCACTTCTGATCCTGCTGGCCGGGCTCCCGGACCGATTGGGAGTCGTCGTTGCGAGCGGCCGGCTTGGCCGTTCGGGACGCCGCCTGTCCTGGGGCCGAGCCGGCCCAAAAGAAGATGCTCAGCAGCGCGAGCAAAGCGGCCCAGGCCGCCAGCCGCAGCTTACGACCGGGACCGGTCGGACACGTGGCATCACGATGTGGGCCGCAACTGCGGGCCGCCCTGGTCTTGGACATGCTTCAGCCTCCATGCTGACGACGGGAGGCGGGGAGTATAGGCAACAGCCCCGGCTAGGGCAAGGCGGATGAAGGCAGAAGGATGAAGGCAGAAGGACGAAGTCGCCAGTCCCATGCGGCCGTCTGGCCCGAACTCTGGCGAGTCCGGCTACACTTCCCGAGGGGCTTAGCAGCCCGACTGGACGGCCTGGGAAGGCCGTCCTACTCTACCCGGCCGTTTGGGCGCACCTGGCCGACGATGATCGAGGCGTTGTGGCCGCCAAAACCGAAGCTGTTCGACATGGCGGCCGTCAGCTTCCGCTGGCGGGCCTGGTTGGGGGTGTAATCGAGGTCACAGGCCGGATCGGCCACCTCGTAGTTGATCGTGGGGGGAATCACGCCGTCGCGCAGCGCCAGCACGCACAGGACCAACTCGACCCCACCGCTGGCGCCGAGCATATGGCCCAGCTCGCTCTTGGTGCTGGAGATGCTGACTTGGCGGGCATGGTCGCCAAAAACCGTTTTGATGGCTATGGTTTCCGCCTGGTCTCCCAGCGGCGTGCTGGTTCCGTGGGCATTGATGTACCCGATTTCCGAGGCGTCGAGGCGGCCGTTGGCCAGGGCGCTGGCCATGGCCTGGGCGGCGCCGCTGCCATGCTCATCGGGCTGTGTGATGTGGCTGCCGTCGGCAGTGGCGCCGTAGCCGAGGACTTCCGCATAGATGCGAGCGCCGCGAGCCCTGGCATGTTCGAGTTCCTCCAGCACCAGCAACCCCGCTCCTTCGCTCAGCACGAAGCCGTCGCGTCCGGCGTCGAAAGGCCGGCTGGCCCCGGCCGGATCGTCGTTACGCTCGGACAGGGCCCGCATGGAGGCAAAGCCGCTGAGGCCCATGGGGGTCAAGGCGGCCTCGGAGCCGCCTGTAACCATGATGTCGGCATCGGCGTATTGGATGGCCTTGAACGCGTCGCCGATGGCGTTGGCGGCACTGGCACAGGCGGTGGCGACCGCGGCGGTGGGGCCGCGCAAGGCGTATTGGATCGAGACGTGCCCGCAAGCGGCGTTGAGCATCAGCTTGGGGATGGTGAAGGCTGAGACCTTGCCAGGGCCTTTTTCGAGCAACCGGAGGTGCTGTTCCTCGAATTCGTGGAGCCCGCCGATGCCTGAACCCAGAACGACGCCGCAGCGGTAGGGATCCTCGCGCGAGAAATCGAGCCCCGAGTCGCGGACCGCGTCGATGGCGGCCACCAGGGCGAACTGGGCAAAGCGATCGATGCGCTTGGCATCCTTGGGCGTGATGTAACCGTCGGTGGCCCAGTCGCTGATCTCGCCACCGAACTTGACTTTGTGTTCAGAGGTATCGAAGACGGTGATGCGGTGGACCCCGCTTTCACCGTTGCAGATCCGCTTCCAGAGGTCCTCAACCTGGCGACTGAGGGACGTGACCGCGCCGAGCCCGGTTAGGACGACACGTCGTTTCATGAGAGCCGTGAGACTTGGATTGGACTGGTGCCTTGAACGCCAGCGCCCAAGACCAGTTTGGATGCGATCAGGTAGACTGTGATTTCTCGATGTATTCTATGGCCTGGCCGACGGTTTGGATCTTTTCGGCCGCATCGTCCGGGATGTTGATGTCGAACTCTTCTTCGAGCTCCATCACCAGTTCTACGGTGTCGAGGGAATCCGCGCCCAAATCGTTGACGAAAGATGTCTCGGGCGTGACCTGGTCCTTACTGACCCCCAATTGCTCGGCCACAATATCGATGACACGCTCTTTGACTGAGGCCACCTTGAAGGTCCTCCTTCGGCACCGGAAAACGGGTTCGATTGGACAACAACCTCCCCGCAGCTACCCAAGATAGCGTTCTGGAGGGAGTAGGTAAATCCTACGAAAATAGGGACTTCTCGTAAGAGAGAGGAAGATATAGCGGTTTTGAGGCCGGCTGTCCATATCTGACGGCAGATTGCCTATCTTTTCAGACCAGCCATGTTCCCTGCCCGTCGGCAGGGCTCAGGCGGTCAACCCGCCATCGACCGTGAGCACGTGCCCCGTGATGTAGGCGGAGCCGGGCGCGGCCAGAAACAGCACCGCCCGGGCCACTTCGTCCGGCTTGCCCAGCCGCCGCGCGGGAATTCGCTTCTGGACTTCGTCGAGCAGGCTCTGCCCCAGTGCCTCGGTCATCTCCGTCTCGATAAACCCGGGCGCCACGGCATTCACGGTCACCTTGCGCCCGGCCAGCTCGCGGGCCACCGAGCGCGTCATGCCGATCAAACCGGCCTTCGACGCCGAGTAGTTCGACTGCCCCGGATTGCCCATCAGCCCCGAAACGCTGGCAATGTTGACGATCCGCCCGTAGCGGGCCTGCATCATCGGCCTGCTGACCGCGCGGGTGAACAGGAAGGCCCCCCGCAGGTTGGTGTTGATCACCTCGTCCCACTGCTCATCCTGCATCCGCGGGATCAGCGTATCGCGCGTGATGCCCGCGTTGTTCACCAGGATGTCGATCCGCTGCCACTTCTCGAGCACGGCCTCGATCGTCCGCTCGACGCTTTGCGAGCTCGACACGTCGCACTCGAACCAGGCAGCCACGCCCCCGGCCGACGCGATCTCGTCGACGGTGGCCGCCAGCTTTTCGCGGTCGCGGGCCACGCAGGCCACTCGCGCCCCGCAGCCGGCCAGGGCCACGGCAATCGCCCGGCCCAGTCCTCGCGAGGCACCGGTGACCAGGGCCGTCTGGTCTTTCAAGTCGACGGTAAACATGTTTCGAGCCGTGGGTTCGCGTTTGGTTCCCGTTCAGGAGTTCTACATGGTGCTTTCGCAGGAGGCGGCCCGGTCGATCCGCCGCAACAGGCCCCGCAGGACGCGGCCGGGGCCGACTTCGTAAAACCGGTCGAAGCCGCGGTCGAGCAGGTAGCGCATCGAGTCTTCCCAGCGCACCGGTTCGACCACCTGCCGCGTCAACAGCCCGCGGATTTCGCCGGGGTCGTCGTGCGGCAGGGCGTCGACATTGGAGACCACCGCGATCCGCGGCTTTTCGAACCGGGCTTCCGCCAGGACCCGCTGCAACCGGGCCACGGCGCTTTGCATCAGCGGCGTATGGAAAGCGCCGGCCACGGCCAGGGGGATGGCCCGCGTGGCGCCGGCCGCCTCGGCCATTTCGGCCACCCGCCGGCAGGCCAGCTTGCTGCCCGAGACGACGATGTTTCCCGGGCACAACAGGTTGGCCACCTGGAGCACTTCGTTGTCCCGCGCCTGGTTGACCAGGGCCTCGACACGCGGCCGCTCCAGTCCCACGATGCTGACCATGCCGCTGGGGTTGTCGTCGGCCGCCTGCTGCATGGCCGCCCCGCGCTCGCGCACCAGTGCCAAGCCGGTTTCGAAATCGAGCACCCCGGCGAAGACCAGGGCGGTGTACTCACCGAGGCTCAGACCGGCGGTGGCCTGGCACTCGTCGACGGCGGCGGGCGACTCTTGGCGGAGCGACTCGAGCGCGGCCAGGCTGGTGACGAACAGGGCCGGCTGGCTGTGGACGGTCGAATCGAGCTGGTCGGCCGGCCCTTCGAAGCAGAGGCGGGCCAGGTCGTAGCCCAGCACTTCGCCGGCACGCTGGTAGAGGCCACGGGCCTGCGGAAGCCGGTCGGCCAGGTCCTTGCCCATTCCGACCGTTTGAGCGCCCTGCCCGGGGAAGAGTAGCGCAATCTTGCCCACGGGGCGGCCTATTCCTCGACCTCGACGACGACCCGCCCCATGTAATAGCCGCACTTGGGGCACACGACGTGCGAGGGCAGGGCCGTGCTGCATTTGGGGCAGAAGAACAACTGCTTCGGCTTTTTTCGGTCATGCGCCCGCCGGCTGCCGGTGCGGGCGTTGGAATGTCTTCGTTTGGGTACGGCCACGAGTGACTCTCTTGCCTTGCCAGCAGGCTGTCGGGAAACTGCTGATCCTAAAAGACCGGCCCGCCGGGTGTCAAGGCGGTGCCGCGGCCGGTAGTGATACCGTTTGGGCCGCCCATGGTCCCGACCGGCCAACCCGCAGGCCACCGCAACGCCTCCTTCCGGTTATACTTGTACTAACGGTCCATCCTTCTCCACGGAAGCACTTATTGCCGCCAACTCAGCGAGCAGCACGACGATGGCGATTGAACAACTTCGGCGGTTCTATGAAGCGGCGCCATTCCGGCCTTTCGTAATCCATCTGGCCGATGGTCGAAGCGTTCCCGTGAATCACTGAGAATTCATCATGGCTGCTCCAAGCGGCCGCACGGTGTCTGTTTACCAGGCCGACGACACCTTAAGCGTCATCAACCGGCTGCTGGTGGTCGAGCTCGAGCTGAAGCCGACCCGCAACGGCCCCTAGTGCTTCTGGGTCGGGGGCGCTGCGGATGCTTGGCTCAGCAGGCTTTCGATGACCTGGCGGGCCTCGGCCAGCGCGGCGGGAAGCTTTTCGGGCTCCTTGCCGCCGGCCTGGGCCATGTCGGGGCGCCCGCCGCCGCTGCCGCCGACCACCTTGGCCACCCGACGGACCCACTCGCCGGCGTTCAGCCCGCGATCCTGCAAATCGCGGCTGATGCCGGCCACCAACACCACCTTGCCGTCTTCACGGCTGGCCAAGAGCACGGCGGCCGAGCCCGCCTTGCGGCGGAGCTGATCGATCAACTGCCGCAGCGAATCGGCCGTGCCGTTGGGCACCTCCGCCACCACCACGCGGGCGCCGGCCACCTCGAAGGCGTCGCCGAGCAATTGGTCGGCCGACACGCCGCCCGCCTTACCGCCCGCCGCGAGTTGTTTCTTCAGCTCGCGGATCTCCTTGACCAAGGCCGACACGCGCGACGGCACCTCGGCGGGCGGAACGCGCAAGGCCGCGGCCGTCTCCAACAGGGCCGACTCGGTGCCGCGGATGCGTTCCAGCGCCATCGAGCCGGTGACCGCGGTGATGCGGCGGGTCCCGGCGGCCACGCTTTCCTCGCCGATGATCCTGAACAGGCCGACCTGGCCGGTGTTGTCCAGATGCGTGCCGCCGCAGAGCTCCTTGCTGAACTGCCCCATCGCCACCATGCGGACCACGTCGGGATACTTCTCGCCAAACAGCATCATGGCCCCTTGCTTGCGCGCTTCGGCGATCGGCAGCGTGGTCCAGGTGATCTCGTCGGCGGCGGCAACGCGGGCGTTCACTTCGTCCTCGATGCGGGCCACGTCGTCGCGCGAAACCGAGCTGGGGTTGGTGAAGTCGAAACGGAGCCAGTCGCGGTCGACCTTCGAACCCTGCTGCTGGGCATGGCGGCCCAAGTGTTTCTGCAAGGCATAGTGCAAGATGTGCGTGGCCGAGTGGGCGCGGCGGATGCCCTGCCGGCGCTCGGCATCGACGCGGGCCGTGACCTGGGCGCCCTGCCGAATCACCCCTTCGCGCAGGTGCCCCTTGTGCAGGATCAGGCCGCCTTCCTTCTGGGTGTCGATGACCTCGAAGCGCATGCCGTCGCCGACCAGCTCTCCCGTGTCGCCCACCTGGCCGCCGCTCTCGGCATAAAAAGGACTCTTGTCGAGGACCACCACGACCGGTTCGGCATGTCCCACCTCGTCGACCTGGTCGCAAAGCTGGTCCTGGGCGATGAGTCCCATGACCTTGGCGGCGGCAGTGGTCTGCAGGTAGCCCAAGAACTCGGTGTTGTGCAGGGCCTTCTTCAAGCCGTCGAGCGGCCCGCGCTTGAACAGCTCGTGCTTGCGGCCGGCGCCCGAAACGTCGCCATGCTCACCCATGGCGCGGCGATACCCTTCCCAGTCGAACGTGAAATTGTGCTCGGCCGCCAGCGTCTCGAACAGCTCGGGCGGGAATCCGTGGGTGGTGTACATGTCGGCCGCTTCGCCGCCGTCGACCATCACGCGGCCCTGGCGGCGCATGGCGTCGAAGACCTTCTCAATGCGGTCCAGGCCGGCGTCGATCGTGGAAAAGAAGTTGCTCTCCTCTTTCTCGATCACCTGGGCGACGCGCTGGACCGTCTCGGCCAACTCGGGGTAGGGATGGTGCATGGCCTCGGCCACCGCTGGCACGAGGCGGTGCAGGAACGGTTCGCGGAGGCCCATTTGATGACCGTCGAGCACCGCCCGCCGCAACAGCCGCTTGACGACATACTTTTCCTTGTTGGGGCCGGGGTAGACGTTTTCGTGGATGGCAAAGGTGCAGGCGCGGACATGGTCGGTGATCCGCCGCAGCCGCCTGCCGTTGTCGCTGGCCGGGTCGTAGGGCAGTCGGCAGACTTCGGCCGCGCGATCGAGGATGAATCGCAGGATATCGATGTGGAAGTTGCTGTCGACGCCTTGCAGCATGGCCGCGGTGCGTTCCAGGCCCATGCCGGTATCGATGTTCTTACTGGGCAGGGGGCGGAGGTTGTCGGGTGGATCGCCCACGCGATTGAACTGGGTGAAGACGAGGTTCCAGATTTCGACGGCGCCGCCCTGGTCGGGGTGGAAGAAGATCTCGCTGCAAGGCCCGCAGACGCCGTCGGGGCCGCGGCTGGGCGCGCCGGCCGGCCAGAAGTTGTCGTCCTCACCCATCCGCTCGATCTTTTCGGCGGGGAGCTTGATTTCGCGCGACCAGATATCGGCGGCCTCTTCGTCGTCCTGGTAGACCGAGACGCTCAGCCGCTCGGCCGGCAGAGCGAGCCAGCGTTTGTCGGTCAGAAACTCCCAGGCCCAGTGAATCGCCTCGCGCTTGAAATAGTCGCCGAAGCTGAAGTTGCCCAGCATCTCGAAGAACGTGTGGTGATAGGCGGTGCGGCCCACGTTGTCGATGTCGCCGGTGCGCAGGCACTTCTGGCAGGTGGTGGCCCGGGTGAACTCCAGCTTGCACTTGCCGAGAAAGTGGTCCTTGAACTGGTTCATGCCGGCGGGCGTGAACAAGACCGAGGGATCCCAGACGGGCACCAGCACGTCGCTGGGCCGGCGCACGCACCCTTTCGACTCGAAGAATTCGAGGTATTTTTCCCTGAGATCGTCCGTTTTCATGGGCTTTCAAACGACCGCTGCAAGTTCGAAGCGACTAAACCAGTGATGATAGCCATTGCAGCCGATGGCGACTAGCGCTGCTCGAGGCGCCGACAACCCGGCTCGCGCACGTTGGATGACACGGTCCCACGCGGGCGGGCCCACGGGATGGTGGCATGACACCGGCACTGCTTCTCGGAGACCGCGGCCGGCCTCCTCCAAGCAGTGGCACGACTGCCGAATGCGGCTACGGATCGACGACGACGAAGCTGACTTCGCCGTGATTGACGACCGTCAAGCGGACGCGTCCCCGCTGGTCGGCCACGGCCCGGTAGAAGTCGTCGGGGTCGGTGACCGGAGTGGTTCCCACGTGGCTGATGAGGGCGCCGGTGTAGGCAGTGTAGCTATTGCCGGCCAGCCGCAGGCCGGCCTTCCAAGCGGGGCTGTCAGGCTCGACTTCGCTCACGGCCAGGCAATGATTATGAAACTCCTCCAGCAAATCGTCGCGGACGACCGCGGTCGAAAAATCGACCCGCAAACCGCGCCAGGCTGGGGGCCGCTCGGTGACAATTTTTTCACCCCGGACACGGTACTTGCTCAAGACCACGTGCAGCGGTTTGGTTTGGCCGTTTTGCCGCTCGATGGTCAGAGTAGTGGTGGCCCGGGGAGGCAGCTTGCCGACGTGCAGCCGCAGGCCATCGGGCTCGTAGATGGGCACACCATCGACGTGCGTGATCCGATCCATTTCGTTGATGCCAAACATCCGCGCCGGGGTGCCGGAACGCACCTCTCTGACCGTGATGCCTCGCACGCCGCGATGCACGTCGCGGCTGTCGATGTAGTGAGGAGCAATGCCCAGGAATCCGTATTCCACCTCGCGTCCCTTTTTCAGGGTGTCGAGCACGCGCCGGAACGTCTCGTCGACGGGAATGGCATAGCCGGCCGCCATCTCGTAGCCGGCGGTGGCAGCCAGGGAGGAGGTGAGCCCGACCATTTCTCCCCGCAGATTGATGAGCGCTCCGCCGCTGGTGCCGAGATTGAGCTTGGCATCGGTCTGGATCAAAGTGCCGAAATTGTGCAGCGTTCGCAGTTCGTCCTCAGCCGAAGCGGGCAAGCCGACCTTGCGCGAGAGATTGGCCACGATGCCACGGCTGGCGCTCACCTGGCCGTCGCGGGCAATGGCATAGGGATTGCCCAGGGCGATCACCGTTTCCCCCTTTTTCAGCTCATCGGCATTGCCAAGGACGATCGGAACGAAATCGCCCTCGCGCGGCTTATTCGCCTCGTCCGGGGCCACCTCAAGCACGGCCAGGTCACTGCGCGGGTCGGCCGCCTTGATGCGCATCTTGAACACCTTGCGATCGATGGTGGTCACATAGTGCTCGCTGTCTTTGTCGACCACGTGGTAGTTGGTGACCACCAGACCCGAGGGGTCGACGACCACCCCGGTGCCGAACTGGTTGGGGACGAACTCAGGATCGCGCGGATCGTGGGGAGCCGGGCTGCGTCGGAAGCGAAACGGAATGCCACGAGGATCAGGCCCAAACGGCTCAGGCGACTGCACCTTGTTCCGCGCGATGCTGACGACCGACTTTTCGGCACGGGCGATGGCCCTGCCCACCACGCGCTCGTAGGCCGAAACCAGGTCCCAATCCGCTTGCGCCTGGGCGGTTTCGTCCGGAAGCTGCCGGCCGGCTTCGCCCGAACCGTCCGGCGGCGCCTCAACCTGGGCACGCGAGGTCGAGGCGGAAAACAGCACAACCGCCCCCGACAGCAGCCAGCCAGCCAGGCCGGCTGCTGCCCGCGGCGCAGCGGGCGTCGGGTGGTACCGGTCCAAAATCAAATCCGTCATGGCCAGGTGCTCTCGCGTCGTTGTGACTTAACCCGTAGGACGGGCTTTCTTGGAGGAAGGCCATCCTACCTAATTCCTTAGACGGCCTGGGAAGGCCGTCCTACCTATTCCTCCCCGTCGGCCTCCGAATCGCCCCCGTCCGGCGTCGAGCTGTCGCCGACCGCGGCAGGGCCGCCGGCTCCCGCGGCCAGGACCTTGGTCTTCAGCTCTTCGACCAGGGGCGCGTTTTCTTCCAGGTATGCCCGGGCCTTTTCGCGGCCCTGGCCCAGTTGCAGCTCGCCGTAGCGGAACCAGGCTCCCGAGCGGACCACCAGTTTTTGGGCGATCGCCAGGTCGAGCACGTCGCCCGTGTAGCTGATGCCGTTGGTGTGCATCATATCAAACTCGGCGACGCGGAAGGGAGGCGCCACCTTGTTTTTGACTACCTTGGCCCGAACTCGCTGACCGACCACCTCTTCGCCCTCCTTGAGCTGGCCGATCCGGCGAACGTCGATTCGGCAGGAGCTGTAGAACTTGAGCGCCCGGCCGCCAGGCGTCGTCTCGGGGCTGCCGAACATGACACCGATCTTCTCGCGAATCTGGTTGATGAAGATCACCGAGGTCTTGCTCTTGGAAATCGCGCCGGTCAGCTTGCGCAAGGCCTGGCTCATCAAGCGGGCTTGCAGGCCCACGTGCGCGTCGCCCATCTCGCCGTCGAGTTCCTTCTGGGGCACCAGGGCCGCCACCGAGTCGATCACGATCACGTCGACCGCGTTCGACTTGATGAGCATTTCGGTGATCTGCATCGCCTCCTCGCCACTGCCGGGCTGGCTGACCAGCAGCGTTTCCAGCTCCACGCCGAGCTTCTTGGCCCAACTCGGGTCCAGTGCGTGCTCGGCATCGATGAAGGCGGCAATCCCGCCGGCTCGCTGGCCCCTGGCGACCACGTGCAAGGCGAGGGTCGTCTTGCCGCTCGATTCAGGGCCATAGATCTCCACAATTCTACCTCGCGGAATCCCCTGCCCCCCCAGGGCCAGGTCCAGCGAAAGGCTGCCGGTGGAAATGCCTTCGATGCGAGGGCCGTGCTCGGTGCCCAAGGGCATGATCGCCCCCTCGCCGAATTGTTTTTCGATCTGCGCCAGCGTGTTCTTCAGGTTGGGGTTCTCGTCCAACATCGTGCCGGCGGCGTCGTGGCCGTCCGATTTGCCGGCCGACCTGGTGGCGGCGGCTTTGGTGAGGGGGGTCTCTTTTTTGGGCATGCGATGGTTGGACCGGGTGAGGCTGACCATGGACAAGCATCCTTCTCTGGAAAGTTAGAACCGGCGAGCCGGCAGGGCACAATCCCCAGCCGGCAGTGAACACATGAATACTATATCGGTGTTCACTAGTCGGTGCAAGAGCTTTTTTGCCGTAGCTTGGCCGGATCAGCCGCGGGTCCCTCCAGAAGGAAAGAAAAGAACTTCAATCCCGTGATTCAACCCTCTAGAGGCGCGGTACACAAGACTTCGTAGCTGGGGCCGTCCCGCCCAAGCTCGCTCGACAGCACCAGCACCTCGTCGACGCTGGTCACCCCCCCGGTAAAGTCGGCCTCTTGGCTCACCAGCCGTCCCAGCTCGGCCGCCGGCTGAGGCGCACCCCGCACGCGGCCGATGGTCAGGTGGGGCCGGAAGCGCCGCTGCTCGCAGCGGAACCCCAAAAGCAGCAACCCGCTTTCAACGGCCGCGTGCAGGTCCACCATCGCTTCGGCCCCCTGGTCGACCCCCAGCCAGACGGTGCGGGGCCGCTCGGCGCCGGGAAAGGCGCCGGCGCCGTGCGCCACCACCTCGAAGGCGGGCAAGCCGGCCACGGCCCCGGCGACTGCTTGGCAAACGCGCGGCACGTCGAGCAGCTCCACGTCGCCGAGAAACTTCAAAGTGAAGTGCATATTGTGCGGTTCGACCCACTTCACCTTGGCCGCCGTCCGGCCGAGCCGCTCGATCAACTGGGCGGCCCGCGAGCGGACCTCGGACGAGGCTTCGACGGCGACAAAGGTGCGTAGCGTCCGGTTCATCTGTAGAACGGAAGAGCATTCCGTTTTCGTCAGGGAAAGGCAACCGCCATTTCCAGATCTAAAAGCTGAGCATTTGCCGGTATTCGTCCATGCGGCGATCCAGGTCTCCGCGGGCAATCGTCTTGAGCCGCTCCAGGCTGAAATCCTCGACGGTGAAGCTGGCCACCACGGTCCCATAGGCCATGGCCTGCTTCAAGGTCTTGGGCTCGAAGTTTCCCTGCTCGGCCAGGTAGCCCATCATGCCGCCGGCAAAGCTGTCGCCGGCGCCGGTAGGGTCGACGACCTGGGGCGTGGGGTAGGCGGGCATGACGTAGGTCTCGTGTTCGCTGAAGAACATGGCGCCATGCTCGCCCTTCTTGATGACGACGAACTTGGGGCCCATGCGGCGGACCGCGTGGCCGGCGCGGACCAGGTTTTCGTCGTTGGTGAGCAGCCGTGCCTCGGCATCGTTGAGCACCAGTCCGTCGAGCCGCCGCAGCAGGGTCAGCAGCTCGTCGCGGTTGATGTTGATCCAGAGGTCCATGGTGTCGGCGACCGCCAAAACGGGTCCGCAGACCTGGTCGAGCACGCGGAGTTGCAACAGGGGCGACCCGTTGGCCAGGAACAAGAACTTCGCTTGCCGGCAATCGTCGGACAATGTCGGATTGAAGTCGCCGAACACGTTGAGATGGACTTCCAGCGTTTCGCGGTCGTTCATGTTGGGCTCGTAGCGGCCCCGCCAGCGAAAGGTCCGCGCGCCGGGCACCATCTCGAGCCCCGCCGTGTCGATGTTCCGCGATTGGAGGAGCCGGGTGTGCTCGTGCGGCCAGTCGTCGCCCACCACGCCCACCAGCCGCACGGGGGAGAAATAGCTGGCGGCGTAGGAGAAATAGACGGCCGAGCCGCCCAGCACGTCGTTGCGCTCGTCGGTCGGCGTCAGCACGCTATCCAGGGCAATCGAGCCGACAACCAACAGCGACATGCGACGCGCGTCCTTCTTCAGTGGCTGACTTCAGTGGCTGATGCCGAGCGACCGAGGGCAATTATCAGCCCTCGCCACCGCGATGCAAGGCAGCCGCGCCCCGCGCCGGGCCGTCAGCGTCCAGCGGTTGCTCGATGATCAGGTGATCGACGACCACCCTCCCCCCGATGAGATGCTCTTGAATGATCCGCTCCAGCACCGGCGGGTCGCAATTGGCATACCAGGCACCCTCGGGATAAACGACGGCAACCGGCCCCCCCTGGCAGATCCGCAGGCAGCCGCTGCGCGTCCGATACACTCCGCCGCGGCCCGCCAGATCGAGCTCCTTCAATCTCCGCTTCAGATAGTTCCAGGCGGCGCGCATCCGCCTGGCTGGTGCGCATTTGGCGGTGCGGCGATCGCAGCAGAGCAGGATATGCCGGCGGGCCCGGTCGATCCCCAGCTTGTGGGCCGCCTTGCGCTGGGCCGCCAGGCTCTTCTTCGATGATTCGGTCCGCATGATTCCCAGCATACGCGGGCCGAGGCCGCCGGCCAACCGGCAGCTTCGCTGGAAGCAAGCGGCCCTGAGCGATAAGATCGGCCCTTTAGTGGCAGGACACGTGTGCCGGAGCCCAGCCGCCGGGACACTGGCCGTGCCGACGCCGGCAGGCGCACCGCGTGTACCACACCCCATTGGGAGGAACGGCCTTGGACAGCTTGCTCATGACGCGCGAGGCGTGGCACGAACTGGTGCTGAGGATCTGGCTGTTCATGCCCAAGCTGGCCGCGGGCCTGCTGGTGCTGTTGCTGTTCTGGCTGGCGGCCAGCCTGCTCGCCCGCTTCATCAACCGCGTGGGAGCGAGGGCCCGCGTCAACAGCGACGTGCTGAGCCTGATGTCGTGGACGGCGAAGATCACGGTGTTCACCTTCGGCGCCGTGACCGCCTGCGCCACGTTGGGCATTGACGTGGGCGCGCTGGTGGCGGGGCTGGGGCTGACCGGGTTTGCGATCGGCTTCGCGGTCAAGGACATCATCTCCAACCTGTTGGCCGGGATTTTGATCCTGGTGTACGAGCCGTTTCGCCGCGGCGACCACGTGGCGGTGGCCGGGCTCGAGGGGACGGTGACGGCGATCGACTTCCGCTACACGACGCTCAAGCTGGAAGACAAGTTGGTGCTAGTGCCCAATGCCAACCTGTTCACCAAGGAAATCGTCGTCAAGCGGCTCTGAGATGGAGGAAGGAGGAAGGCGGAACGAGGACACGGGTGGCTGGCGGCAAAGCGTCAGCGTGCCCCAGCTTCGTCCGTATCCCCCCGCGTTCGCCCTGTCGCCTTGTCTTTCCTCCCGGGTGGCTGGCGGCAAAGCGGACTTCGGACTTCGGCGAGCTCAGTCGAGTCGCGAGCTCAGTCGAGTCGTAGCGTGCCCCAGCAGCCTCGTGAACGGAAACACGGCGCACCCTATCCATCCACGTTTCCGCGTTTTCTGATCTCATCGAGCGCGCGATCCATGCGGGTCAGCGACTTGTCGCGGCCCAGAATCTCCAGGCAGTCGTACAAGCCGGGGCCGACGGCCTTGCCGGTGACCGCCACGCGGACGGTGTGGATGATGGCGCCGATTTTCAGGCTCTCGGCCGCCAGAAAATCGTGCATGGCCCGTTCGAGCGATTCGACGTCCCAAGCCTCCACCACGGCAAGCCGCTCCTTGAAGCGCGACAGCCGCTCGGCGGCGTCCGGCTTGCCCAGGTGCTCGTCGAAGGCTTTTGGATCGTAGGCAAAGGCGTCGTTGAAAAAAAAGTCGGCGTAGGCCAGGATGTCGCCGAACACCTTCAACCGGTCGCCGGCGGCCTCGACGATGCGGCCCAAGAGCTCGAAGGCCTCGCCGGGGGGCGGATCAGCGACCAGCCCCGCTCGGACCAGGTACGGCATCATGCGAGTCACTCTTTCGTCGATCGCAAGCTGCTGCATGTAATGGTCCTGAAAAGCCCAGAGCTTTTTGGGGTCGAAGCTGGCGGGGGCTTTGGTGACCCGTTCGAGCGAGAAGTTCTCGATCAGTTGCTGCCGGGTCATCCACTCGGTCTTGTCGTCGAGCGACCAGCCCAGCAGCACCAGGTAGTTCACGAGCGCTTCGGGCAGATAACCGACCTGCTCATAAAAGTCGACGATCACGGGGTTAAACGTGTCGGCAGTGGTTTCCAGGCCCAAGGCGGCCGCGATGGCCAGGCCGTGCTCGTTCACTTGCGCGAAGTCGCGGTTCTTGAGGTACTTGTCGAGCTTGCGCTTGCTGAGCTTGTTCTTGCTGCCCGGTTCGGCCACGTAGGGCAGATGCGCGTAGGCCGGCAGCGGATAGTCCAGCGACTGGGCGATGAAGATCTGCCGCGGCGTGTTCGACAGGTGCTCTTCAGCGCGGATCACGTGGCTGATGCGGAAATCGAAGTCGTCGACCACGCTGGCCAGGTGATAGAGGCACGAGCCGTCGGCCCGCTGAACGACGTGGTCCTGTTCGCGGGCCCACTCGAACTCGACGTCGCCGCGGACCAGGTCGTGGATGACCAGCGTTCCTTGGCGGGGCATCTTCAAGCGGACCACGGCCCTGCGCCCCTGGGCCTCGAAGCGAGCCCGGTCGGCCGGCGTCTCGGCCATCCACTTGCGGCTGTAGAGGAACGGCCGCTTGGCCCGCTCGGCATCCGTGCGTTCGGCCTGAATCTCTTCGCTGGTGGCGTAATCGCGATACGCAAACCCGCCGGCCAGCAGCTTCTCGACGGCGGCCTGGTACGCGGCAAGCCGTTGCGACTGGTAATAAGGCTGATACGGGCCGCCCACTTCGGGTCCTTCGTCCCAGTCGATGCCCAGCCAGCGGAAGCCGTGGAGGATGGGCTGCAGGGCCGCCTCGACGTTCCGCTGTTGGTCGGTATCGTCGATGCGGAGCAGGAACTGCCCTCCGTGCCGCCGCGCGAACAGCCAGCAGAAGAGTGCCGTGCGTACTCCGCCGATGTGCAGATAACCGGTCGGGCTGGGGGCGAAGCGGGTGCGGACCATGGACGTGCCAATCCCGGCTGGAAAGCCGATCAGCTTAAAGAATCACCCGGTCGGCGGGCAAGGCTTCCTCGTAGAACGGAATTCATTCCGTTTGCCGTGGTAGAACGGATTTCGTTAAGTGGTTTTGAACTCCGCGCGTCTGCCGGGCGGTGGCGGTGACCGGACGAACAGACGGAGGACGGCCAGAAGTAAGAAGTGGTTGCTGGTTGCTGGTTTGCTAGAAACCAGGAACTACGAGGATGAGTTGTTTCCCAATTTTCGGTGATTTAAGGGTCAGAAGTCAGAAGTGGATCTTGGTGCTTGGGACTTGGTTCTTTGTTCTTCGGTCGCGTACCGGAGTCCGTCGCGTGCTGACCACTGGCCACTGGCCCCCGACCACTTTTGGCAATTGAGGCAATTGAGTTGTTCACCACTTTTCGCGACTTTAATCCGAACAATCCGGAACTTGGGGAAGATGGAGTCTACTGGGTAGTTTGGTTTTGGTACTGGGACGACGAAGAGATACTCAGCACTGAGGCACGGAGGTCACGGAGACGCCACGGAAAAAAGGCAGAGGTCTCGGTGCTTTGGGCTTGGCTCTTTGCTGTTTGGTCCCTGTCGGCTGATCCGTGCAGCAGGTCCGCCTGTGGCGGAATGGCCGTTCTATCCGCGAGCGGCGGCCGTGTCGCCCTAGTGGCTCTTCCCCGATCCCCGGCTCCCTCCTTCCCGCTTCAGTGTTTTCGCCTGCCTCCTCTATACCGCAGGTGGCGGCTGCATGTCAATGGGTTGTGTTCAACATTATGTATATAATTTAGTGTGGACAGAGGAAGAGGCAGCGGGACGCAAGGGATAAGGCGGGCAGAGGGACGAAGGCCGCGGCGCCGGGCCTTTGGCGTGCAGGGGGCGCTGGTGACCTTGGCGCCGGAAACGTGGTGAATGACGTCCAGTTCGTTTACAATAGTTTCGGGCAGTTGGTGGCCGAGTACCAGGAGCACGGTGGGGCCGTGAACGTCTCAACGACACCCAAGGTGCAGTACGCCTACGCCGACGGCAGCGCCAACCACGTCCGCCGCACGTCGATGACGTACCCCAACGGCCGCATCC
>JBBDYJ010000019.1:0-33820 GCA_040901675.1 Pirellulales bacterium | reverse complement strand
GTAGCAGGACTCGCCAGAGTTCTGGGGAAGCGGGCGACGGCCCGAATTCTGGCGAATCCGCCTACCAAAACCTGAGCTTGTCCCAGGCGACCAAAACGCTGAACACTCCATAGAACAGCGCGCACGCAACCAGCCCTGCACGGCGGACCCAACCAGGACGCAGTTCGCGCGGCAGCAGCCGCGTGTTGACCAACAGCACCTGCACGGCCGCAACCGCCAACACCACCCCCGCAATCGTGGCCAGCACCTGGAACAACTGGATGGCGGTGCCCCAGCGCACGGCCACCATCCCCCACAGTGTGAACGCCAAGAGCAGTGCGTAGTACACCTTGCTGATGCGGCCGCCGCGCCATGCCCTGGCCCGGCTGCTGCCGACCCAGACGATGTCGGTCACGGTGCGGACCAGGATGTCGGTGTTCCCCAAATGGGTCGAGAACAAGATCCAGAACCCGTTCAACAGGCCCAGGAACCACAATCCCGACCAGATGTGCCGGCCCAGGTATTCAGCCTGGTAAGCGCCCGACTCGATCCCGGTCATGTTGGTGCCGGCGGGAATAATGGCGGTGGCCATGTTGACGTTCAAAAACATGCCCACGAAACACCCCAAGGCCCACAACCAGACCTGGTCCGCCACGACGTACTTCCACCACTGCTTCCAGCGGGCCATGTTGACCGGCGTGATTTCGAAGACCTTGCCCACGTGCGAAAGTTGAATCTGCTTCGACCCCAGCGCGCTGGCGATCGCGCCCACTTTTCCTCCCATTCCCATCCCTTTGTCGCGGACCCAATTCGATATGGCCAGGTTGCCCACGCCGCCGGAGCCGGCCGTGGCGGCCAAGGCCGCCAGCAACAGCAGGTCCGTCCCCGGGGCCACGTAGCCGAAGCGGCCGAATCCCTTCAATGTTTCCAGCCAGTGGTCGAGCGGCACAAAGAAGACGTTGATCGCCAGCAAGAAGCCGAAGATGTAGACGATCATCGCCCAGGAAGCATATTCGAGCATCCGCTCGATCGTGCCGCCGAACAGCAGAATGAACAGCGACAAGATCATCACGCCATACGTCAGATAGAGCAGCGTAGTTGTGTCAGGCGCTCCGGGCAGGCTTCCGGCGACAGCCGCGAACAATGCCGGCGCGCACGCGCTGGCCAGCGCCGGGATGCCGAGCTGCCCAATGGCCAGGGCAATGTAGATCGCCGCCCAAAAAGTCGATCCCGGCGCAAGCCGCATGATCCCCACGTGGATCGGCTCGCCCGTGTACAGCGTGTAGCGGATCGCCTCCAGGTTGAAAACGAGCTGCAGCAGAATCGCTACGGTGGCTATCCAGAACACGCCCACGCCGTGCTGGACCGCCACCGCCGGGCCAACCAGCCACTCGCCTCCACCGATCGACCCGGCCAGCAGGATCGCCCCTGGTCCCACCGTGCGCAGCACGTTGCGGGCGGAAAACGGCAGCGGCTCAGGAAGCTCGTCCACGCCCCATTGCGGCAGACCGGCCATTACACTCCTTCCCACTACGCCAAGATCCCCTCGACCACGCGGGCCTCGAACACCGACGTCAGCCGCTCTTTCAGCCCGTGCTGGTCCACGTGGACCTCGCGGTGGTGGAGGCCCAGCAAGTGCAGGATGGTGGCGTGCCAGTCGGGCACGCTCACTCGGTTTTCCACGGCCGCCAGGCCGATCTCGTCGGTGGTTCCGTAGGCCGTCCCCCCGCGGATGCCCGCCCCCGCCATCCAGCACGAGAACGCATTCTTGTTGTGGTCGCGTCCCGCCTGCCGTTCGTCCTTGTCGGCGGGCAACTGGGCGATCGGCAGCCGGCCGAACTCGCCTCCCCACACCACCAACGTGCTGTCCAGCAAGCCGCGTTGCTTCAAGTCGGCCAGCAAGGCGGCCACCGGCTGATCCGTGCGCTGGCAGGCCGACTGCAAGCTCGTGGCAAGCGAGGTGTGGTTGTCCCAGATCTGGCCGTTGATGAAAAGCTGCACGAAGCGCACGCCCCGCTCGACCAGCCGCCGGGCAATCAGGCACCGCCGGCCGTACGAATCGGTCGGCTCCTGGCCGACGCCGTAGGCGGCCAGCGTGGCGGCCGTTTCGCGCGAGACGTCCAGCGCGTCGCCCGCTTCGAGCTGCATCCGCGCGGCCAGCGCATACGTGGCGATCCGCGCCTCCAGCTCGCTCTGTCCCGGACGGCCGTCGCGATGCCGCCGGTCCAGTTCGCCCAGCAAGCTCCGCTCCAGCCCCACGACCTCGGCCGGCCTGGCCACCGCCGGCTGCAGGTTCAGCACCGGCGACCCGCTCGAACGAAAGCGGGTCCCCTGGTACACGGGCGGCAGAAAACCTGCCTGCCAGTTCTCGACGCCGTTGATCGGCAGCCCCAGCGGGTCGTCCAGCACAACGTAGGCCGGCAGATTCTGGTTTTCACTCCCCAGCGCATACACCACCCACGATCCCAGCGACGGATGGCCGGGACGCATCTGCCCCGAGTGGATCAAGTACAGGGCCGGCTCGTGCGTCAGATTGGTGGTGAACATGGAGCGGACGACGGCCAATTCGTCCGCCTGGGTCGCCAAGTGGGGCAGCGCGTCGGAGATCCACAATCCCGACTGGCCATGCCGGGCAAAGCGGAACGGGCTGCGCAGCAAGGCGCCGGCGTCCTGCACGTTCTCCACTTCGCCGGCGATTTGCGAGAAGTACGGCTGGCCGTGCCGCTTGTCGAGCTGGGGCTTCGGATCGAACAGATCCATCTGGCTCGGACCGCCGTTCATGAAAAGCTGGATCACCGCCTGGGCCTTCGGCTCAAAGTGCGGCGACCTCGGCTCTAATCCCGCGGCCCCCGCCGGCGGCACGCCGCCCTCCGACGCGCGCACGCGTTCCGGCCCCAGCAAGCTGGTCAGTGCCGCGGCGTAGACCGCTCCGCCGGCTCGCTCCAGCAGGCCGCGGCGGTTCAAGATGTCACGTGCATCCACGCTCAAACCTCACCTAGTAGAACGGAATCCATTCCGTTTCCCATAAAGTAAGAAACCTCAGTCGATATAGAGGAACTCGGCCGTGTTGATCACGGTATGGCAAAAGCTGGTCAAAGCCCGTTGCTCGGCCGGCACGTCGGCCCCGTCCGAGGGCGCCGCGTTTTGCCAGGCTTCGGCCAGCCTGGCCAGCGTGTCGGCGCCGAGTTGCCGCTCGTCGCCGGTGGGCTTTCGCCCCAGCGCAACCAGATAAACCTGCTCGACCTGGCTCGCCCAGTCGCCCGTTGTGCGCTGCTGCACGCGCTGGGCAAAATGGCCGGCCAGTTCGCGGACAAAAGAATCGTTGAGCAGGTGCAGCGCCTGCGGCGCCACGATCGACTCGGACCGCTCGACGCAGTTGGGGTTCATCTGCGGCAGGTCGAATGCTTCCAGCAGCGTGGGAAGCTGCTTGCGCCACTGCTGCACGTAGATGCCGCGCCGCCATCCTCGCGGGCCGGCGTCAATCGTCACCAGGCCGTCGGCGCGGGCGCTCACCGGGTCGGGCGGGCCGTACGGCGTCAGGTAGAGCCGGCCCGCCACCGACGCCAACGTGTCCAGCAGCACTTCGGCTTCCATCCTTCGCATCGGCATCCGGCTCAGCAACTGGTTGTCCGGATCGCTTTCCCGTTGCTGCTCGCTGGCGGCCGAGCTCTGCCGGTAGGTGCTCGACGTCATCATCAGCCGGTGCATGGCCTTGACGCTCCAACCTTGCCTGACGAACTCGATCGCCAGCCAGTCGAGCAGCTCGGGGTGCGTGGGCCGCTCGCCCGCCTTGCCGAAGTTGTCGAGCGTGCGGACCAGCCCCTCGCCGAAATGGTGCTTCCAGATGCGGTTCACCATCACCCGCGCCGTCAAAGGATGGTTCGGGCGCGTCAGCCAGCGGGCAAAAGCCAGCCGGCGGCCCGTCTGCTTGGCGCCGGGCCAGGGACGCTGCACTTCGAAGGGCGCGTCGGGATCGGCCAGCACCGCCGGCACGCCTGGCTCGACCGCCGGGCCGGGGTTCAAGTAGTCGCCCCGCCGGTAAACAAACGCCGGCGTTGGATCGCCCCGGTCCCAGAGAGCCCGGATCGCCGGCTCCGGCTGCCGCTGCGCCGTCAGTTCATCGATCCGCCGGGCCGTGGCTTCGCTTTGCTCCTTGAATCCCTGATCGAGCTCGCTCAACTGCTGCTGGTCGATGCGCAAGCTGCTCTCGAACTTCCCGGCCAGGTACATCTGGACGGTGCTCCGCTTCTCGGCCGGTGTCTCGAGCATCTTACGCACGTCGTCGCGCAGCACCTCCGGCAGTTCGGCCAGGCGTTTTTCAACGTGCTCCTTGATCAATGGCCCGGCCTGCCGCTCGAGCTCCTGCCGCAGCCTGGCGATCCCGTCGTCGAGACCACGCTCGCGGGCCAGCCAGGCCTCGCGCTCGGCCGGCAGCACATAGGGCAGCAGCCGGGCCGGCTGCGTGTCGAAGCTGACCGGCGCCTTGAGCGTGCTGATCTGCGGCTTGAGCCAATCGTGCTCGTCGTAAGCGCCTTTGAACACCGCCACCAGGCGGAAATAGTCGCGCTGCGAGAGCGGATCGAACTTGTGGCTGTGGCAGCGGGCGCACTTGATCGACAGCCCCATCACCGCCGAGCCCAGCACGTCCAGCTCGTCGGCAACCACCTCCAGCCGGTCCGGCACAAAGCCCGTGATGTTGGCCCACGTCGAGTCGGGCGCCATTCGCAAGAACCCGGTCGCCACCAGGTTGTCGTAGATCTCCTCCGTAATCTCGGCGGCCTGCTCGTAGTCGGCCAGCTCGTCGCCGGCAAGCTGCTCCAGCAGGAACCGGTCGTACGGCTTGTCGGCGTTGAACGACCGGATCACGTAGTCGCGGTACCGCCAGGCAAACCGGCGCGGCAGGTCTTGCTCGCGCTTCCCTTCCGAGTCGGCATAGCCGGCCAGGTCCAGCCAATGCCGGCCCCAACGCTCGCCATACTGCTGCGACGCCAGCAGCCGATCGATCAGCTTTTCATAGGCCGCCGGGTCGGGGTCGGACAGGAAAGTCTCGACCTCCCCGGGCTGCGGCGGCAAGCCGGTCAGGTCGAAGTAGGCCCGCCGCAACAACACCTCGCGAGGCGCCTCGGCCGACGGGGCCAGGCCCCGCTCGTCCAGCCTGGCCGCGATGAAGGCATCCACCGGATTTCGCACCCAGCCAGTCTGCCCCGCCGCGGGGACGTCCACCGGGCGCGGCGGCTGAAACGACCAGAATTGCCGATCGCCGTCGCTGACTGGGGCCTCCTGGACGCTCGCATCGCCTGGCCCCTCCTCGACCGCGCCGTCCCGAATCCAGCGGGTCAGCTTCTCGATCTCGGCCGGCGCCATCGGCTTGACGCTGGCTTCGATCAACCGCCCCCGGGGCGGCATCGCCCCGGCATGAATCCTCTCGAGCAATAGGCTCTTGTCCGGCTTGCCCGGCACCAGCGCCGGACCCGAGTCGCCCCCCGCCAGCATCGCTTGCACGCTGCTCAAATCCAGGCCCCCCTCCTGCTGCCGCGCTCCATGGCACACCGTGCAGCGCAGCAGCATCAAGGCTTGAATCTCGTGCCAGCCTGCCGCTCCCGTCTCGGCCGCCGCGCCGCCGGCACTTGAATCAACGCGGGCGCCTGCAGCGATCCAGCGCCGGATCGTCTCGACTTCCGCCTCCGAGAGCGGCTCCGAATCGCCGGCCGGCATCAACTCCTCGTGTACCATCTCGTACAGCAGGCTTTCGTCGGGCTTGCCGGGCTCGACCGCTGCTCCCGATTCACCTCCCTGCAAGAGTCCCTCCGGCGTGCTCAAGTCGAGCTCCGCCTTGCGCTGCTCGGCGCCGTGGCACTCCAGGCACCTCGACGCCAGGATCGGCCGCACGTCGGCCTCGTAGCTCGGTTCGGCAGCGGCGTCATGGGCCGGCCGGGAATCCGCCGCCGCTGGTTCCTCCGCGGCCAGCGATGGCGAGAGCGCCCAGCCCGCAGCCGCCAAGCCGGCAAGGAGAGCCGGCCACACGCGCGGGCCGCCAGCGCCAGCCGCCGCCGACGAGTCAGTACGGTTGTTTGGGCACATCGGCTCCAGCTTACGGTCTTGCCCGCTTGGAGTACACCGTTTGCCCAAACTACACGGCCTGGTCCGCACAACCGCTGGAGCCGGGTCGAATCGCTAGCCCTCCCGCGGCCCGCAATGTTTCCCAGCCTTCACACTCGTTCTGTTTTGGTGCAGCAGGCGAGTTGCTCGTGCCGAATTCTCTCAGGGCACCAGTTGAAGCTGTTCTTCCGGCAGAACTCGGCTTGCCGCGACCAGGGGAGGGCCTGTGACTACGATCCGATCACCGCAATCCGCTTCGTTGGTCTGCTCGTTCGACGTGAGCGCTGATGCGCTGGCCGTCCGGCCGGATGACACCGCCCAGTCTGTCGCAACGATCCTGGAGCAGTTGGACCGTTTGGGATTGGCAGCCACGTGGGCCATCGCGGAGGTCTCGCGGGCCGCCGCGCTGCCGCGCGTTCTCGATGCCCGCTGCGCGCACGAAATCGCGGTTCTGGGCCAGGGCTCCTGGTGCGGGCGCGAGGTGTGCCGCGGCCATTTTGAACGCGAGCTCGTAAAACGCGTGCTGCGGGCCCGGGCAAACGCTCAGGAGGCGACCACCCTGGTGCTTCGCGACCGCGCATCTGCCAGACATCTCGACTTGCTCGTCAAGCACGGAATGAACGCGGTGCGTTGCGATTGCCTTCCCTCAGCGCTGGCTGAGCGGACCGGCCCCAGAACCATGACGGTGCAGCCTCGCGGCTGGCTTGGCCGCTCCCAATCGTCGCTCGCATTGCAGGCGCGGTGCGTTCGCTGGGGGCTGTGGCATTTCGTGGTCGGCGCGGCGTTCACCGGGCGGCGGCCACGGCGTTACCTCCGGCTCATCGAGCAGACGGTCCAGCTCGGCGCCATGGCCCATCTGCTGGTCGACGTCCCGCGGCTGCGCGCGGCAGGCGCTCCCGGCGCCAGAGCGCTCGGAATGCTGCTCGAGCGGGCCGCCGCGCTGCGCGACGCGGGCGCGCTTTCCGTCGAACGATTCTCCGACGTCACGGCGCGGCTCGCCCGGCCGGTTCAGCCCGGCTGCGCCCGCTCCATTTTGCGGCGTGCCGCCTGACCGCGAGCCTCAGGGCAGCTCGCGATACGTCGACCAGCTCAGGTATGCCAGCACCAAGGCGCAAATCAAAAAGGCGATGTCCATCGCACGGCTTGCTTTGCTGAACGGGAACCCCAAAGCCAGGTCCAAACCGAACATCAACAGCAGGCATATCGCGACGATCATCCCGATGATGCTCAACGCTTTGGGCATCGCTGGTCATTCCTCAGTTGCGCATTCAAGGTGCCCGGAACTCACTAGTATAGTTCGCGGAATTCCAGTGTCATTAGCGTACAGCGGCACTCAGGGCCCTTTTAGCGGCACGGCCGGAGGCCTTCGAACGCCGCCCGGCACGTCCGGCCGCCATCCTGCTTCGGCCGCTTCGCCGTAGCGGGATATGGCCTAAAAGTGGGCTTTCCCGGACCTTCACCAGCCAGGTGGCGGCTCCCGCCACTCGCCCACCCCCCGACGCCGCCTGGCGCAGCCTCGATCCGGCCGACATCTATTCCCGCCAAGCCGCCGGCAGTAGAATGCACGCCAACTTGATTCAGCGGAGCACGAGACGAAAACAGTCGCACCTGCTCGCAACCAGATGGCCGGGTCCAATCGCAAGAAGCGCAACCGACGCAGGTTCCATCGCCGCACTCCGCCGGGCGCCCCGCCGGGCATTGTCGAAGTCGATCCCAAGGCCACGCCCCCTTCCGTCCGGCTCATCGCCTTCGGACCGCAGGCTTTGGACGAGCGCTCGCTCGACCAACCCGCCACGCTCCTCGACTTCCTCGGCAAATGGCCGGTTACCTGGGTCAATGTCGAAGGGCTGGGCGACGCGGCCACCATCCGAGAGCTGGGCCGCCTCTTCGCCCTGCACCCGCTGGCGCTGGAAGACGTGGTCAACGTGCACCAGCGTCCGAAGGTCGAGCAGTACGGCGATCACTTGTTCGTGGTCGCCCGCATGGTCCGCTACAACGGCCGGCTGGAGACGGAGCAGGTCAGCATGTTCCTGGGCCGCGGCTTCGTGCTCACCTTCCTGGAGGATCCGGGTGATGCATTTGATCCGGTCCGGCAGCGCTTGCGCGGCGGCCAGGGACGCATCCGCGCCGCCAGCGCCGGCTACCTGGCATACTCGCTGTTGGACGCGGTGATCGACGCCTATTTTCCGGTGATCGAGGCCTACGGCGACCGGCTGGAGCGGCTCGAAGATTCGGTCATCGCCCGGCCCGATCGCGCGGCGATCGCCGAAATCCACGAGGCCAAGCACGAGCTGCGCCACCTGCGCCGCACGATCTGGCCGCTTCGCGACGCGGTCAACGAGCTTGCCCGTGACGATTCATCCCTGATCGACGCCGACACGCGCGTCTATCTCCGCGACTGCTACGACCACACGATCCAGATCATCGACCTGGTCGAAACCTATCGCGAGCTGGGCGCCGACCTCTCGGACCTCTACCTGTCGAGCCTCAGCAATCGCATGAACGAGGTCATCAAGGTCTTGACGATCATCTCCACCATCTTCATGCCATTGAGCTTCATCGCCGGCGTCTACGGCATGAACTTCAATACCGAGCGGTCCCGGTGGAACATGCCCGAGCTCAACTGGACCTGGGGCTACCTGTTCGCGCTGGGCCTGATGGCCGGCGTGGCCGCCTTGATGCTCTCGTTCTTCCACCGTCAGGGCTGGCTGGCTGCCTTGCGCCCCCCTGCATCCAAACCACCCGAAGCGATCGATCGTAGATTGTAGCTGGTCACATGGAATGTGCCTGCTACTTCCGGAAGGCAGTATCGTACTTCCAGGCGGCTGCTTCTTCACCGTCCAGACGCAACGTCAAACACTTGGCGCTGCCGCCGGCCTTGACGAATTCGTCAAGCGGCGTGGCCACCGGGCTGAAGCCTCGTGAGGCCAACTCGCGGTGCAGCTCCGGGCAGCCTTCGTTGGTGACCACCGTGCGGCCGATCACCACGGCGTTGCAAGCGAAACGCCGCGCCTCCTCGTCAGTCACCGCGATCAGCTCCTCCACCAGCTCCTCGAGCGCCCGGACGCCATACTCGTCGAAGGCCGGGGGGTAATAGGTCGCCAGGCCGGGCGCCAACGGGCAGAAACAGGTGTCGAGATGGTAGTAATAATCGTCCACCAGCTCCAGGGGAATCACGCGGCAACCGAGCATCTGGGCTATCTGCTGGTGACCGCGGGCGTCGCTGCGAATGCGATAACCGGCGAACAACGTGTCGCCGCAGAACAGCGCGTCGCCGGCCCCCTCGAAGTAAACGTTCTCCGGCGGCCGCGAGACCTGAAAACCATGCGCGCCGAGCCATTCCTCGAACAGCGGCTCTTCCCCCTGCCGCTCCGGATGCCGAAAGTGCGAAAGCACCGCCGTGTCGTGGTAGATCAAGGCCGCGTTGGCCGTGAATACCAGGTCGGGCAGTCCCTGCATCGGCTCGATGGTCGATATCCGGGCGCCTGAGCGCTGGAGCAGGTCGCAGAGCATCCGCCACTCGTCGCCGGCCCGCTGCTGGTCGGTCTGGTGCAGCCGGTTCATCCAGGGATTGATTTCGTACTCGATCCCGTAGAAGTCGGGCCGGCACATCAGGATGTGTGGTTGTTGCTCGGTCATGGGGTCTCGGCCGGCAGTTGCCCCGGCGGCTGGTCGGCGAGGGCGTCGACCTCGGAGACCAGCGCCCGCAGAAACGGCTCGACGTCGGTCACGAGTCCGACCGTTTGAAAACTCCCCCGGTCGTTCAGCTTGATCACCGTGGAGGGATTGATGTCGACGCAGACCACCTTGACCCATGCCGGCAGCAGGTTGCCCACGGCGATCGAGTGCAGCGTGGTGGCGATCATCAGACAGAACGTCACGTCGCGGACTCGCCGGCGCATCTGGCGCTGGGCCTCCAGCACGTCGGTGATCACTTCGGGCAACGGGCCGTCGTCGCGGATGCTGCCGGCCAACAGGAAGTCGACGCCGTTGACCACGCACTCGTACATGATGCCCGAGGTCAACAGGCCGCTCTCGACGGCGCGGTGGATGCCTCCCGCGCGGCGGATGCGGTTGATGGCCCGCAGGTGATGCTCGTGCCCGGCTTCGGCCGGGATGCCCCGTTCCATGTGCACGCCCAGGCTGGTTCCGAAGAGGGCCTGCTCGATGTCGTGCGTGGCCAGTGCGTTTCCGGCGAACAGCAGATCGATATAGCCGCCCCGGATCAAGCGGCAGAGGTGTTCGCCGCTGCCGGTGTGCACGATGGCCGGCCCGCCCACGACCAGGGTCCGCCCCGGCGTGCCGCGGTGCTTGATCAGCTCGCGGGCGATCTCGCGGACGGCGATTCCCTTGGGCTTTTCCGACGAGACGCTGCTGCCCATGAATTCGAACATCTGCCGCTCGGCCGCCCGCTGCTCCGGAAACACCCGCACGCCGGCATGCCCGACCACGATCGGGTCGCCGATGCGGACGTCGTCCATGGGCACACAGCGGGCAGTCCTCGAGGAGGCGTCGACGCGGACTCCACAGTCCATTTCCTGATCGTCCACGGCGATCCACTGCCCGTGCAAGCGGACTTCGGTGCGTTGATTCGTGCTGCTATAAAAACCCTCGGGAAAGGCGCCGTCGATGTCGGCCTCGACCAGTTGGCAGTCTCGGGATGCGGTCGGCGCCGCTCCATGGTCGGCGATCTGCTCCAGGATGTCGGCCAAGCGCTCGGCGGAGCCGGCCGAGACCTCGATCAGGGCATGGCTGGGGTCGGTGCGGGCCTGTCCGATCGCAATCTGCTTGATGCGAAAGGTCCCGCCGCGGCTGGTGATCAGGTCCAGGATCTTGGGCAGGATCATGCTGTCGATGATGTGCCCCCGGATCTCGACCTCTTCGGCATGCTGCCGGTCGCTTGCCATCTCCAACTGCTTCATGCTTGAGCACCCGATGTCTGGATCGTGCACGACGGAACTTGCGTTTTGCCCGGCACGGTTGCCGGGGCGGGAAAACCCTGGAAAACGAGCCATGAATTTTACGCCAGCCCGGCTCGCCCGGCCAAGTTGCCGCTAAAAACCGGCTTGGCCGGGAGCAATAACGCCTGGCTGCCTGCCGCCTACCGCCGTAACTGTAAGGCTCAACACGACTTCACAACCCCGCTCCGAAGGCTTATAATCAGCTTCTGCACGAGCGCAGCGGCCAGGCCGCCCATGCAAGGCCTGTAACCACAACCGCTTCGGCGGGCCGAACCCCACGCTTAGCGTACCATGTATCAAGCCAAACCAATCTCATCCGGCGGAATAATCCGAACATGACCGAAAGTGGAAAACCGAACCACTGGAACTTCCTGGCCGAGCAACTCGGCGCCGAAATAAAACCTCAAGCGCCCAAGCCAACGCCACCTCCCAAGCCAGTCCCCAAGGTCGAGAAACCCAAGCCCGCGCCGTCCGCCGAGCGCCCCAAATCGAATTGGGGCAGCGTGGCCCGCGCGCTGGGGCTGTCGTTCATCGCCCCACCCCCCGCGGCTCCGGCCACTCCGGCAACGCCCGCGCCGCCAGCCCCGGGCGGCCAAGCGCCCCGGCCGGAAGCGCCCGCGCGGCGGGCATCGACAGAAGAAGACGACCTAGTTGGCAAGCCGACCGCTCGGCGCGAACCGCGGCGGGGCGGGCGCCGCGATCACGGTGCCAGGCCCGCCGGCCAGCGACGCGCCGAAAAACCCCAAGAGCCCCAGGGCAGAGACAGCCGCCAGGCAGGCCGCCAATCGGCGGGCGGTCTGGAACGCGACGACTTGGACAACGACGCTTTTGATAGCGAGCTGGCAGACGATGATCTCGTCGGCAGTGATTTCGTCGGCAGTGATCTCGTCGGCAGTGATCTGGAAGAAAGCGATTTGGACGATGGCGATTTGGACGATGGCGATTTGGACGATGGCGATTTGGACGACGGCGATTTGGACGACGGCGATTTGGACGACGGCGATTTGGACGACGGCGATTTAAACGACGGCGATTTGGACGATAGCGGCACGGCCCGCTCGGATCGCAGCGGCGAGCCCGGACAGCGGCATCGTCCCACCGCGCGGGGCGGGAGCCGCGCCGCCGATCGGGCTGAGGGCCAAGGCGGGCGGCGACGGCGCAGGCGCCGCCGAGGAGGCCGCAAGCCGGATGAGGCGCGGTCCGAACAAAAAAGACCGCAGGACACCGGGCCTGCCGAAAGGCCCGCCTGGGACGCACTGTCCGAACAGCTGGACTTTTTGGACGAGGACCGTTTCGAACCCGACGATTTGGAGACGGACCTTTCCGACGAAGCACGGCAATCCGGAGTGGATTTTGACGACGAGCTGCGCGAGCCGGGCGAGGCGGCCGGCGGCGGGGCAGACCAGCGGCGCCCGAAGCGACGGCGTCGGCGCCGGGGAGGCCGCAGATCGCCGCGTGACCGGGCCGGCGGCGAATCGAAACGTGAAGGCCGCCCAGGGGTCAGCGACCGCCTGGCCGATGAGCTTGCCGAAACCAACGGCCGGGACGACCAAGATGAAGATGAAGCCTCGCTGTCCGACGAGTCGGTCAGCGACGCGGATCGATCGGACCGCGACCATTCGGACCGCGATGATTCGGACCGCGATGATTCGGACGTCGACGACGACGGCGCCGACCTGAAACCGAGCCATCGCGGCATTCCCAGTTGGGAAGAATCGATCGGCATTATCGTGGCGGCCAACATGGAGGCGCGGGCCAAGAATCCCGGCGGCGGCGGGTCGGCCTTCCGGGGCCGGGGCCGTGGCAACCGCGGCCGGCGCCGCCCAACGGGCGGCTGAACCCGCCTGAGGCTTTGCCCCGGCTCACGCACGTTACGCACCTTTCTGGGAGACTCCGCCGTGACGCGACTGTTGCTGGTCCTTCTGGGTTCATTGCTGGCGGCCGGCTGCCAGCCGAGCGGCCGGAACCCATCAGCCGTCGGCGGCGCGAACAAGAAGTACCGGATTGCCGTGATTCCCAAGGGGACGACGCACGAGTTCTGGAAGTCGGTCCATGCCGGGGCCGATAAAGCCGCTCGCGAGCTGGGCAACGTCGAGGTGCTTTGGAAGGGGCCGCTGCTGGAAAACGATCGCGAGGGTCAGATCAACGTCGTGCAGGACTTTGTGACCCAGCAGGTGGACGGCATCTGCCTGGCACCGCTCGATTCCCAGGGTCTGGTTGCGGCAGTGAAGGACGCCAAGGCCAGCGAAATCCCCACGGTGATTTTCGACAGCGGCCTGGACGACGAGAGCATCATCGTCAGCTACGTGGCGACCGACAATTACCAGGGAGGCGTGCTGGCGGCCCGCCGCCTGGTGGAAACACTCGACGGCAAGGGCGACGTGATCCTGCTGCGCTACAATCCCGGCAGCGAGAGCACCGAGCAGCGCGAAGCCGGTTTCCTCGACACGCTCGAGCAGGAGTTTCCCGAAATCAACATTCTCTCGTCGAACCAGTACTCGGGCACCACTCCGGAAAAGTCGCTCGAGCAGGCGCAGCAACTGCTGCTCAAGTTCCACGACGAGGTCGATGGCGTGTTCGCCGTCTGCGAGCCGAACAGCACCGGGATGCTCGGCGCGCTGGAAGGCGAAGGCCTGGCGGGCAAAGTGAAGTTCATTGCCTTCGATCCCAGTCCCACGCTGGTGCGGGCCATGGCGGAGGGGAAGATCGACGGCATCGTGCTCCAGGATCCGGTGAACATGGGCTACCTCGGTGTGAAGACACTGATGGCACACATCGAGGGCAAACCGGTCGAAAAGCAGATCTCGACGGGCGAGTTCATTGCCACGCCGGATAACATGAACGAGCCCGACATGCACAGACTACTGCACCCGGTTCAGTTCGGCGAGTGATCGACCAGCACTCACCCCCCTCGCGACGCACCCTCGCACGGCGTTTGGCCCATGAGCGACCCGTCCGCCCCGCTGCTTGCAATGCACGGCATCCGTAAGCGTTTCGGGGCCACGCACGCGCTGTCGGGAGTGGACCTGCAAGTCCGCGGCGGCGAGGTGCTGGCCGTGATCGGAGAGAACGGCGCGGGTAAGAGCACGCTGATGAAAGTGCTCTCCGGCGCCCATCCGCCCGATAGCGGCCGGATGGAGCTGGCCGGCCGGCCTTTCGCCCCCGCCGGGCCGCACGAAGCCCGCGTGGCCGGGGTGGCCATGATCTACCAGGAGCTCAACCTGGCCCCCGACCTCAGCGCGGAAGACAACGTGATGTTGGGCCAGGAGCAGCACCGGCTCGGCTGGCTCGACCGCGCCGCTCAGCGCCGCCGGCTCAAGGACTTGCTCGAATTGCTGGGACACGGCCAGCTCGACCCGGCCCGCAGGGCCGGACGCCTCTCGGTGGCCGAGCAGCAGGTCGTGGAGATCGCCAGGGCCCTGGTCTGCGATGCCAAAGTGATCGTCTTCGACGAACCCACCAGCTCGCTGGCCGCCCAGGACGTCGAGCGGTTGTTCAGCGTCATCCGGCGGCTCAAGGCTTCGGGGATCGCGGTGATCTACATCAGCCATTTTCTGGAGGAGATCCGCGCGGTCGCCGACCGATTCCTGGTGCTCCGCGACGGCCGCACCGTGGGCGAGGGCATCTTGGCCGCCACCAGCCAGGCCGAAATTGTGTCGATGATGGTCGGCCGCAGCGTGACCGAGCTGTTCCCCTCGGTGGCTCACCAGCCGGGCTCCGAGATCCTCACCGTCCGGGACGTCAGCGGCCGATCCATGCCGCGGCAGGTGTCGTTCTCCCTGCGGCGCGGCGAGATCCTGGGCATCGCCGGCCTGGTCGGAGCGGGACGCACCCAACTGCTGCGGTGCCTGTTTGCCCTGGATGCGGTCCGGCAAGGCCAGATTCGCGTGGCCGGATTGCCGCCGGCCGCCAGCCCGCGGGCCCGGATCCGCGCCGGACTGGGGCTGGTCTCCGAGGACCGCAAGGCCGAAGGACTGGCCCAGTCGATGTCGGTCGGTGATAACATGACGCTCAGCCGCCTGGGCATCTACTCCCGCTTGGGCTGGCTGAACCTCCGCCGCCGGCAGCAGGCCGTGCTCGGCTGGATGGCCGGCTTGGGCATCAAGGCCCGTTCGTCTCAGCAGGAAGTGGCCGAGCTCTCCGGCGGCAATCAGCAGAAGGTGGCCCTGGCGCGGCTGCTGCACCAGGATGCGGACGTGCTGTTGCTGGACGAGCCTACTCGCGGGATCGACGTGGCCACCAAGGCCGAGATCTACCGCCTGATCGGCCAGGCGGCCGCGCAGGGCAAGGCGATCCTGTTTGTGAGTTCGTACCTGCCAGAGCTTTTGGCCGTCTGCGACCGGCTGGCCGTGATGGCCCGCGGGCGGCTCCGCGAGATCCGGCCCGCGAGCGAATGGACCCAGGAGGCCGTCATGGCCTGCGCCATGGACGCCGGCGACGCGGTTGGTTGAATCATGCTGAACAAGTTTTTTTGACGGGCCCGGACGATGGACAACGGCACCAACGCGACTGGCGGGCGAAACCGTGCAGTTTTGAAGCATCTGGGCCGCGCGGCCGGCGCGCTGGGTCCGCTGGCGGCCTTGGCGGCGGTGATCGCGTTCTTCACCGTGGCCGACTATCTGCAAGGCGGGCACAGTTTTTTTACGCTGCGGAATCTGCATACGACCACGGTGCAAGGCTCGATGGTGGCGGTGGCCGCGCTGGGAATGACGGCCATCATCATTGCGGGCGGAATCGACCTTTCGGCGGGGACGGCGCTGGCGCTGTCGGCAACGGTGCTGGCCTGGTGCCTGCGGCAAGGTTACCCGGTTCCCGTGGCTCTACTGGCCGGCGTAGGATCGGGCGCGCTGGCGGGCCTGATCAACGGCACGCTGGTCAGCCTGCTGCGCGTCGTGCCGTTCATCGTGACGTTGGGCACGATGACGATCTACCTGGGCGCCGCGAAAATCATCGCCGATGAGACCACCGTCCGGCCGATGCCCGACCAGGTGCCTTCCTGGCTCACCGGGCTGGTGACCACCCGGCCGGATCCCCCCTGGCTCATTTACCAGGTGCTGCCCAACTTTGCCAGCGGCGTCTGGTTCGCCCTGGCCTTGGCGGCCATCCTGGCATTGGTGCTGCGCTACACGGTGTTTGGCCGCTACGTGTTCGCCCTGGGATCGAACGAATCGACCGCCCGCCTTTGCGGCATCAACGTACCGGCCATGAAGATCGCGGTCTACACGCTGTCGGGCGTATTCGTGGGGTTGGCCGGAGTCTACCAGTTCGCCCGGTTGTCCAGCGGCAATCCGGTGTCGGGACTCGGACAGGAATTGAAGATCATCGCCGCCGTGGTCATTGGTGGCGGCAGCTTGAGCGGCGGCCGAGGCAGCGTGCTGGGCACGCTGGCCGGCGCGGCGATGATGGCGGTCATCGCCAGCGGCTGCAACCTGCTGAACGTTCGCAATCCGATCCAGGACATCATCATCGGCGTGATCATCGTGGCCGCCGTTACGCTCGACCAGATCCGCCAGCGGCGGCTGTCGAGTTAAAAAGCCCGGCCATTTATGGGCCGCGCCCTGCCCGATTGCCCCGCTGCCGCTAAAATGTGCTGCCATGCCACCGCCGCCAATCGCCCAGCCGTTTCCGCCGGCCCCGCGCTACCGCGAGCTGCTCGAATCGCTGCGCCGGCAGTTTCCGCAGCCCGTGTCCGATCCGGTACACGACGCCTACGTCGTGTTCTCGATTCTCCGCGCCTTGGACCAGGTCGATCGCCTCAAGGGGCAGGCCGCCATCCTCGGCTCGCCGGTCGATCCCGACTATGCGGCCGCACTCGCCTCGCGCGTGGCGGAGACCGGCCGCCCACTCGAAGAGGTCATCGCCGAGCTGGTACGGCATTTGGAAGGGATGTTCATCTGGGGGCATCCGCAGAGCCAGGTGAACGTCATCCCTCAGCCTTCGATTGCCGGAATTGTCGGCGTGCTGCTGGCTTCGACCTACAATCCCAACCTTTGCAGCGACGAGAGCGGGCGGGGCGTTTCGGCGGCCGAGGTGCGTGCCACGGCCATGGCGGCGGAGCTGGTGGGCTATGACCCCGCCACCGCCGGCGGGGTATTCACCTTCGGGGGCACGGGCGGCCTGCTGTACGGCGTCAAGGTAGGGCTCGAGAAGGCGCAGCCGGGCTGCCTGCACCAAGGCATCCGCGATGAGGCGGTCGTGCTGGCGTCCGAGCACAGCCACTATGCCTCGCTCAACGTCGCCGGCTGGCTGGGAATCGGGCAGGACCAGGTGCTGCTCTCGCCGACGCACCTGGACAACTCCGTAGTCGTCGCCCGATTGGCAGACCAGGCCCGCGAAGCGTTGTCGGCCGGGCGCAAGATCGCGGCGATTGTGGCCACGATGGGCTCGACCGATGCCTTCGGCCTGGACGACCTGGCCGGCCTGTACGCGCTGCGCGAACAACTGGTCGACGAGTTTTCGTTGACATACCGCCCGCACATCCATGCCGACGCGGTGATCGGCTGGGCCTGGTCGGCCTTCAACGATTACGACTTCATCGCCAACGAGCTGGGGTTCCGAGGCCGCACCGTCCGCGCCCTGGCCGCGGCGCACCATCGCATCCGTCACTTGAAGCTCGCCGACTCGATCGGGATCGACTTCCACAAGACGGGCTATGCTCCTTACGTGTCGGCCCTGGTGCTGTTTCGCGATGCCAAGGACTTCGGCTTTGTCTACCGGCCCCGCGAAGCGATGCCCTACCTTTACCAGTCGGGCTTGCACCATCCGGGCATGTACACCTTGGAAACCAGCCGCAGCGGCACGGGTCCGATGGCCGCCCTGGCCAACCTTTTGGTGCTCGGCCGACAGGGGCTGCGGACCCTGCTGGGCCACGTGGTGGAAATGGCCGAAGTCCTGCGTGAAGGGCTGGAGTCGCACCCCGACCTGACGGTGCTCAACGGCGACAACGTGGGTCCGGTCACGCTGTTTCGGGTCTATCCGCCGGGAGTCGATACGTTCAGCATCAAGGACCGCGAGCGGACCGATCCTGACTTCCAGGAGGAGTTGCTGGCGTACAACCGGCTCAATCGGCTGGTGTTCGAGCGTGTTCACGCGCAGGCGCTGTCCGGCCGCGGCGTGGTGCTGTCGATGACCGATTGCTACCGCCACAGCGATTTCGGCACGCCGATTGCTGCGCTGAAGTCGTACGTGCTCTCGCCGTTCACCGATGAGGTGAACATGCACTCGATCATCGCCGACGTGCTGACCGCCCGCGACGAGGTGCTCGGCGAGCACAAGGGGGAACGAGGAAGGGGGAAGTAGGGCTAAGAAACCCACATCCGGCGGACTCCGAGTCTCTTTGACCCTGAATCTCTTGACCCTGGGAGGTGAATCGTGATGAGACGTTTTGCACTGAGACGTTTTGTACGTGGGGCGGCGATCGCTGGCGCCTGGTTGCTGTTTGCGGGCTGCACCGAGCGGCCGCCCGACCAACCGCAGGCCCAACCGGCCGCCGGAGAGGGTAGGCCGGTCGAGGACGAACCGATCACGCGTGAGGAAGTCCAGCGCAAGGTGCGGGAGGCGGCCAAGGCCACCGGCCGGTACCTGAGCCAGACGAAGGAAGAATTCGAGCGCGATCTGGAGAGGAAACTGGCAGACCTGGACGACGATCTGGCCAGGCTGAAGAGCAAGGCGGCCGATTTGAAGGAAGAAGCCCGCCCGCGCTGGGAGGAGCAGATGAAGCGCCTGGAGGCGCGCCGCGAACAGGCGCGGAAGAAGCTGGAGGAGGTCAAGGCCGCCAGCCCCGAAGCCTGGCAAGATCTCAAGACCGGGGCGCATTCGGCTTGGGAGGACCTGAAGGAAGGATTCGATGAGGCGTCACAGCACTTCGAATCCGAGAAGGCAAGCGATTAGTTTTTTCACACCGGGTATGGTTGATTCAGCCGGTACTCCGGATGGGCCTTCAGGTAATCGTCCACCCGCTGCCGCCGTGAGAAAGCATCGGGGAGAAAGGCCAGGGCCTGCTCGAGCCGTTCGTCGGGCTCCGCGCAACTGAACCGCAAGAAGCCGCCGCCCGCTTCGCCGAACGACTCGCCCCCCAGGCAGGCCACGCCCAGGCGGTCGTCGGCCCCTTCGAGCAAATACATCGCCAACCCGTGCGACGTGATGCCCAGGGGGTTCGCGATCCGGGCAACATTCGCAAAGGCGTAAAACGTGCCGCTGGGCTCCAGGCACCGCACGCCTTCGATCGCATTCAAGCCCCGGGCCAAAAACGCCACTTTGCCGCGGAAAAGCTGCATCGCCCGGTCGCGCTCCGGGCCGTCGTGCGCCAGCGCCGCCGCGGCCGCCAGTTGAACGAAGGGCGCCACGCACGACAGCGAGGTGTTCAACAACGTGCTGAACAGCTCGACCACTTCCGGACTGGCCACCGCGAACCCGATCCGCCAGCCGCTCATGCTGTACGACTTGCTGAAGGTGTACGCCGCCACGCATTGCTCGAGCATGCCCGGCTGGGCCAACAGCGTGTGATGCCGCCCGCGCCACACCATCTGGTCGTACGGCTCGTCGCTGAGCACCGCCACGTCCCGCCCCCGGATCCGGTCGGCCAGTCCGGCCAGGTCTTCCTGGGTGGCCACGCCGCCGGTCGGATTGTGCGGGCTGTTGAGAAAGATCGCCTTGGGCCGAGGATCGCTTTCGAGGAACCGCTCGACGTCGGCCAGCTCCGGGCGGAAGTCGTGCGCCTGCTTCAGATCGGAGATCCAGGCCCGAGCGCCGCGGCGGGCGATGTTCGGCAGGTAGGTGGGAAAGTAGGGGCTGAACACCAGCACTCCGTCGCCCGGATCCAGAAAAGCCTCGCAGAACAAGAGCTCGAAGATCTTGGCTCCCGGACCGACGACGATATTGGCCGCCGTCGTTGCCAGGCCGTGCTCGCGGTTGACATAGTCCGAGGCCGCTTGCCGCAGCTCGCTCAGGCCCACGCTGGCGCAATAGTGCGAGATGCCCTTCTGGATGGCCTCGACCCCGGCCTGCCGGGCGGCCATGGTCGATTCGAAGGGACTGTCGCCGATCTCCAGCTCGATCACGTCCTTGCCGGCCGCCTTGAGCCGCTTTGCCACGGCCAGCACGTTGAAGGCGGTCTCCACGCGCACCGAGGCGGCAAAGCTGCTGTAGCTGATGGGCATGGCCGTGGGGCCCGTCGGAGGGATCACCCTGGTGTGGTGCCGGGTCTACTTGAGGGCGATGGCCCTGGCCAAGGGCCGCAACACGTTGTCGATGACGTAGTTATCGACCATCTCGTGGCAGATGCGGGCCAGTTGCTCCAGGGCCGAGACGTAGGTGACTTCGGGCCCGAGGCTGCCGTACTGCCGTGCGGTGAGATAGACGCTGAGCTGCTCTTCGGGATAATCGCCGGTCCGGACCTGGTAGGCGTTGGTCCGCGTCTCGACGCTCAAGCGGCATTGCATCCGGCACTCTTCGTCCAGGGCCAGCGTGATCGACGGCTCGTGATTGATCACGCTGGCGCCGGCGACCTCGGCCAGCCGTTCCAGGGCCGGGCTGACCCCCAGGGCCTCGGTCACCAGTTGGTTGTGATTTCCGCGGTAGGTGAAGTCGAAGCCGAACAACAGGTCGAGCGCTTCGCAATCCAGCGGGCTGACCGAGAGCATGTAGGGGGCCAGCTCCAGTGCCAGGCGATGCTGTTCCAGGGCCTCGTCGACCGACTCCGGGTTCACGTGGCCGGAGCAGACCCGCCGGTTCTCGATGGTGGCCCAGCGGTACTGTCCGCGGTCCTTGTCTTCCTCGAGCACGAAATCGCCCTTGTCGCGGCTGTAGAAGTTCCGCATGGTGGGGTACTTCTTCTGGATCCGCTCAAAGTAGTGCAGGACGGTCTCGCGGTTGTTCGGCAGCTCCATCTCCGTACTGAGGTTGAGGTTGATGTAAAAATCGTCACACAAGGACGCATAGTCATTCATTCAAAGAATTCCTTCGCGCGGTCAAGTGGCCGGACTCGACGCCACCGGCCGCGGACGTCTGCCGGCAACGCCCCCTGTCTCTTGCAACGTGCAATTGGCAGTATAGAATGCCGCGGCGGAAACTGTCAAAGAGCCTTTCCGCCGGGCGCGGGCAGCCGTTTGCAGGCGTGGGCGTACCCCGGATCGACGCCCGCTTGTGCGGCCCGTGCGGCGGATTCCGTGCTCCCTCCTGGCTGGCAAAGGGCCCGGCTTATGACCAGCCACGACGAGGACCGCGTCGCCGTCTTTCCTTCGGCGCTGGGCTGGATGGCCATTGTGGGCGGTTCGCCGGCGGCAAAGCGATTCAGGCTCAAGCAGCTCACTTTCGGCCATGCCTCGCCCGGAGCGGCCCTGACCGGCTTGAACCTGGCTGTCGAGGAAGTGCCTCCCGTCGAGGATTGGAACCCCCGGCTCGTGCGGCGATTGCAGGCCTATGCCGACGGGCGCCGGGACGATTTTGCCGACGTGCCTCTGGACGAATCGGGACAGACCGCCTTCCAGCGGGAGGTGGTGCGCCACTGCCGCCGCGTCGAATACGGGCGCACGCTGACCTACGGCGCCCTGGCCGTCCTGGCCGGTTGCCCGCGGGCGGCCCGGGCCGTGGGCAACGTGATGCGGATCAACGCCACGCCGCTGGTGGTGCCCTGCCATCGCGTCGTGGCCGCCGGCGCCGGCCTGGGCGGCTACTCGGCGGGCGAAGGCGTCCGCATGAAGCTGCGTCTGCTGGAGCTGGAAGGCGCCCGCCAGGCCTCGCAATTTTCGGCCTAGAATTGAAAGGCGACTTCCGTCAAACTAAGACGAGACCGGCGCCGGTCAGGTGACGGCTGAAAGCTGCCTGTTCCGCCGCCGGGTGGCTGCTTGTTCCACCGCCGGGTGGCGGTCGCGCCGGCCTTGTCTGGGGACGGGCGTCGGCTGGCGGCAGGGCAGAGACGGGCATGGACCATCATTCCTGGCAAATCGAGCGTCGCGGCGACGGCGCGCTCGTGGTGCGCGTGCGCTCGCGGAACACCAACGGGCATCGGCCGCCCGACGCCGTATTCGCCTTCCGCTCCGGCGACCCGCAGTACTTCTACTGGGAGCAGCGCCTCCGCGAGCAGGAAGTCAGCCGTTAGGTCGATCTCCGCCCCGCACCGTCACTGTTCGAGAAATACCGTCGCCGGAACGTGAAAATACCGGCCCAGTTTCACGGCATTTGCCTTGCTGATCCCTCGCCGTCCAGCCAGTACGTTGCTGAGCGTGGCCTGCGGAATCCCAGTATCCTTGGCCACTTGGGCGGGCGTGACCTGGCGCGACTCGATGCAATGGGCAAGCATCTCGGCCGCCGTGCGGTCCGCAGCAGGGTAGTCGCGGCTTTCGTACTGTTCGATCAAGGTCGAGAGCACCTCGATCAGCATGCTCCGCGCCGGGTCAGGCTGGGGGACCATCAGCTTTTCGAGCTGCCGCATGGCCCGCCGATAATCGACCGCGTTGCGGATCGGCCGCGGCAGGTACTTCTGGATCAGTTCGCGGTATTCGGCAACGGTGCTCATCGGCCAAACGAGTCCTCATTTCGGGGTCCGACATTCTGATTAAACTCCCGGACTGATTCTTGCCTCAGGGCCTCGGTGTCGGACGGTTCGATCTGGGCGATGGCCGTCGTGAAGGGCCGCCCTGCTCGACTGGCCTGCCGCTGGCGTCGAACTTGTAGAAGATTTGCGTGTCGGGCAGCGACTGCCTGAGCTTCGCCACGCCGGCGTCCGTCACCTTCGTTCCACGCAACGATAGACGCTTGAGTTGCTTAAGCGGCTCGAGATAAACCAGCCCGGCATCGGTGACATTCGGAGTACCGAGGTTCAGATATCGCAGCAGCCGCAACTCCGACAAATTCCCAAGCCCTGCATCGGTCACATCGGGCGTATCGAGGGTCAGGGATTCCAGCATTCGCAACTGCGATAGGTGCCTAAGCCCGGCATCGGTGACATTCGGAGCAACGAGGTTCAGATGTTGCAGCTTCCGCAATTGCGACAGGTGGCCAAGCCCCTCGTTGGTGACATGCGGACTATCGAGCGCCAGGAATTCCAGCATCCACAACTGCGACACGTGGCTAAGACCGGCATCAGTAACGTTCGGAGTATAGAGGGCCAGTTGCCGAAGCGTCGGCAACTCCGGCAAGATGCGGAGGCCCTCGTCGGTCACTCGGTTGCTGTGGATCTGTAGCTCTCTTGGACCGCGAAGGTCCTTCAGATCCACCAGTAGCTCGTCCGTGACAGTTGGAAACGCAGACGGGGGGTTTACGAACATGATGGGGAAGTTTACCTCCTTGATGCCAAAAAAGAAATCATCCCCGACGCGATCGCGCAGCCACTCCGGCCACGGGGGTTCAGGAGCCGGGCCCGGCCCGCCCAGAGCAGGTGAATTGGGCAAATCGCGTTCGTACTGGGGACCGTAGTCGTAGCCAACGAGACCACCGGCATCGCGAAACGCGCCGACCGCCCGCCGCTGGTCGGCCGCTTGTTTGAGGCGCCAACTCAACCAGCCCAAAGGGAGGCTCAGCACGAGCACGGCGATCAAAAGCGTCCTGAGTCTGAACTGCCACCAGCGACGCTTGCTGCTCTGGGCGTTCATCGATTGTTCCTTATCGTGAAGGTCCGTGCATTGGAAGCCCCCTCTCCGCCACGATTGTCCCCCGCGCCCACGCGCGCTGCAACCTCGTCCCTTTTGGGCCTTTTCTGGTCTGCATCGGGGCGATGGTCCCTCCCTTCTCGCACCGTGCAACGCGAGGAAAGATACTTGCAGCGAAAGAGCCGCCCCAATACCTTGGCGCAGCAGGGATTTCCTGATTGAGTCCACAACAACGAAAAAACTGGCTAAAGGTCTTCGGATGGTCATATTCTCCCGCGGTTGGATGGCGGCCTCGCTGGTCCTGGTCCTTTGCACCGCTCGGCTGGCGGCCGAGGAGCGGCGCGAATCGTTCGACCGCGATCCGCACTGGGACGGGCTCAACCATCGCTCCGAAGGCCCCGAACCGCGCCGGGTCGAACAAGATTTCGGCTACAGCCCCACCAATCACGCGGGTGGAAAGGCGGCGGGCGAGATCGGCGGCCTGGTCACACCCGACGCCAAAGCGGCCTGGTACGCCAAAAAGATCCCAACGGCGACGTTCGACGATCGGCTGACGGCCTCCGGGACGCTGGCCTGCACGGGGCGGCATTTCAACGCCCTGCTCGGATTCTTCAATTCCGAAACCACCAACGAATGGCGGACCCCCAACACGATCGCCATTCGCCTCTACGGCCGCGGCGACGTGTTCTACGCGTATGTCGAATACATGACCAGCCGCTGGCGGGCCGGCGCCGACAGCCCCGGCGGCTTTCCGACCGTCGCCGACCCCGAAACGGGCCGAGACCGGCTCGCCGGTTTCGCAAGCGGCCGGCCGCACACGTGGTCGCTCCAGTACGACCCGGATGCCAACGGCGGCCAGGGCAGCGTCACCGTGACGATCGACAACCAGACGGCAGTCTGCCACCTGACTCCCGGGCACAAGCAGGATGGAGCCAGGTTCAATCGCTTCGGCCTGTTGAACATCGTCAAGCACTCCGACACCGGCGGCGAGCTGTGGGTGGACGACGTGGTGATCAACGGGGAGGGGGAGCCGTTCGACGGCGAGCCGGGCTGGGAAGCATTGAATAACCGCCGCGAGTTCGTGACCAGCGACGTCCGGCCCCGCTTCAACTTCGGCTTCAGCCCGACGCATTTTGCGGGCGGCGCGGCGGCCGGCGAGCTGGGCGGGCACGTGTTTCGCGGCGACTGCCGTTACCCGGAGCGGCTGGCCTACTATGGCGACCGAGTGGACGAGCTGACGCTTGGCAAGCCGCTCCAGGCCGCCGGCAAGGTGGCCATGCGGCGCGGCGTGAGCGACAGCACCACGCTGATCGGTTTTTTCCACTCGCGCGAGAGCGTGGCGGTGACGCAATCGCAGAGCTCGGGGATACCGCAAAACTTCCTGGGCGTTTCGATCGAGGGGCCCAGCAGCGAAGGGTTCTTCTTTTATCCGATGTATCGATTCCAGGGAGGGGCCAGCGGCTACGCCGACGGCCCGGATCGCCCGCGGATTCTGCCCAACGGCGACGCCCATGATTGGACGTTCGCTTACTCACCCGGCGCCGCCGGCAGGCCGGGCCGGGTGAAAGTCACGCTGGACGGCCAATCGGTGAGCATCGACCTGCCCGAGAGCGCCGGGGAGGGGGGCACCACTTTTGATCGTTTCGGCCTCGTGACCACCTGGATCGACGGAAACGGGCAGTACGTCTACTTCGACGATCTCGTCTATACTTGCCGCCAACGCTAAGCAGCCCTCACACAGTAGCCCTCACGCTCCGCGTGAGGAAGCTCTGGTAGCCCTCAGGCTCCCGCGGCACACTGCGCGTGCGGTCGCCCGTCCGGTCTTCGTGCTCTTTAGGGTGATCTTTGTGGGTTCGACCACTCTCGGGTGGGGGGCCAAAAGCCCGCCGTTGGCGGCTTGGCGGCGGCTTGCCGGCCCGCACGAGCGAGCCGCGCCTTGCCCGAGTTGGCCAGGACGCTAGAATTCAGGTTGTTCTGGGCATGTGGCCCCGCGACCTCGTTTCGTTTCGAGGGTCGCCCGCTCCTTTCCGATGGCGGCAGAGTGGTGAAGTGATCAGCGCAAATCCCATCCGCATTTTGATCGTCGACGACGACCCGGACACCACCGAGATTCTGGCCATGTTGCTGCGCGGGCCCGGCCGGGAGGTGCAAGTCTGTCACAGCGGGACCGAGTGCCTGGAGCTGGTCGGTTCGTTTCCACCGCACCTGGTCCTGCTCGACCTGCGCATGCCCGGCATCGACGGTTGGGAAACCGCCCGCAGGCTTCGCAGACAGCACCCCTCGGCCATGTTGATCGCAATCACGGCCCTCAGCGCGGAAGACGATCAGCGCCGATCGAAAGAGGCGGGTTTCTTCGACCACATGGTCAAGCCGCTTCGTCTCGACAAGCTCTTTCCGCTCTTGAACCGGATGGCCGTGGCCCAGTAGTAGAGAAGTTCTTGGGTCTTGGACCTTTGGCCTTGGGGCTTGGATCTTGGGTCCTGGAAAATCTGCGCAAATCAGCGTAATCTGTGGATCTCTTTCCGCCGAAGGCGGACCCGTGTTCGTGCTGTCGGCCGGCTCAATGGAAGAAGACCGGATCCACAGATTTCGCTGATTGACGCAGAGACGCGGCGATCGACGGCGGTTGGCGCATCGCGGCCTCGAAAGCTCCAGGTTCCGGTTTGCGTTTGGCGGTCTCTTGCGGCTCCTTCGGCGGCGGCCATCGGGCTTGTTCGGGCGTGGTTTTCCGGTACGATGGAAGCCTTAAGCACCCCTAGCTCAATTGGATAGAGCATCGGTCTACGGAACCGAAGGTTACAGGTTCGAGCCCTGTGGGGTGTAGTTGGGCGATGGGCGCCCGCGTGCACAAAAGCCTGCATCTTCCGGGAAACCTTGGATGGAAGACGACGTCATCGGCGTCCTGCTCGACAGTCAGAAGCATGACGTGTTCCAGGTAATCCAGAAGGAGGGCTTCGACCCTGCCCACTTTGAGTGGGAACACACAAAGGACGCTTCGAAGCTGTCGTACAAGGGAAGCCGCTACTATTGCGACTTTCGGGAGATCAACCACCCTCCCTCGACTTTCGCGATTAATATCAGTCCCGCGCAGGCGCGAGTCCGGCAGCACCTTAGGTTCGATTCCTTTGCAAGGACTCTTACCGGCGTCGCAAGCTGGCTCACCTTCCTTCGACGCGAGCTGACCACCCCCAATCTTTGGGCGGAAATCGCGCGAGAACAAGAGCTGTCGTCTGCCGCGACCTCCCAATCGGAGGCGCACATCACCCCGGACGAGGTCGAGAAGGTCGCGCAGGCTGTAGATGAGATCAAGCAGTTTCTGCTGGCCACCACCGAGATCGGTGCTGAACACAGGCGCTTCGTGGAGGACAAGCTGAATTACCTGAAATCGGCAGCCTTAAGGCAGGATCGAAAGGCGTGGATGCATACGGCGATCGGAGTGCTGATGAGCATCGTTATCGAGGCGGCCTTGCCGCCTGAAAAAGCACGGGAACTCTTCCGCATGGCCGGACGCCTGTTCACCGGTGTGTTTCAGGCTCTTTCCGATCCAGCCGCTTTTGTGCAGGGACTGCTTCAGTAACCAAAAAACAGCGAGTGACCTTCGGTCCAACAGACCGAAGGTGCCGCCAGCAGTCCGCCGCGGATCCAAGCAGGTTCGAGCATTGTGGCTACCTCATTGGCTGGCGACGTGCGCCGTCGGGGCCGTTGCTCGGGCCCCCAGCGAATCTCCCTGGGCGTGCGGATTTATCAGTGACCGCAGGCCTGGACAGTGCCTCCTGGTTCTTGGAGCGCTTCGGCGTCAGGACAGCGCACGGCGGTACGTCCGCCGATCGGCGGAGGAGCTGGCAGTGGCCATCAAAGCGCCGGGCGGCGCCGGCACGGTCACCGGCTACATCAACCGGATTCGGGACAACGTCACCCAGCGCCTGCGGAAGGAATTAGGAATAGTCTGCGGCCGGGACGACGTGATCCAGAACAACGAGCAGGGGTATTCGCTCCGAGAGTGGATTGTCGCGAGTGACGGAGACGAATGAGATGCACCGCTTCCCGCAGCGGCGGGAGCTGTCTGGCTCCGGAGGTCGGCCGGCTCCAAGTGGGCGTGACCGCCGATCTAGTCTAGCACAGCGATCATCCCGGACAAGTAAATGGGCCAGTTGGCAGAGGTCGTCGTCGCCCCAACGACGGCGATCGAATCTTGCTTGCCAAAAGGCAGTCAGGGGAAGCGTTTATGCGTCAAGTGCAGACTTCGTATAATCACGACGACACATGCTGTCAAACGCCACAGCGCCATCGCCCACGCGCGGAGGGATTGCGATCCTGACTCCAATTTCTGACCGTTGCCCGCATTGACGAAACCGCGTCATAGCCATATCCAGTCAGTTCGAGCGAGACAATGAACGGAGCCACAAGCCTTCGTGGGCTGGCGGGATACCAGCAGCGGTACGTGACGTATCGAGTGCTCGGCGCTCTGGGGATGCGCGTCCTGGCGCAGGACTGGACGGAGCCGATCCTGACGGAATTCTCGATCGAAGGCCGGTCCAGCGAGGGTGCTCCAAGCTGGGATGTCGGATTCGCATTTACCGGCGGAATCGTTGACCTCCACGAGTGCAAAGACACCAAAATCACTCGACCCGACCGACTGGCCTTCTACGACCGACTGCGGAAGGAGGTTGCCTCCGGGACCCATGCCGACCGTGTCCGCCCGCTCTGGGTCACCGATCCCGACAAGCAGACGCCAAACACGCTAACCTATCTGGGAGGAATTGCGGAGGCCGTGGAAAACCTGGACTTGGCCGACGTGCCGAACTCGCTGCCAGTCCGAATGGACTCTACAGACGATGCCATCCAGGAAGCAGTCTACCGACTCTGTCACTACGCCGGCGAGGAAGACGGCGGGAAAAAGAAGGTGCCCCGGCCCTGCACCTTCGAGGAAGCGAGGTCTCTCCTCCGGCAGCTGGGCATCGCCCGGCACCGGTTCGAGGATCTGGACCAGTCCGTCAAACTCCTACTCACTGGGGTGTTCGCCAAGGGCAGTGCCGATGCCGTCGACAAATTCGTGACTGGGGTGCTGACCAACGAGATCGTGCAAAAGGGTGAGGCTCGGTTCACCGTCGACACGTTCATTCAGGCCGTGGGCACGACGACGCTTGAGCTTGAGGTTGAAGGGCGTATCCGCAATTTACTCTCGTTTTGCGCGGCCTCGGGCTTTCGACAGCGCATCCGGCTCGTTCAGTGGTCCCGCCTAGCGGGACGGCCGACCACCCGATGGACGCTTGCGGAGCGGGCGCCTGAGTACAGCCCAGGGCAATCATACCTGATTGTCGCGGGCATGGGCGTGGGCAAGACGGTCACCAGCCAAATGGCATTCGATGAGGAGGCCGGCCGACGGCACCCTGGTCGCGTCCTCCGTGTCGAGTCGCGGACCCTCGACCGAGATGGCCTGGAGGCGGTCGTGCGACTGGCCTGCATGCTCTGCGGGGTCGGTCCTACGTGGCTGGCGCTCGACGGACTCGACGAAGTCTCACACGAACTTCGCAAGGACTGGGAGCGTGCGCTTGGAGCACTTACTGCCCTCCCAAACCTCGCTCTACTTGTCACCGTCCGCCGAGAGGTTTTGGCTGTTCGTGAATGGCTCGGAAATGCCACTTCGCCGCTAACACGGGTGGACATCCTGCCCCTTGAGCCCAGGCAAGTAGAAGCCGCTTTTGGTGAGGTGGGCCTACCGGTGCCGACCAACCCTCGGCTTGTCCAAGTGCTTCAGAATCCCTTCCTCCTATCGCTATATGCCGACGTTGTCACCCCCGACGACATGCCGCTCGCCGAGAGTGGAGAGGTCACCGCATTTCGAGTAATCGATGAATTCTGGAAGCGACGTGTGCGCGGGGTGAGCGAGGGGCAGCGTGCGGTGGGGGACAGCGAGGGCTCCCAGGAGTCTAAGCGGCAGGCTGCCGTCTTGCTTGGCGACAGATCGCTTGAGGGGGAACTGGCTGTGACGCGGAACTCCACCAACCCGCAGGTTGTCGAGGGTGTACAGATGCTCCTGCGCGAGGGAGTCATCCGCGAGCGGGGCGCCGGTGCAGTAGCTTGGATTCACGAGTGGCTCCGTGAGTACGCCCTACTCGATCGACTGCTGTCACGGTGCGAGGCCGCATCGGCGGTGACGATCGCGAGGCGTGTCGTGGCCGACTGCCCGATTGACCACGTCGCGCGGTCCGGCGCAGCAGGCGCGATGAAGTGGGTGTTAGCAAATCCAGATGCTGGCTCGCCGACCGAGTTTCTTTCCGAGCTGTGGTCGCACAATAGGGGCCTCGCGCGCGAAGCCCTCGCGGTCGTCCTCGAGGGCTCGCCGTCCGCCACGGTGCTCGGTGACCTTAGCGACGACCTCCTCGTCGAGGCCGTGACGCAGGCAGTCCACCTTGGCGCAACGCAGTGGGTCAACCAAGTCGCCCAGCTGGATCACGCCCGCTTCTTCGGGTCACACGGGAACGAACTCCATGCCATTACCGTGGAGTACGAATTGCAAGTCGCCCCAGGCACCGGCGAGTCGGCCTCCGAGGCAGTCCGGCGCCTGGCTTCCCGCGATCTGGCACGACTCCGTGCCGGTCACTCGACGACTCGCCGAACAATCAAGACAGTGCTTGCGAGGGTCATCTCAACCGAATCGTTTCGGGACCCCGCAACCAGGGAATGGCTCGTCACCCTGGCCGAGATCGTTGACGGGTATGACTTTGGTGAGCTGCTCAAGGCTGTTACGGCAATCGTCGCAACCGGTGAAGTGACTGGGGCTCACGCCGTCTACCGGGCAATCGCTGGGTTCACTGTCTCCGTGCGCGGAGACGCAATCGCGGAGGTGTTGGTCAGCCGTCGATTCGTGTTTGGTGACGATCTCATCAACATCCTGCACACGCCGGGGTTGATTGCTGGCAATGTTGGCACATGGGGGAAGACTGCGATCGAGTTTGTGGCAAAGCTCGTTGAGGTCAAGCAGCGGCTCCGATGGCCATCGAGTCGCAGGCTCCTGTCGGCGCTTGCGGAAGCGACGGGCACCGACTTTCCTGTTGAAGCGGAGTTCGCGCCGAGATTTGACGAAGACGCGCGACTTACGACGTTGGACGCGGACAAGGAGGGAAAACCGATCGTGCGCATTGCCGCCGCCATCAGCCAGGCATTTGGAGAGCTAGCCCAACTCGACGACCCAAGCGCGTTTCGGGAGTTAGCAGACGTTGCATTCGGCGCGCGGTTCGCGGCGGTGGTCGCACTTCCGTTGCTTGTTCTGTACGACTCGGCCTGCGGTGCCGCTCCGCGCAAGGACTGGCATGTGATGGAAACCGTGCGACTCCTGTCCAACGATTCGGTCGCGCAGGTTGAAAGCCTTGATGACGTTCGGCGGCTCCACCGACGCCGGCTAGCGGCCAATCTCGACCAGGAATTGAAACAGGCAGTGGTCGACGCGATCCGGCGGTCGGGCATCAGGGTCGATGTGCTGATTCGAGAGCTATCTGACGTGCGGCCTTGGGGGATATTGACACCAGAAGAAGAAGCGGAAGTGACCAGAGCCGCGGCAGCCGGCGAGATCAGCGAACCGGCCGACCCACGCGAGGAGAAGTTGTTCAGAGTGCATCGCGGCGTGTCGCCCGATCTACTGGGAAGGGGCACCGGCTGGCCACACCAGGAGGACGACGGGCTGATCCGACTGTTGCAACGCGCCGAAAGCGAACCGGACGAACCCGTTCCTGGCGGTCTGGAAGTCAACCCGCTTGTCCGGCAACTTCAGGCGCTGGGGGTCGTGCTGCAGCGGCCGGAGGCGACGGGGGAAGAGTGGCTTGGTCGCTCCCTCGGCTGGTGTCATCGTGCAATCGAACGGCTGAGGAGGTCCGTGGAGCCCGAGAATGGAGATGACAGTGGCGAGGCAGCTCAGTAGTGCGACGTGGCGCGAAACGCTCGAACGGGAGGCGCCCTGGTGGACGAAGATGGGCGACGCTGCCATCACCCGGCTTGGTGCGCCGGTCCCGGAGAGTCACGTGAAGAGGGAGTTGACTGAATCGCGACTGTCGTGGGACTCAGGTGACCCCCTTCTGAATGCTCTCCAGCTGCTCGACGACATCTTGGCCATTGACCCCGCGTCGCCGTTCGAGACATTGCAGGATCGTATGGTCGACGCAATCGCCTCGAAATGGCGCGAGTGGCCACCTTTTACGAAGGCGTCAGTTTTATCCTGCTTGCGGCGGTGGTTCTGGCACACCTTTCCGGCGCTGCGATGTCTCCTAGCGGAGTCCGTCGAGTCGGAGCCCCACGCGGTCGTAGTACGCTACGCCGTGGATCGCCTCGTTGATTTGGCTTGGGCGGCGCCGACGCCGGAATTGCCGACCTTCATGCGCCGGGCCGCGGCAGGGGGGCACGGAGACGCGCTGCGGTGCGTCTCGCGCGTCCTAGGCGCAGCGGCGGTCAGAACGAGCTTGCTTGCGCAGGGGAGCCGGGTGAAGGAGCTCGACGAGTACTTCCGTCAGGCCCTAGCCCTGGACTGGTCGGACGCCGCGGCGCTGACCGACTTTCTCCACGGGGCGCTCGTGGGTGCGACCGATTGCTTTCGTGGTGCCGGTTTGAAAACCGCTGAATTGGAAGAGGCGTGGCTCCGGGTGACCGATTTGGTAGTAGCGCGCTGGCCATTTGGTGCCTTGAACGAGGCCCACGGCGGGCGCTTTTCGGTCCACGCACTCCTGTCGGTCATTGAAGGAGACACGTCCCCCGAGGCCCGCGGTCGCCTATTTCTCGGTCTTTCCCCAGCGTTGGAGATGATCCTTCGGAATGGGGATCTGGGGGCGTACTGCGAATTGCATTTCGAGCTCAAGGGGCTAATCGCGGGCAAAGACTGGCGCGCGCGCGGCCGGCGGGAGTCGCGCGACAGTGTACCGATCAGCGAGCCACTCGAAGCAGTACTCTTGGGCGTCTGCCGGGCCTCGGTGGAGCGCGTTGCAGTGTGGAAGCGGGAGGGCAAGACGACGAACGACCTTGGGTGGACTTCCGGCCTTGACGGACGAGACTCGACTGAGTTAGTAAAATGCTGCCTCGACGTGAGCCGCGACCGCGAGCGGATGAAGAGAGAGCTTATGCCGCTGACCGACATTCTGGCCGACGCCGGAGAGACGGGGGTGGCAGCCGAACTCCGCGCATATTTACGAAAGGCGTGAGCAACTCATTGCAGTGTCAGTTCAACCGATTCGCTTGTCGTCCCTTCCTGATTGTGTTTCAAGGAGCTCGGTTTCCTGCCTTGGCCAACACCCCAATCCCATCCTTTATCGCGTCGGGCAGATCGCCCCAGGCGGCTACGACGCGGGCCAGATCGGGCGGGAGCGCTCGCCCAGGGACGGCACTCGACGGGCTCCGCACCCCGCGGGCACGGCCAGTCCCGCGTCTTGGCGCAACGGCCTGGCGGGGTCTAGACTTGGGGCAACGGGGCTGGCGTCTACGGAACCGAAGGTTACAGGTTCGAGCCCTGTGAGGTGTACTGTGCCGACGGGGCCTGTATGTCAGCGGGGGGTGCGGGCGGCGATGGGGGCGAGAGCGGAGGGAGCGGCGGCGGGGGAACGCTCAAAGATGATCGGTCGCATCAAGTGCTAAATCCCCGGGTTGCCCGCCCTACTGACGTCCGAAGTTTCACGAGACGAAACGGTAGTACCGAGTGAAGCGATATTGGAGCCCACAAGCATGGACATCGTAGCACCATTCACGTTGCTCGCTTCCGCCGCTGTCAATGCCAAGAAGCTTTTCGAAGCCTCAAAGGCACTTTCGAACGCCGAGATGAAGCAAATGATCGCCGACTTGGCGATGCAAATGGCAGAGGTCAGTCTTGAAATGGCGACGCTTAAGCATGAGATTGTGCGGCTTCAAGTAGAGAATGCCGCATTGAAGGACAAGGCCACCAATGAGAAGCCCAAGCTCAAGTGGGGCTGCTATCAATTTGAGGGTGACGAAACGCTCTATTGTCCGAAGTGTTGGGAAACCCAACACAGGAAACATCCAACGACTCGCGTGATGTCCGGACGATTCCGGAAATGCTCAATTTGTGACGCTATGATGGGCACAGGCTGAACAGCACTCGATGATTCTAGTCTAGTCTAGTGGGCGGCTCAGGTCACCGGCTTAGGAACGCCCGAAGAATAACTTCGGTGTTTCGCGAGCGTCATGATAGTGCCGTGT
>JBBDYJ010000018.1:0-34022 GCA_040901675.1 Pirellulales bacterium | reverse complement strand
AAGGTTACGAAAGCTACCCATTTCTGCTAGCTGACACAAGATTTCTTACAGGGCCAGACGCCTACAAGAGCAATCAGCCACCAGCCACTAACCACCGACCACTATCCACCAGCCACTATCCACCAGCCACGCCACACTAACCCGACGCGCAAGCGAGAGGCCGTGATGTAGCCCTCACGTTCCGCGTGTGGTCTTCCTTGGCCGTCCTGCGCCGTCGTTCTTCCCAAGTACCAAGCTCCAAGTGCCAAGACCTACCCTTCGTGATGTGGTCCTCTCGCTCCGCGAGAGGCCGTCCCCCAGGGACTTCTTCGCCGACGCGCCAGCGAGAGGCCGTATAAAGTACTCCCGCTTCGTCCCGCAGGCCCGGTTCTTCATCCTACTTTTCGTGCCTTTTCGTGCCTTTTTGTGGCCAGGCTTCCTTTTTAGCAACTAGGTCCGCCGTCGGCTTATTTTGCACGCGGCTTTCGGCTACGCCGTGCCTCACGTCCGTTCCGTCCTCTGACTTCCGACCGTCCTGCAAGTCCGCCTCCGACGGAGTTTCTGACTTCCGACCTCTGGTTCACCGCGGCGATCCGGCCATGGGCCTGGAGCAGCCGGCGGAGGCTGCTGCCGCCCGGCAGACCGCGGCGACCGATTCTTAACCACTTGTCGACGGCGAACCATGTCACCCCGCGCAGCTCGAACAGCGGGCCGCTGCGGGTGTTGGGCCAGCGGCCGGTGCGCTCGAAGTACGCGTCGGCCCAGGCCAGGATCTGTTCCACGCTGACCGGGCTCATGGCGAGGCGGTTCGGCACGCCGCGATGCTCGGCCAGCAGGCGGGGCAACGAGGAGCCGCCCGGCAGGCCGCGTTTGCCGTGACTGAGCGCCACATTGACGCCGGACCAGGTCTCGCCCCGCGCACCGGGGATGGGCCCGGACAACCTGGTCGGCCAACGGCCGGTCCGCGCGTAATGGGCATCGGCCCAGGCCAGGATCTGCTCGATCGTGAGCCTCGGCAGCCCCTGGACATTGCGCACGCCGCGATACTCAAACAGCATACCAGCCAACGTAGCGCCGCCGGGCAGGCCACGCTCGCCTTTGCGCAGGGCCTCGTTGATCTTGCCCCAGGTTTCGCCGGGCGCCTCCGGAATGCGGCCCGATGTAAGCCGCGGCCAGGCCCCGGTGCGCCTGTGGTGGGCGTCGGCCCAGCGGAGAATCCGTTCCATCGTGAGCGGGGGGCGCCGGCGGTGTTTCATCATCACGCCTCGGCGGTTCGACAGCAGCCGTGCCAGCGACGAGCGTCCCGGGAGCCCGCGGCCGCCAGCTCGCAGCACTTTATCGATCATCCGCCAGTTCTCCTCCGGCGACTCGTGGATCGGCCCCGAACCGGCCGTGGGCCAAAGACCGGTCCGGCGGTGGTGCGCGTCGATCCACACCAGGATCTGCTCGATCGACAGGCGTGGCAACATGCCGTGGATGCGAACGCGCCGCCGGCGGACCAGCAGTCGCCCCAACGATGACCCGCCAGGCAATCCCCGCAGCCCCTTGCCCAACGCCATCTGGACGGCCATCCAGGTCTCTCCAGGGGCTTCGGGTATCGCTCCGGTCTTTTGGTTTGGCCACTGGCCAGTGCGCGCATGATGCGCATCGATCCAGGTGAGGATTTCGGCGACCGAAAGCGGTGGCAGTTGTTTCCGATTGCGCTTGCCGCGGTACTCTGCCAGCAGCCGCGCCAGCGACGAGCCGCCGGGAAGACCGCGCGAGCCTTTTTGCAGCGCGGCGTCCACATTGGCCCATTTCTCGTGCACCGTTCCCGGAATGTGCCCGGAATCCTGCTGCGGCCAATTACCGGTGCGCTCGAACCAGGCGTCGGCCCAGGCCAGGATCTCGGCGATGTGCAGCGTCGGCGGCCGCCGGGCCCTCAAGCGGCGCGGCCGGCGAATCTTGCGTTGAACGAGCAGGTCGTCTTTCATCTGTTAGTTGCTGGTTGCTGGTTGCTGGTTGCTGGTGCTTCGTCCGTCCTTCCTCCAGCCTACAGCCTACAGCCTACAGCCTACAGCCTACAGCCTGACGCGGCCGTGAGCCTGGAGCAGCCGGCGGAGGCTGCTGCCGCCAGGCAGACCGTGGCGACCGGTTCTTAACCACCCGTCTACCATCAGCCAAGTGACCCCGGGACGCTCCGCCACCGTTCCGCTGCGGGTGTTGGGCCTGCGGCCGGTGCGCTTGAAATGAGCGTCGGCCCAGGCCAGGATCTGCTCAACGCTGAACGGCATGGCATGGCGGTTCGGCACGCGGCGACGCTCAGCCAGCAGCCGGGGCAGCGACGATCCGCCCGGCAGGCCGCGTTGGCCGAGCCTCAATGCTCCATCGACGCCGCTCCAGGTCTCGCCCCGCGTGCCGGGGATGGGTCCGGACAGCTTGCTCGGCCAGCGGCCGGTCCGCGCAAAATGGGCGTCGGCCCAGGCCAGGATCTGCTCGATGGACAGAGGCGGCACCATCAGATGGTTGCGGACTCCCCTGCGGCGGGCCAGCAGGCGGGGCAATGACGAACCGCCCGGCAAACCACGTAGACCTTGGCTCAACGCCATGTCGACTGCCTGCCACGTCTCGCCCGGGGCCTCCCGTATCGGTCCTGAATGGCTGTTCGGCCAGCGGCCCGTTCGGGCATGATGCGCGTCGGCCCAGGCCAGGATCTGGCGCATCGAATACGGGGGCAGAGCCCTTCGGTTGCGCTTGCCGCGCTGCTCGGCCAATAACCTCGCCAGCGACGAGCCGCCGGGAAGACCGCGAGAGCCTTGTCGCAGCGCGATCTCCACGTGCATCCATTTCTCGCCGGTTGTTCCGGGGATGTATCCCGACTCGGCCTCCGGCCAGCGGCCGGTGCGCTCGAACCAGGCGTCGGCCCATTCCAGGATCTGCTCGATGGACAGGCGCGGCAGCATGCATTTATTGCGGACTCCCCTGTGACGGGCCAGCAGGCGGCGCAGCGACGAACCTCCCGGCAGGCCGCGAAACCCCTGACTCAGCGCTTGGTTCACGCTGTTCCATGTCTCGCCGGCTGTTTCGGGGATATGCCCCGACCGGGCCATCGGCCAGCGGCCCGTGCGTTCGAACCAGGCGTCGGCCCAGGCGAGGATCTGGGCGATGTGCAGCGTCGGCGGCCGCCGGGCTCTCAAGCGGCGCGGCCGGCGAATCTGGCGTTGAACGAGCAGGTCGTCTTTCATCTGCTAGTTGCTAGTTGCGGCTCGACTGAGCTCGCGACTCGACTGAGCGGCTCGACTGAGCTCGCCGAAGTCTCGCCGAAGTCCGAAGTCTGGTTGGCGAGAGCTCTTCCTTGTCCGCCGTACGCGGCGGCTTCCGCCGATGGTGCTTGACCACTCCACGGTGCTCGGCCAGCAGCCGGGCCAGCGACGAGCCGGGCGCAAGTTCGCGGTACCCCTGATCGAGCGCGTTATTGATCCCGCTCCACGTCTCGCCGGGCGCAGCATGCACCGGGCCGGACGTGGCCGTGGGCCAATTGCCGGTCCACCGGTGGTGCGTGTCGGCCCAGGCCAGGATCTGTTCTATGCTGAGATCCGGCACGTGGTAGCCAGTGCGCACCCCACGGTGCTCGACCAGCAGGCGGGCCAGCGATCGGCCGCCGGGCAGTCCTCGACGCCCTTCCTTCAAAGCCAAGTCGATCTTGAGCCACGTCTCGCCGGGCGCCTCGGCAATCGGCCCGGAGTTGTGCCGCGGCCAGCGGCCCATGCGGCGGTGGTGCGCGTCGGCCCATCCGAGAATCTGTTCGATGGCTAAAAACGGCAGGCGGCGATGCTGCTTCACCACCCCTCGGCGACGCGCCAGCAGGCGCGACAGCGACGACCCCCGCGGCAAGCGGCGCTGACCGTGCCGCAGCGCCCGATCAACCCCCAGCCATGTTTCGCCCGCAGCATCCTCGATTGGCCCGGACCTCAACGTGGGCCAGTGTCCCGTCCGGCGGTGGTGCGCGTCGGCCCAGCGCAACACCTGCGTCTCGGACAACGGCGGCAAACCGGAACCAAACTGGACGCCCCGCCGCCGGGCCAGCAACCGGGGCAGTGTCGAGCCGCCCGGCAGGCCGCGACTCCCCCGATTCAAGGCGATTCCCACGGCCGTCCACGTTTCGCCTGGCGCCTCGGCGACCGGCCCGGATCCCAGCCGCGGCCAGCGGCCGGTCCGCGCATGATGGGCGTCGGCCCAGGCGAGGATGCGCTTGATCGTGAGGGGCGGTACTTGCGATGGATTGCGCTTGCCGCGATGCTCGGCCAGCAAGCGGGCCAGCGACGACCCGCCCGGCAGGCCGCGAAGTCCCCTGCGCAACGCGCGATCCAGCGTGGGCCATCTCTCGCCATCCGTTTTCGGGATGCGGTCGGATGCACAGTCGGGCCAGCGTCCGGTGCGCCGGAACCAGGCGTCGGCCCAGGCCAGGATCTGGGCGATGCACAGCGGCCGCCGCCGGCGTGGCCGGCGAATCTTACGTTGAACGACCAGGTCGTCTTTCATCGCGGTTAGTTCCTGGTTGCGGCTCGACTGAGCTCGCGACTCGACTGAGCTCGCCGAAGTCCGAAGTCTGGTTCCTGGTTCCTAGTCACTGGGAACCAGGAACCAGCAACCAAGCAGGTCGCCCGCATTATAGCAAGTACCAGCGGGCTCTCCCCAAGGCCCCAAGGGGCGCAGGAAGCGGACAGGGAATAGGGAGCGGGGGAAAAGGGGACACGGACGCTGAGGCGATCCTCCAGAGGAGGACGTGCAGCCATGCAGATGGCTTCGGCAGGCTCAGCGCTCGATCGAAGGCGACCACTACGCCGTCGATCGGCGAGCGGACACGACCGGACCGCTCAATCAATACCAGTAACCTGGCCCGTAATCGGGCCGGTATGCCGGGACCGAGTAATCGTAGTAACGATATCCGCCAGGCTGCGGGTAGCCGTAGTAAAACGTGGTACCGAAGCCATACGGGCTGGGAACCCGGTACTGATAATACGGCCCGCCAGTCGAATAGCCGTCGTAGTACCAGCCATAATAGCCCGGAGAGGGGTAATAGCCGGGATAGAAGCTCTCGACTCTCACAGCGCTACGGCGGCCAAACCTGTCGCCCCACCGCTGAGCCAGTGCGTCGGACGACGCCAGTCCCGTCAAACCGATCAGCAAGGCCGCCAGGGCCGGCTTCCAGAGCGTTCGTGTCCAGCGTTTCATAATCGGACTCCTTTTTGGCATGTTCGGGTCAACGCGGAACGAGCGTGCATTGCTCGTGCCAAACCCGTCCGTCGTCCCCAGCCGGCCGCCTTTCGCCCCAGGCCGCTTTCTCCTATACTTAGCCCCTCACAAAGCCAAAAAACAAAGACTGGAAAGCAAGGAAACTCGATCGCATGCCGAACTTACCCCCTCCTCATGGTGGTCTGAACGAGCCGGTTTGCTGCAACGTGCCTGCCGGCGAGGCGAATGCCTTCCGTGCCGAGGCGGCCGGGCTCGTCAAGCTGCCCGTCAGCGACGCGGATCTCTCGACGGTCTACCGATTTGGCGACGGCGCTTTGAGCCCGTTGACCGGCCCCATGGACTCGGCGACGTTCGACCGGGTGTTGGACAGCGCGTACATCGAGCGCAACGGCCGCCGCTATGCATGGACCATTCCGCTGGCCCTGCCCGTCAGTTCGGAGTTGGCCGCCCGGCTGTCGCCCGGCCAGCGCGTGGCACTGACGAGTGCGGCCGGTGAGACGGTCGCCACGCTGGACGTGAACGATGTATATCCGTGGGACAAGACAAAATACCTTCGCAGCGTCTATTTGACCGAACGCACCGACCATCCTGGCGGCGACATGGTGCTCAAAGGCGACGCCGACAAGACGCACCTGGTTGGCGGCGAGATCCGCGTTCTGCCCAGGCCCAAGCACCCCAAGTTCGGCCGCTATGTGCTGTCGCCCGGCGAGGTGCGAAGCTTGTTGATCCAAAAGGGCTGGCAGCGGATCGTCGCCTTCCAGACCCGCAACCCGCTGCACCGCGCCCACGAATACGCCCTGGTCTACGGCCTGGAGACCTTGCTGCGCGGGGGGCACAACGCCGGCGCCTGCCTCAACCCGCTGCTCGGCGAGACCAAGGGGGACGACGTGCCGGCCGACGTGCGGATGCAAACCTACGAGGCTTTGATCGACAAGCGGAGCCTGGGCGAGGGAGACAGCGACCCGACGCTGTGGAGCTCGCGCGGCGAGAGCGTGCCGGATCGCGTGATCCTGCTGGGGCTCGACATCAAGATGTTCTATGCCGGCCCCAAGGAAGCGGTGATGCACGCCATCTACCGGCAGAACTACGGCTTCACCGACATCGTGATCGGCCGGAAGCACGCCGACGCCCCCTACCACGACGGCACGTCGATCTGGGGCGACTTCGACGCGCAGGAGATCTTCGGCGATCTGGCCGGCGACCTGGCGATCAAGCCTTTGAAGGTCGGTTTCGCCGCCTATTACGACTCGGTCGGCCGCGTGGACCTGATGGAGCTGCACAAGGACGAGAAGCCGGTCTTCATCTCCGGCAAGGACGTGCGCAAGACTCTGCTGGAGGGCAAGACGGTCGACCCGCGCATCATGCGCGAGAGCACCTCGCGGATCCTGGCCGCCGCCATGTCGCAAGCGGCCAAGTAGCGTGCATCGGCACGACGGCGTGCACGGCTGAGGCGCTGGAATGCAAGATCAGCGCGGGCGAACTTAGGGATGGCTGTTCGGATCCTCGACCATGAACCCCTCGACCTGCGCCGCGGCGTTGAGTTCCGCGGAGACTGGTATCGAAGAAGTGGACGGCCACTTAGCGCCGTTCCTCGATGATCGTCTCTGAGAGCGGTTTGCCTTCGATACTCACGAGCTTGCGGCTCTTAAATGCTCCGGCGTCACGAAGCGGGCGTTTCACCTCCTTGAGCAGTCCCGCGTCAACGAGCCGCTTCTGAAGCTCTGCTTCCGAGGCGAGCTGGCTTTGCGGCTGTAGAGGATTACTTTCATCCTCAAGAGCCTTGCGGACGCGCGTTCGATCCTCCAGAGGCAGCGCCTGGACTTCCTGAATGAGTCGTTCGATATCCGTCGCCATCGGCTCCTCCAATCGTTGACCCGCCGCTACTCGAGTAGTCTCCGAGAGCGGCGTGCCCGTGCCCAAGCTCTTCCTAAAGTCTACCTCGCCCCACCCGCATGGCAACAAGCCGACGTACTCCGAGAATCTGGCGGATGAGAACGGCCCGCAGGGTGGCGCTCCTTGTTGATTCCAGATGCCCCAACTACACTGAGGGCCGCGGCTGCGATGAATCGGCAAAACAGGTCCACGGAATCACGAATCAACAAGCCATCGACAATTACGGCACTGGCAATGCGCCACATCATCCCTTTTCTGGCTTGCGGCCTGATGATGCTGCAGGCCGTCCCCGCGCCTGCCGAGGACGGCGAGCCGCTCAAAGTGTGCATCCTCTCCGGGTGCGACACCTACGACTCCGAAACCTCGCTCCCCCCGTTCCAGGAATACCTGCAGAAAAACTACAACGTGAGCTGCACGCGCGTGGTCCGCAAGGCCGCCGGCGACCTGCCGGGTTTGGAGCAGCTCGACGATTGCGACGTGGCGCTGGTCTTCATCAAGCGCATGCAGCTCGAAGGCGAGCAACTCCGGCGGTTCAAGAAATACGCCACGTCAGGCCGGCCGATCGTGGCCGTCCGGACGGCCAGCCACGCCGTGCAAACCTGGCTCGATTTCGATCGCGAGGTGCTGGGCGGCAACTATCAGGGGCATCATCCGGTCGGCCCCGTGACCACGATCGAGGTTGCCGCCGGCGCCGACGAGCATCCCATCCTGAACGGCGTGGAACTAACGACCGCCAACGACTCGCTCTACAAGAACCAGGGGCATGCCGACGACATCCATGTGCTGCTTCGCGGCGGCATTCCCGGCCAGCCCAGCGAGGCGTTGGCCTGGACCCGCGACTACAACGGCTCGCGCGTCTTCTACACCTCGCTGGGCGCGCAAGAAACCTTCGAAGAAACCGCTTTTCGACGAATGCTCGCCAACGCGCTATTCTGGACCGCCGGCCGCGACGTCCAGACCAGGAAACCTTGATACCGGCGCCCGGACCATCCCGAAAAACCTGAAGAAGGAGGCCTGCCGTGCTCGACCATGCCAATCGCCGCGAGTTCCTGAAGCAGTCGTCGGTGGGCGCCGTGGCCGCCGCGGCGCTGGGTGCCGCCCGGGTCTCCGCCGGCAATGGCGCCAACGACAAGCTGGTCGTGGCCCTGATCGGCTGCGGCGGGCGAGGCGTCGGCGACGCCGGCAAGTTCCAGAACGTGACCAACGTCGAACTGGCTTACGTCTGTGACGTCGACGAAAGCCGGCTAGGGGCCGCGGCCGAGAGCCTGGGCATCGAATCGAGCCGGGCCGTTCACGATCTGCGCCACATCCTCGACGACAAGTCGGTCGACGCGGTCATCGTGGCCACGCCGGACCATTGGCACTCGCCCGCCTCGATTCTGGCCTGCGACGCCGGCAAGCACGTCTACGTCGAGAAACCGATCTCGCACAATATCCGCGAGGGCCGCTTGCTGATCGAGGCCTCCGAGCGCAACCAAACCCTGGTGCAGCACGGCACGCAAAGCCGCAGCACGCGGATGATGATCGAGGCGGTCAAGCTGCTGCGCGAGGGGATCATCGGCGACGTGCTCGTGGCCAAGTGCTGGAACATCCAGCGCCGCGGCTCGATTGGGCGCGGGCAAGACACCGATCCGCCCGCGGACTTCGACTACGATGCCTGGGTCGGGCCGGCGTCCATGATCCCTTATCGCACCAACCGCGTCCACAATCGCTGGACCTGGTGGCACCACTTCGGCGCGGGCGACATGGGCAACGACGGCGTCCACGACATCGACTACACCCGTTGGGGATTGGGGGTCGATACCCACCCCGCCAGGATCTCGGCCTTGGGCGGCAAGTTCTATTTCGACGACGACGGAGAGTTCCCCGACACCCAGCAGGTGACGTTCGAGTATCCCGGCGACGGCAAGCCGGGGAACCGCCGGCTGTTGATCTACGAGCAGCGGCTCTGGACCACCAACTACCCGCGCAACTGCGACAGCGGCGCCGAGTTCTACGGCGACAAGGGAGAGATGTTCCTCAGCCGCCGCGGCAAAATCGAGGTGCGAGCCGACCGCAACGAGCGCGTCACGGTTGACGTGGTGCCCGGCTCGCAGGACGACGAGGCCCACGTCGCCAACTTTTGCGACGCGGTCCGCGGCGGCGCGAGGCTCAACGCCGACGCCCTGACGGGCCATCTCTCGACGTCGCTGTGCCATCTGGGCAACATCGCCACCCGCTTGAGCCGATCGATCGATTTCGATCCGCAAACCGAACAGATCGTGGGAGACGCGGAGGCCAACGCCCTGGTCCGCCGCGAGTATCGCGACCACTGGGGCACGCCGCGGGGCGCTTAGCTCTCTGGCTCGGCCCCGAGGCCCGCAACGGCCCTTTCAGGTCGCCTTGTTGTCGTCGTCCAGCGGTTCCATGTGGACGCTCCGCTGCTTGGGATCGATCCACATCCGCAAAGGGCGGCCGAGGGTGTTGGTGAACTCGGCGCTCTGGCTGAGGTTCAGCCGCCGCACGATGGCCGGGACTTGTCCACGCTCGATCTTCCAATCCTTCAGAAAAGCTTCGATCGGATGGCCCGGTACCTGCGTTACGGCAACGTTGAAGCCTTTCGGCGGCATCGCCGTCAACTCCAGCCAATATCGCCCGCGCGGCGTGAACAGCGCCGCGTGCCCCTCGTAGCCCGCCCACTGCCGCACCAGCGAGGTGGCCAACTCCTCCTGGCGCTCCCTGCCAAGGCGCCTGGGGTACAGCCGCTTCACCATATCGCAGGCGATTTTTCGCACGGCCCGGTGTAACTGCGCATGATCGGCCATCGCAAGGTCTCCCGCTCAAGGGTGTCGCCTTCAATCATTGCCCGATCCGCCCTTTCCGGCAAGCCGGGAAAGTGTTTTTTTCTTCGTTTCAACCCCCGCCGCCGACTAGATGTAATACATGTTGCCCGCGCGGCGGCGGGACCGGTCGATGAGATCGGCAAACGTGATGGTGCGAAGGGCCTCACGCTGCACGTCGGCCACCTCCTGCCAGGCGGCCTGCAAAACTTTGGCGGGCACCGAATCTTTCGAGGCCATCGAATGGATCGGCTCATCCTGGCCGTCGATCACCTGCATCACCTCGCCCAGCGAGACCTCGTCGGGCGGCTTGATCAAGCGGTAACCGCCCATCGCGCCGCGGGTGCTGGTCACGTACCCCGCGCCCTTGAGCTGCAACAGAATCTGTACCAGGAAGCGGGAAGGAATCCCGTGGTCTTCCGCGATCTTGCGGATCCGCACCGGCTCGCCCGAACCATAGCTCCCGGCCAGCTCGAGCATCGCGATACAGGCGTATTCGGTCTTGGCGGAGATTCGCACGCTTCCTCAGGTCACTCGTCCCGCGGCTCGAGGCTGTGCAGGCCGCACTCGGTCTTCGCCGTGCCGCTCCAACGCCCCGCCCGCTCGTCCTCGCCGAACAGCACGGCTCGAGTGCAAGGCCAGCAGCCGACGCTCGTGTAGCCCTGGTCGTGCAACGGATTGTAGGGGATGTCCTCGTCGCTGATCAGCTTCCACACTTGCTGCTTCGTCCAGGTGGCCAACGGGCTGATCTTGACCAGGCCAAACCTCTTGTCCCAACCGACGATCGGAGCCTGCGCCCGATCGGGGCTCTGATCGCGGCGAATGCCGCTCATCCAGGCCTTCATCCCCGCGGCCGCCTGCTTGAGCACCACGATCTTCCGGTCGTGGCAGCAGCGGTCGGGGTTCGACTTGTACAGAGGCCCGCCGTGCAGCGCCTCGTACGCCTCGACCGACAGCTCCGGCCGCTTCAATTCCACTTCAATCCCATACCGCTCCGCGATCCGGTCCCGCAGCGCCAGCGTTTCCTTGAACTGGTACCCGCTGTCCAAATTGAACACGTGGGTCCGCGGCTCGACCTGGGCCAGCCAGTGAAGGATCACGCACCCCTCGGGGCCAAAGGCCGTGGCCATCGTCAGCTTCGGAAAATACTGCTCGACCGCCCAGGCGATAATCTCCAAGGGCGAGGCCTGTTCCAGCCGTCGGCTGTGCTCGGCCAGCTCCGCCAGATCCACCGCCGCCGCGGGCTGGGACCATCCGGCTCCCCCAGGCTCTGGCTGCCGGAGCGTTTCTGCGGCAATGGCATCTGGGCCGCCGACGCCCATCTGGGCTGCCGGGTCATGTTTTTTGCCGTCCGGAAGCGGGTCCATGGCGGCGGGCGTTATATTCACCAGCGTGGCCGACATCCCTAAAAACACCTCGATTGGATCCCTTGGCAGCCAATGCTACTAATGATGCTCACCAAAGTCAACTATACTGTCTTTCGATGGTATCGTCGATCGCCGGGCCTCTTCTTCAACCTGTGCCGGTTTTGCGGGTCCGTGCCCGTGGGGCCAGCACTTCGGACCCTGAGCGCAAGTCGTTTAGGGCGAAATGCTTGACTCCCAAAGCCGCGAAAGTCACCATCCATGGTCACGCGGCCCTGCTGCCGGCGTGCATCTAAGAATCATCTCCTGGCACTGACCAATGACAGCCCAGCAAGCTTATGTGGCCGTGGACATGGGTGCCTCGGGCGGGCGAGTGCTGGCCGGCCTGTTCGACGGCGGCCGACTGGAGCTGGCCGAACTGCACCGCTTCGAAAACGGCGCCATCAGCGCTGCCGGCGGATTGTTCTGGGACGTGCTGGGATTGTGGAACGAGGTGTGCCACGGCCTGGGCGAGGCGTCGTCGCGATTCGGGGGGCGGGTTGTGAGCGTCGGCGTGGACACTTGGGGGGTCGACTTCGCCCTGCTGGGGCGAGGCGACGTGCTCTTGGGCAATCCCCACTCGTACCGCGATCCGCGCAGCGAAGGGATGCTCGATCGGGCGCTGGCCACGGTGAGCCGCGAAGAAATCTTCGCCCAGACCGGCCTGCAGTTCATGCCGATCAACACGCTCTATCAATTGCTGGCGATGCGCGTACACGGCTCGCCGTTGTTGGACATGGCCCAGTCGCTGTTGATGATGCCCGACCTGTTCCATTGGCTTCTCACCGGCATCAAGGTCAACGAGTTCACCAACGCCACGACGACGCAGTTCTTCAATCCCACCCGGGGCGGATGGGCAACCGAGCTCTTGGAGCGGCTGAACCTGCCCACCCACGTGCTGGGCCACATCGCCCAGCCCGCCACCGCGCTGGGACCGCTGCGGGCCGACGTGGCGGCCGGCACCGGCCTGGCGAACGTCGGCGTGGTCCTGCCCCCCACGCACGACACGGCCAGCGCCGTGGCGGCCGTGCCGGCTTCGACGGTCGCCAGCCAACAACCCGACTGGTGCTACATCAGCTCGGGCACCTGGTTGCTGATGGGGGTCGAAGTGCCGCGGCCGGTGATCCATGAAGAATGCCGGCGCCTGAACTACACCAACGAAGGGGGAGTCGAAGGCACGACCAGGCTCTTGAAGAACATCACGGGCCTGTGGCTGGTGCAGGAGTGCCGCCGCATCTGGCGGCAGGCCGGCCGCGATTTTTCCTGGGAAGAGCTGAACCGCCTGTCGGCGGCCGCCCCCTCGATGGCCGCCTGGATCGATCCCGACGACGAATCTTTCCTGGCGCCCGGCGACATGCCCGATGCGATCCGCGGGTACTGCGCCCGCACCGGTCAGGCTCCGCCGGCCGGCGAAGGGGCGACCGTGCGGACGGCGATCGAGAGCCTGGCGCTCAAGTGCCGCAAGGTGCTCGACGGGCTCGAAGGCTTGTGTTCGACCCGGATCGAAACCATCCACGTGGTCGGCGGCGGCAGTCAGAACGAGCAGCTCTGCCAGGCCACGGCCGATGCCTGCCAGCGGACGGTGTTGTCCGGGCCGGTCGAGGCCACGGCGATCGGCAACCTGATGGTTCAAGCCATGGCCGCCGGCGCCGTCGGCTCGTTGTCTGAGGCTCGCGACGTCATCCGGCGCAGCTTTCCGACGAAGCGATACGAGCCGAGCGACCAGGCCCGTTGGAATGAGGCGTATCAGCGATTTTCGTCAATAATTGAAGCTGGGCAACAACCAAGGAGGCACTGAAATGGCAGTCAAAGCGATCCCGGACGGCTACTACACCGCAACTGCGTATCTTATCGTCAAGGACGCGGCCCGCGCGATCGAGTTCTACAAGAAGGCCTTCGGGGCCACCGAAATGGTGCGGATGGCCGACCCGAGCGGCAAGGTGGGGCATGCCGAGATCAAGATCGGCAACTCGCCAATCATGCTGGCCGACGAGTTCCCGGAGATGGGCATTCGAAGTCCGGAATCTTTCGGGGGCTCGCCGGTGAGCATCGTTCTCTATGTCGAAGACGTGGACAAGCGCTTTCGGCAGGCCATTGCCGCGGGCGCGAAGGAGGTCCGGCCTCTGCAGGACCAGTTTTACGGCGACCGGTCCGGCACCTTGACGGACCCTTTCGGGCACACCTGGACCATCGCCACTCACAAGGAAGACCTCTCGCCCGAGGAGATAAGCAAGCGCTTCGAGGCTTCGGCGCAGCAGGGCGGCGGCTGAGCTTCATATCAACGTGGTGCGAGTGGATCGGACGGGCAAACCGTCCAAAACCACAAGACAGACGCAACCCAGGATTCGCAAAAATGGTCAGAGTCGGCATCGTGGGCATCGGCTTCATGGGCATGATCCATTACCTGGCGTACCAGAAGCTGCGCGGGGCGCGGGTGGCCGCGATTGCCACGCGCGATCCCAAACGGCTGGCCGGCGATTGGCGAGGCATCCAGGGCAACTTCGGCCCGCCAGGCGCCAAAATGGACCTGGGCAAGATCGCCCGCTATCCCCAGTGGCAGGCGCTGGTCGCCGACCCGGCCATCGACCTGGTCGATATCTGCCTGCCGCCCGCGCTGCACGCCGAGGTGGCGATTGCCGCACTGGCCGCCGGCAAGCACGTGCTGGTCGAGAAACCGCTCGCCCTGACCCCGGCCGACGGCGAGCGGATGGTGCGAGCGGCCCAGCGAACGGGCAAGCTGTTGATGGTGGGCCAGGTCCTCCCGTTCTTTCCCGAGTATGCCCAGGCGCACAAGCTGGTGACGGGAGGCAAATACGGCAAGCTGCTGGGCGCCCATTTCAAGCGGATCATCAGCGACCCGCTGTGGATCAAGGATTTTTACGACCCCAGCCGCGTGGGAGGTCCCGTGGTGGATCTGCACATTCACGATGCGCACTTCATCCGCTTGCTGTGCGGGATGCCTCGGGCCGTGTTCAGCACCGGCCGCCGGCGGGGAAAGGTTGTTAAGTTCGTCAACACGCAGTTCCTGTTCGCCGAGGCGGAGCTTTCGATCACGGCCACCAGCGGGGTCATCGACCAGCAGGGGCGTGGTTTCACGCATGCCTTCGAGATCTACCTGGAGCGGGCCACGCTGCTTTACGACTTCGCCATCCTGGGCGGACAACCCAAGCTGAACGTGCCGTTCACCGTGCTGACGCGCGACGGCAAGGTATCCGCCCCCAAGCTGCCCCAGGTCGAGGCCTTCGAGGCGGAACTGGGCGAGGCGGTGGCGCGGGTCCGCGACGGCAAGCCTTCCCGGCTGCTTGCGGCCGACCTGGCGCTCGACGCCCTGGTGCTGTGCCACCGGCAGACGCAGTCGGTCCAACGCCGTAAGTTGGTCCAGGTGTGAGCAAAGGCACACGACGAACCAACGGCCGGCACGATTCGTATTATCCCTTGCGGACGCGCGGCCTTGCCGCGGGAAGTGAAGGGATTCGCAGGCACGGCGCATCTGGCGCCGGCGGCCCTCTCCGCAGAGCTCTGTTCTTGAGCGGACTGTACGCTCTGGCGTCAGTCTAGTCCGTTCGACCGTTACGGCCGGCGCCGGGGATACCATCGTTGCCGGCGGCGCACCGGGCTGCGCCCCTGCCTGCCGGCGGTGGCGGACTTGACGGTTGCGCCGGGGTAAGCGGAGAACTTTTTCGCCCGACTTTTTGACGACCGGCAAAACGTAATCTATACTCCAACTGCCGGAGAGCTAGACCCGTTTCCGGCGGCTTGACCGACTTGGCAATCCTGCTCCCACACCGTAAGGCACGGCTCCCACCGCAACGCTGCGGACCCCTCCCCCTGCCGGGGTCGCTCTGGGCGCGCATCGGTGGGTGACGTTGTCGCCCCCTCCATTATGCGAGTACCCATGCGACCTAGGGTCTACATCGGCGTCTTCTGGCTCGTTGCCTGGTTCGCGTCTCTTCCGCTGGTCGCTTGGGGCCAGCAGCCTTCAACCGTCCGCATTGCACCGGCCAGCCTCAGGTCGTCGGCCATCGACGCCCTGCTCGACCGGGGCCGCCTGCTGGAAACGCAGCGCCGCTGGGGCGAAGCGCTCACGCTGTACGAAGACGCGCTGCGTCAGTTCCCCCATGGGCTGCCGGTCGATCTTCCCGAGCCAGCCGCCGGCCGCGATTCCAACCATCAACTGCAGGCCGAACGGGGCCTGATCCAACAACGGCTGCAACTGAGCCGCACCCATTACGATCTGGGGCGGCGCTACGCGGACAACAGCTTCCGCCAATCGCTGGCCGCGATGTCGGCCCGCGACGCGTTGAATCTATATGGCGAAGTGCTGCTCAAAATCCAGTCGCACTACGTCGAGTCGCCCGACTGGCGGCGACTCGTCGAACATGGCTCCCGCGGATTCGAAGTGGCCCTGTCCGACCCCCTCTTCCTGGAAACGAATCTTCCCCACGTTCCCAAGGCACAGATCGACCATTTCCGCCGGCAGTTCCGCTCGCTATTGCCGATCGCGCCGGTCGACAGCCGCCAGGCCGCCCAGGCCGTGGCTGCCGCGGCCGGACGCCTGAGTCGTGAACAGTTGGGTCTCAGCGAAACCGTGGCCATCGTCGAGTACACCTGCGCGGCCGGCAACTCCCTGGACGCCTACTCCACCTACCTCACGGCCGGTCAGCTCAACGAGGTCTATGCCCAGATCGAGGGAAACTTCGTCGGGCTGGGCATCGAGTTGAAGGCGGCCGACGGCGCGCTGGCGATCGTCAAGGTGATTCCGCAAAGCCCGGCCGAACGGGGCGGCATCCGTCCCGGCGACCGGATTGTCGCGGTCGACGGCGCCTCAACCGCCGAGTTGACCACCGACCAGGCCGCCAACCTCCTCCAGGGCAAGGAGGGGAGTTGGGTCGAAGTCACCGCCGCCTCGGCCGGCACCGCCCCGCGCACGCTGCGGATCCGCCGCGAGCACGTCGACGTGCCCAGCATCGACGACGCGCGGATCGTCGATGAGTCCTTGGGCATCGCCTATCTCAAGCTCACTTGCTTCCAGAAGACCACCTCGCGCGACCTCGATCTTGCCCTGCGGAGGCTGCACGCCGCCGGCATGAAAAGCCTGGTCATCGACCTGCGGGGCAATCCGGGAGGCCTCCTGAATACGGCGGTCGACGTGGCCGACAGGTTCCTCGACCGGGGCATCATCGTATCGACCCGCGGCCGCAGCCCCCAGGAAGACTTCACCTACTCGGCACGGCAGGCCGGCACCTGGCGGATGCCGCTGGTGGTGCTGATCGACGGCGACAGCGCCAGCGCCAGCGAGATTTTTGCCGGAGCTATCCGCGACCATCGCCGGGGCCGCATCGTGGGGGGCCGCAGCTACGGCAAGGGGTCGGTGCAGGGGATCTTCCCGCTCACCTTGGCCAACTCCGGCCTGAGGCTGACCACGGCCAAGTTCTACTCGCCCAAGGGCCGAGCGTACAGCGACGTCGGCGTCCAGCCCGACGTGCTCGTCCAACAAGCTGCTCGTCCCGCGATCGGCGAGACCGGCGCGCACGCACCCTCAATCGGCAGCGACGCGGCCTTCGAAGCCGCCCTGCGCGAAGCTCGGCTGCAACCGGCCAGCCGCTGACGGCTTCCCGCCTCACCGGGTGCCGTACCACGATCCGGCTGCGTAGCGGTAGCTCCCATAGTCGGACCAATCGCTTGGGAAATACGGACGGCCCGGATAGGCCATCGGATATCCGAAGCCATAGCTCGGATAGCGATATCCACTGACGCGCGCCGCCGGCGCCGCGCGGACGATGCGGGCACTGCCGTAGGCGATCGGGGGCGGGTTCGGATAGTAGCTGGCGAACTGGCCGTACATGCTGGCGTAGGCCCCGGAATAGGTGGCGCCGTGCCCGCAGCCGCCATACGGACAGCCACCGTGGCCGTGCCGCCCGGCAAAGAAGCGGCCGCAATGGCTGCCGCGGCAGCGGTGCCGGTGAAAGGCCATCGCTGGTTGAGCCATCGCCAATAGCCCCGCCAACACCAGCAGCGCAAACATGCCGCGTTTCATGGACCACTCCTTTCGGGCTCTTGGTTGCCGGCAAGTTTTCCGTCTGCGCTGTATACCCAAACTGGGCCGTTTAGGCAAGCACTCACCTCCTGTCGTAGGATGGCGTTCCTACGCCGTCCATACGGGCTGGGAAGCCCAAAATCAGAATTCAGGCCTCGGTTCCCGCTCACGCGGCCCCCTGCCGTAGCTTGAGACTCGCCCGAGTTTCGCGGGACGCTGACCCCAGGTACCCTTGGATTGCTTGCCTGGGACCGGTACCATCAATGCTGCCTCGCGGAAAATTGCCGGGGCAACCTCCCATGGTGGGCACGGCTTATGCGAGTTGGCGCACCCCGGTAGGGATGCATTATCGGCGCGGCAACCCAGGCGCAGGCCATGTACCAGCGGCTCGGCGGTTTTGTTGCTCGACATTGGGTGCTGGTGATTATCGCCTGGGCCGCCCTGGCGGTGGGCGTGGATTACGCCGCCCTGCCCTGGGACGCCGTAACGCACGACGGCGACCTGGCCTACCTCCCGGCTCGCATGACGAGCGTCCAGGGCGAGCGCCTGCTGGCTCGGGCCTTTCCCGGCAACCGCTCCAAGAGCCAACTCGTGCTGGTCGTTGCCCGCTCCGACCGTCCATTGTCGTCCGACGACCGCCGCGTGCTGGACCATCTGGCCCAGCAGTTTCAGCCCGGCGGCGATCATGGGCTGGAGATCATGGAGGTTTGGACCCCCTGGACCGAGGTCATCGGCAAAAAGCTGGTCAGTCCCGACCGCAAGGCCGCCTTGGCCGTGCTGCTCTTCAAGCATGAGTTCATGGCCATCAGCAACATCCAGGCTCTCGAGAAAGTCGAGCAGGTCCTGGAAGAGACCCGGCAGCTCGAGCGCCTGCCGGAGGGACTGAGGCTGGGCGTGACGGGGTCGGCGGCCATTGGGGGCGATATGCTCGCCTCGGCGGCCCAGAGCGTCCGCAACACGGAGGTGGCCACGGTCGTGCTGGTGGTGGTCATCTTGCTGCTGGTGTACCGCGCGCCCGTGCTCGTCCTCATTCCATTGGCCACGATCGCGGTGGCCGTGGCGGTTTCGCTGGACCTGGTGGCCCTGCTGACCCAGGCGCACCGCGTGGCATGGCTCGAGTGGCTCGATTTCAAAGTCTTCAAGACGACCAAGATTTTCGTGGTCGTCATCTTGTTCGGCTCGGGCACCGACTTCTGCCTGTTTCTGATCTCCCGCTACAAGGAGGAGCTCGAAGCGGGCTTGGACTCGAAACAAGCGGTTGCCCGGGCCCTGGGTCACGTGGGCAAGGCGCTTGTCGGCAGCGCGCTGACGACCATTCTGGGCCTGTCGACGATGTTCTTTGCCGATTTCGAAAAATACCGCAACAGCGGGCCGGCCATCGGCCTCTGCCTGGCCGTTGCGCTGGCCGCCTGCCTGACATTGGCGCCGGCCCTGCTGCGGGCCGTGGGCGGCGCGGTGTTCTGGCCGTTTGGCAGTGCTCTTTCCCAGCGTGGCGGCGAGGCGGGGCGCGTCGAATATTCGATAGACGGGGGAAATACGTGGCGGTGCGCTCTTTCCCGGCCGGGGGGCGAGGCGGCGCGCGGGGCGGCCCCGGTCGACGGCGGCCTGTTTGGCGGCTTCTGGGACTTCACCAGCCGGGCCATCATCGCACGGCCCGGCACCATCCTGCTGGCAAGCCTGTTTGTGTTGTCGCCCTTGGCCTGGCGCGGCCTCTCCGTCGACGTGAGTTATGACCTGCTGGGCGAGCTGCGGGACGACCGGCCCAGCGTCCAGGGCACTCGCCTGCTCCGCCGGCACTTTTATGCGGGCGACACCGGTCCGGTGACGATCTTGGCCCATCGGGAGGGGGCCATGTTCGACACTCCCGAACAGGAGCAGGAGATCGCCCGGCTGACCAAGCTGCTGTACGACCTGCCGGGCGTGCAGAGCGTGCGGAGCCTGGCCGAGCCGCTCGGCGATCGGCCGGGACTTTTCAACCCGTTCAGCGCGGCGGGCCGGCGAAAGCTGGCGGCCCGCAAGCACCCGCAATCGACGGCCATTTACCTTTCGCAGGCGCCAGGCTTTCGGGGCGAGGTGACGCGGCTGGACGTGATCCTCGCCGTCGATCCGTTCTCAAGGACAGCGGTGGAGACCCTGGACCAAATCGACCGGATCCTGCGAGGGCTCTCCAACAACCCGGAATCTCCCTGGCACGGCACCAGTTTCGTCTACGCCGGGACGACCGCCGGTGTGCGTGACCTGAAGGCAGTCACGCAGAGCGACCAGGTCTTGATCCAGCGTCTGGTCGTGGTCGCCGTCTTGATGGTGTTGATCGTGATCCTCCGCCGGCCGCTGATCTGCCTCTACCTGATCGTAACGGTGCTGTTCAGTTACCTGGTGACGATCGGGGCGACCGAGCTGGTATTCGGCTGGTTGTACCCGTCGTTCGACGGCCTGGACTGGAAGGTGCCGATCTTCTTGTTTGTGATTCTGACGGCGGTGGGCGAGGACTACAACATTTACCTGGTGACGCGCGTCTTCGAAGAGCAGCGCCGCTGGGGGCCTCTCGAAGGGCTCAGGCAGGCCGTGGTCCGCACCGGAGGAATCATCACCAGTTGCGGCGTGATCATGGCCGGCACCTTTCTCTCGATGATGTTCGGCACGCTGCGCGGCATGTTGGAGCTGGGATTCGCCCTCTCGCTGGGCGTCGTGCTCGACACGATGGTGGTCCGCCCGGTGCTGGTGCCGGCCTTCCTGGCGCTTTTGCACAAGCCGCGGGCACGCCGCCCGGCCGTGCCCGTCGGCGAGGCCTCGGCCCACGCCGCTTCAGCAGCCGGTGGGCATTGAACCGGTAGAACGAAATTCATTCCGTTTGTCTTTCCCCACAGGCGAGTGCTAAAGCGGCAAACGGAATGAAATTCGGTGCTGCGTGCCTAGCCTGCCTTCACAGACTGCCCATTGTTTGTGCAACCTATGTGCCCGCCGTTTTGGGAAAAATTGCGCAAGCCCATTGTAAGGCGGCAATTATGCGCTATGATGCCGATTCGACTGGCCGGGCGGCACCTGGTTTGCTTTTATTCGCCGGCCTGTTTACCGGGGGGTCGATTGCGGCCGAGCGTGCCAGGCACGCTGGGTCTTGCCCTCCGGTCAAAAGCACCTTCTGGACCCGTTTGTTTACCGATTGGAGGGGGACACTGTGAAGCCCAAAGAGGTATTGGCGTTGTGCCGGGAAAAGGACGTCAAGGCGGTTGACTTGCGGTTCATGGATTTCCCGGGAATTTGGCAGCACTTTACCATCCCGGTAAACAAGCTCGACGAGGACGTGTTCGAAGACGGGCTCGGCTTCGACGGCTCCAGCATCCGCGGTTGGCAGGCCATCAACGAAAGCGACATGCTCGTCGTGCCGCAGCCGGAAACCGCCGTGTTGGATCCCTTCACCACCATCCCCACGATCGGGATGATTTGCAACATCCAGGATCCGATCACGCGCGAGGACTACACGCGCGACCCCCGCAACGTCGCCCGCAAGTCGGTCAATTACCTGAAGAGCACCGGCATTGCCGACACCTGCAACTGCGGGCCCGAGGCGGAGTTCTACATCTTTGACGACATCCGCTACGACCAGAGGCCCAACGAGGGCTATTACCACATCGACAGCGTCGAGGGGGAATGGAACCGCGGCCGGGATGAAAAGCCCAATCTCGGCTCCAAGCTGCGGTACAAGGAGGGTTATTTCCCCGTGCCGCCGGCCGACCAGATGATGAACATCCGCAACGAGATGATGCAGACCATGGTCGATTGCGGACTGGAAGTCGAAGCACAGCATCACGAGGTGGGGACCGCCGGACAGGCCGAAATCGATCTGCGATTCCAGAGCCTCGTGAAGATGGCCGACAGCATGATGATGTACAAATACATCATCAAGAACGTCGCCAGGCGGCACAACAAGACCGTGACCTTCATGCCCAAGCCGCTCTTCGGCGACAACGGTTCCGGCATGCACACCCACATTTCGCTCTGGAAGGGGGGCGAGCCGCTCTTCGCCGGCAGCGGCTACGCCGGGCTCAGCGAGATGGCCTTGCACGCCATCGGCGGGCTCTTGAAGCACGCCCCCAGCCTGCTGGCCTTCGCCTGCCCGACCACCAACAGCTACAAGCGGTTGGTGCCCGGCTATGAAGCGCCGGTCAACCTGGCCTATTCGCAACGGAACCGTTCGGCCTGCTGCCGGATTCCGATGTACAGCCCCAGCCCCAAGGCCAAGCGGGTTGAGTTCCGCTGCCCCGACCCGAGCTGCAACCCGTACCTTGCGTTCGCGGCCATGTTGATGGCGGTGATCGACGGCGTGCAGAACAAGATCAGCCCGGGCGACCCGCTGGACAAGGACATCTACGACCTGGCGCCCGAGGAGTTGGCCGAAGTGCCCAAGACCCCGGGCTCGCTGGACGAGGCGCTGGATGCCCTGGAGCGCAACCACGAGTTCCTGCTGCGAGGCGACGTGTTCACCGCCGACGTGATCCAGACCTGGATCAAGTACAAGCGGGAAAAGGAAGTCGACGCCATGCGGCTGCGGCCGCACCCGTACGAGTTCTGCCTCTACTACGACATCTAAACGTTTGCACCCGACGTATCTGTCTCGCCGGAGGGCAGGGTGCTGCTGCGCTGAACAGTCGTTTTTCAAACCGGCCAACCGCCCCCGGCGGCTGGCCGGTTTTTTTCATTGACCGGGCCTCTTCGCAATGCGCGAGTCGGTGCCTTGCAGCCCGAACGACTTGATTCAGGGTGGAAGGCCGGGCAGACTAATCTCCGTAACCCAAATGGAGAAACCGAATCCCATGTCTTCCATCAGCATGTCTCCCGCCACGTTGAAAACACTTGCTCGCTTCGACACGCCGACGATAACCAACGTGATCGAACTGTTCGACGTGCGGCCCCGCAATCGGGGTTACATGGACTCGCGGATCCGGGCCGTTTTTCCCCAGTTGCCGCCGATGGTCGGCTTCGCCAGCACGGCCTGTTTCCGCAGCGACGCGCCACCGGCCAAAGGCGACGCTTACGGCAGCATGGAAAGCCAGGTGGCCGGCTTCGCCGAGTTGCCGGGACCCGCGGTGGTGGTGTTCGAGGATCTCGACGATCCGCCGGTGGCGGCCACGTTCGGCGAGGTGATGTGCTCGACGTACCAGGCGTTCGGCTCAGCCGGCCTGATCACCTCCGGCGCCGGCCGTGACCTGGAGCAAGTCATGGCGCTCAAGTACCCGGTCTTCACCGGCTCGACGATCTGCGCCCACGCTTACTGCCACATCCTGCACCTCGGTTTACCGGTGCGGGTCGGCGGCCTGGTGGTGAACCAGGGCGACCTGTTGCACGGCGATGCCAACGGCGTGACCGACATCCCGCTGAAGATTGCCGAGGCGGTGGCCGACATTGCCGGTGAGTTCGTGGCGGCCGAGCGGATCGTGCTCGATTACGTGCGCGGATCCGGCCAGAAGACCGCGGCGGGCTTGGCGGCCGCGCGGAAGGAGTTCTCGGCCGTCGTGTCCCGCCTGACCGAGCGGGCCAAGGCCGCCCGATAACCGCCCTCGTCGTGCCACTGCTTGGAGGACGCGGCCCCCGCCGCGTCCGAGAAGCAGTGCCGTCTAGCCGCGCCTCACCGTGCCAGCCGCCCTAGCGCCCCGCCCGGCGGATTTGCCGAAATCGCGGGCCGCGCCACTTCAGCACGACCTTGCTGTATAATGAAGGTATGACAGCGGACCATTTCGATTGCACCTTGCGGGCCTTTCAGCGGCGCACGCCGTTTCGCCCATTCACGGTCGAGTTGGTCAGCGGTTATCGCTTCCAGGTCGATCATCCCGAGGCGCTGGTGCTTCGCGACGGAGTGGCGGTGTTCGTTGCCCGTGGCGGCATTCCCACCCTGTTCGACCACGAGGGAGTCAGCCAGGTGCTGGGCGAGTCGATGTCCGAGCAGTCCAACTAGCTTGCCATGGCCTAGGCGATGATGTCGGTGACGATGCGGCCGTGGACGTCGGTCAGGCGGAAGTCGCGGCCGGCATGGCGGTAGGTCAGCCGCTCGTGATCCAAGCCCAGCAGGTGCAGGATGGTCGCGTGGAAATCGTGTATGTGGACTGCATTCTCGGCGACTTCATAGCCGTAGTCGTCGCTGGCGCCATAGACAATGCCTCCCCTCACGCCGCCGCCGGCCAGCCACGAAGAGAAGACATAGGGGTGATGGCTGCGGCCGGTCGGGCCGTCGGTGTGCGGCGTGCGGCCGAACTCCGTCGTCCAGACAACGAGCGTCTCGTCGAGCATGCCCCGCTGTTTCAGGTCCTTGAGCAGCCCGGCGATCGCCTGGTCCACGTTTTTCGCCTTGGCGACGTGGTCCTGCATGTTGGTGTGGGAGTCCCAGTTGTTCGACGAGCCCGTGTCGATCAGCTCGATGAACCGCACGCCTCGTTCGGCCATGCGTCGAGCCACGAGGCACTGCCAGGCGAAGCCATCGGTGCTGCCGGGCTCCAGGCCGTAGAGCGCCAACGTGGATGGCGACTCTTGCGACAGGTCCAGCACGTCGGGCATCGCCCGCTGCATGCCGAAGGCCGTCTCGAACGACTGGATGCGCCCGGTGAGTAGCGGATCGCTGGGGCGGTCCTGCCGATGCCGGCCGTTGAACCGCGCCAGCAGGTCGAGCTCCATCTCCTGCACGGCGCTCGTGGGAGAGCGGCGGTGCAGGTTCTGGATCGGCTCGTCGCCGGGAGCCACCCGCGTGCCCTGGTGGCAGACGGGCAGGAAATCGGACGACCAGACCTGGGTGCCGGCATAGGGCAGGTGCGGCGCCAGCACGACGAACGACGGCAGGTCGCGGTTGTCGGTCCCCAAGCCGTAACTGACCCAGGAGCCGATGCTCGGCCGCTTTACGGTCAGCGAGCCGGTGTGAACACCGAGCGTCGCCTGAAAATGCTCAAAGTGGCTGCCGGTCAGCGAGCGGACGACGCAGAGGTCGTCGGCGCAGGTGGCGATGCTTGGGAACAGTTCACTGACGGGCGTGCCGCATTGGCCGGCGGGAGCGAACTTGAACTGCGGCCCGAGCAGCGTGCGGCCGTTGTATTTCTGGCCCGCGTCGGCGGCCAGCTTCGGCTTGGGGTCGAACGACTCCAGGTGCGAGACGCCGCCGGTCATAAACAGGTAGATCACGCGTTTGGCCCGCGGAGCATAGTGGGGCGGGCGAGGCACCAACGGATCGGCGCTCTGGCGGCTGGTATCCTCGGCGAGCAGATCCGCAACGATGCCCGGCAGCAGCAGCGAGCCGCAGGCCAGGGATTGGATCACGTGGCGGCGCTCCCAGCGGCGCGCTTGCAAGGTTGTCATGAGAATATCTCTCGCTTCAGCCGACTTCACTCGATGAACATGAACTCGTTGCCGCTCAACAGCACGCGCAAATAGCTCGCCCAGGCGGCGCGCGAGCGGTCGCGGTCGGCGATGCCCGCGGAAGCCAGCAGGGGCTCAATGCGCTCGATGTACTCGAGGCCTTCGTCGGTTTCCACGCCGGTCGCCGGGCGGCCGAGGGCCAGCCGGAAGGCCCGGTCCAGCCGCGCGCGCGACTGCGGGGCCTCGCGGGCCAGCCGGTCGGCCAACAACGCGGCCTGCTCGTGGGCGAACTCGCTGTTGAGCAGGAACAGCGCCTGCTGCGGCGTGGTGCTCACCTGGCGCACCCCGGTGGCGGCGTTGGTGTCCGCCCCGTCGAAGACGGCCAGGAACGGCTGCTGGCGGATCCGCTGCTGCATCAGGTAGACGGTCCGGCGGTTGGTTGCGAAGTCGTCCACGAACGGCTGGTGCTGCGAGTAGCGCCATTCCCATTCCGGCTTGAACGGATGCGCCCCTCCCGGCGAACGGTCGAGCGCGCCGCTGATCGCCAGCATCGCATCGCGAAACTCCTCGGCCTCGAGCCGCCGGCGGTTGAATGTCCACAACCGCTCGTTGTCGGGGTCACGGCGGGCGTAATCGGCGTTCTCGAGGCAAGCCGTCTGCCAGGCGCGCGAGAGCAGGATCCGCCGGTGCAGCGCCTTGAGCGACCAGCCATCCTCGATGAACCGCAGCGCCAGGTAATCGAGCAGCTCGGGGTGGGTCGGCGGCGCGCCGCGCGTGCCGAAGTCGTCCGGCGTGCGCACGAGGCCCCGGCCGAAGTGGTGTTGCCAGACGCGGTTGACCATCACCCTGGCAGTGAGCGGGTTTTGCGGGTCCGTGATCCACTCGGCCAACTGACGCCGGCCGCTGGCCGGCTGGCCGGCGGCGAGCTTCTGGCCTCCCAGGATCTGCAAGAAGCCGCGGGGGATCTCCGGCCCGAGGCTCTCAGGGTTTCCCTTGAGGTGCAGCCGCGCGTTGATCGGCGTACCCTCGGATGCCGCATAAGCCTTGGGGAAGTCAGGCAGCGACTTCACCAGCTCGTCTCGTTCCTTCTGCATCGCCTGCCACCTGGCCCGCAGCTCGTTCTTCTCGTCGCCGGTGTCGAGCGTGGCCATGTGCGAATACGTGGCGAAGATCCTCGCGTCCAACTCGGCCGTGCGCTCGAGGTAGGGAAGCAGCTCCTTGTGCCGTCTTTCGGCCGGCACCAGCGGCACCAGGTCCTGGGTGTGCCGGTAAATCTCGGTGCCCGGGAACGAATAGGTCGTGCTCTGAAAGATGCCGTACAGGGCGTAGTAGTCCTCCTGCGGAATCGGGTCGAACTTGTGCGCGTGGCAGCGGGCGCAACTGATGGTCAATCCCAGGATCGCCTTGCCGAAGTTATCGACCGTGTCGTCGAGCGTGAGGTGGAACTCCTCGGCCAGCGATGAGAAGCGACGGCTGATGGCCAGGTAGCCGGTGGCGACGATTTGCTCGTAGCGCCGCTGGTTCGAATCCTCGCTAGGGGAGTCTTCGCCCTCGGCGGCCAGCAGGTCGCCGGCGAGCTGTTCGCGCAGGAAGCGGTCGTACGGCTTATCGCGGTTGAAGCTGTCGATGACGTAGTTGCGGTAGCGATACGCCTCGGGGATTGGAAAGTCGCTGTTGCAGCCGGACGTGTCGGCGTAGCGCACCAGGTCGAGCCACCGCCGTCCCCAGCGCTCGCCGTAGTGCGGCGAGGCGAGCAGCCGATCCACGGCCTTCGCGAAGGCGTCCGTGGCATCGTCGGCGACAAACGCGTCGATCTCTTCCAGTGTCGGCGGCAATCCGGTCAGGGCGAAGGTTGCGCGGCGGATCAGAACGCGCTTTTCAGCCGGCGGGGCAGGCGTCATCCCGTGCGCTTCGAGGCCGGCCAGCACGAAACGGTCGATCTCGCAAGCGGGCCAACGTTCGTTCTGCACGACCGGGACGGCCGGCTCTCGCATCGGCTGGAACGACCACCATTGCCGGGCTTCGGCCGAGACCGTGTATGGTTGCTTCGGCGCCGCCGGCTGCGCCGCCTCGCTGCGCGGATCGGGCGCGCCCATCCGCACCCACTCGACCAGCACGTCGACTTCACGCGGGGCCAGGCGCCCGCTGGGCGGCATCTGCAACAGCGGGTCGGCATAGCGGACGGCCTTGATCAGCAGGCTCTTCTCCGGCTCGCCCGGCACGACGGCCGCCCCCCTGGCCCCACCCTGCAAGATGCCCGGCCGCGAGTCCAGGCGCAGCTCCGTCTCGGGCGCGTCCGCCTCGGCACTGTGGCAGGCGTAGCAATGCGTGATCAGCAGCGGGCGAACGTGCTTCTCGAAGAACTCCAACTGCTGGGCCGTGGGCGCGGGGCCCGCCGCATCGGTGACCTGCGCCACCAGCGGCCCCGCCGATGGGCACCAGGCCAGCGTCAGCACGCACACGAGTCGAGCCGTCGCACGGGATGCGCGCATGCGTCCTTCCTCCCGCCTGACGAAACCTCAATTGCCGCTTCCGCCCCAGCAAGACAAACCAGTCGCGGAAGCGAGTGGACCACGATAAGCTCTGATTGTAGCACAAGCCGGTTCCCCCAGCGGGCCTGGCCGCCAGGAATTATTCCCCACGCTGTTCGACCACGAGGGAGTCAGCCAGGTGCTGGGCGAGTCGATGTCCGAGCAGTGAGCCGAACGCTCCGCGTCGCGCTCGTCTGATTTCTCCCTGCTTCCGCCTCCCTCCTGCCTCCTCATTACTCCGGGAAGGCGTACTGGGCGTTGCCGGGGTCGAAGTCGCCGTCGGAGAGGTCTTGGTTGAACTTCAGGTCGAGATACGTGTACTGCTCGACCAGGATCGGCTTTCCATTCTCATCGTCGGGCCAATCGTAGGTTTCGAAGCGGACGGGCAGGTTCCACTCGCGATCGAGATAGATGCGGGCGATGGCCAGGCGGAATTCGCCTTCGATCCTGGGATGGGTGATTTTCACCAGCGTGCAGGGCCGCTTATCCACTTCGACGCCTTCGACGAACTCCACCCGGCAGTCTTCCAGAGCATCCATGCGTTCGCCCAGCTCGATCAACTTGCCCAGGAGTCGTTTCATGCCGGCAGTGGTGATCGGATGGCGGTTGCCGATCATGGCAAAGAAGCCGGTCGGCTCCAGCGCCATCCGGCCCAGGATCTTTCCTTTCAAGCCCGTGGTGTGGGCCAACAGCTTGCCGTCGTTGCGCCCTTCGACATAGATGGCCTCCCGCCCGGCCAACGATTCGGGTTCGAGAAACCGCATGTAGACGCTGAACGGCTCGTGCCGGACCTTCATCGTCAGCCGCTGCCGGTCGAGCAACTCGTCGCCGACGCGCTCGCGCTTGACGAACGTGCAGGAATAATCGTCGATTTCCTCGATCGACTCGAGCGAGCTTTTGGCCATCTCCATGGCCTTGTCCAGCGGCCGCAGGACCGGTCTTGGCCCATCCGGCGAGTTCGGGGCATCGCCGCCGGCGGCCGGCGGCCGGAGCGACGTGCGGCGCTGGGCCGCCGTCGGCGCCTGCTGGTCGCAGGCCGCCGCCGCGCACAATAACCAGGCCAGCACCAACGCCGACCTGGCCGATCCCGCGTTCTCCATCCTTTTCACGGGCCGTGCTCCAAGTTGAGCTGCAATACCCCAATCAACCCGCTCGGCACATGGCTCGGACGCGCCGCGCGGCCACCCGGTCGCTCCAGCAACCCTTGTGCCCGGACGTTGGCCAGCAGCGGGCGGCCGGCAGCGGGCCAGTCAAGGGGTCATTATAGCGAGCGGTGGCGTCTATTCTTCCTTGTCGTCGTCCTTGTCGTCTTTGTTGTTCTTGTTGAGCGTGAGCAGCTTGTCTTCGGGAAAGGTCGTCAGCACAAGGTCCTTGAAATGGATTTCCTGCGGCACGTTGTTGGAGTGCAGTTGCAGGCCGATGGGGCCTTCGTAGAGCGCATCTTCTTTGGGATCGGCCCAATCGACCACGAGGCTGCCATTGGCGACCACGCGGATGCGGTTGCCTTGGGCCAGGATTTCCAGCTCGTTCCAATCGTGCTGCTTGCCGACCTTGCGGGCCGGCTCGCCATCGACCGGCAGCCCGCCGCGGCCGAACAGGTCGTACATGCCCCAGCCGCTGGGAAACATCACGAGGTGGCCGGCGAACGTGTACTCATCTCCGTGCTCCGGCGCCTGCTTGCCCCACATGGCGATGCCGGAGTGCATCTCCGACTCGACCAGCTTGACGGTGGCCAGCAGGCGGAAGTCGCTGAACTCCCGTTCGGTCAAGAGGTAGGTGCTGACCTTGACCGGCTCGGTGTTCTTTCCCACGATCGCTCCATCCTGGACGCTCCAGAGATGCTCGTGCCCGACCCACCCCTCCAGGTCCTTTCCATTGAAAAGCTCGATCGTCTCGGACTTGCCCTTTCGAGGCGGCACGACCTTGGTCGGTTCGTCGGCAGCCTCGGCCGATTGAGCGGCGGCCAGGGTCAACGACAAGGCAAACGCAGCCAGGCAGGCGCGGCACAACATGGTTTTCATCGGAGCGGTCCTCAAAGGAGTGGGTTGCGGAAACGGTATCGCCCGCGCACCACGATAGCCGAAGCACCCGCCCGATGCACCAGATCCGTGTTCGAGTCGCCCGGCGACGCTGGCCGGCAGTTGGCAGCGGGCAGTAAGTGGACGAACGGACGAAGAGGATGGCCAGGAGAAACCCAAAAAGGCACGAAAAGAAGACGGTAAGTTGGCTGTTTTGCTCGGCTGAGTTTTGAGTTGTTTCCCGATTTGCGGTGGTTTAAGGGTCAGAAGTCGGAATTGGATGGGGACTGTCATTGGTCATTGGTCATTGGTCATTGGTCATTGGTCATTGGTCTTCCGGCTGGTGCCGGAGGTCCGCTGCGTGCGGGACCATGGGCACTATTGGCAATTGAGGCAATTGAGTTGTTCACCACTTTTCGACGCTTTAATCCGAACAATCCGGAACTTGGGGAAGAGAGGCGTACGAGGACGATTCACCACGGAGTTGCGGAGAGCACGGAAACGCCAGGTAATGGACGACGGACGGACGGACGAAGCAAGTTGGCCGCAAGAAACGCGAAAAGGCACGAAAAGAAAAAGGACGGACGAGGTACGCTGCTGTGACTTTCTGCCTCCCCGGCTCGACGCTCCCTCGTGCATCGACCACCGTCCATTGCCGCCATGGCCCATGAACCACTACCCCTTATAGCGGAGGTGGTGGCTGCATGTCAATAGGTAGTGTTCACAATTATGATCATAATTTAGTGTGGACAGAGGAAGAGGCAGCGGGACGTCCGGCAAGCTGACGGCGGGCGACACTTTTGGGCAGGGCACGTATGTCCGCTGGACGACGCACCAGTACACCGAGTGCTGCAAGCAGGCCAGCACGCGGCTCTACCACCTGATCCCCGGCAGCGGCGCCGGCACAGAGGGGAACCAGTACAGCCAGACCAACTTTGGGTACGACATCCGCAATCGCCGCAACCGGGTCGTCTCCCCCGGCGGCACGATCACCAAGCAGATCTTTGAGGCCCGCGGCCTGCCGACGCAGATCCTGGTCGGCACCAGCGACGCCAACCTGGTGGCCGTGGCCGAGTACGAGTACGACTCGGGCGCCGACGGCGGCGACGGCAACCTGACCAAGGAGACCCAGCACGTCGACGGCAACTCTGCCAACGACCGGGTCACCGTCCACGCCCACGATTGGCGCAATCGCCGCACCAGCACCGACGGCGAGATCGACTTTTACCAAAAGAGCTATTTTGATAACTTCGGTCGCGTAGTGAAGAGCGAGCGGTACGACACGACCTCCTCGGGCAATCTTTTGGCCCGCAGCGAGACGAAGTACGACGATCGTGGCCGTGTCTTCCGCACGGTCCGCTACGCGGTCGATCCGGCCACCGGCTCGGTCGGCAACAGCCTGACCGACGACACCTGGTACGATGCGGGCGGCAACGTGATCAAGCATTTTCCCGCGGGGTCCAAGGCGTTCAGCAAGTCGGTCTTCGACGGCCTCGGCCGCGAGACGAAGCAGTACGTGGGCTATGACACGGCCGAGAGCAGCTACTCGGACGCCGGCAACGTCACGGGCGACACCTTGTTCGAGCAGGTCGAGACAGCTTACGACGCCGCGAGCAACGTCATCCAGACCACCGCCCGCCGGCGGTTCCACAACGCCACCGGCACCGGCGAGCTCACGACTCCCTCGGGCTCGCAGCCTAAGGCGCGGGTCAGCTACGCGGCGTTGTATCCGGACGCCGTCGGCCGGCAGCAGGCCTTGGCCGACTATGGGACCAACGGAGGCAGCGCGTTCACCCGCGCGTCAACCGTTCCGGCCCGCTCCGACACGGTGTTGGTCACCTCGACCGAGTACAACTCGGACGGCGAGGGTTTCAAGACCATCGACCCGATGGCGACGCAAACCCGCCAGGAGTTTGACGCCGCGGGCCGCCAGACGAAGCTGATCGAGAACTACATCGACGGCGACCCGTCCACCGGCGCGGCGGACGAGGACCGGACCACCGTAACGGCCTACAACGCCGACGGCCAGGTCAAGACGTTGACCGCCAAGAACCCGACGACCGGCGACCAGGTGACGAAGTACGTCTACGGCAGCACGCTGGCCGAGTCGGGCGTTGCCAGCAGCCAGCTCCTGCGGGCCGTGATCTATCCCGACTCGGATGACGAAGACAGTCCGCTCGGCAACGGGGCCGACGGCATCTACGACCGGGTGGAGTACAAGTACAACCGCCAGGGGGAGCGGGTCGAGCTCAAGGACCAGCGCGAGACGGTCCACGTCTACGATCACGACAAGCTGGGCCGGCTGATCCACGATCGCGTGACCGAGCTGGGCAGTCCCTTCGGCACGCCGGTCTTCAGCTCCAGCAGCTCCGGCAGTTCGAGCAGCTCGAGCAGCAGCGTGCCGGGTGCGTCGAGCTCCAGTTCCAGCAGCGGCCCGGGCGACGTGGTGGACGGTTCGGTTCGCCGGATCAGCCGGACATACGAGGTCCGCGGGATGGTCGAGCACGTGAGCAGCCACGACAATGCCACCGTGGGGGCCGGAAACGTGGTAAACGATGTCCAGTTCGTTTACAATACCTTCGGCCAACTTGTGACCGAGTACCAGGAGCACGATGGGGCCGTGAGCGTTTCGACCACACCCAAGGTGCAGTACGCCTACGCCGATGGCAGCGCCAACCACGTCCGCCGCACGTCGATGACGTACCCCAACGGCCGCATCCTGCGGTACGAGTACAGCTCGGGCGCCGACGACAATCTGGGGCGCGTCAGCTTCCTGGCGGACGACGCCGCGGGGGCGGTCGGCACGCACCTGGCCGAGTACACGTACCTCGGCTTGGGCTCGATCGTGCAGGTCGACTACACCGAGCCGGACATCCGTTACGACCTCATCAGCGGCACGGGCGACGACCCTTACGACGGCCTCGATCGGTTCGATCGGGTCGTCGACTGCTTGTGGCGGGACTACGGGACGTCGACCGACGTCGAGCGGGTTAAGCACGGCTACGACCGGGCTTCGAACCGGCTCTGGCGCGAGAACACGGTCGCCCCCGCGGGCTTCGATGAGCTCTATTCTTATGATGGCCTCTATCAGCTCAAGGATTTCGAGCGGGGCGACTTGAACGCCGGCAAGACGGCCATCACCGGCCTGGCGTTTGCCCAGGAGTGGTCGCTCGACGCCACCGGCAACTGGAGCGCCTTCAAGGAAGACGCCGACGGCAACGGCTCTTGGGACCTCAACCAGTCCCGCAGCCACAACAAGGTCAACGAGATCTCGACCATCGGCGCCAGTGCTGGAGCCGACTGGGCCGATCCCGTCCACGACCGCGTCGGCAACATGGTCCTCATCCCGCAGCCCGCGGATCCCACCCAGAGCTACACGGCCACCTGGGATGCTTGGAACCGGCTCATGAAGCTGGTCGATGGAATGGCGACGGTCGGCCAATACGCCTACGACGGCGGAGCCAGGCGGACCGAGAAGCTGGTTTAGGGGAGTACCAGGCACTTCTACTATAGCAGGCGCTGGCAGGTCGTCGAAGAGGGGCTGGGCAGCTCCTCTTCCGCGGACCGGCAGTTCGTTTGGGGGCTTCGATACGTCGACGATCTGGTTTTGCGAGACAGGGACGCCGACGACAACGCGGCTACGGGCAATCTCGGGGTCTCGGGCTCGGGTCTCGAAGAGCGGCTTTACGGCCTGCAGGACCCGAAGTGGAACGTTACGGCCGTAACGGAAACAAGCGGCAACGTCCAGGAACGATATGGCTACAGCGCCTACGGCAAGCCAACGGTCTTCTCATCGGCATTCGCATCGAGGCTATCGTCTGTTTACGACTGGGAAACGCTCTACGCAGCGTATCGTAGCGATAGTGAATCCGGTGTTTACCACGTCCGCCACCGTTGGCTCATGCCAGCTCTCGGTCGCTGGCTAAGCCGTGATCCCGCAAGCTCGACGGACGCCAGGAGCGTTTACGCCTATGTGTCATCCTCACCGATCCGGTACATTGATCCTTCCGGTCTTGGCCCTCTTGCTCCGATTACGGTCCCCGAACTAAGTGGGGAGTATCAGGGAACCCCGGGTCATGGTGACTATCAAGGCATCGAAGCTAACATGGTTCTCAGTGGCGCCGGATATTCGAACGTCCTATGTTGCGACGCGGATGGGAATCGGATATCGATGTGGTTCTATAAGATTTGTTTTGGCTTTGGGGTAGGCGCTTCCTGGACAATCGCTGGCCGGGTGAATCTAGAAGGAGCAAGCTGCCACGAGGACTCCTATACCGGCTGGTTTGAGGAGATCGGGGTAACCGCAGTGGGCGGCAGTGTCAGCGTCGACATAGGGCGTGAGGATGCGATTCCTGGGAACCTACCAAAGCCATGGTACGGATACTTACCGGGCTCAGAGCCGACGGATACTGTCGAGTACGGCGGTGGAGTCGCTGATAGCTTGGGCGCTTCCGTTAAATACATGTTTTGTAAGTACACGTTTATAAGCAAATCGTGTGTTGGGCGCTGCTGGCCGGCCGGGCCACCTGCGCAGCCGCCCTTAGTTCGGCCGAGCTTCAAAGAGGAATGGGCGGCGTGTGACGAGCATTGTTTCAGACGGCTGAAACAGATTTACCTACAGGAAGGCCCTCCCGAGGATCCGCAACAGGCCGACGCTGAACTCGAGGAGTGCACAACATACTGCATGACGCATGGAATACATGCCATGGTAAATTTTTAGGTTCGGTCGAGGCCCGAACACGTTGGTCGAAATCGTGGTATCGTTGACCTCA
>JBBDYJ010000017.1:0-157071 GCA_040901675.1 Pirellulales bacterium | reverse complement strand
ATCCGTCTTGCACCTGCTCCTTTAGAACTCGAACCGTAACAAGGGCTGCAACGGCACAATGCTCCGTTGATGGGCAACCGGGGCGAACCGCTTGCCGGGCTAAAAGCATTAGCGCAAAATCACTCGATCTGGTACTGAAATGCGCCCGCCGGGTTTACCGACACCCGCACCCGGCTGATCGCCGTCCCCTCGGCCATCCGGGCCAGAAACTCTCGCGACAGCTCCGGCAACAGCGTCCGCGTCAGGATGTGGTCTACGTTGCGGGCGCCGCTCTCCACTTCCCGGCAGCGTCCCGCCACCGCCGCGATCAATCCGTCGTCGTACACGAAGTCGGCCCGGTGGTTGTCCGACAGCCGCGTGGCAATCCGCCCCAGTTGTAGCCGAATAATCTGGCGCATCGCGTCGTCGGCCAGCGGGTAATACGGCACCACCGTCATCCGGCCCAGGAACGCCGGCTTGAACACTTTTAGCAAGTCGGGCCGCAGCGCCTCGGCCAGCTCGGCCGGCTCGGGCCGCGTCTCGGGATCGGCACACAACTTCATCACCGTGTCCGTGCCCACGTTCGAGGTCAGCAGGATCACGCAGTTCTTGAAGTCGATCTCCCGACCCTCGGCGTCCTCCAGCGTCCCCTTGTCGAATACCTGGTAGAACAACTCCGTCACATCCTGGTGCGCCTTCTCGATCTCGTCCAGCAGCACCACGCTGTACGGCTTGCGCCGCACGGCCTCGGTCAACACCCCCCCTTCTCCGTACCCCACGTAGCCCGGCGGCGAACCCTTCAGGCTCGACACCGTGTGTGCCTCCTGGTACTCCGACATGTTGATCACCACCATGTTCCGCTCGCCGCCGTACAGGATGTCGGCCAGCGTCATCGCCGTCTCCGTCTTGCCCACGCCGCTGGGCCCGACCATCAGGAACACGCCGATCGGACGCCGCGGATCGACCAGGTTCGCCCGCGCCGTGCGGATCCGCTGAGCAATGTGCTCCAAGGCGTGCGACTGCCCGATGATCCGTTCCTCCATCTTCTCCTTCAGCGAAAGCACCGTCTTGATCTCGTCGGTCAGCATCTTGCCCACCGGGATGCCCGTCCAGCCCGAAACCACCTCCGCGATCGTCTGCGAGTCGACGCAGACCTGCATCAGCGGCTTTTCTCCCTGCAGTGCCCGCAGTTGGCCTTCCAGCTTGCTCAACTCGCCGAGCTGCCGCTGGGCCTCGCCGTCGCCCGCCGCCCCCGCCTTACCGTCACCAGCCGCCTCTGGCTCCGGCCCACCGTCGCCGGCCTGCGCTTCCAGCCCTTTGCGGATCTCGCGGATCTGCGTCACCAACTCCGCTTCCTGCTTCCAGCGCTTATCCAGCTCCGCCAGCTCCGCTTCGGCCTTCTTCTTCTGAGCCGCCAATTCATCCAGCCGCGTCTCGTGCCGCGCCCCCGTGGCCGCTTCTCGCTTCAAAATGTCGATCTGCACCCCCAGTTGATCGATCGTCCGCCCCAGGTCTTCGATCGCCGGCGGTGTCGCGCTATGTCCGATCGCCACGCGTGCGCAGGCCGTGTCGAGCAGGCTCACGGCCTTGTCTGGAAGCTGCCGGCCCGTGATGTACCTGTGCGACAACCGCACCGCGTCCTGGATCGCCTCGTCCAGGATCCGCAGCCCGTGGTGCTTCTCCAGCGTGGCCGCCAGCCCGCGCATCATCACGGTCGCCTGATCCTCAATCGGCTCCTCGACCTTGACCACCTGGAACCGCCGCGCCAGGGCCGCGTCCTTCTCGAAGTACTTTTTGTACTCCGACCAGGTGGTGGCCGCGATCGTCCGCAGCTCGCCCCGCGCCAGCGCCGGCTTGAGCAGGTTGGCGGCGTCGCCCTGCCCCGCCTGGCCGCCGGCCCCGATCATGGTGTGCGCCTCGTCGATGAACAGGATGATCGGCTGCGCCGACGACTTGACTTCCTGGATCACGGATTTCAGGCGGTTCTCGAATTCCCCCTTCACGCCGGCGCCCGCCTGCAGCAGTCCCAGGTCCAGCGTGCGCAGCGCCACGTTCTTCAACGGCGGCGGAACGTCGTCGGCTGCGATCCGCAAGGCGAAGCCCTCCGCCACGGCCGTCTTGCCCACGCCCGCCTCGCCGGTCAGGATCGGGTTGTTCTGCCGCCGCCGCGTCAGGATGTCGACCACCTGCCGGATCTCGAAATCCCGCCCCAGCACCGGATCGATCTTGCCTTGCCGGGCGCGCAACGTCAGGTCGACGGTGTACTGGTCCAAGGCCGGCGTCGGCCCCCCTGCCCTGCCGCCTCCCACCGCGGCCGGCTCGTCGGCAGCCCGCTCGGCCGCCTCCTGGTCCTCGACCGATCCGGCGGTGATGTCGCGCATTTCCTGCTTCAGGGCCTCGGCCGAGATACGGGCCAGGTCGGGCATGCTCTCGCGCGCCTGCCGGGCCAGGTCGGGTGCCGTCAACAGCGCTAAGAGCAGGTGCCCGGTCCGCACCGCGCCGGTGCCGAACTCGATCGAGGCCAGCACCCACGCCTCACGCACCAGATCGACGATCTTGGGCGACAGCGCGGGGGGCCTGGTGTTGCCGGTCTTCAGCCGATCGATCGCGCGAGTCAGGTCCCGCGTCAGGCGCGACTGGTCGATCTCATAATATCGGGCCAGCCGGGCCAGGTCCGAGTCGTTCAGCTCCAGGATCTTGAGCAGCCAGTGCTCGACCTCCACGTTGTAGTTGCTGCGCGACAGGCACAGCCCGGCCGCGCTTTCCAGCGCACGCCGCGAGGTATCGTTCAACTTCCCAATCAGCGACTTCAGATTGATATCCATCGAAAGCTCCCTCGCTTGCCGTGCAACTCGCCCGGACCTCAGTATCTTCCAGACGCCCCTGGCGTCTTCGTCTCCCCTTGTCCCCTGGTCCCGCGGGTGCCTGGCGGCAAAGCGTCAGCGTGCCCCAGTCTCCCCCCGCGTTCCCCTTGTCCCCTTCTCGTGCTCCTCCTTCTTCCGCCTTCTGACTTCTGAGCACCACTGCTTCTCGGTCCCAACACGTTGGGACCTCCAAGCAGGTGCCACCTTTGACTTCCTCCTTCCTCCTTCCTCCTTCTGCCTTCCTCCTTCTGCCTTCCTCCTTCTGCCTTCATCCCCCTCCCACCACCGCATCCTCGACGTCCCGCTCCATTTCATGGGCCCGGGGCCACGTCTCCCAGCCCAGCCGAACGCCGCCATCGCCTCCGCCCAGTGTGCAGGCCGGCACCTCGTCCCGCTTCAGCACCAGTTGCATGTCAAAATCGAATTGCGCTCCCGCGTACAGCCGCACCATGTCCACTAGCGGCCGGTGCGCCTTCCCGCTGGGAAGGAACTCGGTGAACTGCCGATGATCGAGCGGCCCCAGCCTCACGCGGAACTTGCTGGATACGTCCCACACCCGCTGCCCCACCACCGTGTCGAGGCCCAGCCGCGTATTGCCCCCCGGCGGGCCCAGGCACGTCTGGTTCTCCTCCTCCAGCATCAGCCATTGACCGCTGAACTGTATCACCCGCACGGGCACTTCGAAATAGTCTTCCAGCATTGTTTCCAACGCGGCCGCCGATCGGTGCCGCTGCGCCAACAGCCCGGAGTAGTGCCGCAGCGTCTCGTCGGCGACCTCGTGCCGCGGCACCAGCTCATGCTTGGCGCTGCCCCGGTAGCGCAACGTCCCTTCACCCAGGCCGGCCAGGTCCAACAGGCACTGCGAAAGCAAATCGCTCCGCCGCCGCCCCTCGGTCACAAACGCCCGCTGCGACTGCGGACTTCGCTCTCGGGCCTGTTGTCCCAGGACCTCGGCCTGTTCGTATCCCAGCCAGAAACGGTATTTCTCCCAAGCCCGGTAGAACAGCGAAATCAAGCGATGGTTGAACAGATCCAGAAAGCTCCGCAGCGTGTGGTCTTTGTGCCGCGCACGCTCCAGCATCATCTCCGTGTAGTGCCGGGGCAACGTGCCCGATGGCCCATACAGGCCGATGAAGGCCGCCGTCAACCGGGGCGGCCTGCCGTCTTCTCCGGCCGGCTCCAGGTCGTAGATTTCGCTGGGCGGAAAGTGGAGTCCGAGGTGCGCCCTGAACCGCGCCGCCTCGGCCAGCGGCGCCGCGTCGCGGCCCACCGCCTGGCGCGTGGGCGCCAGCCGCTTGAGCAGCCGCACCGCCTGGAAAAACCCGAACCGGTAAGGCTCCTCGTACAACAGCCGTCCGATACCGACCGTGGCCGCCTCCTGATCTCCAGGCGCCGGCGCGCTGTCACCGGCGCCTAGCCCGGCCGTATCCGGATCTTCGGCCAGCACACCAACGTCAGCTTCTGTTCTGCCGCCCGCGTCCGTCATCGCTTAACCTGTTCCCCTTCTTACTTCGTGGCTTCCTATCGTCGTAGCTTGCACCTGCTGCGCGTTATTTCCGTTCAGCCGTTGCTGTTCAGGACGCCCTTGGCGTCTTCGTCTCCCCTTGTCGCCTTGCCTTCCCCCTCCATCCGCCCTCCGGGCGGAAAAGAAAATAGGGTGGGGCAATCGTCCACCGACTAAAGTCCCTGGCAACTATCGTGCGCCCTACGGGCGATGAATGGTCGTCCTTCTGCCTTCGTCCTTCTGCCTTCTGCCTTCTGCCTTCCTCCTTCTACAACAGCGTCTGATCTCCAGCCCGGAAGGGCCACTGCTTCAAAGGCGCCTCGCGTTGCTTCAAGCGGGCGACCAAGCGCGTCGCCGAATTCACCGAGGCATACAGGCCCAAAAAACGCTCCAGCACCGCCGCGAACAAGAACACGCCGCTCCCGGCGTATTTCTCTTCGTCGAACTCGATCGTCACCTCCACGCCCCGGCAGAATCCCTGCCCGCTGCGGTCCGTCACCGGCGCCACCTTCCGCCGACTGCTCACGTTCACAATCCCGTCGATGTGCCCGGCTACCGCCCGGGTCGCCGTATAGTCATACACCTTCAGCAGGTCCTTGAGCGCCTCGGCCCCGTCCGCTGCTTCCGTGATCGACAGGTGATTGAGCGACAGGTGCGAGATCAACCTCCAGCGCAGCTCTTCCATCGGCAGCCGCGCCGGCGCCGTCGGGCCCGCCACCGGCGCAATCCGCCGATAGGGAGCCTGGCCTTCCAATTGAAACTCCCACGACTCCCCCCCCGCAGCCCGCAGTTGTGCCGGCAGGTCCCGGTTCGTGCAGGTGGCCGACACCGTCAGCACCTCGGCGGGCGGCCTTGCCGGCTGGAACGAAAGATCGACCAGCGACAGGTAGACGTCCGTGCCCGCGTCGTTCTTCCGCACGCCGGGCCGCCGCGTAATCGCCCAGTACGCCGGCTGCTCGGACGTCGGCGAGGCGTGCTTCCGCCCGTAGAAGGGCTGGTAGGCGATTGTCTCGTGCGTGTCGAGGTTCGTGCTCTCCACCGCATCGACGCTGTACACCTCCATCGCCCCGTGGTGCCGCACGTCGGGGATCACCAGGTACTCGCTCTTGGCGTGCGAGAGGTGGATCGGGTCCGCTTCCTGCACGAACAGGTTCACCGCCGGCGTGCACCCCAGCCGGAAAGTCTCGGCCTGCACCTGGGCCTCCAGGTTCGGCACCGAGCGGTTCAAAAACAGCAGGATCTCCAGCCGGCTTCCCAACCGTTTGCGGTCCAGCTTCTCCAGCCCAGTGACGTCCACGAACAAGAACTTGCTCGGAAAGCTGAAGTACTCGCTCAACAGCCGGTAGCCTACGAACGACCTGCCCGAGTAAGGCAGCAGCCCTTCGTCGCGATCGAAGCCCACGGCCGCCAGGTATTCCTTGCCCAGCACCAGCGGCGGCGGATCGGTGGGCGCGCCCCCGGCGCGCACCATAACCTGCGTGACATGGTTGAAAATCAACTCGTACAGCTTGTGAACCAGCGGCTCGTCCCCGCTCAAGAAAAACCGCAGCCGCTCCATCTCGAGTTCGGCGAAGCTCGTTCCCGCCGCCGCCTTCAGCTCCAGGCGGATCATCGCCTTGGCGTTCGACGACCCCGCCGGCGCGACCACGTCCTTGCCGAACGGCGCCGTCTGGTACCGCGCCATCGCCACCTCGATCGGCCACAGTGTCACCGGATAGGCCGTCCGGTAGCGGCAGGGCATCCCTTGGACTTCCCGTGAGCGCAACTGGCTGTGCCGCGCGATGGTGTGCCCTTTGGGCAGCTTGCCCCGCTGCGGATCGACCACGAACTCGACCACCGCCATCGACGGGATCGGCGCCAGGTAGTGCGGATACAGCGTGCCCAAGAGCGCCTCGGTCAGCTCCGGGAACTCGTCCTCCAGCTTCAGCCGCACCCGCGCCGTCAGAAAGGCAAAGGCCTCGATCAATCGCTCGACGTGCGGATCGTCGGAGACGCCCGTCTCATGCTCCAGCAGCAGCCGATCGGCGATTTTCGGCCTGTCGCGGGCAAACTCCGCCCCCAGCCTGCGGATGAACGTCAGCTCGTTCTCGTACAGCGTTTCCAGCGGATTGCGCGTCATGACGTCGACTGCACCTCGCAGCGGCCCGTCGCCGGCTGGACCACCGTGTCGAACGTCACCGGCTCGGGATCCGGGTCCAGACGCAGCCAGGCGTCCACCAGAAGCCGAAGGGTGCGGTCCGATTCGCTGGCGGCCTCTCGCAGGCTCACCCGCACCTTCATCAGACGCGGCTCGAAGCGGCGGATCGCGTCTTCGACCGACCGCCGCAGCCGCTCGCGGTCCTCGAGGCTCACGATGCTCGACGACGTCAGGTCGGGCAGCCCGTAGGTCAGGATCGACTGGGCTGCTTCTACAAAATCGGCCGGCAGATCGGAGAGCGTCCGCCGGGTGTTCAAAAGCGCCTCCAGGTCGCGCTTGACTGACTCCTTGAGCTCCCGCAGTCCCTGCGAGCGGCTCCAGGCAGGCTCGGTCGATACGTCCGGCTCGGAGTCGATCAGTCGATCCAGCAGCGAGGGAAGCAAAGGCTGTTGCGAATCGACGCGAGGCATCCCGCTCTCTCCTCAGCTACCAAAGCCGCCGGGCCCGCCGCCCAACCCAACCGCCGGGGCCGGCGCGGCCGCCGCGGCATCCAAACGTCAATCGTAATCCATCCCCGCTAGCCAACCAAGAGGGCGCCCTTCGCCAGCCGCTCGAGGCTCGAATCGACTTCCCGCCGGAGCACGTCGTCGCCCAGGGGCGCCCCGTCGGCCTGCTCCACCGCTAGCTCGCCCGACGCCACCAGGCCGGCCAACGTCTCGGCCAATTCCGCCCGGCCGCGGCTGCCGTCCAAATGTCTCAGCACGGCCGCGTCGACGCTGGTGATTTGGATCTCGTAGTGACGCATGTTCGTGACGCTGCCGCCCCGGGCCGCTTGCAGCCGGGCCAATGGACTAGCCAGCGGCCGCTCGCCCGCCTCCAGCACCAGCTTGGCCGGGTGCAGGTGCAGGTGCACGAGTCCCGACCCCCAGCATTGCAGCAGCGCGGCGGCCAGCGACGGCCAGTCCGCCGGGCCGAACCGCACGTCGCCGGCCGAGTGCCCCGGCTCAAGGCACCCCAGCCGGCCCAACACCATTTCCCAAAGCCGGTCGAAGGCCAGCCGCCGCGGCGACTCCTCGTAGAGCAGCACCAGGGCCGCCTTGACCAACGGGTGGTTCGTCGACAGCGACACCCCGCGAGCGCGGAATCCCTCGGCTTCAGTCGATGTCAGGTCGGGCTGGTCCGATTCGGGCTTGGCGGAGGCCGCCAAATGAAACCGCCGCAACGTCTCCGGCGGCGGCGATCGCTGTAGTTCGACTCGCTCGTGGCACAACAGGCTGCGGCGGAAGGTGCGGTCGTGGAGGAAGTCGAGTCGCTGCTCCAGCTCGATGTGGTTGGCCGACGCGCGCTTCAGCGTCTCCCAGGCCTCTGGCGAGAGCTTGGCCCCCGCGCCGCTGGGCTTCGCCTCCGCCAGGTACTGCAGGCCCCTGGCGGTGGCCCGCTCGACGAACTGGTAAAAGTACAACGGCTCGTTGCTCTCCTCCAGGTGCTCGTGCAGCAGGTACGAATCGGTCTGCGTGCGCAGCAGCATCGCTTCCTCCTGCAGCAACAGCGAGTAAAGCGATTTGGCATCGTGGACGCTTGCAATCAAGAAATCGAGAAACTCCCGCGCCTGCCTCACCTGCTCCAGCGGGCCGGCCCGCCGATCGATGGCATAGCACATCATCTCCCGGATCATCCCGCGCACGTGCCAGCCCGGATACGTGTTGTAGCTCACGTAGGCCACGCCGTTGGGGGCCAGGTTCTCGGCGCAGATCGAGAGGATCCGGTCTTGCACGGCCGCGGGGACCCACGAATACACGCCGTGGCAGATGATGTAATCGAACTCGGCCGGATCGCGGAAATCGAGGATGCTCATCGCCTCCAGCTCGATGTTGGCCAGGTTCAACTCCGCCACCATCGCCCGCCCCTCGGCGATCTGCCGCTGCGAAAGGTCGATGCCCACGAAGCGGCTCTCCGGCAGCCCCAGCGCCATCGGGATCAGGTTCCCTCCGCTGGCGCACCCCAACTCCAGCACGCGGCAGCGTTCGACGGGCGGCGGCGCCATGCCGAACAACGCCGCCATGGTCGCCAGCGACTCGGGGTGCGTGTACGCGAACGGCCCGCTCTCGTAGGGGACTTCCTCGTAGCTGGTCGGCTGGCTGGACGGGTTCATGCGGCGCCTCGTAGAACGCAGTTCATTCCATTCCTCGTACCACGCAGCTCATTCCATGTCGTTAGTCGTCGAGCCTACCCGCGGGCCGTTCGAGAAGCTACACCTTCTTGTTTGCCTTCACAATCTCGTTCTTGTGCTTGTCGTCGGTGGACTCCCCCTCGATCCCATCCAGCTTCAGAAAATAGTCGACCTGTGCCATGGTCCGCTCTCCGGTGCTCGGGGCGACTGGCCACGCCCTTTGCCGTTGGGCCCTTGCCGCGAAGCCTCTCGACTATTCTCGTGTGGGCTGCCGCAAAGTTGCTTAAAAAGCGCTCCAATGCCGAACGCCTGGCGCGTGGCAGGCCAAAAAAACGGGACGCCCAGGGCGGCTGGCCCGGAGCGTCCCGCGAGGTCGGTCAAGAGGACATTACTTACTTCTTCGTGCGTTTCTTCACGTCGTAGCCGGTCTTGACCGGGGCGTCGAGCGAGCCATCGGGCTTCTGCGGCTTGTATTCGAACTCGATCTCGCTGAAGTTCAGGCTGATCTGGTCGGTCGGAACCACGTCGCCGTGGCTGCCGCCGGTCTGGTACGACGAGACCAGCAAGTCTTTGAACTTGATGCACAGGTATGGCTGCTGATCGCCGCCGGCCTTGCGGACGGTGAGTAGGGCCTCCTTGATGTGCTGGCCGGTGGCGCAGGCCAAAAACAGCTTGGGAGTCGCCTTGTTCGCCTTCATGGTGAAGTGGAAGTCGTTCATCTGGACCCTGCCCGCCCCGCCGCCGCCGCCCGCGCTGAACGAGCCCTGCTGCGTCTCGCCCCAGCTATAACTCAACACGTCGATTTCGTTCTTGTGCTTGCTGTCGGTGGACTCTCCCTCGATCCCGTCCAGCTTCAGAAAATAGTCGACCTGTGCCATGTCCGCTCTCCTAGTGTCTTTCTTGTACACGGGCCGCGCCCGGATCGCCGCTTGGGCCTCGCCGTGAGACCCTTGTGATTACCACCATTCTCGGTCCGCCGCCGCAAAAGTTGCTCGAATTCGCTGAGCTTGCCAGTCCGAAGGCTCACCGGAGTCCGCTATGCCGCGAACTCAACCGACCGGGTCTCCAGGATCGCCCGGTCGGCCTCGCCGACCAGAAAGACGCGCTGCCCGACGCCAAGCACCGGCCCCGAATCGCTGGCCTGCCAGTCGGTGCTGCGGCCCAGCTTCACCTGGTCGTCGGCGTGCTCGTGCGATCCATGGTAAAGGACCGGCACGTAGCCCCGCCGCTGCGAGGCGTCGGCCAGCACGATCCGCGCCGCCGCCCACAGCAGGTCGCGCGGCCGCTCGGGTGGCGAGATCTCCAGCTCGCGGATCTGTTCAAAGGGCACCCAAACGTAGTCCCTCAGCACGAACAACTCCAGAAACGGCGCCACCAGGTCGTCGCAGTCGCAAAACTCGTCGAACGCCTGGCCATCGATCCGGCCGGCCAGTGCTGGCCGTGCTTCCGCCGATTGCTCCAACAGCCCGCTGGCCTCGCCCGCCCGCTTCTCACGCAGACGGTTGGCTGCCTGGCAGTGCAGATCAGCGTACGGCGGTGGATCCAGCAGAAACTCCGGTTTGAGACCCTCCGAGTAGAACCGCCGCCGCGCCCGTTCCGCCGCCAGCAGATTGCCGTAAACCTGCGCCGGCCATTCGCTCTGCGGATCCTGGTGGGCGATCACGCCGAGCTGCCGCTCGGCCCGATCCAGCTCGCCCGCGAATGCCAGCAGCTCGAACAGGAACGTCCTTCGCCTGGTGTCGGCCGGGTTAGCCCGCACTTCCTCATTAGCGGCCGCAATGGCCCCTGACAGGTCGCCCGACTCGAAAAGCTGCTTGACCGACATGGCGGACTCCCGGATTGCGGATCTAAAAAAAACGGGACGCTCAGGGCGCCGGCCCGGAACGTCCCGCGTGGTCCTCCATCACGGCTAGACCTTCTTGTTGAGCTTCACGTCATAACCGGCCTTGACCGGGGAGTCGAGCGAGCCGTCCGGCTTCTGCGCCTTGTACTCGAACTCGATCTTGCTGAAGTTCAGGCTGATTTGGTCGGTCGGCACCACGTCGCCTTGGCTGCCGCCGGTCTGGTACGAGGAGACCAGCAGGTCGCTGAACTTGACGACCAGGTACTCCTGCTGATCGCCGCCCGCCTTTCGGCAGGTGAGCTTGGCCTCCTTGATGTGCTGGCCGGTGGCGCAGCCCAAGAACAGCTTGGGCGACGATTTGTTGACCTTCTGGACGAAGTGGAAGTCGTTCATCTGGACCTTGCCCGCCCCGCCGCCGCCGCCGCCTGCATGCGTGCCCATATTCGACTCGCCCCAGCTCCAGCTCAATACGTCGATCTCGTTCTTGTGCTTGTCGTCCGTGGACTCCCCGTCGATCCCGTCCAACTTCAGAAAATAGTCGACTGCTGCCATTGTCCGCTCTCCTTGTATGCTCTCGTGTACGGGCCGCGCCCGTGTGCTGCTTGGGCCTCGCCGTGAGACCTCTTACAACAGGATTCTCGTGCCGGGGCCGGAAAAGTTGCTCGAATTCACCGATGTTTTTTCAATTCGCGGCTCGTCCCTCCCTACGGGTTCGATCGTTCCAGCAAGCGCCGGCCGTCCGTAGAACGGAATTCATTCCGTTTGCCTCTCTTCGTAGAACGGAATTCATTCCGTTTGCCTCTCTTCGTAGAACGGAATTCATTCCGCTTCCGCCGTTTCCTTCGCCTTCGACAACGGCCCTTCCAAGCCCGGCTAGCCCTTGGGCGTTGGCAACTCGGCCACCAGCCGCAGCGAGACGCCCAGTTCCTCCAGTTGCAGGTGCGGCCGCAGATGCGCCACGGCCTCGTAGCAGCCCGGTTTGCCCTTGACCTCCCGCACCGTGACTTTCGCTTCCCGCAGCGGGTACTTGGCCTTCATCTCCTGCCCGGCATTCTCCGGGTTGGCCAGGCAGTAGTTCGTGATCCAGCGGTTCAGCCAGATCTCGCACTCGTCCCGTTCCATGAAGGCCCCGATCTTGTCGCGGGCCATGGCCTTCAGGTAATGAGCGAACCGCGACGTGCAGAAGATGTATTGCAACATCGTCGACAGCCTCGCGTTGGCGTTGGCCGCGTCGCGGTCGTACAGCTTCGGCTTCTGCGCCGATTGCGCGCTGAAGAAGGCCGCGTAGTCGGTCCCCTTGCAGTGCGTCAGTGGGATGAATCCCAGGTCGCTCAGCTCCTTGTCGCGGCGGTCGGTGATGGCGATTTCCGTCGGGCACTTCAGCGCCACCTCGCCGTCGTCGGTGGAGAACGTGTGCGTCGGCAGCCCCTGCACCAGGCCGCCCCCTTCGACGCCGCGGATCGCCGCCAGCCAGCCGTACTTGGCATACGCCTCGGTCAACCGCGTGCCGAAGGAGTAGGCCGCGTTGCCCCACAGGTACTTGCGGTGGTCGCGGCCGTCCACGTCCTCCTCGAAGTTGAACGCCTCCACCGGCACGGTCTCCTGCCCGTAGGGCAGCCGCATCAGCGTGTGCGGCAGCGTGAGGCCGACGTACCGTGCGTCTTCCGAGTCGCGGAACGATTTCCACTTGGCGTATTCGACCGTGTCGAAGATCTTGGCCAGGTCGCGAGGGCCGGCCAGCTCGGTGAAGCTGTCCCAGCCGAACATCTCCGGCGAAGACGCGGAGACGAACGGCGCGTGGGCCGCCGCCGCCACGTTCGAGATCCGCTCCAACAGCGCCAGGTCCTGCGGGTGGCGTCCGAACTCGTAGTCGCCGATCAGCGCTCCGTAGGGCGACCCGCCGAACATCCCGTACTCGTCCTCGTAGACCTTCTTGAACAACGCGCTCTGGTCGAACTCGGAGGCCTTCTCCATGTCCTTCAAGAGGTCCTTCTTCGAGACGTTGAGCATCCGGATCTTGAGCCCGGTGCCCGTCTCGCTCTGGTTTACCAGATAGTGCAGTCCCCGCCACGAGCCCTCCAGCTTTTGGAAGTCCTCGTGGTGCATGATCTCGTTCAGTTGCGCGCTGAGCAGCTTGTCGATCTCGGCGATCCGCAGGTTGATGGTCTTTTCGGTGTCTTTGGCCACCACCATGCTCGGGTCGAGCAACTGTTCCACGAACTCTTTCAGCAGGTCCTTGGCCCGCTGTTGCGCATCGTCGGTCCTGGCTCGGAAGCCTTGTTTCAGGATCGTGTCCAGCAGCCCGGCTTCCGATTCGGTGGTTTGGGCTTCGGCTTTGGCTTGCTTTCCGGTACTCATCGATCAGCTTCCTTGTCTCAAGAGGTTGGTTCGCCCGAGCCGCCGCCTTCCACGCCGAGCGGTTTGGACAGTTGTTCGCGATGTTCGGTGCTCTTGATCACGTCGTCAAGCAGCTCCACCAGTTTATCGTTCCCTTCCATCTTGTTCAGCAGGTTCTTCAGCTTGTCCCGCGTCTCCAGCAGCTTCTTCAAGGGCTCGACCTGCTTGACCACGTTTTCCGGCTCGAAATCTTCCAGGCTCGAGAACCGCAGCTCCACGTTCAATTGAGAGCCTTCCTTGCCCGTCAGCTTGTCGTCCACCCGGAACGCCACCCGCGGCTTCGACCCCGCCAGCACCTTGTCGAAATTGTCACGGTCGATCTCCACGAACTTGCGGTCCTTCATCACTGGCAGCGGCTGGTCCGGTTTGCCCGAGAAATCTCCCAGCACCCCCACCACGAACGGCAGCTCCTTGAGTTGCATCGCCCCGTCGATTTCCACGTCGTACGTAATCTGCACTCGCGGCTTACGCACCCGGTCCAGCTTATGCTGCGTACTTTCCTTGGCCATCGCGTTCCCCCGAATAAAAAGTGCTCAGTTGCAGTTTGTCAATTCATCTTCAGGACGCCCCTGGCGCCTTCGTCTCGCCTTGTCCCCTTGTCCCCTGGTCCCCTGGTCCCCTGGTCCCCTTGTCCCCTTGTCGTGCTCCCCCGCGGGTGCCTGGTGGCAAAGCGTCAGTGTGCCCCAGTCTTCGTCCGTATCCCTCCGCGTTCCCCTTGTCCCCTGGTCCCCTTGTCGTGCTCCCCCGCGGGTGCCTGGTGGCAAAGCGTCAGCGTGCCCCAGTCTTCGTCCGTATCCCCCCCGCGTTCCCCTTGTCGCCTTGTCCCCTTGTCCCCTTGTCGTGCTTCTCCTCCTTCCTCCTTCCTCCTTCTGCCTTCCCCTATCCTTCCTCCCGCCGCAGTCCCAACACTTCTCCGACCTGGCTGCGCAGCGAGCTGTCCTTGATCAACTCCATCAGCAACTGCTCGAACGGCATCTGACCCCACGACACCGCCCGGTCGATCAACAAAGGCACCGGGCTTTGAGGCTCGGTCCTCCTCAGATACGCGGCCACTTCGGCCAGCCGCCGGAATGCCTCGTCACGCGAGCCGATCGGCCCGCTCGTCCGCCGCGGCTCGCCGTTGGAACCTTGAGCCTGTTCCTCGCCGCTCGTGTCCGTTGAATCCATCTCGGCGCCCCCTTTGTCTTTGAGGATCCGCCGCACCAGCGCCTCGCAGTCGGCAATCGCCTGTTTGAAGGCGGTCGTGCCGGGCGCTGCCTTGCCAAACCGTTCATCCAGCTTCCGATCCAGTTGTGCCAGCTCCTCGCTGCACTCCTGCATCGTCCGTCTTAGCTCGACATAGTACGCCAGCGGTGTCGCCGTCACCGCCTCTTCGAATCTCCGCGACCTCACGTCGGCCTGTTCCTTGCGGCGGGCGAAGGCCTCTTCGTCCTCCTTCTCCCCCTTGGTCACGTAGCGCGACTTCCAGTACACCCAGCTATACGGCTGCCCTTCGTCCTCACCCGGCGCCAGCGGAGATTCCCGCAGGTTGTTGGGCAACTTGGCGCCCCGGTCCGCCTCCGTCAGCCATGCCAGCGGGGCGACCCTGGCCTCCAGGTCCCCATCCTCGACCCGCGGATAGACCTCCTCCCAGTACCGCTCCAACAGTCCGTCGATCAGCTTCAAACCGTCGGTCAGCCCCGAGAAGCCATACAGATGGACCAGCGCCTCGGTCAGCCAGCCAGCCAGCATCAGGTCCTTGCTGCGGCCCGCCAGCGCCTCGCTCGACAGCTCGACCACCAGCGGCCAATTGGCCGTAACGGGTTGGTCTGCCTCGATCATCCCCCGGTCCACCTGTTGGCGGGCGGCCTTGATCGAGTCGTAGACCGGATCCCACTTGAGATCGGCGCCGCACGGGCTATCACCGGCAATCGGTGCCAGCAGCCCTTCCACATCCAGCACGTGTTGGGAGGCCATGCCAAGCGATCCCGCACCGCGATTGAACGCCGCCGTTGCCCCCATCCCTGACTTGTCCTTCACCGAGTCGGCGGCAAACCCCTGCCGCATCACCTTGGCGGCCGAAACCACTTTAGTATAAACCCGCCCCACCCGAAGTAAAGCAACTTGCCCAAGCGGCCGGCAGGCAGCGGGGGGAGCGGGACCGGGGAGTGGCTACCCCTCGTCCACCCCTGGAGAGAACAATCAGTCCTATTCCTCCTTCTGCCTTCACTTCGGGTGCCTGGCGGCAAAGCGTCAGCGTGCCCCAGTCTTCGTCGTCTCCCCCGCGTTCGCCTTGTCCCCTTGTCTCCTGGTCGTTCTCCCCGGCTGCCTGGCGCAAAGCCTCAGCCTGCCGCAGTTCTTCTGCTTCCTCCTTCCTCCTTCTGCTTTCCCCCCTTTCCCTTGACTCTCTCCACGCTTCCACCACACTGATCGTCAGAATCACCCATCAAGGAGCGCTCATGTGAACGGCTCGACGGCCTTTCAGCATCCGCTCGTTTCCCGCCGTACGCAATCCAGGCCCCAGTCCTCGTCCGTGTCCCCGCGTTCGCCTCGTCCCCTTGTTGTCTTGTCCCCTTGTCGCCTTATCTCCTTGTCGTTCTTCCTGGGGTGCCTGGCGGCAAAGCGCTAAGCGTGCCCCAGTCCTCGTCGTCCGTTCCTCCTTCTGCCTTCTGCCTTCGTCCTTCTGCCTTCGTCCTTCTGCCTTCGTCCTTCTGCCTTCCCTCAGTTCCTGTCTCCTCTTCTTCGCGCCTTGGCGCCTTTGCGTGAGCCTGTCCTCGTCCGCCCCTCGTTCCTCGCACTACAACCCAAACGCTTCCTCCCCTTCCCCGCTCACGCGCGGATCGCCGCTGCGCTCCAACTCGTCGATCAGACGCCGGCGCAGCTCGTCCTTCACCTCGGCAAAACGCGCCTCGGCCGCCACGTTGCGGACCTGGTGCGGATCGCTCTTCAGCTCATACAGCTCCTCACCCGGCCGCTTTCCGTAGGCCAGCTCGAAGTGCCGCTTCCACTGCGGGTTGTCGCGCTGGGCGACCAGCCAGGCCTTGGTCGGGCCGGCGTCTTCGTCCATCAAGGTCACGAACGTGTCCTCGGTCAGCTCCGTCGCGCTGGGCGGCGACTGGCCGTCCAGCCCCAGCGGATCGCCGAGCGGCCAGCGGTCCGGCTCGAAATTGATGATGTACAGATGCTCGGCCGTGCGGATGGCCCGTTGCGGATAAGGGAGATTCCCTTCCCGCGCCGCCGCCACGTGCCGTTCCCGCCCCGTCAGCACGTAGCTGCGGCCCGTGTCGACCAACCCCGACTTTTCCGACCGCAGCACGGCCGTCAGGCTGCGGCCCGTCATCACCTCCGGGATCGCCACGCCCCCCGCCTCCAAAAACGTCGGGGCCAGGTCCATCAAGTTCACGAAGTCGTCGACCACGCGCCCCCCGGGCACTCCAGGGCCGCGAACGGCCAGCGACACGGCGGTCCCGAAGTCATACAGGTTGCACTTGCCGTGTGGAAACCCCGGAGGTCCATGGTCGCCGCTGACCACGACCAGCGTCCGCTCCAGCTCGCCGATTTCCGCCAGCCGCGCCAGCAACACTCCCAATGCCGCGTCGAAGGACTGGATCTCGCCCAGGTAGTCGGCCAGGTCTTCGCGGATTTCGGCCACGTCCGGCAAAAACGGCGGCAGCTTCCCCTTGAGCCGGTCCGGGTCGATCCCCCACAAGGCCTTTCCCGACCCGCGAATCCACTTGCGATGTACGTTCGTCGGCCCGAACCAGAAGCAAAATGGGTCCCCTGCCCTTTTGGCGGCCAGAAAGGCGTCGAAGTTTGCCAGCACTTCGCCGTACAACTCCTGCTTGGCCGCCTCGATGTCTTTTCCCTCCGCGGCCATCCGGGTCACGTGCTGCGAGAACTGGTTGAAGCGGCCGCCTGCTTTTTGATAGGCGAACTGCTGCTCGCCGAACGGGGCGTCGGCGGGCGAGCCGGGACTCCACACCTTGTACATCTTTCCGATGTGGTAGCCGTTCTCCCGCAGCAGCAGCGGGAACGACGAGATCCGCGCGTCCCAGACGGCCCCTTGCAGGATCGCTCCTCGGCCGGTCCGCCAGAAGTATTGCCCGGACAACAGCGCGCTGCGCGACGGCGTACACGACGGCGCGTTGACGAACGCGTTGCGGAACAGCACTCCTTCCCGCGCCACGCGGTCGAAGTGTGGCGTCCGGATCACGTCGTTGATCCCGCCTTCGCCGTCGATCCCGGCGTACGCGCTGGCGTACCGTCCCCAATCATCCGCGAACGCGAACAGGATGTTCGGCCGCCTCCCCTCCTGCTCCGCCTCGGCCTCTTTTCCCGCCGCCAGCAGCACCGCCGGCACCAGCACCCACCCCGCCCATCGCCATCCACCTCGCGTCTTCATCATTAGAGTCCTCTTCGTTCTCGGCTGGGTGGCTGGGGCAAAGCGATAAGCATGCCCCACTTCTTCTGCCTTCGCCCCAGTCTTCGTCCGTTTCTATTCCTCCTTCCTCTTTCCTCCTTCCTCCTTGTGGCCCCGCACGCCCGGTATCGCGTCGCTCCGCCGAATCGTCTTCCCCTCCCACACGGCCTCATCCCGCGACTTGTCGTAAGTCAGCACGCGATGCGCACTGCCCGGCGCCGGAGCCGCGTCCACCTCCGGCAGCCAGCGGCGATGTTCCGCGATCACCTCCGCATACCGGCCGTCGCCGGCCAGGTTCGCCCATTCGTGCGGATCCGACTCATGGTCGTACAGCTCCTCGCTCCCGTCGGCGTAGCGGATGTAGCGCCACCGCTCGCTACGGACCGCGTGGTTCCCCTGGTTGTGCGACGTGATCGCCGGCCATTCACGCCTCGCGTCCGCGTTGACCAGTTGCGGCACGAGACTGCGGCCTTCCAGGTCATCCCGCGCAGGCAATCCGCACAGCTCAATCAACGTCGGGTACAGGTCGAGCAGCTCGGCCGGCTGCCCGCAACGGCCTCCCCGCGACACGCCGGGGCCCGCAAAAATCAACGGCACCCGCGTCGAGCGTTCCCACAGCGTGTTCTTCCCCGTGATCCCCTTTTCTCCCAGGTGCCATCCGTGATCGCCCCACACCACCACGATCGTGTCGTCCGCATGGCCGCTTTCTTCCAGGGCGTCCAGCACGCGGCCCACCTGGGCATCCACGAAGCTCGTGCAGGCCAGGTACGATCGCACCAGGTTCCTCCACTGGTCGTTCTCGCGCACCCAGTCCAGCCGCGGCTCCGGCAGGTGCCAGTGCAGATACCATGAAAAGCGCGGCGTGTCGTCCCGGTCGCCGGCCACGACCGTCGGCAGCAGCGAGTCGTCGTCCGGGTAAAGGTCGAACCACTCCCGCGTGGCGTAGCACGGCACGTGCGGCAGAAAGAACCCGGCCGCCAGAAAAAATGGTTGCTCCGCCGGCATCGCCCGCAGTTGGGCGGCGGCCCACGAGGCCACCTGGTAGTCCCCCTTTTCCTCGTCCCGGTGCGGAAACACTCCCCAATCCATCAGCGGATGGTTGCCCATCGGCGTGGCCGGGATCAGTTTTTGCGAGGGAGCCGCGCCGACGCCGCCGGCCGGCCCCCAGACGTCGAATTCCCGCGCCCGCTGTTCCGCCCCCCCAGCGGCGCCATGGTAGATCTTGCCGGCCGTCAGCGTCCGGTAGCCATGCGCCTTGAAGTGCTGCGGCAGCGTGACACGGTCTTTCCAGTCAGAGACCTCGCGGAACCACGGCGCCAGGCCATAGATGCCGGTGGTCGTCGCGCGCAGTCCGAGGAGCAGGCTGGTGCGCGACGGGTTGCACAGCGGCGCCTGGCAATGCGCGTTCTGAAACAGCGTTCCCTGCGCCGCCAGGCGGTCCAGGTGCGGCGTCTTCGCCAGCGGGTGCCCGCCCAGGCAGCCGATCCAGTCGTTCTGATCGTCGATGGCGATCAACAGCACGTTCGGCCCACCTTCCCTTTCGGCCGCCGCGCCTCGGCCGCCGGTCGCCACGGCCAGTCCCACCGCCAGCCAACCCGCCATCTTTGCCAGCTTCATAGCTCACCGTCTCCAGCCGTCTGGCAGCTCGCGCGGCCCCCGCTCTGGCCGCCGCGTCGTAGTCCAGAGAGCGCCATCCAGAATCATCTGTCCCGCGTCGTCTTGCAATCCAAAAAACGCGAATTTAGGATCGACTGTCGCACTGGCGTCCGTTCCTCTTCGTCATTCATCGCTTCCCCTGGTCCCGATCATGCTTGCAATCCGCTTTGCGTTCGCGGTCGTTTCCATCGCCGTCCTGGGTTCCGCGGCCGGCGCGGCCGACGGTCAACCGCTCGAGCTGCGCGTGATGAGCTTCAACATCCGCTACGGCACCGCAGCCGACGGCGCGAACCATTGGGACGAGCGCAAGCAATTCCTGGTCGACACGATCAGCCGCTTCGACCCCGATCTGCTCGGCACGCAGGAGACGCTCGGCTTCCAGCGCGACTACCTGGCCCGGCAGCTCCCGCAATACGAGGTTCTCGGCGTCGGCCGGGACGACGGCCGCGACGCGGGCGAGATGATGGCCTTGTACTACAAAGCAGAGCGGTTCGAGCACCTCGACGCAGGCCACTTCTGGCTCAGCGAAACGCCGGACCAGCCCGGCAGCAGGAGCTGGGACAGCTCGTTGCCGCGGATGGTCACCTGGGTCAAGCTCGGCCACCGCGATAACGCGACGGCCTCGCCCCTGCTCTTCTTCAACACGCACTTCGATCACTTGGGGGTCGAGGCCCGCCTCCAGTCGGCCCGGCTGTTGCGCGCCCAGCTCGCCGCAATCGGCGACGGCTGCTCGCTCGTGGTGACCGGCGATTTCAACACCCCGGAGGCCAGCCCGCCCTATTGTGCCCTGTTCGACGACGCCGACGACCGGCCTTCGCCGTTGGTCGACACGTATCGCCTGGTTCATCCCGTCCGCGAGGCGGACGAGGGCACCTTTTCCGGCTTCCGCGCCGCCGCGACCGCCGGTCCGCGGATCGACTGGATCGGCGTCTCGCGCGAATGGCAGGTGCTCGAAGCCGGCATCGACCGCACGCAGCAAGACGGTCGCACGCCTTCCGATCACTACCCGGTCACCTCCCTGCTGCGGCGCTAGCAATCCTCCGCCAGGCGCGCACCTGCGATCGAACCCACGTTCTTCGTAGTCCGGGTCGCTGGCGCCGGTGAGCTGCCCGGCCGCGTCGAAGGCCGTGGTGATCGTCCGGACCACGGTCTCGCCATCTTTCCATTGCTCCTGCGTGGGCCGGTTCAGGTTATCGAAGGTGAATTCCCGGATCCGCCCGTTGCCGGCGACCAGCTTCCAATACGATGCCAACAGCCGGGTGACGCGGGTCACCCTGCCCGACGGCGGGCAGTGGAACTACACTTGGACGGACGTCGGGCAGATGGAAACGGCCACCGACCCGCTTTCGCGGCTGTGGAGCTTCGAATACGACGATGCCTCGCGCCGCACCTGCGAACTGGGGCCCGATCCGGATGGGGCGATTCGCCGGGCGTGCCGTCCCAGTTCTGGCTCACCTTCGTGCCGCCGGCGTTGGTGATGTCCGGGCCCAGTCTGGTCAACGGCTCAGATGGGGCGCCGTACAGCCTCCGTCAAGACGCGGCGTGCCCCGTCAAGTGTCCATGTTCTCGATCCTTCGAACGGAACCAAGCCACGAATCAACTCGGCGAGCCCATCCGAATCTCTCGTGTTCAATATGGCTGTGAGGCCAGCATCGCCCGCCTGGCCCTCCTCAGCGCCCGCGACAAGCAGATGAAGCACGGCAGCTAATCCCGATGCGTCCCACTCCGGCGGGGAATCTTCGAAGCCTCGCTTGTGCCCGCCGACAGATTCACGCGTGAGCCCGGTTCCGCCAACGCGAACCCTCCCGTTGGTGTCGATCAGGACGCTTTCTGGTTTCACGGACAGGAAATGGCCGCGCTTGGACATGTAGTCCGCGATCCAGATAATCTGCAATCCAATCGCAGCAGCCAACGCGCAAGGCAGTGGTCCTGAAGCACTCGCAAATTGCATCAGGTTACAACCGTCAACATATGGGCGTGTGTAGTAGAAGTTTCCCTCAAACCATCCCGCGTGATGGATTCCTAGTATAGCGGGATGGTCCAGTGAGCTGATGATTCGCAGCCGCTTTTCGATCAGGGAAACAGCGGCGCGGTCTGCGGTAATAGCCGGCGCAAAGATCACCACGGAAATGCGCCGGCGCACTATGGGCTGTTCCGCGGCGTAGATGCTCGTTTTTGACCCATGACCCAAATGGTCCACAAGCTTCAAGCCGTCGAACAGAAATCCTCGATACATCCCCCGAAGCAGTCGTCCACATTGCCATGCAGTCAGAAAGCCAGCGTCGACTAAATACTTGACAAGCTCAGTCGCGCTCTCTGAAGCACCCGCCGGGCGGTGCGGCAATTGCTGAATTGCGAGCTTTAAGTCGCGCTTGGTCAGCAACTCGCTCTTGACCAAAAGAGCCGGAAACTCTTCGAGTCGCTCCCTTTCCGTCTCGCGGAACACCTGTCCCAAAGACATTCCCGATCGAGCACCCGAGGCGAGACATTCCAACTCCCTGATGACTGAGCGGCTTAGAACAGGGAAGCCACAGATATCGCAGCAACTGCTATCGCTGCCTAGAAACCTCGATGACATAGGTAAAATAACCTAACCCGTGAACTTTGGCGGATAGCGGGTACTGTAGGAATCCTACATCGCGACCTTCAAACCGGTGTCCTTTACCCTTTTATCGGTCCATCGGGGACGGCGCACCATGGGGTTCACCGAACTATGGCGAAGAGCCGCCTGGTAGCCCGTTGCTCGTGGGCGGATTATAGAATGGGTCATCGTAAAGGATATGATCAGGCGGGTAATGCGGACCTCCGCCGCCGTGTGTCGGTGGCAGTGTCGTTAGCGCATCTCCACCCGCGGCGGGAGGCGATGGTGGTGGCCCGGCTCCACCCGTTCCCCCTGTTGTGGGGGGTTTCGGTTTGGGTTTTCCCAAAGGATTCTGCATTTCATTGTCGTACCAAACATGATCCGGCCCATACCAATCACCGCCCCCGCCGCCTTGTGATGGCGGCCCAAAGCTACCCGTGCTGGAACCTCCAGGATCGAACGAACCGGTCGAAGAGCCGCCGTTGCCGCCACCGCCGGGCTTCTGGTTGTGGACCAGGATCCCAGCTTGGCTGACGTGGTACACGTGCTCCCCGTGGACCTCCAGGTTGTAGACGGCCTGGGTTCGCGGGCGTGGCGCAGTCGTGGTGACGCGCGAAGTCCCGTGCCGATGCCGCAGGCGTTCGCCGATTCGCAGGTTGCCGGCCGGCAGGAACCGCCGGCGGTCTTCGCTCCAGAAGGGATGGTTGGGAGTGCAGCCGATCGGCTCGTCGAGCCCTTCGACCCAAAGGTGAATCACTGCGGCCGCTTCGTGGGCGAACGTGCCCGTGACAACGTTCCCCGTGCCTACTTCAATTGGCGGGCAAGGGCCGACCGACCGAACTTCCGCGGGACCCCGAACACCCATTTCCGGCAAGTCCAACTCGATGGCGCCGCCAGCCTTGGCGCTGAGCGCCTCGAGCCACTCGATGGGCCGCAACAGGACGATCTCAACGAGATGGCCGTCTGGGGCGACGAGTTCCAGTTCGACCTTGCGCCAACTGGCCGCATTGGGCTCTGGAGCGTTTCGCTCTGCATCGGCCAGGAGCGGATTGAGGCCGGTGACCCGCTGGCCGACCTCGATCCGCTCGATGCTGGTTGTCGGCGTGCCGGCCAGTTGGCGGGAGACGCTCTGCGCGCCGTCGATTTGATCGGCCGACGGAGCAATAGCTCCAAACCCAAGGAAGCCAGCGATCAGCAGGCAGGCCGCCAGCCAGAGACCGCCGAAGCGGCGCGGCCTCGACTTTGGTCGCGCCGGAGTGCGCTCACTCGAAGCCGGCAGGCTTGATGGCCTTCTTAGCGGCCGATGGCTCATGCGCTCGACGGAAAGCTTCCGCACGCGCGGTTCCTCCGCCAGGCTCTCGAGAACGGCCAGCGTGCCTACGGCGCACTCGCCCGGCTCAACCGGCCGCTTATCCAGTTGCGGACGAGCCGGCCCGGACGCCTCGCACAAGGCCTCGATCGACTCCTCGAGCGCGTCCGACTCGCCAGGCCAAGCGTTTGCAGGCATGTCCGAGTCGAGCGTATCGTCGGAGACGTCGTTGAAACGCTCGACGGGATTCATCTCGTCATCCCATTCGGAAAAGAGCAGCTCCGCCGCGGCCCGTTCTCGATTGCGGCTCCTGCGCTGACGCCGGTCGTCCAGCTTCCATCCTACCAGACCAACGCCCACCACAATGGCTGGAATAAGCCACGGCGAATCCTCGGCCGGCGGGCTGACGGCAACCTCCATGATAGCCGATGACCACGGCCTTTCCACCTGAGTTCCGGCCTCGAAGCAGCCACCACTGCCGCCTCCGCCGTTACCTCCGCCGTTACCTCCGCCCCCGGATCCGCCTCCACCCGATCCGCCACCGCCCGAGCCTCCACCGCCACCACCACTTCCTCCACCACCACTTCCTCCACCACCGCCACCGGGTCCCCCGCCGCCGCTGGGGCCGCCTCCACCGCTGCCCGACGGTGTACCGGCGCCAACAGGCGTCGGTGCGCCACCGCCGCCCGGCATTCCGCTGCCGGCACCGCCGCCAGGCATGGCGCCAGCACCGGATGCTCCGCCTGGCAGGCTGCTGGCCGGCGGCATCCCTTTACCCATATTCGGCGCCTTGGCCATTACAGAGGGGTCAAAGATATTGACAGCCTTCTTCATTTTCGCCACGCCGGCACCCCAACCCAAAACGGGGACCATTGCCGCACCTGACAATGCGGCGTCCCCCCAATTGCCCCGCGCTGCCGAAATCCCCATGTTTATAAAGTCCGCGGGCTCTCCGAGGATCGGCACCATGCCAAGGCCATCTAAGATGAGTTGGACGTCGTCCCAAACACCCGGGCCAGAGGGCGCTTCGTGGTTCATCGCCGAAGGCGCCTTGCCGTCGAGAAGGAAGTCCATTAACCATTGGGCGTAGGCCGCGTTCTGCGCCGGAGTTCCATTGAGTGGGATACGCCCGCTGGGATCCGTCGCGTTCGTCGGGCCGTTCATCACGTACCGCACCAGGTTCGTGTCGCCGGCGGCGAACCCCAGCGGGTCCTCGCTGATCCAGCGGCCCACGACGGGATCGTAGTAGCGGGCCCGGTGATAGTTGAGCCCGGTCTCCTCGTCCCGCTCGCGCCCCGTAAAGCCGAACAGGAAGTCGACCGCCGCGTTCGATTCCGCCGTCACCTGGCCAAAGGCATCGAACTTGAGATGGTTCTGCACCTCGCCCGAGTTGTTCACCAGGTCCCGCACGGTCCCCAGGTTGTCAGCCAATGCCCAGAGCAGGCTTCCGCCCACCTGCTCGTCGGCCAGCACCTGGTCCACGGCCGGGCCGTGCAGGTAACGGTGCGTGATGGCCCCCGAGCCGTCGAACACCAGCACGATGTTATCCAGGCCGTCGGCGCGCGGCGCGTCGTACACGAAACGCGTGACCTCGGCCGTGCCGGCGCCCTCCCCGTCGGCATCCACGCTCTTCAGGATCCGCCTGTCGAAAACGTCATACGCGTAGGCCACCGTCTTGGTGGTCGTGCCGGAGTTGTCCTTGAAGGTGACGGCCGTGAGCCGGTTGCGGTGGTCCCAGGCGTACTCGACCAGGTAGTCGTCGGCCGGGTCGCTCGAGATCCGCTGCCGCGTCAGCCGGTTCCCCTCGGCGTCGTACGTGTACGTGAACGTCCCGTCCGACAAGAGGCGGTTGTTGTCACCCGTCTGGTGACCCGGGTTGGCCCGGTTGCCGTTCAGGTCGTGGACGTACGACTCGTCCGCCTGGTACGAGTTGTCGGCGGCCGTCAATTGCCCGGTGGCATCATAGCTATACGTCGTTGTGCCGTCGGGCGAGACGAACTCCACCACCCGGTTCAGCGTGTCGAACTCCCAGGTGTAGCCGGCGATCGTCGTCGAGCCGATCTTGTGGTCCAGCGCCGTCAACCGCGCCAACGCGTCGTACCCGAACGTGCTGGTGGCCACCTCGTTGGAGCCGCCGCCGGCCGTGTCCTTGTAGCGGGCGATCACGGTGAACTGGTTGATCGCGTTGTACGCGAAATCGACCCGCTTGGCCGCCACCGTGTTGCCGCCGCTCTGCCCGGCCTGGTCCACCCGCGTCATCCGCGACAGCCCGTCATATGAAAAACTGTTCAAGAAGTCGGCCGTGCCGGCCACGCTGGCCGACAGGGCCGTGCGCCGCGAGAGCGTGTCGAAGCTGCTCGTCAAAATCACCCGCGGCACGCCGGAGGTGCCGTCGTTGTCGACGGAAGTGACGCGGCCCAGCCCGTCATACGCGAACGCATACGTGCTGTCCGGGTCGCTCGCCCCGCTGAGCTGCCCGGCCGCGTCGAAGGCCGTGGTGAGCGTCCGGACCGTCGTCTCGCCGTCTTTCCATTGCTCCTGGGTCGGCCGGTTCAGCGTGTCGAACGTGAACTCGCGGATCCGCCCGTTGCGGTCGACGGCCTGGGTGACGTTGTTCGCCTCGTCGAAGCTCCAGGTCCGCCGGCCGCCGAGCTGGTTCGTGTCGGCCGTGCGGCGGTCGAGCCGGTCGTACTCGAACAGGTTCGTGTTCAAGGCCGCATCGACCAGCACCGTCATGTTCCCCACCGGGTCGTAGCCGAGCTGCGTGACGCCGTTGCGCGGATCGCGATTTTTGACCAGCCTATCCAGCGGATCGAACGTGCCGGTGACCGAAAAGCCTTGGGCGTCCGTGCGCTTGACGACGTTGTTGGCCCCGTCGTAATCCATCGTGGTGGTCTCGTTCAGCTCGTTCGTGACGCCGGTGACGCGCCCCAGGTTGTCGCGGGTGTAGACCGTGTCGCGCGAGAGTGGGTCGACCGTTTGGGTAAGCTGCGAGGCGGCATCAAAGGTATAGGTGGTGACAGGCGCAGCCAATCCCCCGGCACCATCCGGGTCAGGCTGGTGCAGCTCGATCATCCGGTCCAGGCCATCGTAAACGTACGAGATGACCGGCGAGACCAGGGAACCGCCGTCATCCGGATCGGGCAGGACCACGCTGGTCAGCCTGTTCAGCGCATCGTGGACATAGCTGATGACAGGCGCCGCCAGTCCGCCCGCGCCGTCAGGGTCGGGCAGCGTGACCGAGCTGATTCTTCCCAAATCGTCGTAGGCCGAGCTGGTGACCCGTGAAAGCGCATCGGTCTTGGTCAGCCTTTCGCCCACGGCGTTGTAGGTATACGTGGTCACTGGCCGCCCGGCGGGCCCGGCGCCGTCAGGATCTGGCAGCGTGACCGAGGTGACGCGGTACAGGTTGTCGAAGGCCGTGTCCGTCGTGTTGCCGCGGCCGTCGGTCCAGGCAGTGACGTTCCCCACCAGGTCAACGGTGAACTCGTGGACCGGCGGATCGAGCGCGCCCGGGCCGTCCGGATCCGGGAACGTGATCGAGGTGTTGCGGCCCAACCCGTCATATCCAAAGGCTGTCTGCCGCCCCATGGCGTCGACGGCCAGCGTGACTTCGCCGGCGGCGCTGTAGACATTGGCCGTCACGCCGCCCAGGGCGTTGACCATGCCGATCGGCCGGTTGTTGATGTCATAGAGGAACTGCGTGGCACGGCCCGCCGGATCGACTTTTTTAATCAGGTTGTCGCGGCCGTCGTAGCTGAGCTGGGTGACAGGGGCAGCCAGTGGTCCCGCGCCGTCCGGATCTGGCAGCGTGATGCTGGTGGCCCGCCCCAAATTGTCGCGGGCCCAAGTCGTGGTCCGGGAGAGGGGGTCGGTCTCGGTCTTGAGCAGCCCCTCGCTGTCCCAGGTCCAGGTGGTGACGGGCCGCGACAGGGGACCCGTGCCGTCGGGATCGGGCCAGGTGGTCGAGATGCGGTTGTTGAGGGCATCGTACACGTGGTCGGTCACGGGCGAGGCCAGCGATCCGGCGCCGTCCGGGTCAGGCGCCGTGACGCGCGTGAGGTTGCTGACAGAGTCGTGGGCATACTCCCACACCGGCGCCAATAGCGAGCCCGCGCCGTCCGGGTCGGGCAGCGTCATCGTGACGATACGGCCCAAATCGTCGTGAACCCAGGTGGTCTCACGCCCCATCGGATCGGTCTGGCTCGTACGCTGGCCGGCATCGTCCCATTCGTAGCTGGTCCTGGGCCGCGTCGCCGCCCCGGCCCCATCCGGATCGGCCTGGTACCAGTCGATCAAGCGCTCGCGGTTGTCGTAGACGAACTCCTGCTGGTTGTTCAGCGGATCCGTGAGAAAACGGAGGTTGCTGTTCTTGTCGTATTCGAAGTCGGTCTCGGGCCTGGCTTGTCCGCCGGCGCCGTCGGGATCCGGTCCCAGCTCGCGCGTGCGGCGCGAGGCGTCGTCGTACTCGTAGGTCCAGACCCGCGACAGCGCATCGGTGAACGTTTCCAACTGGCCGGCGTCGGTGTACGTGTAGTCGAACTGGCCGCCGTCGGGCGCGATCACGCGGGTCACGCGGCTGTTCGTGTCATATTGGAAGCTAGTCACGGGAGCGGCCGTGGGCGCGGGGGCCGCCACGTAGACGATCACGCTGTAGCGGTCGTCGGCCGATTCGCCGGGCATGCCGTCCCAGTCCTGGTCCAGCTTCGTGCCGCTGGCCTTGGTGATGTCCGCCCCCAGCGTCAGCGTGTACGTGCCGGCGCCCGACTGCGAGCTGAAATCGACCCGGTATTGCGACTTGGTCAGCTTGGTGATGCCGCTGGGCGTGATGCTGCCGCCCGGGCCGGTGAGCGTGAGCACGTCGGCCGTGGTGAACGAGCTGTCGAGCACCGGCTCGCTGAACGTGACCAGGATATGGTCGATCGGCCCCAGCACCGTCTGGCCGTCGACCAGCGACGAGGAGCTTGAGGTGTACGTCGGGGGTCGGAAGCCGCCGCCGATCGCGGTGGGCAGGATGCCGGCCACGGCCCGGAACGGGCTGGGCAGGACGCACTCGTAGTTGCTGGTGGGCAGCAGGCGTGCCCGCACGTCGTCGTCCGTGCCGTTGCGGTCCTGCCAGACCACCGCCAGCCGGCCGTCCGTGGCCCCGTCGATGCGCGGCGTGTACTGCACGTTGGTGGCCGAGCTGTTGACCAAAAACTCGGCTCCCAGCGGCGTCATGTCCAGGGCGTAGCGGCGGGCAAAAATACCCTGGCTGTCCCCCGTGCCGTTCCCCTCCCAGACGACCACGAAGCCGCCGTCGGGCGTGACCACGACGGCCGGCGCCACCTGGCTGCCGCTGGTCGTGCCGTTGACCAGCGTCTCGGCGCTGGCCGGAGTGCCGTCGGCCGCGTACTTGCGGACGAACACTCCTACCGTGTCCCCCGCCCCTTCTCCCTGCCAGGCCACGATAAAGCCGCCGTCGGCCGTGATGGCCGGCAGCGTCTGCACGCCGGAGGTCGTGGTGTTGACCAGGAACTCGCTGCCCAGCGCGGTGCCGTCGGCCTTGTAGCGGCGCGCGAACACGCCCTCCGTGTCGCCCGGACCGTTGCCCCGCCAGGTGACGAGGAAGCCGCCGTCGGCCAGGCCCACCACGTCCGCGTCGGCCTGCGCGCTGGTGGTGGTGTTGTTCACCAGCGTCTCGCTCGAGGCGGCCGTGCCGTCGTTGTTGTATCGGCGGAAGTAGACGCCGTCGCCGTCGCTGGCGCTGTAGCCGTCCCAAACCACGACGAACCCGCCTCCGGCCAGGCGGGCAATGGCCGGCGCCACCTGGTTGTTGGTCGTGGTCTCGTTGACCCGCGCCTCGGACATGCCCAGCCCGTTGCCCGTCGGCCCGAACCGCTGCAGGTAGATGCCCATCGTGTCGCCGCCCATCATCTCCGAGCCGTTCCCCTGCCAGACGATGGCGTAATCGCCGTTGGACAACAGGGCAATGGCCGGGTCCGACTGCACGCCGCTGGTCGTGCTGTTCACGAGCGTCTCGGACGAGGCCGCGGTGCCGTCGGCGTTGTATCGGCGCGAATAGACGCCGTCGGATTCGACCCCCGCGCCCGACCAGGTAACCACGAACCCGCCGGCTCCCAGGAAGCCCAGGTCGGGCGCTACCTGGTTGCCCGTGCTGGTGTTGACCGTGAAATCGCCGCTGGGCACCGACGAGACGGTAACGACAAACGTGTCGCTGGTGGACAGCCCGCCCGTGTCGGTGGCCTTGATGACAAGCGTCGTCGTGCCGGTGACGTTCTCCGCGTAGTCGAGCACCAGCTTGGCGGGGTTCTCGGCCGAGCGGTAAATGGCGTCGAACAGCGCCGGGTTCGAGTTGCTCGTGATCGAATAGCGCAGCGCGCCGTCGGCGTCCTGGCCATCGTTGAAGGCGGCCCACAGGTCGGCCTCGCTGCGGGCGGTCCCCTGGGCAACCGTCATGTCGGCAATCCCGGTCACCGATGGGGGCGCGTTCGAACCGAGGGCCGTCTCCGTGACCGTGGTGACTCGATCCAAATTGTCGTAAGCCCAGATGGTTACGGGACTGGCGAGCGGCGCGAGCGGCCCTGCTCCGTCGGGGTCGGGCCTGACGGTTTTGGTGCGCCTGTTCAGGGCATCAAATTCGTGGGTGGTCACCCGCCCGAGACTGTCGGTGTCGCTGGTCATGTTCCAGTTTGCGTCCAGCTCGATCGTGGTGACGGTCAACTGGCCGTTGCCATCGTGGTCCGGCTCGCGCATCACGATCCGGCGGCCCGAATTCTCGTAGGTCCAGGTCGTCTCTCTCCCAAGAGGGTCAACCTCCTTGGTGACTTCGGAAGCGGAGTCGTATTCCCATTGCCAGACAGGACTGGTGAGTGGTCCCGCCCCATCCGGGTCGCTTTCGGTACGGCGGGTCACACGATCGAGCTTGTCGTATTGCCATTCGGTGCGCCTGCCCAGCTCGTCGACAAAGGCGGTCGGCATGTCGGCCGTGTTGTACTCGTACGTCACGAAGGCCTCGTCCACGGTCCCCTTGGCATAGGTGATTTTGGTGACCAGCCCCCGCGAGTTGTAATCCCAGTCGGTGACGCGCCCCAGAGGGTCGGTCTCGGTATCGACCAGCCCCGCCACACCCGCGCCGGTCAGATACGTGTAGCTGGTCACCAGGTCGTCGGTCTCTTCGTTCTGCGGCGTATCGGCCTGGCCGATCACCTCGCGCGCCGAAGTCACGTTGCCGTTCGTGGGGGACACGGTGTAAACCTTCTGGCGGCCCAGCTCGTCGGTGGCCGACGTGACCCGATTGAACGTGCTGTCGTAGCTCCACGACCGCTCGCTGTCGTCCGGCCGCGTCAACAAGGTGACATTGCCACGCGTGTCGTAAGCCGCCTCCGTGACGGGGCTGGTCAGAGGTCCGGTGTCGTCCGGATCCGGATCGGTCCGCCGGGTGACGAGGCCGTGCTCGTTGCGCTCCAGCGTCGTGACGCTGCTCAACGGCTGGGTCTCGTTGAGCGTGTCGCCAAAGCGGTTGAACGTAAAGCTCGATGCATTGCCCCGCGGGTCAGTCATCGGCGCGTAGGCGAACATCGGATTGTACAAAGTCGCCAGGTTGCTGGGGCTCGTGCCCACGCCGGAGCTGGTATCGACCAGGCCGCGGGTCTGCGCGGGATCCACTTCCCAGGTGGTGGTGTCCGGATTGGTCGCGGTGCTGATCCGGTGGGCGAAGTCGTAGTCCAGATCCGTGTTGCGGCCGACCGGATCGGTGACCTGGCTCAACAGGCCGCCCGACCCGCTGTTGGTCAAGGTGATCGTGGGCGACGACAAAGGTCCGCCGTCGTCCGGATCGGGCAGCACGTAGGTGGTCAGCTTGCCGGAGCTGACCGTGGCTTCGGTGCGGCGGCCGGCGAAGTCGTCGATGTAATCGAGGAAGCCGCCGGAGTAGGCCAGCGTGGTGATCCGCCCCACCGCGTCGGTGATCTTCCACAGCTCGTCGACCTCGCTGTCGCCATCGGCATCGGTGTAGGTGTACGTCTTGGTGTTGCCGTTGGAGTCGGACCGCGACGTGATCAGTCCCGCGGCGCTGAAGTCCTGCTGGTCGCCGTGCTTCGTGGTCCGGGTGTACGTGCCGTCGCCGTTTTTCACCAGGACGGCGAATTCGATGTCCTCGGCGGGCCGGGTGTAGGTGTCGTCGCCATTGTCGCTGTACCAGAGGGCCTCGCCGTCCCCCTTGACCAGCAGCACGCCGTCGTCGTCGACAAACAGCCGGTCCAACTCGCGGACGTGCCAGCGGCTGCCCAGCTCGCTCTCGGAGCGGTTCACCACGTTCTGTTCGCCGAAGAACTTGCGGGTGTAGCTGCTACCGGAGTAGACGGCGGTGAGCGTCACCTCCCAGGGGTAATGCCCGCTGGGCAGGCTGGTGGCGTCGGCCTCCAAAACGATGCGGACGCTCGTGCCGGCTGAAAGCATGAAAGTGCTGTAATAGACCGTGTCGCCCGCCACGCCGTCGAACTTCAACTGCGCCTCGATCCGGGAGGGAACCTGCACGCCCGACTTGACCTCCGTCTCGATCACGATCAGCGGCCGGTCGTTGGTGTTGGAGTTGTAGACCAGGAAATCCTGGTCGCCCGCCAGCGGCAGAGAAGTCCTGAAACCTCCGCCAAAACGGTCGATGCGGTCGTCGCCGAGGCTGGGGTTTTCTTCGGCCACCGCATTGGGGGCAAACGTGCTGGCATCGCGGATGGTGCCCAGCCCCTGGGTATCGCCCGTGATGCCGCCCGGCGGCGTCAGGTTGACGTAGAACGTCTCGTCGGCCTCCTGGACCGTGTCGCCAGCCACCGCCACCGAGATCGTCTTGGAGACCTGCCCGGCCAGAAACACGATGTTGCCCGACGTGCTGGTATAGTCGCCCGGCGCGGCGGCGGTGCCGTCGGCGGTGGCATAGCCGACGGTCACATCCTCTCCCTGGGCCTCGGAGAGCGTGACGGTGAAGACGGCGTTGACGGTGCCGCTGTCGGCCTCGTCCAGCGTCACGTCGTCGATGCCGATGGTGGTGGTCAGCAGGTGGCGCGGCTCCAGTGCCTGGAACGCCGCCAGATGGCGGGTCCTGAGCCGCTCATGCCTGCGCCGTGCGGATGAACGGAATCTGCTTGACCAAACGCAATCTCAGGTGTAACAAGCGGGCTCCCGTCTCTTCTTTTCCCGGCTCACTTCAGAAAGGAACACATCATGGACAACGCGGATCGCAAATCCGCCGACAGCGACAAGACCGCCGACAGCGACAAAACCGAGGAACCCGATCGCGAGCTGGCGGACCTGTTCGCCCGAATCCGAGCCGGCGACAGGGCCGCCATGGATCAGTTCGTCCGCGAGTATTGGGACTACCTGCGCGTCATCACCGACCGGCTTATGCGCAACCGCAAGCTGGACCCGCGCCTTCGCGAGAGCGATATTTTCCAGTCGGCCATGTCCGAGTTTGTCGAGGTGCTGCACAACGGCAAGTATCAACTCGTTAGCCGTCAAGACGTCGAGGCGCGCCTGTCGAGCTTGGTGCAAGACAAGATTCGCAAGCACACCGACAGGCACATGGCCGAGTGCCGCGACATCCGCCGTGAAGACAAGCGGACGGCTGCCCAGCTCGACTTGCCGGCGCGGCAGCCCGGCCCCGCCGAGATAGCAGAGCGCGCGGACCTGTCGGCCACGGCGCTCCAGTCGCTGGGGTCGCTCGATCGTCGGATCTTCGAGCTGCACCTGCACGGGCGAACCCTGGGCCAAATTGCGGCCGCGGTCAACGGCACGGTCGACGCCGTCCGGATGCGCATCGCGCGGGCCAAGCAAAAGCTGAGGGACAGGTTCGGTCTCGACGGGGGGACCGAATCGGCCGGCTGAATAACCGCGCAAGTCGCTTGTCCGCTAGGTCTAGTTCAGCACCTCTCGCTGCGTCACGACAAAGCGCTCACGGATGCACTCGGTCAATGCCGCAGCGAGAAGTTGCTCCAAAGTGATCCCCCGCTGGTCCGCTTCTTTTTGCAGCGTCCGGGCCATCTTCCGCGACCCGCTCACGCTGCTGAGGAACCAGCAGATGCAGTCCGCCAGCTTCACGGCGGGGTCTTCCAGACCGCTCTCGCAGGCGCTCGAGCCCCGCTTCGCCCCAGCGCGATGTTGATTTGCCATGGTGTGTCGGACCCGGCCTGCGCCGGGTCCCTCCCTATTGTGAACGGCGAAATTCGGTCCCGCGGTCCGCGGGGCTGCCAGGCTTGCCAACGCGCCGCAAGCACCTCACCCGGAGGGTGAGGGCTACTTTGAACCTCACGTCCCGGACTTCGGCGAGCTCAGTCGAGCCGCGCGCCGGGATGAGGGCTACCTTACGAGGGCCGCGACAACGCTGGAGAGCTCCCTATCTCTATAGGGGGCTTTTCGGCCGCCAACCGAACACGATTTCCCAAGAATTCTTGAATCCCTTCACGCACAACGCCGCGGAGCGAAGCGTTCGGACACGCCAAGGCAGCCCGAATTCTGGCGAATCCGGCTACGAAAAGAGCGGAAGACGCCCGAATTCTGGCGAATCCGGCTACGGCGCTGCGCCCGAACGAATCGGGCTACGGCGCTGCGCCCGAATTTCTGGCCAATCCGGCTACGCCGCGCCGCGGCGGATCCGCCGCTATTGATCCACCGGCCGCCGGGCGGCTATGCTCCGGCCCCACTGCCTCCAACAACCCCGCCGGAAAACGGACTTGGATCAGTCCCGCGACCAAACGGCACGCCCCACACCTCACGCGGGCAACAGCACTCGCTGGACCACACCCGCCAGATGGATCCTGATCGCGGCCGCGGCGTTGTTCATCGTCTTCGGCTTTGTCTTTACCCGCAAAGGCGAACGAAGCGAGTGGCATACCTGCTACATCCGCGCCGCGCGCCGCATGCAGGCCGGCCTCGTGATCCATCGTGCCGAGCCGGTTGCCTACGCCTACCCACCGGCGATGGCCCTGCTGGCGGTCCCGTTTTCCTGGCTCGATAACCGCCAGTCGCTGGCCGCCTGGTACGCCCTCAACGTGCTGGCGACCTCGATCGTGTTTGCCTCCGCCTGGCGGCTGACGGGAGGCCCTCCTCTCAAACGGCTGTCGGGACGCTGGCTGGCCACCGCCTTGCTGGGCACGCTGCTCGCCGGCCGATTCCTGGCCGCCCCTTTGGAAAACCAGCAGTTCGACATGGTCATCGCCGCCTTGCTGCTCGTCGGCTGTTGCCGGCTGGGGCGAGGCCGCGACATCGCCGCCGGCGTCTGGCTGGGCGCGGCGGCCGCGATGAAGTGTACTCCCCTCTTGTTCGCGCCGTATCTGGTGTATCGGGGGAAATTCAAGGCGGCCCTGCTGCTGGTCGCCGTGGCCTTGGCTCTCAACGGCGCCAGCGACCTCGTTTATCCCAAGCAAGACGGCGGCAGCTACCTGGTCGATTGGACGAGCACGTTCTTGCTGAAGGTGGCCCGCACCGCACCGGGCGTGTGGGACAGCGACCTGGTGCTCAACCAGTCGCTGGCCGGCCTGATCAACCGCCTGGTTCAGTCCGGCTTCCCCACTACGGCCGACCGCCTCCCCTCGGCCCTGGCCGGCCTGATGCCGCGGCAGGTCTGGCTGATCCGCGGCCTCGTCGCGTTCTCCGCCGCGGCACTCGTGGCGGTGTTCGCCTGGCGGCTTGGTAAGCCCTTTTCCGCGCCGGCCGCCGCCAGCCTCGACTCGCGGCCGTTGCCGCTCGACCAGGTGCAAACGGGCATCGAGTGTGCCGCGGTCTTGTGCCTGATGCTGCTGTTGAGTCCCATGTCGAGCAAGGCCCATTACGTGGTGCTGCTGCCGGCCTGTTTTCTGTTTGCCAGGCTGCTGGTAAACGAGCGGCGGACCTGGCTCTACTGGCTGCTGCCGCCGCTGCTGGCAACGGGGCCGCTGTGTTCCAAGGGACTCGTGGGCAAGACACTCGGCGACCTGACGTTGGCCTGGGGACTGCCGACCTGGTTTGCGCTGCTGCTGTTGGCGGTGATGTGCTGGGCGACGCGGGCCCGCGCTTTACAGCCGCGCGGCGATCTTCCATACTGATCGGCCTGCCTCAGCACGGACCCGGGGGCATCAGCCGGCAGAAGCCAGAAGGAGCGAACAGCGATGGCCCGCTTATCGATGAACGAAATGACCACTTATCGCTGGTCATTCGAGGAAGACGTGGCCAACTACGCGGCAGCCGGCATCACGGCCATTGGCGTCTGGCGGCAGAAGTTGTCCGACTTCGGCGAGGAAAAAGGGATCGAGCTGCTGGCCGACAGCGGCTTGCAGGTCTCCAACCTTCTCTGGGCGGGGGGCTTCACGGGAAGCGACGGCCGGACGCTCCGCGAAAGCATCGAAGACGCAGTGGAAGCGGTCCGCCTGGCCGCCGACTTGCGCGCCGGCTGCCTGGTGGTCTACAGTGGCGGCCGCGCCGGCCACACCCACAATCACGCCCGCCGGCTGGCCAAGGAGGCCCTTTGCGAACTGGCCCCCCTGGCGGCCGAGCTCGAAGTGGTTCTGGCCATCGAACCGATGCACCTGGCCTGCGGGGCGGAGTGCACCTTCCTGCACGGCCTCGACGATTCGCTGGCGCTGATCGACATGGTGGATAGCCCCTGGCTGCAACTGGTCTTCGACACCTACCATCTGGGCCACGATCCCGACATCGTCCGCCGGCTGGGCGCGGTGGCCAAGCGGGTGGCCGTGGTGCACCTGGGAGACGGCAAGGCTGTCCCCCGCCACGATCAGAATCGCAGCCGGCTGGGCGAAGGTTCCCTGCCGCTGAAGGAGATCGTGCACGCTCTGGCGGCGGGCGGCTACGATGGTTTTTTCGACGTGGAGTTGATCGGCGAGGAGTTCAAGCCCAGCGACTATTTCGACCTGCTGGCCCATTCCAAGCAGGCTTTTGCCCAACTGCTGTGACGGCGTTCAACCACGACGCTGCCACGCCGGCGGCGGGGCATCGGTCGAATCATGGCTCTTCCTCGGCCGGCTGTTCGGGAATCAATTCCAGGCAGGCGAGCCGGTCGCGCCCACGCACGTACAGCAAACCGTGTGAAACGATCGGTGCCGCCCAAGCGGGCCACCGCAGCAGCGGCGCCGGCTCCTCCGCCGGCCTCGACGGCCCGGCTTCCATGGATCGAGGCCGGCCCTCGGCAACCACTTCGAACCGCTCCGGCGTGGCCCGGATGAGCAGCAGCCTGCCCATTTCGGTCAGGCAGACGAAGTGGCCGTCGATGTACAACAGCGAGGCCCGTGTCAGCCCGGGCTTGCTCCACATCACTTTGCCGCTGGCGAGCTCGATACAGCGCAGCTCGGCGTTCTCGGCGTGCCGGCCGCTGGAACCGTACAGGAATCCCTCGTGGTGGATCGGCGTGTTCCAATGGGTCTGCATGCTCTTGTCGCGGCGGCGCTTTTCATCGGACCAGACCGGTTCGTATCCGCCCGGCCTTACCTTGAGCAGTGAGCTGCCAGGGCCATACGTTTCGGAGATGAAGACCAGGTCTCCGACCACCACTGGGTTGCTGGCGTTGACGCTCTCCAGCAGCGATGCCCTCCAGGGATAATGAAAGTCGAGTCGTCCGCTGGCCGGTTCAAACCCCAGCAGGCCTTCCCTGGCGAACACGAAACACCACCGCCGATCACCGATGGTGGCCGGGACCGGGCTGGCGTAACCGGCCAGGTCGTCGCCCAGTTGGTAACGGACCTCGCCGCTGAGCTTGTCGAAGGCCACCACCGCCGTGCCGTTGGGCCGCACCAGGTCGAGGCTGCCCGGCGGCACGCGCCGGCTGGCCGCCGGGCTGCCGCCCACCACGGCGATCAACAAGTCGCCCTCGATCATCGGGCAACTGCCGACGCCGAAAAAATTCTGCACTACGCCGAACTGGCGGGCCGTGTCGACCTTCCACACCAGAGTGCCATCGGCGACCCGCAGGCAGTGCAGCATGCCTTCCGCCCCGTAGATGTAGACCCGATCGCCGTCCACCACGGCCGCCGACCGCGGGCCGTTGTCGTAGCCGTAGAGGTCCTGGTAATCGGTCGGGTACTCAAATTCCCAGAGATGCTCGCCGCTCTCGCTGTGCATGGCGGTCAGCCGCGCCCGCCCGCCGTAGCGGGCGAACTGGAACAACCGGCCGCGGCTGATCGCCGGCATGGCGTAGCCCCCTCCGACGACTTGTTGCCATACCAGCCGGGGGCCCTCCGGCGGCCATTGGGTGACGATGCCCGTTTCCGCCGACTTGCTGTCGCCGGTCGGACCCAGAAACGCCGGCCAGTCGTGGCCGGCTGTCCGCGTCCCCAGGTCGGTGACGTTGTCAGTAGGGCTGGTCGCACCTTCGGGCCGGTCCCTTTCGGGTACGCTGGGATCGGGGCGTGCGCCTCGTCCGGCGGCCGCTTGGAGTGCGAATGTCCCGAAAACCAACAGGAATAATGTTGTTCGGCAATGATCCGGCAATACCAACTTCGATTCCTCGCGACGCGACGGGTTGCGGTTTACCAGGCCGATGCGACGGCGCCTTTCCCAACCCGTTATACTATAACATCTTGACGATCCACAGCGCCATGCTCGAAGTTACATCACGCGTGCGGATTCCGCTCAGCGAGCTCAGCTTCAGCTTCGCGCGCAGCTCGGGTCCCGGCGGGCAAAACGTCAACAAGGTCAACACCAAGGCCCTGCTGCGCTGGCCCGTCCTGGCCAGCCCCAGCCTGCCCGACGACGTGCGGGAGCGCCTGGTGGCCAGGTTCGCGCGTCGCATCACGGCCCAGGGCGATTTGCTGGTGTCCAGCCAGCGCTACCGAGACCAGGGGCGCAACGTCGGCGACTGCCTGTCGAAGCTCGAGTCGATGCTGGCGGAAGTTGCCACCCCCCGGCGCCTACGAAAGCCGACCCGCCCCAGTCGATCCGCGGTTGGGCGGCGCTTGAACGCCAAGAAGCAGCATGCGCGGAAAAAAAAGCGCCGGCGACCGCCTGACGAGGATTGAGCCAGACGGCCCAGGTGGGGGGTGCGGCTGGATCGCCCGCAAACGTTCACCGGGAAATTCCTGAAAAATTCCCGGAATTCATGTCAGGTTTTTCCGACGGATCTCGACTATCTACCTCGGAGAGGCCCGGCAAGCTGCACCGGCGGCATTCGTAGTCGTCACCGGGCTCTCCCTTCGAGATCGCGCAGCCAGGGCCGCCGCACCGCTGCCGATCACCGACTGCCGTCCACGCGTTGGCTGGAGGCTTGCAAAGGATAGGTGTTCCATGGGACGTCGAACTCCCGCAACCAGGCGCAAAGATCGATCCGGACCTCCCCCGTGGGAGGATCTCAAGGACTGGTTTGTCCGCCTGATGTTTCTGCCCCACTCGGATTGGAAGCACACCTGGTATCTGCTGCTCTCACATCCCTGGTTTCAGAACGAGCTCGATCATCTTTCGTCGCACTACGTGTGGAAGAGGAATCGGGCCGTCGCCTCGGCCGAAGACCTGCGCCAGGAGGTCATCAAGCTGTTGGGCGAAAAACTGAGCCGCAACGCTTCGTTGGGACTCAAAATCCACCAGGCCGATCTGCAATTCGGAGCCTGGATGGGCGCCGTCTTGCAGCGGCTTTGCCGGCAAGCCCGGCGGCGGTTGTCCAAAAAGCGTCCGGCTCCCAGGAAAGAACAGCCCAGCCAGCGCGCTGTCCGAGCATCCGCGGCCCTGGATCAACGAGCCATTGACAAAGACCTCGAATTGAAAGACGCCCTGGCAAAACTCAACTACGGCCGACGCACCGTCATCCTGTTCAGGGCCCTCGGCAGCTCCTACTCCACCATCGCCGAAGTCTTGCACACCCATGTCAGCGAGGTCAAGTCGGCCGAAGTCGAGGGCCATCGGGAGTTGCGCAAACACCTGGGTTGATAGCCTTGAAACCGTCCACCGTTTTGGCCAGCAGGGCATCGGCCACCCGGTTGGTCTCAGCGTCGTCGTTGTCCCAGAGCTCGCCGAGACACCGCAGGATCCGGCGGCGGGCCGTCCGCAGGTAGTACCGACCGATCGACAAGTCCGCCAGCGCCCCCCCGCTTGACGACCCGGCATCCAGCAGCCGGTCCAGACGCTTGAGCACGCAACTCGATACATACAACTCGATTGCCGCGTCGGCGACACGCCCCAGTTGATGTTGCCTATCGACGATGCCTTCCTGGTAGCGCCGCAGCAAACGCTCGACCTGCGAGCCAAATCTCCCGATCGACCGGCCCAGGGCGGCCGCATCTCCTTCCAGTTCGCCGGACCGGACCGTGACGGCCGGAGGACTGAACAGCGAGCCGATTCTTCGCGAGGCAAAGCCGCCGATCTTTCCCAGATTGCCCAGCGGGTTCATCAGCGCTTCCAGCACGCCCTTCAACTCGAGTCCCACGTCGCGCATGCCGACCAGCGCCACGAACGCCCGCAGCACGTCGTTGGCTCCTTCGCCGATCATATTGATCCGCCCGTCGCGCATCATCCGCTCGTAAGGCTCGTCCATAAAGTACGCCTTGCCGCCGAAGATTTGGATCGTGTCGTTGATGATCCGCCACAGCACTTCGGTGGCGAACACCTTGAGCATCGCCGTCTCCAGCATGTAGTCGTCGCTGCCCGCATCGATCAGGGAAGCGGTCTGGTACGTGGCCGACTCCATGGCGAACACCCCGGCCTCAATGAAGGCCAGCTTCTCCTTGACCATCTCGAAGCTGCCGAGGGTTTGGCCGAACTGGACGCGCGTGGCGGCATGCTGGGCGGCCCGATTCAAGCAGAACCTGGCCGCGCCCGTGCAGCTTGCGCCGAAGGTGGTCCGCCCGAAGTCGAGCACCGTCAGGGCCACCTTGAGTCCCTTGCCCGCCTGGCCGAGGATGTTCTCTCCCGGCACGAACATGTCGTGAAACGCCAGCCGGGAGGTGACCGTGCCGCGCACGCCGCACTTGGGCATCCGCGCTTCGACCACTTCGAATCCCGGCATGTCGGGCGTGACGATGAAGGCCGTGATTCTGGTCTCGCTCGATCCGGGCACCGGCGTACGGGCCATCACCGTCAGCACGTTGGCGATCGCGCCGTTGGTGATCCAGCGCTTCTGGCCGTTGATCAGGTATCCCCGGCCGTCGCCGCTTGGCGTGGCAAGCGACTGCACGTTGGCCGCGTCGCTGCCCGCTTCCGGCTCGGTCAGTGCAAACGCGCTGATCCACTCGCCACTGGCCAGCTTCGGCAGCCAGCGGCGTTGCTGTTCCGCCGTGCCGAACAGCACCAGCGCCCGAGGCCCAATCGAGTGGTGCGCATTGACGAACAGGGCGGTGCTGGCACAGCGGCCTCCCAGCACCTCCACGACGCGGCAGTACGCCGTCTGGCTCAGGCCAAGGCCGCCGCAGCTCGTGGGCAGGCAGGCCCCCAGCACGCCGAGCTTCGCCAGTCCGTCGATGACCTGCGGTGGGATCTCGGCCTGCCGGTCGATCTCGACCGGATCGATGTGTTCCAGCGAGAATGCTCGGACCCGCTCGACCAGGTCGTTGGCCGGCTGATCGCTGGAGAGGTCCGGATAAGACGGCAGGCGGTCGTTGAGGTATTGGCCGAAATAAAAACCCTTGGCGAAACCGAGGCGCCGGGCGCCGCTGTCCAGCAATTCCTCGGCTTCGGCGAGCTGCTTTTCGCGATTGGCCACGCTCATCGATGCGCTCCGGGCTTGGGGGCGGCAGCGGGCTGGTCCGCTCAGCCTGGCTGCCAAGTCGCCGATGCGGGGCCCCTTCGGTTCGCGAAGTTCGCTGCTCGAGACGTCTCTTGTCTGCCTCACGCCGGCGGCCAATTATACGCGCGCCGGGCGGCGTGTGCCTATTGGGCCGCTCGACTTGGCCCGCCGTCGCCGGTAAGATCCCACTCGGCGCCGCTCGCGGGCGGCAGGACGAGCAAACTTTCAAAACCTGGAATGGCAAAACCTGGAATGGCGATGAGTCCGGAAATTCAACCGCTGGTCGGCGTTATCATGGGCAGCAAGTCCGACTGGGAAACCATGCGCCATGCCGACGAGACGCTCCGCGAGTTCGGTGTTCCCGCCGAGTGCCGCGTGCTCTCGGCGCATCGCACACCGGAACTGCTGGCCGACTATGCCAAGGCGGCCGAGTCGCGCGGGCTGGAAGTGCTGATCGCCGGGGCCGGTGGAGCCGCCCACCTGCCCGGCGTGGCCGCCGCCTACACCCTGCTGCCGGTCCTGGGCGTTCCGGTGCAAAGTGCGGCACTGAATGGACTCGACTCGCTGTTGTCGATGGTCCAAATGCCCGCCGGCGTACCAGTGGGCACAATGGCCATCGGCAAGGCGGGCGCCGTCAACGCGGCCCTGCTGGCCATCGGCATCCTGGCCGCCGGCCGGCCGGAATTGCGCGAGAAGCTGCGCAACTACCGCCGCCGGCAATCCGAAAGCGTCCAAGGCAATTCACTGCCCTGACCCGCAGCATCGCCCGGGTGCCGCCCGTGGGTGTCGTGCCGAGCCCCCCGGCTGGACCGAGTGTTATAATAGACCAAGCAAGGCAGCCAACGGGCCGCCGCCCCCGGTTTTTCGCGTCCGCCACAAGCTCCTTTGTCAACCATGGCGAAGCGACGACACATCGATCACATCCTGCGGGAGTGGCAGTACGAGCCGGGCGAAGTGGCGGCCCGGCTCGTCAAGGGTGTGGATGGCCGGCAAGTGCTCCAAATGCGGATCGACATGGGCGTGTTGCAGCTCGAAGTGACGGGACGTCCGGACGGCGAGCATCCGGCCGGCGCCGACACCTATTTCGACTATCTGCTGGCGGTGGCCGTCCACGAAGGCAAGGATTTCGTGCTCACCGAAGAGCAGTGCGCGGAGGCGGACCGCGAGTTCGTGCAGTTTTACCAGCGGCGCATCTGCTGGCTGGCGCTGCGCGAGTTCCGCCGCGCGGTCCGCGACGCCGACCACAGCCTGGCTTTCATGGATTTTGTCCGCTCGTGTTCGCCCAGCGACCAGTGGACCATGTCGCACGAACAGTACCGCCCGTTTATCCTCTTCCATCGCACCCAGGCGGCCGCCCTGGCGGAACTCGAAGAGCGTACCCCAGAAGCGGCCATTGAAGAAATCAGCCAGGGACTGGAGCGGATGCGGCGGTTCTTTGTCGACGTGGAAGCGGAGGAGCGCTTCGAAGACGACGAGCTGGTGGATCGGCTCGAGCAGTTACGTGAATCGCTCCGCAAGCATTACCACGTGGGCCGCACCCTCAACGAGCAACTGGCCGACGCGGTGGCCAGCGAGGAATATGAGCGAGCCGCCCGGCTCCGCGACGAAATCGCCCGCCGATCGGACCCGCTCTGAAGCCGTTTCCCCGCTCTTACAATCCTTTTTGTAACAAACGTACACTGCACGCGGCGCGCCGCCGCCGGCCGGTCCGCCGTAACCATTCAAGTAGCAATGCCTTTCCGCGGCGGGGCATTTTTTCTGCCGCTTTGGCACACACTCTGCGTCTACTGCGAACCGTTCCAGAGGAGGCCGTTTCTTCAGAGCAAAGGAGTGTCAACCATGTTGGTCCTCAGCCGCAAGCCAGAACAGCAAATCCAGATCGGAAACGATATCGTCGTGACGATCCTGAAGGTCCGGGGCTCGAAGGTGAGCGTCGGCATCCAGGCCCCCGGCCAGACGCGGATTCTCAGGACCGAAGTGAGCCGCGCTTCGCTGGGCCCGGCGGACCGCGGCGAGAATCCGGCCGCTGGCGCCGGCTTTGGCACTGCCGGCTCCGTGCCTCAAGCCCCGGGGCGAAGGGCAGCCTGCGCTGGGCCGCTGGCAAGCGCCTTGCGGCGGGCGCGGGCTTCGCTCCGCCCGGCCGCCCCGGCGGCGGCGGGCGCGGCGGCGGGCGCCGAAATAGTCAGCGACCTGGCCGGCATGCTGAACCGATCAGCGCATGGGACCGGCGGCGCGGCTATGCTATCGTAAGCATGAGTCGCTCAACAACCACGGTCGAGCCGGGTCGTCCCGTTCGCCTCGACGAATTCGACCCCGCCGGCGACGGCGCGGCCGGCAAGAAATCGGCGTTGGCCGAAACCAGAGACAACGTGAAGGTGCTGGCCGACCTGGGATACCGGCTGTACGCCGAGCACCGCCGGGCCTTGTTGCTGGTGCTGCAGGGGATGGACACTGCGGGCAAGGATGGCACGATCCGCAAGGTGATGCAGGGCTTCAACCCGCAGAGTTGCCGCGTCAGCAGCTTCAAAGTGCCCACCCCCGAAGAGCTCGATCACGACTTCCTCTGGCGGATCCACAAGCAAGTGCCCCGCCGCGGCGAGGTCGGCATCTTCAACCGTTCGCATTACGAGGACGTGGTGATCGTCCGGGTCCACGGCCTGGTGCCCGAGCAGGAGTGGAGACTGCGGTACGACCACATCAACGACTTCGAACGCCTGCTCACCGAAGCGGGCACGACGGTGGTCAAGATTTTCCTGCACATCAGCAAGGACGAACAGCGCAAGCGCCTGCAGGCCCGCCTGGATAACCCGTCGAAGCGCTGGAAGTTCAATCGCCGCGATCTCGACGAGCGTAAGCTGTGGGACGACTATCAGCAGGCCTACCAGGACGCGATCACCCGCACCAATCTCGGGCATGCTCCCTGGCACATCGTGCCCGCCGATCGCAAATGGCACCGCAATCTGATCGTCAGCCGCATCCTTCGCAATACGCTGGAACAAATGGATCCGCGCTTTCCGCCCCCCGCCGAGGACCTCGACGGCCTGGTCGTCGAATGATCCGCCTCCTTCCTCCTTCTGCCTTCCTCCTTCTGCCTTTCCCGCCCCTCCCCTTGAAATCTTCCCCGGAATGGCCCACAATACCCTGCTGGGGGGTATGCCTGAACCCACGCCCACCGGCCGCCCCGAGTCATCGGCTTCTTTTTTGATTTCTATACTCGCGGCGGTCTGCTGCCACCGCTCGGCGGTTAAATAGGCAGGCCCACCACGCGCCGCCGTATGTTTGCGCTACCGCGTTCGGCTTTTGTCCATCTCCACAGCAAGATCATTCGAGGTTGCCGCCATGTCCGCCCCTGCGGTCGAAAAAGACTCCGCCTCCCTGGCCCGTTGGAAGCACTCCGAGCAGCCGGCTCGTGGTCCACGCCGCCGTTCCAATGCGGGCCGTTGGATTGTGGCCCTGCTGGCGTTGGCGTTGATCGTCGGCCTGGCCGCGGTCGCCTACGCCACCCTGACATCCACGTCCGGATCCGCCCTGGCGAGCAAGATGATCACCGCCGAGGTCAAGAGTTCCGATCTGCTGGTGACCGTGACGGAAGACGGCAACCTCGAAAGCGCCAGCAACGTCGAGCTGAAGTGCGAAGTGGCTGGCGGTTCCACGATCCTCAGCATCGTGCCGGACGGGACGATGGTGAAAAAGGGGGACGAGCTGGTCCGCCTCGACTCCGCCACCATTGAAGACAACGTCAATGCGCAGAAGATTCTTGTCGCCAAGGCCCTGGCCGCCAAGATCACCGCCGAGAGCACCTGGTCGGCCGCCAAGATCGCGGTACAGGAATACTTGGAAGGCACCTTCGTGCAGGAGAAGCAGACCCTGGAAGCCAACATCAAGGTGGCCGAGGAGAACCTCCGCAGCGCCCAGAACACGCTGGCGTTCAGCGATCGGATGCTTCGCAAAGGGTACGTGACCCAACTGCAGCGCGAGTCGCACGCCTTCGCCGTCGAGCGGGCCAAGCTCGACCTGGCCAATGCCCAGACCGCGCTGAACGTGCTGGAGAAATACACCAAGGAAAAGATGCTCGAGGACCTCACCAGCGCACGCGACAGCGCCGAGGCGCAGATGAACAGCGAGCTGGCGACTTTCGACATGGAATCTGCCAAGCTGACGCGGCTGGAAACCCAAATGAAAAAGTGCATCCTGAGTGCTCCCCAGGACGGCATGGTGGTCTATGCCAACGATGACGGCGGCTGGGGCCAGCAAGCCCCCAAGGTGGAGTTGGGCGCGGCCGTCAAGGAGTACCAGTCGATTATCCGGCTGCCCGACTTGTCGACCATGCAGGTCAAGGTCCTGGTGCACGAATCGAAGATCGATGCGATCCGGCGCGGATTGCGGGCCCGGATCAAAATCCAGGATCGCGTCTTGCAAGGCACAGTGACTACCGTGGCCAGCCAGCCTGAACAAACGAGCCGCTGGATGGGCAACATCAAGGAATACGCCACGCTGGTCAAGATCGACGGCGAGCCCGAGGGCCTTAAACCCGGCATGACCGCCGACGTCACGATCCTCGTGGACCAGCGCAAGGATGTGATCAACATCCCGGTCCAGTGCGTCGTGGAAAGAGGGCGCAAGTTTTACGCCTGGGTCCGCAGCTCCGCCGGCGAAATCGAGCGCCGCGAACTCGTATTAGGCGCCACCAACGACACCAACATCGAGATCAAGGATGGGCTCAACGCCGGCGATCGCGTCCTGCAGAATCCGCGCTCGCAATTGGCCGAAGCCCGTGAAGGTGCCGCCGTCGACGAGCCCGTTGACGTGCAAAAAACCTTCGGCGAGGCGGCCGCGGCCGGCGGGCCGATCGGAGCCCAGGCCGGCGGGCCGGGGGCGATGGGGCCGGCCGGGGCCGGAGGACCCGCTGGACGGGCTGGAATGGGTCCTGGTGGACCGGCTGGAGCGGGACCGGCTGGACCCGGTATGGCCGGAGCCGGCGGACCCGGCGGGCCGGGTGGCCCCGGCGGACCGGGCGGTGGACGGCGCCGCATGGACTTTACGGAAATGGACAAGGACAAGGATGGCAAGCTTAGCAAGGAAGAGTTCCCTGAACAGGCCCGCCCCATGTTTGAGACCATCGACGCCAATGGCGACGGCTTTGTCGACAAGGCCGAGAACGACGCGATGATGGCCCGTATGCGACAGATGCGTTCTCAAGGTGGCTTCGGCGGTCCCGGCGGCGGTGCACCCGGCGGCGGCCGAGCGCCGGGCGGATCGTTATAGCGCCGCTCGATCTTGGTGGAATCCTGCTCGCCTGCCCGCCCACCGTACCGGCCGGCGGTGGAGAGCGGCACCCCGTTTACGCTTGAAAGGCAACCGACTTGCGTTCGAAGTTCCTGCAAACACTCCGGCTCGGCGTCAAGAGCCTGCTGCTGCACAAGCTCCGCTCCGGTCTGGCGGTGCTGGGCATTATGATCGGCGTGACGGCCGTGATCTGGCTGGTCGCCATGGGCGAGGGTGTCAGTTACCAGGCCCAGCAGCAGATCAAGGACCTGGGCGCGACCAACATTATCATCCGCAGCATCAAGCCAGTCGGCAGCACGGACCAGACCGCCGGCATGTTCGTCAGCTACGGTCTGTTGCGCGACGACTACCAACGCATTTCCACGACCATTCCCACCGTTCTCCGGGCAGTGCCTCTACGCGAGATTTCCAAGGAGGTCCGCTACCTCGACCGGACCGTCGAGAGCCGCCTCGTCGGCTGCACCCCTGAATACCTGGCGATGAACAACCTCGATCTGGCCCGCGGCCGTTTTCTTTCCGACCGCGATCTGGACCGCGTCGACAACGTCTGCGTGCTGGCCCATGAGACGGCCGGACAGCTCTTTCCCTACGAGGATCCGATCGGCAAGACGATCCAGATCGATAAGGATTTCTATGTCATCGTGGGCCAGACCAGAAACCGCACCGCTTCGGGCAACATCGGCGGCAGCTTCTCGGGCCAGGACTACAACAAGGACGTCTACATCCCGCTGGAAACCCTGCGCGCTCGCATCGGCGACCAGGTCTTCACGTCCAAGGCCGGCAGCCGCGAGGGCGAGATCGTCCAACTCAGCCAGATCACGCTCACCGTGGGAGACATCACGGAGGTCGACGACACCGCCGACGTGGTCCGCATCCTGCTGGAGCGCTTCCACAAAACGACGGACTATGCGGTGATCGTCCCCAAGGAGTTGCTGCGCCAGGCCGAGATCCTGCGGATGATGTTCAACGTGCTCTTGATTGTCATTGCCGGCATCTCGCTCTTGGTCGGCGGCATCGGCATCATGAACATCATGTTGGCCACCGTCACCGAGCGGACCCGCGAGATCGGCATCCGCCGCGCCCTGGGCGCCAAACAGCGCGACATCATCCAGCAGTTTCTCACCGAGACCGTGGTGCTTTCCGCCACCGGCGGCCTGCTCGGCGTGCTCATCGGCTTCCTCTGCCCCTACGCCATCGAGACGGTCAAATGGATCTTGGGCAAGCTGGAATTGATGGCCGATCTACCACCCGTCGTCCAAGAGCTCGAGCCGCGTATCGCCGTCTGGTCCGTGGCCGCGGCCTTCTTGATCTCGGTCGGGGTCGGTGTGGTCTTCGGGCTCTATCCCGCCCGCCGGGCGGCGCTGATGGATCCCATCGAGGCGCTGCGCCACGAGTAGCTGGACTTCTCAGCGGTTTTGGTCCGGGCGTGCAGACGGCACGAGGAGGTGTCTGATGCGTAGCTGTTTGCGTTGGGGCCGCGTGGCGTTGTTTTCCCTGGCCGCACTCGCGCTGGCGGCTGGTCCTCTGGCGGCAGCGGCCGCGGCGGAGCCGGCCGCCGGCGGCCCACGAACAACGGCGGCCAGGCCGCTGGATCTTTCCTACATACCGCGACAAGCGGTGCTGGCCGTGGTCGTGCACCCGGGGCAGTTGCTCGCGGCTCCGGAGTTCGCGATGTTCCCGGTGGAAGTGGTCGGCGCCCAATTGATGGAGCTGGCGGCGATCGATGCCAGGCAGGTCGAGCAAGTCATCGTGCTGGCCAACGCGACCACTCTGTCGGCGCAACCATCGGCGGCGGCCATCGTCCGTTTTTCACAGCCGTACGATCGTCAGGCGGTGCTGGCCAACCTGGCGCCCGAGAGTGAGGAAGTGGCAGTCGGGGACGCCAGGTTCTATAAGTCGGCCAATGGCACCAGCTTGTTCATGCCCGACGACCGCACGCTGGTCTTGGGCGTCGAGAGCGACCTGCGGGCCATGGTGTCGGCCAAGGACGTGGCCAGCCCGCTGGTCGAGCGGCTGCGAAAAATCGACACCAGCAAGCCGGCCAGTGCCGTGGCGACGCTTTCGCCGCTGCGCGAAGAACTGCTCAGCATGATCACCGACCTGCCGCCGCTGCCTCCACCCCTGCACGAAGTCATCAGGCTGCCGGAGCACCTGGCGGCCGTTCACTTGCAAGTCGCGCTGGGCGCCGATGGCGGCCTTCGGCTGGAGTTGGAAGGCTACGACGAGCCCAGCGCCGCGGCCATGGCGAAGATGCTCGACAACGCGATCCAGCTCGGCGAGCAGCTTATCGACGCACAGATTGCCGCGCTCGAGCAGCGAGGCGCGCCGGCCACGGAAGTGGCGGGCATGCAGTACGCCAGACGGATGATGCGGCTGTTGCTGTCGCAGATCGACCGCCGGCAGCAAGGCGACCGCCTGGTCATCGATGTCAAGGGTGAGGCGGCCGTGACCACGGCCACGACGGGTGTGCTCGCGGCCCTGTTGCTGCCCGCGGTCCAGGCCGCCCGCGAGGCGGCTCGCCGCTCGCAGTCGTCCAACAACCTCAAGCAAATCGGCCTGGCGTTTTACAACTTTCACGATGTGTACGCTAAACTGCCTGCCTCGACGTACGACAAGGACGGCAAGCCGTTGTTGAGCTGGCGGGTCCACATCCTGCCGTTTGTCGAGGAGAAGCAACTGTACGACCAGTTTCATCTCGACGAACCGTGGGACAGCCCGCACAACATCAAGCTGGTCGAGCAGATGCCCGCGGCATACCAGAACCCCAACCTCGCGGATGAGAACCGGACCGGGAAAACGGTTTACCTGGCGCCGACGGGTGAGGCGGCGCTGTTCAAGGCGGGCAAGCCGGCGCCGGGGTTCAGAGACATCACGGATGGCACCTCGAACACGATCATGGTCGTTGAGGCCAGGCGCGAGAAAGCGGTCGTCTGGACTAAGCCCGACGACCTGAAGCTCGATCCGGCGAAGCCGCTGGCCGGCTTGGAGGGCGCGAGGACGGGCGGTTTCAACGCCCTGTTCTGCGACGGCTCGGTTCGATTGATCGCCAATGGGATCGACGTTGAAGTGCTGCGGCGCCTGTTCAATCCCCGCGACGGCAAGCCCGTCGGGGGGTTCTAGCTGAAACTGATGGGCCAGGCTGGGCGGCCCGGCCGGATCCGCAGGCGTACTGGTCGGAATTGGCTCAACCTCATCCATCCATCATTCGGCCGCACGCACACCTCGTTCGGTGGCCGGTCGCTCTGCGGCGCGATATGATGGGTGTATGGCACGTGAAGCTCAACCATCTGGAGTCCGGCCCGCCGCCATCGCGGATAGCCCTGGCGGCGCCCCGATCGAGCCGATTCCCGGCGTGACGGACGATCCGGTCATTCAGTTGCTGTTGCGCGGAGAGGCCCAAACGCTGCATGACGCCGAGGAGATGTATCTGAATGCGGCCATTCCCGAGATCCTCAACTTGCTTACCAGCCCGCTGACGAACGACGAGCTCGCCCAGGCACCCGCTCATTGATTTGTTGGTTTCACACGGCAGCCGGGGATGGGAGGATTCGATCCGGTGAGTTTTCGGTCGCCAGAAGCTCCCGGGGAGTCGGATCACTCAAATGAATGAGCCGAGGCTGCGACGGGCGACGAGCTTGCGTCGGCGTTCCGCAAGAGCATCTTCACGAGCGCTCGGGAGCTGCAGCTCAGTATCGGCGCAGCGCGCCTTGAATCTGCCGGTTTTTTCAAAACCGGGTTCGTCGTCAGGCGCGAGGGCAAGGCGCTTGCCACCGTGGACAGGGTCGACGATCTTGGCATTTACGGCAGCGGGTGGCGCGTCCGGGCCTACAGCATGTTTGGGACCGACCTCGCACTAAGCGATCTGATCCTGGTCGGGTTGACGTACCACACTATCTGGTCCCGCGACGTGCTCGCGGGCTGTTGCTAAAGCGCTCGTACGCAGGCGCCTACGCCTTCCAAGTTCTCCGCAGGCCCGCAAGTGCCATCGTGACTTCGGAAGCCGTCAGGCACGCGGGCTTGGAAGACGCGGACGGGTCTATTCGCCGCCGGCACTGACCATTGCCACAACGGCGCACACCGTGGCCATGACGATGCCCCACGGCCACCACAAATCGAACCCGTATCGAAGCACCGCCGTGATGGCCAACAGCACACATGCAGTCACGCCCGCAACCGTGCTTCGCTGCTCCAGAAGCCGACCTAAAATGAAATTCATGGAACTCCGGCGAGCGCCGCCCGGATGGGCCTTGGCCGCGAAGCTGGAGGCTAGGAGGCTAGAACGTCCAGCAGGATCCGGACGTAGTCCGCCTATCGGCAGAAAGCAACGACGGCCGCGAACCGTTCCGCGACGGCTCTGGCAGCCTTTTTCCAGCGAGGGCGACGGGACTCGAACCCGCAACCACCGGATCGACAGTCCGGTACTCTAACCAATTGAGCTACGCCCCCGATCTCGGCAAACCACCGATTATAAATCTCCCCAAATCGCTGGCAAGGGCAGACGGGGAAGGCAGAAAATCGAAGGCAGAAGGCAGAAGGACGGAGGGACGAAGGGCGACGGCAAACGGAGTGTGCCTGCTACTCTTTTACGCGGCAGCGGGAGCGGACGGCATGTCCCGGCCGCACCCGGGATGCCTGCTACTTGATGCCGCTACAACCGTTATACCCGGACCACGGCGGAGATTTGCGGCTACCCACCCCCCGGCCGTTGCAAACTCGCAACCCCGCCGCCTGGACCCGCGATTTTTTTCTAACCTACGCTTTTCTTGGAGTATTCTGCCGAAACCTCGCTTGGCATTACGCGACCTGGAAATTCAACCGTGTGGACCACCATTTATCGAACGGCATTGCAACAAGTAAGCCACTTCGGACCGCAAGAATGGCTGCTCTCGCTATTGGCCGTCCTGGCGATTGGCGCCCTCTGCTTGCGAGGCTTCGGCTCACGCAACACGTATTAAATGCCTTCCAAACGAAGATGCCTTCCAACCCTCTGGAATGAAAAACCATGGACCTGCTCAACTTCGACTTCACCCAACTCTACCTGCCCTTTCCCGTGGCCCTGGCGTCCGTGGCCCTGCTGGGATACATGGTCGGCCGCTGGCACAAGCCGGTCTCCTGACGGCAAAGCGTGAGGAGCATCCGTAGTTGAATTCGCCGGAATTCAGGCCTCGGCCACGCCACCAGAACTCTGGCGAGCTCTGCTGCGACGGAAAACCACTCGCCCAGACTTCGGCGAGCTCAGCCGAGCCGCGAGTGGACCACCTCACGGGCTACGCCCTAGACCACGGGGCGGCCGCCGCTCGACAACCGCTTGATGATCGGACGGCAGTGCAACTCGATGGCCCGCCACAGCCGCTTCCAGTCCGGCGCGGGAGTCGGCAACTCGCCAAGGTAAGCCCGCAGAAAACGCAGCCGATCGCCCCGGCCGATCCACGGATGGGCTTCCAAGCTGGCCGCCAGCCTTGCCAGGTGCCGGGCCCGCAGATCCGCCGGCAGCCGCCGGCCGATCCGCACGCCGTCCAGGTCGATCAGGTAGGCCTCGACACGATCGTCACGCTCCGCCACCACCAGGTTGCAGGCCTTCAAGTCGCGGTGCGAGATCTGCCAGGCGTGCATCCGCCCCAGAAGCCGGCCCAACGCCACCGCGCACTGCCGCCCCCGCTGCCGCCGCTCGGCCGCCGGCCGATCGGCCAACTGCCAGCCGTACAAGTGCAGGTTCTCGGCACCTTCGATCCATTGCGTGGCCAGGTAACTGTGCCAACGGGGTCCCACCGGCCGCGGCTCGCAAACCGCGATCGGCCTCGCCGTGGCAATCCCCCGCTTCAACAGGGCATGCCCGCGATACCAGGCCTCCACGGCCCGGCCCCGGCGAACCAGGCCGCACATCGCCTTGAACCAGCTTCGAGCCCGCGTGCGTTTAAAGGCCACCCGCACCCGCTGGCCGGCCAGCGGCAGCATGGCCTGGACCACCAGGCTGCGGTGCGTGAGCTTGATGGGCCGATCGAGGTTGGCCTGCAGCAAGGCCTCCGGATCAGCCAGCAGCCTGGCAAGCTGGCCCGGCGGCAGGTCGCTCACCGCGTGCCCGGCCACTTCACCCTGCGACAAGGCGTAGAAATCGCGGTTGGTCCGCAAGGCTCGGCGGTCGCGGCCGCCGGCGATCCTCCGGGCCCGGACCGCCGCCCGGCGCATCAAGTCGGCCGCCGCCTGCCGCCGATCTGGCACCGCTAGCCGCGGCCGTTCGGCCAAATAGGTCCGCCAGAATCGCCAGGCCTCCGTCCAGGTGACGCGGCCCATCGAGGCCGCCGCCAGCATCACCAGGCTCTCCCGCGACCGCCGCCAGCCGAGTGGCCCGGAGAGCCGCACGCCCGGCAGGTCGATCAGGTACAACTGCGGGCGGTCGTCGCCTGGGCCGTCGCCGGTGTCGAGCCGCACCAGCACGTTGCCCGTGTGCAGATCGTTATGAAAAACGCCCGCCTCATGGGCGGCAGCGCACAAGCGGGCCAGGCCGACCAGCAGCTTGCGGCGCAGCGCGCGGCCGGCGGGCGGGGGCAAGCCGGCGAGCCGCTCGTCGACGAACTCGTCGAGCGAACAGGCCTGGGCGACGGCCTCGGTGACCAGGTAGTTCTCGTAAACCAGGCCGCCGCGCCGCTGTTCGCCCACGGCGACGGGCTTGGCCGTGGGCACGTGCCGGCGCTCGATTTCCAGGGCCCGGCGATACTCGCGCTTCGAGGCGCTCTGGCGCATCCAATGGCGGCTGGCCTTCAGCAGCGTCGAGCAGCGGTAGTGCTTGACAAAGAAGGTCCGCTGGGGCAGATCCACGCGGTAGACGGTGCGGTGCGGCCCGGTCTTGACAATCTGGGCCCGGCCTTCGTCGAGCCATTCGCCCAGGCGGAGCCCTCGCGGGCCCGTCAAGAGGTCGCTCCATTCGGGCGAGACCTGCCACTGGACCCGGTCGCCATCCGGGGCGCCAGCGTCCGGGGGATTGCCGTCGCTCGGTTGACCGTCCATCGAGTCCACCGGTTCGAACCTTCCTTGGTTCTTGTGCCTGCTACTGATAGCATCCCGCCCCTGCCGGAGGCAAGGTCAGTACACGCCTTCGGCCGGGTTATAGCCGAGCTTGTCGCCGAGTTCCAGGTCGGCCTTGGCCGCCTCGGCGTCGCCTTGTTTCTGATAGACCTGACCCCGGTGGTGGTACATGACGGCCAGGGCCTGGTCGCACGAACGGCGATAGCGTGACAGCATCCTGGGATCGGCGGTGCGGACCCGGGGGGAGTTCAAGACCCGGTGCTTGAAGCTTTCCTGGATCGCGATCGCCTCTTTCAGGTCGTCCAGCGCCGGCTCGTAATTGCCCCGCAGGTAATGCAGATAGCCTCGGGTGTCGAGGAAGTGAGCCCGGGTATCGTCCAAGCCACGCAGATCGCCCAACTCGTTGCCCAACAACTCCAGGGCCTTTTCGATATCCTGCATGGCCTCTTCCAGCTCGATGCCCGCGATGGCCCGGGCATAGGCGCGGGCATTCAAGCGAATTGGGTCGTCGGGGCGGTCCGCGACGGCCCGGCTCAAGTCGGCGATCGCCTCGTGGTGGCGGTCCAGCCGCTGCAGCGCCATGCTTCGCCCCAGGTATCCTTCGGTGAAATGCGGTGCCATCTGCATCAGCTTGTTATAGTCGTCGAGGCTCCCCTCCACGTCGTTCGCTTCCAGGCGAACGCGGGCCCGCAGGTAGCGGATCGACTTGTCGTCGGGCTTCCAGCTCGCCGCCCGGTTCAAGTCGGCCAGGGCCCCCTCGACGTCGTCGATCTGCAGTTTCCGCTGGGCCCGGTCCAAGAGGCCTTCGGCCATGGCGGCCTTGCCGTAGTCGATCATGCCCGACCGCAGGGCACTGGAGAGCAGCAGCGCCACGAACACAAGTACCAGGCCCCATCGCCATACCAGGCGTCCCACCCGCCGAGCGCCCGCGGTGCGGGTCCGCTCGCCCTCGAAATTGGGCGGGATCGGAAACCCGAATTGATCGACCTCGTTGGACGGTGGCTTCATCGGCTGCGCTCCTCGACGTGGACTTGATCTACCCTAGCGTATCCCGAGCACCCGATACCGGCAAGCGCACCGGGGCCGGGCAACCCCGAGGTCCCTTCCCCCAGGCCGGTTTGGCCCTTAAACTACTCGCTTTACCAATCTGAACATGAGCGAGGCTTGTTTGCGGTCATGGCCAAGAAGCCCGGTACGTATCGCTTCAGTTTCGGTCCGTGGAACATCTCGACCGGCGCCGACCCGTTCGGGCCGCCGGTTCGCAAGGAAGTGCCCTTTGCCAAGAAGGTCCGCGAGTACAAGCGGCTGGGATTCACCCACGTGCAGTTGCACGACGACGACGTGGTTCCTTCGGATTGGGACGTGACCCAGACCGCCAAGGGGGTCGCCAACATCAAGCAATTGCTGGCGGGCGAGGGGATCAAGGGAGAGTTCATCGCACCGCGGCTCTGGGAGGATCCCCGGACCATCGACGGCGCCTACACCGCCAACAGCGCCGCCGCCCGCCGCTATGCCCGCGATCGCTCGCGGCGCGCGATCGACATCGCCAACATGCTCGGCATCGACCTGATCGTGCTCTGGCCCGCCCGCGAAGGGACGTACATCCGCGAGGCCAAGGATCCGAAGGCCTCGGTAGGCCTGCTGGTCGACGCCATCAACGACATGCTGGCCTACGATCCCAAGATCCGCATCGTGGGAGAAATGAAGCCCAACGAGCCGATGGACCAGGCCTATTGCCCCACGGTGGGCCATTTCATGGGGCTCTGCTACCGGGTCAGCGACCCCAGCCGCGTCGGCGTGCTGATCGAAAGCGCGCACAGCATCCTGGCCGGCCTCGATCCGGCCGACGACATGGCCTATGCCCTCTGGCACGGCAAGCTGTGGGGCGTGCACTTGAATGACCAGAACGGCCTGAAATACGACCAGGACAAGGCCTTCGGCTCGGTCGACCTGCGGCGGGCCTTCAACCAGGTGTGGGTGCTCGACCGCGCCGGCTATTACGACATCGGGATCGTCGGACTCGACATCAAGGCGATGCGGACCACCAAGCAGGCCGACGAATCGCGGCACCTGGCCAACAGCCTGCGGATGTTCCAGCACTTGCTCAAGGCGGTCCGCGCGGTCGACGCCCGCAAGGTGGAGTCGTTCCGGCAGGCCCGGGACTACGAAGGCCTGGAGCTGTATATCCTCGAGCACCTGATGCGCATGTAGTTTTCCTCCCTTCCATGGACGAGTCGATCGAGATTCTGCGGCCGGATTTTCCTCGGGGCCGGTTTCGTTCGGTCTTGTTCGACTTCGACGGCACGTTGTCGCTCATCCGCCGCAACTGGCCTGACGTGATGATCCCCATGATGGTCGACGTACTGGCCGGCACCGGCAGCGGCGAAACGCGCCAACAACTGGCCGCCCACGTCGAGGAGTTCGTGATGCGGCTCAACGGCAAGCAGACCATCTACCAGATGATCCAGCTTGCCGACGAGGTCCGATTGCGCGGCGGCCTGCCCCGCGATCCGCTGGAATACAAGCACCAGTACCACGATCTGCTCTGGAGCCAGATCAGCCGGCGCGTGGAAGGCCTCAAACAGGGTTCGCTGGCGCCCGACGACCTGGCCGTTCCCCAGTCGCGTCGCCTGCTGGAGCGGCTCTGCGAGCGAGGCCTCACGTTGTACTTGGCCTCCGGCACCGATCTCGAGTACGTCCGGGACGAGCTGGCCGCTCTCGATCTCGACCGATACTTCGGCCCTCGCGTTTACGGGGCGCTCGACAACTACCAGGACTTTTCCAAGGCCAAGGTGATCGCCCGAATCATCGCCGACACGGGGGCGGCGGGGGAGGAGCTGCTGGCGTTCGGCGACGGCTTCGTCGAAATTGAAGAAACCCGCCGGGCCGGCGGCGTGGCCATCGGCGTGGCCAGCAACGAGGAAACTCGGCTGGGCGTGAACGCCTGGAAACGCGAGCGCCTGGTCCATGCCGGCGCCGACATCATCATCGGCGACTATTGCTGCCAGGACGAGCTGCTAAGAATCCTCGGCCTGTCAGTTGCTGGTTGCTAGTTCCTGGTTCCTAGCAACCAGCAAACTAGCAACCAGGAACTAGCAACCAGGAACTAGTTATGTTTCCACAATTCGACCGCAGCCGACTCAAGATCAAGCCGCTGGCCGAGCGGCGGCACGATTTGTCGCGCGATAGCTTCTTGCCGCTCGACCACCAGCCGCCGCCGCTGGCCGAAGTGTGCCGCAACGACGTGGCGACGCTTGGCCGCCGGCTGGTCGAGGCCCGTGCGGCCGGCGCCGCGCGGCTGATGCTGATGGGCGCCCACGTGATCCGGGCCGGCGTCGCCCGCCAGTTGATCGACCTCGTCGAGCGGGGCCTGATCACCCACGTCGGCATGAACGGCGCCGGCCCCATCCACGACTACGAATTGGCCCGCTTTGGCGCCACCTGCGAGAGCGTCGCCCGCTACATCCGCACGGGCGAGTTCGGCCTTTGGCACGAGACGGGCCAGATCAACGACGTCGTTGCACGCGGCGCCGAGCAAGGGCTCGGCTTCGGCGAGGCCGTCGGCCGCGAGATCCTGGAAGGCGATTTCCCATACAAAGATACCAGCCTGCTGGCGGCCGCGTACCGGTTGGGCATTCCCGCGACCGTCCACGTCGGCATCGGGTACGACATCCTGCACGAGCATCCCAACTTCGACGCCGCCGCGCATGGGCTGGCCAGCTACCGCGACTTCCTCTCGCTCTGCCACACCGTCTCGAATCTCGAGGGCGGCGTCTTCCTCTGCTTCGGCACGGCCGTGATGGGTCCCGAAGTCTACCTCAAGGCCCTCTCCATGGCCCGCAACGTGGCCCACCAGGATGGCCGCGAGATCCGCCACTTCACCACGGCCGCCTTCGACCTGGTTCCGCTGGCCGGCGACACCAGCCAGGAGGCGCCCAAGACGAACCCGCAGTATTACTACCGGCCCTGGAAGACGATCCTGGTCCGCACCGTGGCCGACGGCGGCGAGAGTTTTTACATCTGCGGCGACCACCGCCACACGCTGCCGCATCTGCGGCTGGCCGCACTGGAGGCCGAGCGATCTTCGTAGCTGAATTCGCCAGAATTCAGGCGGGCAGTACCCGTAGCTGAATTCGCCAGAATTCAGGTGCAACGCACCGCGTTCCTGCTACCGGCCTTGCCCCGGGCCGCGGCATGGATTAAAATATTGTTATGCGTTGATGCGTTAGCCTCCCACCCGACCTCCCGCCAGTTTCCTCCCGCCCCACACTGCCCTCCGCGTATCCGGCTGCCCCGCGGCCTGCTTATCGGGCCCAGCCCCGAACGGCCAATGCCAGCACATCCGGCGATGCCGGATGCCAATGGCAACCTACGCTTGACTGATGGCGATGCCCTCGCGGGCAGCGACGCCAGCGACTCGCCGACACCGCGCCCTGAAAGGGTGCTAACTCCTAACTCTGAATGCAGATACAGATAAGGAGCACAACGTTGAAGACCCCCCTCGCCCCGACCCCCTGTCCGCCCCGGCCCGAGCCGCCCAGCGGCTACCAGGGGCTTGGCCGCCAATACCAGCCCTCGCCTGCTCCCGGTTCCTCGGCACGGCAACGAAGTCCCAGCTCGCCCGCCCCGGCTCCGAGGAAAAGCACCCCGGACTCGCCGCGGGACGAAGCCATACCCCCGTTGCCCAAAGGTCCCTCGCCCGCCCCGGCCGCGAATCAGCCACCCGCCGCGCCAGCCACGGCAGCGGCCACGCGGCTGGTCCTGCTGCGGCGCAAGGCGGCCGGCCGCCGCAAGCTGTTTTTGGCCTTGCCCGCCATCTTGGTCACCGTGCCGCTGGGCCTCTGGGGCGGCCGTGGAGAGAACTTGCCTCAAACGGACCAGCCGCTCGTATTCCACGAGGTCCGGAAATCGGACCTGGCCATCTCGGTCACCGAGCGAGGCAGCCTGCTGAGCCAGCAGGAGACCCGCATCACCTGCGACGTCGAAACGGTGCCGGGCCAACCCGGCACGCGCATCGTCTACATCGTGCCCAACGGCAAGTCGGTCAAGCAGGGCGATCTGCTGGTCGAGTTCGATTCGGCTCCCTTGCGCGAGCGCGTCGACAACCAGGTGCTGGCATTCGAACAATCCAAGGCGTCCCAGATACAGTCGAACGTCCGCTACGAAAACCAGACCACGCAGAACGAAACCAGCCTGGCCGCCGCCGAGCTGCGCGTCGAGCTGGCTGAGCTGAACCAGAAGATGTACCTGGACGGCGACGACGGCACCTACCGGCTGGCCCTGCAAGAGATCGAGCAGCGGATCCAGGAAGCGCGCAACCGCATTGTCGAGGCCCAGGCCGAGCTCGACATGCAGGCCACCAGCCGCAACGGCATCGAGACGCTTTACAAGCTCGGATACCGGGGCAAGGGCGATCTCGACCAGGCAGTGCACAAGCACTTGCAGGCCGACGACGCGCTGCTGCGGGCCACGGGCGCTCTGGCCAACGCGATCGCCGGCCGCAAGAAGCTGGAACAGTTCGAGCACCCCATGAGGCTGCTGGAGCTGCAAGGGTCGCTCAACACGGCCCGGCGGGGGTTGCTGCAGGTAAAGCGCGATAACCAGTCGTACATGGCGCAGGCCGAGGCCGCCAAGACCGCCGCCGACCGCGCCTTGGCCAAGGAGGAGGAAAGGCTCCGCAATTACCAGTCGCAGCTCGAGAAGTGCAAGCTCCTCGCCCCGCACGACGGCATGGTCGCCTACACGACCGACCGCACGCCTTGGGGGCGGAATGTGGCCGAAGGAGAGCTGGTCGTCGAGCGCTTCAAGATCCTTGCTCTTCCCGACCTGAGCCGGATGCAGGTCAAGACGGCCATCCACGAATCGGTGCTCGACAAGGTCCACGAGGGCCTGCCGGCCACGGTCAGCGTCGACGCCCTGGACCAGGCCCGTTATCGAGGCACGGTGCGCTCGGTGGCGGTGCTGCCCAGCCAGGAAGGCGGCATGAGCTCCGACGTGAAGGTCTACGAGGCCATCGTCACCATCGACGAACCGGTCAAGCAGCTCAAGCCCGGCATGACCGCCGTGGTCGAGATCCACGTCGAACGCCTGAACGACGTGCTGAGCCTGCCGATGCAGGCCATCGTCCAGACCGACGACACCAACTGGTGCTACGTGGCCGGCAAGAACGGGCTCGCTCGCCGCCCGATCAGCGTCGGCGCCACCAACGACATGTTCGCCGAGATCACCAGCGGCCTGGCGCCCTCCGATCGCGTGGTCATGAACCCGATGGCCATCATCGACGGGCCGCAATAGCGGCGAAGAGTCGACAATCGTCCGTTCCGATTCCTCCTTCCTCCTTCCTCCTTCCTCCTTCTGCCTTTTATCCTTCCCATGTGGATTTCGATCAAGCTCGCCGCCAAGAACCTGCTGCTGCACAAGCTGCGCAGCATCTTGACGCTGCTGGGCGTGATCCTGGGCGTGGGCTCGGTGATCGCCATGCTGGCCATCGGCGAGGGGTCGAAGGCCCGGGCCGTCGAAGAGATCCGCCGCCTCGGGGCCACCAACGTCATCATCCGCAGCGTCAAGCCGGGCCAGAAAACCGGGCAGGACGCCGAGACCACGCCGGGACAGCAGAAAGTGAGCCGCGTCGTCGAGTACGGCCTCAAGTACGCCGACTTCGATGGCTTGCAAGCCACCCTGCCCACGCTCTCCAAGGCGCTGGCCGTGTCGCTGTTCCGCAAGGACGCCACCCGCGGCCGCTGCCGCATGACCAACGCCCGCATCCACGGCGTGACTCCCGACTACCAGCACCTCAGGAAGACCCAGTTGTATCGGGGGCGGTTCATTTCAGCGCCGGACATCGACCACTCGGCCAACGTGGCCGTGCTGGGGGCCACGGCCGCGCAAAAACTGTTCAAGTTCCAGGATCCGCTGGGCAAATCGGTGTTGATCGGCCCGACTGCCTTCCAGGTGGTGGGCGTGCTCAAGCAGCAGACCGACGCCCAGGCCTGCTCGGCCTTGTACATTCCGCTTTCATCCGCCCGCTGGCGTTTCGGCGAGCTGCAGGTGGTGCGCACGGCGGGCAGTCTCGACTTCGAGCGGACACAGCTCAACGAGATCATCCTCACGGTGGCCGACACCGAGCTCGTCGCCCCGACCGCCGAGATGGCCCGCAAGCTGCTGGCCAAACGCCATCCACGCCATGACGATTACGAGCTGCAGGTGCCGTTGGAGCTGTTGCGGCGGGCCGAGCAGGAGAAGCGGATCTGGAACATGGTGCTGGGCTCGATCGCCGGCATATCGCTGTTGGTCGGCGGGATCGGCATCATGAACATCATGCTGGCCAGCGTGACCGAGCGGACCCGCGAGATCGGCATCCGCCGCGCGCTGGGCGCCAAGCGCCGCGACATCACGATCCAGTTTCTCGTCGAGACGGTCGTGCTCTCCGCGACCGGCGGCGTGCTGGGCATCGTGCTGGGGATTGCCATCCCGCTGGGCGTCAGGAATTGCTCCGAAATCGAGGCCGTGATCACGCCCGGCCCCGTGGTGCTGGCCTTTCTGATCTCCTGTTCGATCGGTGTGGCCTTCGGCCTTTATCCCGCCCGCCGCGCCGCCCTGATGAACCCCATCGACGCCATGCGCCAGCGCTGACGCGGAAGGCAGAAGGAGGAAGGAGGAAGGCAGAGTAAGAGACGCGCAAGCGTCGGGTGGCTGGTGGCAAAGCGGACTTCGGCGAGCTCAGTCGAGTCGTAGCGTGCCCCAGGCTCTGACTTCTGACCGTGCTGCAAGCCCGCCTTCGGCGGAACCTCTGACCCTCCCTCCTTCCTCCTTCTGCCTTCGGACCCCTGCTTTTCCCTCACGTTTTATCCCAGCCGGTCCGATAACCAGACCTGCCATATCGGGTTGATCCAATTGACGGCAGGGCTCGGCCGCCCAAATGGCACTTCTCAAAGGGCGGCGGCCAGGCGAGGGCCATGTTCTGGTGTGGGTCCGGTTCATCGCGCTGTTACTACTGACTGCGGCCGGCTGCTCGCGCGCCCATTACCGCCGCGATGCCGACGCCGAAACCTACGCTTTGCTCCAGCAGAAGATTGCCCAAACCCCCTGGGCCCCGCCGGGTTTCACCATCGAACATGACCCGCGGTCGCGGCTCTTCCTACCCACCAACCCCGATTGGCCGCGGCTGCCCCCTCCCGGCCCCGCATTGTATACCTACGAGCTGCCCGACCTGCCGGCCCGCACCAGCCCGGCCGGATACACGTCGCCGCAAGCGTCCGGCCCGGAAGCCATCCCCGCTCCCGATGCCAAAACCGGCCCCGGAGATTCTTACATCGAGCTGCCGCCGCCAGGATTGTTCGATCCCGACACAGAGCCGATCGAGCCGGATCCGCGAGATGGGCCGGCCGGCGAGATGCGATCGAGCCGGCGCGGCGGCGAGCAGATCCGCCCGGCTTCGTATCAGGCGGCCGATCAAGAGCTGCAGGAGGGCGCCTCGGCGGGCGAGCTGCCGGTGGCGGCCATTCCGCGACGGCACTGGGAGGCGATCGAGCCGGCCTACCTGTCGCGGATGCTGGAGCTGGAGCGGGTCCGCGAGGAATACGTCCGCAGCTACCAGGCGCCGCCCGACGAGTCGCTGGTCGACCGCGATCGGAGGCTTTCTCTCGAAGACATCGTGTCGCTGGCCCTGCTCAACAGCCGCGAATACCAGGCGCAGAAAGAAGTGTTGTACCGCTCGGCCCTGGCCCTGTCGCTGGAGCGGTTCGACTACGCTCTGAAGTTCTCGCCGCTGGGGGGCGGCGCCGACCTGGGGTACGACCATGTGCGATCAGGCGGCCCGACCGCGGGCACTCTGGCCGTGCCTTCCAGCACGCAGGTCGATCGCGTGCTGGCCGGCGGCGGCACGCTCTTGGGGCGCTTCGCCAACGACGTGCTCCTGACGTTCAATGGACCCCAGGGGTTTACCAGCGACATCAGCTCCGAAATGTTCTTCAACTTCTCGCAGGCGGTCCTGCAGCGCGACGTGCTCTTCGAGCCCTTGACGCAGGCCGAGCGCAGCGTGGTCTACGCGGCCCGCGACTATGCCCGCTACCGCAAGACGTTCTTCTTCCAACTGGCCTCCGATTACTACGCCCTGATCCGCGTCTACCGCCAGATCGAGATCGAATCGCAAAACTATTTCTCGCTGGTCCGCGCCTTGAGCCAGGCGGAGGCCGAGTTCGAGGCCGGGCTGCGATCCCGGATCCAGGTCGAGCAGATCGAACAGAGCATGCTGTTGGGACGCAGCCGGCTGATTGCCACCTGCGTCGGCCTGGAGCGAAGTCTCGATCGGCTCAAGCTGGTCATCGGCCTGCCGCCCGAGCTGGGCGTCAACCTCGACCTCGACGAGCTGACCGACCTGACGCAGGGCGACGAAGCGGCCGTCAGCGGCGAGCTGGTCCGGCGCACCCGCGATCGGCTGGCCGCCGAACGTGCCAAGGAGGCGCCGCGGCCCTTGGAGCTGCTCAACGCCGCCGTGGTGCTCACGCAGCGGATGGCCGAACGCATTCTGATGGACGGGCGCCTGGAGGACGCCGGGGCGGATCTCGACGAGCTGGCACTGCTCCGCCGCCGCCTGCAGCTCGACGAAGCAAGGCTGAACGTACAGGCAGACCGGCAGGTGCTCGAGAACGAGCTGGCCGGCGGCCTGGCGCCGCCCCTGCGGTTGTTCCAGCGCTCGATGGACCTGGCCGGTTCGCTGGCGCAGGTAGCCGTTCGCCAGGTGGAGCTGGCACGGGCGCTGGAAGCGGCGGCCGACGAGCTGGCCGTCATCGACGAGCAAACCCGGCAACTGCAAAGCGACGCGGCCGAGTTGCGCCGCAAGCTGGCCGACGCGCTGGCGCAGGCCCGGCTGGACGAAGTGCCCCAGCTTCTCGTCGAAGCCAGGGCCCTGCTGGCCCGGGCCGAGCAGCTTGTAGCCGAGGCCGACGAGCTGCTCCGAAGCGCCAACGGCGAACAGCCGACCGATGGCTTCGAAAACACGCTGGCCCAGGTCGACCAGTTGCTCGCCGCCGCCGAACAGATGCTCTCGCAGCCGAGCGCCGGCCTGGTCCCCGTCCAGATCGACGTCGACGACGCGATGCTCACGGCGCTGTCCGGGCGGCTCGACTTGATGAACGAGCGCGGCGCGGTGGCCGACCAGCGGCGGGCGGTCAAGTTGGCGGCCGACGAGCTGCGCTCGATCTTGAACCTCAGCGCCACGCAGGTCATCAACAGCCGCCACAACCGTCCCTTCGACTTCAACTTCGAAAACAGCCGTACCGAGGTTGGCCTCTCGCTCGACCTGCCGCTGAACCGCAAGGCCCAGCGCAACCTGTACCGCCGGACGTTGATCGACTACCACGTGGCCCTGCGCCGCCTGATGCAAGTCGAAGACGCGATCAAGCTCGGCGTCCGCGACGACCTGCGCGATCTCGCGCTGGCCCGGGCGCAGTACCTGATCAGCGTGGCCAGCGCCGCGCTGGCCGCTGAACGCGTGGCCAGCACGCAGTTGGAGCTGGCCCTCGGGTTTCCCGGCGTGGCGGCCCGCGATTTTCTCGAAGCCCAGGACGCCTTCCGCGTGGCTTTGGGCAGCGTGGCCGACAACCACATCGGGTATACTGTCAACCGCACGCGCTTTTTCCTGAACCTGGAGCTGCTGGAAGTCGATGCCGACGGCTTCTGGCAGCAGCTTCGCGATGAGCAGTTCCAGCCCGAGCCTCAATACCAGCTTTCGCCGCGGGCCGGCCCGGCCTACGGCAACCTGCCCCGCCGGCTCAAGCTCTCCCCTGAGCTCCGCAGCCTCCATCCGCATTAGGGGTTGGCCAAAAACTAACCTTTGGTGGAGTCCGAGGGTGTCAAGGGACGTTCGGGTTAGGAACGTTCGCTGGGGGCGTACTCTCCTCGCCGAAGCCGTTATTGGCGAAACCTCCTCAATCCATTCCCGGCGGGCTGCCCGGACGAGGCTTGATGGCCAAAATGAGGGCGAGCCAATTTTCCTGTGTACAATCGCGGGCCGTTGGCAGTTAATATGTCAGGTCCGAAGATGATGAGTGATTCCGGCCCCAGCGACGTGTTGCTGCCGCGCCTCAAGGCGGGGGATCCGCAGGCATTGGCAGAGGCGTTCACGGGGTTCCGACCGCGCTTGAGGCGAATGGTCAGCCTGCGGCTCGACCGTCGCCTGCAGGGAAGGGTCGATCCGTCCGATGTCTTGCAGGACGCCTTCGTCGATGCCGGCAAGCGGCTTGCCGAATATTCCGCAAACCCGGCGATGCCTCCCTTCTTGTGGCTGCGGTGGATCGTCGGCGAGCGGTTGCTGGCCTTGCACCGCCGGCACTTGGGGGCGCAGGTGCGCGATGTCGGCCAGGAAGTATCGATCTATCGCAGGGCCCTGCCGCAAGCCACTTCCTGCTCCTTGGCGGCGCAGCTTTTGGGGCACCTTACATCCCCCACACTGGCAGCCCAGCGGGCCGAGATGCAGCTCCGGCTGCAGGAAGTGCTCAACCGCATGGAACCAATCGACCGCGAGGTGCTGGCCTTGCGACACTTCGAAGAGCTGACCAACAACGAGGTTGCCGAGGTGCTGGGCATCCAGAAATCGGCCGCGAGCAACCGCTACGTGAGAGCCTTGAAACGTTTGAAGGAAGTGCTGTCCAGTATGCCCGGTTTACTGGACGCATGACACGGGAGGCTGAAGGAGGATAGACTCGTGACCGGTTCCGCTTCCGACCGCAACCCGGTCGAACAATTGGCCGAGGAATTCATCGCCCGCTATCGCCGCGGCGAGCGCCCCAGCGTCACGCAGTACGCGTCCCAGTATCCACAGTGGGCCGACGAAATCCGCGAGCTCTTTCCCGCCGTGGCCCTGGTCGAGCAGCTCAAGCCGGGTGCCGCCGACCTGACCGACGCCCAACCCGGCGAAGTCGACGACAATGTTGCGCGGCTCGAGCGCCTGGGCGACTACCGCATCATCCGCGAGGTAGGCCGCGGCGGCATGGCCGTCGTCTACGAAGCGGAACAAGCTTCGCTGGGCCGGCGCGTGGCCTTGAAGGTGCTTCCCTCGTCGGGCCTGATGAGTCGCAAGCATCTCGAGCGATTCCGTCGCGAGGCCCGGGCGGCGGCAGGGCTGCACCACAGCAACATCGTGCCGGTGTTCGGCATCGGCGAGCACGAGGGCATTCACTACTACGTCATGCAGTTCATCCAGGGGCAGAGTCTGGACCAGGTGGTGGTCGAACTGAGGCGGCTGCGCGAATCGAGCCGGGCCTCGGCGCCTCCGACCGCCGGCGACGCCACGGTGACGGCCGCCTACACCTTGCTCGACGGCCGCATAACCCGGCCCTCATTTGCAAGTGCTCGGCTGGAAGAGGCCGCGGCGCAAGCGGACGCCAGCGTGCCACCGGCCGTCGATCCCGACAGCCAGGACTCAAGCAATTCGTCGGCCGTGCTGGATGGCTCCGATCTATCGGGACGGTCCGAGTTCCATTACTTCACCAGCATTGCCCGCATTGGGCTGCAGGTGGCGGAAGCCATGGCCTACGCGCATGGGCAGGGAATTCTGCACCGCGACGTCAAGCCGTCGAATCTGCTGCTGGACATGCAGGGAGCGGTCTGGGTGACCGATTTTGGCTTGGCCAAGACCTGTGACGGCGAGGAGCTGACTCGCACCGGCGACCTGGTCGGAACACTGCGATACATGGCCCCTGAACGGTTCCGAGGCTGGTCCGACCCGCGCAGCGACATCTACAGCCTGGGACTGACACTCTACGAGCTGGCGACGTTGCACCACGCTTTCGGCGAATCGGACCGTGCGCGCCTGGTGGAGCAAGTCATGCACGAGTCGCCGCCGCGGCCGCGAAAGGTCGACCCCCGCATTCCCCGCGACCTGGAAACGATCATCCTCAAGGCCATCGACAAGGAGCCCGGACACCGTTATCAGACTGCACAGCAATTGGCCGACGATCTGCGCCTGTTGCTGCTCGATCGGCCGATCCATGCCCGCCGAAGCTCGCTCTCGGAGCGTACCTGGCGGTGGTGCCGCCGCAACCCCGTCATGGCCGGTCTGTCGGCGTCGGTGGCCTTGCTGCTGGTGTGCATTACGCTGGTCTCGACAGTGGCGGCGTTCTGGCTGCGGGCGGAACGCAATACGGCCCTGTCGCATCTTACGCGGGCGCGGCATGCCGAAAATGCCGCCCAGCGAGCCGAACGGCTGGCTGCCAAGAGGGCCGTCGCTTCGTACCTGGCTTCCTTCAACCAGGCGCGAGCTGCTCGCTGGAGCGGCCGCGCCGGACGCCGCTACGACAGCCTCGAGGCGCTCGCCGAAGCTGCGCGTACGCTGCCCTCCTTGGGACTGGGACGCGCGGAAGCGCTCGAACTACGCAATGAAGCTGTCGCCTGCATGGCGCTCACGGACCTCAAGGTCGAACGGCGCTGGCAGCCGAACACGCCATTTCGGGGAGGCGCCGCCTTCGACGGCCGGCTCGAGCAATACGCCGTGGGCACGAGTGACGGCAGCGTCAGCGTCCGCCGGACCGCGGACGACGTGGAACTGGTTCGCATCCCTGCGAAGGATCAATTCGAGTCTGCCGGAGTACGATTCAGTCCCAACGGCAAGCTGTTGGCCACCAAGCACCGCCTCGGGCAGACCAACGTCGTTCGTGTCTGGAGGCTCGGACAACCGGAGCCGGTGCTGGAATCGCCTGTCAGTCACAACGGCCTCGGAGTCGACTTCAGTCCCGACAGCCGCCGATTGGCCGTGGGACTGCCCGATTCGGGGATCGCGCTGTTTGAATTAGCCGGCGGTCGCCGGCTCAAACGGTTTCCGATCGGCTATTCCCCGACTTGCGTCCGGTTCCATCCCGAGGGCAGCAGGCTGGCGCTGTGCGAAGGGGGACAGACCGATGTTCGCGTATTCGACTTGGAGGAAGAATCGCTCGCATCGTTCAAACATCCCAGACAGGTGTTCGACGTGGCCTGGGCCCCTTCGGGCGACTTGCTGGCCACGGCCTGTGCCGACTACCGCGCGTACGTTTGGGACGTTGCGACGCGGCAGCCACTCTCGATCCTGCAGGGGCACCAGGCCGAGGTGGTCAGCGTGATGTTCAACCACGAAGGCGACCTCCTGGCGTCCTCCGGGTGGGACGGGAAGACCTTGCTCTGGGATCCAGTCCGGGGGCAGAACTTGATCGATGCACCCGGGCGGGCCCTTCGCTTCAGCGACCAGGATTCCCGCCTGGCGTTCCTGGCTGGCACCGGTGAGCTGGGCATGTGGAAGGTTGCGGCCGGTCGCGAGTGCCGCGTATGGAACGAACCTCCCGCCCCCGGCAAAGGACCCAATTTCGCCCACTTCGACCCGAGCGGCGAGTTGCTGGTCACCACCGGCGACGATGGTGTACGGCTGTGGGAGGTGGATCGAGGCCAGGCGATCGCCCACCTGGTGGGCGTCGTAGGTGCAACCACGCCGTATGCCGGCGCCCTGTTTGCGCCGGACGGCCGCAGCCTGGTGACGAGCGGCGTGAGGGGGCTGCACGCGTGGCCGATACATCGGCCAGCCGAAGATCAAAGCGCCTTGGTCATCGGGCCGCCTCGGCGGCTCGCCGCCGGGAGTTTCAGCACTCTCGACTCGACTCCCGACGGCCGCCTGCTGGTGGCTCAGCAAGGCGCGGAGGGGAAGCTTTTCCGGCTTGAGTCGGCTATTTCTCAGCACCTGGCGGGCCGGCCCGGCGTGAACCAGTTGGCTATCAGTCCCGACGGCAAGTGGGTGGCCGGCGGCGCTTGGCACGGCCAGGGCGTGCGCATTTGGGATGCCGCCACCGGTAAAGTGGCCAAGGACATATTGCCGGATGTTCCGAACTCCATGGCGCACTTCACCCCTGACAGTAGCCGGCTAGTCACCAGCAAGCCGGGCGGATATGTCTTCTGGCACGTGAGTTCCTGGCAGCGCGACCGGGAGCTGGATTTGGGAGACAAAAGTGATTTGCCCGGCAAGATCGCGTTCACGCCCGATGGCCGGCTGATGGCGGCTGTCCAAGACCGCGAACGAGTGCGGCTCATCGATCCCGGCTCACTGGATACCGTGGCCGTCCTGGAGCCTCCCGACCCTCAAGTAGTGGGCTCGCTGTGCTTCAGCCCGGACGGCTGCCTGCTGGCGGTCACCTCGTCAACGCACCGCATCCATCTCTGGGACCTGCGTGCGATCCGCTCGCAACTCGGCGAGATGAACCTCGACTGGAATGGCTCGCCGCTCACTTCTCGCCTGGTGCACCGCGATGAATCCCTGAAGGTCGAGCTGCGGCAAGGCGAGCTCGCGCCGCCCCAACCTTTCGCGGGCGCGGCAATCCACGTGGGTATCGAGAAGCATACCCAGGCGATTCGTGCCAACCGGAACGACGCCGAAGCTTATCACCAGCGGGGCCACCTCTATGAAAAGCTGCACCAATGGGCGCAAGCCCGCGACGACTTTGACAAGGCGCTGGCGCTCAATCCCGACAACGCGCACTTGCTCGAAGTCCGCGCCCGCAACCACGTCCGCCTGGCAAGCTGGAAAGACGCCCTGGCGGATTACTCGAAATTGATCGATCTTGAACCGCGTCATATAAGGGCCTACGCCCAGCGGGGACTGATCCACAGCTACTTGCGGCAGTATGCCGCGGCCATCGCCGATTACCAGAAGCACCTCGATCTAGTGCCCGATGATACACAAGTGCTGAACAACCTGGCATTGATCTACGCCACCGGGCCCGACGAGCTGCGCGCGCTCGAGCAGGCTCGCCGGCTGGCCGAGCAAGCCGTCCAGCTCGCGCCGGACCAGTATGCCTTGTGGAGCACTCTGGCCATGGTGAACTACCAGCTCAAGCGGTTCGAAGAAGCCCAGCAAGCGTTTCAGCAAGCGATTGAACTCGGCGAGGCCGCCCCTGCCTCCGACTTGTTCTTGCTGGCTATGTGCCATGCGCGGCTGGGCCGATTCGAGCTGGCCCGCGAACGCTTTGGCGAAGCAATCGGCCGGTGGAAACGCCCTCTCCGCCTGCCCCAGTCGTGGCTCGACAAGCTCGACGCCTTGCATTCGCAAGCCGCCGCAGCAGCCAGGCCAACGCCCTGAGTACAGCGGCGGCTCGGCCTGGTTCAGAGCGCGGGCTAGGGCTGGACGCATCCAGTCCGTGCCGACCACCGGACTACACTGGCGGGAAACATCTCGGGCCTTGCCCCGCCGGGAAGCCAAGCCGACACTGTGGATTGACCGAGAGGGTCGCGGTTTGGCGGCTGAATAGATGCTGGCTGCTTCCGAAACTATGGCGTACGGCGCTACGACCGCATTGCGGAGAGCTCGCACGTGATTGCACGCGGCCGTCTTGAATCGCTCTTGGCGCATTTCGACCGCCTGACGATCGGCCTGGTCGGCGACTTGTTTCTCGACCGCTACCTCGAAATCGACCCGCGATTCTCCGAGCGGTCGGTCGAGACCGGCCTGGAGGCATACCAGGTGACCCGCGTCCGCAACAGCCCGGGCGCCTTGGGCACGGTGATGAACAACCTGGCGGCCCTGGGTGTCGGCCGGCTGGTGCCGCTCTCCGTGGTGGGCGACGACGGCCACGCCCACGACCTGCTGGCCGCCTTGGCCGATCTGAAACCGGTCGATGCCAGCCACGTGATCCGCGATCCGGGCCGGCTGACGCCGACGTACACCAAACCGATCCAGGCCGGCCCCAATGGACTCTGGCACGAGCTGAACCGCCTCGATTTGCGGAACTGCCGGCCGCTCGACCCGGCAATCGAACGGCGGCTGCTCGAGTCGCTGGAATCGCTGTTTGCCGCCGCCGACGGGCTCATCGTGCTCGACCAGGTGAACGAAGAAGGCTGGGGCGTGATTTCACCCCAGGTGCGCGAGCACCTGGCCCGGCTTTCGCGCCGCTGGCCCGACAAGTTGGTGTTCGTCGACAGCCGCGCCCGCGTGGGCCGCTTCACCTGCGGCATCCTCAAGCCCAACGTCGCGGAGTGCCTGGCCGCGTTGGGCCGCCAGCCGCCCCCCGGTGCCGCGCCGGGCGATCTGGAACTTGCGGCCGAGGCCGCCCGCGCTCTATCGTCGCAGACCGGTTGCCCGATCTACTGCACTTTGGGCCAGGCGGGCATGCTGTTGGTCGGCTTCGACTCCGTCGACCGGGACGATCCGCAGGGCGGATCGCGCGCGGCCATCCACGTGCCGGGTTACGCGGTGGAAGGGCCCATCGACCCGGTCGGAGCAGGCGACAGCGCCACGGCGGGCATCGTAGCTGCCCTGCTGTCCGGGGCGACCCCGGCGGAAGCCGCCCAGGTGGGCAACCTGGTGGCTTCGATCACCATCCAGCAGCTTGGCACGACCGGAACCGCGTCGCCGGCCGATCTGCTCGCCAGGGCGAGCAGATGGGAAGGGGGGAAAGGGAGATGGGGGGATGGGGGGAACGAAGAGGACGTTGCTGGTTGCTAGTTGTTATTAGTTGTTAGTTGCTGGCGGGGCAATCCAACCGAACGGCACTGCTTCTCGGTCCTCCCGGCGCGCCGGGATGGGGACCTCCAAGCAGTGGCAGAAGGCGTTCTTCGTCTCGCCCCTTCCCCCCTTCCCTCTCTCTCCTTGTCGCCTTGTCCCCTTGTCGCCTTGTCGGGACGTCGGGACCTCACCAGCCCATGACCATGTTCGACTCGATCACTTTGCGGGCCCGTTCCAGGTCCGAACCCGTCTCGTGCATGTAGAGGCGGATGGCATGAACCTTGTCTCCGGCGGCCTTCGACAAGCAATCACGGGCGGTATGGCAGGGGTCGATCTGGCCGGAGATGCCCAGGGCGCTCTTGGAAATGACCCAGGTGTCGCGAGGCCGCTTGGTCAGCCGCATCACGCGCTCGGTGGGATAGGCGTCCTGGACCACGGCGGCGGCCGCATCCTGGTCCTCAGCCCAGGTGATGATGATGTGTGATTCCGTCTCGATTTCGAATAACGGCATAAGAGACGTCCCCCCTTTCCTTGAAAAAAGTTCGTGCGGCGCGAGAGGCCATGTAGGCCCGACGGCCGCGCGGTCAGGTGTCTCTGCAAACCAATGTTAAAACTCCGCTCGGTGGGCGTCAACGGCGGTCGGGCGAAGGAGGCAGGACATTAAGGTAGCAGGACTTGCCAGAGTTCTGGCTGGATAGAGCGAAGGGCCTGAACTCTGGCGAATTTCAGCCACTGCGTCCTCCTTTACCCTTGCTCCTCATCCTGCAGATTGCGGTACAGCGGCAGGTGGCGGTAATACACCTCCAGGATCAACAGGTGCATCGCCGTCACGTAGATCCGCCCCCCCTCGCGCCCCCAGCGGTCGGCACTGGAGCCCGCGGGATCCCAACTGCCGGCCAACGGCCCGCTGCTCACCTGGCTCTCGGTCAGGATGGGCCGCAGGCGGGCGTTCCAGTCGCGCCAATGGTCGGAGCCCATCTGGAACATGACCTGCGTGGCGTAATACCAGTAGTAGCAGTCGCGCTGCCGGCCACCCCCTTCCCATTGCGGCAGGTTGCGGCGCAAGTAATCGGCCCCGGCCAGCATGTACGGGTTGTCTCGCTTCCACCCCAGGTACTGCCGCATCAACAGCGCCTCGGCCGTCATCACGCGGCTTGGCTCGCGCTGGTGCCGCTGCTCGGACCTGGGCCGATAGGCGTACAGCGACCGGTTCGACGGCGCCTGGGCCCCGTCGAGCCACCGCTCGACGCGCTGATAGCACTCGGCGCTGACGGCCAGGCCCGCCAGCTCGCCGCTCTTCAAGGCCATCAACTGCCACCCGGAAACCGACGTGTCGCTCCCCTGCCGCGGGTAGTATCGCCAGCCGCCTTCGCTGGGGCTTTGGGCCCAGACGATAAAGTCGAGCGAGCGCTGCGCCGGCCCCTCGAGCAACGGATCGCGGGTCATCCCGTACGCTTCGCACAGCGCGATCGACGCAATCCCATGACTGTACAGCCAGACGTTGCGGTTCGACTGCTCGTCCTGGGGCACGAACAGGTCGCCGTCGTCGCGCTGGTTGGCCAGAAGGTTATTCACTCCGCGGGCCACCACGTCGCGGTACTTGCCGTCGGTGTGGGTATAACCGGCCCCGAGAAATGCCAGCAGAGCCAGCCCCGTGGCCGCCGTGTTCGATTGCATCTCCCCCGCTCCGGCGTTTTGATATCCGGGCTTGCCCTGGCCGAAGTTCTCCAGGCTCCAACTGCCGTCGGGGCTCTGGTGCCGTGCCAGGAACTCCAGGCCTCGCTCGACCGCCAGCTCCGACCCGGCGCTGCCGCCTCGCTGGCGCGCCAACTGCTCGCGCGCCAGCCGGTCGCGCTGCTTCAAACCGGGCACTGCGGCGTCCTGCACGCGCACCTCAGCCGCGGGCGTCGAGCCGCTGCGCTCCAGGATCAATCGCCCCAAATCGGTCTGGACCAGCGGGCTCTCAGGGCGCGCGCGGCGGCTTGGCACCCCCAGGCTGCCCGGGGTGTCCTTCGCCAGGCCGCCGGGTCCCGCCGGGGCCACAATCCTCGCCGGCAGCCCGCCGCTGCGCCGCTGGGCTCGCGTGCGATCGTCTGAGGCGGGCCCGCCCGGCTCGGCAATTTCGGCTCCTTCCGCCGTGCCGCTTGCGGTGAGCGGATTGCCATCCGGATCGGTGGGTCCGGGCTGTCCCGCTGCTCCTGTTGAAGCCACCTCCACCGCGTCGGCATTCGCATCGGCCGCCGACGGAGCCCGGCTCAAAGCCGGCGAGCCGCCGATGCTGCCCGCCGGGTCGGCATCGGTATCGACGCGGCGAGGTCCGATCGAGATTCCCGCGACGCCGGTTGAAGCATTGTCCGGCGCGGCCGAACCGGCGGGCCGGCTGCCGGCGGGCGCGGCAGCGGCCGCACGTTCAAGCTCACCAACCGCCGGACCATCGGCCGCCGGCTCGGTCGCTCCCGGCTGACTCGTCGAGCCAGGCGCGGCGCCGCCGGGCGCCTCCAGCGGGACGGCCGCATCCGAGGCGGCCTCCGCCGGCCCGGCCGCCCGGGCCAAGCGCGGCGAGCTGTCGGCGACGGAGATGGTCGGTTCTCCGTCGCCCGGCGAGCCGCCGGCGGCCACCGGCGAGGCGATCTGCGGCAGCCCCGTGTCGACCTGCGCGCTGCCCGTCTCTGCCGTCACGCGGCCGGCAGGGGCACTGGACGCGCGGCGTTCGACCGCGGCGCTCGTGCTGGCCTCGACCGGACTGGTGCGGCGGGCGCCGGCCGCATCGGGCAGCGTCACTTCTTCGGCACTCAGCGTAGCGCTCGGCAGGTCGGCGCCCGCCCGTGCGCGGGCGATGCGAGCCGGCATACTGGCACTGTCGCTCTCGTCGGCTTCGTCCTGTCGGCTGGCCTGCGCTCGCCGGGCGGCCGAGGCAATCGCCGCGCGGCGCGACTCGCCGCCCGCCGGTTCACGGTCAAGGTTGTCTTGCCGTGTCACTCCGGCCGCTCCATCTCCGGCTCTCGCGATGGCTGTCGGCGCGGGCCGGGCCGTCGCCGGATCCGCGGTCGACTCGGCGGTGGCCGGGGCCTCGATTTCAATCCGGGCCGCGTTGGCGGCGGCACGGCTGGGCGCTCTAGCCGATCGCTGGTCTGTCCGCGCTTGCGTCGAAGGCGCCGGCGCTTCCACCGCGCGGCGGGGCTCGAACGGCTGCGACTGGGAGTTTGCGGACGAGTCGCCCATGTCGACTGGCGCCGACCGCTCAGGCGCGCTGGCCGCGCGGCGGGCCAGCGTGTCGACCGACGGCTCCGGCCTCGTTACACGTGGTTCTACCGCGGCCGGTGCGGGCTCAGGCCGATCGACGCGGGTTGCCGTTGCCTCGGCCGGGGCCGCCGATCGCCGATTGGCCGGCCGCACGCTATCGGGCAAGCGCGGCTCGAGGGAGCCCTGCAGCCGCTCGACAGCCGGCGCGGGACGGCGGGCGCTCGCTGCGGGCGCTTCTTGCCCCGCGTCCGGGCGCTCAATGGCCAGCTCGGCCCGGCGCTGGTCGACTTGCACCCGGTCGTCGAGCTCGCCGGATCGCTCGGCCGCCTGCTCGATCTGCGGCATCGGCACGTCCTCGACCGGCTGGGGCGCTTCCAGCTCCTGGCGGCTGATTTCGCTGCCCGCCAGCCGCTCGCTGCGGTGCGGCGCGGCCAGCTCCGCCCGCTCGATGGCAACGTCGGCGGGCGTCAGCTCGGCCGCCGCCGATTCCTGATCCGGCTGCCGCTCGGCCGGCATGGTGTCGGTCTGGGTCCGGTCGATATCGAGCGGCTCGGTGTCCGGGATCTCGGTTTCAATCGGCGCCTCGAGCGACTCGTCCTGGACGACCTGGTCGAGGTCCTGTTGCCAGCGGTACTCGGGCAGCGTGACGATCTGCGGATCGTCCAGGGCCAGCTCGGTCTCGGTCTCCTGGCGCGCCGCGATCCCCAGGTACACGTGGTACGTGAGCAGGCACAGCCCCACGTGTACCAGGAGACTGAACAGCACGCCCAACTGCACGCGGCGGTGGACTCGCCCTTCGAGCCGCGCCATGCCCCAGGCCAGCACGGCCATGATGGCGCCGAGCACTCCCAGGTGCAGCCAGCCGTTCTGCCACGGCGTGCGGGCTTGGAAATCGCCGTGCGTGGCGACAATGGCCGCCGCCGCGCCGGCCAGGACCACCAGGCCCAGGTTCACCGGCCAGAGCTGCTCGTCCCAGTTGGGATGCTGGCCGGGCGGGCGTGCCGGCTCGAATTTGCGAACCGTCTGCTTGCCGGGCTTTGGAAGCGGGGACATGGGTCACATACTTCGCTGTTGCGGCAACTCGGCCGTGGTCAGCCGATAATCGCGGATATTCGCCCTGTTGCACAGGTTCATCACCACCACCACCGACTCCAACGCGCACCGCTTGTCGCCCCTGATGATCACGGTCTGCCGCCCCGGGTTATCGGCCGCCGCTTGCAGTAAAGTCCCCAGCAGTGCCGCCTCGTTGAGCTGTTCGCCGTTGACCACGTATCGTCCATGCTGGTCCACGTTGACGAACAATTCCCTGGGACGCGAGGTGAGGGGCCGGGCTTCGCTGGCCTGCGGCAACACCACGTCCAGCTCGCGCTCCTGCTCCTCGAAGCGGGTGGCCACGAGAAAGAAGATCAACAGCAAAAACACGATGTCGATCATCGGCGTCAGGTTCAGCTTCCCCAGCGCGGTCGATTTGCGGATTCTGACCGACATGTCAGTTCACGCCCTCGGCGCTCCCCACCCTGCTCGGACTGGTTTCTTCCACCTTTCCCGCCGGCGGCTGGACGCTTTCCAACTCCGCCTGGCTGACGCCCGATGGACCATGCCGGTGGACCCGCAGCTTCCCCTCGAATCGCTCGAGCTGGGGCAGCAGGCCGACCAGGAACTCGTCCACGTCGCGGAACAGCGATTGAATTCGCCCCTCGAAATAATGCGCCAGCACCGCCGCCGGTATGGCCACCGAGAGCCCGGCAAACGTCGTCACCAGGGCCACGTAGATGCCGTTGGCCAGGTTCTCCGCCTTGTTCACGTTGGTCGGCATGTTGGCCGTCACGTAGAACGCCTGGATCATCCCCTGCACCGTCCCCAGCAAACCCAGCAGCGGCGTCACGGTGATCGCCAGCTCGATCGGACGCACGTTCTTGTAGAGCCGGGCCGCCTCGCGCTCGCTCGCCTCGACCATCGTGTGCTCCACCTCGGAGTGCGGCCGGCCCACCTTCAACAGCACCGATCGAAACACGTTGGCCGCGGCCGAAGGGTGTTGCTGGCAAAGCCGGTAAGCCTGCCGCGGATCGAGGCCGCCTTGACGACTCGACAGCTCCCCCAGTGCCTTGACCAATGCGGGCGGTATCGTCTTTCTGCGCCGCAGACCGACCCACCGCTCGAAGGCAAACAGCACCAACACGATCGACATCAAGAGGATGGGCACCATCAGCGGCCCGCCCGCCACCGCCAGCTCGAGCAGGTTCATCGAGGGCACTTTCGCGAGCGAAGGCGCCACGGGGGCTGCCTCGGCCGGTGGTTCCGCGGCCAGCGCCTGCTCGGCCAGCCGCTGGGCCTCGTCCATGCCCTCCGCATCGCCGGCGCCTTCCGCCGCCGTCCGGCCGGCAGCGCCCGCGCCTCCCTCGCCGCCGGGCAGCTCCTGGGCGATGGCCGGCATCGTCAAGCCGAGCGCCAGCAATACGGCGGCCCATACCGGCACGGCACGTGACACGCGACTCCACAGATTCATCCGCCGAGATGGCGCGCCGAGCATGGTGTACCTCAATTAGCTTTTCAGGGCCGCCAGCCGCTCTTTGGCCAGGGCCGCCTTGTCGCTGTCGGGGAACTTGTCGACCACTTCCTGGTAACTCTTCTGGGCCTGGTCGTTCTTGCGCAGCACCTCGAAGCATCGTCCGGCCTCGTAGTGTGCGTTGGCCTGCCACGTCGGGTAGCTGTAGCCGTAAGCCACCTTGAAGAAGTTGCGGACCGCCTCGGCGTGATTCTTGTTCTCGAAATGGATCTCGCCGACCATGAAGCGGGCCCGGGCGGCGACCTCGCGGTCGGTTTTGGCCGTGGCCGCCTCGAACGCCTGCATCGCCTCGTCGAGCCGGTCGAGGTTCTTTAGCGCCCAGCCTTGCTCGTAGAGGATTTCGGGAATGTACTCGGAGTCGCGGTGTTCGGCGGCCGCCCGCTTGAGCAGTTCCAGGCTCTTCTCCCACTGCTTCAGTTGCCCGGCCGCCTGGCCGGCGTGCAACAGGGCCAGCACCGAAAAATCCTTGCTGGCGCCGCTGCCCACCTGCCCGTAGGCAGCCGATGCCTCGTCGAACTTGCCCTGCTTGAACAGCGACTCCGCCTCCATGAAAGCCCCGTCGGCCGCCAGGCCGCCTTGCGGCCACGTGGCCCGCTGATAGGCGAACGCCTGCTGCGCCTTGTCGAACTGGTCCTGCTTGAAGAACGACCAGCCCAGCTTGTGGGCCGCTTTCTCGGCGAGCTCCGACTTGCCGGCCGCTTGCATGGCCGCGTAATACGCCGAGGCTGCCTGCTTGAAATCGCCCTCCTCGTAGCGGGCCTCGGCCACGTGATAGCGGGCTTCGGCCGCCAGCGGACTGTCGCCGTGCTCGGCCGCCAGCCGGGTAAAGGCCTCGGCGGCCGCTTCGGAATCGTTCAACGACTCCAGCGCCCAGCCCAACTCGTAGAGAACTTTGTCGGCCCCGGAATACCGGGGATCGTCGTCCAGCAGCCGCCGCAATGTGGCCACCGCTTCATTGGGCTTTTCGATCCCGACCTGGCACAAAGCCAGCACGTAGCGCGCGTCGGACTTCTCGGCCGCGCCCGGATGATCCCTCAAAAACGTCTGCAGGTCGTCGATCGCCGCGGCATACCGCTTGAGTTGCTGGCGAGCCAGTCCGCGCGCGTAACGCGTCCGCCCTGCCAGCTCTGCCGGCGGCTGCCCGGCCAGTAAGATGTCGAAAGTATCCTCCGCGGCCTCGTAATCGTGCTGGCTGTTCTGCGTCCAGCCCAGCGCGTAGACGGCCTGCAATGCCAGCGGGCTGTCGCCGAAGTCGTCGATCACCCGGCGATACTCGGCGGCCGCGGCCGCGTAGTCTCCGGCGGCATACGCGTATTCACCCAGTCGGTAATGAGCCCGGTCGAGCACGCGGCTGTTCGGAAAGCGGGCGATCAACTGTTCGAGCAGCGCCCGCGCCTGGCTCAAGTCGTTCAACTGCCTCCTGGCATACGCCAGGCCCAACAGCGCCTCGTCGGCCTGACGCCAGTTGGGATCGACCTTCAACGACTGGTCAAGCGACCGCGCAGCCTCCTCGAACCGCCCCAGCTCATTCTGGCTGCTGCCGATCACGTAATGCGCTTCGGCGGCCAGCTCGGTCGAGCCCAGCGCCGGCAACGCCGCGGCCAGGGCCTCGATGGCCTGGCCATGCTGCTTGTCTAAGTACAACGCCAGCCCGCGGCGCACCTGCCAGGTAGGCGTCTCCGCGTGCTTGGGGAACTTGTCCAACAAGTGCTTGTAGAGCCGCCCCGATTCCGGGTATTTGCCCAATTGCAGATAACTCTCGGCGGCCACGTACGTCACGTCCGCGGTCAGCTCGTGATCGGCAAAACGCCTCATGAATTTCACGGCGTGGACCAGGGCCGCCTCGTGCTGCCCCGCCCCCAAGGCCGCGAACGACGCCATGTACAAGGCCTGGGGAGCCAGCGCGTCGTCGGGATGCCTGTCGGCCAGTGCGGCGTAGAGCGCCGCCGATTCCGGCCGCCGCTGCGGTATCTCGTACAAGGCGTCGGCCCGGTCCATTTCCAAGCTGGCCGCCAGGGGACTGTCAGCCGCCTTGGCAATCGCGGCCGTGGCGATCCGCAACGCTTCGTCCGGCTGGCCTTCCTTCAGATGGCTGCGCGCCAGCCAATGAGCGGCCTCCAGCGCTTCCTGCCCGCCTTCGAGAACCACCTTGGTCAGCGCCTGCCGGGCTTCCGCAAAACTGCCGGCCAGGTACAGGCACTTGCCCGCCGCAAGGCCGGCCGCCCCCGTGTGCTTCGAGCGGGCAAACTTTTGCGGCAGCGAAGCATATACCTCGGCCGCCTCGGCATACTGACGCCGCTCGTACAACGTGGCCGCCTGCCGCATCAGCGCCAGGTCGGCCAGGGAAAACCCTGGTTTGGCCGCCGCCGCGGCAAACCATTTCTCCGCCGCCTCCAATTGGCCCTGTGCGGCCAGCGTCTCGCCCCGCCGCAACCCGACTTCCGCCGCCAGCGCTTCGTCCGCGAAGCGCTTCAGATAAGCGTCGTACGTCGCTCCCGCTGCCGCGGCCTCACCCAGCTCCTCCTGGGCGACGCCCATGGCGTACAGGGCGTCGTCCACCAGCGGGTCGTCAGGGTGCTTGTCGATCAGCTCGCGATATTTCGAGACCGCTTGCGGTTTCTTGCCTTGCGCATAGAGCGATTCTCCCGAGTAGAAGCGGGCCTGGGCCGCCTCCTTGCTCTCGGGATAGCGATCGAGCAAGGCGGCGAACGTCGCGAGCGCCTTGTCGTACAACGGCTTGCGGCCCGCCACGGCCAGGTTGTAGTGCGTCAATCCCAGGTGCAGGTGGGTCGACGACAAGAGGTCGGTCTCGGGATAGTCGGCAATGACTTTTTCGAAGGCCGCCAGTGCCGCTTCGTACTCCTTGTTCTTCAGGTGGCAGATGCCCAGGTAGTGCTGGGCGCGGCCCGCGCGCTCGTCGGAGGGAAAGTCGCCGAGAAACGAAGCCCATTCTTCCGCGGCCAGCTCGTACTGTTCGCGGTTTTGCAGGGCGGCCGCCGCCGCATATTGCCGCGTGGCCGCGTCGCTTGCCTGCTGGGCGGCCGCCTCAGCCGGCCCGCCGGGTTGTCCACCGGCCAGCAACCAGCAAATGGGCAAGGCCGGCAGCGCGTAAAGCACACATCGGGCCAGGAAACCGGCCTTCATTCATGTACCTCTCGAGGGTGTCTCAGTTCCGGCGGCGTCACGGCGGAGCCTGGCAGTAATTATTTCACTTGCCGGGCGCGTTTTCCAGCCAAAAAGCAATTTTGGGGCCTCCCGAGCCCCGCCGGCAGGCCGGTTGCCCAAATCCAGCCCCCTTTCTATGATGACGCAGACTCCGCCGCGCTCGGCGGCTGGTTTCCGTCCGAACGAACCCGCTCAAAGACAAAATCTTGGATCAAGTCCTCGCCTGGTTTGCCGAATACTGGCACTGGTTGGCCTTTGCCGCCTTTGTGGTCAGCATGCTGGTCTTGGACCTGGGCGTGTTCCATAAGCACTCCCGTGAAACGACGCTGCGGGAGGCGGCCATCTGGACCCTGGTCTGGTTCAGCCTGGCCATGGGCTTCAATCTCCTGGTCTGGCTCCAGCGCGGCGGTCCCGACGCGGTCCATTTCCTGACCGCCTACATCGTCGAATGGTCGTTGTCGATGGACAACGTCTTTGTATTCGCGGTGATCTTCAGCTTCTTTCGCGTCCCCAAGAAATACCAGTACCGGGTCCTGTTCTGGGGCATCCTGGGCGCGATCGTCATGCGGCTGACGTTCATTCTGATCGGCGCCGCGGTGCTCAAGCAGTACCACTGGGTCATCTATGTCCTGGGGGCGTTTCTGGTCTGGACCGGCTTCAAGCTGATCTGGCACGATGAAAGCGTCGACCCCGAGGCCAGCATCGTGCTGCGATTGGCCCGCCGCCTGCTGCCCGTTTCCCGGCAGAACCATGGCCAGCGCTTCTTTGTCGTGGAGGATGGCCGCCGCAAGGTCACCCCCTTGTTCCTGGTGCTGCTGGTGGTCGAAAGCACCGACGTGGCCTTTGCCGTCGACAGCGTGCCGGCCATCTTCGGGATTACCCAGGACCCGTACATCGTTTTTACCTCCAACATCTTTGCCATCCTGGGTCTGCGGGCGCTCTACTTCCTGCTGGCCGGCGTGATGGACATGTTCCGCTACCTGCGGTACGGGCTCAGCGCCATCCTGGTCTACGTCGGCTTCAAGATGCTGGCGGCGTGGTTTGAACAACCACCTGCCTGGTTCCTCAATGCCGTCGGCATGCCGGTCCCCTGGGTCCAGCAATGGATCGTGAAACCGCCCCCCTGGTTCTCGCTGCTGGTCGTCATAGCACTGTTGGGCATCTCCATCGCCGCCTCGATCATCGCCGCGCGCCGCGGCCACCCGCCCAAGCCGCCGATCCAGGGCCCCGGGCACAAGGCCGAGCCCGACGTCAGCTTCCGCCCGCCCGACAAGGTTTCGCCCGGCCGGCGCTTGGATTAAGCTGGCGATTGTGGCACACGTGCTGATCACCGGCGGCGCGGGCTTCATCGGCAGCCATCTGGCCGAGGCGCTCATCGAGCGCGGACGCCACGTCACGGTCGTCGACGACGAGTCGACCGGCACGGCCGACAACCTGGCGGCCATCCGCTCCCACCCCCTCTTTACCTACGTCGCCGGCTCGGTGGCCGAGGCCGATCTGGTGCGGCGGCTCGTGGCCGATGCCGACCAGGTCTACCACCTCGCCGCCGCCGTGGGCGTTGAGTTGATCGCCAGCAATCCGATCCGCACCATCGAGACCAACATCTATCCCACCGAGCTGTTGCTCGGCGCGCTGCGCGCCGAGCACCAGCGGGGCCATTCGATACGGCTTTTTCTGGCCAGCACCAGCGAAGTCTACGGCAAGAACGCCAAGCCGACCTGGACCGAAGACGACGACCTGGTGTTCGGCCCCACCACGCGGGCCCGCTGGTCGTATGGCGTCTCGAAGGCGGTCGACGAGTTCCTGGCCCTGGCGCACTGGCGCGAGCACGGCCTGGAAGTGGTCATCGGCCGTTTTTTCAACGTCGTAGGCCCGCGCCAGACCGGCCGCTACGGCATGGTGCTGCCCCGCTTCGTCGACGCCGCCCTGGCCGGCCGCCCTCTCGTGGTCCACGACGACGGGCGCCAGGTCCGCTGTTTCGGCCACGTATCCGACGTGGTCGAGGCCGTGCTGGAGCTGATGCAGACCCCCTCGGCCCTGGGCCGCGTTTTCAACATCGGCAGCGATCAGCCCGTGAGCATTCTGGAGTTGGCCCAGCAGGTGATCGCCGAGGTCGACCCCTCGCTGCCGATCGAATTCCAAAGCTATGCCGAGGCCTACAGCCCCGACTTCGAAGACATCCGCTGCCGCGTTCCCGATCTCTCTCGGCTGCGCCAGACGATCGAGCACCGCCCCCGCTATGGGCTGGGCGACATCATTCGCGAGGTGATCGCGTGGAAGAAAAGGAGGAAGGAGGAAGGAGGAAGGAAGAAGGAAGAATAGACACGCCGGGTGCCTGGTGGCAAAGCGTTAGCGTGCCCCAGGACAGTAGTCAGTGGACAGTGGACAGTAGCTGGACTCGCCAGAGTTCTGGCGACCCTGAGAGGTGCTTAGGTCTTTCCCCTTGTACTTTGGGCTCGGCTCGACTGAGCTCGCCGAAGTCCGGCTTCGAAGTCTTCCCCCAAGTCCCAAGTCCTAAGTACCAAGATCCTCCCTCCGCCATCTGCGTTTAACGATGTCCGTTCCGCATCGCATCCGGCTACGGGGTCCATGGCTCTATGAGTCGCTTCCGCCGGGCCCTGTGCAAAAGGGTCGCGTGCAGTTGCCGGCGGACTGGGGCGATACGCTGGGCGCGGGCTTCCGGGGCCGCGTCCGTTACGTGCGGCACTTCAATTGGCCCGGCAGCCTCGATACCGACGAGCGGGTCTGGCTGGTGATCGACGGGGTGGATACGTTCGGCGCGGCGATCCTCAACGGGACGCGGCTGGGCGAGATCGACGGCTACGCAGTGCCGACCGCGTTTGACGTCCACGGGCTTGTTCGGCCGAGCAATGAACTTGTGCTTGAGGTCGAACTGCCCGCCCAGTCGCCTTCGCCGCGTCCCGGCCGCGAGCACCTGCCCGGCGGCCCCATCGGCGAAGTGCGCCTGGAGATCCGCCGCGGATGAGGCGGTAGGCTTTAGGCTGCAGGACGCGGAGAAAGAGCCGAGTCAGGCGGCAGACCCATGGAACACGAGATCGCCGAGGTCATTCGGGAACATGGCTGCTCAAGCCGCTGCTGGCCCGGACTTGGCCCGCTCCCTTCTTCTTTCGTGCGCGCGGGTTAGCTCTTCCAGCTTGTGCAAGAGTCGCTCCAAATTGTCTATTTGGGTGGCGCGGTCTATCGTCCGCTCAACCGTGCTGATGGCCTCGTCATCGCCCCCCATCGGCTCATACGCTGAGCGAATTAGCCGCGCGAACAAATCGATCTCCCTATCGCTCACCGGGCCGGTCCGCACGCGGGTCAGTATGGCCGGCACTGCCGCTATCCCATACCGGCTCAATGCCATGGCACACGGGTAGCCGGCAAACTCGTAATTGTCGGTAATAGACATCGACTGCTGCCACTCAATATGCTCAATGAGCGTAGGGATGGCATCCAGGCACCTAAACTCCCCGAGCAACTCCACCGCGATCTGGCGCGGGTCCGAAAGCTCGACGTACCTTTCCTTTTCCGTCCCGGCTATTGAGATAAGCCCCCCGACCAGGCAACTGTAATGGAAGGCTATTCGGCGCTTCGCCTTCAGCCGGGGTTGTTCCAATTGTAGTTCCGCCAGGAGACGCTCCACGCGGTCTCGATCCGAAACGAGACCCCTATTCGTCTCGGCTTTCGGCCCTTCACGAGCGGCCATTGGCGCCGCCTGGATTGGCGCTGCCGTTCCATGATGGCGAATAGTAAGTACCCACAGGACGGATATGGTTGCAAGCGTCAACCCGGCAAACAGCAGAGCAACGATCTTCATGGCTGATCTCCTAATGGCACATGTCCTTCACCGATGACATTTTCACCACCTTGCCTCCGCTCCCAGAAGTTATTCACGTTCACGACATCATGGCTCGCGTGCCACAGAACCTCGGCCGATACGCGAGACCCGGAGTATCCCGCTGGCCGAGCCCCATTAAACTTAACCCGTAACCAATCGATGCCATTGTAACGCTCCAAGTAGGCATGCAACGTAGTGGAGCCGGGAATAATCCCCGGTCCATCGGCCGCGTAGAATCGGTACGCCGTATCTACCTGTGATGGATCTGGCGGCGGGGGGGTCGGAACGGGCGGTAGCACTGGTAGACCGCTTTCGTCGGTGTTAAGAGTATCATCGTTGGGGTCCTCAACGTATAGATTGAAGTGCTGGTCGTGGTCAAGATCCCAGATAGAGTTAGGGGTGATTTTGAACCAGGATTTTGCCTCCATTTGGCGTGTAGCATCGAACATGACGCCGTCGCTCTCCCAGGTGCCATATACCGCAGGATCACGAGACGGAAAGATTCTGTACTCGAAGACGATTACGTTATGAATCCCGTAAGGGTCGTTCAAGCGCGGCCGGAGTCCGACGCCGCCCATGATGTTGTCAATCCAATTGCGCACCGGGTTCGGCATTATGTTCCATGAGGTAGGCGTCATGCCTGGCCCGGTTCCAAAAAAGGTCGGCGCGTCTACCGTCTGAACGGCCACGGCAGAGGCGCTTGCATGAATTCCGGTCGCCAGCACCTTGTCCGTAACGCCTGTGCCGTTGGTGAGCGGAATCGCGTACGTTAAGGTGATGGAAATGTCTCGAATACCGCTCCATGTTGTCGCTTCCGCGTAAACTGTGACTGGCAATTCTGCGAGATCGTAGAATTTAATACCTGGCATCTGGCTTGTGACCGCAATCTCTTTCGTACTCTTCTCCCAAAGTTTGACGCCGCTCCAGGCAAGTTGGACCTGCTGAACATTCGGGTCTTCGTGAGTGGGCTCTCTTAACACGATTGTCATAAGGTCAACTTCATCTCGCCCCGGATGAAGCATGTCCGCGCCTCCAGGGTACGCCTCCTCCAGAGGCTCGTGGAACGTCACATCATTGCCTACGATTGCTGCGATGTGATGTTCCTCCCAGCCGATCGTGTACTTGCCATGGATGTCAGGAATTCCGATGCGAACCCGATCCTCTTCAAGGAAACCGTCCGAATTGGCCACCGTAATTGTTAAAGCGCCGAGAGGTGCAGCGCCGAACGTGGTTTTGTACGCAGCTACCTCTGTGTCAGCGTAGTCGATTCTGCCGTCACCGTCCGTGTCGTTCGCATTGTATACCGTGTATGCACCGCGAGTGGTCTCATTTTTCGGTGCCGGTTCTTCGGGGAGCAATGCACCGCCCTGTCCGTCGGAGATTTCGAGATTGATCCCGATGACTTTGATACTCACTGTCGCGGGGGCGCTATCCGCGATGCCGTCACTAACCTTGTACGTAAAGCTGTCCATGCCCGTGAAGCCAATGTTCGGCGTGTACTCGAAGCTGCCGTCCGGGTGCAAGACGGTATTTCCGTTCGACGTGTTGCTGACCTGGATCGCCTGAAGGTTGAATTGGTCTGGCTGGTCCGGGTCCGTATCGTTGACCAGAACGTCCAGAGGCCCATCTGCGACAGAGAGCACGGCGTTCCAGCGCGCACGGTAGAACGGCTCTGCGCCACCGGGGTCAGGGTTGGCTGTCGGCGCTTGATTGGTCACGTTGAGAAAGACCGTGGCTTCGTTACTGTAGTCCGCTCCGTCGTAGATTATGTACTTGAACTGATCGGAGCCTACGTACAGAGGGTCTGGCGTGTAGCCGAACCAGCCATTTGACTCAAAGTCAAGGTATCCGTGCGAAGTAGAGCTGGTTTGAATCCACACCGGAGGCTGCGGGCCGTCAGGCGGAATGGTATCATTCAAGACGTTGCCTCCGAGGTGGGTGTCATGCACTAGTTCAAAATAGTCGTCCGCGGCGACGGGCGGCTGGTTTGGCATGGGCGGACAGGTTGGGCAGGATGAACTGGACGTGCTCACCGAATCATCAACCACGATCCCTTCCTCGCTGCTCAAGCCCTCTGGGCTGACACCGGCCAGCGAGCCGCCATTGGCAATCGCTAATTCCACGGCCTGATCCAGAAGGGCCATCAAGCGCTCGACAGCGCTCTCGGGCTCCAGATTGAGGTCCGATTCGAGCATATCGGTCCGCTGCTTGACCCGCTCGGCAATCCAGTCGTCAAAGTCCACTTCAAGCGGGTCGTAATAAAGCACGTTCTCCGACATGGGGATCGTCCACATGTCAAAATCGTCCAGCCAATAAAGCGACGGGTCTTCGGCCTGGGCGTCGGATTTGACCTGCGAGAATGCGACTTCAAAGTCGTTGATCGTCACGCCGGCCGCATAGAGTTCCTTTCCCCAGCGGAACCAAGCCGCGCTTGCCAGCAGTCCCAGCACTCCGTCGCTTGGCGGCACGCGCACTTCAAGCTGCTCAAACGCCAACCGCCGCCCGAAAGAAAGCTTCGACGCGAGATGCCTGCGTTCCACGGCGACCCCCTTTCGCAGGAAGAGTCCCGGCGGCCGGACGGGACGAGAGGCCGCCAGACGCTTTGGAGCCTATCAAGAGGAACGGTCTTGTCAAATAAATTATGCCAAATCGGCGCGGATTGCGCGTTCTGGCAAAGCCCAAGGCGGTCCTTTGACCTCATGCCCCCACTGGAACCTCGATCCATCTCCGTCCATACTGTTCGTCATGCGTCAGCGACTCGCCTACGGCTGCTTTGTGATCGCGGCCTTGATCGTCGCCGGCCCGCTGCGCGCGGCCGAGGTGCACAATACGCTCTCGCCCGAAGAACTGGCCGAGGGTTGGATCCTGCTGTTCGACGGCCAGACCGATTTCGGCTGGCAGGCCGCCAGCCAGGCAAACTGGAAAGTCGGGGATGGCGTCATCTCGGTCTCCGAGGGGCAGCCCGGCCTGCTGCACACCACAAGCGAGTTCGGCGACTTCGTGCTCAAGGTCGACTTCCGCTGCCCGGCGGCCACCAATAGCGGCGTCTTCCTGCGGACGCCCGCCAGGCCCACCGACCCGGCCGGCGACTGCTACGAGCTGAATATCGCGGCGCCCGAAGTGAGCCCGTTTTTCACCGGCAGCTTCGTGGGCAGGCAAAAGGCCGAGCCGGTCGAAACCAGCACCGAGTGGCGCAGCTACGAGGTGTCGGCCGACGGCGGGCATTTCATCGTCAAGCTCGATGGGCGGGTCGTGCTCGACTACACCGACCCGGAGCCCCTGGGACGCGGCTTCATCGGCCTGCAGCTCAACAAGGGGCCGGTCGAGTTCCGCAACGTGAAGCTCAGGCCGTTGAGCCTCGACAGTATCTTCAATGGCCGCGACTTGGCCGGCTGGCGGGTCTTTCCGGGCGAGAAGAGCCTGTTTTCGGTGACCGGCGAAGGGCACCTGCACGTCGAGAACGGGCGGGGACAGTTGGAAAGCGAGGCGCGGTTCGGCGATTTCGTGCTGCAACTGGAGATCTTCTCGGCCGGCAAGCACCTCAACTCCGGCATCTTCTTCCGCAGCATCCCCGGCGAGCTTTGGAACGGCTATGAGAGCCAGATCCACAACGGCTATGCCGGCGGCGACCGCGGCAAACCGCTCGACTGTGGGACCGGCGGCTTTTACCGGCGGCAGAACGCCCGCCGCGTCGTGGCCGACGACTTCGAGTGGTTTCACAAGACGCTGATTGTATCGGGCCCGCACATGGCGGCCTGGGTCAACGGCTACCAGGTGAGCGACTGGACCGACACCCGCCCGCCCGATCCCAACCCACGCAACGGCCTGCGGCTCCAAGCCGGCACGCTGATCATCCAGGGACACGACCCGACGACGAATCTTTCCTTTCGCAACCTGCGGGCGGCCGAGATTCCGGCCCGGTGAGGTGGAGGAGGGGACAAGGCGACAAGGGGACGAGGCGACAAGGGGAGACGACGAAGACTGGGGCACGCTACCGCTTTGCCGCCAGCCACCCGGCAGGTACGTCGCCACCTGTAATTGCAGCCAGGGCACTTTCGCTTCCAACGACGAAGATTCTTTCGGAAGAGAGCACGCTGCTCAGAAAATGATGGCCAGCCGCCAGCTTCTTTGCAACCTCGTCGGCGGCAAAGACTGAAGGATTTACGGGACGGCCGATCCGTTGCTCCGCCTTGCGAAGCGCGGGCGAAAGCTCTGAAAGCCCAACGGTCCCAATCACCATCAGATCGACATCGCTCGCCGAGCGCTCCTGGCCGCGGGCCATCGAGCCGTGAATGAATGCCACGTCGATGCGGCTGGAAAGCGGTTTCAACGCTTGCTGGACGACGTCGGCAAGTCCGGCGGTCTTCAAGAGAAGCGATCGAAGTTCGGGAAAAAGCGGGCTCTCGACGTCGGCCTGGTAATAGACGCGATTTCCATCCCTTCGGCGGAGAAGCACGCCGGCCTCGACCAATCCCGCCAATTCGCGCTGCAAAGTCGACGGGCGAACGCGCAGGCGCCGCGCCAGGTCGCTTGCGTACCAGGATCGCGCTGGATCAAGCAGCAGGGCACCCAGCAACTGCTGCCTGGTTTTCGGGAACAGCGGATCGAGCGGGGCGGATTTACGCATATTGCGTAAGTATATACGCAAAAAGCGGATCAGGCAAATTCGCCGGGAGCCGCGGGCCGAGATCGGTGAGTTGGAGCAGGCGACAAGGCGACAAGGGGAGACGACGAAAGCCTGGGGCACGCTTAGCGCTTTGCCGCCAGGCACCCGATCCGCCAACCGAGCGGGAAGAAAAACGGCAAGGTTTTCTTTTGACCGAGCCCCTTGCCGTCATCTAAGCTAACGGGTCGTCGGCGCTTGGGCTGTTCAGCCCCTCCGAGTCACCCCTTACCGGGAGCCCGTCATGGTCCTGCGAGAAATCCTCCGCGAGAAGGGTGCCGCGGTGCACTCAATCGGCCCCGATGCCACGCTGGACAACGTGGTGCAGAAGCTCGTCGAGTTCAATTGCGGCTCGCTGGTCGTCTGCCGCGAGGACCGCATGGTGGGAATCATTACCGAGCGCGACATCCTCCGCTGCTGTGCCGCCCGCCGCATTCCCCTAGACGCCTGCCGGGTCGAGGACACCATGACCGGCGACGTCGTCACGGGAAAACCGGGCGACTCGGTCGAGGACACCATGGGCCTCATGACCGAAAAACGCATCCGCCACCTGCCCATTCTCGAAGACGGCCGCCTCTGCGGCCTGATCTCGATCGGCGACGTGGTCAAGGCCCAGCACCGGATCATGGCCATCGAGAACCAGTATCTCAAGACCTACATCCAAGGATGAAGGAGGAAGGAGGAAGGAGGAATCAGCCGTGCCATTCCTTCTCCGACCTCTGCCCTCTGACTTCTGCCCTCTGCCCTCTGCCTTCTGCCTTCATCACCTTTCCACCTTCAACGTGCCTGCCAGGACGCGCAGCTCGCGGGGCAGCGGAAAATGCACCTCCTCCTCGCGCACGCTCCGCGACTCGACCGTCGCGCCGAACCGCTTCCGCAAAAACTCCACGCAGTCCTCCACCACCAGCTCCGGGGCGCTGGCACCCGCCGTGACCAGTACCGTTTCGTCGCCCCGGAACCACTCCGCCCGGATGTCGGCCGCCCCGTCGATCAGGTACGCCGGCACGCCGTTCTCCAGCGATAGCTCGGCCAGCCGCTGGCTGTTCGAGCTGTTCTGGCTGCCCAGCACCAGCACCACGTCGGCCTCGCGCGACAGCAGGTTCACGGCCTCCTGGCGGTTCTGCGTGGCATAGCAGATGTCTTCCTTGGGCGGATTGTTGATCTGGGGAAAACGCTCCCGCAGCCGGCGAATGATCCGGTTGGCGTCGTCGACCGAAAGCGTGGTCTGCGTCAGGTAGGCCAGGCGCGCCGGGTCGGCCACCCGGAGCCGGTCGACGTCCTCGATCGTTTCCACCAGCACGATCGACTCGGGCGCCTCGCCCATCGTGCCGATCACCTCGTCGTGCCCTTCGTGCCCGATCAGCACGATCGTGTACCCGCTCTTGGCGAAGCGGATCGCCTCCAGGTGCACCTTGGTCACCAGCGGGCAGGTGGCGTCGATCGTGCGGAGCTTCCGAGTGCGGGCCAGCGAGCGGACCTCCGGTGAAACGCCGTGGGCCGAGTACAAAAGCTGCCCGCCTTCGGGCACCTCCTCCAGCCGGTCCACGAACACCACCCCCTTCTCCCGGAACGTCTCCACGACGTACTTGTTGTGGACGATCTCGTGATAGACGTAGATCGGCGTCCCGTAGAGCTGAATTGCCAGCTCCAGGCTCTCGATTGCCATGTTCACGCCGGCGCAGAAGCCGCGTGGACTGGCCAAAATGATTTTCATGCGTTTGTCTCAGGGGATCCAAACCATCATAATGCACCTGCGCCCGATTGGGTAGCCGAGCCGCTTTTCCACGCTGCGCTTCAGACAGCTCTTTATGGTCCGTGCCGCCTTTGCCCAAGACTTGGCCGCATACGGCCCCGACGGCACCGCCCGGGCGCCCCTCTCGCCCGACGAAAGCCGCCAGTACTGCTCCCGCCTGGCCGCCACGCATTACGAAAACTTCACCGTCGCCAGTTGGCTGCTGCCCCGCGGCCTCAAGCCGCATTTCCACAACCTCTATGCCTGGTGCCGCTGGGCCGACGACTTGGCCGACGAAGCGGGCGACTCCCATCGCAGCCTGCAACTGTTGGACTGGTGGCAGCGCGAGCTCGACGCCTGTTATGCCGGGCAAGCCCGCCACCCCGTCACCGTCGCCCTGGCCGAGACCATCCGCCAGTTCGACATACCGGCCGAGCCGTTCCACGAGTTGCTCTCCGCCTTCCGCCAGGACCAGCAGGTGAGACGTTACGAATCGTTCGACGACCTTCTCGAATACTGCCGCCGCTCGGCCAACCCGGTGGGCCGGCTGGTGCTCTATGTGGCGGGCTGCCACGACCGGCCGCGGGGACTGCTGGCCGACTCGGTGTGTACCGGACTGCAACTGGCCAACTTTTGTCAGGACGTGGCCGGTGACTGGGACCGGGGCCGCATCTACATCCCGCTCAACGAGTGCCGGGCCTACAACTACGACGAGCAGTCCTTCGAGCGGCGCGAAGCGAGCCCGGGGTTTCGCCGCCTGCTGGAACTCCAGGTGCAGCGGGCCGAAGACTACCTCCGCGGCGGGATGCCGCTGGTGGCCGCGGTGCCCCGTGGGCTGGCCGCCGACGTGTGGCTGTTCATCCATGGCGGCCTGGCGATCCTCTCCCGGATTCGGGCGAGCCAGTTCGACGTCTGGAACCATCGCCCGCAATTGACTGGCTGGCACAAGGCGCGGCTGCTGGGCGGCTGCCTCTTTCGTAAAGTCCCCTTTTTGGCAAGGACCGCGCGGTGATGGCCTGGACCACCGAGGCGAGCTACAACTGGTGCCAGCAATTTGCCCGCCGGGCGGCCAGCAACTTCTATTACTCGTTTCTCGTTCTACCGCGCTCGAAGCGGCGGGCGATGTGCGCCCTGTACGCCTTTCTGCGCCGCACCGACGATCTGGGCGACAACCCGCGCCCCGCGGCCGAGCGCCGGGCCGCCCTGGCCGCCTGGCGCCGCTCGTTGGAGCAGGCGCTGGCCGGCCGCTTCGAGGCGCCGCTGTTTCCCGCGCTGGCCGACACCGTCTCCCGCTATCGCATCCCTCCGGAGTATCTTCGCTCGGCGATCGACGGCGTCGAAATGGATCTCGACGGGCGGACGTACGAAACGTTCGACGAGCTGGCCGATTACTGTTACAAGGTGGCCTCGGTCGTCGGGCTCTCGTGCATCCACGTCTGGGGTTTTGACGACCCGGCCGCGCTGGAGCCGGCCCGCAAGTGCGGCATCGCCTTTCAACTGACCAACATCCTCCGCGACTTGAAGCAGGACGCCGCCGCCGGACGCATCTATCTCCCCCAGGAAGATCTCCGCCGCTTCCACTGCACCGCCGACGACCTGCTCGACGGTCGCCGCCGCGCGGGCTTCGCGCGGCTGATGCGGTTCCAGATCGAACGGGCCGAGCAGTTCTATCGCGAAGCCGGCGAGCTTGAGCACTGGCTTCAAGCCGACGGCCGAGCCGTCTTCGGGGCCATGACCGGCATCTATCGCGGACTGCTGGAGGAAATCAAGCGCCTCGACGGCGACGTGTTCAGCGCCCCCATCCGCCTCAGCACCTGGCGCAAACTGGGCATCGCCGGCCGCTGGCTGCTCGCCAGGCATGCCTGGTGGCGGTTCCACCCCGCCGCCGCCGAGCCGGCCGGTCCGTCCACCGTGCGGGTCCGAGCCCGATGAGCATTGCCACTGTGCGGCCCACGGTCGCCATCGTGGGAGGCGGCCTGGCCGGCCTGGCGGCGGCCGTCGCCCTCTGCGAGCAGGGACTCCAAGTCCAACTCTACGAGTCCCGCCGCCGACTGGGCGGCCGGGCCACCAGCTTCCGCGACCCGTCGAGCGGCGAGCTGGTCGACCATTGCCAGCACGTGAGCATGGGCTGTTGCACCAACTTTGCCGATTTCTGCCGCCGCACCGGGATTGCGGAGGCTTTTCAGAGCGACAGCCGGCTCCACTTCTTCGGCCGCGATGGCCGGGCCTGCACGCTGGAGGCCAGCCGCTGGCTTCCCGCGCCGTTGCACCTGGCCCCCTCGCTCTGGCGGCAGAAATATCTCAGCCCGGGCCAGCGGCTCTCCATCGCACGGACGCTCTGGCGGTTGATTCGGCTGCGCGTGGACGACGACGAGTCCCAGCCGGCGATCGGCCGCTGGCTGGAGAGCCAAGGGCAATCGCCCGCGGCGATCAAGCGGTTCTGGTCGGTGGTGCTGGTCAGCGCTTTGGGCGAAACGCTCGATCGCGCTTCGCTGGTCCAGGCTCGCAAGGTGTTCGTCGATGGATTTCTGGCCGCCCGCCAGGCCTGCCGCATTGACGTGCCCCGCATTCCCCTGGGCGACCTCTATGCCCGCCTGCAAGACTGGCTCGCCCGCCGCCAGGTCGCCATCCACCTCGGCACGGCCGTGAAGCGGATCGACGGCGACGCTTCCGCGGTGACGGCGGTCGACCTGGCCGACGGCGACCGGCGCCCTTGCGACGCGGCCATCGTGGCCGTCCCCTGGGGTTGGGCGCCCTTGATGTTCTCGGCGGGCGTGCTGTCGATGCTGCCGAACTTGGAAGCGGCGAGCCAGATCGAGTGCGCCCCGATCAGCGGCATTCATCTCTGGTTCGATCGCCAGATCACTCCCCTGCCCCACGCTGTTCTCGTCGGCCGCCTTTCGCAATGGATCTTCAGTAGAGTAGGAAACTGGGAAGACGCGCCTCGCGCCGGGGTGCCGCTCGACGCTCGAGGCGAGACGAACGAAGCGGACTCCACTCCTTCAACCCGCCATCCGCCAGCGGCCACCCACTACTATCAAGTGGTCGTCAGCGCTTCGCGGTCGATCGAGGGACGGCCGCGGCAGGAGATCCTCCGGCAAGTGGTTGCGGAGCTGGCTGAGGTCTGGCCGGCGGCGCAGGAAGCTCGCCTGGTTCGTTGGCGGATCGTCACCGAGCACACCGCCGTTTTTTCCGTGCGTCCCGGCCTCGATCGGCTGCGTCCTCCGCAGCGGACGCCGATTGCCAATTTGGCGTTGGCCGGCGATTGGACCCGCACCGGTTGGCCTTCGACGATGGAAGGCGCCGTCCGCAGCGGCTACCTGGCCGCCGAAGTGATCCTGGAGCACTTCGGCATGCCCCGCCCCCAGCTCGTCCCCGATCTGCCCCGCAACCTCCTCACGCGCCTCCTGATCAAAGCATGAATGAGGAATGAGCGCGGGTGCCTGGGGCAAAGCGTCAGCGTGCCCCAGTCTTCGTCCGTCCGCATCATCCTATTCCTCCTTCCTCCTTCCTCCTTCCTCCCTCTATTCCAACCGGTAGTACCGCATCAACCAGTAGGCGTAGAGATAGTCGATCGCGCACTGGCAGGCGTTGGTCGCCGGCCCCGTCGGCTCGACGACCAGGTACGGATCGCACTTCCACAGGTAGTCGTCGGGCTGGAACGTGTCGCACCACTGCACCTGCTCGGTCTCGATGGCGCGCCCGGGCCGCACGAATCGGTCGAGCCGGAAACGCCGCAGTTGCTCGACGGCGTCGGCCTGGCTCTGCACCAGCCGGGCCCGCGTCGTGTTGGGCTTCCGCCGCACGATCGTCGCGAACGCGCGCGGGTCGCTCAGGATGCCGGCCCACATGAACGTGCACAAGCTGTTGTGCTTGTCCCACAGGTAATCCATGCTGTGGACCATCGTCTGGCCGAGCTGGTACAGGAACTTGCCGTCCGGCTCGCGGCCTTGCCGGCGGGCCTGGTCCAGCTCCAGCGCCAGGCCGATGAAGGCCGCGTTGGTCACGTGATTGCGGTCGTTCATCCCCTTGACCAGCGGCCCGCCGCCGATCCGTTGCGGCGGCACGAGGTTCCGCAGCGGCGCCTCGTAATAGACGTGGTGCTTGCCCCGCAAGCGGACAAACTCGGCGACGATCCGATCGCGCTGGGCGGGGTCGTCGGGCGGGAAGCAATAGCCCAGCGCGACGATCTGGTAGGCCACCTGCGCGTTGAACGGCAGGCTCATCGAGCCGATCAGCGGCCGCAAGTCGCCGTACTGCGTGCGGCTGCCGTCGCGGTTCGTGGCCCGGTAGTCGTGATCGATCAGGTGCAGCACCATGGCGGTCATGTCGGCGCGGGCCAGTTGCTGGATTTCGGCCGGCAGATCGTCGTAGGCGTGCATCATCAGGGCGGCGTAGCCCCCGGCAATCTGGTTGTAGCCCCCCTTGGCCGGGTTGCCCAGAAAACGGTACTCGACCCCGTCGGCCGCGGTGTACAAACCCGTCTGGTCTTCCACGACCAGCCCGTCGATGCGGCTGACCGAGCGGGCCATCAAGCCTGGCTGGCCGGTCACCTCGAAGAACAGGTGCATCCCCCGCACAACCTCGCTGATCGCCGCCAGCACGGACGGGTCCTTGGTGGCGGCGTACTGGAAGCTCAGGGCGGCCATCAGCGCCCCGTTCCACGTCGAGCTGTCGCCGCCCGGGAACCATTGTGGCGGCTCGCCCGGCCCGGCCGGCAGGAAGGCCCTGTTATACACCTGGTGGTACGGCGTCAGGTGGTAGCGGAGCAGCTCCCACTGGAAGTAGGCCGCCTTCACGTCCAGCGGAATCTCGCGGTAACCGCCATAGTGGGCCTCCAGCCGCTCCTGGTAAGCGGCCAGCGACTGCCACGAATAGTCGTCGCCCCCCGGCGGATCCAAGAGCGGCCCCGACAGCGCGTCCGCGGGCGGCAGCGTTGGCAGTTCGCCGGCGTGCCCGAAACTTGCCTGCACGATCCAGCCGGCGACCAGCAGCCCCACTGTAGAACGGAGTTTATTCCGGTTCCCCCTCATCCGTAGAACGGAATTCATTCCGTTTCCCGTCGCCCGTAAAACGGAATTCATTCCGTTTCCCTCTGCTGTCCTTAGCGAATCGATCGCGTTTCTCATGCGGCTCTCCAACCAAACCCAGCGGAATGGAATTTCCGTTCTACCCGCCACGAATTCCGTCTCCTTGCCTACCTCATATATAGGTCGGGCCTGGAATCTGGCCAACGGCAGTTCCGTCGCTTCCCAGGCAGCCGACAATGAGCGGCATGGCGGAAAAGAAAGGGGACATTCTACTTTTATTGTCTTAGAAAGTAGAATGTCCCCTTTCTTTTCTTTTCCTTTCAGCTCGCCGGTCTTGTTCAGTTCTTCGATGTCGTGTTGGCCTTCCAGGTTGTACCCGTGCAACTCGCAAACGAAGAGCCGTCCCCTTTCATCCCAGCAGACGCCCGACGGTTCGTGGATCAGCGGTTCGCTCGCCGCCAGTTGGACGCGGAAGCCCGTCGGCACTTTGATCCGCTTCGCGCTTTGTTCGGGTGCCAGCGGCGGCGGCGCATCTTCCGGCTTGGGAATCTCGCCTCCCGCAGCCCCGTCCACCGGCCCCACGCCGATCACTCCCAGCGCCAGCAATACCACGCCCGCCACCAGCCAGTCACCGCGGATCATCTTCATACGGCATCCCCGAACAGTTCCACGTCAACGCCTCGAGCCCAGAGTCTTGGCATTGTACCGTCGCCATCGCTCGGTCTCATCAGTCAGTACGTGCCTGAATATGCCTCGACTGGCCCGAACCCAGCCGCCACGGTTGAGCTTTTTCCACGCGGACGGGCTAGAATGATGTTTTGAGAAAAACGCATTCATTCATCGTGGAGAGATTGATTCCATGCAACGCCCTGCGACTGTCCAGCGCGTGGTCGACCTCATCGATCCGGACAAAAACGTCATCTACGATATGACGGTCGAGGCCGCCCGCGAGCTGCTGGCCGCGGGCGACCCCCAGCGGGTCCGCCGCATCGAGGGGCACTTCGCTCTCGTGGCCACCCGCGGTCATACCGTGCGAATGGCCCGCTCCATCGGCCGCCCGCTGCGCTACTTCATCGCCAAGCGGCACGAGGGGCCTTGCCTGGTGGCCGCCGACCGCATCGATGCCATTCACCGATACCTCCAGCAGCAAGGCCTCGCCGACCAGTTCCACCCCTCCTACACCCGCATGGCCCCCGCCCATTACCTCACCGAGGTGGCCCTGGTCGGCTGCCCCGACCCCAACCCCACCTACCGGCGGTTCTTTACTCCGCGCCGCGAGACCCTCGAGCCCGATCCGGCCGCCATCGGCGCGGCTTACATCCGGGCCCTCGAGGACGCCGTCACCAAGTGGCTGCAGCTCCGGGCCGTCGAAGGTCCCGTCGGCGTCTGCTTTTCCGGCGGCATCGACAGCGGCTCGGTGTTCCTGGTGACCTACCATGCCATGCTTCGCCTCGGCCTGCACCCGGGCCGGCTCAAGGCGTTCACGCTGGTCGTCGACGGCGGCGGCGACGATCTCGACCAGGCCCGCCGCTTCCTCGAATCGCTTGGCCTCGGGTTTTTCCTGGAAACGATCGACGTGCCCCGCGAGGCCATCGACTGGCGGGAAACCATCCGCGTGGTCGAGGACTACAAGCCGCTCGATATCCAGTCGGCCGCCATGAGCCTCGCCTTGTGCCGCGGCATCCGCCAGCGCTACCCCGACTGGCGTTACCTTATCGATGGCGACGGAGGCGACGAGAACCTCAAGGACTACCCCATCGAAGAGAACCCGGAGCTGACCATCCGCAGCGTGCTGAACAACCTTCTGCTCTACCAGGAAGGCTGGGGCGTCGATTCGATCAAGCACTCGCTGACCTACTCGGGCGGGCTCAGCCGGGGCTACGCCCGCAGCTACGCCCCGGCCTCGGTGTGCGGCTTCGACGGCTTCAGCCCCTACACGCTGCCGAACGTCATCGAGATCGCCGAAAAAATTCCCTTCATCGCCCTGACCGATTGGAGCCACGAGCGGCTCTACCAGCTCAAGGGCGAGGTCGTCGCGCGGGGAGTCAAGGCCGTCACCGGCTTCGACATGCCGGTGTTCGAGAAGCGGAGGTTCCAGCACGGGGCGGCCCAGAGAGACCTGTTTGCCGAGATCTTTCCCTCGGAACCGAACGTCTATCGCCGAGCCTTTCACGCGCTCTATGAGCAGTAAAGCCGCGGGGCCCTGGACCGACAGCGCGATCGTCGCCCTGCGGCCGCCGAAGAACCCGGTCGACCCGTGGCGGCCCTACGCCTGCCTGGTGGAGCCCGAGCGCACCCGGCACGGGACGGTCGAGCCCGTGGCCACGCTGTTTTTGACGAACCGCGAGTGCCCCTTCCGCTGCTTGATGTGCGACCTCTGGAAGAACACCACTGACCAGCGGGTGCCCGACGGAGCCATCGCCGCGCAGATCGAGTGGGCCTTGGGCCGCCTGCCGCCCGCCCGCCACGTCAAGCTCTACAACGCGGGCAACTTCTTCGACGCCCAGGCCATCCCGCCCTGCGACCTGCCCCGGATCGCCCAACTTCTCGCCCCCTTCGACACGGTCATCATCGAGTGCCATCCGCGACTGGCCGGCAAGCGCTGCGTCGACTTCCAGGCGCGGCTGCGGCCGGGCCTGGAAGTGGCGATGGGGCTGGAGACCGTGCATCCCGGCGTGCTGTCCCGCCTCAACAAGCGGATGACGCTAGCCGATTTCGAGCGGGCCGCGCGGTTTCTCGCCGGCAACTCGATCGGCGTGCGGGCCTTCATCCTGCTGCGGCCTCCGTTTCTTAGCGAGGCCGAGGGAGTCCACTGGGCCAGGCGGTCAATCGACTTCGCCTTCGACGTGGGCGTGGAGTGCTGCGCCGTCATCCCGACGCGGGCTGGCAACGGGGCGATGGAGCACTTGCAAGAACAGCGGTTGTTCAGCCCGCCGCGCGTGGAATCGTTGGAAGAAGTGGTGGAGTATGGCATCGGCCTGGGGCGCGGCCGGGTCTTCGCCGATCTGTGGGACATCGAGAAGTTCTTCACCTGTCCGAAGTGCGGGCCGGGGCGCGCGAGCCGCCTGCACGCCATGAACCTGACACAAAGCGCTCCGCCGCCTGTAACCTGCGAGTGCCTCGAGGGAACATGATCCGAGAACACGCCGACGTGGCAATCCTGGGAGCCGGATTCGCCGGCAGCCTGATGGCGCTGGTCCTGGAGCGGATCGGGCGGCGCCCAGTGCTCGTGGAACGGGGCACGCACCCCCGCTTCGCCATCGGCGAGTCGTCCACGCCGCTGGCCAACCTGGCCCTCGAAGAGCTGAGCCGCACTTACAACCTGGCCCGGCTGCTGCCCCTGACCGAGTATGGGCCCTGGCAGCGCGCGTACCCCGAGCTGGCCGTCGGGCTGAAGCGGGGCTTCAGCTTCTTTCAGCACCAGGCCGGCCGGCCCTTCCAGCCGCGAGCCGACCACGCCAACGAGCTCTTGGTCGGGGCCAGCCCGGCCGACGAGGTGGGCGACACCCATTGGTTTCGAGAGGATTTCGACCATTTTCTTGTAAAGGAGGCCCAGGCGGCCGGCATCCCCTACTACGACCGCACCGACGTCACGGCCATCGAGCGCCGCGACGGCTGGTTGCTCTGCGGCAGTCGTGCGGGTGAACCGGTGGAGATCACGGCCTCCTTCCTCATCGACGCGACCGGCCCATCGGGCCTGCTGGCCCGCGCGCTGGGGATCGACACTTCTCCCGTTGGTGTGCGGACCAACTCCTGGACCGTGTTCTCGCATTTTGCCGACGTGGACCTGTGGGAAGACGTGCTCGTCGAGCTGGGCGGGGACGTGACGGACCATCCGTATCGCTGCGACGATGCCGCCTTGCACCACGTCTTGGACGACGGTTGGATTTGGGTGCTGCGATTCAACAACGGCCTGACCAGCGCGGGGTTTTTGCTGGACGGCGAGCGTCGAGCGTCGGACACGTCGCTCGCGCCCGAGGCCCAGTGGCAAAGCGTCTTGGACCGCTATCCGTCGATCGCCCGGCAGTTCGCTCGCGCCCGCCCGGTGCAACCCTGGACGCGGACCGGCCGGGTGCAGCGCCGGGCACGCCGGGCGGCCGGCGAAGGCTGGGCCATGCTGGCCCACTCCGCGTATTTTCTCGACGCGCTGTTCAGCGGCGGGAACGCCCACAGCTTGCTCACCATCCAGCGCCTGGCACGCATGCTGGAGCAACACTGGGGGCAGCCATCGCTGGCTGCTCAACTGGCGACGTACGAGGCGGCGCTGTTCGCTGAGGCGGATTTCCTGGACCGTTTGATCCACGGCTGCTACCGCGCCTTCGGCCGGTTCGACCTGATGGGCGCATACAGCATGTATTATTTTGCCGGCGCGATTCACAGCGAGAACCGTCGGCGACGCGGTTTGGCCAGCCCCAGCGACGAGTTCCTCTTCTCGAATCGCGCCGCCCGCGCCGCCGTCGAGCGCGCCCACGAAACGCTCGTCGACTTGGCCGGCACTTCGCCGCTTGGAGTCGAATCGCTCAACGGTTTCCGAGAGCGCGTAGCCCAGGACATCGCCGCCTACAATTCCGCCGGCCTCTGCGACCCCAGCAAGAACAACATGTACCCCTTCGTGTGACACAGTTGCCGGCGCCTGAGTGAAAAAAGAAAGGGGACATTCTACTTTATTGTGCTTATAAAGTAGAATGTCCCCTTTCTTCGTCCTTGGCCAGCCCCAGCGACGAGTTCCTCTTCTCGAATCGCGCCGCCCGCGCCGCCGTCGAGCGCGCCCACGAAACGCTCGTCGACTTGGCCGGCACTTCGCCGCTTGGAGTCGAATCGCTCAACGGTTTCCGAGAGCGCGTAGCCCAGGACATCGCCGCCTACAATTCCGCCGGCCTCTGCGACCCCAGCAAGAACAACATGTACCCCTTCGTGTGACAAAGTTGCCGGCGCTTGAGGTGAAAAAAGAAAGGGGACATTCTACCTTATTGTGCTTATAAAGTAGAATGTCCCCTTTCTTTCTACCCCTTCGTGTGACGGAGTTGCCGGCGCCTGACGCGCCACTGCTTGGAGGTTGCCGGCGTAGCCGGCAGCGAGAAGCAGCGCTCGTCCCGGGGGGCCCGGTAGTGGAAAGCTTGCCGGTCTCTGCCAGGCGGCCGACAATGGGCGTTATGGGAGCATCCACGCCAACTAAGCCAGGGAAGCGGCGGTGGAGCTGGCGCCAGTACAGCCTCTCGACGCTGCTGGCCCTGGTGACCGTCGTCAGTGTGGTCCTCGCCCTGGTGGTAATCCCGGCCGAGAGGCAACGCCGCGCCGTGGCGGCGCTGAAGGCTCTAAAGATCCAAGTGCAATACGAGCATGAATTCAATGATCCGGCTGCGGACATACCGGTGCCAAGGGCATTGAATAACAAGCTGTTCGCACCGCACGCCGGCGGGGATCGCCAGGCACGATCCGGACGTGTGCCACGGGCATTGAACAACAAGCCGCGCGGACCGCGGTCGCTGCGGCAGATAATCGGCGTCGACTATTTTGCCAATGTCATGCACGTTAATCTGCGCGACGCCACCGATGAAGCCTGCCCGCACCTGGGTGTGCTCACCAGCCTGGAATCGCTGAATCTGGGCGACACGCACGTCACCGATGCCGGGCTTGCGCATCTGAGCCGGCTGACCAATCTAAAAGAGCTGACCCTGCGCGGGAGGCGGATTACTGATGCTGGGCTTGCCCACCTGGAAGGGCTCACCAAACTCGAAACCTTGTCGCTGGTCTCTACGCCTGTTAGCGGCGCCGGCCTCGCGCGCTTCAGTCGACTAAAAAAGCTGCAAGCCTTGAACCTGCATTTCACGAATGTCAGCGATGCTGACATTGTGCACCTTAGCAAGCTGGCAAGCCTTAAAGAGCTCGACCTGGGTAGCACGCGGATTACCGATGCCGGCCTTGTCTACCTGGAAGGGTTGACGAAGCTCACCGTGCTGGACTTGAGCAACACGCTGGTCACCGATGCCGGGCTGGCGCACCTGAAGCCGCTGGCAAGCCTGGAACAACTGGACCTGCGTGAAACCCGGATCACCGGTGAAGGCATTGCGCATCTGCGGGGGCTGACGAGCCTGCGGACACTCTCGCTGTTCCACACGCCTCTCACGGACGCTGGAGTTGCGCACGTGAGCCGGCTGACACGCCTCCAGACGCTGCAACTGAATTTCACGGACGTCGGCGATGCCGGCCTTGCACACCTCGGGTGGTTGACAAGCCTAAGATCGGTGGACGTGCGTGGCACCTTGACCACGGAGGCGGGCTGCGACCAGTTGCGACAATGCCTGCCGAATTGTCGGGTTACACGCTGAAGCACCACGGCGCATAACCGAATTCATGGCGTTCTAACGCAGGTAAACGGAATGAATTCCGTTCTACGTAGCCTGTTCACCGCCAGCCTCCTCCGCGGCCGGAACCAACTGCACGATCATCCCGGCCAGAAACTGCGCCAGCCGGTCGGAGGCCACGAGCGCCTGCTCCTTCAGCTTGAGCATGTCCTTCAGACTGGACGGACGGCGAAACACGGCACCTGCCGCGGCACCCAGGCGGGCGGCCCGCGTCTTCTGCCGCGCCAACTTCTCCACGTCGCGCGGCAGCCGGTCGTCCACCGCGTCGGTGATGATCCGCACCGCCAGAAACCGCACCTTCGCCTGCCGGCAGACCTCGCCCACCGCCCACGATTCCATGTCCACCGCCAACGCGCTGTGAGCTGCACCCAGCGCCCGCTTTTCCTCCGGGCGGTGCACCACGGCGTCGATCGAGAGCAATCGACCCACGTGAACGCCGGGCCGGCCGGCCAGCGATTCGGGGCTCACTTTCAGATCGATCGAAAGCTGCCGACCGCCCGCCTCGCACAAGCTGTCGACCATCAGGATGTCGCCCCGCGCCACCTGCGGATCGAGCCCGCCCGCGAAGCCGGCCGAGATCACCCATGGCGGACGGTGCCCGCCGATCAGGGCCTGCGTGCCGCGGGCGGCGGCCTCAAAACCCACTCCCGACTCGATCAGCACCAACGACCGACCCTGCAAACTCCCCTGACGGGCAATGAAGTCCTGCCCACGCATCGTAACCACGCCCTGGAGCAGATCCTCCAAGCCGCCCAGCTCCATTCCCAGCGCGAACACCAGCCCCACGTCGCAAGGCGCGGGCCGCTCGGCCGGGCGCGAGCCGCCCTCAGCCCGCTGCCGCGCCGCCTCGAACACCTTGGCGCGCGCCTGCTGCCCGAGCCAGTGGCGCAACATCGATTGCCAGACCATGACGTACTTCCGCCTTGCGGCCGCTCGGCTGGATCAGGACCCCGAGCCAATCCTACCACGAGCGGCCTGCGCTTGCCCACGAACCCGACGCGCAAGCGAGCCCACGAACCCGATGCGCAAGCGAGAGGAGACAAGACGCCCAGAAGAGCACCTTAGCCCTTGCCTAGCATCAGCCGGGCGGTGTGCAGCATCCCCTTCAGTCGGAACGTGGCCGCCACGGCGCTCGGCTCGTAGCCACAATGGACCATGCAGTCGGCGCACTTCGGGTTGCCGCTGGCGCGCCCGTAGGCCGCCCAGTCGGTCGTTTCGAGCAGCTCCTGGTAGGTGGCCGCATAGCCTTCGTTGAGCAGGTAGCACGGTTTCTGCCAGCCGAAGAGGTTGTAGGTGGGGTTTCCCCAGGGCGTACACTCCAGCTCGAATTTGCCCTGCAGGAACTCCAGAAACAGCGGCGACTGGTTAAACCGCCACCGCTTGCCGCGCCTGGCCAGCAAACCGCGGAACAACTGCCTGGTGCGGTCCCGGCCCAGAAAGTGTTCCTGGTCGGGGGCCTTTTCGTAGCGGTAGCCGGGCGAGAGCATCATGCCTTCGACTCCCAGGTCCATCATCGCGTCGAAGAACTCTCGCAGCCGGGCCGGTTCGGCGTGGTCGAAGAGCGTGGTGTTGGTCGTCACGCGGAAGCCGGCGGCCAGGGCCGCCTTGATGGCCTCGACCGCGGCGTCGTACACGCCCGCGCGGCAGACCGCCTGGTCGTGCATCTCGCGGGGGCCGTCCATGTGGATCGAGAAGGTGAGATACTTCGACGGCCGGAACTTGGGAAGGCTCTCCACCAGTTTCAAGGCGTTGGTGCACAGGTAGACGTATTTCTTGCGGGCCACCAGTCCCTCGACGATCTCGCCGATTTGCGGGTGCAGCAGCGGCTCGCCGCCGGGGATCGACACCATGGGAGCGCCGCACTCATCGACCGCGCGGAAACACGCTGCGGGCGAGAGCTGGCGGCGGAGAATCTGGCCCGGATACTGGATCTTGCCGCAGCCGGCGCAGGCCAGGTTGCAGCGGAACAGCGGCTCGAGCATCATCACCAGCGGGTACCGCTTCACGCCCCGCAGCTTCTTGCCCAGGACGTAGCGGGCCACCGTCCACATTTGCGAAAGCGGTACCGGCATGCGGAACTCGAACTTAGAACTTAGAGCTTAGAACTTAGAGCGTGCAGCTTACGACTTAGATAGCGGTCAGCGAAGTTTTCAGTTTCCAGCAGGCAGGAGGTCCGCTTGCGCTTCTCGGATTCCTCCTTCCTCCTTCTGCACTCCTCCTCCTGCCTTCCCCGCCGTGGCGACGGCAAAACGCGAAAGGGCCAACAGCGGGAAGTAGATCGGGTACATATGGTACCGCAGATAGAACACCAGCGGAAAACCGGTCCCGGTGAACTCCGGCTCGTTCCAGGTGCCGTCCTCCTGCTGCTGGTCCACCAGGTACTCGACGCCCTGCGCCGTGGCCGGGTGGCGTTCCAGGCCGGCCGCGATCAGGCCCAGCACGGCCCAGGCGGTTTGTGAAGCGGTGGGAGGCCCCTGGCCGCGCAAGCGGGGATCGGCATAGCTGTCGGGCGATTCGCCCCAGGACCCTTCGGGCTGCTGGTGGCTCAGCAGCCACTGGGCACCCGACTTGATCAGCGGATGATCGGCCGGCAGGCCTACCGCGGCCAATCCCGTCAGAACCTGCCAGGTGCCGTAGACGTAGTTCACTCCCCAGCGGCCGAACCAGCTTCCGTCGGCCTCCTGCGTCCGCGCCAGGTAAGCGACGCCGCGGTCCACCGCCGGGTCCCCCACCCGCCGCCCCAGCTCGCCCAGCGCCTCCAGCACGCGGGCGGTCAGGTCCGGCGTGCTGGGATCGATCATCGCATTATGGTCGGCGAACGGCACGTGGCAGAGAAACTCCCGGTCGTTGTCGCGGTCGAATGCGCCCCAGCCGCCGTCGCGGTTCTGCATCGCCAGCATCCAGCGCTCGGCCTTGGCAATCGCGGCGTGGGTACGGGCCAGCCGGGCACCGCGGTCATCGGCTCGCTTGTCCACCGTCCGCCCGCCGGCGGGCAACAACCCCAGCAGCGGCGGCAGGGCTTTGCCGGGCCGGCCGCCCAACGGCTCGGCCAGAGCCATCACCGCCATGGCCGTGTCGTCCAGATCGGGATAAAACTGGTTGGCGTGCTCGAAACACCAGCCCCCCGGCTCGGCGTCGACCGAGCGCGACCAGTCGCCCGGCGAGTGGATCTGCACGTCGAGCAGCCAATCGGCCCCGCGGGCGATCGCCTGATGTGCCGCGGGAACGCCACTGGCCGCCAGCGCCCGCAAGGCAATGGCCGTGTCCCAGACCGGCGACTTGCACGGCTGCAGCCGCAGCGAGTGCTGCTCGTCGATCATGAGCCCTTCGAGCTGCTCGTGGCACCACGTGAGCTGGGGGGAGTCGGCGGCATAGCCCAGCGCGTCCAGCGCGATCACGCTCCACACCATGGGCGGGAAGATCGCGCCCAATCCGTCGCTCCCCTCGAACCGGTCGAGCATCCAGCGCTCGGCGGCCGCCAAGGCCCGCTGGCGGGCGGGCAGCAGGCCCCATCGACGGCACAACTTGAGCCAGCCGTCGACGACTCGAAACAAGCGGTCCCAACTCAGCGGCCCGCTGCCCCCTTTGAGCCCCGGGCAGCGCAGCGGCGGCCAATCGGCGGGCTCGTTGAGAAACAGCTCGCGTATTCCTTGTTCGCGAGCGATCCGGGCCCTGGGACGCAAGGCCGACATGATCGAAAGCGGCACGATAATCGTGCGGCTCCAGGCGCTGACCGCATAAAGGTTCACCGGGAACCAGCCCGGCAACAGCACGATCTCCGGCGGCACTTCGGGGCATTGGTCATACGAGATCTGTCCCAACAACGCCAGGTAAAAGCGGGTGAAGCTGTTCACCGCGTCGGCCCCGCCGTGGGCCATAATGGCCGCCCTGGCCCGTTGCATGTACTCGGCGCTCGGCTCGTGCCCCGCCAGCTTGAGCGCGAAGTACGCCTTGACGCTGGCGCTGATCTCCACGCCGCCGCCGGGATAAATGGACCAGCCGCCCGTGGGCAACTGCTCTTCAATAATCGTGCGGGCGGCCTTGCCGGCCTGCAGCGAGTCGTGCCGGCCCAGGTAGGCCAACAGCAGGATGTACTCGCTTTCGAGGATCGTGTCCCCTTCCAGCTCGGCGACCCAATAGCCGCCGGCGTGCTGCTGGTCCAGCAGCCACTGCCGGGTGCGGACCACGGCGCGCCCGAGCGCCGACGGCGGGCGCCGCCGCGGGTCGTCGCCGCTCCGGGAGGCAGGCGATGCTTCGTCGCCGTCCAGCGGAACGACACGGACGGTTTGGCTCAGTTCCATGCCGGTGCTCGCAAGCGATTTCGGGCCGTCATCCGTGACGTACCAATCCACGCCTTTGGATCGGTAAACAGCTTAGGACATGCCGCGCCTACCGGCAAGATCGCATCACGCCGGATGCGCCCCGGTCGGATCGACGTGTCTCGCTCGCCGAGCCGCCGCACGCCCGGCGCGAACGCGCTTCGGGGCGTGTATGCCCAGGCAATCGGATCAGGCGGTCAGGCGGCCATTTTTTTGGGGTGCAGCTCCTCGAACAGGTTTACTGTCCGCAGCATGTTCCCCTCGGCGTCGTAGAACTGCAGCACGCCGTCCTGGATCAGCCACATCGCCAAGAGCCCATCCTGCCGGTACGAGCGTGCCAGATAGCACCCATCCTCGATCAGGATGGTCTCGCTGAACTCTTCGCGATGGGTCTGAGCCGTTTGGAACTCGTCGAACGTCCGCAGCACCAGTTCGCGGACCTCAACGGTATCCGGCATACAGCGCATGATCGCAACCTCCTTGTCGCTCGAGATATGGCTTCCTGCCAAATCGTTCGCAGGACGACAACGATACGATTTCGCGCCGCTTGGAGCTAGTCGGGTTGTCCTGAACGGGCGGCCCTTGGGGAAAAAGGAGCCGGCCCAGCTTGCCTCACTTCACTGTCTTTGCGGGCACGAGCGGCGGCGGCTGCTCCAGCGGCGGCTCCAATGGAGGGTGTTGCCATCCGCCCCGCACCGGGTAGACCATTCCGCGGTGGAATTGGCTTTGCCATGGGGCATCGAATACGCCGTGCTGAATCAATTGGTCAAACAGGGCCGGTTGGACAAACATCGGAAACCCATAATTCCCGTGCTTGCGATACCGCGCGATCTCACCCCAGTGCACGTAGACGTGCGAGATCCGCTCGCTGAGCAGGGCCTCCCGAATTTCTTCCGCCGAGCGGCCCTGGCACATCCGCACGAACACCGAATCGTCGAACACGGTGTTGTACAGGACGGGCATTTCGAGATCGAATGCCTGGGCGTCGCCCACCATCAACACGCCGTGCCCGGGCGGCACAAGCCTGTTGAGCGCCCGATGCCATGGATCGGTCCGACCCGGGCCATGGCGCAGCTTTTCCAACTGGACGAAGTAGGCGTTGTAACCGCCCGCTCCCGAGACCACGAACAAAAAGTTCGCCATCAGCCCACAGATCAAAATCGCGGTCACGATACGCCGCCAACCCAGCGATGCACTCCACGTGGCACCCACTCCGGCCAGCAGCGCCACCACCGGCAATGCCGGAATCCAAAACCGGTCAATGCGGTGCGTCAAGAGCCACCAGGCAGCCACGACGTACGCGAAGAACCCCCAAAGAAACATCACCTGACGCCGCTGCCCTCGTGCCAGCCAGGCCATGACCGCCAGCGGCATCACCAGCGGGCTAAGCCACTCGCTGGTGCAGAACACTTTCGCCAGCCCGGCGGCCAATTGCTCGAATGAATAACCCGACGGCGTGTGCGCCAGCAGCCATTGATGATTCTTCTCCACGGTCCGGGTCGCTCCCCCGAAAACCTCGTACAACAGCGGGTAGGTCGGATTGCCCGTCAACAGCCAGTTCTTATAAAACCACAGCCCGCAACCGGCCAGGGTGGCCGCCAAAAACAGGGCCACCGGCTTCCAGTCGGCCTTCCGGCCAGCCAGCCAGAGGTACGCCGCCAGCGGGACCACCACGAACAGCAGCCCGGGATATTTGCACGAGACGGCGGCACCCGACAGATAACCCGCCAAGAGCACGCGCCGCCAGGCCGCGCCGGGCTGCCCTTCGCTCGGCGCTCGCGACAGCAACACCGCAAACACCGAAAGCAACAGATAAAAAGCGGAGACGCCTTCCACCAAACCGTTGCTCGATACCTGCGATATCCAAGGAATCGAGATATAGACCAGGGCAGCCACCACCCCCGCCCTCAACGAGAATAACCGCAATCCCGCGGCGAGCAGCGCCAGCGCAGTCAAGGGGGTTACCGCCGCAATCACGGTCTTGCCCACCAGCGCCCCGAACCACCAATCGTCCAAAAGCACCATGGCCAGCAGGCTCAGCATCTCGCTGCCCAGGGCCATGTTCCCGTAGATGTTGTGCGGCAGGAACACGACTTGCCCCTGCTGGAAGAACTCCTTGGGCGCCTGCAGGTGGTACTCGCGCACATCGAAGTCGATGGGCGGCAGCATGCCTCCCAGCATAATCGCCGCCACGAACGGCGCGCCCATCCAAAGCCACCGACGCCTCAACCATTCTCGACGCCGCGCCGGCTGCTGAACTGGGGCCGGCGGCTCGCGCCGCCACCGCCTCTCGACGACGGCCAAGGCCACCATCGCGGCCACCACCAGGCAGGCCGGCACGGTAAACAGGTAAACGTTACGAAGCTTGCCCACCATCCCCACCGCCAGCACATACAGCGAGACGGTGTTCAGCCCCACTCCCGCCGAAAACACTCCCACTTCCAGCCGCGTCAGCCCGCGATCCAGCCCCAGGCCCCGCATCAAGAGGCGCCCCACCATGGCCGACACGGCTAGAATGGCGGCCGCCGCACACAGCACGCCCAAACGGTCGCGCAGCATGAATTGCGGCGGATCGCCAAACCAAACCGAGATGAATTGGTCGGGCAACAGAGCAGCCCAAGTCAAGAAATCGAAGCGGCGGATTTGGCCCCGGACGCTGGGCAACGGGCAGGCGTAAAAAATGGCGACGTACGCGATGAACAACAGCACCAGGATACTCAGCACCGCCCAGTGCGATCTGCGAAGGTCGACCGCCGGGCGCGCCGCCGCACCGGCACCAGGCCGGTTCGATTGGGCGGGATGCGCTTCACCTGGCTTCACGGCGAGAACCTATGCCAATCTGCTGCACGATCGTGCCATCGCCTCCGCACAGTCCCTACCACCCGCAAGGCTACACCCTGGCACCTCACGCGGCAAGTGCCCGGCTCGGACGCCTCGTGGCCCAGGCACCCTCCCCGCCCCGGCCCTGGCGGGCTAAGCTAGTGAGGCCGCCTGCTGGTATTCGGTCCCGATGGCGAACAACCCATGAGTCCATCCCCCCGTTCCCGGGCCCCCCGCCTGGAAGGCATTTTCACCCCCAATATCGTCCCGCTCGACGAGCGGGGCCAGATCAACGAAGCGGAGCTGCGCCGCTATACCGACTGGCTGATCGAGCGGGGCGTGCACGGCCTGTATCCCAACGGATCGACCGGTGAATTCACCCGCTTCACGCCCGACGAGCGCCGGCGGATTATCGCCATCATGGCCGACCAGGCCGCAGGCCGAGTGCCGCTCCTGGCGGGCGCCGCCGAAGCCAACGTGCGGGAGACCCTGGCCGCCTGCGAATACTACCACTCCCTGGGCGTGCGGGCCGTGGCCATCGTTTCGCCTTATTACTACAAGCTGAGTCCGGCCGCCGTCTACGCCTATTTCAAGGAGATCGGCCGCAACACGCCCATCGACGTCACGCTGTACAACATCCCCATGTTCGCATCGCCCATCGACGTGCCGACCGTCCAGCGGCTGAGCGAGGAGTGCGAGCGGATCGTCGCCATCAAGGACTCGTCGGGCGATATTCCCCACATGATCCGCATGATCCAGGCGGTGCGGCCCAACCGGCCTGAGTTCAGCTTCCTCACCGGTTGGGACGCCGCGCTGATGCCCATGCTGTTGATCGGCTGCGACGGCGGCACCAACGCCACCAGCGGCGTGGTGCCGGAGATCACCCGCAAGCTTTACGACCTGACGATGGCCCGCCGCATCGACGAAGCGCGCGAGCTGCAGTACAAGCTGCTCACGCTGTTCGACGCCATGCTCTACTCGGCCGATTTTCCCGAGGGCTTCCGCGCCGCGCTGGCCCTGCGGGGCTTCCATCCCGGCGCCGGCCGCCAGCCGCTGGCCGATACGCAACAGGCCCAGATCCGCACGCTTTCCAACACGCTGCAGTGCCTGCTGGCCGAAGAGGGCTTCACCGACGAGCCGGTCGGCGGCTGCCCGCCGCAGGCGTCGGCGGCCGACCCTCGCGCCGTCAACCAGATTGTGCAGGGTGTCCTGGCCGAGCTGAAACGCCGCGGCCTCGCCTAAGAGAACAGGGAACAGGAGCCAGAAGTCAGAGTCAGTAGTGCCACTGCTTGGAGGTCCCGCCGTGTCGGGACCGAGAAGCAGTGATGCGCCGTGTCAATCGGTTCTTAGAAGCAGGGTCGGGGGATAGACGTTGGGAGTTTCCCTTGCGTTACTCGAAATCAGCAATCTGGCCCCGGCCTTCGTCGTCGCCGACCGCTGTGCAAAGGCGGCCGGCGTGCGGATCCTGGGGATCGAAAGCACCGATTCGCCGGCCCAGTGCATCAAGCTCATCGGCTCGGCCGGCGACGTCCGCGAGGCGGCCGAACAGGGTGCGGCCCTCGGCCGGCAACTGGGCGCCACCGCCTTCTGGTCCTGGCTTGCCGGCCCCAGGGATGAAACACTCGCTCTGGCTGCTCAAAAACCTGCCTACAGTCCATTACTCGGAGCCTACGATGCCCGCGCACCACGGGAGACACCCATGAATAACTCAAACGCAATAGGTTTGCTCGAAACCCAGGGGCTGGTGGCGGCGCTGCACGCCACGGACGAAATGCTCAAGAGCGCCGCCGTGCAACTGGTCGGCAAAGAGAAGATCGGAGCGGCCTACGTCACCATCATCGTGCGAGGCGACGTCGCTGCCGTCCAGGCCGCCATCGCAGCCGGCCGGCAAACCGTCGAGCGCCTCGGCGGCAAGCTGATCATGGCCGACGTGATTCCCCGGCCCCACCCCGACTTGGCCGCCTTGCTGCCGGGTTGACCGTCAGGAGCCCGGGGACAGAGGTTCCACCGTCACGCTCCGGCGTGACGCAGCCGCGCCGTAGGTAATAGGACGGCCTTCCCAGGCCGTCTGCCCTCTCCCCCCTGCCTCCCTGCCCTCTGACCTCTGACTTCTGACCTCCGACCTCTGATTTCTGCCCTCTCCCCCCTGCCCCGTTCCGGCGGCGCTTGCAGTCAATCCGACGACAGTGGCCAAATGCTTCCAATCTGGCCAGCCGCTGTTTACCCTAGGGGTTGCGTCCTTTTAGGGCGCCGGCATGCGACCTGCACGTAATTGGTTCACAGACGCGCCCACCGCAGCCGGAAGCAATACAGGAGGAATCGTCATGCGAGTTGCTGCAATCCTGCTAACCGCCGCACTGGTCTTTTCCGGGCAGCTCTCCACGGCCCGTGCCGACCACGACTGGCGCGATGCCCTGCGAGATCAGCACAAGCTGCGAGAGAAGCAGCTCGAAGCGGCCTACAAGCGGCAGCGCGACGAACTCAAACATGCCTACGAGCTCCAGGACGACCACTTGAAATACGAGCGCGACCGCGGCCGCCACCTGAAGCGATCCGCCCGCAAGTGGCACGAGCGCGAGTACGACCACCGCCGAGACCATCTCGAAGACGTCTACGACCGCCAGCGCGATCAGCTCAAGCGCGACTACAAGACCGAGCGCGATCGGCTCGAGCACGAATACGACTGGGCCAAGGACCATCCCTACCATCACGTGCGCCATATCGACTTTCGCCAACCGGTGGCCGTTCCGCCCGTGTATCCGCCGCCTCGCGCCGTCCGCCCCCGTTTGCTCCCCTACGAGCACGACACTTTCTTTGGCTGGGGATTCTGAAACGGCATAGGGAGGAAAACGCGCGAGCGACCGGCCCGCTCCGGCCGCAGCCGGTCGAGAGCCGCATGCGTTTCGCTACCCGCCGAAAATTGGCGGCCGCCCGGCGGATGATCTATAATTGGCGCCTCGGCTCAACCCCTGCCGGTGGAACTCATCGAGGCGCCCCCATGCGACACACTATCGCCGTCTGTCTGGCGCTGGCTGCAGCGTTGCACGCTCCGCTCGGAGCGGCCCAGCCGGCCGGCGACGAGCGCGCGGCATTGGCATCTCTGGATCGCGCCTTGAGGAAGGTTTCGGCCTTCTACAAAAGCAAGAAGTACAGCGACTCCGCCCTGGCCGCGGGAGAGGCCCAACGGTTGCTCGCCGATTGGATCGCGGCCGGCGACGCCCCGGCGGACGAAGTGGCCCGCTACCAGAAAAAACTGGCGGCGGCCGAGCGGCTGCTCAAAGCACGGGGACTCGATCTGACCGGCAAGCCGGCCGGCACGTCGGACATCAGCTTTACCAAGGACGTGCTGCCCATCTTTGCCTCCAAGTGCCGCAACTGCCACATCCGCAACGCCCGTGGCGGCTTCAGCATGGCCACCTTCGCCGATCTGAAAAAGGGCTCCGACGCCGGCATCGTCTTCAATCCCGGCAAGAGCCAAGGCAGCCGCTTGGTCGAGGTCATCGAAACGGGCGATATGCCTCGCACCGGCCCCAAGGTCACAGCCGAGGAGCTGGCCAAGATCAGCGCCTGGATCGACGCCGGCGCCCGCTTCGACGGCGGGGCCGAAACCGTGCCCCTCGCCTCGCTGGCTCCCGTCCCCAACCCCAGCGGGCCGTCGATGCCCCAAGTCGTCCAGGCCGCCGGCTCCGAAGCCGTGCAGTTCGTCCGCGACCTCGCGCCCGTGCTCGTCGCTTCCTGCATCGATTGCCATGGAGGCCCGCAGCCGGCCGCCCGGCTCGACCTGTCGACGTTCGCCACGCTCCTGCGCGGCGGCGACAGCGGCCCGATCATCGCACCGGGCAAACCGGCCGACAGCCTGCTCGTGCAAAAACTCCGGGGCATGGCGGGCGCCCAGATGCCCCTGCGCCGGCCGCCGCTCGAAGAAGCGGTCATCGCCCGCTTCGAGTCCTGGATTGCCGAGGGGGCGAAGTTCGACTGGTCCGACCCCCTGCAGCCGCTCGACCTGGCCGTGCGGATTATGGCCGCCACCCGCATGTCCCACGACGAGCTGTCCGCCGTGCGGGCCGAGCTGGCGGGGAAGAACTGGCGGCTGGCCATTCCCGATGAGGTGCCCGACCAGCGCCAAGCAGACGCCTTCCTCTTGCTGGGCAACCTCACGCCCCCCCGCATGGACGAGCTGGCCGAGCTGGCCAAAGTCCAGCAGGGCAAGATCGCGGCCATGTTCAAGGCCGGCAAGCCCTTCTTGAAGGGGCGGCTGACGCTGTTCGCTTTCGAGCACCGCTTCGACTATTCCGAGTTCGGCACCATGGTCGAGAAGCGCGAGCTCCCCTCCGATTGGACCGGGCATTGGCGCTACAACGTTCTTGATGCCTACGGCTGCCTCGTGGTGCCCAACAACGACAAGGACACGCCCGCACTGCTTCTGGCACAGCAGTTCACGGGGGCCTATATCGAAAGCCAGGCCGAGGTGCCCCGCTGGTTCGCCGTCGGCACGGCCCGGGTGGCCGCCGGCCGGGCCAACCCCAGGAACCGGACCGTCCACCAGTGGGACGAAGCCGCCAAGGCCGCCCTGGCCGCCGGCCGCGGCCCCGACTTGTTCTTGGAATCGGGCGACATCGTGACGGGCGATGCGGCCGCGCTCAGCTTTGCTTTTCTCAAGGCCTTGATGTCCAAACCGGCCAGGTTCTCCGCCTTGCTCAAAGACCTCGGCCAGGGTAGTCCGTTCTCGGCTGCCTTCAAGAAGCACTACGGCGGCGAGCCCGCCGCGGTAGCCGCCGACTGGTCGCGGGCCGCAGGCGGCCGGTGAGAGACGGACGGTGAGAGACGGGACGTGGCAAGCCAGACGGCCGCGTTCATGCGGTCAAGGTACCCGCACGGGGAGTCGAACCCCGGTTACTGGGCTGAGAACCCAGCGTCCTAGGCCACTAGACGATGCGGGCAGGTACGGCCCTGGGATGCCATCTTGAGCCGAAGCGAGCCGTTCATCTCTTTAGCGGCCCGTGCATTGTTTGTTAACCCACCTGCCGCCGGCTGTCAACCGGCCTGGTCCGTTTCCCCCTCGTCCGGCGGAAACTCCACCTCCAGCCACTTCTTGAGTTGATTCGCTTGGGCCTCGCTGACCCGCTTTTCGCTGGCCCTTTCGATGACGTTGAGCGAAACTTGAACCATCTGGCGCATGCTGCGGTCGCGGTCTAGCTCCTCTTTCAGCGGCCAAAGCTCGTCCAGCTTCTCGATCGCGTCCTGGTATCGGCCCGTGCGGGTCAATAGCAGACTCTGCCCCGCCAGCCCGAAGGCCCGCAACTCGCGCTGCGAGTCGTCCAAGTCGGCGAACTGATCGAACAGCTTCTTTGCTTCTTCCTGGCGGTCTTCGAGCAAATAGAGCTTCGCCAATTCCTGCCTGGCCAACTGCACGTGCCGCTCGTCCTTGGGAAAATACCGCTCGACGCTCTTGAGCCATGCCTCCACCTCGGTGTCCTGCAGCTTGGCGCGGAGCAGTTGCGCGCCGGCCGTATTCAGTTGGTGCGGCACGTTGGCCTGCCGCGCCTCGGCCAGCAGGTAGGCGGGCCGCTGGGACCAACCAGCCGCTCCTCCGGCCAGAAAAGAGAGCACCACCCCGGCCGCAATCCAGACCCGAACTCGACGACGCCGCATCGAGTGCAGCCTCGATGTCTTCATCAAGCTCCCCAGACGCCCGGTGGCCGCATGGGCGCCGGCCAGCATCTCGCTGATCGCGCCGTCGGCCTCGTCGACCAGATCGCCCCAGTCGTCGGCCATCCCCTCGACCGGCACGCCCCGCAGATCGACCAGCAGGTCGCGCGCGGTTTCGTACCGCTGCGCCGGATTCTTGGCCAGCATCTTGTGAACGATCCGGCACAGGCTGACCGGCAGGTCCGGACGCAGGTGCTCCAGCCGCTGCGGTTCGGTCTTCAAATGCTGAACCGCCACGCTCAAGGCCGTCTCGCCCCGGAAAGGAGGCGTCCCGGCGAGCATCTGGAAGCAGGTCACACCGAACGAGTAGATGTCGCTCCGCGGATCGAGCGTGCGCCCCTCCACTTGCTCGGGACTCATGTACAACGGCGTCCCCATCGTGATCCCGACCTGCGTCAGGTTCACCCCGCCGTTGCCCGTCAACCGCGCCAGCCCGAAGTCGGCCACTTTCACTTCGCCGCTGCGGCCCAGCATGATGTTCTCCGGCTTGATGTCCCGGTGAACAATTCCCGCCAAGGCGGCCTTGTGCAGGGCCGAGGCCACTTGCCGCATGATCGCCAGCGCCAGCTTCACGTCGGGCGGGCCGCGGCGGACCATGAATTCCTGCAGGTTCTGCCCTTGCACGTACTCCTGCGCGATGTAGTGCACCCCCTCGCTGCTGCCGACGTCGTGGATCTGCACGATGTTGGCGTGGACCAGCGACGCGGCTGCCTGGGCCTCGTTGTGAAACCGTTTCACGTACGTTTCGTCCGTGGCCAGGTGGCTCTTCAACACCTTGATGGCCACCTGCCGGCGCAACGAACCCTGCTCGGCCAGATAGACCTCGGCCATCGCCCCCCGGCCCAGGCGCCGCAAGAGCCTGAAATCGCCCAATTGCCGCCCGGACAGGTCCACCTCCGGCGGCGTTACGGAAAGATTGGGTAGCTCGGCCATCGGCGGCTGCGGAGGTTCGTTTTCTCGCCTTGTTACCCTTCGATTATCGCGGGCCGCCACGCAAATGACAACTGCCAAGCCCCTGGGCACGCCCTGGGTGCCGGTACCGTCGGTCCAAGCGCCGGCATTACTCGCCGGCCACCAGCTTGCGCCGCAAGTTCTCCAGTTTCTTTGCCGTAGCTTCCTCCTTGAACGGATTGGTGTTGCCGCCGGCACCGCCGCCGCCTCCTGGACCGCCGCCACCGCCGCCAGGTCCGCCACCCCCCCCTCCGCCACCGCCGCCACCCATGCCGCCTCCGCCGCCGCCACCCCCCCGCCGTCTCGGCAGCTCGATGGCTTCCACGGCGCTGCGCTGCTCGGGTGTCAACTCCACCCGGATCAATTTGATCCGCCTCTCGGCATCCGCGCTGGCCAACTCATCCATCGCTTCCAGACCGCTCAGGTGGCTGGCCAGATCGTCGCGCTGCTTATCGGTCAGTTCGATCGAGAGGCCGTCGGTCAAAAGATCGAGTTTGCCGACCATGGCTGCCAGGTCGGTCGCCGGTCCGCTCGCGCCCCCGCCGCCACCGCCTCCCCCTGGACCACCACCTCCCCCTGGACCACCGCCTCCTCCTGGAGCACCGCCGCCACCCGCCCCGGGCTGGCCGGGCGAAGTTGACGCGCCCCCGTATCCGAGCAAGTGCATCGATCCGAACGCACTCGATGCGCCAAGCGCCATGCCGATCAGGCACGCGCCAAGCCAGCGCGGAACCGCTGGACCGGCCACGCGGCCCGCGTTCTCCCGCCGGCACAGCAACAAAATTGCGGCGCCCGCCACCAGAAAGTACAAGCTCCCATAGATTCCCCACACCATGACATGTCCCCCGATGGCTTGGGCACGCGAAAAAGGGCCAGTGCAATCCCTCCGATCGTACCGCGCCCAATCCGGACTGCAAGCAACACCGGACATCGCCATCCGCCAGCGGAGAGCCGATCAGGCCAACCTCGAGCCAAAGATCCCGGCCCGCCGCCACTCCCCACTCACTTCTCCGTCGATTATCCTTTCCTGCATGCAGTTCCAAGCCCGCCGCTACGATACGCGCAAAGTGATCAGCATCCATGTCGACGATGGCCGAATCGCGCGCGTGCAGACCCAAGGTGCGGCTCACGCCGATGCGCTTCCCTGGGTGGCGCCGGGCTTTGTCGATATTCAGGTCAACGGCTACGGCGGGCAGGAATTCAGTTCGCCCGAGCTGACACCCGACAAGGTGGCCGCCATTGTGCGGCGGCATTGGGCGTTTGGCGTGACCAGCTTGTGTCCCACCCTCACCACGCACTCGCACGATTGCCTGGTGCGGGCGCTCGAAGCTATCGACTTTGCCTGTCAATCGTTTCCTGAAGTGGCCCGCGCCGTGCCGGGCATCCATCTGGAAGGGCCCTATTTCTCCAGCGAGGACGGACCCCGCGGCGCGCACCCGGCCGAACACTGCCGCCGGCCAAGCTGGACCGAGTTCGAGCGGCTCCAGGCAGCCGCCTCTGGCCGTATCCGCATCCTCACCATGTCGCCCGAGTTCGACGAGGCCCCCGAATTCATCGCGCGGGCCACCGCCGCCAACGTGATCGTGGCCATCGGCCACACGGCAGCCACCAGCCGCCAGATTCAGGACGCGGTCGACGCCGGCGCAAGGCTCAGCACGCACCTGGGCAACGGCGCTCACCGCCTGCTGCCCAGGCATCCCAACTACATCTGGGACCAACTGGCCGAGGATCGCCTGCAGGCCAGCCTGATCGTCGACGGCCACCATCTGCCGGCCGAGGTGGTCAAGGCCATGGTGCGGGCCAAGACGCCCGAGCGCTGCATCCTCGTGAGCGACATGTCGGGGCTGGCAGGCTTGCCCCCGGGCCGCTACACCGGCAGCGGCTGCCAAGTCGATATCCTCGACGACGGCCGGCTCGTCATCGCCGGGCAGCAGCAGCTCCTGGCAGGCGCCTCGCGGCCGATCGGCGACGGCGTGGCCAATCTCATCGACTTCGCTCGCATCGACCTGGCAACGGCCGTGGCCATGGCGACCGATCATCCGGCCCGCCTCTTGGGTTTGCCATCCCGTGGACTGCGTCCCGGCGAGCCCGCCGACTTGGTGCTGTTCGACCTGGTGAGCGAGCCGCGGACTCGGCTGGAGATCCGCGCCACGCTCAGCGCCGGCGATCTGGTCTACGGCGATCTGGAGGCAGGCAGACAAAAGGCAGCAGGAATCGGAGACGCCTAAGCGTTCCACACCGATGCTTTCGCGGCGCGAACAGATCGAAGCCATGCTGGCCGATGAGCCAGCCGACCTGTTCTTGCGATACAGCCTGGCCCTCGAGCTGGCCAAGGAAAACGAGCAACAGCGCAGCCTCGAGCTGCTGCAAGCCTTGATGACCGGCCACACCCCCTACGTGCCTGCCTTCTTGATGGCGGCCCAGCAACTGGCCGAGATGGGCCGGCTCAACGAGGCAACGGCCGCCCTCGGCGATGGCATCGAGCAGGCGCGGCGGCAAGGCAATGCGCACGCGGCCGGCGAAATGAGCGAGCTGCTCGCTGCCCTGGGAGCGGCCGGGGGCGGAAGCGCGAACGACGAACGATGAATCGCAGGCATGCGCCACGAAAGCCGGCCGCTTTTAACCGGCCGGCGCGAGCTGCTGGCTCCGGCCGGCAGCTTGCTCCGGCGGCTGGTCGGCCTCAGGCGCCGCCGCAGGGTCCACGGCCGTCGTGGCCCTGGAGCCGGCCGCCGAAGGGCTGGGTTCGCCGTCGGCGACTTCGGTCTCGGATGCGACCCAGGCACGCGGCGGCGGAAAGGCAAACGGCTTCAGACGCGCCACCACCGCCGGCGATCGCAGGTAGGTAGTCCACCAATGCCGGCCCCCAACGTACGGCGACGAGGCAAAGTGAACCACCCGCTCGCGATACGGCCCCAGCCGCGAGCGGCCCGCAATGCCCGTTTCGCCCACGGCCGGCACTCCGCCGCCGATCTTGAACAAAGTGTACAGCTTCAGCATTCGATCTCGCGGGTTGACCGTGATGAGCATCTTGTCTACCTGCGACAGTGCCAGACCGTGCCGCCGACCGGGAACCAACCAATCGTTGTTCATCGTGCCCGCCACCAGGGCGGCCCGCAGCGGCATCCGCGCGGGATGGATCCGCTCGAGCGACTGTCCGTCCACGGCGCCGCCTCCCAGCACGTGCAGGGCACCGGTCAGCGCGGGTGCACCGAGGCTGTCGGAAATCAGCCCAACCGGCACATCCGGGTTCATCTGGTCCACGACCCATGCCAGGTACCAGGCTTGCAGCTCAGCCAGCCCCATCTTGATGCGGATGTTTTCGGGCAGCCGTGAACCGTCGTCGCGCTCCCCCGGCCAAACCCACAGCACAAAGCGGAACGGCCGGTCGCGCGGACTCAGCCGGTCGAACGCCAGCCAGCCGCCGTCGGTGCTCGAGTCGACCATCTTCGTCACGGTGATCCACCGCTGCGGAAAATAGCCGTGAACGAAGAAACTGGTCGAGGCGGCCGGATCGTCCGACGCCAGGTACGCTTCACGGGTCGACGGCAGCCAGCCTCGCCGGCAGTCGTACACGAAGTACTCCAGCTTCTCCGGGTCGAACGGCGCGCATCGCGGCGCGTTGAGCGAACTAATTCGCCAATACTGGCCCCGGTCACAAGCTCCACAGCGAGATACGGTCGCGCCGGCAACCGCGGCCGTGACGCCGGGTCCGAGGACCGTTGAGAGCATCAGGCACCAGTACACTGTGGAAGCAATGATCATGCCGTCCGCCGGGGGGGTCTGCGGGCGTTAATATGCACATTATAGATATTCTACAGTATTTAGGTAACTTGGAACAGGTTGCCCGTCAAGCACTTATTGTCACTTTGCACCCATCGGACACCCCGCCAAACGGCCGATTCTGACATCAGGTTGACCCAACTGCGTTCAGTCCGATCACAGGCGCCCGGCCTGGCTGGCTGCCACCGGCACCTTCGGCACGGCCGCCATAAGCCATAACACCCGTTAGGGTTGGGCCCGAAAGCCGCTCGACGCGCACGGCCATTGGCACGGCAGATGCTCCTGCCTGCCGGAAGGGAGAGTCCCCGTTCCCAAAGAACCGTTGTGAGAAAGCCGCTCCTCTGGCCCTTTCCCGTTGCCGCCGGACGAGCGATCCACGGATGGCGCGTTGCAAGGAGAAGCACATGACCACGAACCTCTGGCGGTCCGGTCCGCTCTGGATCGCCCTCTTGCTGCTGGCACCGGCGGCTGCCCGGGCCCAAGAGTTTCCCCAATTCGAAGCCCAATCGGGACAAATCAACGAGTACGGCGACGACGTCGAGATCCTGACCAGCGGCCCCGTACACGAAGCCTTCGCCAGCGTGATGCAGGTCGACCCGGCTGCGGGGATCTTCGTGTCGGCGACTCCGCCGGAATTGATCGAAGAGGTACCGCCCGAGGTGCGTCCCGAGGGCGACGCGGTCTGGATCCCCGGCTATTGGGCCTGGGACGATGACCTGGATGATTTCATTTGGATCAGCGGCGTGTGGCGGGTCGCTCCGCCCGGCTATGCTTGGATCCCCGGTTATTGGGAGGAAGTGGACGACGGATTCCAATGGATCACCGGTTACTGGGCCAGCACCGCGGTCGAGGAGGTCGTTTATTATCCCGTCCCTCCGGAAAGCCTCGAGGTCGGTCCGTCCAGCCCGCCACCCGGTGAAGGCTACTTCTGGGTTCCGGGCCAATGGGTATGGCGGACCGCGCGATACGTCTGGCAGCCTGGCTATTGGGCGATTGTCGAGCCGGGCTGGGTCTGGATGCCCGCCCACTACGTCTGGAGCCCCAGCGGCTGCATCTACGTCGCCGGCTACTGGGACTACCCGGTGCGGCGCCGCGGCCTGCTGTTCGCTCCGGTCAGGTTCCTGCATCCCGTCTACGCCCGTCCGGGCTTCCGCCTGGTTCCGCGAACGCTCATCAACACGGCGCTGTTGATCACGCACTTCTTCGCCCGGCCCGGCTATGGCCACTACTATTTCGGCGACTACTACGCGCCGACGTATTACCGGCGAGGCATCTACCCCTGGTACCTCTACCAGAATCGAGGCTTCGGATACGACCCGCTGTTCTCGTACTACAGCTCCGTTTATCGGGGAGGTTACGGCGCTTGGGGCAACGTGGTGCGCGATCGGTACCGCTATTTCAGTTCCAACCGCGACTTCCGGCCGCCGCGCACTTTCCGCGAACAGAACTTGCTGGTCCGGCGCGCGGGCGACGTGAACATCACCAACATCAATACCATCGCCCTGGGCCAGTCGCTCGAGGATGCGTTCAACCAGCCCAGCGACACCGGGCTGCGACTGCGCCGAATCGACCAGGCCCGGCAGCGGCAACTGGCCGAAGTGGCCCGTGAGTCCCGCGAGTTCACCCGCACCCGCGCCAGGCTCGAGACGCGCGCCGGCCGCCAGCGCAATGCCGAGAGACCCGAGGACTTCGAGCCTCTGAGGCTGAGACGGCCGGCCTCCCCACTGGCCGCGGCCCAAGGCGAGGCGACCGCCGACGGTCAGCAGCCCCGGCGGTCCGCGGCACCGCCCGATCGTCCTGGACCTCGCCGTGCCCAGCGTGCCGATCGGACTGCCGGCCGCCCTGATCGAGAGGCCGCCCGAGCCGCCGAAGACGCGGATCCTTTCGCGGGGGCCGAAATCCAGCCGCCGCGGGACGCCGGCGGCCGCGATCTGGCCGACCCACGTCGGCGGGCCGACCCCGATGCCGCTCGCCGCGACGGCCGCCAGTCAGGCAGACCGCCGGATATCTCGGCTGCCGACCGCGACGGCCGGCGCCCGGCGGCGCGACCGGCTGATCCGCGACGAACCGGCGGCGATGATTCCGCCCGCACCGGCCGGCTTGACGACGCGGCACGGCGCGCGGCCGCACGTCCCCGCCCTGGTGTCACCGGCCGGGAGCGGCGCACGGACCAGTTGCTTCCCCCCGATGACCGTGGCAGCGCGGCCCGGCGTGCCGGCGAGCGGCGGCCTCAGCCGGTTCAGCCAGGCGCCCAGCGGCTCCCAGGCAGGCCTCAACCTTCCGAGTTGGAGAGGCCCGGGCAGCGGATCGCCCCGGCGACACGCGGGCCCCAGCCCGACCGCCCCGACGGCATCCGCGGCCGGCCGGCCGAGCGCGCCCCTCAACCCGGCAGCGTTCGCCAGCCGTACGGCCCGCGCTCCGCGCGCCGCCTGCCTGCGCAACAGCCGATCGATCCCCGGGGTCCGGCCGGCGTGCGATCCGAACAGCGGACCCGGCCACCGTCACAACGCGTAGAAAGCGGGCGGCCGCGCGGCTTGGAACCCAGCTCGCGGCCTGGTATGGGCGCGCCATCACGCGCCCCAGGGCTCCCGCCGCAGGACCGGGGCATCCGCGGTTCTGGTCGTCCGGATCGGTCGATCGAGCGTCCTCCTCCGGCCCGCCGCCCCAGCATCGAGTCGGTCCGCCCGGGTCCTTCTCTCGATCGGCCGCCGACCGCGCGCCGGCCTGGCCTTGAGTCGATGCGTCCGCCGCAACGGCAAGCGCCGGGGCCAGCACGCCGAGACGTCGGGCGTCCGACGCTGTCACGTCCGGCTCCCGCGGCCCGCAGTCCGGCTCCCGCGGACCTCCGTCGCGGTCGCGGCCGTGGAGCGAGCTCCGCCGAGGGGCGATCCGAGCGTCCAGCCCGTGCGGAATCGCGTGGCCCTGCTTCAGATGACGAGAAGCCGCCGCGCGATCGACGCGATCGCCGCGGGGGGGATTGACCTCCCATGCCCGGTTGCCGAGGCGTAGAGGGGCATTTAGAATTCATATGCGGCCTAAACCCCTCAAGTCCCCTGGGCCCCGGTGCCATGCCGTCTTCGTCCAATTCGCAGAAACCCGTCTCGCGGCCCCACGACCCACGCGGCCCCGGGGGAGGCATCACGGACCACGAGGTTCGCTGGCGCGAGGCCCTGGTGCTTTGGCTGCGTTGGAACGAGGCTTACGAGCACGTGACCGCGCGCATGTTCGAGTCGGGCTCGGATGCCAGTCAGCTCGAATCGCTCATGGATCAGATGGACCAGCTCCGCCGCCAGGCGATCAGCCTGAGCCACGATCTGCTCGACTGATCAGCACCCGGCACTTGCCCGGCTGCCCGCCGGCGCCCAGAATGCTCTAAGGGTCGCCCTCGATGATGTCGATCATTACGATTGTGCGTTGGGATCTTTCCGGCGCCACAAAATCCATGCAGAGGGACTTGCCATGACATCCCGCCGTCTCGCCGTGTGTCTCGTGGCCGTCTCGGCCTTGTCGATCGCCCAGGAAGCCTCCGCGCAGCGACGGCAGATGCCCAGATCGCGGCAGTCGTACCGTCAGACGCTCTCCCGGCCGCCGGTCAGTCCCTACCTGAACCTGCTGCGCCCTGAACTGGACCCGGCCACCAATTATTACACGCTGGTGCGGCCGCCGATCCAACAGCGGGCGGCCACTTTCCAGCAGGGCGAGGCCTTGCAGCAGTTGCGGGCCCGCGTCGATGAACAGGCCGCCACGCCGTTCGGCGGGCCCAACGCCGGCGTCGCTCCCACCGGCAGTGGTGCCGTGTTCATGAACTTCTCGCACTACTATCCCGGCTTTCGCAGCGGCCGCGGCGGCGTGGTCAAGCGCTGAACCGTATCGAGGCAGCATTTCATGGCAACAACTGACGTCCACCAGGACCAGACAAGCGAAGCGGCGATCTTCGCCCGGCTATGGGAAGCCGGCGAGGACGGGCTGTCGGTCGAACTCGCCCGGCACGTGCTGAAGATCAGGTTCCCGGAGCCGGATAGAGCCCGGATGCACGAACTCGCCGAACAAAACCAGCAGCGAAGGCTCTCCCCGCACGAGCAAGAAGAGTTGGACAACTTCGTGAAGGTGGGCGACCTGCTCGCCATCCTCCAATCCAAGGCTCGCAAGCTGCTCAAGCAAACGCCCCCCAGCCGCTCTTCATGATGGATGGGCGACTGGCCGCGACGGTCCGCAAGCGTGCAGGGTACGCTTGTGAGTACTGCCATCTGCCTGCGGCTCTGCATCCGGGCCCGTTCGAGATCGAGCACATCGTACCGAAGCAGCACGGGGGCCGGACCTCGTTCGGCAATCTGGCATACTCGTGCCTGTTCTGCAACCGCCACAAGGGGCCCAACCTGGCGGGGACCGAGGTGGGTAGTTCCATTAGCAAGCTGATCCGGCTGTTTAACCCTCGACGGCACAAATGGGCACGGCACTTCCGTTGGGATGGGCCATTGCTGATTGGAAGGACGCCAATCGGGCGCGTTACGGTGAAGGTGCTGGCAGTCAACGATCCAGTACGGGTCGCGCTGCGGCGGGAACTGATCGAGGAAGGCGTCTTCCTGGTCTCCTGAGCTCTCCAACCCGAGCGGCCGACTACTTGACGACGGAGCCGGTCTGGCACTGGCGTTCCGGGCGCAAAAGGACGACGCCGGCCTGATCGGTGGCGGCCAGCAGCATGCCGTTGGAGATCTCGCCGCGAATCGTGGCGGGCTGAAGATTGTTGACCACCACGATCTGGCGGCCCACCAGGTCGGCCGGCTGGTAGTGGCCTCGAATACCCGCCACGATCTGCTTCGTGACGCCGCCGACCTCGACATCGAGCAACAAGAGCTTGTCCGCGCCCGGGTGCTCACGGGCCGCCACCACGGTCGCCACGCGGAGATCGAGCCTGGCGAAGTCGTCGTAGGTAATCGCCGGTTTGGGATCCATGGCCGCCATGTTACCGCGGCGACGCCGAAATCAACAGGGTGCACGGCTACCCTTGAACAACTTTGCCGCTTGCCGTAACCTGAGGGCTGGCTTGCGGATGCTGTTTGAGGGTTTCCCCCGAGCGAGTTGATGACACGACCCGCGCTGCGCCGATGCTGCCTGGTGGCCTGGGCATTGCTGTTGCTGCTCACGCCGGCCGCCGCCCAGAATGCCGAGCAGGAGCTGGCCGAGGCGCGGCGGCTGCTCTCGACAGGCAAATATGCCGAGGCCCAGGACGCCTACCAGGCGCTGGCTGCCGCCGAGCCCGTCGCGGCCGCACTGGGGGCCGCCGAATGCCTCATTGGCACCGGCAAGCTGGAAGAAGCCGCGGCCACGCTGGCCACGTCGATCGGCGAGCACCCCGAGGCGGCCCCACTGCACGCCGCAGCGGCGCGACTGGCGTTCGACCGCGGAGATTATGAGGCCGCCCGTCAAGGCGTGGAGGCCGCCCTGGCGATCGACGCCGATCTGCTGGCGGCCCGCTGGATCCAGGCCGAACTCTGGCGGACAGCGGGCGAGCTCGACAAGGCCGACCAGGCCTGCAAGTGGTTCGTCGACTATTACAACGCCCACGAGGTGACCAGCGCCGAGTCGCTGCGCTGGATCGGGCTGGCGGCGGCCCAGTTCGCACGCTGGAACCGGCTCAGCGACCAGTTCGCCTTTTTTGTCAACGAGCTGTACCCGGACGCCCTCGAACTGGACAAGGAGTATTGGCCCGCTCATTACGAATCGGGCCTCTTGTTTCTGGAAAAGTACAACCAGGCCGAGGCGAGCCGGGCTTTCGCCGCGGCGCTGAAGCTGAACCCGAACGCGGCGCCGGTGTATGCCGCCCTGGCACGCCTGGCGCTGCAGAACTTCGAGGTCGACGACGCCACACGGGCGCTGGACCGCGCGCTGGCCATCAATCCGGCCCTGGCCGAGGCTCATCGTGGCCGCGGCGACGTGCAACTAACCAACCTGGATGCGGCCAAAGCGGTGGAGGCGTTCGAGAAGGCGCTTGCCGTCAACCCGGCGAGCGAAGCGAGCCTGGGACGGCTGGCGGCCGCGCTGGTTCTGCTGGAGGGGCCCGCGGCGGCTGAGCCAGGCGGGCGCGCCGGCAAGCTGGTCGAGCAGGCGACGGCGCGGAATCCGCACGCCGGCGAGTTCTTTTACTCCATGGGCGAAGGCCTGGAGCTCAGCCGCCGGTTTCCGGCGGCGGCCCGCTATTACCGCGAGGCGCTGGCGCGGATGCCGCGGTTGACCGCTCCCCGCGGCGCCTTGGGGCTGATGGCGATGCGGCTGGGCGACGAGGCCGAAGCAAAACGCCTGCTCGACGAGTCCCACGAGATCGACCCCTTCAACGTGCGGGTCAGCAACAGCCTGAAAGTGCTGGAAGTGCTCGATGGCTATGCCGTGCTGGAAACCGACCATTTCGTGATCAAGTTCGATCGCGTGGCCGACGAGCTGCTGGCCCGATACGCCGCCCGCTACCTGGAGGAAGAGGTCTACCCGGAGCTGGTCGCGCAGTTCGGGTTTGAGCCGCAGGGAAAGTCGCTGTTCGAATTCTTTTGCCGGGCCCGCAACACGAGCGGCCATGGCTGGTTCAGCGCGCGGATGGTGGGGCTGCCCTACGTGGGTACGGTCGGCGCGTGCGCCGGCAAGATCGTCGCGCTGGCGTCGCCCAACGACATGCCCAAAAAATACAACTGGGCCCGCGTGCTCAAGCACGAGTTCGTTCACGTGCTCAACCTGCAGCAGACCGAGTTTAACATCCCCCATTGGTTCACCGAGGCCCTGGCCGTCGAGAGCGAGGGATACCCCAGGCCGCAGACCTGGAACGACCTGCTGAGCCAGCGCGTCCCGCGGGGAGAGCTGTTCAACCTGGAGACGATCAACCTGGGGTTCATCCGCCCCAAGTCGAGCCTCGACTGGCAGATGGCCTACTGCCAGGCGCAGTTGTACGTCCAGTACATGAAGGCCGCTCACGGAGCCGACGCGGCCGCCCGGTTGCTCCAGGCGTATCAGGCCAACCTGGACACGAGGTCGGCCTTGAAAAAATCGTTTGGCGTCGAGCAGGAGGCATTCGAACAGGGATACGCCGAGCACCTGGCCCAGGTGGTGCAAGGTCTGGCGTCGCGGCCCAAACCGGCGCCGATGACGCTGGCTGAATTGGAACGGGCGCGGGCGGCCGACCCCCAGAACGCCGAGATCCTGGCGCGGCTGGCGCAGGCCCACCTGCTGCGCCAGGCGTACCCCGAGGCGCGTAAGCTGGCCCGCCAGGCGATCGCCGGCGAGCCCAAGCACCAACTGGCCCACTACGTTCTGGCGCGGATACACCTGGTGGTCGGCGAAACGGCCGAAGCGATGGACTTGCTCGCGGGAAGCCTCGATCCCGATGATCCCGACGAAAGCGCGTTGAACCTGCTGGCCGGCCTGAAGTTCAAGGCCAAGGATTATGATGAGGCCGGCCGGTTGTACGAGCTGGGCGCGAAGAGCCAGCCCTCGAACATCCAGTGGACAAAATCGCTGGCCCGCTTGTACCTCTCGACCGGGGAGGAGCAAAAGCTGGCGGCGGTGCTCGAGCAACTGGCGATGACGGAGGCCGACGATGCGGCGTACCGGAAGAAGCTGGCCCAGTTGGCATTGAAGGCCAAGGACTTTGAGTCGGCCGCTCGCTGGGCGCGGCTGGCAAACCACATCGACGTGATGGACGCCGAAGTCCACCGGATGTGGGCCGAGGCGCTGTCCGGCATGGGCGAGCACGGCGAGTCGGCCGAGGAATACGAGGTCGCCGCGCGATTGAAGCCCGACGAGCTGGGCCTGCGGCTGGCGTGTGCGGCCGCCTGGATCGAGGCAAAACAGCCCGAAAAAGCGCGTGCCGTCCTCGAAAAGCTGCTCCAGCTCGATGCGGATTATCCGGGCGCCGAAGCAATGCTGGAGAGCGTGAGCCCGTGAGCGGCGGCAAACAAAAGCGCGAGGCAACGGCGGCGGCCAGCATGACCATCGCCGAGTTCCAGGAGCTGATCCGCCGCATGTACCTGGAAAAGGACCTGGCCCGGGGCGTGGATGGCACCTTCATGTGGTTGATGGAGGAAGTGGGCGAGTTGGCCAGTTCTCTTCGGCAGGGGACGCACGAACAGCGATCGGAGGAGTTTGCCGACGTGCTCGCCTGGTTGACAACCATTGCCAATGTCGTTGGCGTCGACCTGGCCGAGGCGGTCAGCCGCAAGTACGCGGTCGGCTGCCCCGGATGCGGGCAAGTGGTCTGCCGTTGCGACGCCGCGGAGAAACCCTGATGCCGTCACGAGAGGCTGATTGGCCGTGGGCGGCCTGCCGACAAGGGTTCCGGGCCGTAACGCTGCTGCTGGCGGCGGCGTCCGCGCTGCTGGCGCCGCAGGCGGCCCGGGCCGATGCCGGGCGCGACGCGGCTCCGTCGATCGAAACATTGCGCGTCGGCTTCGGCGGCCATTACAAGACCGGTTATTGGGCGCCGGTCGAGATCACGGTGCGCGGAGGCGCCCGCGAGCTGGCAGGGCACCTGGTCGTCACCGTGCCCGACGGCGACGACGTGCCCAGCCAGGCGGTTTCCGAGGCCGCTCCGATTGCCCCCGGCCAGCTCACGACCTTCTCCGTGTACGTGAAGTTCGGGCGGGCCGACGGCGACCTGCGGGCGGCCCTGAGCTGTGACGGCGAGCTGCTGGCGAGGCGGACCTTTCGCTCCGGCGCGGGCCTGCCGAGGGGATTGCCGTCGCAGCAAAGGATGATCCTCGTCCTGGGCCCGGCGGTCGGCGTCGAGGAGGCCGCCTCGATGTTCGCGCCGGATCGGTCGGTCGGAATCTCAGTGGTCCCCTTGAGTGGTCCGGCGGAGCTGCCGTCGCGATGGCTCGGCTACGATGGGGTCGACGCGCTGGTCGTGTCGGGCGGTTGGACGTCGAGTGGATCGCCGGAGGCGTCGCGGCTGGATGCGCTAGGCGAGTGGCTGGAGATGGGGGGGCGGATGCTGTTGGTGGCATCGGCCGAGGCCGAACAGGCGATCGCGCCCGGCGGGCCCTTGGCAAGCTTCGTGCCGGGGCGGCTGGGAAAAAAAGCAAGGCTGCCCCGCACGACGGCCCTGGAGATGTACATCGGATCCGCGTACCAGGTCCCCGGATCGCGGCAGGCGGGCGGGGCCGGCCGGATCGAGGTGCATCAGCTCGACCGAGTCGACGGCGTGGTCGAGTTGAGCGAAGGCAACTTGCCGCTGGTGCTTCGCACGGCTCGCGTGTTCGGCGAAGTGACGTTCGTGGCGCTCGACCTGGCCCGCGGGCCGCTGGCCGAATGGCAAGGCCGCGGCAGCCTGGTTGCCAAGCTGCTCTGGCCGCGGACCGAGCCGGCCGACGACGACGAGGACGGCCGCAGCCGAGGACCGGCCGGCTACCTGGGGCTGACGGACCTGGCCGGACAACTCCGCGGCGCGCTGGAGCAGTTCCAGGGGATCGCGGTAGTGCCGTTTTGGGGCGTGGCCTTGTCGGCCTTCATCTATTTGCTGCTGGTCGGGCCGGTTGATTTTTTCGTATTGAAAAAGCTGGGGCGGTTGGAGTGGACGTGGTTCACGTTCCCGTTGCTGGCCGCCGCGTTCAGCCTGGGAGCCTGGGCGCTGGCCCATCGTTGGAAAGGAGACGAGATCCGCGTGAACCAGGTGGACCTGGTCGACGTCGACCTGGCGTCCGGGCGGATGCGGGGAACCACCTGGCTGAACATGTTCAGCCCGCGCCAGACGACGTACGACCTTTCCCTTGTGCCCTTGGCCGGCCGGGCCTCGGATGCCGGCACCGACGACAGCCAAACCGTGCTGGCGTGGCACGGACTGCCGGGCTCGGCGCTGGGCGGCATGGAAACCACCGCCGCAGCGGCCGCCCCCATCGCCAAGGCGTACCGCTTTTCGCCCGGCCTGGATCAATTGCTGGGAGTGCCGGTCGGCATCTGGTCGACCAAGAGCTTCACCGCCCGTTGGAGCCAGCCGAGCCCGCTCGACTTGGAGGCCGACCTGACGGCCACCGCCGACCTGGTGGCCGAAGGCACGCTGACCAGCCGGCTGCCGATGCCGCTGACCGACTGCATGCTGCTCAGCGGCCCCTGGGCCTACGTCATCGGAGATTTGAAACCGGGGCAGCGAGTGCGGATCATCCCGGGAGAGCATCGCGAGCTGGTCCCGGTGTTCAAGGAGTACAAGCTGAGCCGTGGGGAGAAGGGCCATTTTCTGGCGTCGGCCACGCCTTACGACCAGGCCGGCTTCGACGTGGCGGCGATCATGCGGCAGATGTTGTTCTTCGAGGCGGCCCGAGGCCGCAGCTACACCGGACTGTTGCACCGCTACCAGCACTTCATCGACCTGAGCGGACACTTGAGCATGGGACGGGCGGTCCTGGTGGGCCAGGCCGAGCAACCGGCCAGCCAGCTGCAGCGCGACGGCCGCCCGCTCGACGCCCGCCGGCGGAATTCGACCTTTTATCGTTTTGTGCTGCCGATGGGCAGCAAACCTGCCGTGGACTTTGGAACTGCACCGTGATTGAAACCCGCGACTTGACGAAAACCTACGGCGACTTGCACGCCGTCAGCAAGCTGGACTTGAAGCTTGAGGCGGGCGACGTGTTCGGCTTCATCGGACCCAATGGGGCTGGCAAGACCACGACCATGCGGATCCTGGCCACCCTGTTGAACCCCACCTGGGGCGAGGCCTACGTCTGCGGGTACTCCATCTACACCCGGCCCAAGGAGATCAGGCGGTTGGTCGGCTACATGCCCGATTTCTTCGGCGTGTACGACGACATGAAGGTCATCGAGTACCTGGAGTTCTTTGCCGCCGCCTACCGGATCACGGGCGCCAAGCGGCGGGCCGTGTGCGACTCGGTGCTGGACCTGGTCGACCTCGGGTACAAGCGGCACGCCCTGGTCACCAGCCTGTCGCGGGGGATGACGCAGCGGCTGGGCCTGGCCCGCGTGCTGTTGCACGATCCGCAGGTCCTGTTGCTGGACGAGCCGGCCAGCGGCCTGGACCCCCGGGCCCGCATCGAAATACGAGGCTTGTTGAAAGAGCTGCGCGGCATGGGCAAGACGATCATGGTCTCCAGCCACATCCTGCCGGAGCTGGCCGACATCTGCAACAAGATCGGCATCATCGAGCAAGGCGTGCTGAAGGTGAACTCGGGCGTGGCTGAAGTGATGCGCCGCGTCCGCCGCCAGCCCGTGCTCAAGATCGGCATCGCGGGCGACCTCGACTCGGCCGCCCGCTTGATCGAGACCCAGGCCGCGGTCGAGAAGGTGCAGACCAACAACGGCTTGATCACGGTGACCTTGGCGGAGGGCACCAAGGATTACAGCCACCTGCCGACCGCACTGGTGGGCTCCGGTCACCGGCTGACGCTGTTCAAGGAAGAAGAGGTGAACCTGGAGACGGCGTTCATGGAATTGACCAAGGGCATCACGTCGTAAACCTGCGAGACGCGTCATGCCGGACAGCGTGCGGGTTCTGGCCAGCTTTGCCACGCCCGAGGCATATGCTACCTTACCGGTCTTTATGGAGGGATTCTGACGATGTACAGGCACGATCAGCCGGACATCGACGAGCGGCTGGTGTCGCTCGACGCTTATCGCGGCTTCATCATGTTGGCCATGGCTTCGGCCGGTTTCGCCCTGCCGCAGGTGGCCAAGCACTTTCCCGACCAGCCGGCCTGGAAGTTTCTGGGATACCAGTTCGACCACGTCCAGTGGGTCGGCTGCTCGTTCTGGGACCTGATCCAGCCCTCGTTCATGTTCATGGTGGGGGCGGCCATGGCTTACTCGTTCGCCCGACGGCGCGCCGAGGGGCACTCCTTCGGCCGGATGCTGGGGCACGCGCTCTACCGCTCGGCCGTGCTGATCCTGCTGGGCATCTTTCTTTCCTCCGCGGGCCACCAGCGCACCGACTTCACGTTCGTCAACGTGCTGACGCAGATCGGCCTGGGCTATACGTTCTTGTTCCTGCTCTGGTGGCTGGGCCATGCCGCCTGGCAACTGTTGGCCATTGCCCTGATCCTCGGCGGTTACTGGTGCCTGTTCTATTTCCATCCGGCGCCGGCGGCCGATTTCAATTATAAGTCGGTTGGCGTCCCGGACGATTTTCCCCATCCGGCGGGCATCGAGGCGCACTGGGACAAGAACACCAACGCGGCCGCCCACGTCGATCGCTGGTTGTTGAACCGGTTTCCGCGCGAGAAGCCGTTCGAGTACAACGCCGGCGGCTACCAGACGCTCAACTTCATCCCCTCGCTGGCCACGATGGTTTTCGGCCTGCTGGCCGGAGGCATCCTCCGCGCCTCGCGCGGCCGGGGGTTCAAGCTCGGCCTGCTGGTGGCATCCGGCGCCGTGCTGGCGGCGGGCGGCTGGCTGTTGAACTACTACGGGCTTTGCCCGCTGGTCAAACGCATCTGGACCCCCTCCTGGGCGCTGTACAGCTCGGGGCTCACCTTCCTGATGCTCGCCGGCTTTTACCTCGTGGTCGACATCATCGGATTGCGGCGGGTGGCCTGGCCCCTCGCCGTGGTCGGAATGAACTCGATCCTGATGTACTGCATGGCCCAACTGATCGGCGGCGGCAACGGTTGGATCGCGCGGAGCATCGAAACGCACTTCGGCCCGCAGGTCTTCACCGGATATGGGCGGCTGGATCCGGTTTACGAACCGATCGTTCGCCTGGCGGTCGTGCTGGCGGTGATGTGGCTGGTCTGCGTCTGGCTCTACCGCCAGCGGATCTTCGTCAAAATCTGACGAACCAGAACTGGAGGCTGGGAGACTGAAGGAAGAGGACGGACGAAGACTGGGGCATCCCGGCGCGCCGGGACTTTGCTCCAGCCATCCGGACGAGGATCGTTCGTCAGATCACTGGGGGCCGGCTCCCCTGCGTCGTTTCGTGAGGCGAGTCGCGTCGTCGGCAACCCGGATTACTAACCGCAGCGCCTCGTTAACAGCCTCATCATTGGGAAACACGGCTGCCAATTCGGGAGCGAGGCGAACCAGATTGGTCCCCGCGCGATAGCGTTCAGCGTACTTGCCGCGTACGCCGTTCTTCAGCAGAGTTTCGTCGTATTCCGGCCGCAACTCGTCGTCCGCGGAAGCTGCCTTAGCCTTTTTCGTAGATTTTCCTTTCACGTCGTGTCGCCTTTCTTGCGCTGATGATACGAATGCGATCGTTGATCGGTGTCTTTCTTAAAATCGGTTCTTCCGCAGAATCTGTGGCTGGGTTCGGTTAAACAAGGAGCTTCTGCGGGATCTGCAGGTGTAGCTAGAGGTCGAAAGTACGGGTTCCTCTTCTCTGCTCGGGGGAGATGTTGGTGCCCGGCATCGACTTTGAAGCCGTGCGGTCTGAAGTGTCCATGGCCCAGGTCCTGAAACTGTTGGGGTTTGTCCCAGGGCGGAGCAAGGGGGATCAAGTGCGAGGACCACCTTTGCGAGAAGCTTCATTTGGAGGTCCCGTGGATTCATCGATGGTGAATGGTGCACGCGGCCTTCCCGCTCGACACCGGCAAGCAGAGAAGAGGAACCCGTACTAGGGAATGGCCGAAAAATAACTTCCGCATATAGCAAAGACGCCGTGCTGGACACCTGATGCTAGCAGTCGCGAAATCGGGAAGTTATTTTTCGGCCGTTCCTAGGGCCCCGGAAAACCACCTGTGGATCCAGGCAGCCGTTTTTTGACGTCGAAATCTTAAGAGGGCTTGATACGCAGCGCAGCTCGGGAAAAAAGGGGCTTCCATGCCCGAAATCGTTAAGAGACCACCCACAGATTCTGCTGAGAAGGCTTAAATTAAAATCTGATATTGAGGATCGGATAACGCTGCCAGTCGCGGTAATCGAAGTGCCACCATTCGAACTCGTAGACGCTGAACCCCTCGGACTCCATCGCCTCGCGCAGCAGCTCCCGGTGCCAGCGGGCCAGCGACGTGCCGCCCGGGTAGCGCGGATAAGCGCGGGGCGAGAACTCGTCGTAGCCGGAGGGCATCTCGACCGCCGCGCCTGAAGCAAGCTCGTACAGCGTCAGATCAACGGCCGCCCCCCGATTGTGCCGCGAGCCCTTGGCCGGGTCGGCCACGAAGTGCTTCATCCCCGGCGGAGTCGCCTCCCAGAACATCCGGGTCACGTACCAGGGCCGGTAGGCGTCGTGGATCAACAGGCCGTAGCCCTGGCTGGCCAGCCGGCGGTGGACCCGCACCAGGGCCTCGGCGGCCGGCCGCTGCAACAGCGATTTGGGCTCGTCGTAGAACACCGCGCCCATGAAGTTGTTCGTCGTCGCGTAGCGGATGTCGAGGCGGATCGAGGGATCGAGCTTGGCCGGCTCGACCAGGTCCGCTTCCTCGAAGTCGCCCGTCTCTTGCGGCGGCTGGGCCGCCAGCGCTTCGCCGCGCAGCTCTTCCACCGGCCGCACCGGGGCAATCTTGAAGGTTTTTCCGGCCGCTTCCGTGGGCCGCCGCGCAAACACGATGCCGGCCGCTTCGACCTGCGTCGCTTGACCCGCGGCATCGCGGGTGAACACGAGCCGTTCCCCGTGGTACATGCCATGGTTGGGAAACTCGAACACGTCCCGGCCCGCCTCCTTGAGCGGGTAGTTGAAGAACCACTCAATCAGCGCGTGCAGCCGGCCATGGTGCTCGACAATGTACAGCGTGTTATGGTCCCAGCCGTACTCCCCCACCAGGCCTAACCAATCCGCCGGGGGCGGCTCGGGGCGGGTGTTGGGCAGCCGGCTGAAGCTGCGATCGCCGATCGACAAGCCGCCCTCGGTCCCCAGCGAAATGGCAGGCCCGTAGACCAGCGGGTCGTCGATCGTCAGCCCGTTGCCCAGCGCCCTCACGTTGGCAACAAAATCGCCCCGCTCGATCAGCAGTCGCCCGTTCGACTCGCTGAGCTGAACGGTCTCGTCTCCGCTGGCGTAGCGGCCCACCAACTGCCGGATCCGTTCCGGGGGAATCGGATCGGATACGCTGGGAGCCTCGAGCGGCTTTCCGGCGCGGCGGGCCAGCAAGAGCCGCAGCGCGGCCTCGGCGATGCGGCGCGTCACGGCATTCGCGCAGTCCCTGCTGGTCACGGCCGCCACGCCGAGCCTGGCATCGGGCAGTGCCGCCAGCTCCGTGGCGAATCCATACACGGCCCCGCCATGGCCCACGCGCCGATGGCCCTCCAGCTCGCCGACGTGGAAGCCCAGTCCGAAGTCCGACTTGGACTCGCCGTCGGCGAATTGCGGCGTGTACATGGCGCCGAGTGTTTCCGGCTTCAAGAGCCCGCCGTCCTCGTTGACCAGGGCCGCCAGCAGCTTGCCGAGATCCAGCACGTTGGCGTACAGGTTTCCGGCCGGCGCGGTCCCCAGGCCGAACGCCGGCGCTTCGAACTCGCGGCCGTCGTAGGTCCACATGACGGCCTTGGCCAGTCTGGCGGCAACGTCGGGAGTGGCCTCGAAACTGCTCGCCCGCGCGCCCAGCGGGCCGAGCACCGCCCGCTCGACGTAGGCGGCGAAAGGCTCGTTTTGCACCTGCTCCAGGACGTAGCCGACCACGGCGATGCCCGCGTTGGAGTACTTGGTACGCGTGCCCGGCTCGTAGACCAGCGCCGTCCGGTTGAGGCTTTCGACGGTCTCGGCCAGCGACGGCTCGCCTGGATCAAAATAGCTCCCCACGGGCGGCTCGCGGACCAGGCCGGCGCGGTGGCACATCAGTTGGCGCAGCGTGATCGGCTTGCCGAACGGGTCCTGCGGCCGGAAGTCGGGCAGATAATCGGTGACCGGCGCATCGAGGTCGAGCTTTCCCTGCTCGACCAGTTGCATCACGGCGATATCGGTGAACAGCTTCGACACCGATCCGACGCGGTACACCGTCTCGGCCGTGGCCCGCGTGCCGCGCTGGCGATCGGCCAGGCCGAAGCCCGCCGCCCAGACGATCTCGCGGCCGTCGACCAGCACGATCGAGGCGGCCGGGAGCTTTTTGTCCTCCATCTCATGCCTGATCATCCCCTCGAGCAGCTCGGCCACCGCCTGGTAGCCTTCGCTGGGGCCGATCGTCTCCTGGGCCGGCAGGGCGGCCGGGAATGCGACGGCCGCGGTCCATACGAGCAAGGTTGCCAAATAGCGTTGAGTGGTCATCTTGTTAACGAGGAAGGAGGAAGGAGGAATCGGAACGACAACGAGACGGACGAGACGGAGCGTGCCGGTGGCGCTCGGCGCCGCCACAGTGGTATCAAGGCTGGTCGGCCATGTATTATGGCAGCACCGATGAAGGAGTTTTAGTCGCCGGCCCGAAAAATTGAGCCGCCCAGGTGATCTCGCATGTGGACTCGCATCGCCAGAGGCTGGTTTCCGCACAGCGGGAAGGACGTGGTCGAGCCGCTGTTGAGCGGGCTGGCCTTTTACTACTTGACGACGCTGGTCGTGCTGCTGGGCATCGCCTTCGGGAGCCAATACGTCAAGCCGGCCAGCGGAGCTTATCCCGCGCAAGTGGACTTTTTCGACCGCATGGGCGGCCGCGCGGGGCCCTGGTATGGCGGCATCGCCGACAGCGGCTACAAGTACAACCGCCAGCGGTTTTCGAACGTGGCCCTCTTTCCGGCCTATCCGGTCTTGGCGCGTCTCTTTGCAACCGTGTCGGGCGTCCGGACCCAAGCCGCCCTTATTCTCGTTTCGCACGCCGCGCTGGCGGCGGCCTTCGTCGCCATGTTCACCTATGTCCGCCGCCGGAGTCCGGGCGAGCCGGAGTTGGCCGAATGGGCTGTCGTGGCCATGGGCCTCCTGCCCACCACCGTCTTTTTCCGCATGGCCTACAGCGAGTCGCTGTTCGTTTTGGTCACCATATTCTTCCTGATGGGGGTCCAGCGGCGCTGGCCGGCAGTGATTGTGGTCTTGATAGTCGGCCTGGCCACGGCGACCCGCCCGGTGGGCCTCGGCTTGCTGCCGCCGTTTCTGTTGTTCGTTTGGCAAGGATCGCAGACCCCGCGCCGCTTCTTCCTGCGCGCCGCCTGGCTGACCCCGCTGGCCTGCTGGGGCATCACCGCCTACATGGCTTACCAATGGGTCGAGTTCGGCGAGCCTTTGGCCTTTGCCAAGACGACGCTCGATTGGTCGGGCCGCCGCCCGGCGCCGCTGGGCGAGAACCTGCTGGCGCTGGTCACGCTGGAACCGATCTGGAGCGTTTACCTCCCCTCGGCTCCTGCCCACTGGTCACGCCACGATCCCGGGGGCAGTTCCCTGTTCAGCCTCCAGTTCGCCAACCCGATTTTTTTCGTTCTGGCGGCCGCCCTGGTGGTTCTTGGCGCCGTCAAGCGTTGGTTGACCCCCTGCGAATCGCTTCTGGCCGCCATGCTGCTCCTGATCCCCTACGCAACTCTGGGCTATAGCATCTCCATGGCCGGCATGGGCCGCTATGCGGCCGCCGCCGTCCCGGTTTACCTGGTGCTGGGCCGCCTGCTGTCGCGGACCCCTAGCGCGATGGCAGGCGTGCTGCTGGCAGTGGCCGGTTTTCTCCTGGGGGCCTATGCCGCGCTGCTCGGCACGCAGCACCACCTTATTTGACGCGTGCGATCGTCCCGTCAATCGCGCCTGTGGACCGGCTACCCCGGTTGGGGCAATAATCCGGAAAAGTGGATTTGGCAGAAATGCGAAAAGAAAAGCTTTGACAGAGCTTGAGGAATCAGATAATCTGACTGCGGTTCAGTATTCACGTCGGCTGCTGACCGGGCCTCATGATGCGGGCTCCCTTTTTTTGGGAGGGTACGCGTCATGGATCGAGATCTCCAAGAAAACGGGCATGGCCGCTTCAGCGGCTCGCTTGAGTTGCTGTCCGCGGACCGCGCGAGTCCGGTCGGTTTTCAGCCCTCCGTTTTGGCCAACGCCGTCTTTTCCACCACGCGTCGCGGACGCCGGCGCTTTTTCGGGGGGGGGGGCAGGCAGGCGGCTCCGCGGCTGTTCTCTTCTCTCTTCTCTAGCACCGGCTGTCTCCCGGCAACTCGTTGCGATCGTGGCCGGGAGCGTTCTGCTGGCGGCGGCCGGCCTCAAGGCCGACCAGGTCGCAACGGTGGCTCTGGTTGCCGGCTGGTCCGGCTCTCATCTGTTCTTGATCGCGCAGATCGCGTTTGAATTGCTGCTGGGGCTTTGGCTGTTGAGCGGAGCGTATCCGCGGCAAGCACGAGGTGCCGCTATTTTTTGCTTCGTCGCTTTTGCGGGGTTTTCGCTGGCGAAGGGGCTGGCGGGAAGGACGTCCTGCGGCTGCTTCGGCAACCTGGAAGTCAGCCCCTGGTGGAGCCTGTCGCTCAATGTGGCGCTAGTGGCGGCCTTGATGCGCTGTCATGCCGAAAGGCCATCGACCTGGGATTTCAGTCCGCGCCGCAGACTCCTTTTGATGTCGGTTGCAGCGTGCATATCGATCGGGGTCCCCGCCGCCATGGCGATGAGCCGCAATCCTCCGGCCACCCTCACCGAGGACGGTCAGATCGTAGGCTACGGAGGCTTCGTCGTGCTGGAGCCCGAAAAGTGGCTGGGACGCCGATTTCCGCTTCTGCCGTGGATCGACGTCGGCCCCCATCTCGGTGAAGGGGAATGGCTGGTGCTGCTGTACCACCACGACTGCGGCAAATGTCAGGAGTTGCTGCCCCGATATTACAAAGCTGGCACGACAGGGTCGAAGAGAAATGGGCCCGGCGTCGCACTCATTGAGATTCCGCCATACGCTGCGCCGGCTCCCGGCGACTTCCACGCTGTCTTGCCGGGAAGGCTTCTTGATAAAGCGCAGTGGATTGTGAGGACGCCTGTCGAAGTTCGGCTCAGTGCCGGGTTCGTGGCGTCAGTGGCGACTCCGGGCCAATAGGCTCTTTTGTTGTACACTCCGACTTGCGATGGAAGCGAATCCGGTCAATCTCGAAACGAAGTCGAAAGGCATGCAATGCATGCTGTGGACGAGGCCGCGCAGCGTGATGCGAATCGCAGTGCTGTGCATTTTTTTCGGCGCGGGCCTTCTCGGAGGAGCAACCTGGTTTGACACGCCCGTGGTCAGCCGTTCGGCCCCAGGAAAAGAGATCCTGACGGTCGACGATAAATGGCTGAATTTTGGCGTGGTGTGGGAACAGAAGGACTACGTGGTAACGCTTCCGCTTAAGAATCTCTCGGACGGTCCGCTCGAGGTCAGGGCGGTGATATCGTGCGGCTGCGGGGCCTTCGATCCCCAGCAGCTCACCATGGCCCCTGGCGCGACGGAACGGGTCCGCGTGAGTCTCGATCTTACGCGGCCCGATCCAGAAATCGACTCCGGGTTGCCGCGCGATTTTGCCACACTCGTCACGTTCGCGCTGGACGAGAAATCTCCAGTCTCTTTCAACCTGCGTGGCGAGGTGCTGCCGCACCCGCTCTCCATCCAGCCGCGTTCCGTCGAGTTTGGCGAGCCGCTGATCAAGGATTCGCCTTGGCCATCGCGATCGGTTCGGGTCACATCGGCGCACCCGATCAGGTCGCTTCAAGCGGTCTGCGACAAGCGGATCGCGGATGTACGGGTACACCGGCCCATTCCCGGCGATTACAGTTGGGAAGTCGTTGTTTCGCCGTCCCCGGAGCTTCCACCCGGTCCGCTGGAGCTGCGAGTCGCGCTTGATGCGGTGTTTGATGTCCCAGAACTTGCCGGCGTCCCTCCCGCAACGCTCGACGTCAAGGGGGTCGTGGAAACAGACGTCTACGCGAACCCGCGGAGCCTCCATTTTGGCCTGGTAGGGGTGGGGGAAGTGGTCAGCGAGGTTCTTTCGCTCGGCTCGCGCCATGATCCGTTCGAGGTCTTGGGGATGGAGCCAAGCGGCGGAAGCGAGCTATCCGTCACCCCGGCGGGCGAGTTGGCGGGAGGTGGAGTCAGCTACTTGGTTTCGCGGCGAGTGGATGAGGCGGGGCTCCAGCGCGGGCACGTTCGGTTTGACGTGGGGCAAGGAAGGCGGAGATATGAAGTTGTCGTTCCTGTTTCTTGGGTGGGCAAGGAAGATTAACCTGGCGATCAGCGCTGCGCGAGGACCGAACCGATCACCGATGCCCCGGGGCGCATCGCGGTTCTCGGACCGCTACGCACTTGCTCAGATGCGTCCAATAGACGGAACCATGCGTTGCAGGAGTATTGCCAGGGAACCGCTGTTCCAAACAAGGCCACGTACGATGATTGTTCAATCGCTCATCGGAGTGCTGATGATCAGTAGCTGTATAGTGGGGGCGGCTCGCGCGGAGGAGGCTCTTGGCGAAATCCACCGCGCATGGACAGCACGATCCGAACGCGTTCGCAGTGCCCGCTTCTCCTGGGAAGAGTCCAATTTCATCCTTGCACGAAGTATCATGAGCGAGGGAACGCGCGGCCCGCGGGTTGTTGCTCCAGCCGCCGACATGACGATATCCTTGTCGCGTGAATTGCGTCTGCAGGGCAAAATGATCAGATACTCGTACCAAGGTCCCCAGTGGATCGACGCCTTAGGCGAGTTTCGAAACCGGTCGTATCTCAGCGTTACAGATGGGCGTGTTAGCAAGCATTTCTTTGACAAGGATAATTCCTCAGGGGAGTTCTATGCCTCGGGGTTTATCAATAAAGATGCAGCCCACACGGATGCGAGGAGTCAGATCTTGCTACCGTTGCTCGTGCTGTATCGCCCCTTCGACCCTACCGTGCTCGGCGGGACGTACGACACCCGTAAGTATACGGTTACCGCGGAGCGAGGTAAGGTTGGCAGCGTTGAGTGCGTAATCCTCCAGCATATCCGCTCGACCAATGAACGTCGGAACCTTTTGTGGCTCGACCCGGGGCGTGAATGGCTGCCGATGCGCCTAACGACCATTGCGGGCGGGTATCCTAAGTTTCAAATTGACCTTTGGTATAAGCAGCAAGGGACTGATGGATGGGTTCCTTCTGGTTGGAAGACGACCGTTTTTGCGGACACGGTCGATAAGGACAAGCGCGGGCTTGTGTTTCGCGAGTATCTCGCGACGAATGTGCAGTCGGAATTCAATATAGTCCTGTCGGAAGCGGAATTCCAGTACGATTTTCCCGCGGATACAGAAGTCGTCGACTACCGAAAGGGATTTGAGTGGTATATCGCGAGACCTGAAGGTCGAAAACGAATTGTCACAAAGGCTGAGCAGGCTGCGAACTTACCATACGAGCGCCTGGTCGCCACTGAATCTGGCTTCGGTGTCAACGATGGATCGCGTGGAGGTGTCGCTTGGATGCTTATCGCGACCCTAGCTGCTCTTGTAGCCGTGGCGGCTTATGCGGTCCGACGGAGTGTCCGACGGAGGCAAGGGGTCGTGCGGGCGTAAGTGCTTTGTTGTGTTCTACTACCGCAGTTATGTCTATTAGACGGAGGACCTCTCATGCTTGCAGCTATGCTCGCCGGTCTGCGTAAGACCTCGCATGCACAGGGGAAGTATTGTTGTCTAGCCGTGGCTGTCTTCGGCATATTCGCTGGGCGAGTCCTGGCGGATTGCACGCTCGGGTGCGACGTTCTGTACCGTTACAATTGGACTGACACCACTGGTCAGTTTAGGATGCATTTTCAGCAGTCGACGATGACTGCGTATCAATACTATAGCCAGCAAGCGGTTTCAGGCAGCTTTGTTATTCTGAAGCCTAGCACGCGTTTCGACACCGACTGCGATTTCATATGCTGGTACAACGGCCAATATGGCGAAGATTCGATCGTTGACTTCGACTGCAACTCGACTGGCGGTACGCAAGTCCAGATTTACACGCAATGCACGGAGCCATAGCCTCCATCGCTGCCCCCAATTTCGAAAAGGAGGGCGAGGCGGATGTGGTTTACGGCAGCAGTTGGCGGCCGGTTATTCGGCAAGCAGCATTCGTTGCGATCAGTTTGCGATGACAACGCGAGCGGCAAATAAAGCAGTGCTCGCGATGGTCCGGCATGTGCCGGATTGGTTGGCGACGGTACAACACTGGTTGCCCATAGCCGCGGTGATGGTATGCTTTGCTCCGTTCACCGGGCTGCTGAATCCGAATGGTAGAGTCGTCGAAGGGCTCGACTACGCGCTCTTCTATTTGCCCATCCAGGAGTTCTCGCGTGAGGAGATGCTCGCCGGACGCTTTCCGCTCTGGCTGCCGTACGTGGGTTGCGGCACGCCGCTGCACGCCAGCCAGCAGGCCTCGGCCTGCTATCCAGGGCTGACGCCGCTGGTTTTGGCTTTCGGGGCCAATCTCGGTATTAGGGTCAGCGTTTTCCTCCATCTTGCGATTTGCTTCCTGGGGCAGTACGGCCTGGCGCGGCACCTGGCAATCAGCCGGCCGGCGGCCAGCTTGTCGGCCGGCGTCGTTACCTGGAGCAGCTTCCTGGTCGATCACCTGGCGGCCGGCCACATTACCCACGTCTTCGGCTACGCGTGGATCCCCTGGTTCTTCTGGCTGCTGCTGCGGTTGACGCGGCGCCCAACGCTGCCGGCTTGCCTGGGCCTGGCACTGGTCGTCACATGCTTTCATTTTGGCAGCCACCCGCAGTTGGTCTACTATACGCTGGCGGCAGGCACGTGCTGGGTGGCGGGGTCCCTCGTGCTGGGCGCCGCCTCGGCACACCGGGGGCGTTTTTTGGCGTGGCTGGCGGCCGCGGCGCTGACGACGCTGCTGCTGGCCGCAGTCCAATGGCTGCCCGCCGTGGAGCTCGCCCGCGACGGCGCCGCTTCGTCCGACCGAGGCTCCGCCGGGTATGCCGGGCAATACTCGATGGACGGCAGCGACCTGGTGCGGCTCGTCGCCCCCAATTTCAAAGGCAGCCAGGTGGCGGGAAGCGTGCGGTTCGAGCCAAACGGCTACGACCATGAGCGCGGCGGCTACGTAGGCTTGCTCACGCTGGGTTTGGCCCTGTATGGTCTCTCTCGCGGCACCGCCGCGCGCTGGCAATGGGGTGCCGCCTGGGGCATTCTTGTCGCCACGGCCATTGCGCTTGGCCAGCACACGCCTCTCTTCGAGCCGCTGGGAGCGATTTTTCCAGGCCTGTTCTGGTTCCGCTGCCAAGGACGGGTGTTCGCCCTGGTGTCGGTCTTCGCCGCCCTGCTGGCCGGGCGGGGGCTCGACGCCTTGGTCAAGGGCGACCGGCGCGGCAACGGCGACTCGATGATTCTGCTGGCGGCCCTGCTCTGCGTCGGCGCGGGCATCTGGCTCGGCGCGATTTGGGACTGGGCGTCGCGGGTCGACTGGCAGCACTATATAAGCTATGCTCGCGCCCATTTGCGCGGCGAGTGGCTGGCGTTTGGCCTGATCGCTTTTGGTTCGATCGTTGCCGCCGCCTTCGCCCGCCGTTCGGGACGCGATTGGCCCCTGGCGGCATACGCAGCGGTCATTGTTGTCGTTCTGGCCGATCTGGGGCAGAGCACCGTGCCGCGCTTCCGCCTCGTGCCGCCGCGCGACGAGCGTGTGGCATTGGGGCCGCTGGCCGATGAGCCTGCCGCTCGATTCGCCCAGGCGCCTTCCTACCCGGAGCTCGGCCGGATATCGCTGCAATATAGCCGGGCCGTCCCGCTGGCGATCTCGGCGCGGCGAACGGCGGTCAACACGCAGGACGGCGGGATCCTGCCCGCCGCTCTGGATCGCCTGTATACGGCCATTGAGCACGATCCGCCGGTCGTGCTGCGCCTCAGCGGGTGCGACTACGTTTGGGTCGCGCGGAACAAGCCTTGGAAGGAACTCGACGGTTCCCTGCCGCGGCTCAGGTTTATCCGCGAACCAGCCGCCCGGCTTTGCGACGTCCCAATCGGCGAGCTGGGCGAGGGGGAGTTGCGTATACTGCGGGAGGCGCTTGCTAGAACCGTCGAACTCATGGAGGACAATCCGCACGGTCTATCCATTGAGGTGGAGGCGCCCTCGGCCGGCACGCTGGTCGTCGCCGACACCTACTACCCGGGATGGACCTGTACCGTGGACGGACACGAGACCCCGATCACCAGCGCCCACGGGGTGTTCCGAGCGGTCAACCTCGAACGGGGGCGCCACCACGTCGTTTTTGCCTATGCGCCCCGCTCGTTCCGGATTGGCGCCTTGGCCAGCCCGTTGGGTCTGGCGGTCGTTGCCGCGGCCGGTTGGTGGGGCTTTCGTTGCCGGCCGCGCCGTGTTGGGTTAGACTGGGGCCAGGCAGGGTCGGCGGCCATCGATCCTGCGAGTGCGATCGATTCCCCAGCGGGGAAGTGAGGCACGCATGTCCACACGCAATCGGTTCAGCCGAAGCCGCGGCCCAGCGCGATCCCAGCAGCGGGGCATGACGGTCGTGGAGCTGCTGACCGTCATCTCGATCATCGGCATGCTGATGGCGCTCTTGCTGCCGGCCATTCAGATGGCACGGGAGTCAGGACGGCGAAACACCTGCCGGAACAATTTGCGGCAGATCGGGATCGCGCTCTTGGGCCACGAGTCGGCGCAGCGGCGGCTGCCGAGCAACGGCTGGGGCTACCAATGGTACGGGGATCCCGACCGCGGCACCGGCTTGAACCAGCCGGGCGGATGGGCCTATTGCATCCTGCCTTACCTGGAGCGCCGCGATCTGGCCAAGATGGGGTCCGGCCTGAGCGGACAGGCCAGACTGCAGGCGCTGGCCGCGGCCAACCAATCGCCGCTGCCGGTGTTTCATTGCCCCAGCCGCCGCCGGGCGGACCTCTACCCGTTCGACCTGACCTACCCGCCGATGAACACCGCGCCGGTCGGCTCCGTAGCCAAAGCGGATTACGCCGTCAACGGCGGCGACCTGCAGCTCAGCGTGGGTGGCGGGCCCAGCAGCTATACCCAGGCGGACGACCCGGCTTACCCGTGGCCAGATTCGTCGAAAGCCACGGGTGTCTCGAACTTCCATTCGGTCATCCACCTGGCTGGCATCACCGACGGCATGAGCGCCACCTACCTGGTGGGTGAAAAGAACGTCTCGACCAGCGGTTCGGACCCCGGAGATGATCAAACCCTGTTCGTCGGCTACGACCTGGACAACACGCGTTGGACCACGGTCTCCTGGCCCCCGGTCCCGGACCGCTCGGCGCCCGCGCCGGAAAGCTTCGGCAGCTCGCACATCGGGGTCTGCCATTTCGTGTTTTGCGATGGGAGGGTGGTTGACATCAGCTATTTTATCGATCCGGAGATCCACAGGCGGCTTGGCAATCGAAAAGACGGCGAGCTGATCGATGATCGAGCATTGCACCTCGACTAGCGTCCCATACCTGTCGTTCGTCGTGCCCTGCTGCAACGAGCAGGCCGGGCTGGTCGAGCTGCACCGGCGCTTGGACGCGGCGGCGCGGCAGATCATGAAGCCCTTCGAGATCATCCTGGTCGACGACGGGTCGACCGACGGCACCCGCGGCGTGATGCTGCACTTGGCGTCGGCCCATCCCGAAGTGGTCGCCGTGAGCCTCTCCCGCAATTTCGGGCAGCAAGCGGCCTTGTCGGCGGGGCTGGCCGTCAGCGCGGGGGAGCACGTGGTGACGCTGGATGCCGATCTGCAAGATCCGCCGGAGCTTTTGCCGCAGTTGCTGGAACAAATGGACCAGGGAGCCGACGTGGTCCACGCCCGGCGGCGCAGCCGAACTGGTGAATCGTGGTTCAAGCGAGCGACGGCGGCCGCCTTTTATCGCCTGCTGGCGCGACAGAGCGACACGCCCATCCAGCCCGACAGCGGAGAGTTTCGCCTGTTGACGAGGCGCGTCGTGGACGAGCTGCTGCGGATGCCCGAAAGGCATCGCCTCTTGCGCGGCATGACCGGCTGGCTTGGCTTTCGGCACGCAGCCGTCGAGTACGATCGGCCGCCCCGCGCGCACGGAACAACGAAGTTCCCGCTCCGGAAGATGGTGCGGCTCGCCATGGATGCCGGCACGAGCTTTTCCACAGGTCCACTGCGCTTCGCCACCTGGCTCGGCCTGGCCTGCGGCGGGCTGGCGGTTTTAGCTATTGCCGGGGCGGGATGGTCGTTTCTGCGCTCGGGCGCCGTGAGCGCCTGGCTGCCGGTGCTGGCGATCAGCGCGGCGTTTTCCAGCCTGCAACTATTGGCCTTGGGCATAGTCGGCGAATACCTGGGCCGGCTCTACGAGCAAAGCCAAGGGCGTCCGTTGTTCGTCATCGATGAAATCCGGCGCGGCCGCACGTCGAATGCTGGCGACGATGAGTCCCGTGGATTAGCCGCTGGGCTGGCCGCGGCGGAATCTCGCAGCGCCAATGGGCGATGAACACCACCCAGAACGGCACCACCACCGGGTCCGGCGATGCTCGGCGGCGCTGGGTCGTGGCGGCAGGCCACTCGCGGAGCGAGTGGACCACCTTATTTGCCTCAGCCGGGGCAGCGCTGGCCTGCCTTGTGCTGTTGGTTGCCACGTCGCCCGGACTGCCAATGGTCTGGGACGAGGGCATTTCGATTGAGCGGGCCGAGGGGGTGGCACGTTGGTTCGTCCGGCTTCGCCACGACGGTTTCGCGGCTTTCGCGCGCGCCGCGGTCGAGCAGGATTGGCGATACACGGTCGATATCGAGGGCCACCCGGCTTTTTACGGCCTCGTGATCGCCTTTGGCCGCTGGGTGTCGGACGGCTGGCTCGATCCGCTTTCGGCCGCCCGCTTCGGGCCGATGCTGTTCTTCAGTATAGCTGCCGGGGCGATGTTTTATCGCCTGTGGCAGGACGCCGGGCCGCCCGCGGCGCTGGGCGGCCTGGTGGCGCTGCTGACGATGCCTCGGCTGTTTGCCCACGCGCACTTCGCTTTGTACGACGGGATACTCACGAGTTGCTGGATTCTGGCTTGGGCGGCCTTTGCGCCGGCGCTGAAGAGCCGCCGGTGGACGGTGCTGTGGGGCCTGGCGCTGGGGATGACGATGAGCTCGAAGTTCACCGGCTGGCTGGCTCCTCCAGTCTTCGTTGCCTGGGCCGTGATCTACGGCGACCGTTCGGCAGTCACGAAACTCTTGCTCGGTTTCGGCGGTGCGCTGGTGACGTTCTTCGTGCTCAATCCACGGCTTTGGCACGCGCCGATGGCCGGCATGTCCACGTTTTTCGAGCTGAATCTCAACCGCGCCGATACCTACAATATTCCCACGCTTTTCTTTGGGCGGCGGTACGACATGCACCAGCCCCTGCCCTGGTACAACACGCTGGTCTGGACGGCGATCACCGTGCCGGCCGGAACTCTTGCCCTGGGCGCTGTTGGGCTGATCAGCAGCCTTCGCGGTTGGGCGCGGAATCCCGCCGGGGTGCTCCTGGTGGGCCATTGGCTCGTACTCATGGTGGTCCGGGCCTTGCCCCCGTCGCCGCCGCACGATGCCGAGCGGCTCTTTCTGCCGAGCTTTGCCTTTCTGGCGGCATTGGCCGGGGTAGGCTCGGGTGTAGTCTGGCAATGGGCCGCCCGGCGGCGCTGCTCGCGCCCCGTGCGGTCCTGGCTTGCCGTTGCCGGCATGTTCGCCGCGTTGGCTGGTTCGGCCAGCAGCCTCGCCTGGTACGCCCCGCAGTGGCTGAGCTATTACAACCTGCTGATCGGTGGGCTGCGCGGGGCGGAGCGGGCGGGCTTCGAAGCGGCATATTATTGGGACGCGCTGGACGGGGAGGCGCTCGATTGGCTGCACGAGCACACCGACCGGGATGAGAAGATCGCCTTTGCCGCGTTCCCGTCGAACAACCTGGTCCTCATGGAGCGCTGGGGAACCTTGCGCAGGGCATGGCAGCCGCACCCACCGGGCCGCACCCGCTGGTACGTCGTCCAACGGCGGCCGCCGTTCTGGCGGGCAGCGGACCGTTGGCTGGCCGAGCACGGGCGCCCGGCGTACCAAAAGACGATTCGGGACCCAGCTTCGGGTTGGGGACCGTGGCGGCTCGACGTTCCGCTGCTGGAGGTTTTTCCCTATGAACAGTACGAGCGGGCCATGCGAGCCGAGCGTTAAAGAATCGGTGGATGGCCGCTACGCTCCGAATGACGCTGGAATCTGGGTGCCGCCGGTCCCAATTGCGCATCGGGACGACGAATTCAACCAGTGGCAACTCGACGTTTACGCCCAGATTGAGCCACGGCACTTTTGGTTTGCCGGCCGCCGCCGCTTTTTATTGCACGCCGTTCGGCGGGAGCTGCGGCGGCTCCCTCCGCATCCAACGGCTCCCAGTGCCGTCGACTTGGGCGGCGGCTGTGGCGGCTGGATCAAATATCTAGGTCAGGCAATGGCCGGCACGTTCCCGGAGCTCGCCCTGGCCGATTCTTCGCTGCGGGCGCTGGACTTGGCCGGCCAGGTCCTCCAGCCGAGCATAAGGCGGTATCAGGTCGATTTGCGCCAACTTGGGTGGAGCAACCGCTGGGACGTGGCCTTTTTGCTCGATGTGCTGGAACACATCCGGGACGACGAGCAAGTGCTGGCCGAGATCCACTGCGCGCTGCGCCCCGGCGGACTGCTGTTCGTGACTGCACCGGCGCTCGATGTGCTCCGCACGTACAACGACGACTTGGAGCGGCACGTGCGCAGGTACTCGCGGAGCGGTTTTCAGCGGCTTGCCCGGCGCGGCGGGTTCGAGCTGGCCGACGCACGCTACTTCATGTTCCTGCTCAGCCCACTGCTGCTCGCCAGCCGTGCATTTCCCCCAGATGTCGAGCGAATGTCGCCGCAGGAAAGAATCGAGTTGTATCAAAGGACCCATGCCGTGCCGCCGGCGATCGTGAACTGCTGCCTGCGGCTGGTGTTCGGTTTGGAGACTCCCTTGGGCCACTGGGTTCGTTTTCCCTGGGGGACTTCGATTCTTGGAGTCTTCCGCAAGCCGAGGTAGGTGACAAGGCGAACACGGACGGAACGGACAAAGACTGGGGCACGCTACCGCTTTGCCACCAGGCACCCGACAGCACAGCCCGGGCGAGTCCTGCTACGTTGTGGTCCATGGCTGTCTTGCGATCTTGAGGGCGCCCAGCGCAGGCTCGGAAACAAACTGGATCGGCTGGGGCACGAGCCCGTTCTCTCGCAGCCGTGACTCGAGCCGATCCACCAGCCACGTGGCCCCGCCCAGCACTCCGCCGGCCAACGCCAACGGCGTGGCCTGTTCCATCATGCCAAGCTGCCGGGCGACTGCAAGCACCATCCGCGCCAGCTCGCCGGCCGCCCGCTCGACGATCCGCACCGCAACGTCGTCGGCTTCCTCTGCCGCCTGCGTCACCAGGCGAGCGAGCTGGGCGATGGCCCGCCGGTCGCGGCCGCCGGCGTAGATGGCGGGAATGAGTTGTTCCGCCCGGGTAACGTTCAGCTCGGCCATCAGACGTTCTTCCAGCAAAGTTCGCGGCCCTCGCCCGTCGGATGCCTGGACCGCCGCTCGCAAAGCTTCCAAGGACAGAGCATAGGCGCTGCCTTCGTCGCCCAACAGGTATCCCCAGCCGCCCGACCGGGCCGTCGTTCCGTCGCGGTTGCGGCCGAAGGCCAGCGAACCGGTGCCGGCCACCAGCGCGACACCCCAGCCGTCCGGGGTGCCGGCCGCGAGCACCGGCAAGGCGTCGTGTACCTGCACGAATTGGTGCGCCACCTGCCTGGCGGCGGCCCAGCGCTCCAGCTCGATCCGGTCTTCATCGCGCCCCGCGCCCGCCAGTGCCAGACAGGCGGAGGCCACCGGTCCCTGTAGCACTTGCGCATCGGCGAAGGCGTTGGCGATCGCCTCCTCGATTGCCGTGCACGCCGGACCGAAGCCGGCGACCTGAGGATTGGAGGGCCCTGCCCTGCCCCGCCCAAGCACGGCCTCGTCGCCGGCAGGTTCGCGTCTTGCCAGCAGGGCCAGCGTGCCGCTGCCTCCCCCGTCGATGCCGAGCACCAGGTCACCGGCCGCGGTGCCGCCGGTCCGCTCGAGCGGCCTGGCGCCGCGGAGCGAAGGAGGTGACAGGTTGGTCGCTTCGGCCAGCGCGCCGCGAAGCTGGCCGGCCGCTCCGGCCAGCCGCTGCCGTGCCACGTCCGGAGTCACAGCACAGCGGGCGACGACAACTGCTGTCTTCACTTCGCCTCCGCACGACTCCAGCAACCGCTCGGCCTGTTGGGGATCGAGACCGGTGAGCTGCGAGACAATCCGCCTGGCCCGCGCGATGAGCTTGCTGTTGGTCGCCCGCATGTCGACCATCAAGTTGCCGTACGTCTTGCCGATCCGCACCATGGCCCCCGTCGAGAGCATGTTCAACACCATCTTGGTGGCGGTGCCCGCCTTCAGCCGAGTCGAGCCGCTGACCACCTCGGGTCCGACGACCACGGTAATCGCCAGTTGGGCCGCCGCCGCCACGCTTGACTCGTAGTTCGCGCTGATTGCGATCGTGTACGCGCCGGCGCCGCGGGCAAATTCAAGCCCCGCGATCACGTACGGCGTGCGGCCGCTGGTGGCGATTCCGACGACAGCATCGCGACTATCGAGGCCAATCGCTTCCAGGTCGGCCCGCGCCAGTTCCGGGCGGTCCTCGGCCCCCTCCGCGGCCCAGGTCAACGCGGCTGGGCCGCCGGCGATCAATCCCACGACTTGCCCGGGCGGCAAGTCGAAGGTCGGCGGGCACTCGCTGGCATCGAGCACGCCCAAGCGGCCCGACGTGCCGGCCCCGGTGTAGATCAACCGCCCGCCGCGCCGCAGCCGCTCGGCAATCGCGTCGATCGCCTCGGCGATCTTGTCCGCCGCGCCTGCCACCGCCCCGGCCACGCGGGCGTCCTCAGCGTTCATCAGGCGCACGATCTCGATCGCGGACAGCTCGTCCAGCCGCTCCGAAGCCGGGTTGCGCCCTTCGGTCGCCGCCAGCTCGGCCAAGTCATCGTTCTTGGTCAATTCGCGGTGCCTCCAGCACTTGGAAAAACAACAAGGAGGAAACGCCAAATAAAAAACGAACCACAAAGAACACTAAGGACACGAAGGGGACTGCGGAAACAACAAGACAGGTGGAGAAGCGCTTTGCTTTCGTCATTCCTCCTTCTGCCTTCCTCCTTCCTCCTTCTGCCTTCTGCCTTCATCCCCCCTTTGCATCCCGCTTGGCTTTGTGTTTAACTTCCCTCAACATCTTCGCTGACGAGCCCGCCATGATCCACCCAATCGACCTTGCCATTGTGGCCGCCTCGCTGCTGGCGGTCGTGGCCTTCGGGTTGTGGATGGGCCGCGGCCAGCGGAACGTGGCCGACTATCTGCTCGGCAACCGCAACATTCCCTGGTGGGCCCTGCTGGTTTCGATCGTGGCTACGGAGACCAGCACCGTGACGTTTCTCAGTGTCCCCGGCCTGGCCTATGCCGGGGACATGACCTTCCTGCAGTTGGCCATCGGGTACCTGGTCGGCAAGTACATCGTAGTCGCCCTCTTGCTGCCGCAGTACTTCCGCGGCCAGCTTTTTACGGCCTACGAAGTGCTCGACCGCCGCTTCGGACGCGGCACGCGCCGGGCCGCCTCGCTGCTGTTCATGGTCACTCGAACGCTGGCCGACGGATTGAGGCTGTTTCTGACGGCCATCGTGCTGAAGGTTTTGCTCTTTTCCGAGAGTCCCGCCGACGCCGCTTTCGATTCGCACCTCGCCCTGGCGGTGGTCGTCATGGGCACTGCCACCATACTGTACACGGTTGCGGGCGGCATCAAGGCCGTGGTCTGGACCGACGTGGCCCAGTTCTTCATTTACATGCTGGGGGCCCTCTCGGCCGGCGCCGTGATCCTGCACCGCTTGAGCTACGACTGGCCGGGCCTGGTCGAGTATGCCACCGTGCACGAGAAGCTACGGGTGTTCGACTTCAGCTTCGACCTGGGCCTGGCGTACACGTTCTGGGCGGGGCTGATTGGCGGGGCCTTCTTCTCGCTGGGATCACACGGGGCCGACCAGCTCATGGTGCAGCGCTACCTGTCGGCCCGGGGGCAAAGCGATGCGGCCCGGGCCTTGCGCCTCAGCGGCTGGGTCGTGCTGGGGCAGTTTGCCCTCTTCCTGCTGCTGGGTGTGGGGCTGGCCTGCTTTTACCAGGACCGGGCTTTCGGCCGCGCCGACGAGGTCTTTCCCACGTTCATCGTCCACGAGCTGCCGCTGGGAGTCGTGGGGCTGACGCTGTCGGCCGTTTTCGCCGCCGCCATGTCGACGCTCTCCAGCTCGCTCAACTCGTCGGCAGCCGCCGCGGTCAACGACTTCTACATTCCACTCGTGCGGCCCGCCGCGCCGGGCCACACGCTGTGGGTCACCCGCGGCTTCACCGTGCTGTTCGGCCTGCTGCAGATCACCGTCGGCATCGCGGGCCAGTACCTGGCCAAGAGCGTGATCGATAACGTAATGTTGATTGCGGCCTTCACGATGGGGATTATCCTGGGACTGTTCTTCCTCGGCCTGGCGAGCCGGCGGGCCGGCGGCCGCGCCGCCCTGGTAGCCCTAGCGGCCGGCCTGGCCGGTATGACGTACATCGCGCTGTTCACCAGCCTGGCCTGGCCTTGGTATGCGGCCGTGGGTTCGCTGGGAACATTGCTGGTCGGCCTGGCGGCCGGAAGGTTTTGGCCCGATGGATCGATCAATGAGATGGAAAAGTAGTAGCAGGACTCGCCAGAGTTCTGGTGGCCGCAGCCAGCGGCCCGAATTCTGGCGAATCCGGCTACGGTTGATTTCGAGGTAGCAGGACTCGCCAGAGTTCTGGCGAAGTAGAACGATACCGATGAATCGAGCTCACGCTAGATACTGCCTCATTCTCGCCGCGGCTGTCGCGACGTCCGCCAGTTCCGCGCGCGCCTGGGCGGAACCGCCGCGACTGCCGCCGGCGGCGCCGGAAGACGTCGGCATGGACCCGGGCCGCCTGGCGCTCATCGACGAGGCGGTGGCCGAGACCCTGGCCGAGGGGAAAATGCCCGGCTGCGTGGTGCTGGTCAGCCGCTACGGCAAGCAAGTGTTTCTCAAGGCATACGGGCGGCGGGCGCTCGTGCCGGAACCGGTCGAGATGACTCCCGACACGGTGTTCGACGTGGCCTCGCTCACCAAGCCGATCGCCACGGCCACGAGCGTCATGCTGCTGTCCGAGCGGTCGCAGCTCGGCCTGGACGATGCGGCGGCGCAATACCTGGCCGACTTTGGCCGCCACGGCAAAGAGCAGATCACCATCCGCCAACTGCTGACCCATCAGGGTGGGCTCATAGCCGACAACCCCTTGAGCGACTTCGACGATGGGGCCGATGCGGCGTTCAAGCAGATCGACGAGCTGGAGCCGATCGCGCCACCAGGCACCCGCTTCGTCTACAGCGACGTGGGATTCATCGTGCTGGGCAAGGTGATCGAGCAGGTGTCCGGGCAAGATCTGCACGCCTTCACGCGCCAGCAGGTGTTCGAGCCGCTGGGCATGCGTGAAACGACCTTCCTGCCGGCCGAGGAGCTGCGGCGCCGCTCGGCCCCCACCGAGCAGCGCGACGGCCGCTGGATGCAGGGCGAAGTACACGATCCGCGGGCCTTCCAGTTGGGCGGCGTGGCCGGCCACCCCGGACTGTTTTCCACGGCCGACGACCTGGCCGTCTACGCCCAGATGCTGCTGAACCAGGGAACCTATGCGGGCGTGCGGGTGCTGGAGCCGGAAACCGTGCAGCGGATGATCTCGCCGCAGCAGGTGCCCGGCGGACTACGCGGCCTGGGCTGGGACATCCGCACCGGCTACTCGTCGAACCGGGGCGATGGCTTCTCTCCCTCGGCCTTCGGGCACGGCGGATTCACGGGCACTTCGCTCTGGATCGATCCGGAGCTCGAGTTGTGCGTGATCTTTCTCAGCAATCGGCTGCACCCAGACGGCAAAGGCGCCGTCAACCCTCTGGCCGGCCGGATAGGCGGACTGGCCGCGGCCGCCATCCAGCCTCCGCCGGCGGCCCGCGCCGGGGTGCTGACGGGCATCGACGTTCTCCAGCGCGATCAATTCGCGCTGCTCCGCGGGCGCCGCGTGGGGCTGATCACCAACCACACCGGCGTCGACCGCTCGGGCACGAGCAGCGTGCAACTGCTGGCCGAAGCGCCCGGCGTTGAGTTGGTGGCCCTCTTCAGCCCCGAGCACGGCTTCGAGGGCAAGCTCGACCAGCCGCAGGTCGCCGACAGCCGCGAGCCGCGCTCGCGGTTGCCGATCTACAGCCTGTATGGCGAGACGCGCAAACCGACGGCGGAGAGTCTGCAGGGGATCGACACGCTGGTGTTCGACATCCAGGACATCGGCGCACGCTTCTACACCTACATTTCGACCATGGGGGCCGCGATGGAGGCCGCCGCCGAGCATGGTTTGCGATTCGTGGTGCTCGACCGGCCCAATCCGATCAACGGCGTCGACGTGGCGGGCCCGCTGTTGGACGCGGGGAGCGAGTCGTTCGTGGGCTACCATCGGCTGCCGGTGCGGCATGGGATGACCGTCGGCGAGCTGGCGCAGTTGTTCAATGCCGAGCGGAAAATCGGTGCCGACTTGCACGTTGTGCGGCTCGAGGGCTGGCGGCGGGCCGACTTCTTCGACGCCACCGGCCTGCCGTGGATCAATCCGTCGCCCAACATGCGGAGCCTGACGCAGGCCTTGCTCTATCCGGGGATCGGCCTCTTAGAGACGACCAACGTCTCGGTGGGGCGCGGCACCGACACGCCCTTCGAGGTGATCGGCGCCCCCTGGCTCGACGGCCATCGCCTCACCCGCCAGCTCCGTTCAGCCGGCCTGCCCGGCGTGACATTCGTTCCGATCCGCTTCACGCCCCAGGCCAGCACGCACCAGGGCCAGGCCTGCGGCGGCATTGAAATGATCATCACCGACCGGTCCGCTTTCGACCCCTTGGCGCTCGGCCTGCACGCGGCCGTGACGTTGCGGCGGCTTTATCCGGACCAGTGGGACTCGTCCCGCTACGGCCGTTTGCTCGGCAACCGCCAGGTGCTGGAGGCGCTGCAAGCAGGCGCCTCGGTCAATCAACTCCAGACGCTATACCAGGCGGAGCTGGAGGCCTTTTGCTCTCGGCGGCAGTCGTTTCTGATGTACCCCGAGTAGACAGGAGGGGCATTCGTGTGGAGAGGGCGGAGTTTGCGTGGGAACGAGGAAAGTTACGAGAGCCGTAACGATAAAACTAAGTGGCTGGGGCCGTCTGCAAGACCTTGCTCTCGCGCGAAACCAAAATGGCGGCCCCCGTCAGCTTCAGCGTTTGGTTCGGCGGCTCGTGTTGTTGTCAGCATCCTCGACCTGCCGGGGTCGCGGGGCCGGTGCTCCGCGAAGCAATCCTTCCGTGCTCAGGTCTTCATCGATGTCCGGCCAATGGATACCGTAGCCGCCGCCGGCGACGCGCCAGTTCTTCCGCTCCGCCAGGGAGGCGTTGAGCAACCGCGGATACCACGCGAGCGGAACGGTGATAGTTCGCCCGTCCCGAAGAGACACGCTCAAGGTGTCTTTCGTGAACTTCACGCCCGTGACCCGCTCGTCAGCCGTTAGCGCCAAGATGCCCATGCCAGGCCTCCAAGAAAGCTGCTTGATGTTCCCCGGCGTAGGGCTTGTACGCCCAGAGGCCGTCAATCTTAGTCCGCTCGAACTCCCGCGCCCAGTCGGATTCACCGACGGTGATGCGTTGGCTGAACCACGATACCATGTGCTGGCGAGCCATTCCAGCGACTGCTTGTTTTCCTGCTGATCTCGCGCCGCCTCAACCAGATTACGGTGCCCCCCCGCAAGCCGCTGCACGCCGTCGTTAGACCATTGACCGGGTTTTGGTTATTACTCCTCCCCACTGCCGGCCGCGTCAATCCATTCGCTGAACACAAGCGTGCCCTTTCGCGTCCCAAGCTTTGCAACCCGGAACGCCACCTGCCACTCGCCTGTGCCGGGTGGCCTAACGGAGATTGTTGCCGCAGCACCTTTATCGATGGCTGCGGGCGCGATGTCGATTTCCTCTTGTCTCTGCCGCTGATCCGCGTCCCGCACGATGAAATACGCCGCTGGCCACAGTTCGACCTTCCAGTCACTCTTGTTCTCCATTTCAAATAGAGCCATCCGACCGGTCCCCTGATCGTTGGTATAGCCTCGAAAGTGTAGCGGCAGATGTCCTGGATTCAACTGTCGGAAGTGTGTCTTCGAGTCGAGCCACCATGCCGCCGCAAGTGCGCCACTGAGTCCAACGACGCCGATCAGTAGCCACATGGCGACCAGGGAAAGACGCTGCACTCGAAGCATCGTCACTCCGGGCATTGTGCACTTCGAAGGAAGGTCTAACCACGTGTTAGATAGTTTCTGCCTATCACCTGTAGGCCGCAGATTTTCCGCCTAGCGCGCACGCGGCAATTCGCCGCAAGTTCAATCATAGTCGTTGCTTGTTCGTTTGTCACGCCTTGTTCGCAGTGAGTGGGACTCGTCCCGTTACGGCCGTTTGCTCGGCAACCGCCAGGTGCTGGAGGCGCTGCAAGCAGGCGCCTCGGTCGATCAACTCCAGGCGCTGTACCAGGCGGAGCTCGACGCCTTCCGCGCTCGGCGGCAGTCGTTTCTGATGTACCCCGAGTAGACCCGAGCGCCACGCGTGTGGAGCGGGTCGAGTTCGGCCGGGAGTGGGGAAAGTTGCGCGAGCCGTAACGGATAGGGCAGCCACCGTCAGGGATTTACGATGACTTCACCGACAAGGCCCCGAAACAGGATGTCCAAACGATTCAGAACGTCTCGGCCCAAGATGCGCTCGCTGCCGACAAAGTCCGCTTGCAGTCGGCACTGGTAATCGTGCCCGTCAAGCCGAGCCCAGATCTGAAACGCGATGGATGCAGAGGAACCGCCTGCAACACCAGCGATAAGGCCGGGCACGCCCAGATTCGGAACGAGTTGAAGGAGTTGACAATCCGTCCAAGGCAAGACGCTGGCATCCGCCCCCGTGTCGGGAATGACCCGATCCAGGACGACTCCCGGCGAAGTGCTGGCCTGCCGGAACTCGACGCTGATTAATGGCAAGGCTTCACCGGGATAACCCGTGTCATAGGTGTAGGTGGAACGACGAATCCGGCACGGTTCTTCTTCCCTTCCCACACAGATGACGAAAGGATGTCGCCCCGACTGCTGGGCAGCGTGGAGCACTTCCACTGGGCTGGGGCCAAACGCGATGACGCCGCCATCGGCAAAGCCGATCCACTGGCCTTGGTACTGGCTGAGCAGTTGGTCGCGCACGGCCCAATACTCCGCCTCGTGCTTGCGCCAGTCGGGGTGGATTTGCCGGGCGATGTCCGGGGGCAGCTGGTCGGCAATGCTTTTCATGGGATACCTTGAGTGTATCGTTGGACCTGGCGTCATTCTACAGGCGAATTCCCCGCCGAGTTTAGCTCCAGCTCCAGACGCTGTACCAGGCTGCGCTCGAGGCGTTTTGTGCTCGGCGGATCAACTTCAGCCGATTGTTAGCGGCTGCCGCTCCCAGCAGAGATGCTTCGCATCGTCGGTACCACCGCGTATGAATGGTTTGTACTCGAAGCCCGCGTAACAATTGTAGGGCGCAGATTTCCGGCCTGACGCGCACGCGGCGATTCGCCGCAAGTTGAATCATAGTCGTTGCTTGTTCGTTCAACTCCAGGCGCTCTACCAGGCGGAGCTCGACGCCTTTCGCGCTCGGCGGCAGTCTCCTCCAAAGACGTTGAATCGCCGGAAACCAGCATGGCGGGCCCGGTCAACTTCAACTGCTGGGTAGATGGCGTTGCGCGTTCGAGGACATTGTACGATTGGTGTTTTATCCTCCCAACCATGGGGCCAGTGAGGCGCGCGCCTCATCCTCACCAAGTTCGGCTGCCGCGGCCGCGACCTCGGTCGGCAACCATTCGGCCAAGGGAATCCGCTCCGATTTGTGGTGGCCCTTGTCCGTGTGGACGGAGTGAACAAGGTCGAGTCGCTCAGGACCAAGTATTGCGGCCAAGCGGGCGCAGGATGCCCAGAGCCGACGGTGGATGTACGTGATCTTTCCATCGATGAATTTGCAGACGGCCACTTCTGCGTCCGCACCACGCAGGGCATTGAGTAAGGCGTAAATCTCGTGCCCTTTGGGATGTCCCCACCAGCTTCCGTGCACCGGCTCGCCCACGATATATTCCACCAGATTCGGGATTGACGGATGCCGGGCCGATTCGAGCACCATTCCCTCTCGTTCCACCAAAGTCAGCAAGTCCACCACGTTGTCTTGCATGGTATCACCGCGCGAACTGCTGAATGAATGTCGGAGAGCCGGTACATGGCCGCGACGAACAGCCGCCTCGGCTCGAGGGCTGGCGAAACCAAGAATGGCGGCCCCGTCAGCGTTTCGTTCGGCGGCTCCTGTTGTTGTCGGCATCCTCGACCTGTGGTCGCGGGGCCGGTGCTCCGCGAAGCAATCCTTCCGTGCTCAGGTCTTCATCGATGTCCGGCCAATGGATACCGTAGCCGCCGCCGGCGACGCGCCAGTTCTTCCGCTCCGCCAGGGAGGCGTTGAGCAACCGCGGATACCACGCGAGCGGAACGGTGATAGTTCGCCCGTCCCGAAGAGACACGCTCAAGGTGTCTTTCGTGAACTTCACGCCCGTGACCCGCTCGTCAGCCGTTAGCGCCAAGATGCCCATGCCAGGCCTCCAAGAAAGCCGCTTGATGTTCCCCGGCGTAGGGCTTGTACGCCCAGAGGCCGTCAATCTTAGGAACGGCCGAAAAATAACTTCCCCATTTGGCCACTGAGGGGTAGTTTG
>JBBDYJ010000016.1:136878-158491 GCA_040901675.1 Pirellulales bacterium | reverse complement strand
CGACTTGGTGGCGGACACCACCGCCTGGTCGAGCGCGGCGGCCTGCCGCTGGAGCACCTGGATCTGCCGCTCCAGGTCCGGCTTGTCGCTGGCCGCCTTCTGGCGGGCCGCCTCCAGCGCGGCGCGGGCGTCGACCAGGGCCTTGGGATTCCCGGCTTGCTGCTGCCAGCGCAGCACGCCCTTGCATCGGCCGATTTCGTTTTCGATGCGGCGCTTATCCCACGCCAAGGCCTGGAACACCGCCCGCTGGTCGTAGTCCAGCTCTTCGCCGGCGGCGGCCCGCATGCACAGCTCCTCCGCTGCGTCGGTGAGCTGGGCTCGCTCGCGCACGAGGCGGTCGGCAATGGATTCGGTTTTCTCTTTGGTTGCGGTTGGCATAATGCTCTCTCCTAAAAAACGGGGGTTGAAACGGGTTAGTCGCGCGGGCAGTCCCGCTTAATCCAATAGGCGATTTCGGCGCCCAAGTGTACGTGGCACGGGATGCTGTTCGGCAGATAGCCGGCTTCGCGTGCGCTCTCCAGTTGGTCGGCGTCGATGCCGTATAGGTCCTCGATGTCCAGGTCGTGATACCATCGGACCATCGACTCCAGCACCTCGTTGCGGCGAAGGGTGGCGGCCAATTGCGCTTCCGCTCGCTGGAGCCGGCGTTGCAGGTCGGCCATGTCGTCTTTGGTGGTCATGGGAATTATCGCTCGGTCAAAAGATAAGGCCGTCCGTCCGGCGTCGTGAATCGCGGCATCACCTGCGCGCGCCAGGCTGGCTGCTTCGCCGGGCCGAAGATCCCGGCGCCTGCCATCTCCGCGGCGGCCAGCATGAGCGCGGTCGCGTCAAAAAAGTGATTGTTGCCGCTGTGCCGGAGCCAGCGCGAGCGCTCGCCCTTGTTGGGCGTGAATTCCGTAACCCACTCCTCTGACAAAATGTGCGCGCTGAATGTGTGATGGTCACGGCTGCCTTGAGGGACGAACAACGTCAGGGACCCCGGGTTGGGTCGGTTCTCGGCGTCCCGCGGCTCGGCGATGAAACGATTGTGAACGTCGCGCTTCCAATGGTCGGCGTCCAAAGAGTAGAGCCACACGTTGCCGGCCTGGGGGGTCGCAAACCAGTGATTGCCAACGCGGCGTGTTGCGGACGGCTGGCCGTGCTGGAAGCCGCCGCTGCCTTTGCTGGCCCGATACGGCTCGCCGAATCGGCGGACCACTTCGTATGCGGCGTCCGGGAAGTAGCCCGCGTCGACCAGAACGCCGGATAACTCGACCGGGTTGCCGTCGCCGTCCCGGAATGGATTCGTGCGCATCGACTCGCGCCACTCGGATAGCGTGCGGAACAGCGCCCGCTGGATTACTTCGGTGTGCTCGGTTTGCTCGGTGCCCAGCACTTCGGCCACGCCATAGTTCACGATGCACCCGATGCCGCCTTCGCGGAAGGCGCCCACCGTCCAGTAGCACGAATGCTTTCCCAGGTCGATGCCGGCCACGAGCTTGCAATCGGGCGGCAGCTCGCCGCGCTCGAAGCCCGACAGCCGCGACTCGACCAGCGCGCGGGTGATGCCCACCTTGCTCAGCTCGTTCTCGCTCGGCGGCGGCGCGTTCTGGTGCTCGGTCTCGAACGCCGGCAGACCGCGGTCGCTGATGAAGTCGTAGCACTTCTGCAGCGCGCTCAAATGCGTCGGCGTGCCATCGGGGAGCAGGTCCTTGATGTAGTCGTGCTCGTTGGACAACGCGGCGCCGCGGTGCATCGCCTCGAAGTTTTGTTCGAGCAGGAAATGGGCCTCGCGGCCGTGCGGGTCCCGCGCCGGGCTGCTCGGGTCCGCTGGGTCGAGCGGTTCGCGGTGGCCGGATTTTCGCAGCTCGATGTATTGCTCCCATAGGTCCGGGTTGTCCGGCCAGCGCTTGATGCGCGGCAGGCGGATGCCGGACCATGCCGGCTTGATGGTGCGGTCGCTGTAGCGGGCGGCCGCGCTACGGGTGCTGGTGATGGTGCAAAGGTAGACTTGCCCGAGGCGGCGGCCGGGTCCGCCGAGTCCACCGATTGACTTGTCGATAATCTCCTCAATCTTGCCGGCCACGGAGCCATCGACCGCGGCCAAAGACTCTCTGTTATCCAAGTCGTCCAAGCAGGTAAAGTCGGGCCGCTGGTCGAGAACGTTGCAGCCTTGTAACTGCTCGCTCTCCCAGCCCATGGCCATGATGATGGGCCCGACCGGCTCGCTGTCGATGAACGTCGGCAGGATGAGCCTGGTGGCCGCCCACTCGGCGTGCACGCGGCGGCCGCCCACCGTGACGTTGTGGCACCTGCCGCTCGCAGGGCCAACGTAGGCGGCGACGTCGCACTCCACGGGGTAGTCGGCGGCCAGCAGCCCCTGCCGGCGGCGCAACTGGGCCTTGACCGCCCTCAAGGCCTCGTCGGCCTTCGGGCCGGTGGCGGAAACCACCAGCCCAAAGCGAATCTGGCGGCAGAGCGCGTACTTCAAAATGAGGTACCGGCAGATGGAACTCTTGCCGTCGCCGCGAGGGGCGGCGATGCACTTGCTGGTGCCGTACTCCAGGCAGGTGCCCACGTCTCGAATGATGGCCCGCTGGTCGCTGGTGAAGTCGTGGTAGAACACGTCCGGTAGGTAGGTCCGGAGCCACCGCTCGTCGTTGGCCTCGCAGGCGGCCCGGCGCTTGGGATTCTTGACTCGCCTTTGGAGCAGGTCCCGCTCGGCACTGCGGACGGCGGCGGCCTTCTCCCGCTGCCGCTGGGCTTCGCTTCGTTTTTTGCGGCCTACGCTCATTTCAGCCCATCGGGGTAGGTAGGGACGGAGTTTTCAGATTCCTGGGCTCGCCCGACCGTGATTTGCGCCATTGCTTGGGAAGGACCCAAACGGGGGGCGGGGTCCGTCCCTCCCGAAGCCGGCCGTATCGCCTTGCATCGCAGCCCGTAGCCGCGCCCCAGGATCTTGAGCGCTCGCCGCAGGCGGATGGCCACGGGCACCTTGGAAGGCTGGGCCTCCAGGGTCAGCGTGAAGGTTTCACGTTTCATGCGGCCAGCCCCTTCGACTGATGGTAGACCGCCACCGGTTGCTCGTTGTCGTCCAGCTCCAGCAGATACCAGCCGGCTTCATAGGCGCCGGCCAATAGCTGGTCCCATTGCCCGATGGACATTGTGAGCAGGGCCTTCCCCCGCCAGTCCTGGGGTGGTTCGATGCGCCGTAGCTTTGGTCTCGTTGGTTTTCTTGCAGCTACCACGTTGCTACCTCCTATGCCCGGACAGCTTTTTGATTTGTACCGGGCAGGGAATCGTGGGGCTGCTGATGGTAGGACGGACAGGGCTATTACATAGCCCCTGTCCTACCATCACCATCCGTGCATGGCCGGACAACTTGTCCGGGCACCCTGTCCGGGCAATCCCGGGCATACCCAATCCCCCCCATTCGAGAGCGCATAATGGGTCTCTTCGCGCGTGTGCTTTTTGATTCGGCACTCCGTCAAATCGCCATCGTCGAGCATGCCAGCCAGTGCCGCATTGAGACGAGCGGTGTTGATGCCGGCCCGCGCCTTCAGGTCGGTCTTGGTCGCCGGGCCCACGGACATCAGCACCTTGACCACGGCTGCCTGGTCCTGCTTCAACTGCTGCTCCTCCCTCTGTGCTTTGACCGCTTGGGCCTGCTCGCTAGCCGTCCCGCGTACCTCATCAGCGGTCTTGACCTCAACCTCCCATGTGCGCGGCGCCAGGCTGCTGTACGGCCCTTCGTTGACGTCGACACCCCACAGGCTGCTATGACCAGCGCTGCCCCCCACGGACAGCCAGAGGCGATGGAAGCCGGTGCCCGGCTCGTATTGCTCGCGTCGGGTCAAGACCATCCACTGTCTGGAGAACTCGGCCACGCCGGCCCAGCTCGCGTCGTCCAGGTCCCCGGGGGTGTAGGGGTCGGGCCTGGTGCTCTTGCTGTGGTGAGCCAGTATCGGCGTCACGCCGGCCTCGCAGCAGATGTCGGCCATGTCGCCCAGCGGTTTGCCCATGGCGAAGATGCTGCCTTCGCGGCCGCCCGTTTCGATGCACCGATAGAGCGGGTCGAAGAACGCGACCTGGATGGCGTGGTCAGCCAGATACTTCCGCAAGGCGTGGTGGTGTTCCGGGTGCCCGAACATCGGCAGCTTGTCCGAGAAGATGATGCCGGTGTCCTCCAGCCGGCAGCCGGCCGCGTCGCAGATCCGAAAGCAGGTTTCCTGGATGACTGCCATGCCGCTCTCGCCGCTCATCACCAGCACCCGGCGGGATTCGGGTACTCGGAAGCGCCCGAGAAAACAGCCGGCGGTTGATAGCGCGATGGCCACGTCCAGGAGCAGGGACGTTTTCAAAGCCTTCTTCGGGCCGATGATGCTGCCCGGCTGGTGCTCGGCCAACATGCCGGGGATCAGGTACGTGATGGCGTATCTGGTGCTGGCCAGCTCGGCAGCGGTGATGGCCGGGTAGGTGAGCCGCGGCGCGGTCCCGTTCAACGCCGCGGCGGCCCTCAGAGCCCGCTCCACGTCGGCGTGCCACGCCTCTGGGTCGCTGTCGGCCGTCCGGCTGTCCCGGGCAATCTGGTCCAAGCGGGCCGCCCGCAGAATCAGGTCGCGTTGCCGTGCTTTCGTGGCGACGATCTTGGCGTAGTGGACGGCGTGGCGAGCGCTGGGCACCGCATCGCCAGCCGCCTTGGCGTATCGCGCGGTGTCGTCGTCCCACTCGCCGGCGGCCTTCAGGCGCTCGCCGATGAGAGTCAGGTCAGCGCCCACGTCGAGCATCGTCCCGTAGAGCCGCTGGGCGTGCTGGGAATGGAACTCATCCGACCGCGGCAGGATCTCCGAGACCTCCCCGAGGCGGTCGGGGGCGATGAGCAGGGAGCCCAGCACGGACAGCTCGGCGTCGTCCGAATAGGGCAGGTCGGGGCGTCCGTTTCCGTTCGCGCTCACAGGTCCAGCTCCTCCGCGATTTCTTTCAGCCGCTCCGGGTCGATGTTGGCGAAGCGCAGTAGGGTTTCGCGCTCGGCGTCCTCGACGCTCTTGAGCCGGCGGACCACTTCATGGTCGATGTGCTGAACGATGCACGTTTCGACCATGGTCTTGAGCGCCTTGGGCGGGATGGCATCGACTTCCACCGAATCGCCTTTGAAGCTTTTGGCCCGCGAGTCCGTCTTCTTTGTGGGCCTGGTCGGCAGCTTCAGCGACTTGATCTGCTCGGCTTTGACCGCCACCCGCTTAAAATGGATTTCGCAGTCAGGCGCGAACGTGCGCAGGTCCGATTCGATCTTGCGGTCGATATGCACGCCGGAGGGGTCGTGGTCCCCGAAGTAGTACAGGTAGGCGGGCTTGCCGGCGTCCTTGATCGCTTCCGCCGCAGAGTACAAATAACTGATGCTGGAGAAGCCCTTTGAGACCATGAGCGGCACGTCCCACTTCTCGGTGATCTCGTACACCACGCCGGCCAGCGCGTCCTTTTCGATCCAGATCTCGACGTAGGCGTCCTGGCTTCGCCACAGGTCCCGGCGGTAATACTTCGCTGTCTCGTAAAGGGCGTCCTCCATCGACCAGTGGGTGTTCGGCTTCCGCTGCCAGCGCGTGTTGTCGCCGATCCAGTCGAAGGGGAGTTGCCCGTCCCGCCGCATTCGGCCCAGCAGGCGAACCACGGTGCCTTTGTAGGCCGCCTGGGTCTTGGGGACGATCTCGGCAACCGACGCCAGATAAAAGACCTGCCTGCACGTGCAGGGCTTGTTCTCGGCGATGATCTGGTAGAGCTGGTCCCTGACGGCTGTTATTTCGGCCTTCGACCGTCGCTTGCGTTTTATGGGCCTTGACTCATAAACCGCCGATTGGCTGCGGGCCAGTCCGTTGCTACAATCCATTGCACGATCCCCTCTTTTTGCCCGGTTCGCCGTCGTCCGGCGGCCGGGCTTTTTTCTTAGGCCTGCCGGCTCAGGTACTCCAGCCAATCGTTGCCCAGGACGAATTTCCGGTTGCCGGCGGCGCGAACGCGCAGGCCGTTTTTCTTGGCGGTCCTCATCGCCCAGGACGACATGCCGCTCAACCGCATAAACAGGGGAAGGGGGTAGGCGACGTCGGCCTTGATGGGTTCCAGCTCTGCAATGGCCATCGCGGTGTCTCCGTTGGTTCGTCTGCGGCCGCTGTGCGGTCGTTCGATGCCAAACGGTAGGCGCGCGAACTGGCGTTTTCGCTGGAATTGCAGCGCGTGGAAGCAACGTGGAGGCTACGTGGAAACAACGTGGAGGCTAAGTGCCTTCGCTTCCACAGGTGGACAGTTTGGCGGGAATCTGAAATGCCCGGCTGGGAAAAGTTTCGAGCAGCCAGGGGCGAAGCTCGGCCCACGAGTACAGCGCCGGGGCATTCCCGCGATGGGGCACCTTTGGTGCCGGCCGCCCCTGCCGGTTTTCCATCGTGCCTTTGGCAATGCCAGTCTGCCTCTCTACTTCTTTCAGGTCGACAAGATCCGTCGCCGTCGCCGGGCTGGCGATCTGTGCCGCCTTCGCCCTGACCTCGATTCGCCTTACCGTCATGCACGCGGAACCCAATGCAGAACCCAATGCACCCCCCTTTGGCGCCTGACCTCGCTGCATCGCGTTCATTGCGCTGCGCAGCTCCAGGAGCGGTTGCTCATCGAGACCGTAGCGGACGGCCAGGACGGCCAGATCCTCGCTTGCCCACACGAACTTGTTTATCGCGTGGCCCTGTTCCCCTTCGGGCAGGCCGGGCAGCCGCATAAAAAGCCGGAGCCATTCCTGGATTGCTTTCAACTCGTCCATCGCACAACCCCTTTCCGCCAGGCTGGCCGGGCTGCCGGCGGGGGTTGCGTCCGCTCGACAGCCGGCCGCGGGGGCATGACTCCCCACCCGGCAAACTGCTTTTCAGAAAGTGATACCCAAAGTGATACCTCGACGTGCTCTTTTTCGCCTTCTCAGCGGTCAACCCCGCGCCGCAGTATAGCGTATTCTCCGGTGATTGCGCTATGACCGCACGTTGACCGCAACCTCCTAATGGATTGCAAATCCGCCATCGTGGGTTCGACTCCCACCAGCGCCTCTGGCCGCGTCACTTGATCCAAACGGTCTTGATGTTGACGAACTCGCGGATGCCGACCTCGGCCAGCTCGCGGCCGTAACCGGAGCGCTTGATACCGCCGAAGGGAAGCCGGGGGTCCGACTTCACGATTTCATTGACGAAGACCACCCCCGCCTCGATCTGGGCGGCCAGGTCCGCGCCACGCTCGGGGTTGGCGGTCCAGATGCTCGCCGCCAGGCCGTACTGCGAGCGATTCGCCAGATCCAACGCGTGCTGGGGATCGCGTGCCGCAACGACGGCGGCCACCGGCCCAAATGTCTCTTCGTCGAAGGCCGGCATCCCGGGCTCGACCCCGGCGAGCACCGTCGGGGCATAGAAGTAGCCGCGGCGGTCCAGACGGCTGCCGCCGGTGCGCAGTTGGGCGCCCGCCTCCAGCGTCCGCCGGACCTGCGCGTGCAGCCCCTCCAAAAGATCCTCGCGGGCCAAGGGACCGATGTCGTTCGAGCGGTCCACCGGATCGCCGACCTTCAATCTTTGCATCTGCTCGGTGAAGGCCCGCTCGAAACGGTCGGCGATCGGCGCCTCCACGATGAACCGCTTGGCCGCAATGCAGCTCTGGCCGCTGTTGATCGTGCGGGCTTTGGCCGCCTGTCCGGCGACTTCAACCGGGTCGGCATCGGCCAGCACGATGAAGGGGTCCGAGCCGCCCAACTCCAGCACCGTCTTCTTGAGCTGCTTGCCCGCTTCCGATGCCACGGCTTCGCCCGCTCGATCGCTCCCCGTCAGCGTGACCGCCCGGATCGCCGGATGGCGGATCAGGCCGGCGACGCGCGAGGAAGACAATATGAGTGCAGTAAATACACCCGGTTCGAACCCGGCCTGGCGGAAGATCTCTTCAATGGCCAACGCACAACCCGACACGTTGGCGGCGTGCTTGAGCACGGCCACATTGCCGGCCATCAGGGCCGGCGCGGCAAAGCGGAAAACCTGCCAGAACGGGAAGTTCCAGGGCATGACCGCCAGCACGGGGCCGAGCGGGTCGTAGCGGACGAAGCTGCGCGTGGCGTCGGTACTCACTTCCTCGCTGCGGAGAAACGACCCGGCGCGTTGCGCGTAGAACTCGCAGTTCCAGGCGCACTTGTCGATCTCGGCCTCGGCCGCCGTGATCGGCTTGCCCATTTCGTCGGTCATCAGCCGGGCATATACGGGCCGCTGTTTGCGCAGCAGGCGAGCCACTCCCGTCATGAGCTCGGCCCGCTCGTCGAAGGAAGTCCGCCGCCAGGCCGCAAACGCCTGCTCGGCCCGCCGCAGTCGCTCGTCGACGGCCTCGTCGACGTGTTCGGGGTACTCGCGGATCAACTCTTCCGTGGCCGGGTTGATGGACCTGAGCCTGGCGGCTTTTGTGGATGACTCCATCGGATAACTCCTGACGGTCCCCCGTCGGAAGGTCGGGCCGCTACCTGCGGGAAAACGAGATGATGGTCGGATTCTCGAGGCGCCGATAGTCCTCGAAGCTCATGCGAATGGCTTCATCGTGGCTGTTGCCTTCGAACACAATCTCCTCCTGCCGGGCGAGCGACTCGTCGACGAGGGTCTGAAGACCGTATTGAGAGCCGAAGGGGGGCAGCACTCCGACCTCGCAGTCTGGGCAGTGTTCGGCGACCTGGGCCTCGCTGGCCAACTCGATTTCCGCTCCTCCTAGCGCCTGGCTGACCTTTTGCATGTCGACCTTGCAATCGGCCGGCAGCACAGCCAGCACCTCGACAAAGTCGTGGTCGGCGTGCAATAGGACGGTCTTGGCAACCTGTCGTCCCGGCCTATGCACCGAGTGCGCCAGGCGCTGGGCGTCGTAAGTTGCCGGATGCTCGATCACCTCGAAATCGACTTGACGCTGGGCAAGGAATTGCTTCAGTTCCATGGGGCACCTCCCGCTTAAAGGATCATTAACACTCCACCGAGCATTGTCCGCAAGTCTTGTGCCCGCCGGAAGTTTTGGGAAGGTCAGCCCCACCGGCCAAGTCAAGAAGAGAATGCCGACCACTACGATATCGCGATGATACCCGCCAGCCGGTCGTCGTCTCCGCAGACGGGCAGCGGAGGGCTCTCCCTAAGCCGTGGGGGAGACCACGCCGTACCCTCTCGCTTTCCAGGCGCCGACCCCGCCATCCAGAACCTTGGCGTTGGCGTACCCCTCACGCTGGTACTCTGCTGCCCGACGGGCAGCGGTGGCATCCTGCGGTCAGGCGCAGTAGAAAATGACTTCCCCATCCTTCGAGATGGAATCGGCTCGGCCTTGGAACTCACTCAGGGACAGTGCTCCCTCGAGGTGATTCTCTCGGAACTTGTCATCACTTTCGTAGGCACAAACCAGCACGGTGTCGGAATCCGACTCCATGTGGCGGTGGGCCTCCTGGGGGCTGATTCGCTCGACGGTTGCTGGCATCTTTACCTCCTTCCAGCAGGTTGTCTCGCCATTTAAAATTTCTGGACCTCATTCCTGAAGTCTGCATATCCTGTGCCGGCTGGCGGTCCCTTACTGGTCGAATGGGTGGCGGACGGGCACGGGAGAGGACCAAACTCAGGCCTCTTCACCGGCGGCTTTGACCCTGCCGGAGGCTTTGAGAATGTGCTCGATCTCCTCCGCCGAGCGTCCTTGTGCGATCAATTCGGACTTGAGGGAGGCTTCGAGCTCGGCCTCGCGGGCCTTGCGCCATTGCTTGGCGACGGCCGATACGATTCCGACCAGGGAAAAACAAACGATGGCCACGATAGGGATCCCGAACGGACTAATAAGTGAATCGAGCATCTGCATCGTCATGCCTCCCAGGAGCAGGCTGCCTCATTGGCATCGTCCAGTTTAACAACGATTCGCCGCCAGCCAAGAATTATTGCGCGACACGAGCTACGGAGGCACGAATGGAGGGCGACACGTGTCGAGGGGTTGCTTGACCGGGTCGTAAGGCGTGGCGGGGGGAGGGAGCAGCGGGGGAGCGCTCGCGATCGAAAGCCCGGCCAGAACCAGCCCGAGACCGGCGGCGGCCAGGACCGTACCGACGCTGCGTGAACGGTGCTCAGAGCGGGCGGCCCAGGCGCCGAGTGCCGTCACGACGGAGAGCACGATGAATGCCGCCAGGCTCTGGGCGGGAGCGGTGCCAAGCTCGAAAAGGCCGCCCGGACATTCGAGCGTCCCGTTCAGAACGAGGTATTCATGGAAACCGGCCACGCCGAGCCCCGCGGCGGCCAAGGGCAAGCTGAGCAGGCAGAGGAAACCACCCTTCGCTCGGCCCGCGACGAGGCCGATTGCCTGAACGGCGAAGATGCCCATCACCATGCTGCGTTGGTACAGGCAAAGCGGGCAGGCCTTGAGCCCCAGACCGATGCTCAACGCCAGGCTGCCGGCCAAGGCGATCAGCGAGAGGATCAATACCGCCACCGACCAGAAGAAGGCTCCGCGGGCCGCGCCACGTTCGCCCACTTCGCTCCGCGCTAGCCGATCTGCTGCGATGGGCGGGAGGGCATATCCGCGGGGCGCGCCACGTTCGCCCGCTTCGCTCCGCTGCGAGCCATCGTCCAGCAGGTTGAGGACCTCTTCGCGGACGTTATCCAACTGGAGTCCCAGGTTCTTGAACACTTGGGCGGCCACGCCTTCCTGGTGGCGCAAGAGACCCAGCAGGATGTGCTCGGTGCCGATGTAGTTGTGGTTCAGCTTGCGGGACTCCTCCATCGCGTACTCGATGACCTTCTTGGCCCCTGGCATCTGCGGCAGCTTGCCCATCGTGACCATGTCGGGGCCGCTTTGAACCAGCTTTTCGACCTCGTGGCGGGCCTTGCGCAGATCGACGTCGAGATTCTTCAGCACGTTGGCAGCCACGCCGCTGCCCTCCGCGATGAGACCGAGCAGGATGTGCTCGCTGCCGATGTACTCGTGGTTAAAGCGCTGCGCTTCGTGGTTGGCCAGTTGCATGACCTTGCGGGCGCGGTCGGTAAAGCGCTCGTACATTGAAGCCTCCATCGGGGCGATTCTCGGCGTCGAGCTGCCTGAGATCGGTTCCTTCACCATACTCTTTCGGCGGCCCGTGAGCCAATGTTGCGTCCAGCTCGATGGCCTGCGATCATGGGCCGCATGGACGAACGCCGCTGGTACCGGCCGCACTGGTTGAGGCGGCATCCTTGGCTGGCCGGCGCCTTGCTGGCCGGGCTGTTGTTTGCGGGACTCAACCTCCTCGCCTGGCAGCATGCCCGCGCGCTGTTGGTCTTTGAGAACGGAGGCGCCCGGACGCCGCCGCCGGCTTCGCTCTCGCGCTGGCAGAAACTTCAGGTGCTGGTCCGGGGGCCGCGCATCCCAAAGCCGGCCAACCGGCGAACGCCCCGAGATCTTGGACTCGCCTTCGAGACGCACACGATTTCTCTCGACGGGGGTGTTGAGCTGGAAGTCTGGTGCTGCCCGAGGCGCGATGCGGCGGGAGTGGTGGTGCTGTTTCATGGATTTAGCGCGGCGAAGTCGAGCGTGCTCGGCGAGGCGCGGGCTTTCCACGACATGGGATTCCAAACGGTTTTGGCCGATTTTCGTGGGAGCGGCGGCTCGAATGGCCGTTCGACGAGCATTGGTTATCACGAAGCGGGTGACGTGGCGGCGGTGGTCGGATTCGTCCGCGGCCGTATGCCGGAGGGCCCGCTGATTCTTTATGGCCAGTCGATGGGCAGCGCCGCCGTGCTGCGCAGCATGCAGACGGCTGAGGTTCGCCCGGACGCGGTCGTTCTGGAATCGGTGTTCGACCGGCTGCTGACGACGGTCGGCAACCGCTTTGAGCAGATGGGGGTCCCGTCTTTTCCGAGCGCACAGCTATTGGTCTTCTGGGGCGGGGTGCAAGTGGGATTTTCCGGGTTCGAGCACAACCCGGCCGAGTACGCGAAAGGTTGCCGGTGCCCGGCTCTGATGCTCCACGGCGCCGGCGACCTCAATGCCCGGCCGGCCGAGGCCCGCGCGGTATACCGGAACCTCTGCGGACCAAAACACTTTGAGGAGCTCGCCGGCGCCGGACACAGCGGACTGTATGCCGCCGACCCCGAACGGTGGCGACAGGCGGTAGAGCAGTTTTTGATCGAACAAGGGCTGATGCCCGTCGGGCGGTGACTGCTGCAGGAATAGAACGGAATGAATTGCAGGAAACGGAATAAATCCCGTTCTGACGACTGCAGGCAACGGAATGAATTCCGTTCTACGACGGACGAAACGGAATGAATTGGGTTCTACGGGCGGGCGGAGGGGACGGACTTGGCTTCGGTGCGAATGAAGTGGGCCCAGGCGCGGGCGGCGTCGAGCAGCTCGTCGGTCTGGTCGAGCATGCCGAACAGCTCCAGGCCCCGGTCGATCGACTCCAGACATTCCTCCTCGGCCACGCCCCCGAACTGGGGAATCCAGCTTCGGAGCTCCTCCAACTGGCTCACCCAGTGGAGGGCCTGCCGCGAGGCCTCACTGCGGGTGGCGGAGTAGTTGCCGGCCTTCTCGTGGCGAGCAAATTCGAGCCAGCAGTCGCGGACACTGTCGGCATGCCCGCCGCGGACCAGCCTGTAAAAAACATCGTAAACAGTCGATTCCGGCATGGCCTTTAGCGAAGAATCAGCGAAGGATGGTTACCCGTGGCAAGGCGTGTTGAAGTTCGTGGATGCCCCGTTCGGTCACGCGCGTGTCGTCGAGGACGAGCATCTCCAGCCGGTTGAGCCCTTTGAGCGCGCTCAGGCCGGCGTCGGTGATGTCGGTCCCGCTGAGGTCGAGCACGCTCACGTCGTCGAGCCCTTGCAGGTCGACCAGTTGAGCATCCGAAACGCGGGTGGCACTCAGGTTAACGTACGACATTTTACCGCACCTCCAGCGGCAGCGCAAACTCCACGTTCTCCTGCCGCAACTGATGATGTTCGACCGAAGCCCCAAAGCGATGCTCCAGCCACTCGATGCACTCCTGGACGAGGTGCTCGGGGGCGCTGGCGCCGGCCGTGAGCAGCACCGTTTCGCTGCCGTCGAACCAGCCCGGATCGATCTCGGCGGCGCAGTCGATCAGCCGGGCCCGGCGGCCGGCGTCGCGGGCCACCTCGGCCAGCCGGTTGCTGTTGGAACTGTTGCGGCTGCCGACCACCAGCACGAAGTCGGACTGCGGCACCAGGGCCTTCAAGGCCTCCTGCCGGTTCTGCGTGGCATAGCAGATGTCCTCCGTGGGCGAGCCGACGCAGCGAGGAAAGCGGCTGCGCAGCCGGTCGATGATGACCTTGGCTTCGTCGACGCTCAACGTGGTCTGCGTCAGATACGCCAGCTTGGCGGGGTCGGGCACCTCGAGCGAGTCGACCTCGTCGGGGGTCTCCAGCAGCGTGATCCCGCCCGGCACCTGGCCCAGCGTGCCGATGACCTCGTCGTGCCCCCGGTGGCCGATCAGCACGATCGTGTAACCTTCGCGGGCAAACCGGGCCGCTTGCAGATGCACCTTGCGCACCAGGGGGCACGTGGCGTCGATCACCTCGAGCCCGCGGCCCTGGGCCAAGGACCGGACGGCGGGCGAAACGCCGTGGGCACTGTACATCAGGCGGCTCCCGGGCGGAACCTGCTCGACGTGCTCGACAAACACGACCCCCCGCCGTCGAAAGTTCTCGACCACGTGCCGGTTGTGCACGATCTCGTGCAGGACGTAGAGCGGAGTGCCGAAGCGTTCCACGGCCCGCTCGAGGGCCTCGATCGCCATGTTGACGCCCGCACAGAACCCACGCGGACCTGCCAGCAGAATTCTCATGGTTGCACTTGTTCCAGTTCTTGCCGCTAGATGTGCTCAACAACGGGGTCGCTTGGCAATTTGAGTAGGGCCGCGTCGAGGGGCGGACGCTCGGCCTTGCGGCCCGCTGCGGCGCCGCCGGCCGCCTGCACGGCGGGCAGCCGTATCGAGAACGTAGCGCCCTCGCCCGGCGCGGTTTGGCAGGCGATCGTGCCGTGATGGGCCTCGACGATGGCCTTGACAATGTCCAGGCCCAGGCCGGTGCCCTCCTCGCCTTTGGTGGTAAAGAACGGTTCCCAGATCCGCCCGGCGACGTCGGCCGTCATGCCACAGCCGTTGTCCTCGACCCGCAGCAGCGCTTGGGACTGCTCCTGGTCCAGGTGGATCGTGATGCGGCCGTCGGCCCTTCCGCGGATGGCATGGGCCGCGTTCTTCAGCAGGTTCAACAGCACCTGCTGCAGCTTGATGCGGTTGGCCATGACGTGGGGTTCCCGATCGACGCGGACGGCGACCTGGGCCCGCGGCAGGGTGTTGTCGTAGCGGAGGAACTCGACCAGCTCGTGGACGAGCTCGGTGAGGGCGACGGGTTGGAGGCACAGCTCCTCGTTTTCGAAACGGACGAACGACTTGACTTCGTTGACCAGCTCGACCAGCCGGTCGTAGGTCCTGCGGGCGACGGCGGCCGTGCGGACCAGGTCTTTATGCTCGGCGTACTGCTCCTCGATGAGTTCCAACAGCGGCAGCATGCAGAGCTGGTTGCCCATTTCGTGAGCGATGCGCGCCGCCGAGCGGCCCAGCGTGGCGCAGCGGTCGCTCTGCACCAGCCGCTCGGTGAGGGCCATGTTGGAGATGGCCAGGTCGTAGGACTCGATGGCGTGTACCAGCACCGAGAGGACCACGTGGCGCTCCCACGGCTTTTTCAGGAAGTAGTACACCTGTCCCTGGTTGATGGCGTCGAGCATCGCCTTGGAGTCGGCATAGCCGGTCAGCATCACGCGCTTGGTGTGCGGATACTTGCGGCGCATGATTTCGAACAGTTCGGAGCCGGTCATGCTGGGCATTCGCTGGTCGGCGATCACCACGGGAAACGACCGCTGGTCCAGAAGCTCGAGCGCCTTGCCGCCGCTGGTTGCCGTGCAGACGTTGAAGGTGTTTTCGAAGGTGGCTTCGAAGACGATGAGGTTGTCGCGCTCATCATCCACATACAGGATGTCGCGTGTCATGCTGCTGCCCTGGAATGTCGAAGGTGGAGGCCGGTGGTTCCCGCTCGTCCGCGCCGCCCAGTGATACGCGGGGGAAGGTGACGACGAAGTCGCTGCCGCGGCCCGGCGTGCTCTGGCAGGTGATGGTCCCGCCCAAGCGGCTGATGATGCCGTAGCTGATCGAGAGCCCCAGGCCGGTCCCCAGGCCCGGGCCCTTGGTGGTGAAGAACGGATCGAAGATGCGGTCGACGATCTCGGCTGGTATGCCGCTTCCGGTGTCGCGGATGCTGACGCTGACCAGGTCGCCCTGCTGGCGGGTGGCGACCACGATCTCGCCGGATTCCGGGATGGCCTGCTGGGCGTTGTTCAAGATGTTCATGAACACCTGGTTCAATTGCCCATAGGGGCCGTGGACCCGCTCCGTAAGGCCGTACTCCTTGCGGATGGTGATGCGGTGCTTGACCTGGTTGAACAGCAGGTTGAGGCACATGTCCAAAGCGCCGTGCAGGTCGAACTCGCCGCACTCCTCCGAGCCGGGGTGGGAGAAGGTCTTCAAGTCGCCGATGATGCGGGCGGTGCGGCTGGCGCCGTTCTCGATCACGTGCGCCAGCGAGAAGACCTTGCGGAACAAGCCTTCAACCTCGTCGCGGGTGGAGGCGGTGCAGCCCAGCGACTCCCCCGACAGCACGGGAACCAGCACGCTTTCCAGGCGGCGGGTGCTGCTGGACAGCGGCTGGATGCCGTTGTAGACGGCATTGATCGAGTTGTTGATTTCGTGGGCCAACCCGGCCACCAACTGCCCCAGCGAGCTCATCTTCTCCGCCTGGATCAATTGCCCCTGCATGGACGACAGTTGCCGGTAGGCCGTCTCCAGGTCCCGATTGCGCTTGTCGAGGTCGTAGTGCAGGCGGCGGAGCTTCAGCAACGAGCGAACCCGCGCCTTGAGTTCTTTCTCCTCGAAGGGCTTGATCAAGTAGTCGTCGGCGCCGCAGTCCAAGCCGTGGATCTTCATGGCCAGCTCGGCTCGGGCGGTCAGCATCACAAAGGCGATTTGCGCCGTGGCCGGATCGGCCTTGACGCGCCGGCAGAACTCCTGCCCGTCGACGCGGGGCATCATCACGTCGGAGACGATCAGGTCGGGACGCTCGCGCAAGGCCGTTTCCATTCCCTCGGCCCCGTCGCGAGCGAACAGCACCCGGTAGTCGTCGCGCAGTATTTCGCCCAGCATCAGCCGCACGTCGGCACTGTCGTCGACCACCAGCACGGTCCCACAGCTCATGGCCGATTCCAGCGGCGCCGGCTGGGGCGAGGCCACGTCGCACGGTTCCAGATCGACGAAGCGGCGGGCGCGCCTGCGCGGCGAGGCCTCGATCGGGGCGGGCGCGTCGCCGGCCACGGACACCAGCGGTAAATCGAACCAGAACCGCGAGCCCTGCCCCAACTGGCTCTTGACGTAAACCTGTCCGCCGTGCAGCTCGATGAGCTCCTTGGCCAGTGCCAGTCCCAGACCGGTGCCTGAAAACTCCCGCGAGCTGGAGCCGTCGACCTGGACGAAACGCTCGAAGATGCGGCTGTAGTCCTGCTCGGCGATGCCGATGCCGGTGTCGGTCACGGCCAGCCAGACCCGGTCGTCGGCGCGGAGGGTCTCCAGGCGAACCTGGCCGCCGGAGGGAGTGAACTTGATGGCATTGGAGAGCAGGTTGCTGATGATGATGTCCAGCTTGTCGCGATCGGCGGCGAACAGGGAAACCTGCGGGTCGCAGTCGGCATCGAGGCGGACGCCGCGCTCCTGGGCCAGCGGAGTGGCGGCCGCGACCAGCTCCCGGACCAGGGCATTGACGTCCACGCCTTCCAGATCGAGGCGCATCCGCCCGGCCTCGAGCTTGGAGAAGTCGAGCAGCCGATTGATCAGCTCCAGCAGCCGCTGACCGTTGGTCCGCACCACGTCCAGCATCGAGGCCACGTGCAGCGGCAAGGCGGCGGCGTGCTTCTCGAGGATCCGCTCGACGGGAGTCAGGATCATGGTCAGCGGGGTCCGCAGCTCGTGACTGATGTTGGAGAAGAACTCGGTCTTGAGGCGGTCGTATTCCCGCAGCTTTTCCAGCGAGCGCTTCAGCGACTGCCTGCTCTTGGAGAGCTGGCGCGTGCGGCGCTTGACCTTGAACTCCAGGTTGGTGTTGAGGTCGCGGATCGTTTGGTCGTTCTCGGCCAGTTGCCCCACCATCGAGTTGAATTGCCTGGCCAGGATGTCGATCTCGTCCCTGCCCGTGGGCTGCACTCGCTGGGAGAACTCGCCCCGCTGGACGCGCTTCATGGCTTCCACCATCAAGCCCACGCGCGAGGCAATCGAGCTGGCCAGCATCCAGGACAGCAGGATCCCCATGATCATCGCGGCCACGGTGATGTAGACGGTGTGCTGCCGCAGGCTGAGCACGGCCTCGGTCTGCCGCTCCGGGTTGGCGATGATGTCGGAGGCGCGTTGGTTGGCCAGGGCGCCGATCATCAGGGCGGTGATGACGATGATCAAGCTGAATGAGACGTTCAAGCGGGCCCGCAATTTGCTGGCGGGCATCTCGTCGAAGGGGATGGCAAGGCCCCGCTCGAGCAGGTGCAGCGTGACGGGCACCATCCAGCGCTCGCTGGCAAAAAAGGTCACGAGCAGGACGGAGGCGATCGCCAAGAAGCCGGTGATGGTGACCTGCACCAGCACGTGCAGAGGCGCATCGAACTGCCAGCGCAGATAGATGCACATGGGGACAACCGAACAGAACGGCACCAGAACGGCTTCGTGGAAGTGGTGCCGGCTGGGGAACAGCACCGCTTCCCGCCCTGCCTGGCGGGCCTGATCCGCGGTCACCGGCTGGCCCCGCTTGAACCGCCGCAGCACGGCCCGCAGCACCCGCGTTTCCCACAGCGCCAGCGGAACGGTCATGGCGACCGAGACGGTCACCATGATGGCGGCCGCCACGTCGAAGTGTCGGCGCATCTCCGGCGGCAGCAGCGTCGTCAGGTTCACGTAGTAGATGACCAACGACCCGCCGACCGAACCAAAGACCCGCGTGACCAGCATCATCACGCCGATGTAATGCTCGCCCAGCCGTTCGAAGGCCCGCTGCGCGAGCGAGGCATCTTTGGCTGTCGGGTCGAACGAGCTCATCGGATTGTCCATCCCCTCACGATTGGCCAGGCCACTACTTTATTTCCATCCACAACTGCCCAGTTCGGTGTCCAGCAGGCAATCCAGACCATCCAGCCAGACGACCAGATCGAAAGAAGCAATCTGAGGCCGCAGCGAGTCCAGGCGGGACCGATGGTACTGCCAGCGAGCGAGGAAATGTTCCTCGTGCCCGCCATGCCGGATCACCCCCTCGATCTGGCCCGGATCGGCGTTGGCAAGCTGCTCGATGGAGAGCTCGCCGAGGGCCACCGCGCGGGCAAAGACGCCGCTGGTGTAGTCGCCCTCGTTGATCTCCCGCTTCCAGGTGCTGATCAGGTTGCCGATTCGCGCCATCCACTGGCCATGCCAGACCGCCTCGCGCAGCGTGCCCAGCTCGCGCACGTCGAAGCGCGGGGTGCACATCAGGTCGACCGTGGCGAAGCTCATCATCATCATTCCCTGCGCCGAGTACTGGTCGTGCTCGACCAGGTTGAGCATGGAGAGGTTTCGATTGACCAGGTATGAATAGTGGATGGTGTTGAAAAGCTGAGCCAGGTCGTACCGCAGCAATTGCTTGAACGCGGCAAAGCAAGGATACCGCCGCACCCGGCGCCAATACTCCCGCCAGACGCAGCGCGTAAACCGCCCGTAGACCTGCTCCTCGTGGGTGAGTCGACTCCAATCGGGGCTGGCTCCGTGGACCAATTTCAACAGTTCGCCCAGCAAGCCGGCGTGCCCCTGCTGGTCGGCGGCGTCGTCCAACAGCACGTTGAGCATGCCGGAAAGAACTTTAGTATCGACGGCGTCGGCGCGGAGATCGGGCGGCACGCATGGAAGCGTTGTCAACTCGACCCCACGGGTACACCATTTCCACAAGTATAAGTTACGCTTACCGACGGACGTGTAAGCCTCGACCCAGGCGGCGATCGTCGGACTCAGTTGCTGCGCAAGGACTTGCTCGCGCTGGGCCTGGGGTGTCGAGGCCTCGCCCGGCGCCCCGAAAGTCGAGCGCAGAGCGCCCAGGGGCGGCGCGGCACGGCCCTGCCAGGGATGATGATGAGGGGCGTGAGGGTCGTAACGGTGGCGTGCCGCCACGCCCCCGCCGGCGGCGGGCGTCTCGCCCGCCGACGCATCCCGCGAGGGCGAAGTGAACTCGGCCGACAGCGCCGCGGGATCGAGAGTCGATCCCCTCGGAAACAGGTGGGTCGGATGGACGTTGCTCATCGCTATGCACCCCGCCGTGAGGTGTCGCTGACCCAAGCATCGTGTTGGGCCAGCCGGATTATTCTGGGCTCCGGATCAATGCGTCCAGCCTCGAAGCCCGCGAAAGCAGCGCTTTGCCGAAAATTGTCCCCGACCAGTTCGGCCCGTGCAGATCAGGTAAACTTTGCGGCGCAAGCGGCATACTGGCGAACCTCGTTGGACTTCTCTGGGCGGGCCCGGGCCGATGCCGCCGGGGCACGCATGCACTGCCCCGCTGTAACAGTCGAGATTCAGGCCCAAAACCTGACATTTGGGTGCAAATTTTTCTTGGAAAACGCTGGAATCCCAGACGCGTCCACGCGCGTTAAACAATTGCTGGTAAAAGCCTTGCGAGTGAAGCCATCGGTCTCAAAAAAAATCTGAAGGGTGCTGCCACGATTGGGGGGGTGCCAAACGGGGCTTGGAGCGGGCGAGAAAGGAGGCGGGAAAGCGGATGAAAGACTCGGCCGGTGTGTTGTTGTTTCGGCGCGCATCCGACGAGTGGCAGGTGCTGCTCGTTCACCCGTCGGGAAACTACAACCGCAATAAGCCTTGGAGCATCCCGAAAGGGCTCGCCGAGCCGGGCGAAACGCTGGAGCAGGCGGCCCGGCGGGAGGCGGCCGAAGAGACCGGGATTGTCGCGGGCCCACTCGTGTTGTTGTCTTCGATCGTCTACCGCAAGAGCCGCAAGCGAGTGCACGCCTTCGCCGGCCCCGCGCCGGCGGGCTCTGTCGCGCACTGCGCATCGTGGGAAGTGGACTGCGCCGAGTTCGTCAGCCTTGAGAAGGCCCGGCGCTTGATCCACCCCGACCAGGTGCCGTTGATCGACCAGCTCGAGGAGCACCTCAGACAAATATGAGGGGAAAAACGGGAGCAATACCAGTCTAGCCGAACTGGTTAAGCGGGGCGTTCCTGGCGACTCGTCACCTCGGCTAGCTGGCAACCGCCCCTAGCGGGTGGTACGGCGGATAGAGTGGCTGGCTTCGAAAAAAAGTGCTTGCCCTCGTTGAGCCAGATCTCTAAAAAGGTTGGATACCGGTTTCAAGCCGGAAACCGTTCCAGTATAGTCCCCGCCCGCTGGCGAAGACCGCCGGCAAGTTCTTACATGCTGATCGTTTAGTCTCGCTTCGCTCACATCCGTCGTCGATTCCCGCCGAAGAAACCTAGAGATGTTTCCGCCGGCGGCGACTCGAATCGGAATCATCCGGATTGGGCCAGGCCCGCCGGTGGCGGCGAGATCAACGAGGCGTGTGGCCCAAACCATGGAGTGTTACCAGCCGTGCTGACTACCCATGCCGGGTCACGTAGCGGTCGATCGACCGCCGAGCGTCCATTGCGACGGTTGCACTCGGAAGAGGGGCTGGAGGTGAAGATCGCCACGCGGCGCAGCGAGTTTGCCCGCGTTTGGAAGCTGATGTACCGGGCCTATCGCGAGCGAGGATATATCCCGGCCAATGCGTCCGGCATGGTGTATCGACTCAGCTACGGGTTGCCCACCAGCCACACCGTGCTGGCGCTGGACGAGTTGTACCGGCTCGTCGGAACCATGACGATCGTCGGAGACAATCGGCTGGGCCTCCCGATGGAGACCGTCTTTCACAGCCGGGTGCAGCGACTGCGGGATGATCGGCGGCGGATCGCGGAAGTGAGCGGGCTGGCGGTCGATCCCGCCTTCGCCCGCCGTTCGCCGGCCATTTTTCACGCCCTCTCGCGGTTCATGATGCAATACGCCTGCTGGCACGAGTACGACGACCTATTGATAGCAGTCCATCCCAGGCACGAGGATTTCTACCGGCGGTGGTTCCGTTTTCAGCCTTTCGCCACCTGCCCCAGCTACAGTGCCGTTTCGGGAAATCCCGCCGTAGCCTGCCGGCTCGATCTGCAATCGCTCTTGGAGGCCTGGTGCCGCCAAATGATCGAGTCCTACTTCGGCCGCGTCATTCCGGTCGAACGGCTGGAGTCCCCCCCCATGAGGGCTGCCGACCACGAGTACTTCTGCCGGCTGGTCGGCAAGCTGCCCACCCCAGGCGCGGCCGTTTGCCCTGCGGAGAGACGACGCGCCGGCTGAGCCATCCGTAGCCGGAGAGCGGCAGGAAATTCGGGCCGGTGGCTCGGTTCGCCAGAACTCTGGCGATGCTGGCAAGACAGGCTGGAAGCCTATCCTGCGGTGACAGGCTGGAAGCCTATCCTACGGTGACAGGCTGGAAGCCTATCCTACGG
>JBBDYJ010000016.1:0-136778 GCA_040901675.1 Pirellulales bacterium | reverse complement strand
CGGTGACAGGCTGGAAGCCTATCCTACGGTGACAGGCTGGAAGCCTATCCTACGGCCTATGCTTGGGATATGGGGTGGATTGCCGTCAAAACTCTGGTTGCCGACCGGGGCAAACTTGCGACCGCGCTGGTCGGGCTGGTTTTTTCACTGGTCCTGGTCAACGTGCAGGGGGGCTTGTTCCTCGGCCTGTTGGGCAAGGCCAGCCTGCTGGTGGACCGCGCGGGCGCCGACATCTGGGTGGGCCACAAAGCGATGCACAACGTCGATTTTCCCCATGCGATTCCCTCGCGATGGGTCGCCCGGTTGCGCTCGTTGCCCGGGGTCCAGCGGGCCGAGCCGTATACGATCGGCTGGGCCACGATGACGCTCCCCAGCGGCGGTTTCGAACCGGTGGTCGTGGTCGGTTCGGACCCGGCCAGCCTGCTGGGCAGCGCCTGGAATATCCGCGAAGGCAGCCCAGGCGCTCTGCGGCACAATGATGGCATCGTGGTCGACGAGTGCGACGACCACAAGCTCGAGCATCCCGCCGTGGGAGACCTGCGCGAGATCGGCGGGCGCAAAGCGCGCGTGGTGGCCAAGAGCCGCGGCATCGTCGGCTTCCTGATTTCCCCCTACGTTTTCACCACGCTGGACCGGGCCGCGGAATACCTGCGGCTGCCGCACGGCGTCTGCTCGTATTACCTTGTCCAAGTGAAGCCGGGGTTCAGCGTGGACGAGGTCAGCCAGGCCATCCGCCACAGGACTCCTCAACTGGACGTCTACGCCCGCCACGAATACGCGCGGATCTCGATCCAGTTTTGGATGACGAGGACCGGCTTGGGGATCAGCTTCGGCGCCGCCACCTTGTTGGGCCTGGCGGTGGGATTAGTGATGGTGGCCCAGACCTTGTACGCTTCGGTGCTGGACCGTCTGGGCGAGTTCGGCACGCTCAAGGCCCTGGGGGCCGAAGAGTGGCAGGTCTACCAGATTCTCTTCACGCAGGCGCTGGCGCTGGCCGGGGGCGGCTCGCTCATCGGCCTGGTGGCGGTGGCCGCTATTCGACACTGGTTTCACTCGTACCGCGCGCCGATCGTGATCCCGCTTTGGCTGTCGCTGGGCAGTTGCCTGCTGCTGCTGGCGATCGCGCTGGTGTCCTCGCTTTTGCCCTATTTGCGCGTCCGCAGACTCGATCCAGTGATGGTCTTGCAGGGCTGAGAGCAGAGAAACGATGAAAGCGAACCTGCCGCCGGTCGCCGTGCACAATGTCCATAAAACGTACCGCCGGGGAGGCATCGCCACGCCCGTGCTGCAGGGAGTCAACCTGGTTGTCGGCCACGGCCGCTGCGCGGTGTTGACGGGGCCCTCCGGCAGCGGCAAGTCGACGTTGCTCTCGATCCTGGGCACGATGCTGTCGCCGGACCAGGGAAGCGTACGCATCGCCGGGCACGATCTCGGGCGCCTCGATGCGGCGGCCAGGACCCGGCTGCGCAGGGAGTTGATTGGATTCGTCTTTCAGCGGTTCGAACTCTTGCGCGGGCTGTCGGCCTTGGACAACGTAGCCGTCCCCCTTGCCTTGAGGCGGATGCCCCAGCGCGCCGCCCAGAAACGGGCGGCCGAGGCGCTGGCCGCCGTGGGGCTCGCTGACAAGCTCCACTCTCATCCGCGGCATCTCAGCGCCGGCCAATGCCAGCGCGTGGCCCTGGCCCGGGCGCTGGCCGGGGAGCCCGAGCTGATCCTGGCCGACGAGCCGACGGCCTCGCTCGATGAGCAGCATGGTCTGGAGTTGATGGGTCTGTTGCGGCGGCTTACGGCTGAGCAAGGCCGGACGGCGGTAATTGTCACGCACGATCCGCGGATTCTACGTTTTGCCGACGTCGTATACCGCCTGGCACACGGGCGGCTGGAGACGGCCGAGCGCCCCAGGGCCAGCCTGATCAGCGCAGCCGAGGAGGTTTTGACGTGATCAAGTTTGCCGTGCCCGCAGCGGCGTTGGCCGGAGTGCTGGCGCTGGGGATCTGGATCGACCTGGCGAGCAACCTGGAGGGCGAGCGTGTGGATGCGCCGACCCGTCCCGACGCGGTGTTTGCCGCCGGACGCGTCGAGGGCGCCACGCGCGAGATCGAGATGCGACCGCAGATCAGCGGCCAACTGGTGCGGATCGCCGTGCGGCCCGGCGATGAGGTGCAAAGCGGCCAGGTCCTCCTGGAACTGGACGACGAGTCCCAGCGGCACCAGATTGCCCTGGCCGAGGCCGAATTGGAGTTGTCGCAGGCAGAGTACGAGCGGCTTCTGAATGGTGCTCGGCCGCAGGAGCGGGCCGAGGCAGCCGCCCGGTATCGCGCGCAGGCAGCGGCGGCCAACGGGGCCAAACAGCGCCTGGGCCGGGTAAGGTCACTGCGCGAGACGCGGGCTGCCAGCGCGGCGGAAGCGGACGACGTGACGGAGCAATTCGAGACGGCGCTGGCTCAAGCCGAGGCGACCGAGGCGCGGCTGCGGCTGGTGGAGGCGCCGCCCCGCGACGACGACCTGCGGATCGCCAAGGCACGGATTGCCGCGGCCCAGGCGCGCTTGGAACTGGCCCGCCACACCTGGGACCAGACATTTCTGCGGGCCCCCGAAGCGGGACAGGTGTTGGACGTGCGCGTCGAGCCGGGCGAGCTGGTGGGGCCCCAGACCAGAGAGCCGGCCGTGGTGCTGGCCGATGCGCGCACGCTGCAGGTGCGGGCCTTCGTGGAGGAGATCGACGCGCCGCGGATCGCCGTGGGAATGCAGGCGCAGGTCACAGCCGACGGGCTGCCGGGGCGCGTGTTCGCCGGCCGGGTCACGCGGGTCAGTCCTCGCATGACCAGCAAGCGGCTGACCAGCGACCGCGCCAACGAGCGGCTGGACACCGAGGTCCGCGAGATCTGGATCTCGCTCGAACGGCACGACGGCCTCGTCGTCGGGCTGCGGGTCGACGTATCGATTGAAGGAGAGTAGCGGAACTCGCCAGAGTTCCGGGGAAGTGGAGAGCGGCCCGAATTCTGGCGAATCCGGCTACCGGGGGTAATGGAGAGCGGCCCGAATTCTGGCGAATCCGGCTACGAGAAGGGGCCCGGACCACAAACGGAATAAATTCCGTTCTACGAGCCGGTGGCGGGAGCCGACTCGTGGTCCGCTTCGGCCAGGCGAACGCAGTCGGCCAGGAACTCGCCGTAGGCGTCAAGGACCTCCGAACCAGCGGCGACCAGACTGGGGACGCTGTCGGGCATGCGCTCGATCAACTTCTCCAGTTGCTTCGAGTTGAACTTGGTATGGCCCACGTCCAGTTCGATGTGCTCGGTAATGAAGGAGAGACAACCGAGGATTTCCTCACCCAGCCGGCTGACCCACTGGCTGACCAGCGGAGGGCCATAGCGCAACGGCAGCATCTCGATCTCATACTCCAATGCCAATTGGGCATACGGCGTCTTGCCGCGGATCACGTTCTCGTGCACCTGGATGTAGTGCCTGGCGCCCGGGCTGGGCGGCCGCGACAACAGTCGATCGGCATCGTAATGATGGTCATGCCGCGAATTCCATCGTTCCACCAGGGCGCGGGTATCGGCGACCATCATCAGGTGATGCCCTGACTCGGCCGCCGCGTGGCCGCGCAGCGAACGGCCGATATCGGCCAGGCCGATCGCCTCGCAGCGCTCGGCCGCCTCGCGAATCCAGCCTTCGACCGGCTCGGTCATGCGGACGCCCAGCGAGGAGAAGTACAGGAGGAACAGCTCCAGCAGCTCGGTATCGGTGGTTGGGGCGAGGACGGAAGCCAGGGCCGGGTTGTTCGCGAAGCGCTGCCGGGCTGGTTCCATTTTTTTCTCGTAGTCCTGAAAGCCAGGATTCATGCACACCTCCTGGGAAACGAGTAAGTGGCTGTTGCGTTAGCCATCTGGGACTGCCAGCCGAATGGCCGGGCAGCCGTGATGGAGAAGGGCCTTGCCGGCCCGCATCATAGCAATGCCGTCGAAGCGCTGGAAGACGAGTCGCATGGGCGGCATGAAAACAAAAAAAGGGAGGCGGGAAACTGTTCCCGCCTCCCTCCTACAGGGATCGGCGTGGCCTTGAAATCCAGTCTGTTATTCGGCTCGGCCCCCGTCAGGCAAGCGCCAGCAGGCGACGCGCACGAAGACCTCTCGCTTGCGCCCCTCGACGGGCTCGGGGCGGGTCGAGCCCGCCGAGACCCGCGTCGGGTTGGTGTTCGGCGCCGGTCAGGCAAGCGCCAGCATGCGGCGGCGCCGCCACAGCGCGCCGGCACCCGTGATCATGCCGAACAGGCCCCAGACAATACTGCTGGCCGGTTCTGGAATGACGTTGAACGAGATGCTCAGATCACCGGACGACTCGAATGCGGTATCCAGGTCACGCACCCCCCGAAGGGTGCCGCTCGCGATGAAATCGGCAGGCCCGGGGAACGGCGGTCCGGAAGTGACCTTTCCCAAAAGGACCGAATCCCCCGTTTCGGGGATGTCATTGTCGAGCCGGTTCAAGGCTAAGTTGAATATTCCATAGGCGTCGGAACCCAACTTCAGGAACGCGGCGAGGATATTGTCAGAGCCAAACAAAACCGCTTGGTACCCCTCTCCGGGGCCAGGATCCATGATATCCTCACCCGCGATGGTGGTTCGGGTTCCCGACGTGAAGCCGATTGTCCAGAAACGATCACCGTCAGTGGCGGTGGCTATGAAGGCTTCTTCGGAAGCGTAGGGGCCTACCGACACGTCAGCACTGGAGGGCGGAACAGTGCGGCCTGGGCCGGGGGTGCCGTCATCGTTGGGACCGTCCGAGCGGCTGGTGTTGGTGTCGCCGGGTGGGGACTGGGCCGGATTGGGGAGATAGTCGGCCGTGAAGTTATTCGAGTCGTCCTCGAACATCACGACTATCGCCCCGGCACCCCAATCCGCCTCGAAATCCGGATCCGGGCCAAATGTCAGCCGGAAGATAGGACCGTCAGGGCCCGCGAACTCGGTTTTCGAGGTCACGTAAATCTGAAACAGGCCGGTGAACTCATTAACGGGCGTATTTCCGCCGACGTTGGCCGAGTCGTTGTTGAGCGTGTTGACGTTGTACAGTCCGCGAATGGAATCTCCCACGTCGATCTGCCCAATCTGCGTGCGTATGTCGTCGATCAGGTATTCGCGGTGCTCGTCCGAAGCATGGTTGGGACCGAATAAGAACAGACTGCTCACGCTGACCCCCGCCATGGCAGGCGACGCAGTCAGAAGTAAGGCGGCCGCCACTGAACCTATCCAGCCAATTCCTCGTGTCATGACATCTTCCTTGCGCTGATAGCTCTTAAAAAAAGTTGAAAATCTTCGAAGAGAAACAATTTTTGCCCGAAAACGTCCCGCGCCGTGCAGGCCCGCCTGGCTGCCGCCATCGTTTCTGCTTAAGCCCCTCTGGACTATAACTCTCATGATCGTAAAGACTTACCGCCGCCCGACGCTGGACGCACGGTACCTCCGTAGTCTATTGCCCGCTGAAGGCGTGATCCTGACAGCACTTGCTGGAAATCGGAGCGATGCGCTGGCAAATCCAGCGGCCGCGGGCACGCCGCCTGGTTACAGCTTACCGCGGCACGAACGTCCGCCTCGGCCTGATGGACCAGGCTGGCCATTTCTCGAGCCGTCACATACGAGAACCGCCAGCCGGGGTTGCGGTTGGCCTGGGCGGCCAGTTGCTCGTGAAACGCCCGCATCGGCGGCCCCAGCAGCATGGCCGCATTGGCCTCTTGAGCACCATGCGTGTGCAGCTTGATGAAGATCCAATCGGGCCGGCCCAGGACCGAGACTCCGGCTCGGATCCAAAGACGCAACCGCCCCAGCGTGGGGGGGTTGGTGGCGTGCAACTCGGCATTTTCCAGCCGGGGCAGCACTCCCCACTTGCGGCGAGACCAGTCGAGAGCAAGGGGGCCTTGCACCATCAGCAACGAGTCTGGCGGGGGGCGCTGGCCTAGGCGTGCGGCCACGCCTCGATCGTGAGACTTGGGCCGGGCGGGATCGTCGGTGGCGTAATAGATGCTGTTCACGGTCGCAGTCTGCGTTGGACTGGGTGCCGAGGGAAGCGTGAAGTCGGCGTAGCAGCCGCTTTGCACCAGCACGGTCAGTTCGTCGTTGACCCCGCACCAGCGGCCATCGGACCGCGAATTGTCCAGAGCCCAGTTGCCATGGATGAAGCCGTAGCTGATGTCGCCCTGGTCGTTGGTGCCCAGCAGGCCGTGCCGATGGAAGAGCGTATGCTTGAAGCCTTCCAGCTTTTCTCGCAGTGCCGGGGCGGTGTCGTGGTCGTGGTGCAAGTGCACCTCGACGTCGGCCAGACCTGCCTGGCGCAGTCGGGCCAAACGGTCGAGGTGCTCCGGATCGTACTCGTCAACGGGGTAGAAAAAGGTGTGTTGCGGCGGCCGACCGTGGCTGTCGCACAACCCGGCGATGGATCGTGGGTAGCCGTGCACCCACTCGGCGACCCGCTGCCGTTCGACCTGGCGTGTGGGGTTTTTCCACTTGGGCTCGAAGTGGTCGGCGATGCAAACGAACAGGTGCAGCGGGCGCTGGGGCGCGGGCCAGCCGGGGGCCGAGCAAAGTCGGGGCAAGTTGGCCGGATGAATGCCGCGTGCACGGAGCATAGCGAGTCGATCGGTCAGGGGAGCAAAGGCGAAGGGCGAGCGGTCCGCTGCCAGGCGCCGCGCTGGCGTCCGGTTAACCAGCGTCCAAAGCCGACCAGCAGGGCCAGGTTCATGCTGCTGAACATGGTGGTGGCACGGATCATCCGAACGAGCGGAGCGGAGCCGGGCAGGAACGTGCCGGCGGCGGAGACGGCATAAAACATGAGCTGGGCCGCAAGCATGAGCCGGTACAGCGGCTGGTCGATCAAAAGGAGGTTCGCGGCCAGCAAGCCGAGCAAGAAGAAAGGACAGAGCCAGCGCAGCACCTTGTGCGACAAGAAGGCCAGGGCGATCCAGCCCCGCCGCGGATCGAGCAGCCGCCACAAGCGGGCAAGACTCTGAAAGCCCCCCGCGCCGATGCGTGCGCGGCGGCGAAACTCGCTGGCGATGCGGGGCGGCGTTTCTTCATAGGCCACCGCCTGCGCGTCGTAGACCGTGCGGCAACCCGTACGCAGGTAGGCCAACAACGGTATCACCATGTCGTCGACGATGGTATCGCCCGGAATCGGCTGGTATTCTTCGCGGCGCAAGGCGTAGATGGCACCGTTGGCGCCCAGCAATGCGCCCAGGCGGGCCTCGCACTTCTTGATGAAGGTTTCGTACTTCCAGTACAGGCTGTCGACGTTCTGGCCCGTTTGAGGATCGCTGAGCACGAGCCGGCCGCAGACGACGCCGATTCGATCGTCGGCAAACCAGCGAACCAGGCGGCGCGCGGCCGATGGATCGAGGAACGTATTGGCGTCGGACAACAGGACGATGCCGCCGCGGAGGGAAGCGACGGCCGCGTTCAGCACCGAGGCCTTTCCCCGCCGATCGCGGAAATCGAGCAGCCGTACTCCGCGGCCGCCGAACTGCTTGACGATCGCCGCCGTCCGGTCGGTACTTCCGTCGGAGGCGACGACAATCTCCAGCTTGTCCGTGGGATAGTCCATGGCCAGGGCATTTTCGAGGCGCTGGCGTATGACCGACTCCTCGTTGTGGGCGGCCACGAGCAAGGAGATCGAGGGGAGTTGCTCATCGTCCAATGGGCGAGGCTCGGTCAGCCGGCCGAAGCGGCGGGCCAGCCAGGCGGCCAGCAGCGGATAGCCGGCATAAACGTACACCACCATGGCGGCGCACCACCAGAACAGGATGACCAACATGGCGGGGCTCATGTCGAAGCGGTGCTCGAAGCGGGCTGACCGTTGAAGCGGGCGGCCGTCGCAGGCCGAACGGCGCGGACCAGAACCTGCTTGTCCCAAATGCAATCCGGCAGTCCGTCGACCTGGTAAACAGGCCGGGCACAGTGCATCAACCACATGACCGCCCAGGAATAGGCGTTGATCAACGGGGCGGCGAACTCGAGGCGGTCGGCGGCGTTAAAGAAATCCGTCTCGTCGAAAGTTTGGGCCGCGGCAGGCTTGCCCCGCGCGCCGCGCCAGCCGGCCAAGGCGGCCTTGGCGAGCCGCCGGGGCACGCGCCACAGTGCGTTCAGGATCCGTTCGGCGACGCGGTTCATGCGCACGCTGGCCAGCAATACGTCAGCGCGCGCGAAGCCGGCCTCGTCGAGCAGCCTCTCGAGCTGAATGCGCCGCTCGAAATAGGTAATGCCATGTGCCCGCCGCGGATGCTCGTTGGGGAACGTGATGAATGCGCGGCCGCCGGGCCGCAGCAAGTCATGCACATTGGCAAGGAAGGCAGCCGGGTCCCGCACGTGCTCCAGCGTGTCGCAGCTCAGAATCAAGTCATACCGGTCCGCGAACGAGCCGGCCAGGCCGGGAGTGCAAAAGTCGTGGACAAACAGGCGGACGCGGGCGGCCGGCCCACGGGACTTTTCCGCAAACCTCGCCAGCCGACGGACGGGAGCGGTCGAAACGTCGGCGCCGTGCAGCTCGCGCACCAGGGGGGCCAGCCGGAACAGCGAGCTGCCGCTGCCCGTGCCGACTTCCAAGGCCAGCTCGTCGGGCGACGGTTCGAGCAACTCCAGCAGCAGCAAGTCTCGGGGCGAGACGGTGGCCAATGGGTGCGGAAAGTAGGCCAACTGTTTGCGCGCCGGCAGAATGGACGTAGCGACTCTCATGAAGCGGCAACCATGCTGGGACGTGCGATAGCCAGATCGCGGCGCAAGTCGAGCACGTCGCCCCTGAACTTGCCCCGCCAGTCGAGTGTTTCGGCCACGTTGCTTCCCAATACCAGCAGTCCCGCGTGATCGTACAACGCGGCCGGATCGTCGACCAGCAAGGCCGCCAGGTGCGGCAGGTGACGGTCCACGTAGGCCAGGTTGCGGCCCCGCAGCCGGCTGACCGCGACATATGGGTCGTAGATCTTGATATCGTAGCCGCGTCCCAGCAGGGTCTCGATGAGAATCACCAGCGGGCTTTCGCGGAGGTCGTCGGTTTCGGCCTTGAAGCTGAGCCCCACCACGCCGATGTTCCGCTGGCCGCCCTCCTGGACGAGCCTCAGCGCGCGTTCGAGATGGGTCTGGTTCGAGGGGAGGATGGCATCCAGCAGATCGAGCTTGACCGCCTTCTGCGCCGCGTAGCGGAGAACTGCCCGCAGATCCTTGGGCAGGCAGGAACCTCCGAACGCGAAGCCGGGCCGCAGGTAGGCGGCAGAGATATTCAGCTTGCGGTCCTGGCAGACAAGGCGCATGACCTCGTGGCCATCGGCGCCTAGCGAGCGGGCCAGCGTGCCGATTTCGTTGGCAAAGCTGACCTTGAGGGCATGGAACGCATTGCAGGCATATTTGAGCAAGGCGGCCGTGCGGGTGTCGGTTACCAGCCGCTGGCCGGTCACGCGGGGGTAAAGATCGAGGACCGGCGCCGCCTCCCAGCCGTCGAGGGCCCCGACCACGACATATGGTGGGTGATCGTAATCGCTGATCGCGGAGCTCTCGCGCAGGAACTCGGGGTTGTTCGTGAGCCACAAATTGTCGCCCAATTGGCGGCCGGAAGCTTCGGCCAACAGCGGCGCCAGGCGTTCTTCGAGGATGCCCGGCAGGAGTGTGGAGCGGACAACCACCGTGTACTCTCGATCGGTGCCCGCCAGTGCCAGCCCGATCGACTCGACGACGCGCTCCACCGCGCGGCTGCACACCGAGCCCTCCAGGTCCGAAGGAGTCCCGACGGTCACGAGGGCCAGGTCCGATTCGCCCACGGCCTGGGTCAGATCGAGCGTGGCCCGCAGCCGGCCGGCGGATACCTGTTCGGCTATGAGCTCGCTCAGGCCCGGCTCGCAGACGGGGCTTTGGCCGGCGTTGATTGCCCGGACCTTGTCCGGATCGATATCGACGCCGATCAAATCAAAACCATCGCGGGCCAGGCAGGCCGCGGTCACGCAGCCCACGTAACCCATTCCAAAAACGGCGACTCGCGTCATAGCAGGCTTCCTTCTTGCGATTGTTCCAGTGGCGCGGCACGATCGCCGACGAGACGGACCCCATGAATGGACTTCGGCGAGCTCAGTCGAGCCGGGTCACTACGAACTTGCGATTGTTCCAGTGGCGCGGCACGACCGCCGACGAGACGAACCCCACTACGAAGGTGCCCTTCTTCCAGGCGTGCGGCCTGATCGACGGCCACCGCGGCCACCGAGGGGCCAACGTCGTGAACCAGGCCGGCCGCCTCGAGACAGATGGCTTCGAACTGCCGGGCTATCTTCTCGGCACAGTACGATTGCCGGACCAGTTCGCGGCCGGCCTGCCCAAGGCGAGCGGCCTGGTGAGGTTCGTCCAGCAGGGTGAGCACCGATCTGGCGAAGCCGGCCGGGTCGTCGGCCACGAGCAGGTGGCGGCCGGGCTCGACCGGCAATCCCTCGGCGCCCAGCGAGGTGCTGACCACCGCCTTCTCCATACTCAAGGCTTCGAAGATCTTGATGCGCGTGCCTCCGCCGACCAGCAGCGGAACGACGACCACCGAAGCCCCCGCCAGATAAGGCCGCACGTCGAGCACGGTTCCGACCACTTCCACTCCGGGCTGCTGTGCCAGGCGCAAAACGGCGGGCGGGGGATTGCGGCCTACCACTTGAAAGCTGGCCCGCGGCCGCTCGGCCATTACACGGGGCCAGACGTGGCGCACGAAGTGCATCACACCGTCCTGGTTGGGCAGCCAGTCCATCGAACCCAGAAAGACCACGCGATCGGGTGCGGCGGGTGCAGGGGAGGGCTGGAAGTACTCGATGTCGACGGCCGTGTCGATGGCCTGCACGTGCCGCCAACCGTACTGCTGCTCGAAGAAGTTGCGGTCGTGGCCGCTGACGGCGACGATGGCGTCGAACTGCCGGCCGGCCCAGGCCTCGAAGCGGCGCATTTTGCGGCACTGCAGGGCCATGTACCCGCGGCGCAGCCAGTGGGGTCCGTCGCTGGCGTGCCGAGCCAGGATCTGCGACTCGACATTATGTTGGAACAGGACCCGCGGCAGGCGGCCCAGGCCGATGCAGTTGCGAGCCATCATCACGGTATCGCAGATCAGGAGGTCGTAGTCCTGTTCGGCCAGGAGCGCGGCTGCCCGGGCCTTGAGGGCCGGGTCGAAATTCTTCTGCGCCGTGAAGGGATACGAGGAGACGAGATTCCGCAGCAGGTCGCAATAAAAGCGGGCGCTCGCGCGGCGGGTCTCGCGCCAGGGAACCGTCTCGAGCCTGAGTCCCAGCTTGCGCATCGGCTCGAGGTACGGCTCTTCTGCGGACTGCACGTTGCAGAGGTAGGTGACGTCGTGCCAGCGCGCCAGGTAGCGCACCACGTTGAGGGTGCGGATCCGCAGGCCGGTGTCGTGAGGGAACAGCAGCCGCTTTTGCAGGAAGAGAATTTTCACCAGGGGGATCCCGATTCGGCGGCAAGGGGGCTTCGTTGTCTGGCCGCCTCGTCGTGGAGAACCTGTCTGTTCGCGGCGCCCTGGGAAGAGCGGCCGGCGGTCAGCTCCAGAAACAGATCGCAGAGCTCACGCGCCGCTTGGGTATGAGTGCGAAGATTGGAAACGGCGACCGGCCCGCGCCGCCTGTCCTGAAGGCGTTGCTCCAAGGCGGCGGCCAGGGCGCTGGCATCGCCGGCAGGCACCAGAGCGCTGGCACCGAAGCGGGCAATCTCCGAAATCCCACCCACCGCGCTGGCAACCCAAGGAACGCCACAGGCGGCGGCCTCCAGCAGGACGTTGGGGACGCCTTCGGAGCGGCTGGGCAGCACCACCACGTCGGCCGCGCGGTACCAGTCGGGCAGTTGGTCGTGGGGCCGCGATCCGAGCAAGCGTACATGGTCAAACAGTTGCAACCGCCGGACAAGCCGCTCGAGCCGGGGCCGCAGGGGGCCCTGCCCCAGGATGAGGCAGTGGAACCGCCCTTGACGCTTCCGCAGCAGGGCGCAAGCATCGAGCAGCACGTCGAGGCCTTTGACGGGAAGCAGATTGCCGACAAAGAGCACGAGCGGCTCCTCCGCCGGCAGCTCGAGCCGGCGGCGGGCCTCGGCCATGGGGCCCGGCCGGAAGCGTTCGGTATCGACGCCGTTGTAGACCACGCGAATACGCCCCCGCTCGACGCCCAGCCGGCCGAGATGTCTTTCAATGTCGCGGCTGACGGCGACCACGCCGTCGGCCTCCACGAGCGCCTCCACCGTCGGCCGGCGGCGTGCCGGGTACGATTGGAGCTGGAGCACGTCCGAGCCGTGTACCTTGATCACAACCGGCAGGCCGGCTTGCCGGGCCAGTCGGACGGCCGCCCAACCATCCGGGTAGGCCCAGGAAGCGTAGACCAGTTCAGGCTGAAACCGCGCCAGGGCATCTCGAAACGCGGCGCGGACCGACCAGCGGAAGAAATGCCCGTACCAGCCGCGGAGCATCTTGGGAGTGAACAGGTATCTCGGGTGCACGACATCCAGACCGTCGCAGCAGGCGCGGCGGCCGGGTAACAGGCGGGAGCGGTTGAGCCGGCGCAAGGCGACTTCGTCGGTCCAGGCGATCGGCGCAATCACCCTCAGCTCATGCCCCTCGGCCAAAGCGCGCAACTGCTGCCGATTGAACTGCCCGCGGTGAGGCTGGTAGGGGTTCGGGTAAAGATTGGTGAGGGCCAGGACTCTCATGCCCGGGCTCCCGCGGTAGGTCCCAGCACAGTCTGTCCCAGGACCTCGCGGTAATGCGCCTGGTACCGATCGAGCATGGCACCCAAGCTGAATTCGGCGGTCACCTCGGCCGCGCCGGCTTCGGACAGTCGCCCGCGGAGCTGCGGATCGCCCCACAAGCGCCGCCAGGCCGACACCAGGGCTGCCGTGTCTTCAAACGGCACTAAGAGGCCGGTACGTCCTTGTTGCACCAGGTCGGGCAAACCGCCGACGGCACTGGCGACGACCGGCACGCCTGCGGCCCAGGCTTCGAGTACGCCCAGGGGCATGCCCTCCGAACGACTCGTCAGACAGAAGACGTCCATCAGGCCCAACCAGTCCTCGGGGCGCTCCTGGTAGCCGGCAAAGTAGACGGAGTCGGCGACTCGGAGCTCGGCGGCCAGCCTGGCAAGCCGGCCTTGCCAAGGGCCGTCGCCGACAATGAGCAGATGCGCAGCGGGCGTGCTCTTTTTAAATTCGGCGAAGGCCGCCAGCAGGAGATCCTGCCGCTTGACCTCGGCGAGCCGGCCGACGGTGCCGACCACAAAGGCGTCGGCGTCGATGCCGCAGGCCGTCCGGCGGCCCGCGCCGGCTTCGGCGGTTGCGAAAGGGGCCAGGTCGATACCGTTGGCAGCAAAGTGAACCTTGGCTGGGGGCACGATCCGCCGGGCGCGCACTTCCCGGGCAATATCGGTCGAGACGCAGAGGAAGCGCTGCGCATAGCGGCCGGCGAGGCGGCCCAGCACGCGGGTCCGCCAGCGGGTGGAATAATGTTTGCCGTGCTCGGTGTGCACCACGGCTCGGACGCCGGCGTACCGGGCGGCGGGACCGGCATAGAACAGCGCGCCGATCTGGTGCGTGTGAACCACGTCGGGGCGCAGCGCAGCGAACAGCTTGCGAAGCCGTCCGATGAGGAGCGGGTGAGTGCCGGGCGGCTTGTCGAGACTGATCACCACCGCGCCGGCGTCTTGGGCGCGGGGGGCCAACAGGCCGGGACGCTCGATACAAACGACACTGGCCGTTTGGCCGGCTGCTCGCCCGGCCCGGACCAGGTCGACGACGAGCCGCTCGAGGCCTCCCACGTCGAGCGACAAAACAACGTGCGCGACGTGCAAGGCGCGTGACGGTTCGTGGCTGGCGGGAGCGATCAAGCGGTTGTCGGCGCGGACTCGCCGAGGCGTGCTCGACTCGCGCTCGAGAATTCGGCCGACTGTCATACGACTGGTTTGCGGGGCTTCAGAGCCTGAAAAACGCTGTCCCCCAGAATCAGGCGGATCGTCATCTTGAACCGTAACCAGGGGCGTTTGGAAGGCGACGTCCAAGGACGGCGGAGGAGCGAGCGACCAAGGAATACCGCGGCGTGCAGGCGATTGCCGGCCTGGAGGTGACATTGCGCTGCGTCGAGGTAGAGGTAGCTCCAGGCAGCGTTTTCGAGCCTTCGCCACTGGGGATGCTGCCGGAAGAACCTGGCGAGCACGCGGCTGTAGCTGAGGCGCATCCTGCGGGGGTGCCGGTTCATCTGTCCCGGATGCTGCCGGTACGTCCAGCAAGGGCTGATCACCTGCAGGGCCGGAAACTCCGCCGCCACGCGCAGCCACATATCGCGGTCCTCGACCGAGCGCAGGCTGGTATCGAACAGCCCGACTCGCTCGAAGCAACCGCGGCGAATCAGCGCCGACGAAGAAGTGAGAGGGGTCGATGTAAGGAAGTCGGCGACGCTCAAAGCCTTCACGGGCGGATCGGCCGCAAGCCTTTCAGGCATCTGGTGAGCCACCGGGGAGCCGACGAGCCCTGCCGGACCAAACTTGTCCGCGGCCGCCAACTGAACCTCCAGCTTGCCCGGGTGCCACAGGTCGTCGGCATCCAGCAAGGCGATCCATTCGCCGCGGGCCTGGCGGATGCCGGTATTCCTTGCCGCCGACAAGCCTTGGTTCTCCTGCCGGATGTAAACGATTTTGCCGAGGTATGGCTTCAGCCTGTCGGGAGTGTCGTCGGTGCTCCCGTCGTCGACTACGACGATTTCGACGTTGGGATACGTCTGAGCCAAAACACTATCGACCGCCTGGGTCACGTAGTGGCCGTAGTTGTAGGCGGGTATCACGACGGAAACGAGCGGCCGGGACATGCTTGCCTGCTGGAGCCGAGACGGTAGAGGTTCAAAGGAGCCAGGCGAGCCGCACTGCCCCTTGGCCGGCTCTTCGATTATGGTAAAAAGGCCGGCTTACCCGCAGGCGTTGTTCGTCGGGGAAGCGAGAGCATTTATGGACATAGTATTTATGGGCATAGCGAAACGCATCACCCCTCCACTTGTATGGGACGTCGCGCGCAGATTGTTCAGACGGCCACGGCGAGATTCCGCTGTTGCGGCGGAGGAACAGCCGGCCGATTTCTATGACCGCACATTTGAAGAGGCCGCTCATTGGAAGCGGCCGTACTACGAATCGCACTATTATCCGCTCTGGTGCGTGGTGGCGGACCGGATCAGGCTGGGCAAGGTGAGGTCGGTGCTCGATCTTGGCTGCGGGCCCGGGCAGCTCGCTCGCCTGCTTGCCGACAACGGGCTCGAGCGATACGTGGGCGTCGACTTCAGCTCCAAGCGCATCGAGGCCGCGCGGCAGGTCTGCCCGGAGTACGCCTTTTACGCGGCCGACTTCTTCGAGACAGACCTGTTCTCCACGCTCGACTATGATTGTGTTCTGGCCATGGAGGTTCTGGAGCACATCCATGAGGACGCTCGGCTGCTGGGAAGAATCGCGCCAGGCACGCGGTTCATCGGCAGTGTTCCTAATTTTCCTGCTCGGGCCCACGTCCGCTACTTCCAGACGGCTGAAGAAGTCCGGCAGCGATACGGCTCCCAGTTCTCGGCCCTGCGCGTGGACACGATTCGTGGGATGACAGCCGGAAAGTTGTTTTTTCTGCTGGACGGCACGACCTTGTAGATGTCGGGCTGAAGGCTCAACGCATCGGCGAGGAAATTCGTGCCGCTGCGCGGCATCATGCCGCGGATCATGAGGCGCGAACGTGTCCGGAGCGCGGGTCATGGCTGCGGCAGCTCCTGTCGGCGAAAACGCGACGCGATGGCGCGCCATTGGTCCCTGACCGCGTAGACGGCCCGGGGGTAAGGCCTCTCTCGCAGCACGGCCGGGACCGGTTCCTGCCAGGGAAGGCCGGCCGCCAACTCGCGCAGCGTCCAATAGGTCTGCCAGTCGCGGTGCCAACGCGCATGGTGAATCCAGTCCACAAGCTGCCGCCCGAGCAGCTCGTGGAGGCGTGCCCGCCGCGTAGCATCCAATGGCGAATCGTCGCGGAGCAGCCAGGCGCGCCGGCTCGTCCAACTGCGCACTTTGTGGCCCGGCGAGCGGGTCTGCATGGCCGCGTGCACCCGGTAGCCCACCAGCGGCAGAGGCACTTGCGCAAACCGGCCGTGCACCGCCAATTCGGCAAAGTAGATCATGTCCTCGGAATCTCTGGTCCAGACTGGAAACCTGACTGGCAGGGAGCGCTGGACCATGGCAGTGGAGACGTGGATCAAGGGCTCGAGCAGCAGGGTTTCGACGTTACAAGCTTGGGGCGCCGGCAGGGGTGGGCGTGAGCTGCGGCGGCCGAACGTGTAGTGCGCGCAATAAATGCAAACGACGGCGGGATCATTCTCAGCCGCCCGCCATTGGAGCTCGAGCTTATTGGGTTCCCAGACGTCGTCGGCGTCGAGAAAGGCAACCCATTCGCCGGCGGCCTCCTCGACGCCGCGGTTCCTGGCCACCGATTCCCCCTGGTTGGGCTGACAGACCAGGCGCACCGGCGGGCCAAACGATCGAGCCACTTTTGCCGAGTCGTCGGTGGAACCATCGTCCACGACGATGACTTCGGCCGGCGCGCACGTTTGGCCGAGTGCGGAGCGAATCGTCTCGGCCAGAAACAAGGCGGCATTGTAGCAAGGAATCACGACGGAGACCCGCGGGCGGGCGCCGGCAGCGGACGACAACGTGTCAGTTGGCCGGGTGGGCATGCTATGCGCCTGCGGCGCGGGCCACGGCGCCGTGCGGGGCCGCCGAGCGAGAGCCGGCCGACAGAACATATCCCAGCCGCTGGGCAACCGGTCCGGCGATTTGTTCCAGGATGGCACGTTGCCGCTCGTCCCAGTCGCAATAGCGGGGAAAGTCCCCCTCTTTTTGCAGGTTGTACCTTTGGCTGAGCACGGATTCGGCCCGCTCGCGGCTGGGGGCCGGGATCGACAGGAAATCGAAAATCCTTGCATAGGAGCCGCGGCTGCTCTGAATAAGCTCCTCGCTGGAGATGGCGAGGAACCGCCGCGGCTCGATGGACTCTTGAAAGTCGAGAGCAAACCGGTTCACGGCTTGCCAGTTCCAACAGTTCTTGGAGAAGGCGTCCCACCCGCTCCAACGATCATAGGCTTCGTCATCCGGCAACGGCTCAATACGGTGGACATCGAACTCGTTGTTCAAATACCATCCTCGCCGCATGCCGGAGCGGACCACTTCCGCGGGATGCCGATAGAGGTGGAGGAAGCGGGCCCCCGGAAGGGCCTCGGCGATCGCCGGGGCGAAGAACGTGAGCCGGTTCGACGTTTCGGCATAAATGCGCTTTCGCACCACGGCAATCCCGATCTCCACCGCCTTGGCATCCCGGAAAATCCGCTGGAAGGCGACTCGGTCTTTGGCCAACCCGGCATGGGCCGCTTTCGCTTCCGCGATGAGTTGAGGCTCCGGCTCGTGCCAAGCGCGCACCTGGTTCGACAAGCGGAGGAGGTGCATCAGCGTCACCGTGCCCACGCGGCCCGTGGACAAGACGAACAGGCACCGGGCATGCTGCCAATTGGCAGCACCCAGGGTGCGGCGGAGAGCTCGTTTGCCTGGAAACCAAATCATCGTCTATCTCCTGTTTCTCTCAGGCTGGTCCGGCGTCTGGGTGGCTGGGGCATAGTGCCGGCGCGCGGCTCGACTAAGCTCGCGACTCGACTGAGCTCGCGACTCGACTGAGCTCGCCGAAGTCCGAAGTCCGAAGTCCGGGATGCCCCAGTTGCGATGTGAGGAAGTTGTTTTTCGGCCGATCCTCAGCCGCGCTGTCGATAGAGCGCCGGGTCGACCACGCTCGTCATGCGGGCGAGATCGAGCTCGACGCCGAGGAAATTCTGAACGGCCTCGGCGGACTGCCGCGGGTCGGCCAGCAGCGCATTGTAGCTGACATCGAGCAGCTTGAAGTTCGGCAGCTTCATGAGCCGGACTTTGATCTGTTCGGCGTGGCCGCTCAACAAGCCGGCCAGTCGTTGCTCGTCCTGATCGTCGTCCGGCTCGATGCCACGACGAGCGAGCATCAAGCGCTGCGAAGCCATGACCTCGTCGAGCCGCCGCGACATGAACAGCACGCGGTAGTGGTAGGCGGCAGGCAAATCCGAGAGGAGCAGGTAAATGACCTTGACGGCTTTCCCAGGCGCCTGGGCCAGCCAGGAGCTGTCCTGGCGGGTTCGCTTGACCTGTTCCAGCTCGTAATAGCCGCCCGGATTGTCCTCGTCCGCTCCCCGCTCGCCGTCGACCAGCACCGGCATGCCCCCCGCCGACAGCATTCGCATCATCAGCGAAGTGCCGGACCTTGGCAGACCGGACACGACAGTCACTATGCCGGCGTTCGGTCCATTCACTGAGGGGCCACCATTTCGACGCGCGCGGGTCGGTGCTTCCGGCCGGCGCCGCTCGCTGTTCACGGCCTTGGTGCTTGGAAATCATAGTGTCTACCAGCGTCACGAAACCAGATCAGCTTGCCGGGAAAGGGCATCCTGGGCCGCCAGGCAGCCTGGGTGCGGACCGTCGCCGTTGCCTGACAGCACGTCCCATCTTGCCTCGACGAGCGTGGCGCCGTGCATGGGCTTGGGCAGTTGGCCGGTGCCGAAGTAGTCGCTCGGTTCCACGGAAAAGCCCGCCACTCCGTCGACAAAGTCGAGCGTCTGGCCGTTTTCGTTGCAACCGACCGAGGCGACGTACTCCCCCGGCACCAACGGCAGGCCTGGGATCGTGCAGACCGCGCAGCCGTGCGCGGGAGCTTCCTCCAGCGAGGCAGCGTTCCACCTGGTGTTGACCGTGAAAACGCGCGTGCCCGTGATCGTCGAAACAATCACGCGGAAAGCAGGCCCCGTCAGAGGGTGCGGCGACTCGTAGTGCAATTTGAAGACCAGCGCGTCGCCGGCCTTGATGCACGTGGTCAACTCGCCGGAGATGTCGCAGATTTCCAACTCGGTGAGCGTGGGCCGCGAACCGCTCTTCCGCTGGGGCGACTGCCGCAGGTCGACTTTCGAGCCCGGAGGCGCCATGCTCCTCAGGTAGGCCGCTATGCAGCTCTCAGTGTCGCCGTCGTGGATCACGCGACCCTTGTCGAGATGGACCACGCGGCGGCAGAGGTTCTGGACGGCGGCCATGTTGTGGCTGACGAACAGGACGGTGCGTCCGCCCTCGGCGACTTGCCCCATCTTGCCGAGGCACTTTTTTTGGAACTGGGCGTCGCCGACCGCCAGGACTTCGTCGACGATCAGGATTTCGGGCTCCAGATGGGCGGCAACGGCGAAGGCCAGCCGCACGTGCATGCCGCTGGAGTATCGCTTGACCGGGGTGTCGAGAAACTGCTCGACGCCGGCGAAGTCGACGATGGCCTCGAAACTGCGGAGGATTTCGCGCCGGGTCATCCCCAGGATGGCGCCGTTGAGAAAGATGTTCTCCCGCCCGGTCAGCTCGGGGTGAAAGCCGGTGCCGACTTCCAGGAGGCTGCCGACGCGGCCGCGGATTTCGACACGGCCCCGCGTGGGCCTGGTGATCCGCGAGAGGATCTTCAAGAGCGTGCTCTTACCGGCTCCGTTCCCGCCGATAATGCCCACGACCTCGCCGGGAGCGATTTCGAATCCCACGTCGCGCAGCGCCCAGAATTGCTCGTCGGGATGGCCGTGCCGCCAGCGGCGGGCCAGCGAGGTGGCGGCCCCGGCGAGCGTCTCGCGGAGCGTGCGATATCCGCGCCCGCCGCGGCCGGCCTGGCTGACGCGGTAGCGCTTTGCCAGGTTCTCGACTCGAATCGCCGCTTCCAGTCGGCTAGATAATGTCGGCAAAGTTGTCCTCGACCTTGCGGAAGTAGAGGCAGCCCACCACGAACATGAGCAGGGTCGTGGCCATGGAGACCGCCAGATCGTTCCAGGGCATTTCGCCGCCCAGCGTCGCAGCGCGGAAAGCGGCCACGAGCCCCGTCATCGGGTTCAGCGCCAGGATCGACTGCAGCAAACCTGCGCCGCTTGCGCCGGCAGCCGGCGATGGGACGGCGTCGGGCAAGTAGATCGTGGGCGTAGCGAACAGCCAGATCTGCACCAGGAAGGGAATCACATAGCGGAAATCGCGGTAGGCCACGTTCAAGGCCGCCAGCAGCGTGCCGACGCCTAATGCCGCCAGCACGACGCAGGCGAAAACGGCGGGGGCGGCCAGCAGGTTCAAGCCGGGCAGGATGCCATACCAGAGCATGAGCCCGATGAGCAGGCTGAAGGCGATCAGGAAATCGACGACGGCGGCCCCCACCGAGGCGAAGGGAATGGCCAGCCGCGGAAAATAGACCTTCGTGATCAGCCGCTCGGAGGTCACGACGCTGTTGCCAGCCTGGGTAATCGCGGTAGCAAAGAAGGTCCAGGTCACCAGACCGGAATAAACGAAGAGGTGGTAGGGCAGTTCGCCGGACGGGATCCCCGCCTTTTTATGAAAGAAGATGGTAAAGACCACCATCATCATCAGCGGCTGCAGCAGTGCCCAGGCGGCGCCCAGCAGGGTCTGTTTGTAACGGACCTTGACGTCGCGCCACGTGAGGAAGAAGAGCAGCTCGCGGAACTGCCACAGCTCGCGCACGTTCAGCAGTTGCCAACCTGAGGAAGGGCCGATCGTGGTCAGCGGCCGCCTGGACAAACCGGGCGGCGACGCGTGCAGCGCATCGGGCGCTGGTTCACCGAGTTGCCAGGGCATGCTCATGGGTGGTTACGGCTATCCCCAGCGGGCAAACAAGCGGATAAAAACATACGTGCAAGCCAGGAATGCGACGCTGGCCAGTGCCAGACGGGACAGCAGCCGGCGGTCGAATCGCAACGGCTCCGGACGCGGCTCGGCCGACATCATGCCGAGGTACGCGGTGGCCAGGCCCAGGATCAGGTAGGTGGGCGCAATGTAGGCTCGCGACAAGGAGAGCATGCTGGCGGCATACGTTACCAACATCGCCAGCAGGTAGGGCCTCATTCGGCGCAAATCGGGATCGGCAATTTCAAGCGATGGTGATCCCAGGCGCCGCAGTTCCCAGAGGGCTATCCCAAAGGCACCCAGAAACAGACCGCCGCCGACGATGCCTAATTCAGCAAAGCAATGGACGAACGAGTTGTGTGCCACCTGCCCGGCATGCGAAACGTAGGTGGCGTAGCCGCTGCCGAAGACCGGGAATTGCTTCAACAGGGCCAGCCCCATGCTCCAGAGTTGGATCCGGGATTGGCCTGTGCCCTCGCTGGTGGACAGATCGGTCATCCGTCCGGCAAAGATTGCGACGATCAGCGGCACTCCCAGCACGATCAGCGGGAGGGAGCGCCGCCACCCAAATCGGGAGACACACAGCGACAGTGCGGCGGCTATCAACGCCACAAAACCGCCACGTGAGCGCGTGAGGACCAGGGCATAACCGCACAGCGCCAAGGGCGCCAACCAGACCGGACGGGGCAACCAGCCGAGCCCGCCGCCGGCTCCATACACACACAGCACCATCCCCACCAGGAGGATCATCGACAGATCGTTGGGATCGCGGAAGATACCCGTGCTTCGAATGCGGGGAATGGTAGTGACCTCGCCCGTCTCAACATCCACCTGCTTCTGCGGGTGTGCGTCAATGGCCGCAATGTCGACCCAGCCGTGGTACTCCAGCAGAACCAGCGACACCGAGACCACGATAAAGAGCACCAGCCAGCGGAGCAGCGACTGCAATCGGGCCGGCGTGTCGACCAGGCTGACCACCAACAAGTAATAGAGCACCACTTTGCCGAACTCCTGCCCCGACACACGGGCGCCCCACAGAAAGAAGTGCGCCAGGTGCGACAGCACGACGGCCGGCAGCAGGCCGACCACGCAGGCCGAAATGGGCCGTTCGGCCAGCTTCGCAGGCGACAACTGCTCAATGATCAGCGGCCAACTAAGGACCAGGCAGCCGATGATCAACAGTTCGTAGATCTGCCATCCCTCGACCTCGGGAATGAGCTCCGAGGGCCGAATGAACAGCGTGGCGGTCAACAGGATGAAAGCGGTCCAGGCCAAGAGCAGCGCTCTAGGACCCCATAAATGGGGTCACTACAAACATGAGATTTTGGACCGGATAAATCCGGTCACTACAAACATGAGATCTTGGACCGGATGAATCCGGTCACTACAAACATGAGGCAGTGAATTGTCGTGCTAGGCGGGAGTGGGGCTGGCCGAAAAGCCGGCGTTCACGTGGCTGGCGTTGTCGACCTGGGGCGCCGCCACGGGAGCCGGCGTTTCGATGATCGCCGGCGCGTCCGGTTCACCGATCCGGGGCTCGCGGCGGAGCTGCATGAGGCCGCGGGCCGCCTTGCCGTTCAGTCCGAACATACGCAGACTGGTGCACAAAAGGATGCGGGCGTCGAGCCAAGGACCGCTCTGGGCGATGTACTCCAGGTCCAGCACCAGCTTGCGGCGCACGCTGTCCAGGTCGGTGTCGGCCGGCAAGTTGATTTGCGCCAACCCGGTGATGCCAGGCCGCAGCGCGAGCCGCCCCAGGTAGCCGGGTATTTCCCGGCCAAGCCGCTGGGTGAACTCGGGCCGTTCGGGGCGGGGGCCGACCAGCGCCATGTCGCCGCGGATCACATTGAAGAGTTGGGGCAGCTCATCCAGGTGCAGTCGCCGCACGATCCGGCCGACTTTGGTGACGCGCGGATCGTGGAGCGTTGCCCAGACGGGCCCGGTGCGTGCCTCGGCGTCCTGCCCCATGGTGCGGATTTTGTACATCACGAAATGGCGCCCACCCAGGCCGACGCGCATCTGCCGGTAGATGCCGGGACCGGGTGAAGTCAGGCGCACGATGAACACGGTGAGGAGCATCATGGGCAAGCCGGGAATGAGCAGCACGAGCGCCATGGCCCGTCCCAGCCAGTTGCACCAGCGGGTCCCGCCTGGCGGCGCGTTCCCTGCGGACGCGCCGTCCCAAGCGGCTGCTGCCTTGTGCCGAGTTGCGAGTTTTTCGGGCTTATCTAGCAGCCACATGTTTTAACTCCTGATAGCGGTATCCCTGGTTGCTAAGAAGAAACGATGATTCATGGCTTCGGTCGCTCGAGCGCCGGAAGGAGCTGGGGAAGGAACTCCTCCAGGAAACTAGAGCAAGGATCGCCGAGCAAACCCTGCGGCGTGTATCCGGCAAGCTGCATCTTGTAGAGCATCGGTTCGCCGCCATAGGCGAACCGCGGGCGGGACGGCGCGCTCCAGGCATCCCCCTTGCTCCAGGCATAGGCGACGCGCAACACGTTGCGCTGCTGGCCGGGAGAGCGAAACGTCACGCCCCAAAACGATTCCGGCCCCCGCGCCGTTGCCACCTGGAAAGCCTGGGGGCCTTCGACCAGCTCGTAGTCCCGGCTCGAGTAGCAGATTTCCGGCGTATGGACCGACATCGGTCCCGCCGGGCCGACCAACACCGCCACGTGGATCCGGTCGCGCGTCTGCTGGTTGACATACACGCGGTTGATCTGGCCGGCCGACTGCAGCAGGCGGACGATCTCTTCATCCAGCTCGATGGACGATTCCATCTTCCAGTCGCCGAATTGCCGCGGCACTTGCTCCAGCTTGCGGGCCGCGGCAGCCAGGTTGGGCGGTTCGCCCCACCGGTTGCGGAGCAGGCCGTCGACGGCCCCCGCGGCGGCGGTCATGGCGACCACCAGTGTCATGGCCAGCACAACGGCAGGTCGCCTCGGTCTGGGGGAGGGTACGGTCATGGTTCGCTAGGATTCGAGTTGCTCTTCCAATTGGCTTAATTGGGCTCGCTCGGAGGGGCTCAGGATGTCGGCCAGGAGGTTGCCGTTGCGGGCTTGTTCCAGCCAAGTCTTGGCTTCCGAGCGGCGCCCCTGCCGCCAGCAGGCCAGCGCCAGGTGGAATTGCACGCGGGGATCGCGCGGCCTGAGCTCGGCCGCCTCGCGGAAGAGTTTTTCGGCCTCGCGCGCCTGATCCTGCTGCAAGAGCACCCAGCCCTTCGAGTCCAGCAGCTCGGAATTGCGGCCCGACAGCGCGATGGCCCGATCGAGATGCTCGACGGCCTCGGCCTGTTGGTCCGGCTCTTCGGCCAGCACCATGGCCAGGTTGTTCATGGCGACGACGTGGCCGGCATCGAGCTTGAGCGCGCGGCGGAACAAGGCGGCGGCTTCCCTGCGGCGCCCCTCGAGCAACCGCAAAGTGCCGACTGCAACCAGCAGATCGATATCCCGCGGATGGCGCTCGAGCGATTCTTTCAGGATGCCTTCGGCAACCGCATGGTGTTCGGCCGATGCCGCCCCTCGGGCCAGCACGTTGGCCAGCGTCGCCGCGGCGGCAGCCGATTCGTCGGCCCGCACCAGGTCAACACACATGGCCACGGCCTCGGCCACCCGGCCGGAGTGGGCCAGCCAAGTCGCCCAGCCGCGGGCGCCGAGCGAATCCAGGGCCGCAGCGCGGCGGTAGGCTTGCTCGGCGGCCGCATCGAGTTGGACCGAGGTATACAGGCGGGCGACGTCGATCAACAGCCGGGCCTTGGCTTTTGCATCGGCTGGCTGGCTCAACCCGCTCTCGACAAACGGCTGGACCAGCGGTTCGATCTCCGAGTGCCGGCCGCGACCAGCGAGCCAGCGTGCCCGCAAACTCAGGGTGAGCAAGTGACGTGACGAGGGCGCCTTGCTCTCGAGTTCGTCCAGCCAGCGGCTGGATTCGCCGTATCGCTCATTGCGGAGGAGGAAATCGACGTAGGCCGCCAACGTCTTGGGCGATCCATCGTGGCTGGCAGCCAGCGAAATCTGCTCCTCGGCGGCGGAAGTCCAGCCGCGAGCCTCGTACAACTGCGCCAGCAGCAAACGGTCGGTCGGCTCCGATTCGCCCGTGCGGCGCACCAACTGTTCGAGAGTACGCTGGCCCTCGAGCCGCTGGGGGCCGCCGCCACGCGCCAGCAACAAGCGGGCTTTCAGCCGGTCGTTGGCGGCCTGCTCGCGGGCGGGCAACCCTTGGCGATTCAACAACGCAGCAGCGTCGGACAGGTTTTCCTCGCCCCCGCGGGCGGCAACGAGCGTTGCCAGCATCCGCCGCGCCAACCCCGAGTCGGGCTTCAACAGCAGCACCTCGCGCAGGCACCTTTCGGCCTCCGCCGCGTCCGTTTCGAAGAAGAACGCGGCGGCGCGCTGCCAGACCAGCGCCTGCTTGGGCGCTGCCCGGACCGCCTGCCGATACAGGGAGGCCGCCGCCTGGCGATCGCCCACCGTCTCATGCGACTGGGCCAGCACAAAGGGCCGCTGCTCGTCGGAGATTTCGATGCGCCGCGTCATCTCGGCCAACGTGCGGCGCGCGTCGGCCGGACGCTTCGCCCGGGCATAGTAGCGCAGCAGGGCCGACCAGGGACGGGCATCGTGCGGAGCAAGCCGGGTGGCCTCGATCAATTGCTCTTGGGCAGAGTCGGACTGGCCGTCGGCTTCCAACGCCTGGGCCAGCCAGAGCCGCGCGATCGCATCACGTGGCTTGTCGCGAACCTGGGCCCGCGCGAGAGCGACGGCCCGCTGCGACTCGTCGAGGCGCACGCTGGTGGCGATGCCCAGCTCGGCCAGGCGGGGCGACAACTGCTTGCGACCGCGGAGCAGCTCGAACACCTGGTCCGCCTCCTCGAAGCGATGCTGCCGGTAGAGCAGATGCACTAGTTGCTCGAAGACCCGGAGGCGACCCTCGCCCAGCTCGATGGCTGTCTGATAGGCGGCGATCGCCTCGTCGATCTGGTTTCGTTGCCGGGCCAAATGCCCTTTGAGCAGGTAGGCGGCGGACCAGGAGGGGCGGATCCGCTCGATCTGCTCCTGCAAGGCCTGCGCGTTCACCAGCCCGTCGTCGCGCGGACCGCTCGCCAAGAGGGCCAGCCGCTGCGCTTCAAAGAATCTCCACAGGGTGCCATCGACCCCCTCCAGCCGGCGGAGCTGCCGCACCGACTGTTCCAGTTGGTCGGCGTCGCGGCTTTCCAAGGCCAGCTCGGCCAGGAGCTGCACGAACCGCACGTCGGCGGGCTGCTGCTCGGCGAGACGGGCCAGTTGCCGCCGGGCCTGCTGCACGTTCCCGCTTTCGACGTCCAAGAGCGCCAGTTGGAACTCGACCTCCGTCCGCTCGGAACGAGGCGCCTCGACGAGCGCGGCCTGAAGCACGCGGCGTGCCTCATCGCCACGCCGCCGCCCGCGCAGCAGCCGCGCGCGGACCAGCGTGGTACGAACCGAGACGCCGTGCAGATCCTCCCAGCGACGCAGTGCCTCGTCCGCCTGGCTCAAGCGGCCCATTCGCTCCAGGGCGAGCACGACCTCTTCACGCAGCTTGAGCGGAGTCGCCGGCTCCCGCGAAAGCTGTTCGAGCAGCCGGGCGGCCTCCTGGGGCTGATTGCGCAAGGCGGCATATTCCGCTGCCAGCAGCAGCACTCCGCCATCCTGGGGCAGCAACTCGCGAGCCGCGGCCAGGTCCCGCTCGAAGTCCGCCCACTGGCGTTCTGCGGGGGGAGTCAGCAACTCGTTTCGAAAGCGAACGTGGGCCAGCGAAGCCCAGACGTCGGAGGCGACACCGGGCAGGCCGAGGGCCTTTTCGTAGCAGGCGATGGCCGACACGAGGTTGCCGCCGCGCTCCCAGGCATCCGCGGCGGCCACCAGCGGCTGGGGCAAGCTCGGCTGCGCGTCGGACGCCTGCTGGAAGACGCTTGCGGCACGGTCCCATTGCTTCAACTGCGCGTAACACATCCCCAGCCGCAATTGCAGGCGATGGCGCTGCTGCTCGTCGATCTGCGGGGTCGAATGCCGATTGACAAGAAGTTGGCGGAGCAGGCCGGCTGCCTCGGCATACTCCTTGCGAGCGAACCGCCACTCGGCGCGCAGCACCGATACGGGCTGTTCCAGGCGGGACAACGGGCGGGGCATCAGGTACCTGGCCCGCGTCGATATTTCCTCTTCCAGCTTATCGAGGTACTTGTCCGCATCATCGAGCCGATCGAGCGCGATCAATGCCTGCGCAATTTCGAACTTCAATTCGAGCGAGCCCGGGTCGGCGGTCTTCAGCCCCATTTGCCAGGCATTGAGGGCCTCCTCGGTCGAGCCCACCGCCAGATGCGCCCGGCCGAGACCCAGGTGCGACTGCTCCAGCGTCTCGAGCGCGGCACGATTCGCCAGGCCCGCCTCGATGGCCGCGGTGAAAAACTCGGCAGCTTTCCTGGGCTGCTTCTGGGCGAGTGCTTCTTGACCGGCCGCCAGACGCACCTCCGGCAGATGCTGCTGGCGATCCAGCGCCAGGGCTTGCCGCAAATCGTCGCCGGAGTCGGGGAGCTGGTAGGCGCGGCGATAGCGATGCCGGGCCACCAGGGCGATGGCCCGATCGGGCGAAACGGCCACCAGCCGGTCCATGACTTCGTCGGCCTGCCGCGCCAGTTGGCGGCCGCGCTCGCCGCCGCTGTCGGCGACCTCGGCCAGTTGGTCCCGCAGGAAGGCGGCCAGCGCGTGGGCCAGTTCCACATCGTGCGGCGCCTGCTCGACGGCTCGCTCCAGCGCTTCGGAAAGATCGCCTGCTTCCACGCGGCCTCCCGATCGCCGCAGGTGATACAGTGCCAGCGCTCGCACGCGCAGCGCCACCGGATCGTGCGACAGGTGTTTCTCGGACAATAGCGCGGCGGCCTGGCTGGAAGCCTGAGGCAGGTAGCCGAGCTGGAGCAGAAGTTCGATTCGCCGCCGCCGTACGTCCAGCTTGTCGGGGGCCAATCCCTGGGCAACGGCATAGAGTTTTAGCGCCTGCTGTTTCTCGTCTCGGGTAGCCGCCGAGCCACCAAACAGCTCGGCCAGACGGACGCGCTGGGCAACGTCGTCGGGCCTCAACTGCACATAGCGCTGGAGTGCAACCACGGCGGCCGGATGGTCGCCTTCTTGTTCCAATTGCCCGGCGCGCGCCAGCAGACCCTCGGCATTGGCGCGCACCTGGCGGGCATGCCACAACCAGGCAGCCGGAACGACGGCGGCCAGCGCAACCAGCGTGCCCGCCAACAGGCGAACATTCAACTCCCAGCGACGAGCTGCGCGTGGGAAGCGCGGCCGCGGGGGCGGTTCGGGAGAGATGGCGCGGTTGTCGGCGGTAAGCTGCATGGGTCCGCTTTACGATTCGTCGCCGAATGACTCCAAGGCTCCGGGCGGATGGAGGCGCCCGTTGGCCAGCACGTAGTGCCGCTTGTAATAATCCGAACCGCCGTACTTGCGGGCGTACCGCTTGGGGGGCACCCCGCTGAGGACCGCGCCCAAGGGCCTGGCTCCGGCCGCAATCAGCCGCTCGCATGCCAGGCGGATTTGGGCGCCCCGGCTTACGTCGCGCATCGTGCATAACAGGGTGCCGTCGCCGGCCCGCGCAATGAACAACGCTTCGCTGGCGGCCAGCACCGGTGGTGCATCGACCACGATATAGCGATATCGCGAGCGGAGTTGGTCCAGGAGCACTTTCAAGCTTCCCCGCCCCAACAGCGACTGGGCATTCTGGTTCAGACGGCCGGCCGGCAGCAGGTGCAGGCGGCTGCTCCAACTGGTGACGATGGCGTCCTCAACGGCGGCCTCCTGGTTGAGCACTTCGACCAGTCCGGGAGACTGCGGGATACCGAAGCGCTGGTGCAGGTCGGGTGCTCGCAAGTCGGCGTCGACGAGCAAGGCCACCTCGCGGGAACAATTGGCCAGGCTCACGGCCAATTGCGAGGCCAGGCTGGTCTTGCCTTCGCGGCTGACGGCGCTGGCCACCACGATGATCTGCAATTGGCGCAGCTCGTCGGAGAGCATCAGGTGCGTGCCGAGATTCTCGACGCTCTCCTCGAAGGTGCTGCAGTGGCGAGCGAAGCGGCTGGCAGAGCGGCGGCCGGGCAGGAGCGAGCGGGTGGGAAGCGTGGTGATCTCGCCGACGACTTCGAGATTGGTCTCATGGCTGATCTGCTGCGGCTCGGCGATGCGGCGGACTCGGCGCTCGGCCAGCACGGCCAGGCCGAACGGCAGACAAAAGAAGGCCAGCCCGGCCGCGGCCAACTTGGCATAAGGGGTGTCGACGGGACGATCGGGCGGCACCGCCCGGCGGCGCTCGACGACGCGGGTCGGGGCGCTTTGCTCGGTCCGCAGGGCCATGATGCGGTCGGAGATCTTCTGGAACACGATCTCGGCGCGCTGGAGTTCGCCGCGGGCGATCTCCAGCCTCAGCGAGTCGTCTCCCAATCCTTCCATCGCGGCGAATTGCTTGTCGATCCGATCCTTGAGCAGTTCCTCGAGCAGGCGGTGAGTGGCAATTTGCTTCTTGAGGCGAGAGACGGCGTCGGCCGTGTCACGCAGTCCCACCTCCCGCATTTCGCCTGCCACGACCGGGCGAAGCTTTTCGCGGGCCGCTTCGATCCTTTTCTCCAAGAGCTCGATGTCGCTCTTGAGCGAAACGGCGCTGGCGTGAGTTGCACCCTTCGGGCTGGTCCGCTCCCAGTCCGCAAGCTGGGATTGCATTGCGATGAGCAGCCCACCGAGTTGCTGAATCTGCGGCTGCCTTTCCAGGGCCCGCTCTAACGCGCCCTGCGGCAGTTCATTCTGCTCTTCGAGCGACTTGGCATACACTTCCAGCTCGCTCTCCCACATGGCCCGCTGAACTTCGGCGTCGGCAAGCTGGATGTGCAGGTTGGCCAGTGGGTTCGGGGTTGCCGAGTGGTCCTCGCCCAGGCCGAAGGAGGCCTGCCGGCCCACCATCGGAGCGGCCAACTCCCGCACCTTCTCCTGCATGACTCGCACCTGCGTGGCGCGGATCCCCTTTTCCTCCTCCAGCACGTCGATCAGCGCATCCGCCTGGTTGCGCGCGTCGGCCCGCATGAACTCGAGGTACGATGCCATGATGGCGTCGGTGATCAGAGCCGCATGCTCGGGATGGCGCGACTTGAACGCGATCTGGAACAGGCTGGAACGGCCGACGGATTTGACCGTCAGGTTTTCCGACAGCCAATCAAACGGGGCATCGGCGGCGGCGCGGAGCTCGGGCAAACGCGCGATCTTCGGATTGGCAAGCACCTCCCCCAGGACCAAGGGGCTCTTGATCAACTCCACCTGGGTCTGAACGAACAGCTTCGACTCGCTGTCCGAGGCGGGAAAGGCGATGAACGGACGCTTCTCTTCGATCTGCAGCCAGGCCGAAGCCTCGTATTTGGGTTCAAAGATCAGCCAGGTGGCTGCCACGGCCAGCACGGCCAGCAGCAAGCCGGCGGGCAACGCCAGCCACCACCACTGACGGGCGGCCGACGTGCAATCGTCCCAGCCGATCGGAGCGGTCGAAGCAGCCGTTTGAGACCTGGCGGGCGCCACCGTCCTTGGTCCACTCACGGTGATGGCAGTTTCGCGGTCGTGGCGAGGCTCATTCATTGGGGTCGACTCTCAAAGGTGCGGGCGAAGCGGTGCCGGTTCGCTCTTCAGCATGGAGCTGTCAGCCGGCCGGCGCCAGCCGGTCGCGTACCATCGAATGCAAGGGATCGGGAGTTTCCACCGGGACCACCAGACGGCCCAGGTACCAGAGCAAGAGGCCCATCAGCCCCGCGGCCAGCGGAATCATCGACCATCCGCCGGCCTCGTGGATCAGTTGGCGGGCCGCATCGTGTGGGAAAGCCAAATACAGCAACCCCGTGCCGGCGATGCGCGCGGAATTGGCCAGCATGGCGATTGGAGCGGCGCTGGCAAACAGGACGGCTTTCATCCACCAGGGCCGCGGCGACAGCACCGAGTAAACGAAGGCGAGTGCGAAGATCGACACGAACATCCGCAGCCCGCTGCAGGCCTGGGCCACTTCCAGGGTCACGTCTTCCAGCAGGATCACGTTGCCTTGAGTGAGGACCGGCTGCCCGAAGGATTCCAGCCACCAGCAACTGATCCGCGTGGCCACGCTTTGCAGCGGCAAGCTGAGGAACTGCTCCGTGCGATACGGCAACGGAATCATGAACGCCAGGAAGGCGACCGCCGGCAGCGCCCAGCGGAACAGCCGCCACCCGCCCAGAAGCCAGCAGAGCCCGCCTACCCATAGCGGCAGCGACCAGGCCGCCATTGAGTCGATGTAATACCAGCCGCCGGCAAGCCGCAGCGCCAGTGCGAAGCCCACCAGTCCCAAGCCGCCCCAGGCCATTCGCCCGTCGGCGGCGGGCCGCAGATCGCGCCTGGCCCAGAGAAAGTAGAGGGCCACCGGCACGACCAGGAAGCCGTGCGAGTAGTCGGGCTCCAGCCGCCAGGCCTTCAACAGTTGCGCGAGAATAGGCCAATACGACCAGACGAAAACACTCCCCAGCAGGCCGGCCAGCATCCACCACGACCCCGGCTGCCGTCTTGCACCCAGTCCGGCTGGGGCGGGACGACCGCCAGCCTGGGAGGCTGCGCGGCTGCGGCTGCGTTGTTTGGTTTTGGTCGTTTTGTTGTTCATACCGATGCGACCGGCAGCGGGCACTCCGCGCACACTCCGTCCCCGTCGGTGAACCTAAGGGCACCGAATCGGCGGCCAGGTTGTGTGTCAGGGGTCCGGCTTGGGAGCTTGATCCAGACTGCCGGGAGCCAAGGCCGGCTGCCCCGCTGCTGAACAAGAGATTCCCTGCTGTCGTTGACCTTAAGTGCGTAACAAGTTCATGCTTCGCCCGCTGCGCTCGAGCGCTGCCGCGGCTGCTGGATTTGCCGTGGCGAGCGCAGTCGCTCAAATTGCAGTCGCTCAAATTGGGGTGACCCGCGCGCGCTGGGACCTAGAGGCCAGTAGCGCGGGTTCCGCCGCCATTAGCGGACACAGATACACGCGGTCGTCGCAGGGAGGGGCCCCGCCGGCATAGCAGGGGGGAAGGAGGAGAACCGCAACATTGCGGATCGCAGTCCAACAATATCCGAGTTTGTATTTTTGTCAAGCAAGAATCATGCGAAACCCGCCCGCGGTTCTCTTAAGACGCGTTCAAGAACACCCACAACTTTCGCCGCACCCGGTGCTGCAGTTGCCAACGATTGCTGCACGTGTACTTTTCCAGGCTGTCGGCCGTGTTGGCTAACAGGTAGTCCTCGCAAAACTCCCGTTCGCGCAGAGTCAACGTCGCCAGGAATTCGTCCAGCGCCACGTCGAAGTCCATCTCCAGCGGTTGAGGCGACTCGCCGCGGCTGGCCGCCTGGCCACGAGAAGACACCTCCCGGAGCTGGCGGCGCCGCTCGCTCCGCAGGTAGCGCAGCACGTCCTTCTTTGCCAGGGCCGCCAGGAACGTGGTCAGGCGGCAGCCCCGGCGATGATCGAACCGGTCCAGCAAGGCCCCCTGGTCGTCGATCAGCGTGTACCAGACGCGTGCCGCGATTTCCTCGGCCAGGTCGTCGCCGGCGCCATGCCGCCCTAAAAAAACCTTGATTGCGATCAACAGCGGCGGGTGGCACTGCCCATACAACTGTTCCCAGGCGGCGACTTCCCCGGCACGGCAACGGTCCACCAAGTCGCGGTCAGCCAGCACGGCCGGCGGCACCGCCGCCGAGGCGGCAGCCAGTCCGGCCTTGGCCGATCGCTTCTGGGTCAGTGTCTTGTCCAAAGGAAGCCTCGTCAGTTTTTGAGCCACGTCCGTTGGGGTGCCGCGTCAGCGCCATGATTCCACGCGCCGGCCGGTCGTCGGGAGGTCCGGCGCATTGGGCTGACGGAACGCACAGCCGCGGGGGAGATCCGCAAATTCGGTCCTCTTGGACCAGCGATCAAAGCAGGAAAGCCGCTGAAAGATCCGACGGTCCAACAACCGTCTTCAGCAGGAGCCCGCCTTCATTGCGGGAGATACGACGCGATCGTCGCCAGAATGTTTGCCCCGCGGCCATAGCGGGAGAGGAGCTTCGGGGCATTGAGTTACTGGCCCCAGAATACTCCCGGTTGCCAGCTTGTCAAGCAAGTTTTGTGAAGAGTATTTCCTGAGCGGTCGGGGTGGGCAAAATTGTCAACCCAAAAAAAAGCGGTGGGGCAGACGTTCCTCGCGGGTGGAAAGCGGGCGGGGGTCGCGGGCCGACTTGTGGGTCGAAATACCAAGCGACCGCATTTCGCCATTTGCACGTCGCCCGCAACCTGGCGGGCGAGGGCCGGGACGGCCCTGCCGCCCGCCCGACGACTTGCAAAAACGCCCGCCACCTTGTCGCCGAAGGGTTCGGGCACCGACGAAAAACGCCTCCCGCTCAGGGCGACGAGTCCCGGTTGGGGGGGATGCAAGACCCGATAAGGGGGTTGCGGCAAATCCGGGGCGTTTGATATGGTTCGCCTCCCATTTCTGCCACAGGGCAGAGGTCGGACCGCTCGTCACGTCGGCGAGCGGCCGGAGCTACGAGAGCTACCTGCGGGCTATTTCCCCATGTCACGGGACCACATCTCGTTCGCGCCGTCCGGCGATCCCTTTCTCGCTGCTCCGCTTCAGGCGCCCGCCCGCGGTCGCATGGCTTCACGGCCAGGACATTATCGGTCCGGGTCTGCATTTCTGTTTTCCTTTCCACGGGGTGTCTGCATGTCTAAACGCCTTCACGGCAAGCGGTTGGGTCTGCGCTACGAGTCGCTCGAGTCGCGGCTGGCGCTATCGACGTTTTACGTGTCGCCGCTGGGAGACGACGGCCACGGCGGTTCGTCCACCGATCCCTGGCAAACGCTGCAGAAAGCGGCCGACTCGGTCCGTGCCGGCGACACGGTGATTGTCCGGCCGGGAACCTACCAAGGCTTCGATCTGAGGACCGACGGGACGGCCACGGCGCCGATCACGTTTCAGGCCCAGGGCGGCGTGTTGATCGATTTGCCAAACGACCGGACCGACCGCGACGGCATCAACCTGGAAGGTGCTTCCTACATCGTGATCGAGGGCTTCGAGATCGTGGGCATGCCTCGCGCGGGGATCCGCGCCGTGGGCACCTCGGCCAATTTTACGCAATCGATCGTCGTGCGGGGGAACGAAGCGGACAAGAACGGGGTGTGGGGCGTCTTCACCGCTTTCACCAACGACGTGCTGATCGAGAACAACGTTACCAGCCGGTCCGCCCAGCAGCACGGCATCTACGTGTCCAACAGCGGCGACCGGCCGGTGATCCGCGGCAACACGATCTGGGGCAACTACCAAAACGGCATCCACATGAACGGCGACGAGAGCATGGGGAGCGACGGCCTGATTACCGGGGCGGTGATCGAGAACAACGTGATCTACGAAAACGGCCACGGCGGCGGCTCGGGGATCAACGCCGACGGCGTGCAGAGCTCGGTTTTTCAGAACAACCTGCTCTACTCCAACCATGCCAGCGGCATCTCGCTCTATCGAATCAACGGGGCGGATGGATCCAAGAACAACCTGGTCGTCAACAACACCATCGTGCAGGCATCCGATGCCCGCTGGGCCCTGAACATCCAGAACGGCAGCACCGGCAATACGGTGTACAACAACATCCTGTACAACGACCACTCCTGGAAGGGCAGCATCGACATCTCCATCAATAGCTTGCCCGGCCTGGTCAGCAACCACAACGTGGTCATGTCGCGCTTCACGACCGACGACAGCGGCAGCCTCCTCAACCTGGACGTCTGGCGAAGCCTCACGGGCCAGGACGCCGATTCGCTGCTGGCCGCTGCGGCGGAGCTGTTCGTCGATGCAGCGGCCGGCGACTACCATCTGGCGGCCGCGAGCCCGGCGCTGGACCGGGGGACATCCGAGCAGGCGCCCGCCAGGGATCTCGACGGGCTGACCCGGCCGGAGGGAAAGTATTGGGACATCGGCGCTTATGAGCGGCCCACCGTAATCGCCCCGTGGCGTTTCGACTTCGGCACCCCGGCATCGCCGGTGGCCAGCGGCTTCACGCGGATCACCAAGGCGACAACCTATAGCACCGAATTGGGTTACGGCTGGCAGCAGGGGAGCGTGGCGGCCCGCGACCGGGAAAGCGCCCATCCCTTGACCCGCGACTTCAATTACACCCGGTCGGCCGTGTTCGCCGTCGACCTGCAGCCGGGGACTTACTCCGTCAGCCTGACGATGGGCGACGCCACGGTGGCCCACGACCAGATGGGAGTTTTTCTGGAAGGAACCCTGGCCGGCTCGGTCAGCACGGCAGCCGGCCAGTTCAAGACGCGGACCTGGCAGGTCGAAGTATCCGACGGACAGCTCACGCTGGAGTTGAAGGACCTGGGCGGGGCGGACCAAAACCTCATGATCAACGCGCTGGAGATTGCGCCCCAGACATCGAGCGTCAGCGGCACGCCGGCGGCCCAATTCGACTTCGGCATGCCACTGTCGCCGGTCGCCGGCGGCTTCACGCGGGTCACCAAGGACACAACCTATAGCATCGAGTTGGGTTACGGCTGGCAGCAGGGGAGCGTGGCGGCCCGCGACCGGGAAAGCACCCATCCTTTGACCCGCGACTTCAACTACACCCGGTCGGCCGTGTTCGCCGTCGACCTGCAGCCCGGGACTTACTCCGTCAGCCTGACGATGGGCGACGCCACGGTGGCCCACGACCAGATGGGAGTTTTTCTGGAAGGAACCCTGGCCGGCTCGGTCAGCACGGCAGCCGGCCAGTTCAAGACGCGGGCCTGGCAGGTCGAGGTATCGGACGGCCAGCTCACGCTGGAGTTGAAGGACCTGGGCGGGGCGGACCCCAACGTCATGATCAACGCGCTGGAGATTGCGCCCGAGACATCGAGCGTCAGCGGCACGCCGCAGGCCCAATTCGACTTCGGCATGCCAGCATCGCCGGTCGCCGGGGGCTTCACGCGGGTCACCAAGGCAACAACCTATAGCACCGACTTGGGTTACGGCTGGCAGCAGGGGAGCGTAGCGGCCCGCGACCGGGAAAGCGAGGATCCCTTGACTCGCGACTTCAACTACAGCCGATCGGGCGTGTTCGCCGTCGACCTGAAGCCGGGGACTTACTCCGTCAGCCTGACGATGGGCGACGCCACGGCGCCCCACGACCAGATGGGGGTCTTCCTGGAGGGCACGCAGGTGGGCTCGGTGACCACTGCGGCCGGCGAGTTCAAGACGCTGATCTGGCAGGTCGACGTACTCGACGGGCAACTGACGGTGGGGCTGAAGGACCTGGGGGGGGCGGACCTCAACGTCATGATCAACGCGCTGGAGGTTGCGCTCGTGGATGTCTCGGCCGATCTGATGCTCCTGTCGGCCACGGACGTGAGCCTGGACGATGCGGAGGTCATGGCGGCGCGGACCACGGACGCCGTGCTGGATGAGTTGGATGATGCTTCGGACCAACCCCAGCAGGCGCCCGCCACTAGTTGGAGGGATGCCGAGTGGGAGGAAACCCTGGCCGAACTGTTCCTCGGCCAGCCGGACCCGTTGGACTGGTCGGACCCGGCGTTGCACGAGTTCATCGCGATGCTGGAAGCGCTCACGCCGGCCGGGAGCTGAGTGCGGCGGATTTCGCGCCGCTTTCTTGTTGACAGAGTTTCAGCTACGGTCTAGTATAGCGCCGTCTCGCCTGTGAGGGGCGGACCGAATCGGCTACGAAAGCCTCCGTCGCGCTGGTGCGCAGCGGGGGTTTTTTTGTGCTCCGATCGCGCTAATCCCTTCCATGCCCCGCGGCTCCGAAGGGACTGCTGATTCGCGGCTTCTGGCCGGGCACTGGCGAAAGACGCCAGCTTTCTCGCTCGGCACCTGGACGGCCATGCGCGCCGCATCCCGGACCCCTTTTGGATGTGCTTGAAATTGGATACGGATCGTACGGATAGCTTTATGTCATCATCGCACCAATGGCTGGCCGGCTGTCGGCGCCTGGGCCGGGGACTCTGGTTCTCGCGTTGGCGCACGGGTCCCGCGCAGGGTCCATCCCGCCCAGCCAAGCGGGTTTTCTCGCTGGAATCGCTGGAACAACGGCGTTTGCTGGCATTCGCGCCGCTGGGCAGCGAATTCCAAGTCAACACCGAGACCACGGAGGACCAGCGGACCTGGTCCGAGACGCCCAAGTCGGCGGCCATGGACGCCAACGGCAACTTCGTGGCCACCTGGTCCAGCTTCGACCAGGACGGCGAGACATGGGGCGTCTACGCCCAACGCTTCAACGCGGCCGGCGCCAAAGTGGGTGGCGAGTTCCGCGCGAACAATACGACGGCCGACCAGCAGTTGTGGTCGTCGGTGGCCATGGACGACGACGGCGACTTTGTCATCACCTGGACGTCCGGTGAGCAGGATGGCGACGGCCTCGGCGTGTATGCCCGGCGCTACAACGCCTCGGGCGTTGCGCAAGGCGGCGAGTTCCTGGTCAACACCCACACGGCGGACGACCAGCGCTGGTCGACCGCGGCCATGGATGCCAACGGCAATTTTGTTATCACCTGGTCGTCGTTCGGGCAGGACGAGTTGGATTCTTCGGGCGTCTATGCGCAGCGGTTCAACGCGGCGGGCACGAAGCTGGGAAGCGAGTTCCGCGTGAACAGCACCACGGCTGAAACGCAGTACTTGTCGAACGTGGCCATGAATTCCAGCGGCGCCTTCGTCATCACCTGGAGCAGCGGCGATCCGGACTCCGGGGCCCTGGACGTTTTTGCCCAGCGGTACGCCAGCAACGGCTCGGCCCAGGGGGGTGAGTTCCTGGTCAACACGCACACCGACAATGCCCAGTTCAACTCGTCGATCGGCATCGACGACGACGGCGACTTCGTCATCAGTTGGACCAGCGCCCTGCAAGACGGCAGCAGCAACGGAATCTATGCCCAGCGGTTCAACGCGTCGGGCGTGAAACAAGGTTCGGAGTTCCGAGTCAACACGCACACCAGCGGCAACCAGGCCTTCTCGACGGTGGCCATGAACGGCAGTGGAGGGTTCGTCATCTCCTGGTCGAGCAACCTCCAGGACGGGAGCGATTTTGGCATCTACGGCCAGCAATATACGGCGGCCGGCGCGGCCGACGGCGGCGAGTTCCCCGTCAACAGCACCACCGTCACCCGCCAATGGCTGTCGTCGGTGGCGATGGACGACCAGGGCGAGTTCGTAGTGACCTGGACCAGCTTCGACCAGGACGGCAGCTTCTACGGCGTCTTCGGCCAACGCTTCGGGGTTCCCGCGACGTTTACGCTCGACGTCGACGCAAACGCGGAGGCGGATGCCCTGACCGACGGCATTCTCATGGTGCGGCACCTGTTCGGTTTCAGCGGCAACGCATTGATCAACGGAGCCATTGGCGACGGAGCAACACGCACGACGGCCGCCGCCATCGACGCGTACCTCGACCAGGCGGTTGCCGACGGCATGCTCGACGTCGACGGCAACGGCGAGGCCGACGCCCTGACCGACGGTATCCTGGTCGTGCGGTACCTGTTCGGCTTCAGCGGCAATGCGCTGATCAACGGCGCCATAGGCACCGGCGCCACGCGCACCACGGCCGCCGCCATCGATGCCTACCTTGACTCCTTGATGCCCGGTGCCGGTGCCGCCAGCACGTCGACGGGCAGCTTGGCAGTCTCGGCGCAGTCCGAGACCGAGACGGAAACAAAGTCCTTATCGGCTCCGACATCCTCGACCAGCACTCCGCTGGCGCTGGACGATGGCGGGACCGACGAGCCCGGCCGGTTTCAGACTGACTGGCTCTTCGCCCAGTATGCCGCCGAAGGCAGCGGGACAACCGCATCCACAACCAGCTCCGTGACGGCAGCCGCGGCGGACGACGATGAATACGCGCCGCCAAGCCACGACGTTGCCATCGCCCACGCCGCGGCGCTCGTCAGCGATTCCATCAGCCGGACGAGCGCGTCGATTGCGCGGCCGCCGAAGCCAACGGGGATCAGCCTGTCGAAAGACGCCGAGGCCGTGGAGCCTATCCAGAGTGGCGGCGGACTAAGCGGCGGTGCTTTGGGCAGTGTGTGGGGCGAAAGTCCTGGCGGTTAAATCTGAAGTTGCCATCGTTCATAGACTTCCACGTTCCCCTAATACGAGGTTGATTCGCATGATCTCAGTGAACTGGCTTACCGAATTGAAGAAGGATCGGCGCCGCAATCGCGGCGGGCGGTCGGCGCGTAGAACACTGTCGATTCTGCCGCTTGGACTGGAGACCCTGGAAGACCGGAGCATGCTGGTTGGAGAACAGGTGATCGATGCGACGCCGGACACGCAAGCCGCCGGCGCCAGCGATCCGGTCAGCGTGGACGCAATCTACTCCACCGCCAACCCCGAGGACGAAACACTCACCGGGCTGGGCCTGCGGCTGCACTTCGACTCGAGCGAACTGGCGTTCGACAGCCTGACGAACCTGTTTATGACCGGCCTGATCGTCCCTCCGGAGGAGATCGCGCCCGAGCCCGACACGGACGATTTCGACGGGGATCCCAGCACGGACATGTTTGTCAACGTGTCCTGGTTCGACATCAGCGGCAACTGGCCGGGCGAGGGCACCACGCCGCTGTTGTTGTACACGGCTAATTTCACCACCTCGGCAACGTTCACCGGGCCGACCGACATCAACTTCAGCGCCAGTTCCACCGCCGCCGGGCGGACCTTTGAGAGCGACAGCGCGACGATCACCTCCACCACGCCGGGCAGCCCGCCCACGGCGGACGCGGGCGGCCCCTACACGGTCGACGAAGGGAGCGATATCCTCCTGGATGCCTCCGGCTCCACCGATCCGGACGGCGATATCGTCGGGTTTGAGTGGGATCTGGACAACGACGGCCAGTTCGACGACGCCACCGGCCAGACCACGACCTTCAATTCGACCGACTCGGGCATTTTCACGGTCGGCCTCCGCGTGACCGACTCGGAAGGCAACTCGGACACCGACACGGCCCTGGTCACCGTGGACAACGTGGCCCCGACGGCCGAGGCGGGCGGCCCCTATACTACCACGCAGAACGTGGACATCACGCTCAGCGGCTCGGCCTCCAGCGATCCGGGTGACGACATCGCCACCTTCGAGTGGGATCTGGACAACAACGGCACGTTCGAAACGCCGGGTGAGAACGTGGTGTTCGACGCCTCGTCGCCCGGCACCTTCACGGTCGTGCTGAGAGTGACCGACGCCGACGGCGCATCGGACACCGACACGGCCGAAGTCACGGTCAACCCGCCCAACGCGGAACCGACCCTCGACGACATCACCCCCAACCCGCTCGTCATCGACGAGGACGCGGGTCAGCAGATCGTCGTGCTGACGGGCATCAGCGCCGGCGACAGCGAAGAGCAGACGATCACCGTCACGGCCGAGAGCGACAATCCGGCGCTGATTCCAAATCCGATAACCGTGATCTACACGAGTCCGAACTCGACGGGTGAGCTGCGGTTCACCCCCGTGGCAAACGCTTCGGGCACGGCCACGATTACGGTGACTGTTCAGGACGACGGCGGAACGGCCGGCGGCGGCGACGATACGATCGTCAAGACCTTCGTGGTCGAGGTCCAGGCCGTCAACGATCCGCCCGTCGCCAACGACGATGCCTTTGCCTTCCAGCCGAGTGTCCCACTGATCGTGCCCGCCCCCGGAGTGCTGGAAAACGACACCGACGTGGAGGACGACCCGCTAACGGCGCTGCTGGTGAGCGGCCCGTCGGCAGGTATCCTGGTATTCAATTCGGACGGTTCGTTTGTCTACACGTCCGACGCCGGCTTTACCGGTACCGACAGCTTCACTTATGTGGCAAACGACGGCACCGCGGACAGCAACGTGGCGGTCGTAACGCTGACCAGCGAGCCGGTCGATTTCGGCGATGCCCCCGATCCCCCATATCCGACATTGTCAGTCAGCGATGGAGCGGCCCACGTCATCACGAGTCTTTTCCTGGGCGCGACCGTCGATGCTGACCTGGACGGCCAGCCCAACGCCACGGCCACGGGCGATACCGGGGACGACGGCGTCGTGTTTACCAACGCTCTGCGGACGGGCCGCACGACCAACGTGACGGTCACGGCCTCCGAGGCCGGTCTGCTGGACGCCTGGATCGACTTCAACGCCGACGGCGACTGGGACGACGCCGGCGAGAAGGTCTTCGACAGCCTGGCACTGTCGGCGGGAGCCAACTTTCTGACGGTCGACATCCCCGCGCTGGCCGATTTGGGCAACACGTTCACCCGGTTTCGGTTGAGCAGTTCGGGCGGGCTGTCGCCGACCGGGCTGGCTTTGAGCGGCGAGGTGGAAGACTACCTGGTGACTATCATCGAGGTCACCAATGAAGTGCCGGTCGCCAACGACGACTTTTTCTTGACGCTCAACGAGACAGACACCGTGGTCGTCTCGGCGCCGGGCGTTCTGGCCAACGACACCGACGCGGACGGCGACGACCTGGAAGCTCAACTCGTGAGCGGTCCGAGCCGCGGCACGCTGGATCTCAACGCCGACGGCTCGTTCACGTATACGCCGGGCGGCACTTTCCAGGGTATCGATACGTTCACCTACGTGGCCACCGACGGCGTCGACGACAGCGATCCGGCCACGGTGACGATCGAGACCCGCGAGCACTCGTTCGTTCGTAACCTCTATCTCGACGTGCTGAACCGGCAAGCGGGCGAAGCGGAGATCCAGTTCTGGATCGGCGTGCTGGACAACGGCGGCAGCCGCGAGCAGATCGCCCTTGGCTTCCTGAACTCGGTCGAGTACCTGCGCAGCCTGGTCAATGACTTGTACCAGCATTTGCTCTCGCGCTCCGCCGAGCCGGATGGCCGCGACTTCTGGGTCAGCCTGATCCAGTCGGGTGTAGCCGAAGACGAGATCGTGATCGGCATCGCCGCCTCGGATGAGTACTTCGACCTGCATGGAGGCACCAACCAGACGTTCGTGGCCGGCCTGTACAACGATCTGCTGGGCCGCGCCCCCGATGCCGCCGGCTTGCTCTTCTGGGAGAGCCAGATGAGCGCCGGCGCCAGCCGCGGCCAGGTTGCCGCCAGCTTCGTCAACAGCGACGAGTTCCATGGCCTGCTGGTCGACGATCCGAGCAACCGGTTCGGGGCGTTCGAAGGCTGGTACCAGGATTACCTGAACCGCAACGCGGATGCGGGGGGCCGCGCATTCTGGGTCAGCGTGCTGCGGGCCGGCGCCCGCTGGCAGCAGGTGCAAGCAGCCCTTCTTGCCAGCGACGAGTACTTCAACACCTGAGGTTTTGAGTAGTTCGAAGCGACCGTCCGATCGGCGGCCCAACGTCCGCGCCCAGGCGCGCCCGGGGCCGGCGATCGGACAAGACCCATGCTGTGAGCCAGGCGAGCGGGTGACAATCCGCTCGCCTGGCTGTTTTTTTTGGATCTCGCTTTCGAGGTCTCCGCCTGCACCGCTTCTTTGAATGGTCTCAGATTCGAGCGGTCCGCCGCTCACTTCTTCTTGCCAATCTTGTGGAGGGGCTGCTGCTGCACTTTCTGCTTTTGGATTTTCTTTCGCAGGTTCGGGAACTTCATGGCCGGTTTGCGGACGGGCTGCTTCTGATTCTTCGACATCGGTTCTTCCTCCTGCTCTCATCGTATCGGACCAGGGAAAAAAGAGAAAACCCGGCCGCATGCAGGCTGGAATGCCGCTTGGCGCCTAGCCGCTCCTGTCTTGCAAGCTGCCCGCGAGCCCGCGGGCCGCGAAGGCCCGGAAGTGCTCTTGGCCTGGCGGCGCGATTTGACCTAAAATTCGCAGTTTGTCGGGCCTGGGCCATCGGCTAGCGCAGCGGCATCGCCGCCGGCGCAACCGAGGCGGCAACAACGATCGTTATTGAGTCAGCGGCCTGGAAGGCCGCCGGGAACGGGACTGAAGGATCGACAGATGACCGATCGGTGGGCCTTGCTTTGGATGGTTGGTCTGGCTGTGGCGGCAACGATGGTTGGATGCCAGTTCGAGGACGAGCCGATTCAAGAGGTGGCAAGCCGACGTGAGCAGCCAGGCCCGCCGCTGCCGGCGCGGGAAAAGATCGAGTTTGTCGAGGGTTATGCCCAAGGCCGGGATGCCGCCCGCGAACAAGGCAGGCCGATGCTGGTGTTCTTCACGGCCGACTGGTGTACTTACTGCCACCAGATGGCCGACGAAGTTTTTACCCAGGACCAGGTGATCAGGCTGGCGGGCCAGTTTGTGTGCGTGCTGGTCGACGCCGATGCCGAACCGGAGGTGTGCGGAACGTTCCAGGTGAAGGGATATCCCACGGTGCAGTTCCTTTCTCCGCGCGGCGTGCCGCTGAACCGCGTCACGGGCAAACAGCCGGGACACGAGTTGGTCATGGCGATGCAGACCGCCTTGCAGGCGGTGGCCCGGCGCCCCGACGGCGGCTCGCAAGGGGTCACGCGGTAGACTTCTCTGCATCAGGTGCACCAGGATCGCCGCCCGGCTTGAGCCCCACCGCGTTGCTCGCCAGGCACCGGCCGACCCCTGGCGGCCAGTCGCCGCCTTGGGCTACTATGTCTGAATGGGCTTCGGGCACAGCGCAGCTCGCCCAGCCCCACGCGATGGCCAGCGAGGCAGTCTCGCCCCAGCGCCGATTGTCCGGTCCCCTGCGTTGCGCGATTTCTCCGTTGCGGCAGCGTGTCACTGAATACCCAAAGCCGAAAGCCCAAAACCAAGATCAAGACCCCTTCCCGCCGCGAGTGGTCGCCGCGCTTCTGGACCGGCATGAATTTCCACGGCTGGGTGCGGCTGTTGGCGCGCAATCGGTTCGCGGTGCACTGGCGGTACTGGCCGGCGGCCATCTTCATTACGCTGTTCAGCCTGTTTCACAGCGTATGGCGGCGCTGGCAGTGGCTGCTGGTCGGCTGGCGGGCGGGCCGGACCCGGATCGAGCACGAGCCGGTGTTCATCATCGGACATTGGCGGGCCGGCACGACGCTGTTGCACGAGCTGCTGGTGCAGGATGAGCGGCATACTTACCCCACCACCTTCGAGTGCCTGGCGCCGAACCACTTCCTGATCAGCGAGGACTTCGCCACCCGCTGGCTGTGGTTCCTGCTTCCCTCGCGGCGGCCGATGGACAATATGCCGGCCGGCTGGCAGCGGCCCCAGGAGGACGAGTTCGCGCTGGCGAACCTGGGAGTCCCGTCGCCGTACCTCACGATCGCCTTCCCGAACCATCCGCCGATGGACCAGGAATACCTGACGCTGGAGGGAATCCCTCCCCAGGCGCTGGAGCGCTGGAAGCGCGTGTTCAGGCGGTTTCTGCAGGAGATCACCTACCGGCGGCCCGGTCGCATCGTGCTCAAGTCGCCGCCGCACACCTGCCGCATCCAGGTGCTACTGGAGATGTTTCCCGGCGCGCGTTTCGTGCACATCGTCCGCGACCCGTTCGTGGTCTTTCCATCGACCGTGAACTTGTGGACGACCTTGTATCGCAAGCACGCACTCGAGCAGCCCAACTTCCAAGGGCTGGAAGAGCAAGTGCTGGAGACATTTGAGCGGATGTACGAGGTGTTCCAGCGCGACCGAGCGCTGGTGGCGGCCGACCGGCTCTGCGAAGTGACCTATGAGGAGCTAGTCCGCGACCCCATCGGCCAGATGCGCCGCGTGTACGAGCAATTGGCGCTGGGCGACTTCGACAACGTGCTGCCCCGCTTGGAAGCGTACGTAGCGGCCACGCGAGGCTACGAGACCAACCGCTACGACTTGGCGCCCGAGTTGCGCGCCGAGATCGCCCGCCGCTGGCAGCCGTTTATCCGCCGGTACGGTTATTCGGCGCACGAAGAGGGACGGACGCCACGGACGGACGACGACTCTCGCAAAGGGGCGAAGGCGCAAAGATGAAGAACGGGTAAATGACGCCCTTTACACCGCGATGCCCGTTCGGGGCGCCTCAACCCTGGACTGGGCTTTCCGCCCGTTGTAAGATTCGGTAGCGTGGCGCCGCGAACCAGGATGGGGGAGCCTCACCGTAACGAACAATGGGATTGCTCATTCGGGTTGCTGCCCCATTCTCACACGGCTTTTGGCCAATGAGGTCGCAATGGCTATTGTTGAGTTTCCGGACCCCGAGGTCTTTAACCAGGCTGTCCGCGTGCTGCTGACGCAGGGGGGTATGTTTGAGACGCGAGCTGTGGGTGTATTGATCGTAAACGAGCAACAACTGGAATCGCTCCGGGCGGCCCGACTTATCGGGCGCAGCAGGGCCTCAAAGGTTCGAGCCAATGGCAAAAAGAAGACGAAGGCTGAACCTCTCCGCTCTCGAAAAGCTTCCGCCGGAGCCTCTGCAGCTTCCCAGTCTTGATCGTCGATTGCTGGAAGGGCCCGCATACCGATACACGATTACGCTGCCTCTCTTCGCGGCGGATGGGAAGGAGGTCTTTTCCAAAGCCGATCACGTCGGGCCGTTGATTAGCCTGCTTGCTCTGCGTTTTGGCGGCTACACGCGAACATCGACGACGCCGCGCGCGCCGCTCGAGGGCGGTTGGCTGCCGGATGCCGAAAAACCTCCGGTCGTGGAAAGGAACATCTGGATACAGGTTTATTCTCGCGTCGAGGCGCCCGGCACGCGGAATCCCTCGGACCTCTTTTTCGGGTATGTCAAGTCGGTCCTGAAAGAAGCGGCGTATAGCGAGCAGGAAGAGATACTGATTGAACGAGCCCACGTCGAGCTGATTCCGTCCGTTTTTCCCCCAAGTCAAAAAAGACCCGCTTCGTAGGCTCAGTTTCCGCGCAATTCGCTGAAACGTTGGGGAACCGGCCGCGGACGAACGGCTCTCGCAAAGCGCGCAGGCGAAAACGTGACGGACGGGCGCGCGGCGGACGGATTAGGACAGAACTTCGAGCTGGGGCGCGTCGCGCTAGCGAGTCTTCTTCCCTTTGAGCTGGTAGACGTAGCCCAGGACGTCGGCCACGGCGGAGTACATCTGGTTGGGAATGGCCTGATTGACATCGACCTGGCGGTAGAGAGCCTGGGCCAGCGGCTTCTTCTCGACGATCGGGATACCCTGCTCCAGAGCCAGCCGGCGAATCCGCTGGGCCAGAACACCGGCCCCCTTGGCCACCACGACCGGGGCGGCCATGCTCTCCCGCTTGTACTCGATGGCCACCGCCAGCTCGGTGGGATTGGTGATCACCACGTCCGCCTTCGGCACCATGCTGGATAAGCGGCTCAAAACAAGTTGCCGCTGGATGGCCCGGCGGCGAGCGATAATCTGCGGATCGCCCTGCAGGTTCTTCATCTCCTCGCGGATTTCCTGGTGCGTCATCCGCAAGTCGCGCTCATGACGGCGCCGTTGAAACAGGTAGTCCAACAGGGCCAACGCCAACAACGCCGCGCCAATCTTCCAGGCCGTGTCGAGCATCACGTGCGAGAGGTACGCTGCCACCTGCGGCGGTTCCAAGGCCGCCAGTGAGAGCAAGGCCTCTCCCTGGGCCGCCAGGCAGAACCAGGCGAGCACGGAAATCAAGGCGACCTTGATCATGCCGAACGCAAGCCGCACCAGGCTCGGCAGCGACGCCAGGCGGCTGAACCCTCGCTGCGGGTTGATGCGGGACAGGTCGGGAGCCAGCTTGCCGGGCAGGAACAGCGGGCCGACTTGCACCAGGCTGACGGCCACGGCCACGAACCACATGGCGGCCAAGATCGGCAACAGCGATCGCGCCAGCATGGCGATCAGCTCGCGGGTGCAGGCAACGATCAGCTCGTTGTCGGCCGAGAGCCAGACCTGGCCGAGATGCTGCCTTGTCACCTGGTCCATGGCGCCGACCATCGAGCCGCCAAGCGCCAGCACCGCCAGCACTCCTCCGATCAACAGCGCTGCACTGCCCAAGTCCTGGCTGTGCGCCACCTGGCCCTGCTCGCGCGCCTGCCGGCGGCGATGGGCGGTGGGTTCGTGGGTCTTGTCGCCGCTTTGCTCCATGCCATCAGCCGAGGGCCTCGAGGATGGTTTGCAACGCCGGCTCGATCTCGGCTTGGAAAGCCCAACTCAAGCCGCCCAGCGACATGGCGAGAATGCCAAAAGCCGCCAGCGCGTTGAGCCCAAAGCCCAAGGTCAGCAGGTTGAGCTGCGGCAGCGTACGGCTCACCAGGCCCATCACCAGCGTCGCCAGCAGCAAGGCCGCGGTGGCCGGCGCCGCGATGCGGATGCCAAGGCTGAAGCTTTGCGTCAGCAAGACGACGACCGCTTCGCCCAGCCCGGCCGACAAGCCCGCGCCGCCTATGGGAATCGTGGCAAACGTGCCCAGCAGGCCGGCCATGAGCAAGCGATGGCCTCCCAGCGTGACGAAGATGGCCAGGGCCAGGAGGTACAGCGCCTGCGAGATGAGCGGGATGCTGCCGTCGAAGCCCGGGTTGAAGACCTCGGCCAGCGTCATGCCGCTGGTCTGGCCGATGATCTGTCCGGCAAGCTGCACTCCGGAGAACAGCAGCGTCATGCCCAGCCCCAGCGTCAGCCCCACCAGCAACTCTCCGCCGAGCATCAGGAGATAGTCGCTCAGCGCCTGGGGCGCCGGCAGCGAGCCGGCCCACTGCGACGGTGTCACGAGCACGGCCAAGGCCAGGGCCAGGGAGGCCCGCACCTGGGCCGGAGTCTGGGTGCCGTAGAGCGGGGCGGTGGCCACCAGCCCGCCCAGCCGGGTCAGCACCAGCGTGAACACAATGAACTGCTCGAGCGTGAAGTGGGCCAGGTCGAACATCCGCCCTGCCCTGTTCAAAGAGTTTCGGGGATGTGGCCAAACAGCTCCCGCACGTAGTCGACGAAGCGGCCCAGCAGCCAGGGAAGAGTGAACGACAGCACGAGGACCATGGCGACGAGCTTGGGCACGAACGAAACGGTCTGCTCCTGCACCTGCGTCAGCGCTTGCAGCAGGCCCACCGCCAGGCCGACCAGCAGCCCCGCCAACAACACGGGCGAGCCGATGAGCAAGGCGACCAGGATCGCTTCGCGGGCCAGATCCACTGCGTCCTGAGGGTCCATGGGTCGCCGGCAGTCGAGAGACAATGTTTGACGCGTTCTTGAGACAGTCCAACCGCTCAGGGGGCGCCAGGCTGGCAAGGCCCGATCCGCCGGCCGCGTCACGTGAACGGCTGGAAACTTTCCATGAGCATGCCGATCACCAGGTGCCAGCCGTCGGCCAACACGAACATCAGCAGCTTGAAGGGGAGCGAAATCAGCACCGGAGGCAGCATCAGCATGCCCATCGATATCAGCACGCTGGAAATGACCATGTCGAGGATCACGAACGGCAGATAGATCTGAAAGCCGATCAGAAAGGCCGTCTTCAGCTCGCTGAGCATGAAGGCCGGCAACAAGGCCTGCAAAGGCACGTCGTCGTACTGTTGCGGCGTGGGACGGTCGGGCATGTACTCGAGGAACAGCCAGATGTCGTCGCTGTTGCCGGTGCGGTCGATCTGCATGGTCATGAAGCGGCGAATCGGACGAATGCCGGCGTCCCATGCTTCGGCCAGTCCGATCTGGCCCTCGTTGTAGGGCTTGATGCCTTGCTCGTACGACTCCTTCCACACCGGGGTCATGATCAGCAAGGTGAGGAACAACGACATCGAGGTGATCACCTGGTTGGGGGGCAGTTGCTGCGTGCCCAAAGCTTGCCGCAGCAGGCTCAGCACGATCACAATCCGCACGAAGCTGGTCGTCATCAGCAGCACGGCCGGCGCCAGGCTCAGCACGGTCAACAGCAGCATGACCTTGAGCGTCGAGCTCAGCCCCTCCGGGCTGGTCCAGGCAGCGGGGCCGCCCGGGAGCAACTCCGACACGCCCGGCGCCTCCAGGGCTGCGGGGCGACTGGGGGCCGGGCGGCCCTGGATCGGGCCGCGTGCATCCATGGCCGGACCACCCGGTTGAGCCGTCGTTGCCGAGCTGCACAGCAAGAGCACCCCGGCCGCCAGCGAGATGATTGCGCACGGGCGGCGGCAGAGCCGCTTTCGTCCGGTCGCTGTCAGCGGCAACGCTTCAGGCATGGGCCGGCTCCGTCGCCGCGACTGCCCCGCCTGGCGCACTATCCACAAAACTCTCGGCCGACTTTTCGCGTCCAAACTGTTCGAGGATCTGGCGGAAGGAGAGGCTGGTGCTGTGCGGGTGCGCCTGGCGGCAGAGGCCCGCCAACCGGTCGACTTCCACCGGATCGGTGATTTCGGTGAGTGTCTCGGCGCAGCCGGCCGCCAGGTGGACCAGCAGCAGCTTGTTGCCGCAGCGGAGCAGATAGGCTTGCTGGCGGCCTGCCAGCGTGGTTCGGCCCAGGACCTCGATCACCTCGGCCGGCAGTGCCGGACACGCGCCGGGCACGGCGCGCCGCAAGGCCCAGGCCGTGATAAAAAACAGTCCCAGCACGAGGGCCAAGCTGCCCAGGCCGGATAGCAGGCTGCCGCCCGTCGAGGCCGGCTTTCGCCTCGCCGTTTCCGGACCGGCCGGGCGCGTCGTCTTGTCGGCGCGGGGGGGCAAGCGAATGGGATCGAGCTGTTCGGCGGCTCTTGCTCCGGCCATGGCCGGCAGCTTGCGTGGGGCAAAGCTTGCGCCGGGCTTGTCGAACGAGGCCTGGCGATTGGACGATTCGCCGGGCTGGTGCGGCCCGCCGGCGCGCAGCGCCTGGTGCTCGTCGCCCGCTTGAGCGAAGAGCCGCGGCGCGGCGACCAGTAGCAGAACCAGTGCCAGGGTGATTCGTGCGTTCAGTTTCATCGCTTGGCGCCATGCTGGCTAGCCGAAGCCGCCGGGCTTCGCACGTGCCAGGTATTTCACGGTTCGCGGACTCTTGTGGAAATCCGGCTATGGTTTGTTCGCTTCAGCGGGCCCGAACTCTGGCCCTCTCCGGCTACGCCGCGACGGCGCTGCCGGCGACGAGCTCCGCCACGCGGACGCAAAAGTTATCGTTGAGGACCAGAACCTCCCCCTTGGCGATCAACCGCCCGTTGACAAAAATCTCGACCGGCTCGCCCGCCAGTTTGTCTAACGGAACGACCGACCCCTTGCGCAGCTTGAGGATGTCTTCCAGGTACATGTGCGTGCGGCCGAATTCGATCCGGAGATCCAGTTCGACGTCGCGGATCAAATCCAACGTGGCCCGTTCCCCGTTGCTGTTGGCTCCGACAAAGTCTTCGAGCTGGTAGACCGTAGCTCCCGCCGGAGGGTCGCCGGGGGGGTGCTCCACCGATGCGAGAGCCTGCTCGGCCTGTTGGAGCAAGAGCTCGACGTCGCCCTGAGCCAGCCCCACATCGGGCGGCGCGCCGGCAGAGGCGGCCTGGGCCGCCCGGGAGTTCGAGAGCCGTGGCGCGGCTTGGGCCTGCTTCAGCAATCGCTCGAGTTCTTCGGGACCAAGTCCCGGTCCGTCCGGCATTGGAATCCATTCCTTTGCGGTGGCCGTTCCCTGCGGCTTTAGGCGACTGCCTGGAGAAGTGGCCTGCCCACAGCGCGGTTAGTTTTCTCCAAAATCCGCCTTTGGATCAAGCCCAACCAGGCGCTTGGCCGATCGGCGAGCCTGGGCCTGCACGGGCCAATAGCCAAAAGCCGGCCCCTTTGCCAGCACGGTGCCCATGCACGGGCAAGCCAGGAAAGCCAGGTGCTCCCGGCGGGCCGCATCACTCGTGTACCTTCTCACGGGCCCGGCGGGAGGCGGTTTCGTCGAGTTCCTTGACGTTCTGCCGCTCCTCGGCGGCGCGATGGCGCTTTCCCTGCAGCTCTTCAAGCTGTTGGAGGGCCTTGAGATCACGATCGGCAGCGACCACGGCTTCACGCCGTTTGTCGATCTCGACTGCCACGGCATCCCGCTGCCGCTGGACCTCGGCCCGCTGGGCGCGGAGCATCGCCTCGTAGCGGTCGGCCTCGAGCAAGCGGTCCAAATCCAGTGAGCCCGCTCGGCAAGTTTGCTGTTGCTTGAGTTGGTTCAGATCGCGATCGAGCTCGTCCAGCCGGGCGGACAAAGCGGCGGCGGCGGCCAACGCCTCCGCCAACTGGCCACGCCGCTCGTCGCGAACCGCCTGCCGCAGCCGGAGCAGTGTGGCCAGCCGGAATTGGAACGTTCGCACCGGGTTGCTCCTAGGCCGCTGGTTTGCCGGCCGGTCGGTGCGCGCATCGCCGGCCGAGCTGCACGAGTTGTTCGCGGGCCGCCTCCAGCGTGACGGGCTCGTCGATTCTTTGCCGCAGAAACTTCTGAATCGGGTCGTGCATCTCCAGGGCCGCGTCGACCAGCCCGTTGCTGCCGCGTTGGTAGGCCCCCAGCGAAATCAGGTCCTCATGGTCCCGATGAGCGGCCAGCAGCTCGCGCAGCGCGTGGGCGGCCTGCTGGTGATCCGCCGTCGCCACCTCGCTCATCATCCGGCTGGTGCTCTCGAGCACGTCGATGGCCGGGTAATGTCCGCGGTTGGCCAGTTTGCGCGAGAGCCAGGTGTGCCCGTCGAGGAAGCCGCGGACGGCGTCGCTGATCGGTTCGTTCGGATCGTCGGCTTCAACCAGCACCGAATAAAAGGCCGTGATGCTCCCTTGGGGCGTCAGGCCGGCGCGTTCGACCAGCCGGGGCAGGATGGCGAACACCGAAGGCGGAAAGCCGCGTGTCGTCGGCGGTTCGCCGGCAGCCAGGCCGATCTCACGCTGCGCCAGGGCAAAGCGCGTCAACGAGTCCATCATCAACAGCACGTCGCGCCCCTGGTCGCGGAAGAACTCCGCAATCGCCGTGGCGGCGAAGGCGGCCCGCACGCGCAGCGGGGCCGGTTCGTCGCTGGTGGCCACTACCACCACACTCTTGGCGAGTCCATCGCGCCCCAGGTCGCGCTCGATGAAATCGTTCACTTCGCGGCCGCGCTCACCGACCAGGGCAATCACGTTCACCTCGGCCGAAGTATGGCGGGCCATCATGCCCAGCATGGTGCTCTTGCCGACTCCGGACCCGGAGAAGATCCCCATGCGTTGTCCCTTGCCGCACGTCAGCAGCCCGTCGAGCGCCCGCACCCCGGTCGCCAGCGGGGCCGTGATGCGGGGCCGCTGGGTGGCCTTCGGCGCGCGGCGTTCCAGCAGGGTCCGCCCGGCCAAAAAGGGTCGCGGGCGGCCGTCGATGCAATGCCCGCGGGCGTCGACGATGCGCCCCAGCAATCCTTCACCCGTCGGCAGGTGCCCCTTGGTCCGCACCAGCCGAACGCGGTTGCCGTGCCGCACGCCTTGCAGGTCCCCCCACGGGAAAACGAGCGTCAACTCGTGGCCCAAGCCGATCACTTCGGCCTCGACCGGCCCGCCCGCCTGCCGCTCGATCGATACCAGGCCGCCGACCGGCGCAGGCAGCCCCGCCACCGCCACCGCGGAGCCCACCGTCCGCACGACGCTGCCTTCCAGAGCCGTTGGCAGAATCGCGGCGAGTTGGTTTTTGTAGTCAAGCATGGCGTCCTACACCACCCCGACGCGGGTCTCGGCGGGCTCGACCCGCCCCGAGCCCGTCGAGGGGCGCCAGCGAGGTCCCACGCCCGGGGCGCATCAACTAAGCTCCTCTTCGATCCTGGCCAACTGGGCCTCGAACTGCTGGTCGATCGAACCAAACCGCGTCTCGATCCGGCAACCGCCGGCCGAAATGCTCGGGTCGGCCTTGACCGTGGCCGGCGCAATCCGGCTGCACTCCGCCGCGATCCGTTGCACTTCAGCGCCCAGGGCCGCGTAGTCGCCGGGATTCAACTTGATCTGCAGCTCGCCGCTGCCGGCCGCGAGCTCGAGGGCCTCTCGGACCAGGTCGAGCGTAATCTCGGGATGCGCCGAGAGTTCGCGGCGGACCAGGCGGGCCGCAATCGCGGCGGCCAGGTGGACCGCGCTGTGTTCCCAGTGCCCCAGCCAGGCGTCCCGTGACTGCTCGATCTGGGCGACCACGCTTTGCAGCGAGGGGAGCAGCGTTTCCAGCTCGGCCGACACTTTCTGCCGGGCCATCCGCTCCAACTCCTGCTGGGCGTCTTTGCGGCCTTCGATTCGGGCGGCCTGGCGAATCGCCTGCGCCTGCTGGCCGGCTTCGCGCAGCAACCCGGCCGCTTGCCTGCGGACCTGCTCCAGGTAGCGTTCGGCGTGCTGGGCCAGATCTTCGAAGTTGAATGCCACGGGATGGATGCCGCGCTCTGGGTCGGTGGCCTTGATGACGGAGGGCATGTTTTGTCAGACCAGCACGGGGGCGCGGGAAGCGGGCAGTTCCATTCGACCCAGCCAGGCCAGTTGCTGGGCCAGCTCGGCCATTTGCGACTGGGCTTCTTCGACGTCGCTCAAGCGGGTGGGGCCGATGTTCTCTACATCCTGTTGGAGCAGGAGGGCATCGGCGGCCGGCAGCCCGGCCAGCACGCGCTCGACGAGTCGCGGCGTAGCGCCGGCCAGCGCCAGCACCGCCACGTGCCGCTCGGCCGATTGCACCAGCGTGGCCAGTGCCGCCGGGCTGGCGTCGGAAAGCTGCGAGAACTCGAACTGGTCGGTCCGCAGCTTGCCGGCCAGCGGAGGATCGAAACAGGCCAGGTTGCCGAGGATCTGGCGGCGCAGCACCGGGTCGGCAGCTTCGAGAATGCCGGCCACGGCCACCAAACCGGCGGCCCTGAGCCGCTCGCTTTTGACCTGTTCGAGGATCCGCGATTGCAGGCCCCGTTCGACTTCGCGGAGGATGCGCGGGTCGGCTTCGTCCAGGTCGACCAGGCGGCGGATGACGTCTGCCTGCAGGGTCCCGGCGAGTGTGGCCAGCACTCCAAGGGCCCGCTCTGGCGGCAGATGCGACAGGACCAGCGCGATCGTCTGCGGGTGTTCGCCGGCCAGAAACGGCGAAAGTTTCTCGCACTTGGCCTCGTGCAGAAAGCGGAAGGGCGGCCTGTCTTGCTCCTGGTCTTCGTCGGGCGGACGGCGCGGCGAAGCGGCCAGGCGGCGGGCGAGCTGACCGTCGAGATCGATTCCCGGCGGCTCGTCGACCGCGATCCGCGGTCCGGCGCGGAAGAACTCGCCGATGACCTCGTCCTGCTCGTCGGGATCGATGTCTCCCAGCTCGACGAGCGCGCGGCGGACCAGTGCAGCCTGCCGCGGCGACATCTGATCCAGCAGTCGATCGGCCGTATCGCGATCGAGGCTGGCCACGAGCAGCGCGGCCTTGCGCAGCGAGGGGGAGTTCGTTTTCATGTTCAGCCTGCGTTGCCTATCCAGGTGCGAAGGATGGCGGCAGCCGCATCCGGATCTTCGCGGACCATCTCCACCAGTTCGTCACGCAACGAGCCCGCTGCCTGCGGCCGTTTGAAATGCGGCTTCGCCTTTTCCGGCCCGGCGCTGGGTGCGGTTTCCTCCGCCGGAGGGCGTCTGGGCACGACGACCCCAGCCGCATCGGGCGGCCGCGGGATACAGCGGACCATCGAGCGGAGCATGATCAGGCTGACCAGGACCAATAGCCCCATGCCGAGCGCCCCGTAGTGCATCGACGCCCATTGGAGGGCGGTTTGGGCGAGGGTGGGCTGGGGAGCCTCCGGCGCGGTGAAGGGATAAAAAGTAGCGACGGAGACCTGCGGGCGCGGATCCCCGGCGGCGTCGAGCTGCGGCGGCACCAGGCCAGAGACCAGGTTCTGGATTTTGGCCTTTTCCGAGAGCTCGATCTGATCCAGCGCGTTCTTGTCCGGCGCAGCCGCCGGCTGGCCGGGTGGCGCCGGGTTTTGTTCGCGCCAGATTTTTTCGTAGTGGCTGGCCGGCACGGCAACGGCGATCGTGACGCGCTTGGGGGTCAAGCGAGCCACCTGCGTGCTGATCTCGCGGTCCAGTTCCACGCTGGCGGTGACGATCACGCCCTGCACGAAACCGAGCGCGTTGGCGACCATGGCCTGGAATTCTTTCTGGTACTCCTTCTTGTGGTTCAAGTACGGGTCGTTCAGCACGCTCACCATCCCGTCATCGCCGTCGACGCGGTACGACCGGCCGTCCTGGCTGGTATCGATCACGACGACGCCTTGCGGCGACATGCCGATGGCGGCGGCCACAAATTCGCGGATCGCCGGCACCCGCTTGGGATCCAGCGGCCGGTTGCCCACCGGCGTGACGCTGACCGCCGCGGTCTTCACGGTCTCGCGGTGCAGGCCCGATTTCTTTTCCGTGTGGAAAAAAACGGCAGCCCGCTCAATCCCCGACATCTTGCCGATAATGCTGGCCAGCTCGCGCTGTACGGCGACCTTCCACATCGCCTCCGTCTGGCGGCTGCTGGTAAAAAAACCGGGCTTGGCCAGCGCTTCCGTCAGGTAGCTGCTGAAGTGGGTCGGCATGGCGCCCGCGTCGGCCAGGGCGGCCATGTACCGGGCCCGCTGGGCTCGTGGCACGCTGATCCGCCCGCCTTCGACCTCATGGCCGTTCAGCTCGGCGCTGCCGAAGGCCCCTTCGGCCGCCATCAGCTCAGACGAGCTGAAGCGGTGACCGTCCAAAAGATATTCGCCGCCACGCGACACCTGTTGGTTGACCAGGTAAGCCAGGCTGATCACCACCACCGTCGCCAGCACCGCCGCGGTAATCCGCGCGCCGGCCGTCATCGAGCGGAACAGTTCGCCGAGTTGCCCGGAAGCGTTGTTCAGGAAATCCATCCATGGAACTCCAAGTTGCCCGATCCGGCTTCAACCCCGAATGTTCTGAACCTCCCGGTCGGCGTGCACCAGCTTGTTGCGGATTCGCACCAATCACGTGCGGCGTGGTTGCCTGGTCATGCGGCGGCCTCGAAGCTGCGGCGAGGCAAGCGGATGGTGAACGCGGCGCCCCCCTCGGGGCAATTGGCGGCGGTGACATCGCCCCCGTGAACCTCGGCCACGCGATTCACGACGGCCAGGCCCAAGCCCGTGCCCGTGCTCTTGGTGGTGAAGAATGGTTCGAACGCCCGGCGGCGGACCTCCTCCGACAGGCCAGGCCCGCTGTCGGCGATTTCCAGCTCGACGCTCGACCTGCCCGCGTATGCGGTGACCACCAACTCGCCGCCGGCCGGCATGGCCTCGATGGCATTCAGCGAAAGGTTCAAGATGGCGCGGCGCAGCATATCGCCGTCCGCCGTCACCACCAGGTCGCGCGGCACGTCGAGCACGGTTCGGATGCGCAAGGCCAGAAACCGCGGAGCCAGGTCGGCTTGGACTTCCTCGACTGTCTCATACAGCGGCACCGCCGCCAGCCGGGGATCGCGCTGGGCCGACAGGTTCAAGTCATTCACGGTGGCAACGCCAAAGTGACGGGAGACGCAGGAAAGGTCGGCAGTTTGTATCGCGAGGGGCAGCCGCTGTCAATGCGGCTTGGCCGGCCCCGACGCCTCCAGCGAGATCTGCTCCATGATCCAGCGGTCCACGTCCGACAGCATTTGGGGGGCGATCTCCTGGCCGCATGGATACTGCCTCAGCGACACGTTCATGCCCGCGCTGTGAAACAGCCGCAGGTTGTCGCACACCGTCACCGTGGGATAAGTCAGGCTCTCGCGGCCGCAGGCCACGAACAAGGCCACGCGGCGGGCCTGGTCGAGCTGTGCCAGCGCGCCGTGGCCGCTGGGAAACGCGCCGCCCAACGAAAGTGCCCCGGCGAACCGCCTGGGATGGTTCATGGCCAGCCGAAAGGCCATGGTGCCGCCGCAATCGAAGCCCGCCGCAAAGATCCGCCGCGGCGCTATGTTGAACCGCAAGCGTGCCAGGTCGATCGAGTCGAGCACCCGCTGCTCGGCCAGCGTCAGGTCGGCGTGGCTCTGCGACCAACTGTAGACCGCGTTGCCCGGCCGGTTCACGCGACGCGTGCCCCGAACGGCCACGCCGACGTAGTTCCGCATGCTGACCAGCGGCATGATCCGCTTCAACTGGCTTTCGCTGTCGGCAGGCCCGTGCAGCCAGACGAACAGAGGATAGGCGTAATTGGGCTCGTAGTGCAGCGGGGCAAAGAAGGCGAAATGGGCGTCTTGCCGCGGCGGCGAGTATTGGGCGGCGCCCACGTTCACCGCGTCCGGCCCGTAGACGATCGGCGTGGGAACAACGGCCGGAAGGCTTTGAATTCGGTTCATGGAGAGCCCCGTGACCAGGATCGCGACACCCACCGCCCCGGATCGATCACCAGTTCCTCTCGCGGCCCGGCTGGATTCATGGCCGCGGCGCCTGCGTGACACCGGCGACCCCCTGATCGGCGCATGCACAAGTCGGGGACTTTACTGCATGCCCCGGCTGGCTGTCAACCGGAAGCGCCAGGCGAACCCAACGAGTCGGCGAAGCCCAACGGGTCGGCGAAGCAGAGAGACGCGCGGAACCCGCGTCACGCAGGTTGCACCATTCAGTCCCACGCTGCCTTGTTACTCTTTCCAGCCTTCGCGGTCTGATTCCTCCTTCCTCCTTCCTCCTTCTGCCCTTCCTCCTTCTGCCTTCTGTCTTCCTCCTTACGTCGTCAACCTTGCCATGGCGGCCACCAGCTCCTTGACGGCCGCGACACTCTTCTGGAAATCCGATCGCTCCTGCTCGTCCAGCTCGATCTCGACGACGCGCTCGACGCCCGCCGCGCCCAGGACCACCGGCACGCCGACAAAATATCCACCGACGCCGTATTCTTGGTCGCAGTAGGCCGCGCAGGGGAGCAGCCGCTTCTTGTCGCGGACGATCGCTTCGACCATCTGGGCCACGGCGGCCGCCGGCGCATAGAAGGCGCTGCCGATCTTCAACAGCCCGACGATTTCCGCGCCGCCGTTGCGCGTCCGCTCGACGATCTCGGCCAGGCGCCTCTCGTCGATCAGCCGCGTCACGGGGATGCCGCCCACCGAAGTGCAACTTGGCATCGGGACCATGCTGTCGCCGTGCCCGCCCATCAACAGCGCGCTGACGTCCTCCACGCTGACTCCCAGTTCCTGGGCCAGGAAAGTGCGGTAGCGGGCCGTATCGAGCACGCCGGCCTGGCCGACCACCCGCCGCGTCGGGAACTCGCTCACCTGCCAGGCCCGCTGCACCATGGCGTCCAACGGATTGCTGACCACGATCATGATGGCCTCGGGGCTGCTGGATTTGACCTCGGCCGCCACCGACCCGACGATCTTGGCATTCGTGGCCAACAGGTCGTCGCGGCTCATGCCTGGCTTGCGCGGAATGCCGGCCGTGATCACCACCACGTCGCTGCCGGCCGTATCTTCGTAGCTGTTGGTGCCGACGATCCTGGCGTCGAAGCCGACGATCGGCGAGGCCTGCAACAGGTCCAGCGCCTTGCCGCGGGGCATGCCTTCGGTCTGGGGGATGTCCAAAAGGACGATATCTCCCAATTCCGCGGCCGCGCACCAGTGCGCCGTGGTGGCCCCCACGTTTCCGGCACCAACAATCGTGATCTTCGCTCTGCGCATGCGGACTCCCTGGAAGAACTGACGGCCCACCGCCATCATTGTGGCTTGTGGGCGTCGTAGTCGTTGTAGACGTCCAGTTCCGGATCGTCCCAGACCTTGGCGAGGCCGGCGTCCTGAGCCGCGTAGGTCTCGCGGATATCGAATTCGTCATCGCCGAGAAGCGTCCACAGGCGATCGTAAAGTTCTCCGGCGATGATGTAGTACAACTTTCCCGTAGCGGGATCCACCACGCCTAGCGGCTTATCCCCGTGCTGCGAAAGTTCCTGCTGCTGTTCGTGCGAAAGTTGAACCATGCCCAATTATACTACGGTGCTTACCATCATGGCCAGGGCTCGGTCAGCCGCGTGGTTTCCCGCACCCAGTCGTCGGTCCAACCGCGGCGGCTGACGCGCTTTACGGTCCATCCGGCCCGCTCGAGGATCTCGTGCTGCTCCAACGGGTCGTCATCTTCGGCCGGCGATTCGTCACAGAATATCGCCAGCAGGCTCTCGCCGTCCGAGACGGCCAGGTCGACGCATATTCCCGCCGCGTGGAAATCGGGGAACACCCGCCACCCGTGCGCTTGCAGCGCCGAAGCCACCTCGTCGCACAGCGCGCGAGACGCCCGCCCGGCCGCCGGCTCGGTGCGCCGCTCACCATGGGCGTGCAGCAGGTAGTCGCGCAGCAGCCCGCCGGGCAGGCCCTCCGCCTGCACCGACGTCACCACCACCATCTGCCGCCGAGCACGCGTCACGGCTACGTTGAAAAGGTTGGGGTTCTCCAGAAAACGCAGCGATGCCCGGTGCGAATCTTGATCAATCGAAGTCGACAGGATGACCAGGTCTTTTTCGTCCCCCTGCAGCGTGTGCGCCGTTCCAACCACCAGCTCGTGCCGCGCGATGGCCTCGGCATCCAGGCCCCGAGTGACTCGGTCGAGAATGGCGTCGACCTGCTCCCGGAAGGGCGACACGATGCCGATCGACGTCGCCCCCGACGCCGTCGCCCGCCCCACCAGCCGCGCGATCTCGTCCATGACCGCCAGCACTTCCGCTTCGTTGATGCTGCTCTCGGTTGCACGGCGGCCTCCCACGCGAACCACTCGGATTGCATCGGACCAGCCGGACATGGGCCGGGCGGTCATGATCCGCAGCCGCCCCTCGTAAAACCGCCGGTTCGAGAAGTCGATGATCGGCGGCACGCTGCGGAAGTGCTCGTCCAACAGGAAAAAGCAGTCTTGCGGCACCGCGTCGGCGGCCGCGTCGAAAAGACTTCGCCGGCTGTAACGAAACTGCTCTCGTTGCCGCTCAGGCACCCCGTGCCGTTCAAAGGCCGCCACCTCCCGCGCGTGGCTCAGAAAGCAGACGTGCCGCAACTGGTGCGGGTCTCCCACCACGACGGCGCGGCGTCCGCGGGCCAGCGCCACGGCCGCCGAGGCCAGGTCGCACTGCGAGGCCTCGTCGACCACCACCAGGTCGAACATGGCCGGCGCCAGCGGAAGTATCTGCCCCAAGGTGCGGTTGGTCGAGGCCCAGGCGCGAAAGGTCAAAAGCACCAGCCCTTCATCGAGCCGCTGCTTGGCGGCCTGCTTCAGTTTCGCCTTGCGCCGCCGCAGCAACGTCGCCAGTTGCCGCAATTGCTGCCGCGTGGCCGCGCCGCGGGTGAGCGCGTACAGCGCCGACTCGCGGTGGGCCCGAAGCTGATCGAGCGCCAGCTCGGTGCGTGCCTTGGTCAACTCCCGGATCTCGTGCCAGAGGGCATCGGCCACCGCTGGCCCGCGCAGCTCGCGCTTGGCCCGCTCGATGCTCCGTCGGTGCACGTGGACCGTCAGCGCTTCATTGATTTCGTCCAGCGTGGCGTCCCGCGGCCGCGCGATGGCCAACAGCGCCAGCGCCCGCCGCCGCTGCCACTCGCCCCACCATCGCCGGACCCGGCCCGGCTCTCCGGCCAGGGCCCGCTGGGCCCTTCGCAACGCGGCTGTGGCACGGTCGACGGCGCGGTCGCCGACTTTGCCGATCGGCAGCGGACAGAGCGCGGCCAGCCGCTCGTAATCCGCGGTGCTCGCAGTCCAAGCCCGTTCCAGCGCGACGACCCGCCGGAATCGCTCCCGCAGGCCCTTCAATCGCCGGCCCAACTCCCGCTGCCGCCCCGCCAGTTGGCGCGCGGCTGGGCCTGCCGGCTTGGCGGGCCTGGTCGAGGGGCCCGTCAGCCTGGAGATCTTTTTGGCCAGCTCGCGCTGCGCTTGGCGGCCGCCCGATCGGGCAATCGCCAAGGGCCCGGCGATTCGCTCCACCTGCCGGGCCACCACCTCCACGGCCTTGTCCATCTGCGATGCCACCAGCACGCTCTCGCCTCTCATCAGCGCATCCAACACGATTGCCGTAATCGTGTACGACTTGCCGGTGCCCGGAGGCCCGGTCACCACGGTCAACGGCGCGGACCGCGCGCTATGAACCACGGCACGTTGCGGTCGAGAGAGCCCAAGCGGCTCTTCGTCGCCGTCCGGGGTCGGCCTTTCAGGCCGGCTAGCCGGGGTGCCGGTCCGCCCTGAATCGGCGGGCTCGAACACGGCCGAAAAGGCGGTCCCATCGAGCGGCATCTCGGCCAGCCGCTCCAGCTCCGCCAGCACCGACAGCGGCTGCCTGCCAGCTTGCTCCAGGACGAGCGCCGCGGCTGGCAACAGCCGGAACGTTTCGTCCTTGGCGATTGCGGGCAGATAGAAGTCGATTAGCTCCAACCGCTGGTCCGGGGTTGGGCCGCCGCTGCCGGCGGCAACTTCGGCCGCCAGGCTTTCCTCACCCTGGCCGGCGGCGCGGTCCGCCTCGTCCACGGACTCCTCGTCGGCGTCGGTGGTCCGCGCCGATCGGGTCGGCCGCCGCCGCGGCGGATCGGCGGCAAGGGGCAAGCCCGGCGCAATCAGCTTGAAGCCCGCCCAAAAATCGGCAAACTCGCCCGGATCGACGGGAAAGTCCGGCACCAGCTCGGCCAGATCCGTCAATCGCCGCCGTAGGTCCTCGTCGTCCGCACGCAACAGTTCGGCGACCAGGCCGTAGTTGATCGTGAACCGCTCTTCCTCGGCCGCCACCGTCACGCGCCCCGCCGCCAGGTCGCGTGACAGCGAGAGCGGCACTTCCAAGAGCGGCCCGCAATATCGTCGTGGCGGCTTGCCTGCGTCGCCCGGAGTCCTGCCAACCAGGAACAGCGCGCCCATGACGAGCCGGGTGGCCTCACCGCCGGCAGCGTGGGCCGCGGCCAGCTCGGCTCCTTCCGCGGAGCTCAACTCCAGCGAGCCCCGCCGTCCCAATTCTTCTTTTTGATCGGCCGTCAGCCCAAACAGCCGCAGGTCGCGCTGATCGAGCACGTTGAGGGTGCGGGACCAGTTGATCTCGGCCGCCAGGCATTCACGCAGATAGTTGACGATTGGAGTGTGGACGGTGGGCGGCACAACGATCAAGGCGGCTGCGGTGTGGGAGTCGGCGTGGGCGGCGCGGAAGCGAGACAACCTCGGCTCGCTAGTGTAGGCGTTGATGGGCCGAAAGAGCTACGGGCCTTCCCATTGAATGTCGACCGGATCGCCTGCGATCCGCCATTCGGCCCCGGTCCCTTGGACGTATTGGACCAGGTTCCCGGCCCGGACCAGCGTGATGCCGGGAAAACCGCAATGCTCGAGCATCACGGCGATCCGCTGCTGGGGATCGATCACCAGGGCGCGGCCGCGTCCCACGCACTGGTCGGTTTCGTCGTACTTCGCTAACTCCACAATGCGTCGATTCGCCGCCGCCGTGGCCAGATACTCGCGCGCGTCCATCGGTTCGGCCTCGCAATCTCGAGTCGAGGTGTTCTGGGGGCCACCTCACCAGTCGAGATCCAGGGCAAAAATACGGCATCGGCTCTCCAGAAATCTTGCGCAACAGCGCAATACGAAACAATTCAAACTACCCAAGCTAGCCAGCTTGTCTTTTTCGAGGCTGCTCCGAGCGGATCCGGCCATGCGGAAGGGAATCATCGCCGCCACGTAGGGTCTCCACGGTTGCCTCTCCGTTTTCGATCCGTACGCTGATCGCACCGCGCGTTTCGGTGTCGAGCACCGTGGCGCCGGCCCGTTCGTACACTTGCCGCACCTGGTGATGATCGCGGCCTGGTCCGCCGCTGATGATGACCCAGCGGGGGCTGCTCCAGTCGGAAAAGCCGCGGGGGCTGCTGCGTATACTCCCGTGGTGCGGCGCCAGCAGCACCTCGCAGACCTGCGGCGTTTCGGCCAGCACGTCCTCCATCCCTGGCGATTCGATGTCTCCGGTCAAGAGTATGCGGCGGCCCTGGTACTCGATCGCCACGACCAGGCTGTTCGCGTTGTCGCTGCCTTGCACACCGCGGGCGAGAGGGTGCCAGACCTCGATCCGGCAATCTCCGCCGACGTGCAGCCGGTCGTTGGCCCGGATCGACGCCAGCGGCGTCCCGGCGCCCTCGATTGCTTCCCGCAACCGCGCGATCGCCGCGTCTGGATTGTTGAACATCACCGGCGACACGTAGACTCGTCCCACCGCGAATTTGTCGAGCAGCTCGGGCAGCGCGTTGTAGTGATCGATGTCGGCGTGCGATATCACCACCGCATCGAGCCGCATGATGCCCCGCGACCAGAGGAAGCCGGATACGCTCCGCGCCCCGGCCGTGGGCGAGCCCAGCCGGCCGCAGTCGTAGAGCATGGTCCGCCCGTCGGGCAGCTCGACCACGACCGCGCACCCATGCCCCACGGACAGAAATGTACACACCAGCCGGGGCGCTTCCAGCTTGCGGGCCAACGGCACCGCCAGCCCCACGGTGGTCCAGGCGGCCAACAACGCGATGCACCACCTGGGGGGCGGCCGCAGCGCCGGCACGGCCATCCACGTGGCGAGCACGCCGTAAAAGACCACGAGCCACCAAGGCTGCGGCCCAGGCACCCAGACGTGGCTTCCGGGGCACCGGCTGGCCAGGTCGACCGCCAGGTTCAGGAACCAGAGACACATGTCGCAGACCCAGCCCGCGATGGCGCCCAGCGGCGGCGCAATCCAATCGAGGACGAGCACGGCGAACCCCGACATCAGCCCGACGGCGATGGGAGCCGCCAGCAGCGGCGTCAGCAGCAACGTGGCGGGTGAAAAGAGGTGGAAGTTGGCCATCACCAACGGGGCGCTGATGCCCCAGACGGCGGCCGTCAACAGCGTGGCCCGCCAGCACCAACCGCACAGCCAGCGGGCCGAGCGCTCGTGCCAAGGACGCGATGCGTCGATCAGCCGCTCCAAGGGATCTTGGCTGGCGCCACTCGCGCGGCGGGCAAACCGCGGGCCGAACCAGATCAGCGAGGTCACCGCCAGGAACGAGAGTTGCGGACCGACTCGAAACAAATCGGCCGGATTGGCGGCCAGCACCACCAGCGCGGCCGCGGCCAGCGCATTGAACGGCAGCAGCCGCCTTCCCCAGAACAACGAGGCGGCCACCAGCAGCACCAGGATCGTAGCCCGCACGGCCGGCGGCTCGGCCGCGATCACCAGCGCATAGAGCAGCACTACGGTGGCCACACCGGCCAGCGCGGTGCCCCGAGGCGCGAAACCGAGGCGCATGGTCCAGAACAGTGCGCCGGCCAGGATGGCGACGTGCAGCCCCGAGATCGAGAGGATGTGCACGGTGCCGGTTCTGACAAAGGCGTCGGTCGTTTCCTGGTCCAATTGCTCCCTGGCGCCCAGCAACAGCGCCGCGGCCAGCCCCGAGCGCTCGTGAGTCAGCCGCCGCCAGAGCGCTTCGTCGCCGCTGGTGCGCAGGTTTTCGAACCACTGGCCGATGCTCCAGCGCGCCCGCCTGGCAATCACCGTGACGCACTGCGGAAAATCGGCCGACAGCAGGCTGAGCTGCCGGCGGCCGCGCGCGTGCCGGGCGAAATCGAACTCGCCCGGATTGCGGGGATCGGCGGGCGCCGAAAGCCGGCAGGCGATCCGCACGCGATCGCCCACCGAGACTCCCAGCAAGTGCCCGTTGACCAACAGCAGCGACCGTCCGCTGGCAGGCAGCCAGGCGTCGCCGTCGCGCAGGGCCGTCACCCGCACCAGCATCCGCGTGCGGTCGCCGCTCTCGATCGCCCGCATGGCGTTGGGCGCCGGCGCCGGCAGGCGGCGAGGTCCGCTGATCAGCGTGGCCTCGATCATGGCGGGGCGCGGCTGGTCGCCGGCATAGAGGCCGACTTCATTCCGGTCGAACAAGTGCCACTGCACGTGCCGCCAGGCTCCGCCGGCGGCGGCCAGCGCGATCAGCAAGCACGCGGCCGCCGCTCGCTCGCGGCCCCTTCGCCACAGCACCAGCCACGCCAACCAGCCGCCGGCCGCCACCGCCCACCAGGCCTGCGCCGGCCAGGGCGCAAGGCGGTCGCCGGCCATCCCCGTACACACCGCCGCCAGAACGATCACCAGCGGCTGATACCGCGGCCGCCCCTCGCGAGCTGGCGCCGATGCGTCCATCTTGACAGCAACTGTACTGGACTGACCGCACAAGGGACAGCGTTAGAAGGCAGAAGGGAGAAGGCAGAAGGCAGAAGGCGGAGGTCAGAAGTCAGAGGTCAGAAGGCAGATGTCAGAGGTCAGAAGGCAGCCGCTGGCGTCTTCCGAAAGTGCCAAGTCCTAAGTACCAAGATCTCCTGATCCACCTTCCTCCTCTGCCTCCCTTCTCCCTTCTGCCTCGTTCGGCTAAGCTTTTCTTAGCCGCGTCGCTCGTGAACCTTGCCCGGTAACGGATTCCTGGAGATACCATGTTCAAGCTGCTTGCCGCCCCCTGGGCCGCCCTCGTTGTTGCACTGTTTGTGGCACAGATCGGCTGCGTGCCAGCCGCCGATAGTCTCGCCCGAACCGCTGAGGAGGCCGCCGGCCGCAAGGCAGGCGACAAGCAGAAGGCAGCGGAAACGAGGCAGACAGGGCAGCGGCGGAAGCAAGCGCAGTCGGGCCAGGCCGAACAGATTCCGCCGGCCGCGAAGCGTACGAAGAAGCCCGCCAAGACCGAGGAACCCGCCGTAAAAAAACCCGCCGTGAAAAAGGAGCTTCCGGCCCCGAAATACTTGGCTGGCGTGCCGCTGATCGGCCGCGAGGCGCTGTTCGGCAACCCGAATCGCGCCGCGGCGCGGCTCAGCCCCGATGGCGCCCGGCTGAGTTACCTGGCGCCGGTCAACGGCGTGCTCAACGTCTGGGTCGGCCCGGTGGACAAACCGTCGGCCGCCCGGCCCGTCACCAAGGATGAGAAGCGGGGCATCCGCATTTACTTCTGGGCCTTCACCAACGAGCACATCATCTACTTGCAGGACGCCGGCGGCGACGAGGACTGGCACGTGTACTGCGTCGACCTGGCCTCGGGCGAAACCAAGGACCTCACGCCGCTGGAGAAGGTCAACGCCCAGATCGAGGTCGTCAGCCATCGCGTGCCGGGCGAGATCATGGTCGCCCTGAACAACCGCGATCCGGAAGTTCACGACCTCTATCGGGTCGACCTGGCCACCGGCAAGCGCAGCCTGGTGGAGGAGAACACCGAGCGCTTCATGGGCTATGTCGTCGATGAGGACTTCAAGGTCCGTTTCGCCTCCCGCTTCACTGATGACGGCGGCAACGAGATTCTTCAGAGCGACGGCAAGGGAGGCTGGAGCGATTTTGTCAAGATCCCGATCGAAGACACGCTCACCACCTCGCCGGCCGGATTCAACAAGAAGGGCGACGTGCTTTACTTGATCGATAGCCGAGGCCGCGACACCGGCGCGCTGACCGCCTGGGATCTGAATTCGGGCCGCCAGCAGGTGCTGGCCGAAAACGACAAGGCCGACATCGGCGGGGTCTTGGCCCATCCGACCGAGAACACCATCGAGGCGGTCTCCTTCACTTACGCCCGCAAGGAGTGGCAGGTCCTCGACCCGGCCGTGGCCGCCGACCTGGAGTTCCTGAAGTCCCAGGCCGACGGAGAGGTCGAAGTCACCAGCCGCACGCTCGACGACAAGCTTTGGACGGTGGCTTACCTGCTCGACGATGGGCCGGTGAAGTACTATCTCTACGATCGCCGGGCAAAAAAGGCCACGTTCTTGTTCAACAATCGCGACGACCTGGAGGGCCTGCCGCTGGTCAAGATGCACCCGGTGGTCATCCGCTCCCGCGACGGCCTGGACCTGGTCAGCTACCTGACGCTCCCTCCCGGCACCGACAGCGACGGCGATGCACGGCCCGACGCCCCGCTGCCGCTGGTGCTCAACGTGCACGGCGGACCATGGGCCCGCGACGCCTGGGGCTATGATCCGGAGCACCAGATGCTGGCCAACCGGGGCTATGCCGTGCTGGCCGTCAACTACCGCGGCTCGACCGGGTTCGGCAAAAACTTCGGCAACGCCGGCAACCTCGAGTGGGCCGGCAAGATGCACGACGATCTCGTCGACGCCGTCGAGTGGGCCGTCGCCGAAAAAATCGCCGACCCCGGCCGTGTGGCGATCATGGGCGGCAGCTACGGCGGGTACGCCACGCTGGTCGGTCTGACGTTCACGCCCGAGGTGTTTGCCTGCGGCGTCGATATTGTCGGCCCCAGCAACATATTGACGCTGCTGAGCAGCATTCCTCCCTACTGGCAGCCAGTGGTCCAGATGTTCAAGGACCGGGTGGGCGACTACACCAGCGAGGAGGGGAAGGAGTTTCTCACGTCGCGGTCGCCGTTGACGCACGTCGAGCGCATCCAGCGGCCGCTGTTGATCGGCCAGGGGGCCAACGATCCGCGCGTCAAGCAGCAAGAGTCGGACCAGATCGTGCGCGCCATGCAGGACAAGGAGATTCCGGTCACCTACGTGCTCTACTCCGACGAAGGGCACGGTTTTGCCCGCCCGGAGAACCGCATGTCGTTCTACGCGGTGGCCGAGGCCTTCCTGGCCCAGCACCTGGGCGGCCGTTACGAGCCGGTGGGCGACGCCTTCCACGGCTCGACCATCGCCGTGCCCGCCGGAGCCGAGCAGGTCCCAGGCCTGGCGGAGGCGATCGACGAAGCGTCCTCCAGTCCCTCCGAGGAGGCCGTCCTCCCCGGCGCCGAATAAGTGCCGGGCGCGTGCCAGGCGCTGGACGAGCGCGGTGAGTGAGGCGGCGGCCGCTTTCTCCGCAGAGCATGTTCCTCATCGAACCGCACAACGCCGAGCAATACCTGCGCGACCGTGGCTGGATCGACGGCCGCGAGCCCGTTCACATCAGGCCGCTGGCCGGCGGCGTCTCGAACCAGGTGCTCTACGTGGCGCGCCCCGAGCGGCCCGGCAGCGATTTCGTGCTCAAGCAGGTCCGCGCTCAACTGCGCACGCCCGATCCGTGGTTCGCCAGCATCGAACGAATCTGGCGCGAGATCGATGTCCTGGACGTTTGTGCCGAGCTGATCGGCCCGCCTGCCGCTGAGGGCGCTGCCTCCAGCGAACTGAAGATTCTCACCCCGCGAGTCCTTTACCAGGACCGCGACAATTACGCCTTCGCCATGACGGCCGCCCCGCTTGAGCACCGGGTCTGGAAGGCCGACCTTTTGGCCGGCCGGTTCGATCCCGCGATTGCCGCCGCCTGCGGCCGTCTGCTCTCGCGCTTGCACTCGGCCTCGTGGCTGGTGCCGGGCATTCAACAGCGGTTCGATGACCGCAGAGGGTTCGAACAGTTGCGGATCGACCCGTATTACCGCTCGGTGGCCCGCCGGCGTCCCGAGTCCGCGGCGTGGTTCGAGCGGTTGATCAGCTCGGTGGCCGAGCACCGCCGCTCGTTGGTCCACGCCGATTTCAGTCCCAAGAACCTGCTGGTTTTCGAGGGAGGCCTCTTGTTGGTCGACTTCGAAACGGGCCACTTTGGCGATCCCGCCTTTGACCTCGGTTTTTTCCTCAGTCATCTGGTGCTCAAGGCCGCCTATCACGCGCCTCGGCAGGCCGGGATGCTGGCCCTGGCGGAGCGGTTTTGGAGTTGCTACCAGGCCGGCATGGCGGCCATCGATCCGGCCGAACGGCAGGCCCTTGAGGCCCGGGCCGTTCAGAACCTGGCCGGCTGCGCCTGGGCCCGTCTCGACGGCACCAGCCAGGTCGATTATCTGACCGATCCGTCAAGCCGCGACACCGTCCGCGCGTTTTGCCGCGAGCTGTTCGAGCGCTCGGCGGACCGCGTTGGCGAGGTGCTCGCGGCGCTCGACAGCCGGCTGCGCGCGGTGGGGTAGAGAGGAGGATGGGGCGATGAGGCGAGAAGGCGACAAGACGACACGGCGACAAGGCGACAAGGGGACAAGGCGAGGGGGTGATGAGGCGCCATCTTTGTCAACGCGTGAACCGAATCGGACGGACCGTCCGTCTGTTTCGCCCTTTCAGGGCTGGGACGGAATATGGGTGAACGGGCGGCGTTCCCGGGGCGGCGCTGCGCGGCTAGCGCCGCTCCGCTCTGCCCGCGGGCTGATCTGTCGTTGCCCCTTCGGGGCGGAGTGGTGGCGCAATACTGCCGGAGCGCTTCGCGGGCTACGGGGCTGATGCCCCCGACAAGCCCGGCCGGCAGCGTTGGCGAGGCGCTGGCGAGCTTGGACAGCCGGCCGCGCGCGGTGGGGTAGACAGACACGGCACTCCCCTTGGGGCCGGCGGTCGGGTAATCTCTGCGCATGCCGACGATTTCACGCATCCATGCCCGCGAGGTGCTCGACAGCCGCGGCGATCCGACCGTCGAGGTCGAGATCCATTGCAGCTCGGGCGCGATGGGCCGGGCGATCGTGCCCGCCGGCGCCAGCACCGGCCGCGCCGAAGCACGCGAGCTGCGCGACGGCGACCCCGCACGCTACGACGGCCGCGGCGTGCTGGCCGCTGTGGCCAATGTCAACGACCAGATCGCGCCCGCCCTGCTCGGCTTCGATCCGTGCCGGCAGTCCGAGCTCGACCAGCGGCTCTGCCAGCTCGATGGCACGCCTGATAAAAGCCGCCTGGGAGCCAATGCCCTGCTCGGTGTTTCGCTGGCCGCCGCACACGCGGCCGCGGCCGCCGGGGGACTGCCGCTGTTCCGCCATCTCAACGACTTGTGGCGCCAAGCGGGGACCACCGGCGGCGCGCCCGCCGACGCGACCTTCGATAAAGACATGGCGCCGCGCTTGCCCATGCCGATGACCAACATGATCTCGGGCGGCCTGCACGCCGGCGGCAATCTCGACTTCCAGGACTTCCTGATCATGCCGGTCGGCGCGGTAAGCTACAGTGTCGGCCTGGAGTGGATTGTCCGCATCCACCGCCGGCTGGGGCGCTTGCTGACGGAGGCCGGTTTCGAAGGGCGGCTGGTGGGTGACGAGGGGGGCTACGGCCCGCGCCTGCCGGACAACCGCCAGGCCGCGGCCTTTCTGGTGACAGCCATCGAGGCCGCCGGGCTGCGGCCGCTCGACGACGTGACGATCGCACTGGACGTGGCCAGCAGCCATTTTTTCGACGGCTCGCACTACCGGTTGCGGGCCGAGGGCCCAGTCCGCCCCGATAGCGACCCGGTCCGGCTCGATAGCGACCAGCTTATCGATCGATTGCAAGCGCTGGTCGACGAGTTCCCGATCACGCTCATCGAGGACGGCCTGGCCGAAGACGACTGGGACGGCTGGCGGCGGCTCACCAGCCGGCTGGGCGGCCGCGTGCGGCTGGTGGGCGACGACCTGTTGGCGACCAACCCCGATCGTGTGCGGCGCGCGATTGAGTCGGGGGTTGCCAACAGCGTGCTGGTGAAGCTGAACCAGATCGGGACGCTGAGCGAAACCCTTCAGACCATGCGGCTGGCCCGCACGGCCGGGTATGGCTGCATCGTGTCGGCGCGGAGCGGCGAAACCGAAGACGTCACCATCGCCGACCTGGCGGTTGCCACCGCGGCGGAGTTCATCAAGATCGGCTCGATCCAGCGCAGCGAGCGGCTGGCCAAGTACAACCGCCTGCTGGCAATCGAGGAGCACCTGGCAACCTGCGCGGATTAGGAGGACCCTTCAAGATGTTCGGTTTTTTCGTCGATAAGAAAGACTGTTCGCACCACCGCATCTTTCCGGGCGTCGACATCTATACCACGCACGGCAACTCGATGATGTTGTCGCTCGTGGAGTTCGAACCCCATGCCGTCGTCGAGGAGCACAGCCACCCGCACGAGCAGATGGGACTGATGCTCGAAGGGCAGGCCGAGTTCATCGTCGGCGGCGAGTCGCGAATCGTCGGCCCCGGCACGATGTGGCGGATACCTGGCGGCGTGCCCCACAAGGTCATCGCCGGAGACCAGCCGGTGCGGGCCTTGGACGCCTTTTACCCGATTCGAGAGGACTACCGGTGACCCGCGGCCCGGCCCTTGCAGCCTGCATCTGTCTGGCCTCGGCGCTGGCGGGTTGCGCCGGTTTCAAGCCGCGCGAAGCTGAGATCCATCCGGACGTGGTCGAATCGGACGGCCTTTACCGTTCGGCCCTGGTCAGCTACCAGGTTGATGCGGGCGGGGTCAACCCATCGAATGCCGCCGGCTACCAGGTCTCGTTTCAGGCGCCGCCGCCCGTGAGCCAGGCACCGGCTCGGCGGCTTTCGATCCAGTATCCGCACCCCCGCGGGCTCGCCGGTCTGGCCCTGGCCGAAGTCGTGTTCGAGTCGGCCGCCCCCGAGCCGGCCGCCGACGGCACTTCGGCCTGGCGGCGCTGGATGGCGGCGGCCGACCGGGTGGCCCGAAACACTTTGCCCGGCGTTCAATGGGCCGATGGCGTCGAGGAGGCCTGGGCCCTGGACATCCCGCGGAGCGATCTCGACCGCGTGCTGGCCGGCCTGTTTGAGGCCGGCTACTTCAACCGCCGCCCCGGCACGACCGGCGAAGTCGATTTGTCGGCCACCGTCGACGGAGCGTTGCTGAACCAGCGGTGGGGCCGCGTCGATGAGCTGGATGCCCTGATCGAGCGCGTGCGCCAGGAAGGGCAGCTCGTCTCGTACACGCGTGCGCCACGGTCGCGCAGTACCGAAAGCGCCGGGCCGACGGTGCCTTATCGCGCCCTGATTCAGAGCGAATAGACCCCATGAATGGACTTCGGCGAGCTCAGTCGAGCCGGGTCACTACGAGCTTACATCTGCTTGCCGAGCGCCTCGGCCACAGTACGGCAAAGCCGCATCGTCTGGTCGAACTGCTGGAGGTTGAGCGACTGGTAGCCGTCGCTCAGCGCGTTCTCCGGGTCGGGGTGCATTTCGAGGATCAGCCCGTCGGCCCCGGCCGCGACGCTGGCGGCGGCCATCTGCGGCACCAGGTAGGTGTGCCCGGTGCCGTGACTGGGATCGACAACCACCGGCAAGTGCGTCTTGGCGTGCAGGTAAGGCACCGAGGCCAGCGGCAGGGTGAACCGCGTGTGCGACTCGAACGTGCGGATGCCCCGCTCGCACAGCATCACGTTCGGGTTGCCCCCGTCGAGGATGTACTCGGCCGCCAGCAGCAGTTCTTCCATCGTGGCGCTGGGGCCGCGCTTCAAGAGCACCGGCAGCTTCGACTTGCCGACGGCCTCCAGCAGCCGGTAGTTCTGCATGTTCCGCGCGCCGATTTGCAGCACGTCGGCATAGCGGGTCACCAGCGGCAGGTCCTCGGTCGCCAACACCTCGGTCACAATCGCCAGGCCGGTCATTTCGCGGGCCGCCGCCAGCAGCTTCAGCCCGTCTTCCTTGAGCCCTTGGAAACTGTAGGGACTGGTCCGCGGCTTGAAGGCCCCGCCCCGCAAGGCCGTGGCCCCCGCTGCCTTGACGGCTCGAGCGCAGGCGAGGATCTGGGTTTCGCTTTCGACCGAGCAGGGCCCGGCGATGATTCCTACCGTGTTGCCTCCCACCCGCAGCCCCCGGGCCTGGACGACGGTGGGCTCGGCCTTGACCTCGCGGCTGGCGATCTTGTAGGGCGCGAGGATGGGCAGCACTTCGGCCACTCCGGTGCCGGCCTCCAGCGATTCTTTCAATCCGTCGCGTTCGGCGCCGATGGCCGCGATCACCGTCCGCTCGACGCCGCGCAGCACGTGGGCCCGCAGGCCCAGCCCTTCGACTCGCTGCACCATATGTTCGACCTCCGCCTCGGTTACGTTGCGTTTCATGACGACGATCACGACTGGGGCTCCTTCGGTTGCCTCGTAGAAAGAACAAAAAAAGCCCCGGGAACCTTAGGGGTCCGGGGCTTTGCATGCTTGTCGCCTGGTTGAGGTTGCTTAGCTAACGACCTCCTCCAGCCCCGCGACCCGACGGGGTAAAGTAAAACCAAAACCGGAAGCTGGTGCCGCTGTGGGTCATGGCTACCATTCTGCCCACCGGATTCAAAACATGCAAGCGAAAAATGCAGGTTCGTAGTGACCCCATTTATGGGGTCTTGGGGGTTCAACTTTCAGGCCGTCGGTCGCCATGTCCGCCTGCCGTGCGCTTAAGACCCCATAAATGGGGTCACTACGAACGCTTCCTCCTTCCTCCTTTGCCTATGGCTCCGGCGGCTGACGCCATTGCCACTGCGATTCATACCCGAACATCAGTTGCGGCGTGTCGAGCGCCCGGCCGCCCTGCTGTTTCGAGATCAACAGGGCATCGAGCGCTCCGGATGTGAGCAGCGTCCGCTCGGCAGGCCAGGTCGGCTTGCCGGTCTCGAACATCTGCTGGATGCCGTCGACCAGGTAGGCGAAGTGCATAAAGGGCCGCTCTTCCTGCGTCCAAAACAACGTCGAATCGACCCGGCCGTCCCCGTAGCGCCAGGCGACCGACCACTCCCCCACCGCGCCGTTGAGCGTCAGCACGTGCGCCTCCAGGCCGTCGGCGTACTCGATGCTGAACAGCACCGGCTCGGGGACCACGGCCGACAACTCCGCCTCGCCGCCCTGGCGGTTACGCAACCGGGCCAGGGCCGCCTGGAGCAGACCCTGGTCGTACTTGCCTTGCCGCCCCGCCTCCCAGACCGCGTCGCCTTCCAAGCATTGCACCCGCCGGATTCCCGTTTCGCTTCCCTGCCGCCGCTCGGCCAGCGCCTGGACCATCTCCAGCGCGTGAAAGCCATAGGCGTCCAGCGTGTGGTACGAGACGGCCACGATCTGGTCCAGCTTCGCCCCACGCTCGACGTCGACCGGCGGGTACCGCCATAGCCCCGGCAACGACGACCCGGCCATCAACGGTGCGTCCAACCGCTTGGCCGTGTCGTAGATCCATTTGGCGTCCTCCCAGTTGTCCGCCAGGTGCTTGTCGACGAACACGGGGACGGAGCGGCCGCTGGCTGCGAACACCTCGGCGATTTCGGCGAACAGCCGCCGCTTGGGGTACTGGATCTGGCCGGTCGCGGAGGCCGGATAATCGCCGTGCTCCGCCACCAGCAGCACCGCGTCGACCGCCAGCTTGCCGGTGCCCAGCGTCAAGGCCTCCGCCACGGTTCGGTGGATTGGCACCTGATGCCGCTCGGCCAGCTTCCGGCCGATATCGTGGGCCGGCACCTGGTCGAGATACAACGAAACCAGCCGCGGCGCCGATTCGTCCACGCGGCCGTCCAACGCCCTTCCCTCCAACAACCGGCCTACAATCACATCGGCGTGGGAGTTGGTGTGCCAGACGGTCGCCACGGCCGCCACGGTTTTTCGCTGGCTCGGCTGGGCAGGCTCATCCGCCCGGCAATGCGGGCGCGGCAAGAAGGCAATCAGCAAAAGCGCGGATATTGCGGACGGTCTGTGCATGTTGCGCCTCTCTTTTAAAACCAAACGAGGACTGGGCAGCGACAACGATTCGCCCTGTACCGGCCGGAGCCGCGGCGTTTTCCACTACATCGTCCTGGGCACCATGCCCAGCAGGGTTTGCGGACTCTCGTAGAGGATCGATCGGGCAATCGACAGCGCGTCGGCCTGGCTGTATTGCCCCTGTTCGATCTTGCCGGCCAGCACGTGCGCCAACTGCTTGCGGACCAGCAGTGCCTTGGCGTATGTCCACTCCACGCAGTACGCGTCCGAGAGAAAACCGATCTGCTTGTTCACCGGCAGCATGTCCAGCCGTTCCGAGATCACCTGGCGGATGGCGCTGGGAAAGAAATTGTGCCACCAGTATCCCGCCAGGCTCAGGTTTGGCAGCTCGCGGGCCAGCGTGGCCAGCGACTGGTTGGCGTGCCGGCTGGCCAGCATGCACTGGAAGCTCAACCGCGGGTGCCGCCCGATCATCTCGGCCAGCTCGGCGATCGTCCGCTGCGAGAGCCGCGCCGCCGTCTCGTAAGGCAGAGGCTCGGCCCCCAGGCTGAACACGAACACGATCGGTTTGGCCTGCTCTTCCAGCCCGGTCAAGAACATTTCGTGGACATACGAAGCGTAGATGTCGCGCTCGGCCGGCCCGGCGCGCGTGCGGCGCTCCAGGGCGGCGGTCATCTGGTCGTCGGTCACCAGCCGGTAATGGATGTCGGTGGAGATGTGGGTGGCCGTCGACAACACCTGGTCGTAGGGAATGCTGTCGACGTAGTGCTTGACCGCCGCGCGTACGCCGTCGAGGCCGCGGATTGTCCGTTCGGTCGCCGGGCGGCCGCCGCCGGCGATCGGTGACGGGCTTTCCGGCTTTCGGCCCCAGCACCGTTCCAGCTCGTAGAGGGCCGTGTCGAACTCGCCCCACTGGCAGCGCGTGAAGAAACCCCATTCCAGCGAGTACTGCAGGCGCTCGTCGTCCTGTCCGGCTTCCCTGCGGGCGATCTCGGTTCCCGTGCGGTGAATGTTGAGCCGGTCGAGGATGCCATGATGCCAGCCGCGGTCGTCGGCCCGCTCGCGGACCGCGGCGTCGAGCTTGGGCCAGTTGTCGTCGGTGATCGGCTCGTGCCAATCGTAAAGGTCCCGCACGATCGTCTGCAGGCACCAATACGAGCTGGTGTTGCGGATGTGCTTGAGAAAACCAAGCGCCTCGGCAATCCGCCCGCGTGCTTCTTCGCGCGACGGCCAGGCGGGGTATTGCGTCAGCCGGGCGCCCGCCGGGCAGCCGGCCGCGTACAGGTCGCTCACGACCATGTGGTAGAGCAGGATATCTTCCAGCCCGCGGGCCCCCAGGCGCCCCCCGACCAGGTGCGTGTGTACGTCGAGCACCGGCACGTCGGCCAGCGCCTGCTCCAGCTCGGCCTGACGCGATCGGCTCATGTCGACGCGCCTCCTCCGCCGCGCGGCAGGCCCGCCAGCCACTGCCGCATCCGTGGCGGATCCTCTTGGAACATCAGGGAACCGGGCACGATCATGTCCACGCCGGCTTCGGCCATGAGCGGAACTGTCTCGCGACGGATGCCGCCGTCGGCCTCCACCAGCGCCGGCGCCCCCAGCTTGGCGATCAGCTCCCGCGCTCGGCCGATTTTCGCCGGCAGGCTGGCGTGCATCGAGGCGCCCTTGATGCCCATGGCCGTGCCGATCAGCGTCAGCACATCCAATTGATCGAGGTACGGCTCGGCCGCCTCCACCGGCTCACCGATCAACAGCGAGAAGCCGACCTGCTTGTCGTAGGAGCGGACCCGATCAATGGCGGCGGCCGGGGCCCCCAGCGTATCGAAGCAGAGGATAAAGCAGTCGGCCCCCGCTTCGACGAACGGTTCGATCCAATCGAGCGGCCGCATCGTCATCAGGTGCACTTCGAACGGCAGCCGGCTATGCGGCCGAAGCGCCTTGACCAGGTCCGGAAAAAAGAGCAGGTTCGGGACGTAGTGCCCGTCGGCGACGTCCAGATGGAACCGCTCGGAGTACGGCTCCACCCGTTTGATCTCCGCTTCGAGGTTGGCCAGGTCGGCCGACCAAAGCGAGGTCGAACAGGCAATTCCCGTCGGCCGTGCCATGCTGCTGCCTCCGTCCTTTCGTGAGGACCGCCGGATCATGGTAAACGGAATAAATTCCGTTCTACGGTCGAGTGTAACCGCTCTTACGGGGCCGGACCACAAGCTACAATGACAATCATGTTCCGAGTGACTCGCGAAATCGACTTTTGCTACGGCCACCGGCTGTTAAACTACGCGGGAAAGTGCAAGTACCTGCACGGCCACAATGGCCGGGCGGTGATCGCCATCGAGGCCGCCAAGCTCGACGACCGGGGCATGGTGCTTGATTTTTCGGACATCAAGCGGGTGGTGAGCAACTGGATCGACGAGAACCTCGATCACCGGATGCTCTTGCACCGCGACGACCCGGTGGTGCCGCTGTTGCGCGAGATGGGCGAGCCGATGTTCATCATGGACCAGAACCCTACGGCCGAGAACATTGCCCGGCTGATCTTCGACTTCACGGCCGGCCAGGGTTTTCCGATCGTCGAAGCGCGCTTGTGGGAGACGCCCAACTGCTTCGCGACCTACGCTCCGTAGTAGAACGGAATTCATTCCGTTTGTCCGCCGCCGGAAATTCATTCCCGCTCCCAGGAGCAAGGAGCAGCAAGAGAGAAGAAACGGAATAAATTCCGTTCTACCAAAGAAAACAGTCCGGGGGCCTCGGAAGGCCGGACCGGACTGTTCCCCTCCTGGGATACGGCCGCCGCGCGCCGTAGCTCGCAGCGGCCGCCGTACGAAGCCTGGCAGCCTGGGCGGTTCAGGCAGATCCAATCTCGCCGCCGAACGACTCAACCGGCCGCGCAACTAGCGTTCGCGCCCGGCGTGCCGTTCCAGGAAGGAGCCCCCCTTCCCCGGACGGTGTTTGCCTAAGGGCACTCGATCCGGCGACATAGGCTGCTATCGGCAGAGTCGAGCCGGGCACTTTGACGAGACTCCGCGGATTGCTCCCGGCGAAGCGTCTGGACGAAGTCTGGCGATTCCGCCGCTTTTCTGTCATCAAATGAGGCGATTGGGCCGATTGTAGGGGCACGCAGCACGTCCGGCGTCGCCGCGCGCCCATGCTTGCACCGCACGCCGGCGACGGTGCGCTTGCCGCCGCCGGCTCCCGTCGCTAAAAGAAACCGCGCTAAAAAGAAATCGCGCTAAAAAGGAACCGGGCTAAGAGGAACGACCGTGACCAACAAAGCCAACCACATCCCCATGGCGATCATGCGCTCCAGCCTGTTGTGGGGCATCTCGGCCTCGCTGGCCTTTTATGCCTTGATCCATATGGGTGTCTGGCAAGACGATTTCGCCTTGCGATACTTTGCAGGTCACTGGGTCCAATACGTCGAAACAGCCATGTTCTTCGTGGGCCTGTCGGCATTGATCCTCAAAACCATGGACGTGATGGCGCAAAGCGCCGACCTCGAGCGCCCTCTGTTGCCGCGCCCGGCCGCCGCGGGGCCGCCGGCGCGGCAGGCGGAGCAACTGCTGACCCACCTGGCGGAGCTTCCCGCCCATCGCCGGACCGGTTATCTGGCCGGACGCCTCCGCGACGCTCTGGAGAACGTCCGCTTCGCCGGCTCGGCCGACAAGCTCGGCGATGAGCTGAAGTACCTCTCGGAGTCGGACGCCGCCCGCTCCCATGCCGGCTTCGGTCTGCTGCGGATCATCATCTGGGCCATTCCGATCCTCGGCTTCCTGGGCACGGTGATCGGCATCACCATGGCCATCGCCAGCCTGAACCCGCAAGCGCTCGAAGACTCGCTCCCCACGGTCACCGGCGGATTAGGCGTGGCCTTCGACACGACCGCGCTGGCGCTGGGTTTGTCGATGGTGCTGATGTTCGTGCAGTTCTTTGTAGACCGCATGGAAAGCCGCCTGCTGGCCGAGGTCGATCTGCTGGCCGTCGCCGAGCTTGCCGGACGCTTCGACCAGTTCGGCTCCGATCCGCAACTGGCCGCCGTGCGGCGCATGGCCGACGAAGTCATCAAATCGGCAGAACGGCTCGCTCAACGCCAGGCCGAAGTATGGCGCGGCAGCATCGAAGCATCGGAAGCACGTTACACCCAACTGGTTTCCCGCCTGGGTGGCCAGCTTCAGACAGCTCTGGGCGAGGCCCTTGCCCAGGCGATCGAGCATCACGCTGAAAAGCTGGCCGCGGCGGAGCACACATCGGCTGAGAAAAACCGTGTGCACTGGGCCCAGGTGCAACAAGCACTGGCCGAGAGCAGCCGTGCCGCCCAGAGCCAGCAGGCCGAGTTGGCGCGGCAGGCCGACGTCCTGCTGCGGGTCGTCGAAGCCACGGGGCAGGTCACTCGCCTGGAGCAGGCCTTGAATGGCAACCTGGCCGCGCTGGCCGGGGCGCAGCACTTCGAGGAGACGCTGCTCAGCCTCGCCGGGGCCATCCACCTGCTCAATGCCAGGCTGGGCCAGGTCGCGGCCCTGACGCAGGTCGAGCTCGGCGAACACACCAGCGTGGGCAAGGCCGCATGAGACGCCTGCGAACGGCGAAACCGACCGCCGGCGTCTCCCTGTTCCCCTTTCTGGCGGTGCTCTTGTGCACCATGGGGGCCTTGATCGTGGTCCTGGTGGTGATTGCCCGCCAGTCGCGTCTGCAGGCGGCAGCGGCCGTAGACCAAGACCGCCCGCCGCCGAGCGCCCAGCTTGCATCGCGCGTGGACGGGCTGCGTACAGCGCGCGACAATACATTGCGGCAGTTGGCCGGCCAACGAGCGCAGCTCAGCCGCCTGGAGGATCAGGATCGACGCTTGCGGGCCAGGCTCGCAGAGCTGGAAAGCGCCGCGGCGCAGCTCGAGCGGACCGCCTCGGCCGCGGGCGAGCGGCAGGCGCTGGTGGCCGAGTTGGCCGAGGTCCGCGCGCGGGCCGACGAGGCGCGGCGGCAGCTCGCCGAGGCGGTGGAAGCGGCCGGCAACCAATCCAATTCGTTCGCGATCATTCCCTACGACGGCAAGCGGGGCACCCGCCGCCGGCCCCTTTACATCGAGTGCCGCGCCGACTCGGTGGTTCTTCAACCCGAAGGCATCGTGCTCACCGAAGACGACTTCCGCGGACCGCTCGGACCGGCCAACCCCCTGGCGGCCGGTCTCCGCGCGGCCAGCGACTACCTGGCCGGCAGCCGCGAGACTTCGATGCCCGCCGGCGACCCCTACCCGTTGCTGTTGGTGCGGCCCGACGGCATCCTGGCCTATGCGGCCGCGCGGGCCGCCATGCGCTCGTGGGGCGACAATTTCGGCTATGAGCTGATCGACGCCGACTGGCCGCTGGAGTTTCCAGCCGCCGACGCGGCCATGGCAAGCCGGATCCAGGAGGCGGTGGAGGTCGCCCGCCGCCGCCAGCGCATGTTGGCTCGCTCAGCACCGCGGGAGTGGCGTTCGTACGATGCGCCCAATTTCCGTCACATACCGCCGCGCGGGGGATCGATCGCGGACGAGGGCTGGGCCGGTGCGGGCGGCCGAGGCGAACGAGGCACCCACGGGCTCGCTTCGCCGGGCAGCGGAATCGGTGGCCACGCGGGCGACACACTGGGCTCGGGGGCGGGCGCCGCTCGTAGGCCTTCAGCCGGACGGTTCGAGGGTCATGAGTCGCCCGTCACGGGGCACGTTGGCGGTCGAGCGATCGACGTTGGCGGCGCGCGGTCCGCAAACGGTGGATCAGTTCAACGCGGACCGCTCATGCCGGAGGGCGAAACGCCCGGCACTCCCGGTCCTGACGGTCCCCAGGCCGGCTTCGGCAGAGGCGAAACTTCCGGCGCCGCCAGGCCGCCTTCCGGCACCGCCGGCGCGGGCACGAGCCGTGCAGGCAATGTGAGCGCCGGCACCAACGATCCGGGTGGCGAGAGCCTTGCCCGCAGCCGCCGCGGCAATTGGGCGCTGCCCAACGTCGCGGCCGATTCTGTTCCAGTCACCCGTCCGATTACGATCGTTTGCGAGCCTGACCGGTTGATTCTATTGGACGACAAAAAGTCGACCCGCGAGGCCACGTTTGTGCCCCTGGCCGAGCGGACGGAAGACTCGCTCGACGATTTCGTCTCCGCCATCTGGCAGCGGATCGATTCCTGGGGGATCGCGGGCCGCCAGATGTACTGGCGCCCGATTCTCTCGGTGCAGGTCGCACCGGGAGGCGAACAGCGCTTCGAAGATCTCAAGGCACTGTTGGCCGAAAGCGGGCTCGACGTGCGTGCCGCTGCGGCTCGCGCGGCAGCGATCCAATATCCGCGCACCAAAACTCCTGACTGAGCCCTCCGGGCGCCGCCAAACGCATGAAAGGCCGACCACAATCCGACGATCATGGCGTAGGAAGCGACTCGTTCCTCGACGTCGTGACCAATATCGTCGGGATTCTGATCATCCTGGTGATGGTCGTCGGCATCCGCGCCAGGCACGCAGGCCAGCCGGCCGTCGCGGCGGCGCCGGCTGCCGCGGAGTTGGGACTCCAGCGGGAGGCCGACCTACTCGGCCGCCAGGTGCTCGATCTCCAGCAGCAACTGAACGAGCTGGAGCAGGCTGCCGGCGCCCGGCTCCGCCAGGGCGAGACGCTGGCATTCCTGGTAACCGAGCAAGAGCGGTCGCTGGAGGAGAGCAGCCGCCGGCTCGATGAGCAGTCACGAGCGGCCTTGGGTGCAACGCGCACGCTCGATGCGGCCAAGTCGGAACTGAACCAGGCGCTCGACGAGCTGGCCCGGGCCCGCGCCGGCAAGGGCAGCACCGTGGTCCAGGTCAAGAGCTATCCCACCCCCATCAGCCAGGTCGTGCTGGGCAACGAGGCCCATTTTCAGGTTCGTGGCGGCCTCGTGGCGCGAGTGCCGTTCGAAGAGCTGGTTGCGCTCTGCAAACGCCAGTTGCAGCACAGTGCGCGGAAGCTCGCCGATCTTCCGGAGCTGACCGAGACGATTGGACCGGTCCAGGGCTTCCGGCTTCGCTTTTCGCTGGAGCGTCTCGACCTGCCTCTTGAAACCCAGTTGCAGACCGGGCATGGCAGCCTGGTCCAGGTCCGCGAGGTGGCGTTGATTCCGGTCTCCAGCCAATTGGGCGAGCCGCTGGCCGAGGCGCTGGCCCCCCGCTCCGAATTCCGGACCGCGCTGGCCGCGCTCGATCCGCGGCGCACGACCGTGACGCTCTGGACCTATCCAGACAGTTTTGCCGCCTACCGCGCGCTCAAGGAAGACCTCTACGGCCGCGGCTTTGCCGTGGCCGGGCGGCCCTTGCCCCAGGGCCAATTCATCGCCGGTTCGCCCCAGGGGAGCCATTCGGCTGCCCAGTAGCGGCCCTGCCCGCTCCCGCATGTGCGGATTCGGCGTGCCTGGCAGCCGCGGGTTCCCCGGTCGCGCTCGGTTCTTGGGCCAGCAACCAGATCAATTCCTCGGCCAGCACTTCGGCGATCAGCCGGTGACCGGCCACGGAGGGGTGCACTCCGTCGGGGATCAACTCTTCCAGGTTCCGCTCGGCCAGGAACTGCCGGTGCAGGTCGATCCAGGGCAGCCGGCGGTCGCTGGCCACCTGCCCCAACGCGCCGACGTAGCTCTGCATCAGGTCGCCCCCTGCATGCTCGGCCCCGGCGGCGGGCGATTGCCGGGGATTGGGCGAAACCAGCACCGCCCGCGAGTCGATGGCTTCGATGCGTTCGACCAGCGCCTCCACGTTGTCGCCAAACGTCCGGGCGCCCGCGGCCGGCTTGCCGCCCGCTGGACGAGCGTCGTTCAGTCCCAGCATCATCACGACCCAGTGAGGCCGGTATTGGGCAACGAGCCGCCCGAAGCGCCGCAGCGCATAGGCCGTGTCGATCCCGTCCAGCGCGCTGACCACGACATCCACCGCCAGACGCGCCTGTTGCAGCTTCTCGGCCAGCAGCCGCGGGTAGGCCAACTCGGCTTGGCCCGCGCCCAGACCAAAACCGGCAGTGACAGAATCGCCCAGGATAACCACTCGCATCCGTCGCCACATGTTCCAGCCTCCGATGCCGGTTGTCCTCACTCGCGCCGCGGTCGGGCGACCGCCGGGAAATGTGCCCACTCGCCGATTCTAGCGGCCCGCTGCTGGGGTGTCGAGCGTGGCGGCCAGGATCCCCTCGCGGGCGGCGTCCATGACCCGGTCGAGTTCCTCCAGCGTGACCGATAGGGGGGGCATGATCACCAGCACGTTGCCCAGCGGACGCAGCAGAACGCCCAGCTCCCGCGCGCAGAGGCAGGCGCGCATCCCCCGCTGCTGACCCCACGGAAACGGCTGCCTGGTGTTGCGGTCGGCCACCAACTCGATGCCAGCTATCAGCCCCCGTTGCCGCGCGTCTCCCACGTGCTGCAGGTTGGCCAGCCGGCCGAGATGCTCCTTAAGACGGGCGATCTTGGCCGGCAGACGCTCGAGTACCCGCTCCTCCTCGAACACCTCGAGCGACGCCAGCGCTGCGGCCGCGCCCAGCGGGTTGCCCCCATAGGTGTGGCCGTGAAAGAACTGCTTCGAGTCCTCGTACCGCCCCAAGAAGGCCCGCCAGATTTCCCCCGTGGTCAGCGTGGCGGCCATCGGCAGGTAGCCCGCCGTCAACCCCTTCGCCAGGCAGAGAAAATCGGGCGATACGTCCTCGTGCTGGCAGGCGAACATCCGCCCCGTCCGGCCGAAGCCCACCGCCACTTCGTCGGCGATCAACAGCACGCCGTGCCGCCGCGTCAGCTCGCGGACTCCCCGCAGATACCCGGGCGGGTGCATGATCATCCCGGCCGCCGCCTGCACCAGCGGTTCGATGACCAAGGCGGCGATCCGCTCGTGATGGGCCGCCAACAGCCTGTCGAGCTCGGCCAGCGAGTGGGCGAGTAAATCACCTGGTTCGACGCCCGCGGGCGGCCGATACGGGTTCGGCGGCGGCGTCCGCAAGACTTCAAACAGCAGCGGCGAGAACATGGCATGAAACCGTTCGACCCCGCCCACGCTGACGCTGCCCAGCGTATCGCCGTGGTAGGCCTCGCCCAGGGCCACGTAGAGCGTTTTTTCCGGCCGCGGCTCTTCGCGCTGCCGCCAATACTGCAGCGCCATCTTCAGCGCCACCTCGACCGCGGTGGCCCCGTCGTCGGAGAAGAAAACATGCTGCAGCCCCGCGGGCGCAAGGTCGACCAGCCGCCGGGCCAGCTTGACGCTGGTCGAGTTCGAAGCGCCCAGCGAAGTGGTGTGCGCCACCCGCTCGAGTTGCTCCCGGATGGCGGCGTCGATCCGCGGGTGCCGGTGGCCGTGGATGTTGCACCACAGGCTGCTGGTGCCGTCGAGATACTCGCGGCCGTCGATGTCGGTCAACGTGGCGCCGCGGCCCTGTTCAATCAGCAGCGGCTCGTACTCGGCCATCTGCGTGAAGGCGTGCCACACCAGCTCGCGGTCCCAGAGCCGCAATTGTTCGCGAGTCGGTTCGGTCATGCTGCCGCCGCCGGCCGGATCCCTCACCAGGTCACGCGCACGGCCGCGCCCGGCCCCACGCCCAGCATTCCCGCGGCGCTGTCGCCCACGATCGCCAGCTCCAGATACCCGCCCGAGCCGACCAGCGCCATCAGCGTCATTTCGGGCTGGTCGCCGTAGGTCCGAAAAATGCCCAACGTCTCATGCTCGTCGCACGTGATCCGTACCGACTCGCCGCGGGGAACGTCCCGTAGCATCTGCTCGCTGATGTCGGTGACCAGGTTGCCGAACGAGTCGATCGACCGCACCGAACCTTCGATTTCTCCCGGCAAAATCCTTACCTCCGGCCAGGCCAGTTGTACCAACTCGTCTTGCCGCGGACCCAGGCAATCCGGCTCCGTGCCCAGGCTCAGCCGGGCCGCCACCGCTGCCAGGATGTCGCGGCCGTGAAACGTCGCCGAGACTTTGGGCAGCCAGTACTGCGGGTCTTCCAGCGAGATGATTTTAGAGGGTCGATTGGCCAGGGCCAAGCGTCCCAGCAGCCCGTTGTCCGGCGCAAGGTAGTGCTGTCGGCCAATCCGGGCATAGATCAGCTTCCGCCGGCCGCCGACTTCCGGATCCACGACGGCCACGTGGATTGTTCCGGATGGAAACCAGGGCGAGGCTTCCTCCAAGATCCAGGCCCCGTGCCGAATATCCTGCCCGCGGATGGCGTGCGTCACGTCGACCAGCACGGCCCGCGGATTGATCGACAGAATCACCCCCTTCATCGCGGCCACGTAGGAGCCGTGCAGGCCGAAGTCGGTCAACAGCGTGATGATGCCGCTCGTGCTCGGATGCTCCGCGTCGCTGGGGCCGCTCATGGCCGCATCATAGTTGAACGCGGTCCGCAGCAGAACTCTCTGGTAGCAGAACTCTCTCGTAGCAGGACTCGCCAGAGTTCTGGCCGCGTGCCACTGCTTGGAGGATCCCGGCGTGCCGGGGTCCGCTTAAGCAGTGCCTCCCCAACGGCCGCCGTGCGAGCTCACCAGAGTTCTGGCCGCTCGTGCCCGAACCCTCGCTCACGTGATCCACCGCTGCCCATCCGCTCCGCCTCGTGCTACCATGAAGCAAGCAGTTCACCACGCCGCACCCACCACACGATTTTGAGCACCCACCCGCCACCCGCCCCCAACGATCCGTTGCGGCTTGCCCAGCGCATGGCCAGCTTCGACAGTTCGGGCATCCGCAAGGTGTTCGACCTGGCCGGCCGATTGACCGACCCGATCAATCTCTCGATCGGCCAGCCCGACTTCGACGTGCCGCCGCCGGTCCGGCAAGCCGCCGTCGAAGCCATCGAGGCCGGCAAAAACGGCTACGCGCTGACCCAGGGCATGCCCGTGCTGCGCGAAAAGCTGCAAGAACGGATCGACGCCCAATACGGCCACGCCGACCGCCGCGTGTTCGTCACCAGTGGAACCAGCGGAGGGCTGGTGCTGGCCGTGCTGGCGCTGGTCAACCCGGGCGACGAGGTGATCGTCTTCGACCCTTATTTCGTGATGTACCCGTCGCTGGTCGCGCTGGCCGGCGGCCGGGTGGTGCTGGTCGACACCTATCCTGACTTTCGCATCGACGTCGATCGAGTCCGCGCGGCGATCACCCCGCGGACGCGGTTGATCCTGTTCAACAGCCCGGCCAATCCGACTGGGGCGGTAGCCGGCGACGAGGAAACCCGCGGCCTGGCCCAGCTCGCTTCCGAGCGCGGGATCGTCCTGCTCAGCGACGAGATCTATCGCGAGTTCTGCTACGATCGGCCCTTCGTTTCGCCCGCCCGTTTCAACCACCAGACCCTGGTGATCGATGGTTTCAGCAAGACCTACGCCATGACCGGCTGGCGGTTGGGCTACGCCCACGGCCCCGCGGCGGTCATCGAGGCGATGACCCGCTTGCAGCAATACACGTTCGTTTGCGCGCCGCAGCCTGCCCAGTGGGCCGGCGCAGTGGCCATGGACGTCGACATGGGAGACCACATCGACGCCTATCGGCTGAAGCGCGACCGGATGCTCCAGGCGCTGGGGGCCGCGTACGACGTGGTTGCGCCCGGGGGCGCCTTTTACGTTTTTCCCCAGGTTCCCCGGGGCAGCGGCAGCCAGTTCGTCGCTCGGGCCATCGAGCGCCAACTGCTCATCATTCCCGGCAACATCTTCAGCCGCCAAGACACGCACTTCCGCATCTCCTACGCCGCCTCCGACCAGACGATTGAGCGCGGCATCGAAGTGCTGCTCGCCCTGGCACGGTAAAGCACGCCAGAGCGCGCAGCCGGCAGAGCGGGCTAGCCAGCAGGACACAGCAGGGGCGCGTCCCACATCGCTAGGCGGGCCAGCCGCCGAAGTCGATGGCCCGCCCCTCCACCGGCTCGCCCGCCTCGAAGTCCCCGCTGGACGCTAAGGCGACCCACAGCGCCACCAGCCAGCGCTGATTGGGATGCGACAGCATCTCCTTGTTGAAGCCTTCGACAAGCTGGGCCGCCTCTGCCAGGTCGAACCATCGATCGAAGGCCTCGCACTGGGCGATCGCACCCGGCGGGATCTGGCGCCAGTCGGTCGGATCGGCTCCCTCGTACCAGACGATCCAGAGGCGCACGGCGCGGCCACGAAATTGGTCCATTTGCAACCCTCCCGGACGCCGTCGCCGACGCCCCGCAAGTGAGTTCTCCGGCCGCCGCCATGGCGGCTCTCCAAAAGATCCCTATGCGCGCAATCGCATCCGGCTGGCGATAATTCCCCGAAAAATCCGGCCGGCAACTGCTGTCAGCCAGCAGCTATCACGCTGGCAGCTATCACTGGCGGGCCGCAAAAAAAACGAGCCCGCGACCGGCCTTGGCCGATCCCGGGCTCGTTTCGCTGGGGCAAGCGCGAACTGGACCCCCACCGGCGCGCCCTAGGCGCGGCGATGGGCTTGAACGTTACGCGCTTTTGTGTTTGGGCTCCGGCAGCGGGAACAAACGCTCGCGGCCCGCCACCACTTCCGGCGTGATCAAGTAACTCTTGCCGGCGCCTTGGTCCGGCAGATCGAACATGATCTCCAGCATCACCTCTTCAATGATCGAACGCAGCCCGCGGGCGCCGGTTTCTTTTTCCTGGGCCCTTTCGGCCACCGCCCGCAGGGCCGCCTCCGTAAAGTTCAGCTCGGCGTTCTCCATCTCGAATAGCTTCTGGTACTGGCGGATCAGGGCGTTGCGCGGCTCGCTCAGCACCCGCACCAGCGAGTCGGTGTCCAGCGGCTTCAAGGCGGAAACCACGGGTAGGCGGCCGACCAGCTCGGGGATCAGGCCGAACTCCAGAATGTCGTCGCTGCTCACCTGGGGCAGCAGCTTCGCAAGTTCCGATTCCCCCGATTGCGACTCCAGCTCCTGGCCGAAGCCGATCGTCCGCCGCCCCAACCGCTTGGCGATGATCTTCTCGATTCCCACGAACGTGCCGCCGCAGATGAACAGGATGTTGCTCGTGTCCATCTGGATGTATTGCTGCTCGGGATGCTTGCGGCCTCCCTGCGGCGGCACGTTGGCCATCGTGCCTTCGAGCATCTTCAACAGGGCCTGCTGGACCCCCTCGCCCGACACGTCCCGCGTGATCGACACGTTCTGGCTGGTCTTGCCGATCTTGTCGATCTCGTCGATGTACAGCACGCCCCGCTGGGCGCTCTCCAGGTCGAAGTCGGCCGCGTGCAACAGCTTCAACAGCAGGTTTTCGACGTCTTCGCCCACGTATCCGGCCTCGGTGAGCGTGGTGGCGTCGCCGATGGCAAACGGCACGTTGAGCATGCGGGCCAGCGTGCGGGCCAGCAGCGTCTTGCCGCAGCCGGTGGGCCCGATGAGCAGGATGTTCGACTTGTCGATTTCGACGTCCGAGCCTTCGTTGCCCAACATCAGCCGCTTATAGTGGGTGTGCACCGCCACGGCCAGCACCTTTTTGGCCGTTTCCTGGCCGATGACGTACTCGTCGAGCTGGCCTACGATCTCGCGAGGCGAAGGCACCTTGGTGAACAACTGCTTGCTCGTGCCGCGGCGCCGCCGCTCTTGCTCGAGAATCGACTGGCACAGCTCGATGCACTCGCCGCAGATGTAGACGTCGCCGGGACCCTCGACCAAGGGACCGACGTCCCGATAGCTCTTGCGGCAGAACGAGCAGAAGGCGTTCTTCTTGGTGGTTCCGCCACCACGGCGACCTCCGGGATCCCTGCTTGGGGGCATGCTTGCTCCTTTCGCCTCACCAGGCACTCGCCGCCCGCGCGGGCGGCCAGGCATGGCATAAAATCAAAGCTGTCGCTCGAGTGGCCAGTGCCAGACATTGCCGACCAGATATTGCCGACCAGACATTGCCGACCAGACATTGCCGATTGGCCCGGGGGGCATCCTTGTCCGCGATCGCTTCGAGCTATCCGACCAAGTTTCTGTACCGCCGCGTTTCTGTACCGCCGAGTTTTCTGCACCGCCGCGTTTCTGCACCGCCGAGGTCCCTCGCCGCGTATCTTCCCTCTACGCTGCCCAGGCCGCCGCTGTTTGTCCGCTTGCTGCGCGGCGGGCCGTTCTGTCTCGCAACGTCGAACCTGTCTGGCAACGTCAAAACCGAACGAACCGGTTCCTCCCGCGGTGCCGGTCCCAGGCGTCTTAACCCTCGTCGCCCTTATCCTTTAACTCGCCCGGGAGCCGCGGTGCCAGCATCGTCTTTATGTTTCGGTATTCCTCATCGGTTAGCTGACCCCGGGAATGCAATTCCCGAAAATTCGTCATCAACTCGTGGCCTTGCGGCTCGCTTTGCGTGGCCGCGCCGCGCACCCGCCCCACAACGTAAACACCCACCGCGACAAGCGCAGCTCCCACCGACAGCACGATCACGAGCTGTGCCTCGGCCCTCTCAAGGAATTCTGGCATGAAACGGCGCGCCGTGACGCGCTGGTGCAGTGCCTAAACTCGCCGACCCGACCGCTAAGGCTATTATGCACATTGGTACGGCACAGTCCAGCATCAACAACCGCTATAGCTTGTACTTACGGATCTTGCGGCACTTCCGCGCCCGCCGGCCGCAACCGCCATATCCGGCGCGTTGACTTTGCCCGGCCCCTCGTCCAACATGCCCCTATGCGACAAAACGATCCTCTCGCCCGCCTCCTGCAAACGGGCATCGTGGCCATCCTGCGGGCCCCCGACGGCAGCCGCCTGGTCGATGCGGCCCAGGCCCTGCTGGCCGGCGGCATCGACGTCATGGAGGTCACCTTCACCGTGCCGCACGCGTCCAAGGTGCTCGAGCACCTCGCCGATCAGCTTGGAGACAAGCTGCTCCTGGGTGCCGGCACGGTGCTCGATCCCGAGACCGCCCGCGTCGCCCTGCTGGCCGGCGCGCAGTTCATCGTTTCGCCCGCGATCAACCTGGACGTCATCCGTTTGTGCCGCCGTTACGGCAAGCTGGTGCTCCCCGGCGCCCTGACGCCCACCGAAGTGCTCACCGCCTGGGAGGCCGGCGCGGATATCGTCAAGTTGTTTCCCTCCGAGCTGGCGGGTCCCGCGTACATCAAGGCCTTGCACGGCCCGCTGCCCCAGGTGCGGTTGCTCCCCACGGGCGGCGTCAACCTGGAAACGGCGGCCGCGTTTATCGAGGCCGGCGCGTGCGCCCTGGGCATCGGCGGCTCGCTGGTCGAACCCGCCGCGCTGGCGCGGGGCGACATGGGGCGGATCGAGAGCCTGGCCCGCCAGTATGTCCAGGTCGTGCGGCAGGCCAGGGCCAGGCTCGACCCGAAAACGTGAGGCACTCCATGGAGCCCCAAGCCTCGACCGCCACGCCTTCCCAGACCACCGCGCCTGCCCCCAAGTCGGCGTCCGGCTGGTCAGGCTTCGCGATTCTGCTGGTCCTGGGCGTTTGCTTCTTCCTATGCGCGGGCGGCCTGGTCGTCTTCTTTCGAAACCTTGCCCGGATGGCCCAGGCCCAAATGGAAGCGGCGGAGTGCTCCACCCAAATGCAACGGATTGTCCTGGCATTGGACGCGTATCATGGCGACTTCTCGGTCTACCCGCCGGCCATCGTCAAGGATGCGCAGGGCCGGCCCGCCCACACCTGGCGGGTCTTGCTGCTGCCCTACCTGGATAAACCGGAGCAGGATCTGCACGCCGAGTATCGGTTCGACGAGGCCTGGGACGGGCCCAACAACCGCCGCCTGGCCGAGCGCATGCCGCTCGTCTACGGCTGCCCCTGCGACCCCGGTCAGCTCGATTCTCAGACGAGTTACCTGGCGGTGATCGATCCGGCCACCGGGCTGATCTCCGCGCCGCCGGCCAACACCACCAACCGGCCACCCGTCAAGGGCAAGCCGGCCGCCCCGCTCTTATTGGTCGAGGTGTGCGAGTCGGGCATTAACTGGCTCGAGCCCAAGGACATTGCCTACATCCCCGGCGGCCCCGCTCCGCTGGGTCAGCGGACCCGCTTCAGCTATCACCCTCGCGGCGGCAGCAACGTGATCCTTGACGACGCCACGCCCCAGATGCTGAGCGGCGAGGAGCTCAAGCCCCTGCTAACCCGGTCCCCGCCCCCGGCCGCCAAAAAATGAGTGGCCGCGCTCCGCCAGTGGGTGTAGCGGAGGGATGTAGGGTGGGCTTCCCAGCCCGGCTCCAGTGTGGTCCACTCGCTCCGCGAGTGGTTCCTCCTTTTCAGCCATGCGGCCTCTCTAGCGGTTGCAACTGCTTGTTCTTGAATAGCTTGTGTCCGATTTTGCGTCCCTGCGAGACCGCTCTCGAACATTATTCGCGTGACATTGTTGCATTCCATATAACAGTTGCTATGATCTTGAGCGGTTTTATCCGCCGTGGGGCTCCTGGCCCGACGAATGGCCCCCGCCACCAACATCCCTGTGCCGGACGACTACTCGGACCGCATCCGGCGGGTTCGTGGGCGCCTTGCGCTGACTCAACAGGCCCTGGCCGATCGCGTCGGCGTCTCGTTCGCCACGGTCAACCGTTGGGAGAACGGCCAGACCAGGCCCTCCCGGCTCTTCTGGGCACAAATCGAGCGGTTGGTCCTTGAGCCGCCGACGCAACCACAGCGCGCCGACGACGAGCCGGCTCCGCCGCTTCTCGACTTTACCGCCGACTCCGCTGCGGTCCAGGCGATCGCCGAGGGCGAACGCCTCACGTTCGGCCACATGGCGAACCCGGTGTTTGCCACCGAGATCTCGCTGATCGATCCGCTGCCGCATCAGCGGATCGCCGTCTACGACCACATGCTGAAGCAGGACCGGCTGCGGTACCTGCTCGCTGACGATGCCGGGGCCGGCAAGACGATCATGACCGGCCTGTACATCCGCGAGATGCTTTCCCGCAGGCTGCTGAAGCGCGTCCTGATTGTCGCGCCCGCCGGCCTCGTGGGCAACTGGCAGAGCGAGCTAGCCAAGCTCTTCAGTCTTCCCTTCCAAGTCATCAGCGGCCCGGATGCGCGCAGTGCCAACCCATTTGCGGGCGAAGAGGGCGACCGCGTCATCATCAGCGTCGACACGTTAGTCACGCCCCGGGTGTTCGCCCGTCTCAAAGAGCCCAGCGTCGTGCCGTACGACCTGGTGGTTTTTGACGAGGCCCACAAGCTGTCCGCCAATCGAGGCGCCGACCTGTATGTCCGCAAGACCGATCGCTACGAGGTCGCCGAAGGTCTGGCCGGGGTCAAGGGCATCGACGAGGCCTGGCGCTTGCCGTGGAGCGCGCACCACTTGTTATTGCTCACGGCCACTCCGCACATGGGCAAGGATTATCCCTACTTTGCGCTGTGGCGCTTGCTCGAACCCGAGGTTCTGTCGACGTACGAGGCCTTCGCCGACTACCCCAGCGAGCGCCGGCAGTTGCACTTCATCCGTCGCACCAAGGAGGAGATGGTGCGCCTGGACGGCAACCCGCTCTATCCCAAGCGGATCTCCGACACGCTGGGGTACGATCTCGGCCAGGGCGCGGTCAGCGAACAAGCGCTCTACGATGAAACGACCGAGTACCTGCGGCTCGTCTACAACAAGGCCAAAATGCTCAATCGTTCGGCCGCCCGCTTGGCGATGAGCGTCTTCCAGCGCCGTCTTGCCAGCTCCACGTTCGCCTTGCTGCGGTCGTTTGAGCGCCGAATCGACAAGCTGCACGGCCTGATCGAGCGGATTCGGGATGGCGAGCTGACCATTGAACAGCTCGTCACGATGCAGCGCCGCATGCGCGACGAAGACGACCTGCTCGACAGCACAACGGCCGATGAAGAGACGGCCGAAGGCGACCGGGAGCAGAACGAGGTTGCAGAAGACCGCTTGCTCGAGGGGGTCGTCGCGGCATCGTTGGTCGACCTTCAAATCGAGCTTCAACAGGTTCAGCAGTTGCAGACGCTGGCCAAGCGCGTCTACGACGCTGGTACGGAATCGAAGTTCGAGCGCCTGCGCGAGGTGCTCGTCGATCCGAAGTTTGGCGAGGAGAAGCTCATCGTCTTCACCGAACACCGCGACACGCTCGACTTCCTGGTCCGCCGCTTGGAAGGCATGGGTTACACCGGCAAGATCGCCCAAATTCATGGCGGCATGCATTACACCGAGCGCCAGCAGCAGGTCGAACGATTCCGGCTGTCGGCCGACCAGGGTGGCGCCCGTTTCATGCTCTGCACCGATGCGGCCGCCGAAGGCATCAACCTGCAGTTCTGCTGGATCATGATCAACTACGACGTGCCGTGGAACCCGGCGCGTCTCGAGCAGCGCATGGGCCGCATCCACCGCTATGGCCAAAAGCACGACCCCGTCATCATCCTGAACCTGGTCGCCCCAAAGACGCGCGAAGGGCGCGTCATACAGACGCTGCTGGACAAGCTGGAGCGCATCCGCAAAGAGCTGCGCTGCGACAAGGTTTTTGATTGTGTCGGCCGCCTCTTCGAAGGGGTGTCCATCAAGCAATACATGCAAATGGCCGCCGAAGACGCTACCGACGAGGCCGTTCGGGAACTCGACGGCCGGCTTACGGCGGAGCAGGTGGAGAATCTGGCGGCGCGGGAACGCTCGTTGTACGGCCACGCGGGCGACGTCTCGCGGGAGCTGCCCCGGCTGCGCGAGTGTCTCGACCGCGAGATGTACCAGCGGCTGCTCCCCGGTTACGTCCGCCAGTTCTTTGAGCGGGCTGCGCCGTTGGTCGGCATCGAGCTCACCGGCGATCCGGGTGGTTGCTTCAGCCTGCGGTCCACGGACGGCGGCGCCGATCCGCTGTTGCAGGTTCTGGATGCCTACCCGCCGCGGCAGCGCGGCTGCCTCTCGTTCACTCGCCCCGATAGTGGTCGCGTTGCTCCACGAGACGCAGCTCCCGCTCGCCCAGTGAGCGGGCTGATTTCTGAAGCTGTCTGGGTTCATCCCGGCGAGCCGCTGTTCGAGGCGTTTCGGACCGTGGTCAACGACCGGCTTGGCGCCGATGCGCTCCGCGGCGCCGTCTTCGTCGATCCGGCGGCGGAGAGGCCCTACCTGTTCCACCTCGCGCTGGTCTCCGTCGCCCGCCAGGCGGATCCCGACGTGCCCGACCTGGCCCAGGAAGACATCCTCGATTGCCGGCTGGTCGGCCTGAAACAGTACGAGGGCGCGCAAATCCACCTCTGTCCCGTGGAGCACCTTTTGCTGCTCAAAGGCGGCCACGGCCTGCCGGCCATGGCCCAGCGGTTGGCCGTGAATGCCGAGGGGATGCTGGAGCAGGCGCGGGCCTTCCTGGTGGAGCGGGTCGCCCGAGAACTGGCCGCCCAGCGCCGGCACGCCCTGATCTCCACGCTGGCCGAGCGCGAGAGCTTTGTGCGGCGGGGATTCGATTTCCAGGAAGTGGAGCTCGCGGCGGCTCGCGCCAAGCAGAGCGACAAGGCCCGCGCCGGCAACGCCGCCGCCCAGAAGGAGCTCGCCCGCATCAAGCATCAGCAGCGGCAACTCACCGACCGCCGCGAGCAGGCCATCGCGCTTTTGCGGCGCGAGCCGGAGTTGATCAGCCCCAAGCGCGTCGATTTCATTGCCCACGCCCTGGCCGTCCCCTCCAGCGACCCCGCCGACCGCGAACAGTACGAGGCCAAAACGGAAAACGTGGCCATGGCGTTGGCCTGGGCCTTCGAGGAATCGAGCGGCGGCATCGTCACCGACGTTCACACGCGGGACCTGGCACTGGCCGCCGGGTTGCCGGAGCACCCCGGCTTCGATCTTTGGTCAACGCGGCCCACAGGAAAGCGCAGCATCGAGGTCAAGGGGCGTGCCGGCGTGGGGGAGGTTGAAGTGTTGCGCAACGAGTGGGCCAAGGCCTGCAACCTGCGCGACGAGTACTGGCTCTACGTGGTCTACGACTGCGCAACGGCCAACCCAAGATTGATCCGGATACAAGATCCCTTCCGCAGGCTCTTAGCAAAGACGAAAGGCAGCGTTTTGATTAGCGCGCGGGATGCGATAAACGCGGCCCAGTAGAGTGAGATCGGTGCCTCGTATTTGGAGGTAATTTGAAATGTTGACTGACGCGGAATTGGAAACGTTGTTATTGGACCGAGAATCCGACCGTGTGGAACGGAAGGAATCATTTGGTGACACCGGGAGGATTCGTCAGGCAATCTGCGCCTTTGCGAACGATATGCCCGACCATCGGCAGCCTGGAGTTCTGTTTATCGGCGTCCGCGACAATGGCGACTGTGCAAATCTTCCAATCACTGACGAGTTACTTTGCCAACTGGCCGATATGCGGTCGGATGGCAACATCCTTCCGTTGCCAACGATGGCCGTAGGAAAGAGGAATCTGGCTGGGTGCGAACTGGCTGTCGTTGTTGTTGAGCCTTCCGATGCGCCTCCCGTCCGCTACAACGGTCGAGTCTGGATTCGCGTCGGCCCTCGACGTGCGACCGCTTCTGTGGAGGAGGAACGGCGACTAAATGAAAAGAGACGCGGTCGCGATCTCCCGTTCGATCTGCACGTCATCCAAGCTGCCAGCCTGGATGACCTCGATCTCGACTTGTTCTGCCGCTTGTACCTGCCTGCCGCCATTGCCACGGATGTGCTCGAACAGAACCAGCGTACGACCGAGCAGCAGTTGGCGTCCGTGCGCTTTGTCGTAGCGGCTGCGCCTCATGCACCCACCGTTGTGGGGCTGCTGTCGGTTGGCAAGTCACCGACCGATTACGTGCCCGGCGCCTACGTTCAGTTTCTACGCATCGAAGGGACGAATCTCGCCGATCCGATTGCCGACCAAAGGGAATGCAGCGGCCCTCTGCCCGACCTGTTGCGTCAACTGGATGAGATCGTCAAAGCGAACATCCATATTGCGACGGATATTCACACGTCTTCCACGGAAATCCAGCAGCCCGATTATCCCTTGACTGCTATTCAGCAACTTCTACGTAATGCGGTCATGCACCGTGACTATCAAACGTCAAACGCTCCGATTCGTTTGACTTGGTTCAGTGACCGGATCGAGATCCAAAACCCCGGCGGACCTTACGGGCAGGTCAGTCGCCAGAATTTCGGTGAACCGGGTATCACGGATTACCGCAATCCCAACGTCGCTGAGGCCATGCGCAACCTCGGCTTCGTCCAGCGGTTTGGCGTGGGTATTCAGATCGCGCGCAAGGCCTTACAAGATAATGGCAATGGATTGCCCAAGTTCGACCCTCGCGACAATCACATCCTCGTGATAGTGGAGAAACGGCCATGAGCACGGCGGTGATCGCGTTCTTCAACAACAAGGGTGGCGTCGGTAAGACGTCGCTTGTCTACCACGTGGCGTGCATGATGGCGAATCTCGGCCTACGCGTCGTCGCCGCCGACCTGGACCCACAGGGAAACCTCTCCGCCGCATTCCTGGATGACGACAAATTGGAGGAACTCTGGCCAGAGAATCAGCACCCCAACACGATATTCGGTGCAATTCGCCCCTTGAAACGCGGTGTGGGCGATATCGCCAATCCCTTGCTCGAACCGATCAGGGACAATCTGGTTCTGATTCCTGGCGATATGGCGCTTTCCGAGTTTGAAGACGACCTTTCCCAAGTCTGGCCGAAGTGTCTGGATGGCGATGAGCGAGCGTTTCGCGTTATCTCGGCTTTTTGGCGAGTCCTGCAAAAGGGCGCCGAGGTCCATCAGGCCAACGTGATTTTGATCGACCTAGGCCCAAATCTAGGGGCGATTAACCGAGCTGCGCTAATCGCCTCGGACTACGTGGTGATTCCGCTGGGTCCCGATCTGTTCTCGCTCCAAGGCCTGCGAAACCTTGGACCGACCTTGCGCGAGTGGCGGCGAGGCTGGTCGGAGCGTTCTCGTAAGAATCCCGACTCGCAGCTTGTGCTGCCGAGTGGCGCCATGCAGCCGACTGGCTATATCGTGATGCAGCACTCGGTGCGGCGCGATCGGCCGGTTAAGTCCTACGATAAGTGGATCGCTCGCATCCCCGAGACCTATGTCCGTTACGTCCTCGGCACCACGGCGAGTCATGTGCCGAAGATTGCCGATGACCCGAACTGTTTCGCGCTTCTCAAGCATTACCGCAGCTTGATGCCCATGGCACAGGAGGCACGCAAGCCAATGTTCGCTCTCAAACCCGCCGATGGCGCGCTTGGTGCCCACACGTATGCAGTCCGAGACGCCTATCGCGACTTTGAGGTCCTCGCCAAGAAAATTGCCGATCGAGCCGAGTTGCAACTCCCATGACGGATCAACCCCGACTCATTGAATTCGCCTTCCCGCTCAAGCAAACCTCGCTGGACAGCGTCCATGAGAAGAACGTCCGGCACGGGCACATCTCCACGCTGCACATCTGGCCGGCGCGGCGGCCCTTGGCGGCCTGCCGCGCGGCGCTGATCGCCACGCTCTTGCCCGATCCGGGTACCCCGGAAGGGCGGCAGGAACTCTGCGAGAAGATCGCCGGCAAGGTGGTCAAAAGGATCGAGAAGAAGAAGTTGCCCGGCGGGCAGACGGTCGAGCGCGAAAAGGAAGAGACCGAGGGGGGCATCCTGCACTGGGGAAGGGAAACCGAGAACGCCGAGACGCTCGAATGGTTCCGCAAGGAGATACGCAACGCGTATGGCGGGCGCGCTCCCAAGGTGCTCGACCCGTTCGCCGGCGGCGGCGCGATTCCGCTGGAGGCCATGCGGCTGGGCTGCGAGGCGACGGCCATCGACATCAACCCGGTCGCCTGGTTCATCCTCAAGTGCACCCTGGAGTATCCGCAAAAGCTGGCCGGCCAAAAACGGCCGCTGCCGGGATTCATTCTGAAGAACCGTCCCTTCATGGAAGCGTTCTTCAAGGCTCAGGGCCTGGGCAAGGCCCAGATTCGCCGGGAGCTCGAGAACGTCGGCCACGCCGACGACAAGCCGAGCTTGCCCGGCATGGACCTGGGCGGGCATGGCATCGAGGCCGACCTGGCCTGGCACGTGCGTGCTTGGGGCCAGTGGGTGCTGGACGCGGCGCGCAAGGAACTGGCCCCGTTCTATCCCGTCTATGCCGACTTTGAACCGCTGGCCAAGGACCAGACCTCCTATGAGCAGCAACCAATGCGGCTGGTGCCGATCAAGGATGACGGCACGCCCGATATCGACTCTCTCAACGGCGAGTTCAGCGCCGAGTACCTGGCGGTCAAAGGGAATCCGCGCTGGGTCGCCAAGCCCACGGTAGCCTACCTCTGGGCACGGACGGTCACCTGCAAAAACTGTCGCGCGACGATCCCGCTTTTGAAGACACGCTGGCTCTGCAAGAAGGATCGCAAGCGCGTGCTCCTGACGATGGATTCCAATGCTCAAAAGACGGGAATTAATTTTGGTATTCAGACTGGCGTGCCGTCGCACGGCGGGAACGCCGCCCGGAAGCGCGAACACGACAAACGGATTGGGGTTGGCACCATGTCGCGTGCGGGCGCCAAGTGCCCGTGCTGCGGAACGATAATGAGGATGGAAGATATTCGTGTGGAAGGTAGATCGGGCAGACTTGGGACGATGGCTACAGCCACAGTGGTCGATACTGCTGACGGTAAGAGCTATCGAATGCCCAGCGAATATGAATTGGCACAAACCGCCGCTGCCAACGACGAGATCGCCAATATCTATTGCGCTGTCCCCTGGGGTATGCCACAGGAACCAACGCCAAAGGGTGGCGGTAGCGGTGCTGGCCGAGCGTTTTCAGTTCAGAATTACGGTTTGATGAACTGGCGCCAACTCTTCACGTCGCGTCAACTTGTCGCATTGGGAACGTTCCTGAAGGCAACTCGTGATGTACGTTCCAGTTCTCTAATTGGTAGCACGTCAGGAGAATGGGCGGAAGCGATTGTCTCACACTTAGCGTTGGCATTTGATCGATTGCTGATGTTTACGTGCAGCAATGTTAGATGGAAAGTTGATGCAGAGGCGGTCGTCGATGCGTTTGCGCGCTTTGCGCTCCCCGTCTTATGGGATTTCGCAGAACCCGAACCCACAGGAGCAGCGGCGGGGTCGTACTTGTTATGTTGTGAACGAATCGCGTCAGCCTTGGATGTGGGGCTGCGGATCGAGCGATCCGAACCCGTTACAATCCGGAGCTCATCAGCATCGCAGGTCCCTGCTCTTGGCGAATACGATGTCGTGATCACCGACCCACCATACTACGATGCCATTCCTTACTCCGATCTAATGGACTTCTTTTACATTTGGCTGCGTCGCCTTGTGGGAGACCTTTCTGCCAACATCCACCTCGCCTTTAGGAACATCCTTTCGCCCAAATGGGATAATGAGCGGAACGATGGGGAGTTGATCGACGACGCCTGTCGTCACGGTGGCGATGCGTCTGCTTCGAAGCGTGCATATGAGGCGGGAATGGCGTGCGTGTTTGAGCGGTGTTGTGCTGCTCTGACCGCTGAAGGACGGATGGTGGTTGTGTTCGCGAACAAGCAACCAGATGCCTGGGAGACGCTAGTTTCCGCAGTGATCCGCGCGGGTTTCGTTGTGGATGGAAGCTGGCCCATACAAACAGAGCAGGCCGGTCGGATGCGGGCACAGTCATCGGCCGCCCTCGCGTCCTCCGTTTGGCTCGTCTGCAAGAAACGCCCCATCGGCGTTCGAGCCGGTTGGGACAACAAGGTTCTCGAGGACATGCGGGCGAACATCGGCCGGCGGCTCCGCGAGTTCTGGGACGCGGGCATTCGCGGCCCCGACTTCGTTTGGGCGGCGACGGGGCCGGCGCTGGAGGCGTACAGCAAGCACCCCGTCGTGAAGATGGCCGACGAGCCCAACTCCACTCTCTCGGTCACCGAATTCCTCAACCACGCCCGCCGGATGGTCGTCGATTTCGTGGTCGGCCGAGTGCTCTCGCGGGCCCAAGGCGCTCACGCCGAAATCCTTCACGACGGCGATGGCGTTGACGAGCCGGCGGTGGACAGGCTCGACGAACCCACTGCCTATTACCTGCTCCATCGAAATGATTTCGGCTTGGAGGATGCCCCGGTCGGTGCGTGCATCCTGTACGCAACCGCGTGCGGCCTGTCGGACCAGGAGCTTGGTCGAGACTGGGACCTGCTGGTCAAGACCGGCGGCGACGGTGCCCTGGACGAAGACGCCGAGACCGACGACACGGACGGCGACGACGAGCCGGCCGAGGAGACCGGTTCCGGCAGCAAGGTCAAGCTCAAGTCGTGGAACCACCGTCGCGGCCGCTCGTTGGGCATCGAGGCCCCCGGCGGCCGGCCGATCCCGCTGATCGACCGCATCCACCGCCTGATGCACCTCTGGAAGGGGGGCGATCTACATAAGGTGGACGAGTATCTCGACGAACACGGCCTGCGGCGGCACGAGCTCTTCCGCCGCGTGCTGCAATCCCTCATCGAGCTCGCCAAGGCGGGCAGCGAGGAGCGCTCGCTGCTGGAAAGCCTCAGCAACCACATCGGGGCCAAGGGCGCGAAGCGCAAGGACCCGCAGGGCGCGTTTTCCCAAATGGCCGAGACGGCGGAAAGCGAGGCTGAGTGATGGCCAAACGGCGTCCCAAGACTGGAATCGTCCTGCTAACCGCCATCGGATACGACGGGCTGGTCGGCGGCATCTCAGAGTTGCTCGAACAATCGCGCCGCGCCGCGGCGCGCACGCTGAATAGCGTGCTGACCGCCACCTACTGGGAGATTGGCCAGCGGATAGTCGAGTTCGAACAAGAGGGCACAGCGCGGGCGGAATACGGGGCAGGACTGCTAAAGCGGCTGGCCGCCGACTTGACGACACAGTTCGGGCGAGGGTTTTCGGCCCGAAACCTCCGTCAGATGCGCACCTTTTACTGGGGTTGGGAGATTTGGCAGACACCGTCTGCCAAATTGGAAGCCCGAACCAAGTTGGACGTTGAATCGCTCGATCAGGGGGACGAGATTCTCCAGTCGCCGTCTGGAATATTGCAGATTGTGCAGACACCGTCTGCCAATTTCGGCTCTCATCTGCTGACCGTATTTCCGCTGTCCTGGTCGCACTACGTGCGGCTGATGGCGGTCGAAAAACCGCACGCCCGCGCGTTCTACGAATCCGAGTCGATTCGCGGTGGCTGGTCGGTGCGGCAACTCGACCGGCAGATCAGCACCCAATTCTTCGAGCGGACATCCCACTCGAAACAACAAGCGGCGATGCTCGCTCGCGGCCAAAAGCCCAAGCCGGAGGACGCAGTTTCCGTCCAGGATGAGGTGCGTGATCCCTATCTTCTCGAATTCCTCAACCTGAAGGACGAATACAGCGAAGCCGAGTTGGAAGAGGCGCTGATCCGGCACCTAGAGGCGTTTCTGCTCGAACTGGGGGCGGGATTCACGTTCGTCGCGCGGCAGAAACGTATTCGCGTCGGGAACACATGGTATCGCATCGACCTGCTGCTTTACCATCGCGGGCTGCGGTGCCTGATCGTGCTCGACCTCAAGCTGGGCAGCTTCACGCACGCCGATGCCGGGCAGATGGCGCTGTACCTGGCCTACGTCAAAGAGCATCTCACTTTGGCGGACGAAGCCGATCCGGTTGGCATCATTCTGTGCAGCGACAAGGACGACGCCGTGGTCGAGTATGCCCTGGGTGGCATCAACGCCCGCGTGTTCGCCTCAAAATATCTGACGCAGTTGCCCGATCCCGAGACGTTGCGCCGCGAGATTCTGGAAACCAAACGCGCGCTGGAGATACGCGCGATCGGGAAAAAACGGGAAGGATAAAGTACGATGGCAAAACTCCCCTGGACCCCCTGGCACCGGGTCGTCGCCCTCCGCGACGACCTGAAGTCGGGCGACCTTTCGCTCACCATGTTCGCGGCCGACCTCTACGAGGTGCTCATGGGCCGCGGCAAGCAGCCCGTCTACGAGGACCCGCGCAGCTTCTTCAGCCTCACCTTCCCAACGCACAACCTGCGCAATCTCGTCCGCGACGTGGCCCTGCGGCTGGCCAACAGGAACGACAAGGCGGTCCGCCAGCTCGAGCTGACGTACGGTGGCGGCAAGACGCACACGCTCATCACCCTTTTGCACCTGGTTCACGACCCCGGCAACCTGCCTGACCTGCCGGCCGTCCACGAATTCGCCCATGCCATCGGCCAAAAACCTCCCAAGGCCCGCGTCGCCGGGTTGTGCTTCGACAAGCTCGACGTGGAAAAGGGTATGGACGTCCGCGCCCCCGCCCTACCTGGGCAGCCGGCCAAGACGCGGCGCCTCAAGCACCCCTGGAGCGTGCTCGCCTACCAGATTGCCGGCGACGATGGGCTCAAGCTTTTGCACGCCGACGGCAAGGCCGAGGAACGCGAGACCTCCCCGGCCGAGAACACGCTGACCGACCTGCTCGAATTGCCGGCCAAGGAAGGGCTCGCCGTGCTGGTGCTGATGGACGAAGTGCTGATGTATGTCAAGGAGAAGGTGATCCAGGAGGCGGCGTGGCGCGATCGGCTCATGAACTTCTTTCAGTGCCTGACGCAGGCGGCGACCAAGGTGCCTCGCTGCTGCATGGTCGCTTCGCTGCTGGCCACCGATCCACGCAAGGCCGGCGACCAATTGGGTCGGTCGCTGCTGAGCGACTTTTACGACGTCTTTCGCCGCGAGAAAGAAGAAGGCGTCGAGCCCGTCGTCAAGGAAGACGTGGCCGAGGTGTTGCGGCGGCGCTTTTTCAAGCCTGAGTCGATCCGCGACCCGGGAGCATTCCGCCAGCACGTGATAGCGGCCCTCAAAGGAATTCAGGGCATCGACGAACAAACCGCCAAGTCCGGCTCGGCGGCCGAAGACCGCTTCCTCAGAAGCTATCCATTCCATCCCGACCTGACGGAAGTGCTCTACAGCAAATGGACCGCCATGCACGGCTTCCAGCGTACCCGTGGCGTGCTGCGCACCTTTGCGCTGGCCTTGCGCGAGGCGGCCAACTGGGACGATTGTCCGCTGGTGGGCCCAGGCGTCTTGCTGGGCGCGGCCGATCGCCAGGATGTCTCTGAGGCCTTGCGCGAGTTGATAACTGTCGCCGACACCGAGGAGCACGAGGGCCGCAAGACTGCCTGGACGCCGATCCTGGTGGGCGAGTTAGACCGGGCGCGCGAAATCCAGAAGGATTCCGTCGGTCTCAAGTTCCGCGAGATCGAGCAGTCGGTCGTGGCGACCTTTTTGCATTCGCAGCCGGTTGGGCAGAGCGCCCGCACCCGCGACCTGACGGTGTTGGTCGGGGCGACACGGCCCGACAAAATCGAGCTGGAAAAGGGGCTCCAGCGCTGGTGCCAGGTGAGCCACTGGCTCGATGATCTGTATGCCGCCGAGGGGGAGCGCTTGCCGGGCACCTGGCGGCTGGGCAATCGTCCCAACCTGAACCAGATGCACGCGGTCGCCGCGCGGAGCATTTCGGACGAGGTCGTTCGTGCTCGCCTGATCGACGAGATTGGCAGGGCCAAGAAGCTGACCGCCGGCGCCTCAGCGGCGGGCGTGTTGGTCCACACGTTGCCGGTCAAGCCCAGCGACGTCAAGGACGATGGCGCCTTCCGGTACGCGGTCCTGGGACAAAGTGCCGCGTGCGACTCGGGAAAACCGAGCGCCGAGGCCCGCAGATTTCTGGACGAGAACACCGGTCCCGACAATCCCCGCGTTTATCGCAATGCGGTCCTCTTGCTTTGTCCCTCGCGAGACGGGCTGGATGTCTGTGAGGCCCGCATTCGCGACTACCTCGCCTGGGACGCCGTGCGCGACGAGCTGAAGAAGCAAGAACAGGGGGGCAGCATCGACGCGGCCCGCATGCAGACCCTTCTGATCAACATCGAGAAGGCGAAAAGCCGAATTCCCGAGGCGATCCGCCAGGCGTATACCACCGTGGTGACCGTCTCGGACAAGAACGAGGTGCAGGCGTTCAAGCTCAGCATCGCCGACGAGGCGCACTTCACCACGATCAAGGGCGACAAGCGGGCGCGGATTCAGGATTCCGCCATTACCGCCGAAGCGCTGCTGCCCGGCGGCCCCTACGACTTCTGGAAGGAGGAGAAGAGCCGGCGCGTGAAAGACCTGGCCGGCGCGTTCGCGCAGTTGCCGCACCTGCCGAAGATGCTGAAGGCCGACGCCATCATCGACACGCTGGTCGAAGGCTGCGAGCGGGGCGCCTTCGTCCTGCGTCTGACAAGGCCCGACGGTTCGTCTCGCACCTGGTGGGGTTGCCGGCCCGATGAAACTGCGCTCGAGGATCCCGCGCTGGAGCTGGTGTTGCCGGAAGGTGCCGAGCTGGCGGACATTGCGCCCCACTTGCTCGCCCCGGGCAAGCTGCCGGAGTTGTGGCCCGGCGACGAGATCACAGCGCAGGCGGTCGTCGATTACTTCAGCAGCGGCAAGGTTGTCGAGGTCGAGCGCGACGGCTACCGGGAGCCGGTTCACATCCCCATGGCTAGCGAGCAGGTTGTCGACAAGGCGATCACTGCGGCCGTCGAGGCGGGGTTGCTTTGGCTGACGTCCGGGCCGGCCAGCATTCTTGGCGAGCCGATCCCGGCCGGCGTGCTGACTCCGGCCGCCAGATTGTCCGCGCCTCCGGCGGTGATTCCCGCGGCTGAGATCTTGCCGGAGAACCTGCCAGCCGCTTGGCAAAACGACGAGGCAAATTGTCTGGCCGTGGCCACGGCCCTTTCGCAGAAGATCGGCAAGACACTCCCCTGGAAGACCGTTCGCGACGTTGTCCACGGGGCGATTCAAGCCCGATTCATCGAGTTGGCCGACGGTTCGGGGAGCTGGCCCTGCGAGTTTTCGGGGGCGAAAACGGTTCGCCTGGGCGTCGCCAAGGCGGGCACGGGCCGCGGTGGCGGCGGATTCGAACCCGGTGGCCAGGAAGCCAGCAAGAAGCTTGTCGCCGTTGCGCCCTTTGAGCCATCTGAGATTCAGGACCTCTCGGATGCGGTCCCCAAGCTGCTGGAACTGAAGGCCAGGTCGAACGTGCCCATGCAGTTCACCGTCCGGCTCGAGCTGGGTGACGGGCAAGAGCTACCGCCGAGCGGCATTGCCGGTCAAGTGAACGAGGTTCTCAAGGGCGTAAAGGAAGGCTTTGAGGTTCGGTAGTAGGCAAAAAATCATGCCGTCCACCTGCCGGACGCGAAAGGGAGCTCCACAGCACGATGGCCACACACAACCCGCAAGAGTTTGCCACCGCCTTGGGCGCCAAGTTGGCGACGCGATCCCGGCATGTCTGCGCCTTTCTCGGTGCCGGCGCGGCGAAGGCCTGTGGGCTCCCGGATGTCAAGGGTCTTGAAGACCATGTGCAGACAAAGTTGATTGGGGATGAGCTAAATGCCTTTACGAGTCTGCTCGATGGGCGCAACATCGAGAAAGTATTGAGCCGCCTGCGGCGCATCGCTGGTCTGGTCACTGGCGCTGACACAGTCGATGGTTTGACCGCGACTAAAGCAAAAGACCTCGACAAATGTGTCTGCCAAGCAATCGTGGACGCACTTGATATCGGGGCTGCAAATCTCGCGCCGATGAGTCATTTGGCCGCGTGGGCTGCACGAGCCGACTATCTCCATCCTGTCGAAATCTTCACCGTCAACTACGATCTGCTCCTGGAAACGGCACTCGAGGGGCACGGGGTGCCGTACTTCGATGGCTTCGTCGGAAATCTGCGGGCGAGGTTCCGAACGGACCTAGTCGAGGCACCACTGGGAGACCCAGGCGGGTACGTGGCATCGCGGTTTGTCAGGCTGTGGAAACTCCACGGATCGGTGAACTGGGTGCGATCGGATGATGATCATGATCAAATCGTGCGGATCGGCCAACCCGTGAAGGATCTCCCTGCCGCGATCTACCCGTCGGATACCAAATATGAAGAGTCACGACGTGTTCCGTTCCTCGTGCTGCAGGACAGATTGAGGCGCGCTCTGCATCAGCCCGAAACGATTGTGCTCGTATCAGGCTTCTCGTTTGCAGACGAGCACTTGAACGAGATGCTATTCGACGCAGCGCTCCGCCGCGAACGTTCTGAATTCATTGTGTTCAGCTACGACAGTATCAGCGATGACTTGGCCGAGCGTGCCGCAAGTACGCCGAACATACAGGTGGTTGGAAGAGGTGAGGCCATTCTTGGCGGAGTGCGCGGCAAATGGAAAGCGCCGGACGATGACATTCCGGACCTTTGGGAGGATGGGAAGCTGGCCTTGCCGAACTTCACTCATTTGGCGTCGTATCTCGCTCGGAGTAGCACGCAGGATGGAGAGGCTTACGGCGATGCCTGAGCGAGACCCAACCTGCATCGGCAGAGTGCGGCACGTCATGGGTGCTACGGTCACCGTCGCACTGGACCTCGATCTGGCCGGTGTCGCGCCGATCTACCGAGGTCGGCTGTTACCCGTGGGCCAAATTGGTTCGCTCGTGCGTATCCCGCAAGGTCTTGTCGACCTCGTGGCCACCGTGAGCCTTGTGGGGATTGCGGAACTATCTGGGCCCTTGGCACCGGCAGATTCTGTACAACGGGATGAGCGGTGGCTGCAAGTCCAGTTGCTTGGAGAGATTCACCGCGGTTCAGGGGAGTTCAGACGCGGCGTCGGTACGTACCCAGGGCTTGACGATCCCGTTCATTTCGCGACTCCTCAGCAACTCAAGTCAGTATTTCCCGCCCCGGATGAGGAGCACGTGCGCCTCGGCCGGTTGGCGGCGGCCGAAGACGTTCCCGTCGCCCTGAACGCGTCTCGCTTCGTAGTGCGCCATTCGGCGGTCGTGGGATCGACGGGTTCGGGAAAGACGAGCGCGGTCGCTTCGATCCTTCAGAACTTCGTGAAGGGTGGATGGAAGGCGGCAAACATCCTCGTTGTTGATCCGCACGGTGAGTATTCAGCCGCAATGAGCGGCCTCGCTTCTGTTCGAAGCGTGCTCGCCCAGGAGGACAAGAAACGTTTGCGAGTTCCCTACTGGGCATTGCCGGCACTCGAGATCCTACGGATCTTTGCAGGAACTGTTGGAGGGGCCACATTCAGCAATCGCTTTGCGGAACTCGTGACGAAGGCGCGCCGGGACTTCGTGGATTCGGCCGAGTGGTTGACCAACGATCCAACAACGGTGACTGCCGACACTCCAATCCCGTTCGATATCCGCCCGATCTGGCATCAACTCGACAGGGAGAATCGCGAGACGAGAGGCGCCGCGGCCGATCCTGCAACTGCTCGCGAAACGGATCCCGGTGACGTGGCAGCGCTGAGGTCTGCACAGTTCGAGCCCTACGGCCCCGGCGGTGCACTACCGCACAAGGGCCCGATGTACGGCGTGTACGGGACGAGCCCTGACCTGCTTCGCCTGGGATTGCTTGACCCTCGGCTACGGTTCTTCCAGGAACCGCCGGGCGACTCGGCTGGTCCTGACCCGCTCGTTGGGGTCATGCAGGAGTGGGTCGGTCGTGACAAACCGGTCTCCGTCCTGGACTTTAACGGCGTGCCGTCCGATGCCGCCGATGCTGCAATAGGTGTTGTGCTCAACCTACTTCTCGAAGTTGCGCTCCGCTGTGAAGTCGGGGGAGAAGGCATCGGGCGTCCAAGCCCCGTGCTGTTGGTCCTTGAAGAGGCTCATCGGTATCTCGGCGAGGGAGCGAGTGCATTGACGCGCAATTCGGCCAACCGAATCGCGCGAGAGGGACGTAAGTACGGCGTCGGGCTCTTGCTGGTCACACAGCGACCAACGGAACTCCCCAAGACCGCGCTCGCGCAATGTGGCACGATTGTCGCTCTAAGGTTGTCGAATTCAGAGGATCAGGGCGCGATCAAGACCGCGCTTCCGGATGCAATCGCGGGACTGGCAGCCGTGCTTCCTTCACTTCGAACACACGAGGCAATCATCAGCGGGGAGTCCTTGGTCCTGCCAGCTCGAACCGTCTTGGATACGCCTGATCCTTGGCCGAAGGCTGAGGACCCGTCCTTGGAACCCTGGCGAGGAGACCCAAGGATCCCGGACGTTGCGCCCGCGCTGAAAGCATGGCGCGAAACCTATCAATGAGGTGCAGCCATGATCGAGTGGAGTCCCGTGACGGGATCATGTCGCATTGTGGCGGAGGCGTACGATGCGGAAGCCGAACGGATTTATGTGAGGTTTCCGAATGGTGTCGAGTGGTGGTACGCGGCCTGTCCCCGCAATGTCTGGGAAGAATTCACGGCGCCCGGGCAATCTCGGGGACAGTACATCCACGAGGTTCTGAACCACAAACCGAACGGACGGCACGCAGGCTAACAACAGCATGCAGCGGACGGCGCTGCGCGCGCCGCTGAACCGGAGCGTTCGGCTTTTGATCTTTCAACAAATCGCGGTTTTTCTCAGTCGTGTCGATCGCCGACTGATGTTTCAGAGTAATCGCGGATTTTGCTCGCGTCGGTCACATCGACCGATGCGTCGAACGGCACGCATGTCGATCGCGGCTTGATACGGGAGCCAGTTTCCCGGGCCAATGGGGGCCGGCTATCGACCTTCGGAATGCGGATCGAGTAGCGAAATACCGACACCGCCGTGACGGCAGACGTCGATTGCGGCGTCGTACAAGGCAAGGCGCTGTACGGTTGCCCAAAGGTCTAGTTGGTTCCCCCTCTGGACACTGGATCTGGGATCTGGGTACCGCAGCAAAAACAACGGAAAAGTCCCTTGGCCAGATCGACGGAGAAGCGCCTCGGGGCTGTCGTGCGCGTCCCCGGTGCCCAGATGGCCCGGCAAATCGCTGGCTTGAAACGCTTCTTCTCTTGTTTTCCCGCCCCGCCTTGAGCCTGTGGAAAGGTCGTGCCTTTTCGTGGGCATCCTTTCCTTCGTCTCGTGTCCTTCGTGCCCTTTGTGGTTCACGTTCCTAGCGCCGTTCCATCTCCACCCTAAATTCCGTACAAAATTCCGACCACCCCCCTTGACATCCGCCCACCCCCTGCGGTATAAGCAGTAGTGGTTGGGGGCTCCTCCTGTGGCGGACTTGCAGCACGGTTAAGGGCCCGTGGACGAGCAGCGTCAAAGCCAGGAGTTCCGCCTGCGGCGGACCTGTGCACGGATCAGCCGACAGCAACCAAAGAGCCAAGACCCAAGCACCAAGATCTAAGAGCCAAGCACCAAAACCAAACTACCCAGTAGACTCCATCTTCCCCAAGTTCCGGATTGTTCGGATTAAAGTCGCGAAAAGTGGTGAACAACTCAATTGCCTCAATTGCCAATAGTGGTCGGCGGCTCCTCCTGCGGCGGACTTCCAGCACGGCCAGGGGTCAGCCGGCAGCGGACCTCCGGCACCGGACACCAGTCCAAAGCACCAAGACCCAAGATCCAAGCACCAAGACGCAGTTCCGACTTCTGACCCTTAAACCACCGTAAATTGGGAAACAACTCAAATGCACTGCCCAGTGGTCAGTGGCCAGTGGTTGGTGGGTCCTCCTGCGGCGGACCCGTCCTCCTCTTTGCGCCTTGGCGCGCCTCGACTGAGCTCGCCGAAGTCCTTGGCGTGAGATCTTCGTCCGTCCCTGCCTTGAGCTTGTCGAAAGGTCCGTCCGCGTTCCAAGACCCAAGACCCAAGGCCCAAAGTGCCAAGAACCGTCCCAATCTGCACACTTTTCTCAAGCCCCGCGACCGTTAAACCGATACCAACGGTGTCTGGTTCCAGGCTCCTGGCGGAGTTGCAGTGCGTACTGACCCCGTGGATGGGGTCCACGATGGCTACTCACGCGGGAGCGTGGGCGAGACAAATCGACCGGATGAATCCGGTCACGACAAACGACCGGTCCGAAGGACGCCCCATGCCGAGCCCCAAGCACGCGGCCGTCTTCCTGGCAGCCGTGCTGGCTGCCACGGGCGCCTTGGCCGCCGCGCCGGCCGGCCGGCCCAGCGTCCAGCCCAAGTACAGCCGCCAGGCGGAGTTCTCGATCCCCTTCGGCATCCCGGGGCTCGACGGCAAAACTCCGCAGCCGATCGAAGTCCAACTGCACATCTCCGAGAACCGAGGTGCCGCCTGGCGCCTGTATGCGGCGGTGGCCCCCGACGAAAAGCGCTTCCATTTCCGCGCGCCGGGCGATGGCGAGTACTGGTTCATGGTCCGCACCAAGTACCCCACGGGCGTCCTGCGTCCGATTGCCCCCCCAGCCCCGGAGCTGATCGTGGTCGTCGACACCACTCCGCCGAAGCTCGACCTGGCGGCGTCACTGGGTGCGGGCGGCGAAATACTCGTTCAATGGAGTGCCGCCGACGACAATCCGCGCAGCGATGGCCTCAAAGTCGAATATCGCGCGGGCGATGAGAGCGGGCCCTGGCGGAGCGTGGCCGTCGACCCCCTCCCAACGGCCGATGCCGGCGCTGGGCCGAGCGGTGAGCTGACCTTCATGCCGGAAGCGGCCGGTCCTGTCAGCGTCAGGGCCGAAATCCAGGACCTCTCCGGCAACCGCGCCGTCAGCCAGACGCTGGTCGACACGGCCGCCGGCCAAACGCTGGTTGACACCGCCGCCGGCCGCGACGCCGCGGAAACGATCGCCAGTCCACCGCCCGATGAACACCCGCTCGATCAACAGGCGCCCGGTCCACCGGCGATCGTGACCCGATGGCCCGCCGAGCCAAGCGACGACTCGCCGCTCGATCCGGCCGAGGAGATCGCGCCTCCGAGCATGAGCGACGCCTTTCCCGGCCGCACCGATCCGTTCGAGTCGCTGCTGCCCGAGCCGGTCACCACCACCTATCCTCGCACCGACGGCGAGCCGGCAACCGCTCCGGCGCTGGGGCCGGCCGGCCCGAGCGCCGATCGAAGCAGCCCACAAATCGGCAATGTCCCGGCCGGCGACCCCGCCGCCGATGCCTCGCCCGACGAAAGTCAACCGCCGCCCGACGCGGATCACGTGGAAGCCGACGCCTTTCAAGGCGAAATGCTGCCGCCCGGCGTGCGGCCACGCTGGGTCAACTCGCGCCGCTTCGAGTTGGAATATGAGATCGACGCAGTCGGCCCCTCCGGCATTGCCAAGGTCGAGCTCTGGGGCACCCGCGACGGCGGAGTCTCGTGGACCGCGCTGGGCGTCGACGAGGATGGCCGCAGCCCGATGAGCGTTTCGGTCGAAGGCGAAGGCATGTACGGCTTCCGCATGGTCGTCGAAACCGGCACGGGTCTGCGCACGGCGGTGCCCCGCGCCGGCGACCTGCCCGACGTCTGGGTGGCCGTCGACCTGACGCGGCCGACCGCGCGGCTGATTGCCGCCGAGCAGGGAACCGGCGAGCAAGTGGGCGAATTGGCGATTTGCTGGGAGGCCGAAGACCAGTTGCTCGGCGACCGGCCGATTTCGCTCTGGTTCAGCGAAAGCCCCCACGGCCCCTGGACCGCGATTGCCGCCGGCCTGGAGAACACCGGCCGGTATTCGTGGCGGCTCGACCACCGCGTGGGCGACCGCATTTACCTGCGGCTGGAGGTCCGCGACGAGGCGGGCAACGTCCGCGTGGTCGACACGGCCGACGTGGTCTCGATCGACGCCGTGCGTCCGCGGGGCCACATCCGGAACGTCCGCCCCCTCGGCGACGCCGCCCGCCGCTCGAAGCTGATCTACAATCTTTTCCGGTAGGCTGCGCCGGACAGGGAACAGAAAACAGGGCAACAGAACGACGCTTGCGCGTCTCTTACTCTGCCTTCCTCCTTCATCCTTCTGCCTTCTTCGCTGCCTTCCCCGCTTGACCCTCGTTGCGCCGTGCGGACAATTCGTACCAGCGGAATTCATTCCGCTTACAACTTAGCAAGCCTCCGCCATCCGCCACGGTCCGCCGTCCGCCACGCAGGCCCCGCATGGCTCAACTGGATGCGATCGATTACCTTGCCCAGGCGGCCGGCATGCCGGTGCCCGCGGTCGCGGTCGCCTTTGGCGACGAGGCGTTTCTGAAGAGCCTGGTCCTGGCCGAATTCCGCGGCAGTGTCCTGGCCGGCGCGGATGCCGAGTTCTCGCTCAGCCGCTACGACGGCGACACGGCCGAGCCCCGCGAGGTTTTCGACGACCTGGCCACCGTGCCGCTGTTCGGCGGCGGGCGCCGGCTGGCCATCGTCCGCGACGCCGGCGGCTTTGTCAGCAGCCACCGCGGGCTGTTGGAAGACTACGTGGCCAACCCCAAGCCAACTGGCACGTTGGTCCTGGAGGTGGATGCCTGGCCGGCCAACACGCGGCTGGCCAAGGCAGTCGCCGCCTCGGGCCTGGCCGTCGATTGCAGGCTGCCTCCGGCCGGCAAGTTGCTCAAATGGCTCGTCCCCTGGACACTGGCGCGTCACGGCGTCCGGATCGAACGGCCCGCGGCCGAGCTGCTCTTGGACCTGGTCGGCCCCGAGCTGGGCCTGATCGACCAGGAGCTGGCCAAGCTGTCGGGCGCCGCCGATGGCCCGGTCACTCCCCAACTGGTGCGCCGGCTGGTGGGCGGCTTCCGTGCCAAGACCACTTGGGACATGCTCGACCGGGCCGCCGAGGGGAAGGCGGCCGAGGCGATCCACGAGCTCGACCGCCTCTTGCTGGCCGGCGAAAACCCGATTGCCATCCTGGCCCAGATCGGCTCGACGCTCCGCCGTTTCGCGGCCGCCACCCGCGTGATCGAGCAGCACGAGACCGAGGGCCGCCGGATCACGCTCTCGCAGGCGCTGCAGGCGGCGGGCATGAAGCCGATCCCCTTCATCATCAACAAGGCGCAGTCGCAACTGAAGCAAATCGGCCGGCAGCGGGCGGCGCGGCTCTACGCGTGGCTGCTCGAAGCCGATCTGGCTCTGAAGGGGCACAGCTCGTCGCCGGCGCGGGCCCGCATCGTGCTGGAGCAGCTCATCGCCCGCCTCGCCACTCCCCAGCCGTCGGCCCGCCCTCATTGAAGCGGCACGACCGCGCCTGAAAGCTCGCCGCAGCCGTCGCCGCCGTTATCCATTATCGAGGAGTTGCCGGCTGCGAGCCGCTGAGCTGCACCAGGTCGCGCGGGATGAGGCTGTTGAGGCTGCCTGAGCGAAACCCTTCCAGGTCGAGCGTCACGTACTTGAAGCCCAAGCGGCGCAGCTCGCTCACCAGGCCGTCTCGCACGTCGGGCGAGGCCAGCCGGGCGATCTCGGTCAGCGGCACTTCGATCCGCGCCAGGCCGCCCTTGTGGTAGCGAACCCGCAACTCCACCAGGCCCTGGCCGCGGAGGAATTGCTCCGCCCGGTCGATCATCGCCAGCCGTTCGGGCGACACCTGCTCGCCGTACGCGATGCGGCTGCTCAGGCAGGGGCTGGCCGGCTTGTCCCAGACGGGAAGCTCCCAGGCGGCGGCCAACTGGCGGACCTCCGCCTTGCCCAGCCCGCATTCCAAAAGCGGACTCTTCACCCCATGCTCGGCCGCGGCCGTCATCCCCGGCCGATAGTCTCCCGAATCGTCCAGGTTCGCCCCGTTGGCGACCACGGCGGCGCCGGTCGCCTGGAGCACTGCTTCGATTTGGCCGTACAGCTCGGTCTTGCAGTGGTAGCAGCGGTCGGGCTCATTGCGCAGGTACGCCTGGTTGCGGAACTCCTCGGTGGCCAGGACGACGTGGCGGATGCCGATCGACTCGGCCAAACGCCGGGCCTCGTCCAACTGGCCTTCCGCGAGACTGGCGCTCTCGCCGGTGACCGCCACGGCCCGCTCGCCCAGGGCCAATTGTGCGGCCTTGGCCAGCACGGTGCTGTCGACCCCGCCGGAGAAGGCCACGGCGCAACTGCCGTAGCCGCGTAACAGCGTCAGCAGTCGATCACGCTTGGCGGCAAGCTCGGTAGACATCGTGAGGCACCGCGACGAGAGCGGGCAGTACGGCACGGCGAACCGGGCATACCGGCCAGCCGGCCGCGACCCCGGGGGTAGGACTGCGGTTTATAAAAATCCTCCACCGCAATGCCGTGGCGACGCGGTTTTCGAGAGCCCGCATGTCACATGGGGGTGTCCTGGAACCCGGGTTGTGTGATCCGTCCGCCTGTGTCCGGAACCGTTGGGCTCCGGGGCGTCGGCTGTACACGCGGCCGGGTTCGTAGTCAGGCACCCAGCGGACTTTTTTATCGGCTCCCCAAAATATGACGTCTCAGCACGAACATGGCAGAGGACTTTTGCGCCGTGAGATCCGGCGGGCAGCGATGTGCCCGGCGGGCGTCACGGCACCTGTCCCCATGGTACCAGCGCGGGCGGAAGCGGGCAACCTGGGGCTGGACGGTGCGCCCTTGAAAGCCCATCCGGCTGTTATCCTTCGCTCTCGCCCGATAGCGGGTTCTCAGCCAGCCGGCGGATCTCGTCGCGCAGGGTGGCGGCCTCTTCGAACCGCTCCTCGCTGATAGCTTCGGCCAGCCGCAGGCGGAGCCTCTCGATGTTGTCCATCACCGCGACTTCCGCCTCGTCGGCGGCCGGCTCGGCCTCGATGCGGGGAAGATGCCGGGCGGCGATCTGGTCGCGCCACCGCTCGAGCGGCGCCAGCTCCGGGCATTGGTCGGCACGTTCGGATTGGTTGTATTCCTCCAGGAAACGCCGAATGCCGCGGATTCCCGCGTCGATGGCGCCCAGGGCGGCCTCGTACTGGCCCAGCTCGACAAGCGGGGTTGCGACGGCGCGGGTGTGCATCATGGTCACGTAGGGCCGCCACTGGTCGAAGCGCCGCCGCTGGCGCTCGTCGTCGGCATAATCGCGGACGAACTGGAAGAGGCGCAAGTTGCGGGTGGTGTCGCGGGCGCAGAGCTCGTAGCGTTTCAGGTGCCAGAAGCTGAGGTAGCGGTGATAGTACTGGATTCCTTCGCGGAGCAGGCGCTCGCAAGCTTCGCCATCGAGCACGAACGGCGGGCCATCGGGGTTTCGGGCATCCTGGCCGCGCTGAAGCTGCCGATAGTGGTCGAGCCACGACTCGCAGCCTTGGGGGCGCTGCCCATCGGGGCGGCCGTCGACCTCCATTTGCAACAGGCCCAGGTCGAGCCGCATCTGGATTTTTTCCCGCCCGTCGTCCCCGCGAATGCTGCGGACGGCAATCTGGTCGGGCGAGAACTCCCACCCCTCCAGGATGTGAAAGATATCTTGCGACACAACCTACCCAAGCAGCAGACCGTGGCTAACCCAGCAGCAGACCGTGGACCAGGCAGCCCGCGCCAGCGGGGCAACCAGGCGGAGGGATGCGGCAACCAGACCCAAATCCACGGCGACCCGCCCCCGGGGCAGGTTTGTTACTCGTTGCCGTCGCGGATCAGGGGCTCCATCGTCTTGGTGTTGCGCTCGACGGCCAGCACCACCGTGCGTTGCTCGAAACCGTCGCGGCTGCAGGCCACCGCGGGTATGACCTGGCGGCAATTGGGCATGCTGAAGCGGACCGTGAACGTGCCGTCCGGACGCAGCTTCACGGGGTCTCCCTGCAGAGTCACGTGGGCGTCCGGCTGGGTGACCCCGTACACGATCAATTCGGCGTCGACCTCGAAGGAGAACTCCCGCTTTCTGGGCAGCAAGCCGTCGGCCCCCGCGCCATACCGCGTCACCATCGGCGAACCCATCGGACGCCTCAGCCGCTCCTCGAACAGTTCCTGCAGCTCGGCGCTGGGGCCTTCCGGCGCGTAGCCGCCGCTCATCGCGTAGATCTTCTCGAAGTCCTCGGCCACCTCGCTCCAGTTCTCGTCCAGCGCGTCGCTCGACCCGGCCTTGGGGGTGCTGACGATGTTGCTGCGCGTCAGCACGAAGAACTTGCCGCTGGGAGCCAGGTAACCGATGTCGAGTCGATAGCTCTTGGGCGGATCCTTGACGTCCACGTACCAGTTGTTCACGCCGCCGTGCACTTCGATGTCGCGCACCAGGCTCTCCGCCGAGCTGGTGGTCGCACCCGCCGACACTTGCAGCACGCGGAGCACCGGCCTGGCGGCGTGCCATTCCTGTCCCATGGCCGCCTGGGCCCGCTCCACTCCTTGCCGGGTCAGCTCCCAATAGGCGTGCAGCCAGTAGGGACCGCGGACCATCACCACCAGGCGGTCTTTGGCAACGCGCGGCTTGCCGTTGGCGTGCAGGCCGGCCAGGTTCTTGGAATGATCCAGCTTGGCCTTGACCTGCTCCAGCCGGCGGCTGAGGTAGCGGTTCTTCGACTTGGAAGCGGCGGCATGGCCGTTGCCGCGGTCGCGCGTGCGCTTGACGCCCTGAGCCGATGAGGCGGCGACCGCGGCCGAGCGGCGGGGCGCGGCCGCCTTCTTGGCTTTGCCAGCCGCGCTCAGCTTGGCTTGTGATCCGATCTTTGCGGCCGAGGCGCGGGTAGCGTGCGACGAGCGGGCCCGGGCCATCCGGACCAGCGCCTGCACGAGCTGGTCCTTTCGCATCGAGTGCCAGCCACGAACGCCCCGGCGTTTGGCCATCTTCGCCAGGTCTTTGCAGGTGTAGTTGCTGAGCGTATCTGGAGTCATTGTTGGACATGTCTCCCGGTTGCGTGGCTTGCACGTGTCCTCAAAAAAAGGGGCGCGTGCCAGCCGTGGTCGAGGCATCCCGAGCGTCGTCCCTGACTCGTCGTTGTGGTCGCGATAACTTCCGGTTACCGAACTATTTAAAGCACCTTGCGTTGCGTCGGGCCGTTTTTTGTGCCAAAAGGCCGCTCATGGTCTGGCAGGTAGGATTTTGACAAGTTTGAGTTTAACCGACGTGATGCCAGAACGCAACGACAAAGGTCCCAAACGGGGCGTATTTGGGCAAAAACCAACGCCGCATCACCTTTGGTTCCAACAACTTAAACTACCGATCCCATAAAACTGCTACATTCGCGCCAACCAGAATGGGCCTGGCGCCGGGCAGAATCGGCCTGCCGCCGGGTGTGTAAGTTGAAACCGGTCGGCGCACTTTTCGGGCAGCTTCCGCCTGTACATCAAGCGGACCCGCCGAGCAGCCGTCTGCGACACCATTTGGCCGCAGCCATTGCGGGTCACAAATCGAAGCGGCATCGTCTGTTATGACGCCATTCAGGACTTTGTGAAAAAAAACACGAATCTTAGCCGCCCGTCCGTTGACACCCCCCCTGAGTCTCGCTAGATTCCCGTTTTCAGACGTGACCATCCCGCCCGACCAACCGTCGCCCGTGGCCGAAGCGCTCACCTGGGTGTCGCGGATTGTCGCCGTCGCCGCAGTCATGGTTGTGCCCGGTCTGGCCGGCATATGGCTCGACGAACGCGTGGGAACTGGTTTTTTCGGGCTCGCTGGCTTCGCACTGGGAGTGGCCAGCGGCATCTGGTATTTGCTGATCATGACGCGGTCCAAAAAGCCCCCGAACAACCACAAGCCGCCAAGGGATCAGCGACGTTGAGCGAGCTCTCCAGCAAGTGGCGCGACAGGCTTTGCCGCTTGAGCTTGCTTCGATCATGCGCCCTTCTGGCTGCCGCCATCGCCCTGGGATACCTGGCCGTCGCCGGACCGGCGTATACCAACCATGCCGCCGCCGGCCTGGCCGCCGCGGCCGTGGCGGCCGTTGTTTGTTGGTTCGCGTCGACCGCCGCGCTGGTGCTTGCCTGGACGCTGCGCAACACCGCCTGGTCGGCGCATGGCCTGCTGGCGGGTACATTCCTGCGGCTGCTGCTGCCGGCGTCCGTGGCCGGGGCCTTGCACGTCCAGGCCGGCACGCTGGCCGGCTCGGGAGTGTTTGCTTATATACTGGTTTTTTTTCTGCTGACGCTGGTGGTCGAGACGGTGCTGGTGCTGCCGCTGGCTTTGTCCAAGGCTTCGAACTGTGGTTCTAAGTTGCCGTCCAAGATCTCCTGAAGTGACCGGCATTCCCTAGGCTCTCGACTCGATGGCTGATCCGATACTGCACATCAAGGACAGCTACTACTTCGAAGTTCCGAAGGCCCTTTGGCGTCGCAACTACGAGAATCTCGACGAAGTGCCCGAGTTTCTCCGCAAAGCCCACCCCGAGGCCGCGCTGGAGGATTTCAACCGCGAGCTGTCCGGAAAAATTCTCATTCCGCAGCCCTTTGCCACGCTCAAGAACCTGCACGACAAGGAATCGGGCTTTGCGATTTCCAAGTTCATGATCCTGGAGCTTTTTGCGGCCGCGGTGATCGCCCTGATTTTCATTCGTGTGGCCCGCAACCTCTCCTCGGGAGATGCCCCGCGCGGCCGCCTCTGGAACATGTTCGAAGCCGTGCTGGTCTTTATCCGCGACGAAATCGCCAGGCCGGCGATCGGCAAGCACGACGCCGACCGCTTTGTGCCGCTGTTGTGGACCATGTTCTTTTTTATCCTGGGCTGCAACCTGCTGGGACTCGTCCCCTGGGCCGGCGCGCCGACCAGCGCCTTCGGGGTCACTCTGGCACTGGCCGCGGTAACGTTCACCACCACTCTCCTGGCCGGCATGTGGCGGTTCGGTCCAATCGGATTCTGGATCAACCAGGTCCCGCACATGGAACTGCCCTTGTTGCTGCGGCCCTTGAAGCTGATGGTGTTTGTCCTGGAAGTGCTGGGCTTATTGATCAAGCACGCCATCCTGAGCGTGCGTTTGCTGGCCAACATGGTGGCCGGTCACCTGGTGTTGTTGGGCATCATGGGCTTGATCGTGGCCGCCGCCACGGCCAGCACCGCCCAGTGGGGCGCGATCGCGCTGATCAGCGTGATCAGCTCGACGTTGTTCAGCCTGCTGGAGCTGCTGGTGGCGTTCCTGCAGGCCTATATCTTTACGTTTTTGTCGGCATTGTTTATCGGAGCCGCCGTGCACCACCACTAACTGGTATTTTCCGGCGGCCGACGGACGGTTCGGCGGCCGGAGTTGCTTGGCACGTTGACGTTGAGTTTCTTGGACACCGTATCGACAGACCATCGTATTGACAGTTACAGACGCGAAGGAGATCAAACCCGTGAACACGTATGTGAGGGTGGCGGTGCTGGTGGTGGCAATCCTGAGCTGTGCTTCTCCCGCCATGGCCCAGGGACAGGCTCTGGTGGATTTGGGCGGAGCGTTCGGCGCGGGGTTGGTGACAATCGGGGCGGCCCTGGGTATCGGCCGTCTGGCCGCCTCCGCCCTGGAAAGCATGGCCCGGCAGCCCGAGGTGGCCGGCAATATCCAGGTGGCCATGATCATCGCGGCCGCCCTGATCGAAGGTTTCACCTTTTTTGCATTGTTCATTTGCTTCCGACAGTTGGGCGGCTGATCCGGCCCGCGTGGTTCGTGACGCTGGCGTTTTTCCCGTGGATTGAGCGTTCGAGAGGCTACCATCGTGAGCTACCGATTGTTCGCTGCGTGTGTCATCGGGCTTTCGGCCTGGGTTTCGCAGGCCGCGGCCGCAGCTCAGGCCGAAGCGCCAGCCGAACCCGATCACTCGGCCGCGGGCGATGCCCACGGCGCCGCGGGCGATGCGCACGATGAGCATGGGCACCTGGGCATGGCGGGAGTCAGCACCGATCCCAGCGAGCTGAAGGGCGACCTGGCTATCTACACCTTCGTGGTGTTTCTGCTCTTGTTGTTGATCCTGTGGCGATTTGCCTGGGGGCCGATCGCGGCGGGGCTGGACCGCCGGGAGAGGCGGATCGCCGAGCAGATCGCCGCCGCCCAGCGCAGCCATGACGAAGCCAGGGTGATGCTGGCCGAGTACGAGCGCAAGCTGGCCAAGGCCCAGGACGAAGTCCGCGGCATCATCGACGAAGCGCGCCGCGATGCCCAGCACACCGCCCAGGAGATCGTGGAGAAGGCCCGCGCCGACGCCCAAACCGAGGTAGCCCGCGGACGCCGCGAGATCGAAACGGCCACCGCCCAGGCGCTCAAGGAACTGGCCGAGACCAGCGCCAACATGGCGGTCGACCTGGCCGCAAAGATCATCCGCACCAACTTAGGCGCGGCCGATCACAACCGGCTCGTCGAGGAGGCCATGGCCAGCTTTCCCAAGGGGGATCCTCGCAGGAACTGATTCATGGCAGCCAATCCCAGCCAGATGGCAAACGGATTCGTCGATCCGGCCGGCCAGCAGGTCGCCGCCGTGTATGCCCGCGCGCTGTTGGGCGCCGCCGAAAACGCCGGGCAGTCCGAAGCGGTGCTCCAGGAATTGCACTCGTTCATCACCGACGTGCTGGACGTCTTCGGCGACTTCGAAAAGGTGCTCGCCTCCAGGCTCGTTTCTCCCGACGACAAAGTCGCCCTGCTCGACCGGACGCTGGCCGGCCGCGGCTCGACGCTGCTGCTCAACTTTCTCAAGGTGCTGGCCGGCCACGACCGGCTCGTTTACCTGCGGGGCATCTACCGCACGGCCCGGCGGCTGCACGACGAGCTTTTGGGCCGGCGGCGGGTGGAGGTCTTCACGGCGACTCCGCTGGGCGAAGATCTGGCCGCGCGGATCAAGCAACAACTACGTGACATGCTGGGCGGCGAGCCTACCCTGGTCCGCGTCGTCGACCCGGACCTGATCGCGGGCGTCGTGCTACGTGTCGGAGACACCGTATTCGACGGCTCGGTTGCCATGCGCCTGGCACGAGTCCGGGGACAGATGATCAACAGGAGCGTCCATGAAATTCAACGCCGGCGAGATCGCTTCAGTCATCCAGCAGGAAATTGAACAGTACCAGTCCCAGATCGACGTCCGCGAGGTCGGCCGCGTCCTGGAAGTGGGCGACGGCATCGCGCGCGTCTATGGCCTGTCCGGCGTCATGGCCGGCGAGATGGTCCAGTTTCCCAGCGGCGTGATCGGCCTGGCCTTCAACCTCGAAGAGCACTCCGTGGGCGTGATCATCCTGGGCGACTTCCTCGGCATCAACGAGGGAGACGAAGTCAAGAGCACCGGCCAGCTCCTCAGCGTGCCGGTGGGCGACGCCGTTGTCGGGCGCGTCGTCGATCCGCTCGGCAACCCGCTGGACGGCAAGGGACCCATCGTCACGGCCGAGCGCCGCCCCGTCGAATCGCAGGCGCCCGGCGTGGCCGAACGCCATCCCGTCCGCGAGCCGCTCCAGACCGGCATCAAGGCCATCGACGCCATGACGCCCATCGGCCGCGGCCAGCGCGAGTTGATTATCGGCGACCGCAAGACGGGCAAGACCGCCATCGGCATCGACACCATCATCAACCAGCGCGACTCGGACGTGAAGTGCTTCTACGTCGCCATCGGCCAGAAGGAATCGACCGTGGCCGGCGTGATCGAGAACCTGCGCAAGTACGGCGCGATGGACTACACCACGGTCATCGTCGCCGGCGCCAGCGACCCGGCGCCCTTGCAGTACGTGGCTCCCTACGCGGGCACGGCCATGGCCGAGTTCTTCATGTACAACGGCCAGCACGCCTTGATCATCTACGACGACCTGTCGAAGCAGGCGGTGGCTTACCGCGAGTTGTCGCTGTTGATGCGGCGGCCGCCGGGCCGCGAGGCCTACCCGGGCGACGTGTTCTACGCCCACAGCCGCCTGCTGGAGCGGTCGGCCAAGCTCAGCGACGCCCTGGGGGGCGGTTCGCTCACGTCGCTGCCGATCATCGAGACGCTGGAAGGCGAAGTCTCCGCCTATATCCCGACCAACGTGATCTCGATCACCGACGGGCAGATTTACCTGCAGCCGGACCTGTTCTTTGCCGGCCAGCGGCCGGCCATGAACGTGGGAATCTCGGTCTCCCGCGTGGGCGGCGCCGCCCAGATTCCGGCCATGAAAAAAGTGGCGGGCGGGTTGCGGCTGGACCTGGCGGCCTTCCGCGAGCTGGAAGCGTTCGCCCAACTGGGCACCGACCTGGACGCCGCCACGCAAAGCCGCCTGGACCGCGGCTACCGGATGGTGGAGCTGTTGAAGCAGGGGCAATACCAGCCGATGGACGTGTTCGACGAGGTGCTGAGCATTTATGCCGGGACGCGCGGCCACCTCGACAGGATTCCCCGCGAGCAGGTGGCCGAATGGGAGCGCGACTTTTTGGCTTTCGTCCGCGAGCAAAAGCCGGAGATTCGGGCCCGGCTGATTGAAACCCGCAAGATGGAAGACGAAACGGCCCAGGCCCTGGACCAGGCGATCCGCGACTTCCAGGCACAATTCGCGGGCAAGCAGGAGGAGGCCGTCAAGCAACGGCAGGCTACGGCGAAAGTCTAGAGTGTGGGCCGCGCGCCCGCTTGAGCCGACCTTTGCCGAGGCCGATGCAATGGACCAGAACTACACCCCCGACTCGGAAAACCCTTACCAGGCAGCGTCTGAAACACCCGGCCAGACGGTGCCCGACGCCGACGCCCGCCAATGGGCCATGTTCTGCCACCTGGCGGCCCTGGCCCAGTTTGTGCTGCCTTCGTTCGGCAATGTCATCGGCCCGCTGGTAATCTGGCTTTTGAAAAAAGATCAACACCCCTTTATCGACGACCAGGGCAAGGAAGCGTTGAACTTCCAGATTTCGATGTCGCTGTACATGTGGCTGCTTCCGGCCATTTCCGGCATGTTGATCTGCCTTGTGATCGGCATTGTCCTTTTGCCGCTCGCCATCGCGCTGGTGCTCGCGTTGATGGCCGCCGACGTGGTGCTGGCAATCGTCGCCGGGATCAAGGCCAGCAACGGCGAGGCATATCGCTACCCGATCACCATCCGCTTCCTCAAGTAAGACCAGCAAGCGAACAATCGATGGCCAAGGCCCGTGCACTCGATAAACGCCGCAAGAGCATCCGGAACATCCGCAAGATTACGCGGACCATGGAGCTGATCGCCACCGCCCGCTTCAAGAAGGCGATGGACCGCGCGCATGCCGCGACCGCCTACACCGAGCGGATCACCAGCCTGGTGGCCGACCTGGCGCATGCGGGGCTCGAAGTCAGCCACCCGCTGCTGGAAGGCAGAGACGAAGTCCGCCATGCCATCCTGCTGGTCATCACCGGCAACCGCGGACTTTGCGGCGGCTACAATTCCAATGTGCAGCGGGTCGCCTTGCCCCGTTGGCGCGAACTGGCCGAAGCCGTGCCTTCGATGCTCGAGATTTCCGGCAAACGCGGGATCGCGGCCTTCAAGTTCCGCGAGATCATGCCGGACGAAACGTTTATCCACTTCGAGGACAAGCCGTCGTTCGAGGAGGTCGAGCTGCTGGCCAATCGCTACCTGGACGAGTACGTTACCGGCAATCTCGATCGGCTGGACGTGGCCTACACCCGCTTCGAGAGCATGTCGCGCCAGGTGGCCACGGTCGAGACGCTGCTGCCGCTGGGCGAGCTGGCCGCCGGCCCGGCGGAGCCAGCCGGCGGCCCGGCGGCACAAGGGGAAGCGGGCGCCCGCCAGGCTGGCACGCAGTACGAATTCCTTCCTTCGGCGCAGAGCATCCTGGAAGAAGTCGTGCCGACCAGCTTCAAGGTCAAGCTGTTCAAGTGTTTCCTCGACGCCGCCGTGAGCGAGCAGATTGCCCGCATGGTGGCCATGAAAGCGGCCACCGAAAACGCCGACAAGATCATCAAGAAGTTGTCGATGACGTATAATCGGGCTCGCCAGAGCCAGATCACCAGCGAGATCATGGAAGTGCTCGGCGGCGTCGAAGCGCTCAAGAAATAACGATCAACCTCGAACTCAATCCACTCCACCCACGGATTCCCGCCGCATGGCTACACTCGCCCGTCCCTCTGCACCCGCCCCGGTCGGCACGCATATCGGCCAGGTCACGCAGGTCATCGGCTCGACGTTTGACGTCGAGTTTCCCGAGGATTCGTTGCCGGCCATCTACAACGCCGTCAAGATCGCGTCGGAGCACAAGGGGATCAAGGTCGAGCTGACCGGCGAGGTCCAGCAGCACCTGGGCGGCGGCCGGGTCCGCTGCGTGGCCCTGGGCGGCACCGACGGCATGGTCCGCGGCCAGGACTGCATCGACACCGGCAAGCCGGTCACGGTGCCCGTCGGCAAGGCCACGCTGGGCCGCGTGTTCAACCTGATCGGCGAGCCGGTCGACGGGCGGGGGCCGGTCGAGGCCGAGGACTACTGGAGCATCCACCGCGACGCCCCGGACATCACCGACCTGTCGACCAAGACCGAGCTGTTCGAAACGGGCATCAAGGTGATCGACCTGCTCACTCCCTTCGTGCGCGGCGGCAAGGCCGGCCTGTTCGGGGGGGCCGGGCTGGGCAAGACCGTGATCCTCACCGAGCTGATCGCGCGGATCGCCAGCGCCCACGGCGGTTACTCGGTGTTTGCCGGCGTCGGCGAGCGGACCCGCGAGGGGACCGACCTGTGGCTCGAAATGCAGGAAGCCAAGATCGGCGACACGGGCCGCAGCGTCATCGAGCAGACCTGCATGGTCTTCGGCCAGATGAACGAGCCGCCTGGCGCCCGCTTGCGCGTGGCCCTGTCGGCCCTGACGATGGCCGAGTATTTCCGCGACACCACCGGGGCCGACACGCTGTTGTTCATCGACAACATTTTCCGCTTCTCGCAGGCCGGCAGCGAGGTCTCCGCGCTCTTGGGCCGCATGCCTTCGGCCGTGGGTTACCAGCCGACCTTGGCCACCGAGATGGGGGCCTTGCAGGAGCGGATCGCCTCGACCTCGAAGGGGGCCATCACGTCGGTGCAGGCGGTGTACGTTCCGGCCGACGATCCGACCGACCCGGCCCCGGCCACCGCCTTCGGCAACCTGGACGCGTTTTTGTACCTGGAGCGGTCGATCAGCGAGAAGGGCATCTATCCGGCCGTCGATCCGCTGGCCTCGTCGAGCCGCATCCTCGACCCGCAGTACGTGGGCGAGCGGCACTACGCCATCGCCCGCCGCGTGCAGCGGACGCTGCAGCGCTACCGGGAGCTGCAGGACATCATCGCCATCCTGGGCGTCGACGAGCTGAGCGAGCAGGACAAGCTGATCGTACACCGCGCCCGCCGCATGGAGCGGTTCCTCTCGCAGCCGTTCCTCGTGGCCGAGGTCTTCACCGGCAAGCCGGGCGAGATCACGTCGCTGGCCGACACGATCCGCAGCTTCGAGGAGATCGCCGACGGCAAGTGGGACCACCTGCCTGAAAACGCCTTCATGTACGTCGGCCCGATCGAGCAGGCCGACGAGCAGGGCAAGAAACTGGCCCAAAAGAAGTAGTCCGCGAGATCGACCGGCATGAGCGACGACCTGACACTCGGCTCCGCGGTGGAAGTGCCACCCCAGAGCGGCGCGCTGAGCCCCGCGGCAGGCCGCATGCTGCGCTCGGTGGTGGTCACGCCGGAAGCGACGCTCGTCGACCAGCCGGCCGATTTCGTGGCCCTGCCCTTGTATGACGGCGAGATCGGCATTGCGCCATCGCACGCTCCGATGATCGGCCGGCTCGGCTATGGCGAGCTGCGGATCACGCACCAGGGCCAGACGCGCCGTTTTTACGTCGACGGCGGTTTCGTGCAGGTCGTCGACAACGTGGTCTCCGTGCTCACCAACCGGGCCCTGCCGGCCTCGGAGGTCGACGCCGAGGTGGCGGCCGAGCAGCTCGCCTCGGCCCGGCAGCGCCCCGCGCACACGCCCGAGTTGATGGCGATCCGGGACCGCATCGAGCTGCAGGCCCGCGCCCAGATCCGCGTGGCCGCCCGGGCCGGCGGAAGCTCTTATTAGGTCTTGGTTCTTGGATCTTGGATCTTGGGTCTTAGAAAAGACCTTCCGTGCCACTGCTTGGAGGCTGCCGGGGTGGCCGGCTGCCGAGAAGCAGTGCTCATCCGGGTTGAATTCGTTCGTGCCACTGCTTGGAGGCTGCCGGCGTGGCCGGTAGTCGAGAAGCAGTGCTCGTCCTGGCGTGTGGTCCACTCGCTCCGCGAGCGGCTTTGCCTGCTTTCCGCCGAACGAGGCAGCCGCCGGCAAGAGCCTCATGGCTACTTGTCTTGACGCACGGATTCCGCCGATTTCCCCGATTGTTGTTGCCTTCGCCGATGCTCCTGGTAGGATCGTTGCGCCGCGACCGCTGAGGCATCTGTCTTTTTTCGACCGGTCGGGGTGAGACGCGGGTGCCGTGGAGGTCTGACCATGCCACGAAGCAAGCGCGCGGCGTTCACCGTGATCGCGCTGTCCATCCTCACGCCCGTCCTCTCGCGGGCGTTAAGAACAGCCCGAATCCCGCGAACGCCTCCTCGTGTTTTTGCTGCCCATGCGCTGATACTGATCGCGTCCCTTCTGACCTCGGCGTCGCGTGCCGCAGCAGACGACGCGCTCAAGGAGATCATCGAGAAGGTTCGACGCAACGAACTGATTTACGAGGACATCGAGGTGGTTTTGCTGCAAGAGTACGTTCAACACGACCCTAGCGTTGACCGGACGCCGCGTCCGTTAAAACCTGGGGAGGCGCTAATACATTTATCCTCCAGTAAGCGGACCCGATACATTAGCCAGGGCACTCTGTTTCGCGTTGAAACTGATGGCGCTACTACGACAGTTGCTGGCGACCTCAGCCGTGACAAGATCGTTTCCTTTGACGGCGTGAAAACCCGAATTCTTCGGGGCACAGTCGGCAGTATTCGAGAGGGACGGACGGAAGACTCGGGCTTTGTCCGCCCCCATATGATGCTGTTACGAGGGTTCAGTGCGCCGTTATCGACCTATTTGTCTGGGCATGAGGCGATGCGCCGACGCCCCTCGCAGCGCTGGGACGACTCGCACACTTTGCAGAACAGCTATCAAGGAACCGCTGACTTCAAAGGGCATCCATGCCATAAAGTCAGCTTGAGCAGCACGCAGATCACCGACGCTGGACTTGCGCAACTGGCTGGGATGCCCAGCTTGACAACGCTGGATCTGAATCACACCCGGGTCACCGACGCCGGCCTCGAGCATTTAGCAGGGCTCAAGAACCTGCAATCGCTGCGCCTGGACGGCACGCAGGTCACCATTGACGGTTGCGACAAGTTGCGACGGGCTTTGCCCAACTGCAGGATTCAGCGCTAGGGCCCAGCGCCCGGTGCAAGTGGTGGTCGGGCACTGCTTCTTGTCCGCCGAAGGCGGATTCCAAGCAGTGGCACAAACATGCCCTTGGGCTCCGCGGTAGCACTGCTTCTCGTCCGCCTTTGGCGGACAAGGGCGGCCGTTCCAAGCAGTGGCACGAAACTGGGTCTCGCTCCAGAACAAGCTTGCCTCATTCCGACGGGTGTGCACAATAGAGGCGGCGGGAACGCCTGGGGCGGACGGCCCAACGTCGCCAGAGTTCTGGGGAAGCTGAGAGCAGCCCGAATTCTGGCGAATCCGGCTACCCCGCTTGGCAAGCCATAGCTCACCCGCCGCACCACCCTCCACCCCCTGCCCCACCGGCTTCCCACACCACGAACCCACCCAATCGGTATGCCCATGAAGCTGCCTGCCTCTCTTGCGGCCATCGTGTCGTTGACCCTGCTGGCGGCCCGTTTCCCCAATCGAAGCGCAAGCGACTGGCCCGAGTGGCGCGGCCCCGAGCGGACTGGCGCCTCGGCCGAGACCGGCTTGCTCGACAACTGGCCGGAAGGCGGCCCGGCTTTGCTGTGGAAGGCCACCGGCCTGGGCGAAGGCTTCTCCACGCCGAGCATCGCCGGCGAGCGGATCTTTACGATGGGCAATCGCGACGGCCAGGAGTGGGTGATCGCCCTGGACCGCCGCCGCGAAGGGCGCCAGGCGTGGGCCACGCCGCTGGGCTCGGTCCGGCATGGCGGCGGCGGCTACCCCGGGCCCCGATCGACGCCGACCGTGGATGGCCCACGGGTCTACGCCTTGGGACTCAACGGCGACCTGGCCTGTCTCAATGCACGCAACGGCGAGGTGGTTTGGAAGCGCGACCTGGTCCAGGAGTTTTCCGGCACGACGCCCGGCTGGGGCTATAGCGAGTCGGTGATGGTGGACGGCCCCTGGGTGCTGTGTACTCCCGGCGGGCAGGAAGCGACGATGCTGGCCCTCGACAAGCTTACGGGCGACGTCGTCTGGCAGTCGAAAATCGGCGACACGGCCGCCTACTCGTCGATCATCGACACCGAGGTGGGCGGCGTGAAGCAATACGTGCAGTTCACGATGAACGGCGTGATCGGGGTCCGCGCCAAGGATGGCGAGCTCTTGTGGCGGTATGACGAGCCGGCCAGCGGCACCGCCAACATCTCTACCCCCATCGCCCTGGGCGACACCGTGTTCGCCACGGCCGGCTACAACCGCGGCGCGGGCCTGGTCGAGCTGAGCCGCCAGGGCGATGGCATCGCGGCCGAGAAGGTCTACTTCACAAACGAACTGCAGAACAAAACCGGCGGCGCCGTGCTCGTCGACGGCCACGTCTACGGCTGCCACGAGGCCGGTTTTCTCGTCTGCCTCGACTATCAGACCGGCGAAGCCCTCTGGCGCGAGCGGGCCGTCGGCGTCTGTTCGCTCTTGTATGCCGACGGCATGTTCTTCGCCCGCAACGAAGGGGGCACGGTGCACCTGGTGAAGGCCACTCCCGAAGGCTGCACGGTCATCTCCTCGTTCGAGCAGCCCGAGCGCAGCGACCGCACGGCCTACCCGCATCCGGTGATCGCCGACGGCCGGCTATACCTCCGCGACCAGGACAAGCTGTTCTGCTTCGACGTCCGGTCGGCTCAACGCTGAAGGAGGAAGGAGGAGGGTGGAAGGAGGAAGGAAGGCAGAAGGCAGAAGGAGGAAGGCAGAAGGAGGAAGGCAGAAGGAGGAAGGCAGAAGGAGGAAGGAGGAAGGCAGAACCCTCTGCCGCGGTTGTGCCTCGACCTACGGGCTACAGCCGTACCTGGGGCACGCTACCGCTTTGCCACCAGCCACCCGGACCGCATGAATGCGGATCACTACGAACCGCTACCTTTGCGCCAGCCACCCGGAAGAGCGACAAGGGACATGGGGACAAGGCGACAAGGCGAACGCGGAGGATACGAACGAACGAAGACTGGGGCACGCTACCGCTTTGCGGCCAGCCACCCGATCGGCCTTCCTCCTTCCTCCTTCTGCCTTCTGCCTTCAGATCTGGTAGTTCTCGTCGCGCTGGTCGTCCAGCTCGGAGCGCATTTTGAGCTTGGGCTTTTCGAGGACCACGGTGGTCCGCGGCCCGACGCTGCGGGTGAGCCAGACGCTGGATCCGATCACCGAGTCGTGCCCGATCACGGTCTGACCGCCCAGCACGGTGGCGTTGGCGTAAATCACCACGCGGTCCTCGATGGTGGGGTGCCGCTTCGTGCCGCGGACCAGGTGCCCGTCGCCGTCGGTGGGAAAGCTCAACGCGCCCAGCGTGACGCCCTGGTACAGCTTCACGTGCTCGCCGATTTCGCAAGTTTCGCCGATTACCACGCCGGTGCCATGGTCGATGAAAAAATGCCGCCCGATCCGCGCCCCGGGGTGGATGTCGATGCCGGTTTTGCTGTGGGCCCACTCGGTCATCATCCGCGGGATGAGCGGCACCTCCAGGTTCCACAGCACGTGCGCGAGGCGGTATACCGTGACCGCCTCCAGTCCGGGGTAGCAGAAGATCACCTCGTCGGTGCTCTTCACGGCCGGATCGCCTTCGTAGGCCGCCTGCACGTCGAGGGCCAGCACGCGCCGCACGTCGGGCAACTGCTCCAGGAACTGGATGGCCTTGGCCTGCCCCAAGGCTTCGTAGTCGATTTCGGCGTCGACCACCGTCCGGGAACTGGCTTCGTGCCTTAGCGCCCGTCCGATCTGGGTCGTCAGCTTGTCGTGCAGGCCGTCGATCAGGTCGCCCACGTGGTAGGTGACGTTGCCCAGGTGCAGACCCTCGCGCCGGCGATAGCCGGGGTAGAGGATCTCCTTGAGCGCCTCGATGGCTTCGATGATCACGTCGTAGTTGGGCAGCGGGCAGTGTCCCAGGTGGTTGATGGTGCCCACCTCGGTGTAGGTTGCCACGATTTGCCGGGTCAGTTCCGGCAGTTGTTCTTTCAGGCGGAAGTCGGAAGCCATTGGTTCACCATGCTCTGGCGCACCAGGTCGTGCGCGCGGCAAAGAGAAGGATAAAGAGAAAACGTGCGGCTGGGCAAGGAGGGAAGATAGTCCGGTCAGGCCGGACAACAGCGCCAGGGGCGCGCCGCCAGAGTGTGGCCGCAGCGAAAGGTGTGGCCACCGGGAAAAGGGCCGCCGGATTGAGAGGCGCGGTTCATATCGAGCTTTCGCTTTACGCAGCGCAGGCGAGCGATGCGCCGCAAAGTCAGCCTAAAAACCGTGAAGTACGGAACGCGTCAGCTTGGATCGGCCGAAAAACAACCTTCTTTACATCGCAACCGGGGCACGCTTATTGCTTTGCCCCAAGCCCCCCAGCCACCCCGCGTCAGCTTGGATCGCCCGAAAAACAACGTTCTTTGCATCGCAACTGGGGCACGCTATCGCTTTGCCCCAGCCACCCAGCCACCCAGCCACCCAGCTCGCGCTGGCTTGCGCCGCTAATCGTAGGTCTTATTACCGGCAAAATCAAGCATCTGCAAATTGTGTTCGGTAGGCTGCGGCCGGGAGTTTAGGGAAAACGGGTGGCAAGCTGCGGTAGTCGGGGGGGACGGATCGAGCCAGCTTGCCCTCACCCCGCCGCCCGCTACTCTTCGTCTTCGGGGTGCAGGACGGCCTTTTCAATAATGTCCTTCTGCACGTTGCCGGGCACCACGTCGTAGCGGTTGAAGTCCAAGGTGTAGCTGCCCTGACCGCCCGTCATGCTCGACAGCGCCCGGGCATAGGTGGTCACTTCCGACAGCGGCACCTCGGCGATCACCGTCTGCAAGTCGCCGCCGGCCGAGTCCATGCCCAGCACGCGGCCACGGCGGCCCGACATGTCGCTGTTGATGTCGCCCAGCTTCTCCTGCGGCACGGTCACGTGCACCGTCACGATCGGCTCCAACAGCGACGGCTTGGCCTGCTGGAACACGTTGCGAAAGGCCATCGAGCCGGCCGTCTTGAAGGCCGCTTCCGAGCTGTCGACCGGATGGTGCTTGCCGAAGTGCACCTCGACGCAGACGTTCTGCACCTTGTAGCCGGCGATCACTCCCCGCTCCATCCGCTCTTTGAAGCCTTTTTCCACCGCGGGGAGGAAGTTGTTGGGGATGGTGCCCCCCACGATCGAGTCGATCCAGAGGAAATTGTTGGCCGGATCGTAGTGGTACTCGCGCATCGAAGAGAAGTTCTCCTTCGTGGCGAACGTTTCGATGTCGGTGCCTTGCGGCAGCGGCACCATGCGGATATGCACCTCGCCGAACTGGCCGCGGCCGCCCGACTGCTTCTTGTGCCGGTAGCTCCCCTCGGCTCTCGCCTGGATCGTCTCGCGGTAGGGGATTTTGGGTTCTTTGGCGTCGACCTCGACCTTGTCGCGCCGCTTGAGCCGCTCCTGCACCACTTGCAAGTGCAGCTCGCTCATGCCGTTCATCACCAGCTCCTTGGTCTGCATGTCGCGATCGAGCCTGAGCGTGGCGTCCTCCTCGGTCAGCTTGTGCAGGGCGCCCGACAGCTTTCCTTCGTCGCCGCGGCTCTTGGGCGTGACCGCCATGCCCACCATCGGCGTCGGAAAGCTCAGCGGGCCCATCACCAGCTCACCCAGCGTGCTGCCGATGTGCAGGTCCTCGACCTTGGCCAGGGCCACGATGTCGCCGGGGCCGGCGCTGTCGACCGGCTCGGTGTGGTTGGCCTGCACGCGGAAGAGCTGCGCGATCTTGATCCCCTTGCGGGCCGTCGAGGCCTGCACCGTCTCGTCCTTCTTCAGCGTTCCCGAAAACACGCGCAGGTAGCTCAGCTTCTGCACGAAGGGATCGATCCGCGTCTTGAACACCTGCGCCACCAGCGGCCCTGCCGGGTCGGGCTTCAACTCGACCTCGCTGCCATCGGGCCTCTTGGCCGTCCGCCGCACGCGCCCCGGCGGCAGCCCGCACAGCGCCAGCGCGTCCAACAGCTCGGACAGGCCCACGTCGCCCTTGGCGGAAATGGCCACAATGGGGATCAGAGTTCCGGCCGCCACCGCCTCGACGATCAGCCGCGAGACTTCCTCGTCCGTCGGCTGCTGGCCTTCGAAGTAGCGGGCCGTGACTTCCTCGTCGTTCTCGATGATCGACTCGATCAGCTTCTCGCTCAACTCGGCCGGGTTCACCAGGGCGCCGGCGGCATCGGCCCGCGGCTTCAAGGTGCCGGCGACCCCCTTGAAACCCGGTCCGCTGCCCACCGGCACGTTCAAGGGTACGCAGGCCGGCCCGAACATCGAGCGGATGCTCGAAAGCAGCGCCGGATAGTCGATGTTGTCGCCGTCCATCTTGCTGATCACGATCATGCGCCCCAGGCCCGCCTTGCCGGCCTCCATGAACACGCGGCGGGTGTTGACTTCGATTCCCGAATGGGCATTGATCACGATGGCGGCCGTCTCCACCGCCCGCAGGGCCCCGATCGTCTGCCCGATGAAGTCGGGGTAGCCGGGCGTGTCGATCACCTGGAAGTGCTTCCCGCCGTGCTCGAAGTGCGCCAGGCTGGCCTCGATCGTGTATTTGTGGTGCTTCTCCTCCTCATCGAAGTCGCAAATGCTCGTGCCGTCGTCGACGCTGGCCGGGTGGTTCACGGCACCGGTCTTGATCAGCAGCTTGTCGACCAGCGTGGTCTTGCCGGCCGATCCGTGGCCGCAGAAGGCAATGTTGCGAATGTCCTCGACGTTGCGTTGCGCCATACCAGCGTTTCCTTTGACTTTGACGGTGTTAACAGGGCTTCGCGCTGCCGGCCGCTGCCAGCGCGTCGGCCAGCGTCAGCATGCCTTCGTACAAGGCCCTGCCGATAATGCAACCAGCCACTCCCGCGAGAGCCAGGTCGGCCACGTCCCCGGCCCGCCGCACGCCGCCCGAGGCCACCACCGGAATGTCGGTTGTCGAGACGAGCTCGCGCATCGCCGGCAGGTTCGGTCCGCTCAACATGCCGTCGCGGGCGATGTCGGTATAGATGATGGCCGCCAGCGGCTCTTCCACGTACCGCGCGGCCAGGTCAGCGGCCGCCACGTCGCTGGTGGCGAGCCAGCCGTGGGTCGCCACGCGACCCTCGCGGGCGTCGAGTCCCAACGCCAGGCGATCTGGAAAGCGGCGGCACATCGCGCGGAACCAGTCGGGCTCTTCGAGGGCCCGCGTGCCAATCACCAGCCGCTGGAGACCTAATTCCAACAGCGCGGCGATCGACTCGTCGTCGCGGATGCCTCCCCCCAGCTCGCAGGGCACGTCCACGGCGTCGAGAATGTCCTTAACCGCTTCCAAGTTGGCGGGCCGCCCCAGCTTGGCCCCATCCAGGTCAACCAGGTGCAGGCACTGTGCCCCCTGTTGCACCCAGCGAACCGCCATGGCGGCCGGATCGTTGCCGAACACGGTTTCGCGGTGGTAGTCCCCCTGCTGGAGTCGGACGCATTGACCGCCGCGGAGGTCGATAGCGGGCCAGATCTGCATCGTGCTGGACTACCACCCCCGAGACCGGGAACAAAGCCGAAAAACAGAATATGCCACAGAAAAAATACCGCTGCAAGCGATTGTCCGCCGCGCCGGCAGTCCTAGCTGGTTAACTCGGCGTCCCTCTTATGGCTGGCCCTGGTCTTCTGCCAGGACCATGAATTACTGCGGTACGCCGCCGACGATTGCCAAGACGATGCCCAGCGCGAGGCCGGCAGCGGACAGGGCCACATTGACGACAATGGTGGTGACCAGCATTTTGGTCCCCTTGGGATGGCCCTGGATGAGCCAGACGATGGCGATGATGCAAGCAATGCCGCCGCATAAAATCGCCAGCGCCCAATCGAGCCCGCTCAGTTCTACTTCGCCGTAGCGGTACTGATCGAGCTGGCTTTTTTTCGGCTTTCGCCTCCGCACCGTAGTGCGGGGAGACCGAGACGGCTCGTGGTGCTCCGGCTTGGGCGGCTTGGAGCGCTGGTAGGCCGCCTCCTCCACCAGGATCTCCACCACGCCCGAAAGCGGCCCGCGCTCGGCAGGCTCGGGCGCTACCAGGATCGATTGGCAGGCCGGGCACTGCACGTTGTGCCCGGCCGCCTCGTCGGAGACGCGCAATTCCCGGCCGCACACCGGGCAGATGATCTCATACGGCATGCGGACGGCTCCCCTCAGCCCCGACGACTGCCGCCGGAAGCGAATCCGTGCCTCGCGGGGACGATTTCCATACTAGCCCGGCGCGGGGAAACGGGACAGCATTTGAAGGCAGAAGGCAGAAGGACGAAGGCAGAAGGCGAAAGGAGCAAGGAGGAAGGAGGAAGGGAGGAAGGAGGAATAAGAGCGAGGCTGCAGTGCGGCTGCGGGGCTGCGTGCGGGACCCGGCCCAGGGGCGGCTGATGGCTGGTGAGTCTCCGCATCCCGCCACGCTTTCGGCCGTGGCGGGGTCAGGCCAGCTCGGCGAAGTTCTTCAGCATCCGCAGCCCGTCGGCCTGGCTCTTCTCGGGATGGAACTGGGTGGCATATACGTTGTCTTGCCAGATCACCGAGGCGAACGGCTCGGGATAGCTCGTCTCGGCGGCGATCACCTGCCGGTCGTGAGGGACCGCGTAGTACGAGTGCACGAAGTAGACGTGGCTCCCATCCGCTATGCCTTCGAAGAGCGGCGCCGGCCGCCGGATGGCCAGTTGGTTCCACCCCATGTGGGGCACTTTGTAGCCCGCCGCCAGGTCGAACCGCACCACTTCGCCGGCGAGCACGCCCAGGCCTTCGTGCCGGCCCCCCTCGTTGCCGACCTCGAACAGCAACTGCAAGCCGAGGCAGATTCCCAGGAAGGGCTTCTCCGCCTGGATGGCCGCTCGGATCGGCTCCACCAGCCGGCGGCGCTTCAACTCGTCCATGGCGTCGCCAAAGGCCCCCACGCCGGGCAGCACCAGCTTGTCGGCCTGCCGCAGCACGGCCGGATCGTCGCTGATCGCCGCCTCGTGTCCAACCTTCAAGAGGGCCTTCTGCACGCTCCGCAGATTACCCATGCCATAGTCAACGATCGCAATCATGCTCTTAGCGCGCGGTGGGACAACTGGACCTTGGACACGAGGACGCCCCGGATGGTTCGCGGCCGCAAAAGGCCGATTCTACCGTGCGGCGAGGCGTTCGGGATAGATGACGAGCTCGACGCGCCGGTTGCGCTGCTTGCCGGCCTGGGTGCCGTTGGACACTACCGGATGGTTGGCGCCGTGCCCGACGACAAACAACTGCCGCGGCGCCAGCCGGGTGCGCCCCGCCAGGTACTCGTAGACGGCCATGGCGCGGGCCACGGAGAGCTGGTGGTTGCTCCGCCAGGGCCCGGCCCGGATGGGGTCGCTGTCGGTGTGTCCCTCGATGCCTACCAGGTGTTCCGGATAGGCCCGGGCAATCTCGGCGGCCACGCTGTCGATGAGCGCCGTCGCCTGGGGCAGCAACGAGGCCTGGCCCGACTCGAACAGCCTGCCCCCGGGCAGCTCGAGGCGGATCACGTCGCCGTCGGCGCGGACCTCGACGCCCGGGATATCGACCGCGGGCAGCCGCTCGCGCAGGCTGCTGTTGGCGGTGATCGTGGCGCCCGCCCGGCGCTTGACCGAGGCGGCCAAGGTCTCGGACTTCTTTTCCACCTCCTGGCGCTCTTCCTTCTGGCGGGCCAGTTGCGCCGCCGAGCTGCCCAACTGGTCCCTTAGGGCGGCCACCTGGTCTTCCAGGACCCCGGCCTGCTGGCGTGCCTGCGCCAGCAGCGTGCCCAGCTCCTGGTTGTCCTGGTCCAGGGCGGCGGCCCGGCCCTGGAGCTCCTGGTTCTGTTGAGCAAGCGCCAACTGCTGTTGCTGGAGCGTCTGGACCTGCCCCTGCAGGACCAAGGGGTTCTGCGCGCAGCCCTGCGCGCCGATCACGCAGAAGGCCACCAGTGCAGCTGCCGCCTTTCGCATGCCCACCCGTCTTTCCATCCAGGCCGAGTTACTGCCGCCAGTTGAGCGCGCGGCTTCACCCCCCGTTCGCGCGGCGGATAGTAGCAGCGTGGCCGCCGGGAAACAACGGCGAATCAGTGAATGGAAATTCCATTCCGTTTGGCGCAAAACGATTTCCGAGCTTGCGAGATGGGGGCGAAGTCTGTACATTAGTTCATTGCTAGCATGCGGCCGTCGCAGGAGGCGCTTCAGTCCTGAGAATTGGCTTGGGAGCGGGCACCATGGCTCAGCAGGAGCAACAATTGACGCTAGGCGACCTGGTTGATTGTCCCTGCCGGGAAGGGGAGCTGGTGCAAATAGCGCTCTCGCTGGGGGCGCGGAAGGTCCGAGGCTGGTCCAAGGAGGAAGAGCGGCTGGCCCAGGCCGCTGTTCCGGTACCCCGGCAGATCGCCACAGACTTCCGGCAGAGGATTGAAGCAGGCGAAGATCCGCTGGGCGACGCTTTTTGCCGGATCCGCACGGCCCCCGAGCGGCGCGAAAAGGGGGCGACTTTTACACCCGCTGCGATTGTTGATGCGATGGTGGATTGGGCCGCCGACGCCGGCCGCCCGCAACGGATCGTGGATCCCGGCATTGGTTCGGGGCGTTACTTGCTTGCTGCGGGCCGGCGGATGCCCCAGGCCACTCTGTTTGGTGTGGAGATCGACCCTTTTCCGGCGATGCTGGCTCGTGCCAACCTGGCCGTCGCGGGGCTGGCAGGCCGTGCCGAAGTCGTCGTGGGCGACTACCGAGCAACTTACCAGGGCGCCATCACTGGGCAAACGCTGTACATCGGCAATCCGCCCTATGTGCGCCACCACTCGGTCGCGGGGAGTTGGAAGACATGGCTCGTCGCGGAAGCCGCGAAGCTCGGGCACGCTGCCAGCCAACTCGCCGGCCTGCACGTTCATTTTTTTCTGGCCACGGCGATCCAGGCGGTGCCCGGAGACTATGGGGCCTACATCACCGCCGGCGAGTGGCTGGACGTCAATTACGGCAGCCTGGTCCGCGAGCTGTTTTTGTCGCAGCTTGGCGGGCGCCGCATCACGGTCATCGAGCCGACGGCAATGCCCTTTCCCGATGCCGCGACCACGGCGGCGATCACGTATTTTCAGATCGGGGAGAGGCCAGGCTCGATCCAGCTCAAGCGCGTGAGCAACCTCGCGGAGTTGAACGACCACAACGGCGATCGAGTCGTACCGCGTGAGCGGTTCGAGTCGCAGCCGCGATGGTCGCCCCTGACGCGCCGCCGGCGCAAGGGGCGGGAAGGCTACGTTGAGCTCGGCGAGCTATGCCGCGTGCACCGCGGTCAGGTGACCGGGCTGAACAAGGTTTGGATCGCCGGCCCGGATAGTGCCGGGTTGCCCGACCGCGTGTTGTTCCCCAGCGTTACAAAGGCACGAGAGTTGTTCGAGGCGGGGCTCGTGCTCGAGGACGCGTCCGCGCTGCGTCGAGTCATCGACCTGCCCGTTGACCTCGACGTCTTCGACGCCTGCGACCGCAAAGCGATCGACCGACACCTTTCCAAGGCCAAAGCGCTTGGAGCGCACCTGGGCTACGTGGCCACGAATCGCAGAGCCTGGTGGTCGGTTGGCTTGCGCGAACCCGCGCCGATTTTGGCGACGTACATGGCTCGTCGGCCTCCGGCATTCGTTCACAATCGGGCGCAGGCGCGTCATATCAACATCGCACATGGGGTTTACCCTCGCGAGCCGCTTGGCCAGAATGTGCTGGAGAACCTGGTCCGCTTCCTGCGCCGGGCAGTGCAGTTGAGCGACGGGCGGACCTATGCCGGAGGCTTGACCAAGTTCGAGCCGCGCGAAATGGAACGTTTGCTCGTGCCGGGACTGGAGCTGCTCATCCCAGCCGCTTGATGAAGTTGCGGTGCCAGCGGCTGGGACAGTGCGGCTGCCAGCCGTAGCGGGCCAAGACCCGGTCGGACAACCGCACGTTCGAGGCGTCGCACAGCAAGGCCTCCGAACGCTTCAAGCGGGCGATCTCGTCCAGCACCGCAAGGGCCGACAGCACGGTGGCCAACCGTGTCCGCCGCGCGCTCAACAGGTATTGCAGCGCTAAGAAATTGGGAAAACGACGGGGCTGGTTGTAATACAACAGGCAGCGGTCCCCCAGGCGGCGCTCGTGAAACCAGTGCCCCAGCAGGGCCGCCCCGGCCAGGGAGGCCAGCTTCGGAAATGGCCTGAGGCGCACGGCCCGCAGCCGGGCGCCGACGACTTCAATCACGCCGTAACGGCGAACGCGGAGCCGCTCGGCCTGTTCCGCCAGATCGGTCACGGTCTCAAAATACATCGGTGCGGTTGGTCGTCCCAGTTTGCGGTTCCTACTGGACAAGCCTAGCTTGCCGAAGCGGGATCGGCGCGGGGGAAGGCAGAAGGAGGAGGAAGGAGGAAGGAGGAATCGGAACACGG
>JBBDYJ010000015.1:121495-164741 GCA_040901675.1 Pirellulales bacterium | reverse complement strand
GCAAGGCAGCAAATGACGTTCCCTGCTTGCCTGACACAAAAATAATTACAGGCCCGCACCGGACTGATTCGCGCTTCATGGCGGTTCACTTTCTTGGACGAATGCATTACGGAGAGGCGGTGAGAGCGTTCATCAAGCATGTGGACTGGGAGTACAAGCTTCCCAACCGCGATCCTGGTGACCGCATGGCCAAGGGGCCAATATTGGACTATCCCTGTGCGGTCGTGCTCCACAGCCGTGGAACACGGGCCCTCCTCCCGATCTTCGGTGCTTTGGAGCGAGACCCGCCGCCGAGCGATAAGGCGATGGAGCTTTATGCGTGGCTGGTGATTCTCGCATATGAGTATATTGGTGGCGATCAGGAAGCAATTCAGCTCGTTGAAATGAGGGCGAAGCGTGCCGAGAACAACAAACACCTGTTGCTTCTCCTGGAGAAGGTCAAGGAAATCGTGGAACAGAGAGCATTGGAGCGCGAAGCCTAAACCCGCTTCAGGGCATCACAGGCCAGTTGATCCAGAGATTGAACCACTTGACCGCAGCTACATAGCAGGCACGGAGGACACGGAGTCGCTACGGTCCGCGAGAATTACGAAGAGTGCAACCATACAGCACACGGAAGACGACCGACGAAGAAGGGCATCATGGATTGCACAGATTCCGCAGCTACGAATCAAGCATGCCTGACAGATGGATTGATATGAATCCTTGCCTCCTCACCCTGTGGCGTCTGCGTGTTCTCCGTGCCTCCGTGGCTTCGAAACGTAACTTCGCATCACGATGACTGTCGCCCCCTTGGGGCTTACGACCGCGTCGGTGCCGCGTGACCGGGGGCTGACGCACCCCGGCTATTGACTTTCGCCCCGTCCGGGGCTGGTCGCGCATGCCCTTCCTCACATCGCAAGTGGGGCACGCTCAGACTCTGTCGAAGTTATTTTTCGGTCGCGCCTTTGCGAGAGCATTCGTAGCGTAGCGTCGTCCGTGGCGTTTTTCCAATTACGCGGTCGAGGAGAGGTCGGGCACGGCCCAGTGGCCGTCGCGGTAGGCGCGGACGATAAGGCGATTGGCCTCATCGTCATTCACGATCTGCTCCGCGGGCGGGTCGAACGCCAGCACGCGGCCGACGCGGGTGGCGATGTTGCCCAGGTGACAGAGCGCGGCCGACAGATGGCCGATCTCGATGTCGGCGCTGGGGCGAGAGCCGCTCTTGATGCACTCCAAAAAGTTGCGGTGGTGCGGCGGCCCGATGCCCTGGGCCGGCATCGTCTCGCCGGGCTTGTTGCGCGGGCCAAAGAGCTGCCAGCCGTCGTTCTTGCCCAACAGCAACATGCCGTCGGTGCCGTAAAACGCGTTGCCGTTCTCGTACCCTTCCTGGCGGTACGGCGACCAGATGCGCTGCTCGAAGATCAACTGCCGCTTGTGCCCCACCTGGCCGTCGCCCGGATACTCGAAAACCACGTACTGCGTGTCGGGGAACTGCTGATCGTCTTCGAAGTGATACTTGCCGCCCAGGGCCGCGATCCGCGAAGGATGCTCCGCGACGCCCAGGCCCCAGCGGGCGATGTCGATGTCGTGCACGCCGTCGTTGCCGAAATCGCCGGTGCCAAAGTCGTACCACCAGTGCCAGTGGTAGTGGTGGCGATTGGTCTGAAACGGCACGGCCGGCGCCGGGCCCAGCCACATGTCGTAGTCGAAGCCGGCGGGAGGATCGCTCGGCGAAGCGTGGCCGATGTTGCCGCGCCGCTGGCTGTTCCAGGCCTTGGCCACCAGCACCTGGCCGATGGCCCCCTCGGCCAGCAACTGCATGGCCCGCAGCACGTGCGGCGCGCTGCGGCTTTGCGTGCCGACCTGCACCACCCGGTCGTGGCGGCGGGCCGCCTCGACCATCAGGCGGCCTTCGCGGATATTGTGCGCGCAGGGCTTTTCCACGTAGACGTGCTTGCCGGCGGCCAATGCCAGCAGCGTGGCCGGCCCGTGCCAGTGGTCAGGCGTCGCCACCGTGACCGCCTGCACGCGCGGGTCGTCCAGCACGCGCCGCAAGTCGCCCACCACCTGCGGCGGCTTGCCGGCGATCGAAGCCGCCTCTTTGGCGGCCGACTCGGCCCGCGCCTGGTCCGGGTCGCAGACGAATGCCAGCTCGACGTCCTCCTGGGCGGCAAACGAGCGAACCAGCGCGGTGCCCTGGCCGCCGCAACCGATGGCCCCCATGACGGTTTTCTCACCGTCCTCGGCGGCGCCGGCCGAGCCGGCCCAATCGAGCGCCGCCGCTCCGGCGACCAGTCCAGTCTGCTTCAGGAACGACCGGCGGCTGCTTTCGGACATGGCACAATCTCCTTGTAGTTGGTGAGCGTGGTCTACTGGCCGGCCGGCTCGAGCCGCAGATCCGACTCGTCGATTTCGACCGCCAGGCCACCTTCGGGAATCGGCAAGTCGAGCGTCCAGAGCACTCCCTGGCAAACCAGGCGGCGATAGGCGGCCATCCGCCAGTTGTCGTGAAAGTGCAGGCCGCTGAACCCGAACGAACGGCCGCCGTCCTCGCGCTGCCAGGCCCAAGCAACGGTTTCCTGCCGGCCTTCGATCGGCAGGGTTGCCAGCGGCGTGACACTGCCGGCCGGCTGCGCCAGCTTGAGTTGATAGTAGAACTCGTCGTGGACGACCAGCGGTTCGAGGCCGACCGTCGCCGGGTGCTCGGCAAACTCCAGGCGTTCCTCGATCACGGCGAAGCGGCGGTCCGGCCCGCCGTGGCAGCCGCCCAGCAGCTTGACGAAGCCCGCAATCGGTTCGGCCTCGCGCGTGCCCATCGCCCAGTGCAAGGCGACCAGGCCGCCGCCCCGCGCTGCCAAGCCGGCCAGCGCGTCGCGCCGGCGTGGGTCGGCCTGGGTCCACTTGGCCCCTTCCGAAAGGAACAGCACGACGCCGTCGGCCTTGGCCAGCAGTTCCGGCCCCTCGCTGAACGGATCGTCGGCCCGGTGGATCGACACCTCGAGACCGGGCACGGGGCCGAGGCACTTCTCCAGCACCCGCAACCCGGCCAGGTATTCGTGCGTAGCGGGCGGATGACCGTCCGGCCCTTGCCCCAACAGCAACAGCCGCTTCGCCGCGGGATCGCCTGCCCAACCCGGATGAGCGGGAAACAGGAACAAGACGAGCGCAGCTACGCACAGCCAGTGAAGGTACTCACCACGAAGGCGCGCAAGACGCGACAGGCCTTGGGTCCGAGGGCTTTGTTCTTTGGGCAGGCTTTGTTCTTTGGGCTTGGGCCTCTCCCCAAGTCCAAAGTCCCAAGATCCAAGACCGCCTTTGTTCTCCGTCATTTTCTTGCCCTCCCCGACATCACGGGCAGCGGCGCGCCCAGCGTATCGCCGTTGGGCTTGAATCCGCCGCCATCGACGTCGACGTAGATCGGGTTCGACACCGCGATCGGCATGTGCTTGCCATAGTCGGGACCCATCACCGGCCCCAGCGTCGATTTCTCGCCGGCGGCCGCCACGATCACGTGCGTGTCGGACTCGAACGTAAGCGGAATCTCCTGGTCGAACTTGATTGTACCGCCTGTGAACCGCTCGGGGGTCTCGCTGCGGGTAAAGTTGAGCTTCTCGTCCGGGCGGCCGTTCAAGAACACCTGCACGCGGTCGATGTCGAACCAGTTGGGACACTGCACGCGCACTCGCAGCGTGGCCTTGCCCGAAGGTGCCTGAACGTCGTCTCCGGCCGTGCCGCTTGTGGCCGCCTGCGTATCGTCTTGTTCTCCGGCGTGGCCCTGCTGCCCGCCGGCGGCCGGGTCGACCTCGTCGGCGGTGAGCAGCACTTCCATGTACGGCCCGCTGGTCATGATCACCTGGCCGTGCTCGGCGGCGTGCACCATCTGCATGGTATCGATCTCGGCCGGGTCGTCCGTGGGACTCTTGAGATACACGCGGAGGAAGCCCGATCCATGGAAGTTGTAGTGCGCGTCGGTATTGACAACGCCCGGAATGCGATGCCCCTGGTTGAGCAACTGCAGCCAGTTGAAGATGGTGTTGTTGCGCTCCTGCGTGCCGAACGTGATGGTCGGCCCCTGGAAAATCCATTGAGGCGGATGAACTTCGATCACGTCCATGTATTGAAACGACTTGCTGAACCCGCCGTCGGGCTGGCCGTCGCCGTCCTTGTCGAAGAACACGTGGCCCAGGTCCGGGTGGTTCTGCTGCAGCAGCTTTTCGCTGCCGCCGTCCCACAAGGCGAGCCGCTCGATCTGCACTTCCGGATCGGCGTCGGTTTGCGGTGCGCCGCCGTCTTGCAGCCGCGGCTTGAGCACCAGCGGGAAGGCGTTCTGATGGTTGACGTCGCCGGGGCTGCCGGTCAGCTCCATGCCCACGCAGGTTGCCACCAGGTGAGTGGCGTTGAGCCGCGCCAGGTGCGGCTGGTACGTGTCGAGCCGGTTGTGCTCGGTGCAGGGGGCAAACTCCACCTGCTCGCACAGCAGGTTCAACACGCGGCCAAGCTGGCTCGACGTGTTGTCGCCCGAGGGACTGGAGTGGCTGTGGAAGTCGGCGCTGATCCAACCCGGCGTCTGAACGCTGCGGACCAGCACCGCCTCGAGCGCGGTTTCCTGGCCGCGGCTGACGGCGATCTGGGCAAAAACGGCGTCGTGTTCCGTGCCGTGGCTGACAATCACGTCGTATTTGCCCGGCGCCAGCGGCTGGCGGAAGCTGCCGTTTTCGCTGTAGCGCAGGTTATGGACGCCCCACTCTCCGCTCTGGTGCCCAAAGTACGGGTCTTCGGTCCCCTCGCGGCCGCGGAATGCCACTTTGCACGGGATCGGGCCTCCCTGCTCGTTGCGGACGGCGGCCACGACGTACCCCGGCTCGTCCAGCTCGATCGACTGCTCACCGCCGCTCAAGTCGACGGTGCGGGTGGGGCAGCCGATGGCCGACACGGCCGCCGCAAACCGGCCGGCCGGCAACCTGCACGCCAGCCGGGCCGAACCGTCGGTCCGGCCGCTGCCATAGGCCTCTTCGCCTTGTTGTACCACCACCTCGGCATCCACCAGTGGATTGCCGGCCGTGTCACGCACCTGCAAGTCGTACGCCACCTGTTCGACGCCGGCCAAATCGTTGGCTATTGCTTTCACGTCCAACAGGTTCGCACCGGCCAATAGCCGCCGCTGCAAATGAACACTCTGGCCAGGCTCCAGGCGAACGCCGGCCTTGCCTTCAGCGAGGTACTTGATCGTCGACGTGCGGTTGTCCGACTTGCTCTCGATCGTGCGGCCCTCGGCGACCAGTCCGTATGCCTGGCCGAACCAGCGGTCGTATACCCAGAACAAGGGCGGCTGGCCATCGGCGACCTTCTCGAAGCTAATGTCGGCCCGCATCTGGTCGGCCGGCTCGAACTCCAGCGGCTGGTCGGTCTGGTTGGTATAGGTGATATCGACCAGCAGGTAGTCCCAGCCGTCTTCGAGCGTATAAGCCACCTCGGCGCTGGGCCGCTGGGGACTTCCTGCATCCTTGCAGACGACCCGAATCGACCGGCCGCGCTCGACGGGGCCGCCGCCTTCGGCCTTGTCGGTCACCTGGGCCTCGATCGACCGCCACTCCATTTGCGGGCCGCCGGGATAGTACGCGCTGAGCTGATCGCTCTGACGATCGCTGCGGGTGACGTCGATCACGCAACCGCCCACGTTGCGGACCGTCATGTTCGCGTTCCGCCCGGCAATTGGCTGGGCGATCACCGCCACCAGGCGGCCGTTGGTCAGCGCCCAGTCTCCCTCGATCGCATCGACCTCCTTGCCGCGCGGCGTGTATTGGTCCCAGGTGTCGGAGGCCAGCCGTGCCAGTTCCGCCGCCGGGGCCTGGCCGGCGACACCGGCAAGCACCGCCGCCAAACAAACACCGACAAAGCCGCGGACGGTAAGAGAACATCGTGTCATGGTGCATGATCCAAGAGTGTGCCAGCCCCAGCGATGGGGCGAATCGTGCCGGCCATGGCGAAACAGGCTGGCCGCCTTGGCCTAGCCGAACAAGCCCTCGATGCCGTGGGTTTCTTCCAGAACGCCGGCCGCTTTCAGCTTCTCCAGGTCCAACCCCACCCGGCCCAGCACCGTGGCCACCGTTTGCTCGGGGCTGACCGGCTGGTCGCTGGGATAGGCCGCAAACTGGTCGCTGGCGCCGATCACGCGGCCTCCGGCGACGCCCGCCCCGGCAATCAGGTACGAAAAGCAGAACGGCCAGTGATCGCGGCCGGCGGCACTGTTGACGGTTGGCGTGCGGCCGAATTCGCCGGACATCAGCACCAGCGTCCGCTGCGACATGCCGCGCGATTCGAGGTCGTCCAAAAGTGCCGTAACGGTCTGGTCGACCTGCGGCAATTGGTGGCCCTTGAGCTTGTTGAAATTGTCGCCGTGATTGTCGAAGCCGTAGTCGTTGATCGGATGGGCCCGCCAGTTGACCTGCACAAAGCGCACGCCGGCCTCGATCAGCCGCCGGGCCATCAACGCGCCCTGGCCGAAGCCGTAAGTGCCGTATCGCTCGCGCATTGGCTGGGGCTCGCGGCTCAAGTCGAAGGCCGCCTTGGCCTGCGGGCTCGTGGTCAGCGCCCCGGCTCGCTCATAGGCCTTGTCGAGCAATGCCGTCTCGCCGTTCTCCAGGTGCCGCTGGAACTCGTTGATCGTGCGGAATAAGCGGCCGCGGTGCTCGGTGCGCTCCTGGCTGACCGACTCCGGCGGCGACATGGCCGCCAGCTTATCCAGCGGCACGGTCGGGTCAGTCACGCGGAACGGCGAGTAGATGTTGCCCAGAAAGCCGCCGTCCTGGCCGGTGGGCGTGATTGGCATGTCAATCAACCGGGGGCCGATGACCACCGAGCTCAAGGCGTTGTCCCCCTCGGCGTACTTGCTGATCGTGGCGCCCATGTTCGGCCACTCCTGGCCGCGGATCACCTGGTTGCCGGTCATCATGTAGTGGCCGGCGCGGGGATGCTCCGTTTCGCGGTGATGCGCCGAGCGGACGATTGCATACTGCTTCCCGGCCGCGGCCAGCTTCGGCAGGTGCTCGCAGATCCGGATGCCGGGCACGGCCGTGTCGATCGGCTTGAACAGGCCGCGGATCGAGTCGGGCGCGCGCGGCTTGAGATCGAAGGTGTCCGACTGCGGCATGCCGCCCCACAAGAACAACAAGATGACCGAGACGTCGTTGCCGCGGTCGGCGGCCCCCTGGTCCTGTGCCCGCAGCAGGCCTGGCAGCGAGAGCCCCAGAAAGCTGGCGCCGCCCACCTGCAGGAATTCGCGGCGGCTGGTGCCCGCACAAGTTCGAAACGGCTGGACGCCTAATCGGATCATTTTCCCGTCTCCGCCTCGCGGCCCCTACAGGATAGGCGGCGCCATTCTATCAAAGCTGGTCGATGCGTTGAAAGCAAGAATCCGGCATCCCGGAGCCTCCCAAGCTCGCTTTGCGCCCGCCTGCCCCGCCAGTCGCCCTGGGACGTTTATCGGGCCCGCTTCGAGGCGAAGGTCTGGGACGCGTCCAGCGGTCAGTAAAACGCCCCCAACGAGATCGCGGCGGAGGACGAGCCCTGGTGCGGATTGACTTGATCGAGGAAGGTCCCCACGCCGCGGTTGTCGCACACATCCGAGCGCGCGTCGTTATTCCGGCAAGTAAGCCGCGAGGGCCACGCAGAGCGCGGTGAGGATTCTTCACGGCCCGGTGTCCAAGCAATCACTGGACGAGCCGACCACCGCCCTTCCGACTTACCGACAACCGCCAATTGACCAGCGGGGTGTCACGGCTGCCGCGGATAGACAGCGACGCTGTCCACGAACCCGGCTGGGACCTCTTTCTCGGCGTCGTCGACACGCTCTCCCAGCGGCCCAGATGGTTGACCGGCCGCTCGCGGAGTGATCGAATACTCAGTGGAATTGATCGAATAGTTAGTGGGCTGCGGCTTTTCGCGAGGGGATCGTCATGAGCGAACCCGCCAAACCTTGGTCGCGTCTTGGCCCGTTATCCGAAAGGCCCGCGCCTCCTCTCGACGACCGGATCATCGAGTTCGCGCCATCCGCGGAAACGCGCGAGCAGGGATTGCCTTTCGGCGATCTCGCCTGGGAAGATTTCGAACGGCTTTGCCGGCCGCCGGCCCGACATGAATCGGATATTGAGCACAGCCAACTGGACGCCGTACCAGGTGACGCTCAGAAAGGCATCGCCGAAGCGCAGCGCCCGCGAGCGCTGTTCATCACCTGCTCCGATTCACGCGTCAACCCTGACTTGATCATGCAGGCCGAGCCGGGCGAGCTGTTCATACTGCGCAGCGCGGGCGGCATGGTGCCGCCGCACGGGACAGCCGGCGGCGGGGAGGCGGCCACCATCGAGTTTGCTCTCGTCGGCCTGGGCGTCCGGGAGATCGTGGTCTGCGGGCATTCCGACTGCCGTGCCATCCAGGCTCTGCTGGCTGCCGACGCCATCCGCGATTCGATGCCTGCGGTGCGCGCCTGGCTGCGCCACGGCGAGGCGGCCCGCCGGATCGTGCGGCAGAAATACGCTCACCTGGGCAAGGCGGATCAATTGAACGTGGCCATCCAGCACAACGTGCTGATTCAACTGGACCACCTGCGGACGCATCCCGCGGTGGCTGCGGGCCTGGCCCGCGGCGAGCTGGCGCTGCACGGCTGGGTTTACCAGCTCGAGACGCGCCAGGTGTTTGTCTATAACCGTCTATAACCCCCAGCGAAACCAAAGGTCCAGAATGGAGACAATCATACCAACCGCGGCGACGCCAAGGACGAGCCCCGTCATGGCACAACTCATCCTCAGAAGACCCTTTCCCTTCCGCACTCCATAGATCGACTGCCAGAACCCGAAACCTGCGAACATGGCCATTAGGGCCCGGTTTACGGCTTGCATCGCCTTGGATGGAGGCCCTGGTATCTGCCCAATGATTGGTAGCGGCGAACCGTAGCCCGAGGCCAGTTCGATTTCGACCACCGTTGCAATCGCAAAGCCCGCCGCCACAGCGAACGCCAAATGGTGCCACTGGGCGTGACGATACCTCACCCCGACTATTGCCAGCCACACAGCGAAAACTGGCAGCGACAGGATATACCCTGTTCCGCTCGGAGCACGATAAACGAAAAGTCCAAGCAGCACCGCAACGCAAGCGGTCCACAACAGCATCTGCCGCAAACTGAATCGAATGGCCACGCAGGTGTTGGTCGGCCTTGCCACGACGAGAATCGCCAGACCAAGGCCAATCACACCAACCACGATGATGAGCGCAGCAGTCGCCATCAACCCGGAACCACCTTCAATAGTATGTCCAGACTACAGAGGAGCCATCCTGCCACCCAGATCAGAATCACCATCGGCACTACGCATAAAAGCTTTTGCCGCTTGCTCCCAAAACGCAAGCACCAAAAAGCCTGCAGCGCACCGGAAACACTTACGATGAGCAAAGCCCATTCAATCAACTCGGAAATCCACCAATAATGCTTACCGCCGATGCCGTTAACACCGTACCAGATGAGCAGGTACAACAGCACGCCAACGGTCACGACAGACAGATTCGCGCCCACCGTGACCCACCAGGCGGCACCGCGACTACGCGACCCAATCGGCCTCTTTCTTGTCATACGGCATTCGTCATTTCACAGGAACCCGTTGCTCGAGGCGAATGTTCAGGGAAGTGCGGACATCAGAAGCCGACACTAACAATTTGAATGATCATCCAACCCGGCCAAATTACTAGAATAACGGCCGGCAACAGGCACACCGCCTTCTGCAACGTATTTCCCCGCCGGATGACTTGCCAGGACAGCCACAACCCCAGAGCGACGACAGATGTATTCACTAAAAAAATGCCAGCGGCCACCGCTTGACGACTAAACAAGCCCTCAGGGACCTGACCGACCAATGGCAGTGTCGAACTGTCGGCGAAACCAACCATCACCTCGACTGTCAAATACACGTGTGCCGGGACGCAGAGGCATGCGACGCCGACAACCACCCAAGAAGGTCGTCGGACCAACGGACGCGCCGACGCTCTCTTGCTTTGAGCGGGACTTCCATACGGGTTATCGTTTGGCACCACAGTTACCTCACGGGCCGTTGTCCTCGCTTTCTCCCCAAACCCAGGCGGGCGGAAGTTAACCGGCCAGGCATGTCAGTCCTGTCCCCCAGTAGCATACCAGAAAAAAGGACGGAACAGGCCGCTAGTTGCAGGTCGCCGGGGCTGCGCCGACAATGGGGCCGCCGGCGAGCTTGTTGCGGAACGATCCGGGAAAGTGCCGTCATGGCGAATCAACTCGCAATCCATGCGCCAAGTAGCCAACTGGTCCGCGGCGAAACGGTCACGGTGCCGATCGTGCTGACGCTGGAAAAGCGGCTGAAGGTCCGTGGCATCCACGCGCGCTTCTGGGGCGCCGAGGAAACCAAGGCCACCTACACCACCACCAGCACCGACAGCAAGGGGCACACCACCACCACGACCCATACGGCCGTGGAGCACGTCCATATTGTGGATCAGCAGAAGGTGTTGGCCGGTCATGAGCCGCTGGGGTGCTTTCGCGGCCTGGGAGACGCCCTGGCCACCCTCGTGGGCGGCGGGCGGCACGTCGTCCTGGAGCCAAGAGAGCACTCCTTCGAGGTGGACGTGATGGTGCCGGACGGCGCCCCGGCCACGCACACCGGCACGAATTCGCGGATATTCTACGAGCTGTCGGTCCATTGCGACGTCCCGCTGGCCTTCGACCTGAAAGCCAAGCATTCGTTCGACGTGGCGCCGCTGCCGGCCGCCGATCCGCCCTCGCAGAGCGTGCGGGTGCGCTATCCCGGCGATGGCGGCGGCGGATTCTGGAACAAGCTGCTGGCGCCGGACGTGCGCGTCGAGCTGGCGCTAGCCGATGACGTGTTCCGCCAGGGGGAGACGATCGAGGGTATCGTGGTGATCGAAAACGACAAGCCGTTGACGGTCAACGCGCTGTGGGCCAGCCTCGTGGCGACCGAGCAGACTAAGGCCCAGGGCCACCACGCAAGCGCCCGTCATGCCGGCCAACGCGTCCAGATCTGCGAGGCCAACCCCATCCAGGGGCGTTTCTCGCAGACTTTTTCGCTGCCCGTCGAGCTGGCCGGGCCGCCGACGCTGCGCGGCAAGCTCTTCAGCATCGATTGGTTTGTCGAAGTGCAACTGGATGTGCCTTGGGCCAAGGACCCCAAGATTCGTGCGCCCGTTCGGCTGCTGCGGAGCTAACAAACGATGCTCGTCGATACGCACACCAACCTCTGCTGGTACCCGGACCACCTGTCGGAAGAGTTCGTCCGCTTCGGACTGGCGGCCAAGAAGGCCAAGATGCGTTTATCGCCGGACGTGTACTTCGCCGGGGCCGGCAAGGACGAGAACAACGCTTTCGACTCCACCCCCGACACGCTGCTGGACGCGACCAGCGACTGCGACAAGGTGATCGTGTTCGGCATCCGGGCGCCGTACTCCGGCATCGACGTCGACCAGGAAATGATCGCCGAATTCGCCGCTCGGCACTCGGACCGCTTCGTCGGCTGGTGCTCGGTCGATCCCAACGACCCGGATTGCGTGGACCAACTGGAACACTACGTCACCAGGCTGGGATTGCGCGGTCTGAAGTGCGCACCGATCTACCAGAACTGGGACCCCCAGGATCCAAAACACCTGCCGCTGTTCCGCAAGGCCGAGCAGCTCGGCATTCCCGTGAACATCCACCAGGGGACGACGTTCGTCCGCCCCGGCCCGCTCAAGTATGCCAACCCGGTGCAGTTGGAAGACATCGCCATCGCCTGCCCGGACCTGCGGATCATCATCTCGCACATGGGGCATCCCTGGGAGACCGAGTGCATCGTGCTCATCCGCAAGCACCCCAACCTCTACGCCAACGTCTCGGCCCTGCACTACCGGCCCTGGCGGCACTGGCAGGCCTTTATGACCGCGCTGGAGTACGGAGTCGAGCACAAGCTGATCTTCGGCTCCGACTTCCCCTCGGCCACCCCTGCGCAGGTGATCGCCGGCCTGCGGAAAGTGAACGACGTGGTGGCCGCCGGCGGCCTGCCAAAATTTCCCGCCGAGGCGATCGAGCGGATCATCTTCGAGAACTGGAGGCAGGTCATCTCGTTCGACTGAGATCGGGCTGGCGCCCCGCGAGCGCGGCCTCGGCCTCCAGGATCGGCGGCAGCAGCGACTCGATCTGCGTTTGCTCGCCGCCCGTGAGCCGCCGCTGCGGCGGGCGCGGGAGGCCGACCGGAGTTCCCGTGCACGCCAGCGCGTGCTTGAGCATGCTGATGCCGTAGCTGTCGCCGTCGCGGGCGCGGAACTCCTCGATGGGCAGCAGCAGTTGCTGCAGGCGGAATCCCTCGTCGGTCCGGCGCTCGGCAAACGCGGCGTGCATCGCAAGGCTGATGCTGGGGCAGAGGTTGGCAGCCCCGCTCGTGTATCCGCTCGCCCCGGCCAGCATGAAGTAGGGAGCGAAGCGCTCGGCCGACCCGCACAGCCACTCGCAGGCTTCGCCCCGCCGCACGGCGCCGCGGAATTCGTGCAGGCTGTTGACCGCGTACTTCACGGCGATCACCCGCGGATCCGAAGCCAGCTCGCACAACAGGTAGTTGCTGGGGATGGGAGCGGTCTTGTAGATCATCGACGGGGCCGCCAGCCGGTCGAGGATCGCCAGGTAATAGTCCCGCGCGCCCTCATCGCTCAGGTACGGGTGCTGGAAGGGCATGAACAGCAGGCCGTCCGCCCCGGCGGCCAGCGCGCGCCCGCCCACATCGAGCGCCTGGCCGATCGGCCCGCCGACGGGTGCGAAGACCAGCGCCTCCGCCCCGGCCGCTTCCCGCGTCGTCCGCACGACCTCCACAATCTCGTCGGCGGTGAGGCTGTGGAACTCGCCGGTCCCCGCCGCCGGCAGGAACACGCGGATCCCCGCCGCGGCCATGGCCGCCGTGTGCCGGGCCTGGGCGTCGAGGTTCAGCCGCCCGTCCGGCGCCAGCGCCGTCAGCGGCACGAGGTGCACGGTGCGCAGCCGCTCGGGATCGACGGCACGCGTCACGGAAGCCCCCTGCGCTGGAGCTTCCAGACATCCGGCTGCATGTTGTTGCCGGCCACCATCCAGAGGGCCCCGTCGTGGACGAAGACGCTCGCGGTGTGCCGCGGAGCCCATGGGGTGTCGGGCAGCTCGTGCCAATCGACGCCGTCGGACGAGTGCCAGACGTCGTTACGGTTGGAGTGGTGGTAGCCCTCGAGCACCCAGAGCCGGTCGTCGAAGACGGCCACTTCGTGGTACTGCCGCGGTTCCCAGGGAGCGTGCTCGACGTGCCGCTGCCAGCGCACGCCGTCGGCCGAGCTCCAGACGTCGTTGTAAAACTTCCGCTCCGGGACGCCCGGCGTGTCGTACGTGCCGCCGCCCAGGATCCACATCCGCCCCTGGAAGACCGCGCTGCCGCCGATCATCCCGCGGGCCGACCAGTAGGGTTCTTGCGGCTGGACCTGTTCCCACTCGACTCCGTCGGACGTCGTCCAGATGTCGCGATGGAACGATTCCTTCCCCGCCGCGAACTGCGGGATGGTCTGGCCGCCCATGACCCACATCCGGTCGTTGAAGACCAGCGTGTGGTGCAGGGCCCGTGGGCCCCACGGCACGTCGCGGCCCTGGTTGACGCGCGTCCACAACTTGCCGTCCGGCGAGCTCCAGACGTCGGAGTGGTAATGCCCCTGGTTCACGTCGCCGCCGACGATCCACATCTTGTCCTTGTAGACGGCGTAGCCCGCCGTGTGGCGGCCCTCCCAATCGGATTGGGGATCGAACGACCGGTCGAGGAACGTGTTGGGCTTTTCCAGCGTCCAGGCCGCGCCGTCGGCGGAGCTCCAGACCTCGTTATTGCAGATACGCGGGAAGTGCTGCTTGTCGGACGGGTTCCAACCGCCCAGCAGCCACATCCGGCCCTTGAAGACCAGCGCGCCGGCGCCGTCTCGTGGGGCGAAGGCCGCCTTCGACGTGACGTTCACCCAGCGGTAATCGGCGGCGTCCCGCGAGGGGAGGGTGGCAGATTCCGAACTGCCGTTTGTGCTTCCGGAAGCGGTCCGCTCGATGCTGACCGGGCCCTGCCGCCTGGAAGACGCGCGGGCGACGGCGTCATCGTCGTCGTGCCGGATCCAGGACGCTTGAGTGATGAACAGTTCGAGCGCGGCGAAGGAGACGGTTTGATTCGTGGCGTGGCGGGCCGTCGTGTTGGCCGGGAAAGTCGACTGGACGGCGTCGCCCACGAGAAAAACGTTGAAGTCGCGCCGCAGATTCTCATAGCCGGCCGTTGTCTTGCAGACGCACATGTCGGCGTGATAGCCGCAAAGCAGCACGTGTTCTATCCCCGCGTCCTGCATGAAGGTTTTGAGGGCCGCGTAGCCCTCGGCGTCGTAAATCACGACGTCGCCGGGGTGGACGTCGATCGCCTCCATCACGGGGATGGGCAGCTTCCAGAAGCCCGCGTTGTTGTAGAGGTCGCCGGCGTCCAGGCCGGGAAAGTGCTGGAAATAATCGATTGCCGGCTTGCCCGACGTGAGCGGCAATTGCTCGGGCAGCGGCGATCCGGTGTAATCGAACGAGCGGAGCATCTTGAGCAGCTCGCGCTTTCCACTCTCGCGCTCTTCGCGGGTGGGAGTGCCGTCAAAGGAGCGGTACATCTTGCCGCGCACTGCATCCTTGCCGCCGGGAAGGCTGTACATCACGAGACCGACCTGGCTCCGCAGCCGCTCGAGCAACGGGTTGACAACCTGCTCGGCATGCTTGTGCATGAGCGCATTCTTCTCGGGAGTGCAAGCGAAGGCGACGCCGGCGGGCTCGGGCGTGGTCCAGCCTTGTTGGTCGTCGATGCCCCACGGATGGACGACGATCACCGCCGTCTTCGAGGCATCCAACCGGTTTGGCACTTCGATGATCCCGCGGGCGTTGTAAGAGAAGCGCCAGCCCCGCACGCTCAGATCGGCTGCCGGGTCGTCGATCAGCCGCGGCGACTCGAACCGCCGCACGTCCTGGACCGGCTCGACAAATTCCGGGTAATCGGCCAGAAGGGGCGGCGGATTCTCAATCGGTGTCAGCCGATTCTGGTAGACGCGCGCCGCGGGCTCGCCGGCCCGTGCGCGGCCACCATCCGGCAACAGGCTCCAGAGCAACAACAAGATCAAAGGCGCGATTGCCAGCCAAGGGCGATTCATACCGCTGCTCCTGACAGTTCAGTGTTACGATCCGGACCCAACAGGCGCCTGAGGATCGGCCGAAGAATAACTTCCTCACATCGCAACTGGGGCACGCTTATCGCTTTGCCCCAGCCACCCAGCTGACAGTTCAGTGTTGCGATCCGGATCCACAGGCCGCTGAGTCCCTCTCAGTACACTCCACGCCGCTGGAGCCTGCAACCTTTGCTCCTGGCTTTTGGCATCTGGCGGCGTGCGGCGGCCTGGAATGCCGATTCAAATGATCTGGTCGACCTCGGTGTAGAGGAAGGTGACGCCGCCGGTGGCGTAGTTGGGCACGTCGGCGACGGCGGCCTGGCCTTCGGGCGAGGCGAGCAGTTGCTCGAAGGCCTCGCGGCTCTCCATGTAGAGGTCGGCCACGTAGTAGTAGGGCGATGGCTCCCCGCCGGGCGTGCCTTGCACCTTGCCGATCGTCCATTTCTTCAGTCCCTTCATCCGCCGGGCGATCGGGATGTGCGTGTCGCGGTAGTAGCGGTCGAAGGCGGCCGGATCCTGGGGATGCCCATACAGAACAAGAAGGCGAATCATGGTCTGGATCAACGCTTCGAGAGGATTGTGGCGGGAACCCCGTCGGCTTGCGCATCGGGACGACGCCCGCAGTGTACGAGAACGCGAGCCGACAGCCAACGCCCGCAGCCATTCACTGCTTGCTCCGCGAGGGCCGGCAGCAGCCGCGAGGGCCAACGATGCTGCACGGCGGCACGCGACTGGGCGCGACGCCCCGAACGCTTGTCGCGGCCCGCCTGCCGGCGGAGAATGGCGTTTAACCCATTCGAATCCCCGCGAAACCTCACGGGAGGAGCACTTGCCATGGCCGAAGAAAACCAAGACCACGTGTTGACCGACGAGGAGCTGCACGAAGCGCTGGGCTTCCTGCCCGGCTGGGAAGTGCGCGATGCCTGGCTGCGGCGCACCTTCACGACGCCCGGCTGGCCGCACACCATGCTGTTGACGGCGGCCATCGGTTACGTCGCCGAAGCGGCCTGGCACCACCCGGACCTGAGCATCGGCTACGCCAAGGTGACCGTGAAGCTGCAAACGCATCGGGTCCGGGCGGTGACATGGAGCGACGTGGAACTGGCTCGCCGGATCCAGGAGGTTGCCTGCTGGCAGCCCCCCAAAGAATCGCCGCTGGGCGGCTTTCCGAAAACGCTGGGTGCATTGAAAGGATATTCCAGCAGAGCGGGTAAGGCGGCTGCCCGGAACGCAACTCGGTGCAAGCAATGCCGCCCTGGACAGGTGTAGCGGCCGCTTAGGCCCCACCCCGCCGCGTGCCAGCCTTTTTGCCGCGGCGCTTGGCGAGCCACTCCTGGAAAGAGCGTTGACTCTCGGCCGAGGGCTGACCCAGCAGCAGGTTCTCCACGCTGATATCCTCATCGAGCTGGGGCCAATGAATCCCTCGGCCCCCCGCGATTAGCCGCCAGGAAGAGCGCTCCTTGCTCGTGGCATGCGCCAGCCTGGGATACCATGCCAATGGCACGGCAATTGTGCGACCGTCCGACAACTCCACCGAGAGCGTGTCATCGGTTATCGTCGCGTTGACAGCCAGCGATTTGGAAACTTCAAGCGAAGAACTCATTCCAACTCTCCAACAATCCCTCTTGGTGCTCTTCTACAAGCGCCTGAATGCCATTGATATCTTTCCGAGCGAAACCATGGCTGCGCTCGAGACGAACAGGACTCAGCCAGAACTTGGCCTCGGCATCGTCACGCTCAACATGGACATGCGGCGGTTCATCTCGGTCTGCCGAGTAAAAGAATAACCGATAGGGTCCACTCCGAAGCACGGTCGGCATTGCTTAAAGCTACATGCATGTAATCGCGAAATCAACACGCGAATGCTCCGTTCACGGATGGGAAGCCCACGGTGCCGAAGGCTGGGACTGCGGCCGGACAGCCGCCGGGGACTAAAGAAGACGAGGCCAAAGGCGATCCAGAACGAGTTCAAGCTCAAGGAGATTGCGAACAGCAGCGCCGGGCCATAGTTGACCACCAAAGGGTATGGCCATCGCGGTGACCCGGCGTGTACGGCCTGCCGGCGCCGCTACTGCTCAAACGTGAGGCCGGGATCGTCCTGCGGCGCGCCGACCAGCCGGAACTGGAAGCCGTTTTCACCCGCCTGGCTCACGCGGCCGATCATCGCCCCGCCTTCGTCCGATTCGAGGACCAGCAGGTCGTCCGCCAAGGAATAGGTGCCGGTCAACTCGGTCTCCTCGTCCCGCTGGGCCACGGTCCAGGTGAACCGGCCCTCGGGATTCAGCGTCAGGGCGAACTTCGAGCCATCGTCCCGCGCCGCCGTCCACGAGCCGACCAGCGAACCGGCCACGGGCTCGGCCGCGCCCGCCGCGCCGGAAGGCACGAGCTGTCCGCTTGTCGCGTCGCCGGCCGGTACGGGCAGTTCCGCGCCGGCCGGAGTGGGTTCGACGGCCTCCCCGGTCAGCCCTTGCAGCAGCCTGGTTGCGACCGTATCGTTCGGCTCCAATCGGAGGACCTGCCGCAGCTCGTGGGCGGCCGCGTCGCCGTGGCCGGTGGTCATGTAGTGGTACGCCAGCAGGAAGCGCACGTCGCCCGACTCGGGATTCGCCCGGCGGTAGGCCTCGGCCGCCCGCAGGTGCTGGGTGTAAACGGCCACGTCCGGATAGAGACTCCTCATCGTCTGCCAGTTCCAGCCGGGACCGGCCGCCAGCACGGAGTGAACCGTGCCGGCCGCCTCGCGGTAGTTGCCCTGGGCGAAATGGACGAGCGACACGAATTCGTGCAGCGCGGCGTCGGTCGGCAGGTGCTGCATGGCGAGGCGCGCGCCGTCCAGCGCCGCCTGGTAGTCGCCGCGCGAAAACAGCTCGCGCGCCGCGTCGAACTGGCTCAGGGCCATGGCCACGGCCGGATCGTCCGCGGCGGTGGCATCCGCTGGTCCGGCGTCGTCGGGCAGGATAATCGGCTGCGAGTAATCGACCACCGTCGTTCCCAGCACGAGCGGCTCCTGCCAGTACGGATTATAGTAGTTCCAGTACCCGGTCCGGTACGCCATCGGACCGTAACCCCACGGACCCCACCAATCGGCCCAGCCCCAGCGCGGGCCAAAGCCTCCGCCCCAACCCCACCGCGGCCCCCATCCACCCCACCAGGGAGACCAGCCCCAGGGACTACCATGGAAAACGTTGACGGAGAAGCCGCGATGCCAGTGACGATGCCGATCATGAAACCGGCCGCTCCAGTTGCGATCGCCGCGATCGAAGGCGAGATTGCTCCAGTCGCCGCTGCGACGGCCGTCGAAGCTGCGCCCGTCGAAGCTGCGCCCTTCCGAACTCCGCCCATTGAAACTGCGTCCGTCGAAGCTGCGTCCGTCGAAACTGCGCCCCTCGAAGTTGCGTCCCTCGAAGTTGCGTCGGTCCGAACTGCGTCCGTCGAAACTGCGCCCCTCGAAGTTGCGTCCGTCCAAATTGCGCCGGTCCGAACTGCGTCCGTCGAAATTGCGTCCGTCCAAATTGCGCCGGTCCGAACTGCGTCCGTCGAAATTGCGTCCGTCCAAACTGCGCCGCTCCGAACCGCGTCCGTCCAAACTGCGTCCGTCCAAACTGCGCCGCTCCGAACCGCGTCCGTCGAAGCTGCGTCCGTCGAAATCGCCTGATCGGCCGTTACGATTGGCCCAGCCGGACTCGAATGAGCTGCCGACCTGCCGCTGGCCGAGCGAGAGCCCGCGAGAGCGGTCTATCGAGCCCCGCGACGGGCCGCGCGAATCAGGCGCCCTGAATTCGCTGCGGCCCCGGCTGGACGACGATCCGCGGCCCCCGGGCACGCTGCCGAGCCCGCGCGGGCTACCGCCGGGAAGCGTCCCGCGGCCCACGGCCCCCGCGCTGCCGCGGAGGCTGCCGCTCGGCGCGGCTCCCCGGGAGGAGAAGCCACTGCCGCCGGAAAAGCCGCGGTTTGCGCCGCTGGAGATGCCTGGCATACTGCGTCCGCGGGAAAAGCTGGGAGCGCCGCCACGCGTGGCACCGCCCGAGAATCCGCCCCCACCGCGAATCGCAGGGCTGGAGCCGCCACGCATGCTGCTTCCACCACTGCGCATCGCAGGGCCGGAGCCACGCATGCTGCTTCCACCCCCTCGCATCGCAGCGCCGGAGCCGCCACGCATGCTGCTTCCACCCCCTCGCATCGCAGCGCCGGAGCCGCCCCGCATACTGCTTCCGCCCCCTCGCATCGCACCACCGCCTCCGCCGCGCATGCTGCTCCCGCCACCGCCTCCGCCCCGCATGGCACCACCACCGCCCCCGCCGCGCATGCCGCCTCCGCCGCCCCCGCCTCCGCCACGCGCCACACCACCGGAGCCGCCTCCGCCACCCCCGCGGGAACCGCCTCCCCTCTGGGCCAGGGCCTCTGGGCATGCCATGGCAGTGATGGCCAACACGACGGCTGCGAACTGGACGGACCGCAACATGCTTTAGCTCCTCGCTAGAATCCGATGGCGCATCGACGTTGTCGGCTGCCGCGACCTTTGCAGCCTCTCGGAGGCTACCACGTGACTACCGCGCGGGATGCCGGTACCAGTGGTTGTCGATATCTCAGGCTCGGACTTAAGGCATTATAACGCAATGGGTTCTCGGGGGAACCGCTCAAGTCGCTGATTCCGAGCCTGCGCCGGACAGGGACCGGCATGCCTGCGATGGCTGAGAAGAGCCGGCGGCACGACGGCTTGCTTGCAGGCGACCATCCGGTCGCGGAGAATTGATCTGGCAACTGCCCGGACCTGCTGGTGTCGAAACTCGCTGCCACAAATCCGAGGGACCGTGCATGAACACGACGAGAACGCTTCTCCTCCTGATCCTCGGGCTCGTTGTCCTACCCGAGGCGGCCCGCGCCCAGCAGACGCCTGCGCCGGCCTTCTCGCCTGATGGATCGATCCTGGCGGCCGCGGCCGAGGACGCCACCGTCGCTCTCTGGGAAGTGGCCACGGGCAAAAAGCTCGCCAGCCTCTATCGACCCAAGGAAAGCGACTTCCTTCGTGGCTCCGCCCTGGTCTGGACGCCCACCATGCTCTTTTCGCCAGACGGCAAGATCCTGGCGACGCAGCGAGGGGACGAGCCCGCCATGTTGTGGCGCGTGGCCGACGGCAAGCAGATGGCCTCGCTTTCCGACGGCGGAGTGATCGGCCACCTGGAGTTCTCCCCAGGCGGCAAGCTGCTGATGGCGCTGGGCCATGACGACAAGGCCTCGGGGCGGAACCGCTTGACGCTCTGGGAGGTGACGACGGGCAAAGAGCGAGCTGCCTTCCGCGAGGCCGAGCACGTCGAATTCCTGGAGGCGGCTTTTTCACCCGACGGCAAGACGTACATGGCCGTCGTGGGCTCCCGCGAGCCTGACAATACCAGGATCCGGATCTGGGACACCCAACAGCATAAGGAACTCGCACGCTTCCAAGGCGCCGGCGCGCGGTTCGCGCCTGGCGGCAAGGTATTGGCCGTCTGGGACCGGGACGGCAAGATCAGCCTCTGGGACACCGGCACGGGAAAGCAGCAGGCTTTAGGCAGCGCAGCGGACCGCCGAATCGGCAAGGAGCCGTTGTATCAGGCCAATCCCCGCTACTGCCTGTTGCTCTTCGGCCGCGAAGTCACCACCAGCGTATGGCTGGTGCTCGATGGGGACCAGCTCTATGCCGACCGTAATGGGAATGGGGACCTGACCGATGATGGCGAGCCCGTCCGGGCGACCAAGTCGTCCCGGCTCGCCTCCGACAAGGCCCCGCGTAGGTTCAAAATCGGTGAAATTCGCGACGGCAATCGGACCCACGGGAATCTGCTCTTTCAAGTCACCAGCCTGAGCGGATTTGCCACTGAAGACCAGGCGAAGGAGCTGCTCGCCCGCGATCCGGACGCTCTTGCCTACCGATTGTGGGCGGACGTGGAGGTGCCCGGATTCAAGGGTCAAGGTGTCGAAGGACGGCTCGAACAGTACGTCCAGTATAGCGATGTGAATGGATTTCTGCAATTTGCCGACCGCCCGCAGGACGCGCCGATCATTCACTTCGGCGGAGAGCTACAGATCATGCTGTGGGCCCGACCCGCCCTGACGCTCGGGCGGCCAACGGACGTCTATCTGGCCCTGGGCACGCCGGGCTTCGGCGCGGGCACGACGGCCTACGTCGGTTATGAAGGGGTCGTCCCGGAAGATCGTTGGCCTACGGTCGAAGTCGTCTACCCGCCCGGCATGGCCGGCGAGCCGCCGGTGCGCGAAACCTACGAGCTTCCAAGGCGATGCTGAACGATCAACCTGCACGGCCCGGTTCGGGCCCCGGCAGCGGCCGGCACCGGCACGGCCCAGATCACGATCGCTTTCGACTCCTGGCCTGAAGGCCGCGTCGCGCCGTCGTTCCGGGAGCTCGACGTGGTTGCCGCTAAACCTGGTCCGCCGCCGGAACCCGTTTCCTCGCGGCTGCGCCACCAGCTTGTGCATCCGAACAGGACGAACAGGCTGATCGAAGCCCGTTACACGCCGGATGGGCACACGATTCTGGCCTGGGACGTTCCCGATGGGATCGTGCAGTCGTGGGACGCCGCGACTGGCAAGCAAGGGACGTCGGTATTGACCGGCTACGAGCCGCCGTGGTCCAACGTGGTCTTCGCCCCGGATGGAAGCAGTGTTTTCGTGTCTCGGTACAACGAGCAATCAATGGGCATCGAGCGCGACGGCCGCGAGCTGCGTCATGTCGAATTCGAGAGCGACATCCGGCAGTTGGAACTCTCCACTGGCGAGCTGCGTGCCACTTTCCGCCATGAACCGGCTCGTGGGATTCGCCGCTTTGTCCTTTCGCCGGAGGGCAGTGCACTGGTAACGTTCGATGAGCTGCCGGGCGAATACGAGGGAGCGGTGCGTCGCACGGCGAGCTTGTGGGACGTGAAGCGGGGCACGCATCGAGCCCTCGGTGACGGCCTGGCGGACCAGGGTGCCTTCTCGCGGGACGGCCGGACCTTCGCCGCAAAGCTTGTGAACGACAACAACCGCACGACGGCAATCAAGTTGTTTGACACCGCGACGGGGAGAGAGAAGCTCATCATACCGGTGCCCGAGAGAGACGCCTTCGTCGATCGGTTGACGTTCTCGCCCGATGGCAAGCTGATTGTCGGTGAGCTCGCGATTATTGAACCGCGTGAAGATTGGTTGAAGTTCTGGGACGCGGAAACCGGTGAGGAAAAGGCGGCCTTGCAAGCCGAACCCGGCGCTAGCTTTTCTGGGGCCGCGTTTTCGCCCGATGGCGGTACACTGGCCGTCGTCAACCGGTTGGCTGAGCACCGCAAACTCTTGTTATTCGACGTCGCGACCAGAGCGGTCGCCCGGACTGTCCTGCTCGGCCCGAAAGCCACGGTGCACGGGCCGACCTTCAGCGCCGACGGCAAGTGGATCGCCGTGGTAACCCAGGTCCTGCCCGAGGGGCTCTCGCTCCGCGACGCGGCGCCCGAGGACGTGCCGCAACCCCGGATACATCTCGTGGAGGCGGCTGCCGGAGCGGTGCGCGAGACCTTGGTCGGTCCCGAGGGCTTTTGCGCCTCCCCAAGCTTCAGTCCGGATGGCAACTCGCTCGTCATTCCCGGCCACGGCAAGGTGCTCGTGTGGGACCTCAGCGATCCGCCGCTTGCCGGCGAGTAGCCCCAGGAGAACTGAATGACTGCGATTCTTCCGCGGCGGGCGGTGCTGGCCGCCATGCTTGTGCCGCTGCTCGCCGGGCCGGCTGTATCCGAGCCGCTCGACCGGACCGGCACCCAGTGGAGCCCGGTGCTCGAATGGACGCTCGACAACGCAACGGTGGATGGCAACCCGTTCGATCTGGCCGCCTACGTCACGTTCAAGCACCAGGAGACGGGTGAGGCGCTGCGGACCGGGATGTTCTACGCCGGCGAGGGCCGCTGGAAGTTCCGCTTCACCGGCACGCGCGTCGGCGCGTGGGCCTTCCAGACCGCCAGCGATGATCCGGAACTGAACGGACGGCGCGGCACCGTCACGGTCGAACCGGACCCGGACCCGCGGGCCCGCGGCTTCGTCACGCACGACCGCAACCGCTGGATGTGGTCCGGCGCCGACGAGGTCTTCGTCCCGCAAGTCGTGATGTACCGCAGCCCCGACGGCTACCATGACCAGCCCGACCGCGTCGACGAGGACCTGCAGACCTGGTTCGGCCAGCACGGCTTCAACGGTCTGCACACCGCCGTGCTGTGCCGCTGGTTCGATCTCGACAAAACCAGCTCCGACCAGCTCGGCGACGACCCGAACCCCGACCCGCGCACGTTCGAGGCGCTGGAGCTGCTGATCACCAGGGCACACGCCGCCGGCGGGTTCGTCCACATCTGGGCCTGGGGCGACGAGAGCCGCCGGATGACGCCGATCCGCTGGGGAATCAACGGCCAGGTGGACCGGCGGCTGCAGCGGTACATCGCCGCCCGGCTCGGGCCGCTGCCCGGCTGGACGATGGGCTACGGCTTCGACCTGTGGGAATGGGTCGGCGACGAGGAGCTGCGCGAATGGCACGCCCACCTGCACGAACAACTGGGCTGGCCGCATTTGATCGGGGGCCGGGTGCACCGGCACGGGACACCCCTGGTCGACCTGATCACCGACAAGCTCGACTACATCGGCTACGAGACCCACCGGCCGAGCTACCAAGCCTACGTCGAGGCGCTGGAGCTGCACCCGCGGAAGCCCGTCTCGATGGAGGACCGCTTCCGCGTTCGCCGCGACCGTCGCTACACGGAAAAGGACTACGACCTCGACATGACGCGCCGCGGGCTGTGGCACTCCGCCATGGCCGGCGGAGTGGCCAACATCTGGGGCTATCTCGTGCCCGACGCCGGGCCGCACGGTATGTCGCAGCCGTATCCCAACCGCGATCAGATCCGCACCTGCGCCACGTTCTTCCAGAAACGGTTCCCGCGCGACCTGGCCCGGGCCAACCACCTCTCGGACGGCCTATGTCTCTCGCGGCCCACGCAAGCGCACTACCTCTTTTACAAGGAGGACGCCGAGACGCTCCGCATGGACTTGTCGGGCATGGCCGGGCCGCAGCAGGCCGTGGCGGTCGACGCCAAGAAGCCCTATCACGAATTGGACATCGGCCTGTTGGAAGCGACCGACCAAGTCTGGCAGGCGCCATACCGTTCGGACTGGGGCTTGGCGGTCGGAGATTTCAGCCGCTCGGCCGCGGCCCCGGAAGGCCCGGAAGGGCGATAGTAGCGCATCAGCAAGCAAGGCCTTCCTCGCCGATTCGTGGCATAAAGCGAACGAGCGGCTTAGAATGGTGTGCTCCAGCCCTAACCGCTGGCTGCAATCGGTTCTCGGTATGCGAAACAGGGTGGCATATTTGCGCGAGAGCAGCAGATGGGCCTTTTCCGCGTATTAAGGGAGCGGCAAGCAATTCAGCGGCTCACTGCCCACGGCGCACGGCTGTCATACGATCATGCCTATGAGTTTGATTGGTCCGGCGACATTTCCTTTCCAGACGACAGCCTAGCGAACAGGTTGCCCAAGCGTCTGACGGCCGGGTGGGTCTCGCACGTAACCGCCGTCAGCTTCGACTTCAAGGCTTCCGCCGGCCTGGAATGCTTGTCTGACTTGCCTTCGCTCAGCACCGTTCGGCTCACGTATGCCGAGATCTCGAATGACTCACTACGATTTTTGGGCTCGCTGCATCAACTCTCTTCGTTGTTTCTTTGGGATGACGGCATTACCGATGAAGGAATTGAGCACCTCAAGGATCTGGTGAACCTGAAACAACTAGGCCTCGAAAGCAAGCGCATCACGGACGCGTGTCTCGCGATCCTTGATCAAATGCCGTGTCTGGAATTGCTGAGAGTCAGCGGCCCCGTAATTTGTGGCAGTGGTCTGGATAGACTGGCGCAGCTCCGCCGCCTGAAGTGCTTGAACCTGATTGAAACGAATGTTGGCGATTCCAGCCTGGGTTGGCTGGCAGATTGCCCGAGCGCCGAGATACTTTCCCTGGCCCGGACGCCAGTCACGGGCCGCGGCATGCACGCGTTGATGCGCCTCAGGCGTCTGAGGGAGTTAAGACTCTGTGACACTGGCGTCGACGACGAGGGCGTACGCGTACTGACAGAGCTTCCCGGTCTCGAATGTATCGATTTGGAAAACACCCCAATTACGGACCTCGGGGCGGAATATCTAGGGCGGCTAACCGGCCTTAGAGCACTGAACCTTTCCGGCACCCTCATTACGGACGAGGGGCTTGCCAGCCTCGGATCGTTGAAGCGGGTGCACACGCTTGGCCTTTCCGAGACAAACACGACGGAAAACGGCGTGCGGCGATTGGAATCCGCGTTACCGGATGCCGGAATACTGCATCCCTATGCCTCGGCGTGCCCGCTTCGGTTCAGCGCAAAACAAGGGGACAAGTCGGGATAAGATCGGATAAGTCCAATTAATGCTGGCCCCTGGCACGGATGGAGTACTGCTTGACCTCCGTACCCTTGCGTTTTCCGCAATCAAACGTGTGATGGACCTCGGCGAAGTTACTTGAACGAGAGTTGCTCTTTCATCCCCGCGGCCTCGTAGGCGGCGCTCGTGCCCGCAAATTGATCGGCGGAGGAGCCGATGAGCGTCAGCGGCCGCGTAGCAACGAGGCCCAGGGCGCCGGGCACGTCGCAGACGCGCAGCACGTTGAGCAGCTCGGGCGCGCTTGAGTCCATGTGGGTGGCCGGCGGCGACACCAGCGTCACACCGGCAATCGAATCGTCCAGGACGGCGGCGTAGGCGGCGATCAGGCCGGCCGCTCCTCGACCGGCCACGTGGACCGATGGCGGTGCCCCCTGGTCCTCGAACGGCGAACTGGCAGGCAGGTACTTGGCCGCGGCGATCACGTCCCACACGCGTCCCGCGTCGACCGTGCGGCCCAAGAGGACGTGGCATCGCTCGACGTAGTTGGGCGGGTTTTTTGTGGTCCATTTTGTTGCGCCGATTCCGCGCGGCTCGCAGAAAACCACTGCCTGGCCGTCCGCGGCGACGGCGCTTAGCCAATCGGGTGCCGTGCCGGCCTCGTCCTCGGCGAGCACGACGAGCAGCACGCTCTTGGCGCCGTCAGCGGCTTTTGGAATTGGCGAGGCATATCGCAAGTGGACTTCGATTCCCTCCTCGGACTGCACGCGCTCGGTCTCCGCGTCCACGTCGCCGAGCTTTTGCGCCGCCGGAATCGACTCCGGAAAATAACCAAAGCTGACCCGCCGCAGCTCATCGACCAGCGGACGCTTCCAGGAGTCGTATTGGCCCGCCTCGGCGGCCGCGACCTGCGCCATCGGGACGAAGAACTCGTCGGCCGTCGTGTTGAGCTGGTCTGCGGGAAGATCGGCGTCCGTGGGAAACACGCGGAGCGTTTCGGGCGGAATCGGATACGGCCCCGGCCTGCTCCCCTCGCTGACGACGTCGACCTCGCTGTCCGTGACGGCCTGGGGGTTGCCCGTCAGATGGGAGTTGATGAAACGGAACGCCGCCTGACGGATGTCCTGCCGATAGGCGTGACCGCCGACACTCACGACGGCGTCCACCCGATCGCCCGCTCCGTACAGGCTGTAGAGCCGCTCGAGCCGGTTGACGATCCGCTCGTTGGCGTCCATGGGAAAGATGGGGTCCTGGTCGCTGTTCACAAACAGCATGGGACGCGGCGCGACGAGCCCCGCAATCCGCGTCCAGGGCCACCGGAAGGTGTTGTAGAGGAACATGCAGTCGCAGTGGCCGTTGATCACCCGGTTGGGCACATACGACTCAAGGTCGGCCATGCCGCTGACGGGAACGGCCACCTTGACGCGTTCGTCGGCCGCTGCGACCCAGAACGTGGCCGCCCCGCCGCCGCTGATCCCCGTGACGGCGATCCGCTCCGGATCGACGTCGCCGCGGCTCACAAGGTAATCGATCCCTCGGACGCCGTTCCACGCCTCCACCCCCGCCGGCGTATAGCCGCGCGCGTGCCACCACCAGCGCTCGAGGTTGTAGGTACCGTGATGAAAGGCGGCGATCTCTCCGAGTTGCAGCGTGTCGACCACCAGGCAGATGTAGCCGTGCCGGGCAAACCAGATGCCGTGCGACTGATACGCCACCTTGTTGCCGTTGCGTCCGCGGCCGGAGTGGCCGCACACGTAGAACACGGCCGGCAGCTTTTTCCCTTCCTCGACGACGGCCGGGCGATAGAGGTTGCCGGTCACGTAGAGCCGCGGCCGGCTCTGATAGTGCAGCATGTCCACGACGAAGCCGTCGCCCTCGAAGGTGCCGGTCACGGTGGCCTCCAGCGGAGTCTTTTCGGGCCGCGGCTCAAGGCCGAGCATGTAGTAGTATTCCTCGACGCGCTGGGGCCGCTGAGCCTGCCAGGCTTCGAGCGACTCGACGTCGCCGGCGAAGCGCGAGGAGATTTTTTCGGTCTCTCGCTGCAGATACGCCTGGATCATCGCGTCGCCGGGCGATTCGTGGTCCGGTTGGCCGTAGGGCTGCGCGAGTGCAGGGAGGGCAGACACGGTCATACCGCCGAGCACCAGCAGGAACAGGATAATCGCGGAACAGAGGCATCGTGTCATCGCTGAGTCTCCAGGCTTTGTGTTTCGGTTTCCCGTCGGCTGTCAGGTTGACGTTTCGGCGAGCGGCAATTCGACCACCTGTCCGCTGGCGGCGCTGCGGGCCACGGCTTCGGTGAACTCCATGTAGCGCACACCCGTGGCGAAGTCGGTGAATCCCACTTGCCGCCCGCCACGGATCGCCGCGACGAACTCCTCTTCCACGTGCCAGCCGTACTGCTGCTCGGGCGGCACGGGAATCTCACGGAGCTGGCTCTCGCCGCGCCGCGCGCCGGTGAGCCGGTCGTCGGGCGCCAGCTCGTACTTGAGCGTTCCTTCGCTGCCGTACAAGTGGATCTGGCTGCCGGGTCCAAAGCGGGTGACGCCGCTCACGTGATAAATGCCCCGCGCTCCGCGCTGGAGCACGGTGAGCACCTGCACGCTGTCGGGCGTGCCGACGCGAACCGGCATTCCGGTGACCGGATCGAGCCGTTCGGTGGTGAAGGCATGGACCTGGGCCAGCACGCTCACCGGATCCGCGACCCAGCGAATCAACGTCTCGTGCAGAATGCCCAGCGTGAGCATGTTCAAGCCGCTGAACGTGCTCACCTGCCGCCACGAGAGCGGCGCCTGGCGGTCGGCCAGCACGTCGCTCGCGCCCAGGACCACCACCTCGCGCAGTTCGCCGAGGTAGCCGGAGTCGATCCGTTGCCTCACCACGCGGTCGGCCCGCAGTCCAAACGGGCTGGGAACGATCCGCGAGACCAGCTCCGGATGGGCCTGGCTGGCGGCCAGCATCGCGCGGGCTTCCCTGGCGTTCATGGCCATGCGGGCCTCCACGAGCACGTGCTTGCCCGCATCGAGGGCGGCCAGCGTGATGGGGCAGTGCAGGTAGGGCCAGGTGCCGATCAACACCGCATCCAGGTCCGGATCGGCCACCAGGTCGTCCCAGCGGTCGTACGTCTTGGGTATGTTGAATTCCGCCGCCGCCGCCAAGGTCGATTCGGGGCGCCGGTTGCACACCGCGGCGATTTGCACGTCGGCGCAGGCCGCCAGCCCCGGCACGTGCCGCACGCGGCAGTTGCCACCCAGCCCGACGATGCCGAGGCGGATCAGCTTGTTTGCCATGATGGCGATTGTATGCAGCGACGAGCAGGGCGTGCCAGCAGGTCGCCGGAGAAAACCAGGATGCCGGTTGTTTCTCAAGCAGCGGGCAGCCACAATCCCGTTGAGACAAGTCGCGTTTGACCGCCCGTGGAAGTGAAAACACAGGACACTGACCGCCCTGCATCATGTTCGGCCGGCAGTGCTTGATATAGAATTCACATTGAGTGTGAAGCAGAAGACGCTCGCCGATACCGCTGGGAGACACGGGTCATGCCGGTTCACGACTGGTCTCGCGTTGATGCCAACGTGTTTCACCATTGGAAACGGGGAAGTTGTCCGGCGAAAGTGAGTGAGCGACTCGCCGGAAAAGGATCAAACCGGAAAATCGGCGTCGTCCAGCGGGCGATCGGGGTCGATGCGGGGATTCCAGTGGGGCGAGCGCTCCGGCTGGCCGGGCCGCGGCACCTCGGTGTGGAACTCCCGTCGGGTCAGCCGAGGCGTGTAATACCGGGCGTGCAATAACACGATCAGCAGGAAAGCGCCGCACATAAGAAAGACGAGCAGCACAATCCAGATCAGTGCCTGGCGGGTCGTGAACCGCCGCGGCTTGAGGATCTCCCGCATCTCCCTGGTAGCGCCGGGTTCGGCCGGCTCGGCCACTGCTTTGCCCGGCTCGGCCACTGCCCCGTCCGCTTTGCCCGGCTCGGCTGCATCCGCCGGCTCAGTTGCCTTGGCCGGCTCAGTTGCCTTGGCCGGCTCGGTTGCGCTCACCGGCTTGCCAACCTCCGCGGGGTCGCCCGCGTCGCGGCAAGCGCCGATGGCAGAGCACGACAGCGCCAGAACAAGCCACAGGCAATCTCTTGGCGGGACACGCATGGGACCCTGCTCACATCGAATTGAATAGAAGCCGACCGCTCTCACCTCGCACACGCTTCGCAGGGAAACTCTTCACCCCAGACAATGTTCATTGGTCAGTCCCAGTTGCGATCGGCCAGCACCATGGGCAAGTCGAGCCGCTTGCCGCCACGGATCACATTGTAGGTGATCCACCTCCAATCATTTTGAAGAATCGGTCGCGACCAATACTGGCCCCGCCGTCACGCTCAAGGCGCCTGCTCCGTAGCGCGGATCTGCTCTCGGGTCAGGTCGAGGGCATGCTTCCACCGTTCGGGAAACCCCGGCGTGAAAATCTCCACCAGTTCTCTGGCCTTGTCGAGCTTCTTGTGGCGCTCGTGCTTGGACAGCCCTTCGCAGTCGATCAGGTTGTCGATCGTATCGGCCAGCTTGCACAACTTCACCTCGACCGGCGCCCGGGCCAGAACATCGAAGTAAAGCCGTTCGCGCTCTTCCTCGGGCAGCCGCTTGTCCTTGGACAGTGCGGCCACCCAGGCCGCCACGCGCTCGCCGAACTCCTCGATCAGCTCGTCCCGGTCGACCTGGGTGTCTTCGATCGTGTCGTGCAAGACGGCCGCCATGAGCACCTCGGCATCGTCCACGCCGAAGGCCGCCGCGATCGTCATGACCCTCGTCACGTGGGCGAAGTAGGGCGTTCGGCCGTCCTTGCGGAACTGGCCTTGATGCTCGCGAGCGGCGAACGACAGCGCTTTGAGCACTTTTACCAGTTTCGACCGTTCCATGAGGCTCCTTGCCGGTCGGCAACCAAGTTTGCCCGGCCACAATTGTCGGCTGGAGCCGCAAAGCGGGTCAAGCGGCCGTTTTGTCTTTCGGTCGCCGCAAGCTATGTTTGCCGGGTATGGTCGAGCCTTCCCCCCCAGCCGCCGAAGGAAGAAGATCCTGGAGTTGGCTGGCCTACCCCTTGATGATCGTCGCCGCGGTCGCGCTGTTCTTGACCATTCGCCAGTTCGGCGAACAGCTCCCGGCGGCCGCCCCCGGCGATGCTGATCCAGCAGCCGGCGTCCTCAACGACGACCATGGTCTGATGCACGTCCTGATCGCGCTGGCCGCGGTCATCGTGGCGGGCCGCTTGCTGGGCAAAGTCTTTAAGGTGTTCAGGCAGCCTCCGGTGATCGGCGAGGTCGTGGCCGGCATCATGTTGGGACCATCGCTGTTGGGGCAGCTTGCGCCGGAGGCGTCGCAGTTCCTCCTCCCCCCGTCAGCGGCGCCGCTCTTGGGGATCGTGGCTCAACTCGGGGTCATCCTCTATATGTTCCTGGTCGGGCTCGATTTGAACCTGGGTCTGCTCAACAAGCGGGCCCACAGCACGGTCGCCATCTCGCATGCCAGCATCGTGACGCCATTCCTGCTGGGGGCCCTGCTGGCCTTGCTGCTCTACCCGAGGCTTTCCAGCAGCGATGTGCCGTTCACCAGCTTCGCCCTGTTCCTGGGCGTTTCGATGTCCGTCACCGCCTTTCCGGTGCTGGCCCGCATCCTGACCGACCGGCGGATCGATAAGACTCAGCTCGGCGTGCTGGCCCTGGCCTGCGCGGCCATCGACGACGTGACCGCCTGGTGTCTGCTGGCCTTCGTCGTGGGAGTCGCCCAGGCCAAGGCCGACAGCGGCCTGATCGTCCTGGCGATGACGTTGGCCTACGTGGCATTCATGTTCCTGGCACTGCGGCCCCTGCTGGCCAGACTGGTGCGGCGGCTCGATGCCAGGCCCTTCAGCGCCAACGTGGCCGCGCTGGTGTTCGTGGGAGTCCTGGCGTCGGCGGCGGCCACCGAATGGATCGGCATTCATGCCATCTTCGGCGCGTTTCTGCTGGGGGCGATCATCCCGCACGACTCCGCCCTGGCCAGGACCTTCACCCACAAGCTGGAAGAACTGGTCACCGTGCTGCTCTTGCCTGCCTTTTTCGCCCTGACGGGGATGCGGACCCAGATCGGCCTGGTGTCGGGGCTCGACCAGTGGCTGCTGTGCGGGCTGATCATCCTGGTGGCCACGGCGGGCAAGTTCGGCGGTACCCTGGCCGCCGCACGGCTGACCGGACTGGGCTGGCGCGACGGTTCCGCCTTGGGCGTGCTGATGAATACGCGGGGGCTGATGGAGCTGATCGTGTTGAACATCGGGCTGGATTTGAAGGTCATTTCGCCCACGCTGTTCGCGATGCTGGTCCTGATGGCCCTGGTCACGACCGTGGCCACCACGCCGCTCTTGTCGCTGTTGGCTCCCCATTCGATCGAGCTGATCTCGCCGGCGGCGGATGGCCCGGCCCACAAGGATCTGCTGGCGCTGTAGCTGTTTCGCATCATGGGCCGGCAGTCAGAATGACCGCCGGCTGCCGTCATCTTGAATGCGCCGGCGGGCAAGCGTCGAAGCGTCAAATCCGCGCCAGCCCCACTTTTTTCGCCGTAAACCGTGCTGGTTCCGCAATCCGGCCGCCGCGGCATGCCTGCTGCGTTATTGGCATGCCGGCAGGCCGTCCATCGGGACGGCCATGACGCACTCCAACAGGGGAGAGTTGTTATGAAGACACTCGGTTTAGCCGCTGCACTCACGGCAATGGTTCTATTTGCCGGCCCGGTCGTAGTCCAAGCCGACGACGACCACCGCGACGGACGCGACCGAGACCGCCACCGCCACGGTGAGCGCCACGGCGGTGGACACCATGGGAAGCACCATGGGAAGCACCATGGGAAAGACCATGGGAAGCACCATGGAAAAGACCATGGGAAGCACCATGGGAAGCACGATGGGAAGCACGATGGGCATGATCGCCATCACGGCGGCCGGGACCGCGATCATCGGGACTGGCACGGCGATCACCGGGACTGGCACCGCGAACACGGCGATCACCGGGACTGGGACCGCGATCGGCGTGACCGCGATCACCGCGACCGGGACCGTGATCGGCGCGATTGGGACGATAGCCGGCGTTCGCCGCCGCAGTGGGGCGGATACCACGGCAACTATCGCCGCCCGCCATATTACGGCAACTCGCGCTACGGCAACCCGCGCTACGGCTATCGCAACGGGACCGGGCAACGGCCCGGTTCGCGATACTACTGGTAAACGCCGGTAGTTCCTTGAGACCGCAGTCCGCCAGAGGCGGCCGGGCCATGCCTGGCCGTCTCTGGCCTTTTTGTTTACGGTCCTCGGCTCCGGGGTCTATCTGCCTTGCAGGCCGTGGATCCCCCTCTTCCGCCCTTGCCCCGTTCGCTCCGCCGCTTGCCAAGGCACGCTTTTAGCGGTACCTTCGATACTTTCAGCAGTTCTGCAAGGAAGGCCCCATGGTTGCCGGCCCCGGCGACTCCCAGCGCATCGTCATCACCGGCATCGGCCTGACCGCCCCCAACGGCAACTCGCTGGCCGAGTTTCGCGAGAGCCTGCTGGAGGGCCGCAGCGGAGTCACGCCCTACGAGATCCGCTACGTGGGCAAGACCCTGGCCGGTGTGTGCACGTTCGACGAGCTGCGCCACCAGAAGAAGAAGGAAGTCCGCCGCGGCACCCGCGCCGGCGGCGTGGGGATTTACTGTGCGCGGGAGGCGATCGCCGACGCCGGGCTCGACTGGACCAACCTCGACAAGGCCCAGGTGGGCGTCTACGTGGGCGTCACCGAGCATGGCAACGTCGAGACCGAGAACGAGATCTTCGAGCTCAAGGGTTTCGACTACGACACCAAGTTCTGGTCGCACCACCACAATCCTCGCACCGTGGCCAACAATCCGGCCGGCGAGATCTCGCTGAACCTGGGAATCACCGGGCCGCACTACACCATCGGGGCGGCCTGCGCGGCCGGCAACGCCGGCGTGATCCAGGGGGTGCAGATGCTGCGGCTGGGAGAGGTCGACCTGGCGCTGGCGGGCGGAGTTTCCGAGAGCATCCGCACCTTCGGCATCTTTGCCAGTTTCAAGAGCCAGGGAGCGCTCGCCTCGCACCCGGAGGCCGCCAAGGCTTCGCGGCCTTTCGACTTGGACCGCAACGGCATCGTGGTGGCCGAGGGGGGCTGCATGTACGTGCTGGAACGCTTCAGCGACGCCCGGGCCCGCGGAGCCCAGATCTACGGCGAGATTGCCGGTTACCACATCAACAGCGACGCCAGCGACTTCGTGCTGCCCAACCCCGACCGGCAGGCCGAGTGCATGCAGCGGGCCTTGAAGCGATCGGGCATCGCGGCGGCCCAGGTCGATATCGTGAGCACGCACGCGACCGGGACGTCGTCGGGCGATACCCAGGAGTGCGCGGCGCTGCGGAGCGTGTTCGACGGCGCCCCGCGAACCATGTTCAACAATGCCAAGAGCTTCATCGGGCACGCCATGGGGGCTGCCGGCGCGCTGGAGTTGGCCGGCAACCTGCCGGCGTTCAAGGACGGTCTCTGCCATCCCACGATCAACGTGGATCGGCTCGATCCGGAGTGTGCCCTGCCGGGCCTGGTGGCCAACGAAACTCGGCAGGTTCCGCCGCCGAAGTACATCCTGAACAACTCCTTTGGCATGCTGGGCATCAACTCGGTGCTGATCGTAGGGAAGGTTTGACGGCTTCGGCGGGCGGAACACCCGGCGGGCCATACGTGGGACAACCGAAAAGGAGACCGAGCTGATGAGCCCGGCCGACATCAGGGAAGCAGTGATCGACATCCTGGCGGGGATCGCCCCGGACGAGGACCTGTCGCAGCTCGACCACGACGTCTCGTTCCGCGAGCAGCTCGAGCTGGACAGCATGGACTTCCTCGACATCGTCATGGAGCTGCGCAAGCGCTATCGCGTGCAGATCCCGGAAGACGACTACCTCGAGCTGCGCAGCATGAACAGCACGGTCGCGTACCTGGGGCCGATCATGAAGGACCTCGAGAAGGTTTGACGCGCCATCGGCAACCATCGTTCAACAAGAACTCCGGCCGCTGCCTGCCACGACGTCCAGAGGCCGGCCGCCCGGTGCCAGCCCACGTGCCAGCCACTCCAGAGCATCCGCCGCCGCGCGACACTGCTTACGACACGGTCATCATCGGGGCCGGCATGTCGGGACTGGCGGCCGGGATCCGGCTGGCCTACTACGATCGGCGGGTCTGCATCCTGGAGCGGCACACCACGATCGGGGGCCTCAATTCGTTTTACCGGCTCGACGGCCGCAACTACGACGTGGGGCTGCACGCGGTAACGAATTACACTCCCAAGGGGACCCGCAAGGGGCCGCTGGCCAGCTTGCTGCGGCAACTGCGGATCGGCTGGGACGAGTTTGCCCTGGCGCCGCAGATCGGTTCGCGGATTGCATTCCCCGGCGTCTCGCTCGACTTCAACAACGACTTCGGCCTGTTCGAGTCGCAGGTCCACCAGCACTTCCCGCATGAGAAGGACAACTTCCGGCGGCTGCTGGCCCGCATCGCCGACTACGACGAGCTCGATTTTTCAACCGCCAGCCTGTCGGCCCGTTCGGTCGTGGCCGGGATTATCGGCGACCCGCTGCTGATCGAGATGCTGTTCTGCCCGCTGATGTTCTACGGCAGCGCGCGGGAGAACGACATGGACTTCGCCCAGTTCTCGGTGATGTTCCGCAGCGTGTTTTGCGAGGGGCTGGCGCGGCCTTTCGCCGGAGTGCGGGTGATCCTCAAGACGCTGGTCCGCAAGTTCAAGCAGTTGGGCGGCGAGCTGCGGCTCCGCTCGGGCGTGAGCCGCATCGCCGTCGAGGACCGCCGCGCCCGCCGGGTGGTGCTCGACGACGGCGCCGAGCTGGAGGCCCAGTCCATCCTTTCCAGCGCCGGCTGGCTGGAGACGATGCGGCTCTGCGACGACGTCAGCCGGCTGGACGATTCTCCGGCAGGGCAGCTCTCGTTCATCGAATCGATGTCGATCCTCGACGCTCAGCCGCGCGAGCTCGGGCACGACCGGACGGTGGTCTTCTTCAACGACCACTCCCGCTTCCAATGGCAAAAGCCCGACGAGCTGGCCGACGTCCGCAGCGGCGTCATCTGCTCGCCCAACAATTTCGTCTACGACGAGCCGCCGGCCGAGGGGATGATGCGGATCACCTCGCTGGCCAATTTCGACCGCTGGAACAACCTGGCCGACCCGCAGTACCGGCTGGCCAAGCTCCGCTGGTACGACGCCCAGGTGGCCTCGGCGGTCCGCTTCGTGCCCGACTTCCGCGCCAATGTGATCGCCACCGACATGTTCACGCCCACCACCATCCGCCGCTTCACGGGGCACGTCAACGGCGCCGTCTACGGAGCCCCACGCAAGAGCTACCAGGGCACCACGCACCTCGAAAACCTCTTCGTTTGCGGGACAGACCAGGGTTTTGTCGGTATCATTGGCGCCATCTTCAGCGGCATCGCCATCGCCAACCGCCACCTGCTCCAGACGGCCGGACCCTAGAAATCCATGCCCAAAGATTTCCTCAAAGGCGCCCGCGACCAGTACGACGTCGTCGTCATCGGCAGCGGGCTGGCCGGCCTGACCGCCGCCAACACGCTGGCCAAGGCCGGCCGCTCGGTCCTGCTGCTCGAGCAGCATTACCAGTTGGGCGGCATGGCCACCTGGTTCAAGCGCAAGGGGGGCCACATCTTCGACATCTCCCTGCACGGCTTCCCCGTCGGCATGGTCAAAAGCTGCCGCCGCTACTGGACCGGCGAGATCGCCGACTCGATCGTCCAATTGCGGAACATCCGCTTCGACAACCCGATGTTCTCGCTGACCACCACCTTCAACCGCGACGACTTCACCCGCCTGCTCAGCGAGCGCTTCCAGGTGCCGCCCCGCGACGTGCAGGCCTTCTTCGACACCGCCCGCGGGATGAACTTCTACGACGACCAGTCGCTGACCGTGGGCGAGCTGTTCGAGCGGTTCTTTCCCGGCCGCGAGGACGTCATCCGCCTCTTGATGGAGCCGATCACCTACGCCAACGGTTCGACGCTGGAAGACCCGGCCATCAGCTACGGCATCGTCTTCTCCAACTTCATGTCCAAGGGCGTGTTCACCTTCCAGGGCGGCACCGACCGGCTGATCGGCCTGATGCGCGACGAAATGCTGGCCAACGGCGTCGACCTGCGGATCCGCTCGGACGTCCAGCGGATTCACGTCGACCAGGGCCGCGTGGGGGCCGTGACCGTCAATGGCCGCACCATCCAGACGCGGGCCGTGGTGTCCAACGCCAACCTGAAGGCCACCATCTTCAACCTGGTGGGCGCGGAGCATTTCGACCGCGGCTTCGTGGACCAGGCCCGCGCGGTGCGGCTGAACAACTCGAGCTGCCAGGTCTACATGGCCCTCAAGCCGGGCGAGGCGATCGACGAGACCTGCGGCGACCTCTTGTTCAGCTCGACCGCGCCGGTGTTCCGCACCGAGCTCTTGCTCAGCCGCGACATCACCAGCCGCACCTACTCGTTCTACTACCCGCGCACGCGCCCGGGCACCAACCGCTCGCTGATCGTCTCCAGCACCAATGCCAACTACAGCGACTGGGCCGAGCTGTCCGAGGCCGATTACCAGGCCAGCAAGCAGGACCTGATCGAAACCACGCTCGACGCGATCTCCAAGTACGTGCCCGGCATCCGGGACCGGCTGGACCACGTCGAGGCCTCCACGCCGCGCACCTTCGAGCACTACACGCGCCACGTCGCCGGCGCCAGCTTCGGCACCAAGTTCGAAGGCCTGGCCGTCAGCCGCGCCCTGGGCGACCAGGTGGGAGGCCTGTATCACGCCGGCAGCGTGGGGATCATCATGTCGGGCTGGCTGGGCGCCATGAATTACGGCGTGATCGTGGCCAACGACGTCGACGGCTACCTGCTGAAGCGCGCCGGGGGCGCGGCGACGGTCCGGGCGGCCTCGGTATGAGCCTGGCCGCCATCCATGCCGCGATCCCGCATCGCGATCCGTTCCTGCTGGTCGACGAAGTCGTGGAGTCGACCCCGGAGCGGATCGTCTGCCGCAAAAAGTTCCGGGGAGACGAGTTTTTCTTCCAGGGGCATTATCCGGGGCAGCCGATTACGCCCGGCGTGCTCTTGTGCGAAGCCGGCATGCAGGCCGGCGCGGTCCTGCTCTCGGCTCACGTCGGCCCGAGGAAAGGGCTGCCGGTGGCCACTCGGATCAACGACGTGCGGTTCAAGCGGATGGTGCGGCCCGGCGAAACGATCCTGATCGAGGTCGAGCTGGTCGAGCGGCTGGCCGACGCTTTCTTTCTCAAGGCCCGCATCACCTGCCAGGATAAGCTGGCCGCCCGTTTCGAGTTCGCCTGCACGCTGGCCGATCCGGATGCCGCCGGCGGCCCGGAACATTGATCCCGACGAGCCGATGGACTTTTTACAACTTTCCGGCAAGACGGTTCTGGTGTGCGGCCTGGCCAACAAGAAGAGCGTGGCCTGGCACGTGGGCAGCCTGCTGGCTGAGGCAGGCGCCGAGGTGTTGTACAGCGTCCGCTCCGAGGCGCGCCGCGCGGGCCTGTCGCGTCTGGCCGATCCTGCCCATATTTTTGTCTGCGACGTCGAGCACGAAGACCAGGTTGCCCGCCTGGGCGAGGCGGTGGCGGCGCGCGGCAAGCCGTTGGCGGGCCTGGTACACTCGATTGCCTTTGCCGACTATGATCCGGCGGCGGCCGCCTTTCACGAGACCTCGAAGCAGGCCTTCTTGCGCTCGGTCGACGTCTCCTGCTATTCGTTGATCGCGTTGTCACGCGCCTTGAAGGACTCGTTCGACGCAGACGCCTCGGTAGTCACGATCTCGATTTCGACCACCCGCATGGCCAGCGAAAACTATGGTTTCATGGCTCCGGTCAAGGCGGCCTTGGACTCGTCGCTGGCGTTCTTGGCCAAGTCGTTCAGCCGCTTCTCTCGCGTGCGGTTCAACGCCGTCTGTCCCGGCCTGCTCAAGACCTCCGCCTCGGCCGGCATCCCCGGCTACGTCGACGCCTACTTGTATGCCGAGCAGGCCACCTTGCGCAAAGCGGCGGTGCAGACCTCCGAGGTGGCGGCCGCCGTGGCCTTTCTCTTGAGTCCGCGATCCAGCGGCATCAACGCTCAGCGTATCATCGTCGACGCCGGCATGGAGGTGAACTATTTTGATCGCGACCTCATCCGCCGTGGTTCGTAGCGACCCATTCATGGGGTCCATGACAAGCATGAAGGATATTCAGCAATGGCTCGGGTGGCTGGCGGCAAAGCGATAGCGTGCCCCAGCGGTTTGTAGTTGAGCCCGTTTATCGAGTCCCGTTCGTCTCGTAGCAATTACTGACGGGGACTCATAGCCCGGAATGTGGAAATGGAGTACAATTGCTTTGTTGCCGAGAACCCTTCCAGGAAGACGGACATGTGTTCCTCCAAGCTTGACAAGCTGCTGCAGCAAGCACAGGAATTCCCTTCAGGGAGCGCTAGTCTGGATTGCTGAGTCTTTAGCGGGCACTCGTTTTCGGATCGGAGATAACGATGGAGATGCACGAATACCTTAGCAACCGCCAGCACTTTCCGGCTGGCGAGCTGGAGAAGTATGCCGGCCAATATGTGGCGTGGAGTCCGGATGGAAAAAGGATTGTAGCGAGCTCGGATAACCTGGAAGCGTTGGACTGCGAGGTTCGCGCTGCCGGAGAAGATCCGGCTCAGTGCGTCATCGAGGGCGTCCCGGCCTACGATTCGGTCATCGGTGCGAGCGACCTGCAGCAGAAGCGGACATGAAGTTCGCCTACGTCCCACTGGCAACGCGCCGGCCCGTCTATTCACTGGCCGGTGCCCAGTTTCGGTACCGCCCCTTGATCCCACTACAAGTGAACGGCGTCCACGAATCGCGCCTCTTCGACTGTAGTCTCGATTCAGGCGCCGACGACACATTGTTTCCCGAGCAACTGGCCAAGATCCTTGGTATCTCGCTGACCGGTCCGCCCGATGAAGGCGAGGCATTGCCGGTAGCCGGACGGCCCATTACTTACGCCTACGGGCGCGTTAGTCTTCGATTATCCGACGGCTTTGAAGCCTGTGAGTGGGAAACCATAGTTGGGTTCGTCGCCGCGCCACTCGTGTGGCCCATCCTGGGGCACGCTGGGTTTCTTCAGTTCTTTGATGTTCAACTGCTCGGCGAGCGCCATGAAGCCGTCCTCATTCCCAACGCTTCGTTCCCTGGCATCACGCATCGTCGGCCGCTTTCGCCGTAATGGAGGAGACGTCTCCTTCGTCGCATTGCAGTCTCGCAAGCTGCATGCCACGCCAGGTCGAGCGTGCCCCCGTGGAGCCGTTCCCGGTACCGCTGGAGATGGCGCCTCGGCCGACGGACGAGGACACGGGCGGCAAGGAAACGGACTTCTACCTGGAATACGTGCTGGAAGGAGGGGACATGGGCGCCGTGCACCAAGTCCTGGTGATCACCACCAACAAGAACATCGGCTTGCCACAAAGGCCGACATTCGTGGACGACAACTTCGAAAACTGGGGAGACGTCTACGTCGTCTCCAACTCCGTGGCACAACAAATCGAACAGATGCTCGACGAGCGCGGCTTCTTCGCGTCCAAGTCGATCCCAACCGGTATGACGGGCAAAACGAAATGGGACGCCACAGGTGGGATGGCTACCAGTGGACGCTCACCGCAAGGACGCCGCAACGCCGCCACCGCGTGATCATTTGCTACTTCGAGATTCCTCGGCCGAATTTCAAGACACGCCGCCGTTGCCCGCAAAGCGATGGACCTGGTCCCCTTGATCCGCGAATTGGCCGCCAGCAAGGGAGAGCTGATCGAGAAAAGTGCACCGTAGCCGAGTTCGAGCCTGACGGGCACTGCTTCTCGGTCCTCCCGGCGCGCCGGGATCGGGACCTCCAAGCAGTGGCACAGGACACGGAGTCTGCCTGCTACTTTCAGGCTACGGCACACGGAGTGTGCCTGCTACTTCGGCGCCCTGCCACTCGAGGCCCAGCATCACGACGTTGATCCCCGAACCGATGCCCAGCAGGGCGACCCGGTCGTGCGGGGCGAGATGGCCCTGCTCGATGCCGATGGCGGCCGTGATGGGCAAGGCGGCCGAGCCGGTGTTCCCCAAATACTCCACGGTCGAAAAGTCGATCGCGGGCGACAGTTTCAGCGCCTCGAACAATAGCCGCCGATGGGCCACGCCCACCTGGTGACAAAACGTCTTGTCGATCTCGTCGGCCCGCCAGTCGAGCTCGGTCAGAAAGTCTCCAAAGGCAGCGGCCGCCGTTTGCACCCCTTCGCGCAGCAGTCCCTCTGAATCGGTGTTCATCAAGGGCCGCATGTCGCCGGCGACCGATTCGTCGCGGCCGCTCCGGCACAGGCCGTGGTGGTCGGTGTTGGCCCGCGTGATGCCGCCCAGCAGCCGGTTGCCGCTGCGGCTCAATTCACGGTCGACCAGCACCACGGCGACGCTGGCCGAACCGATCGTCAGCGACGCAACGGCCGGCTTGACGCTCTCGCGCGTGAGCGAGTGGTCATGGTTCAACGCGTCGATGGTCGTCTCGACCAGGGGCCGCCCGCTCTCGGTCCCCACCACCACGCCGGCGCGGACCTGCCGCAGCTCGATCATGTTGGCCAACTGCACCATGCCGTTCAGGATCCCCAGGCAGGCGTTGGAGACGTCGTAAACCTGGCACTGAGAGGGGAGGCTCAGCCCGTGGTGAACGCGGCAGGCGGTGGCCGGCTCCAGGTGGTCGCGGCACACCGAACCATGGACCAGCGCGCCCAGATGGCGCTTGTCGATGCCGGCGGCACGGATCGCTTTTTCGGCGCTGGCGATGCTCGGCTCGCTGGGCAGCGTGCCGGCCGGCCAGAAGCGCCGCTCGCGGATGCCGGTCATCAACTCCAGCCGGCCCTCCGGCAGCCCCAGCCGCGTATACAAGGGCGCAAGCCGCCGCTCGATCTCGGCCGACGTGACGATCTCGTCCGGCAGCGTGTAGCCGAATGCTTCCAGGCAAACGTTGCGGTATCGCATTGCGGGGCAGGTTTTCAGCGGCCAGTCCGCCCAAGGCGGATCGACGATGTCCAGCGGTCAGCCCTTCAGTTTACCCCTTTCGCACCTTGCGGGCAGGGGTGCGGGCCGGCGGCGGTTGCCGATGCTAGCTAAGCCGTGCTTGCACTGGATCTTGTGGCTGGGCTCCTGCTAGCACGCAAAATGCTCGAATTGCTTGCCTTTCGTTCGGCGGACCCTATAACTCGCCCTGTGGCTTGTTTTCCTTCTCTGGGTGACACCGGGAAGTTCAGTTGAGGGGGTGCGAGGCTCGACGAAACTTAGTTCGCTCAATCTGCCGTTCCCAGGATGGGAAGCTCGGAGGCCAGATGCCTCCGTTGCGTCAGGGATGACCTTTTCAGGATTGTTCTTCGCCTGTCGCACTCGACCCGCCGGACGAGCCGTTCTACCTCGATGGGGTCGACCCAAAACCGGCCCCCCGGCTCGTTCCGCTCCTGCCTTCCACTCCTGGCGCGGCCGCTTGGCCCCTCGCGACACCTGCCGAGTCGTTTCATGGTGGAACGGCCGCAAGGGACAATGGACCTGTCCAAAAAGGAGTGCAAGCCATGCAATCGAAGCCCATGATCGGTTTGAACGCTGACTACCGTGCCGCCAAGAAGGATGCACCGGCCTTCAGCTATGTTGCCGCCGGTTATTTCGACTCGATCACCAAGGCCGGAGGCGTCCCTCTGGTCATCCCGCCCCTGAACGACCTCAAGGACCTGGGCCGCGTGCTCGACCTCGTCGACGGCCTGGTGCTGGTCGGCGGCGCCGACCTGGATCCTCGCCGCGACGGCTTCATGCTTCACCCGTCGATACGGCCGCTCGACAATCGCCGCGAGACGTTCGACCGCCGGCTGGTCCGGATGGCCTCAGACCGCCGGCTGCCGGTCTTCGGCATCGGCGTGGGCATGCAACTCTTGAATATCTCGGAGGGGGGCAACCTGTATCTGCACATCCCGGAAGACATGCCCAAGGCCCTACCGCACAAGGACCCGCTCGACCCGGCCCATCGCCACGCGTTGGAAGTGGTGCCTGGCTCGCTGATGGAGCGCGTTTACGGCGAGGGTGAAATCCGCGTCAACAGCGTGCATCACATGGCGATCGACGAGGTGGCCCCGGGCTTTTCCGTGACCGCCCGCTGCCCGGACGGCGTCGTGGAAGCGATCGAGAGCATCCGCCCCGACTGGTTCGCGCTGGGCACGCAGTTCCATCCGGAGAGCGATTCGGCCAGCGCGCTGGACCTGCGAATCTTCGAGGAGTTCATCGACGGCATCAAGAGCCAGGTGGCCGGCATGCGGTTGGTCGCCTAGGGGGGCGCGGGCCGTTCAGGGCGGTGTCACTGGTTGCGAGCCGACCTGTGCCGCGCGGGGCATAAAAAAACGCCCTGCCAGACGCACATGGGCAGTGGCGGCGCGCAATCGGTGGCACCGTTCGTAGTGACCGGATTGATCCGGTCCAAGACCTCACGTTCGTCGTCTATTTCAACGCCGGAAAAGGGGACGCGCCGGAAAAGGGGACGCGCCGGAAAAGGGGACGGG
>JBBDYJ010000015.1:0-121395 GCA_040901675.1 Pirellulales bacterium | reverse complement strand
AGTCGTTTTCCGGCAAATGACCCAGCTTTCGGCGGCTCTCATTGCAACTTCTTCGAGCGCCGGAAAAGGGGACGGGAGTCGTTTTCCGGCAAATGACCCAGCTTTCGGCGGCTCTCATTGCAACTTCTTCGGGCGCCCGGGGACTCGAATGGTCGACTCGCGGACTTGTCCTCCAGAGGCGGACCTCGCAGGGCACAAACAAAAAGCGAAGACCCAAGTGCCAAGCCCCAAGATTCAGTTCTGAGTTCTTCCGATGAAATCACCGAAAAGTGCTGAACAACTCAATGCCGTCGACAGCCCCGGTGGTCAGCGGTCGGGAAGCACGGAAGCAACGGCTGCCTTGTCTCGGCTACCAGGCGCCGGGAAGCGATGGTGGCCGGCTGGAGAGGGCGGCTGGTTGAGACCCAATGGGAGGACCGCTCGTCTCGATTCCGGCCAGGTGGCCGTTGATGTGCTGCAGAATGCCGGCCGACAAGGGCTTGTTGCCGAACGTGTTCACGCGCAAGTTGAGCGCCGTCACCGAGCCCTGGTCGACCAGGACGATCTTGACCCGATCGCCCGCGGCCGTGTAGGCCTCGATCCGGCCGCTGATCCCGTCGCGGCTCTGGTGCGAGATCGCCATCCCAGCCTCCGCCAGAGCGTTGGCGCTGGCCGCCCAGACCACGTCGATCGGATACGGATAGCTTGCATCCATGTCGCCCCGGGCGTAGGCCACGCCGCCGGCCCCCGCGGCGGCGGCGCCGGCCATGGCCAGAACGCATCCCGATGAAGTGGCTGCCACCAGCAGCACGCCCAACAACAGGCAAGTTCGAAAACGTCGAGAGTTGTGTGCCACCCGGTTGCCTCCTTGCTGTCGAGCGGTAGCCTCCATGCCCGCGCGCTTGATGTATTATCGGCCGGCGCTGCCCGGCCACTTGAGTGGGCGGCGGAAGTCAGAGGGCAGAAGTCAGAAGCTCTGCCAAAGGCGGACTTTCAGCCCGGTTCCGCCTGCGTCCGATTTGCAGCACAAATGAATTCCGTTCTACGTGGCCGGTTCGGATAGCCGGACGGTGCCGCGGCGATCGCCGTCGCCGATCATCGTGCCCCAGGCTTCGCGGCCGGGGGCGGAGCGGAAGACGTCCTTCAGCGAACGGGCCTTGATGTTGGCCACCTCCAACACCAGCTCCTCGCGGATCACCGGCGTGCCGCCTAGCCATGCCCGCCATAGCACCTTGATGCAGGCCGCCTGCTGCGGGTTGAAACGGTAACTATGGCCGAACCAATCAACCGTCTTGAAACTCGGATCATGTGACGCAGCAACCATGAGGAATACCTCCCATGACTACTATGGAGCTAACACCTGTGTCTTGGTCATCGGGTCGGACGAATTGTCGTTACCCGCCGCTTGGGGCAGGTGGTCGGCCGACATCGGCAACGCCGACCAGGGCACGTCCACCCGCGTCAACACCCGCCGCGCCGCCTCGGCATAATCGGGCCGGCTCTCGATCAAGGCGCTGGCCACCGTGGCCAGCGGCAACTCTTCCGCTTCGTGGCAGAGCACGACGTCGCTGGCTTCGTCGAACACCGCCAGCGACACGGCCGGCACCGCCTTGTCGATCGTCTCGGCCAGCTTCTTGCCGAACATGCCGGCGGGCAGCACGGCCAACAGCCGCTTGGCCCCGCCCAGCTTCAACAACTCCGGCAGTGCCTGCTCGGCATACGTTCCGAGCTTCCGGGCGAGCTGCCCCAGACCCGGCTGCGACTCCAACAGGCCGCGGGCGGCGTCGACCTGCAGCATCGCTTCCAGCACGACCGAGCGCGCCTGCGACTGCAATTGCTTCTCCAGGGCATCGACCTCGCCGTCGCCGGCCGAGGCCAGCGCGAACAGTCCACCTTGCGGCTCGAGCAGCTCGCGCTGGAACTTGAGATCGAACTGCATCACGAATTCCGGGCCGGCCAGTTGCGACGCCTTGTCCGGCGGCTGGACTTTTGCGGCCGGCGGGGTCGGCGGCCCGGCGAAGCGCGCCGCCAGTTGCTCCAGCCGCTGCCGCAAGCGGACCAACTGCTCGGTGAGGCCGGTGAGAGAGCCCGTCGTGGATTGCAGCAACTGCGACAGTTGTTCCAGAACGACGGCGCGGATCCTCAGGCGGCAGTACTCCACCCACGGCTGGCCCGCATCGCCCTCGGCACGGCGGCCGGCCCAGGCTGTCAGCCAGCCGCCGGATCGACGGCTGGGGGCAGCGGGGGCCAGCAGCGACGCCCGCAGGCTGGCCAGTTGCGGCTGGATGCGGCGCAGCTCTTCCTCGGCGCTTTGCCTCAGGCTGCGCAACTGGTCGCCCCAGGCTCCGGCCGCGGCTACCGCCGCCGCCAGGCGTTGCCGCGGATCTTCGACCAGCGCGGTCACCGCCCCGCTGACTTTGGCGGCCAATTCGCCGGAAAGCTGCTGGCCGCAGGCCTGCAGGGCCTCCTGCAAGGCGGCGTCGCCCTCGCAAGCGGTCCGCTCGGCGCCGCGGGGCGTCCCAAGCACGGCATCGACTTTCGCCAGGAGCTCATCCGGCCGACCGCCTGCTTTTGCGTGGCGACCCGGCATCATGCCGGCCGACTGTGCGAGTCGAGCGAAGAACGCCTCTGCACTGCCTCCGAGCGCCTGCTCGGCCGCCTGGTTGAGGCGGCTGGTCAGTGGACCGGCTTCCAGTTCGGGCCGTTGGGCGGCGTCTCGTGCCCGCTTGTCTTGCGCACCATGCCAGCGGTTGACCAGCTCGCGGCAGACGAGGTCCGCCTCGCCGCCGGCCGCCGCGTGCTTGTTGCAGCCGATCACCGACAGCCCGAACGTCCGCAGCCGCGGCGCTCCCTCGCGACGGCTGGCGCGCCGGCGCGATTGATCCCGGCAGCGGTCCAAGACGGCCCCGCACACCGTGGCGGCATCCAGGTACAGGTATTGGGCCACTTTATCCGTGGCCAGGGCGAGCTCGGGCTCGGTCAGCCCGTCGCCCAGGTGCACCAGGTAACAGTCGCCAAAGGGGCGATCGGACGGTTCACCGGCCGGCAGGCCGGCCAGCGGACCGCCGCGGTGGGCGCCCGCGTGCGAATTGAAATGGTTCAGCTCGGTCAGCGTGGCGTAAGCGTTGGCTTTGCGCAGATCGTTCGCGGCACCCTTGAGCATCGTGCCGTGCACCATCATGCCGCACACGTTGTCGCAGCCGTAGCCCAGGTCGGTCAGCATTTGCCGGGCCGTATAGGCCACGTCCAACAGCATGCCGCTGCCGGTGCCTCCCGAGATCGACGAAACGATGAACACCCGCGGCGACTCGTCGCGCAGCGCGTGCCCCGTGGCTTGGACGGCGGCCGCCTTCGACTCTGCGCTCGTGGCCGCCATCAAGGCCTGCCTGAGCCGCTCGGTCGCCTCCGCAGCGTGATCGATGTAGGCCAGCCGGCCGAGCGGCCTCAGCCCCTCGGTCCGCAGCGAGCGGGGAATGTTGTACAGCCAACGGCGGCTCAGCCATCCCAGGATCTCGTCGGAGTCGGCCCGGTAGTCGGCCGGTTTGCGCAACGCGAGCAGCAGCGTTTCGTCCGGCGCCAGCGCCTCGCCATCGTCTCCCTGTTGGGCCGCGTGAAGGGCCTCGCGGTCGGTGTCCAAGAGCAGGAACCGCAGCGTGGGTATCGCATCGAGGCTGCCGAAGCGGTCGTGCAGCCGCTGCCGCAGCCTGCGCAAGGCGGCGCCGGCCGTGCCGCCGATGCCGATGAACAGGGTCGGACGCGTCCCCGGCTGTTCCTGCTCCGCCTGGCCGTCGAGCGACAACGGTTCCAGCTCGACCAGGGGAACTTCGCCTACCGTGGGGGACGGCGCAGCGGTCTGGTACTTGCGTGTCTCGTCGTTGCTGGCGGCCGGCGTGGCCCGCAAGCTCACGGTGTGTTGATCGGCGGCATGCCCGGCCGCGGCACCGGCGGCGGGTGGTTCGCTGCCTGGGGCCGCTGGCTCGCGCGGTTTGGTGGAAGAAGGCGACAAGAGATTGTCGACCATCTGCCTGCAGGTGGCGAACCGCTTTTCGGGCTGCTTCGAAAGTGCACGGGCGATCGTCGGCCGGTCCTGCGGCGAGAGCGGTCCCAACAGCGGCTGGCTGTGCAGGTGCTGATTGGCCAGTTGGGCGGTCGTACCGCCGGGGAAAGGCAGCTCGCCGGTGAGCATTTCCTGGTACACGATCGCCAGGCTGTATTGATCGCTGTAGCGGCTGGCCTTGCCGTCGAACGCTTCCGGAGTGGCATAAATCGGCGTCACGCCGCCAATGGCGGTGGCGTGCGTGTCTTGAAGGTCCTTGACCAGGCCAAAGTCGGCCACCTTCACCCGCCCACCCACCAGCAGCAGGTTCTCGGGCTTGATATCCAGATGCTGCAGGCCGTACTTCTCGCTCATGTAGTCCAGGGCGTCGGCAGCGTCCTTCAGATACGCCAGCAGCTCTTCGCGCGGGATTCCGCCGGTCCCCGCTTCGCGGCAGGCGCGATAGCGGTCCATCAGGCTCATGTCGGCCAGCTCGGTGACGACCACGAGCTGCCCTTCGATGACGTCGAACCGCTCCAGCGACAGGAGAAACGGGTGCCGCACCTCGCGAATCCGCCCCAGCGCCTTGAGCTCGCGGCAGGCCCGGTCGTCGTCCATCCGCCCGTAGACGAACTTGATGGCCTTGGTCAGGCCGCCGGGGGCCGACACTTTCCAGACCTCGCCGTAGCCGCCGGCGCCCAGCCGCTGCTGGAGCACATATCCGGGAATTGGTTCGGCGTTTTCACGAGGTTGAAACACCACGGCCGCACTTCCTATCGATGGGCGTGTACGAGCACCGGCTGCGCGTCGGCCAGCGAAGTCAGCGGTTCGGGATGGGCGAACCAGTCTCCCTGTCCGAAGTGGCAGCCCAAGTTGCGGCACTCGCGGGCTTCATCCTCCGACTCGACCCCCACGGCCACGACCTGGATGCCGCTGTCTTCGCAGGCCAGGATCGCCTCGCGGACTTGTTTTTGGCGTGTCTTGGCCTGGTGAATGCCCCGGATCATCGACTTGTCGAGCTTGATGAACTCGGGCAGCACCTCGGCCAGCTCGATCAGCCTGGCGCGTCCCGCGCTGAACCCGGCATAGGCGATGGCGAGCCCCCGACCGGACAACTGCTCGCGGAACCGCCGCATGTACTCCCCGCCGCTGGCCGCCTGCTCGGGCACGTCGACGACCAGCATGTGCTCGCTGGTGACAACCGACTCCAGCCCGCAGAGGCTGTCGATCAACGAGTCATGGCCGAACTCCGAAGGGTGCAGCGACAAAAAGATCCGCTTGCCGGCCGGCAGGCGGCCTGCTTGCTCCACGGCGACCAGCCGCGACACCTGGCTCAGGCGGTCGGTCAACCGCGACTCGCTCGACAGCAGGTAGCGGTCGGCGGGCGAGCGGCTCAGCTCGTGGTCGCCGCCGCCGTAGGCCGCATAACCCATCACCTCTTCGTTCTTCAGCTCGACGATGGGCTGGAACAGGATCCGCACGCAACGGTGCACCAGCATTTCGTGGAAGCGGCGGACGGCGCGGATGACGGCCGGCGGGGAGCCGAGTTGGGCGGCGCGGGCCTCGCGCGGGTCCACCGGCTGCGTGGCGACCGACTTGACCTTCGGCTTCTGCCCGCAAGAATACGTGAACTCGGCGGTGGCGATGTGCACGATATCGCCGTGCTCCAGCCGCACGTCGCGGATCCGCTGGCCGTTGACAAACGTGCCGTTGGTGCTGCCCAAGTCCTTGAGGCGCAATTCGCCGTGCGAGCGTGCCACGGTGGCGTGCTCCCGCGACACCTGGTTGCAGTCGATCCTGAGATGGGCCGATTCGCTGCGGCCGATCAGGAAGGGGAGTGGCTCGATGGCGGTCCGCCTGGCCGGACCGCCGTCTTTGGGGTGGTGCTCCAGGTAAGCCACGCCCGGTTCGATGTCGTTCATGTCTGCCTCACGCCTTGTCTGACGCCCGACAAAATCGGGGAATCCCGTCTCCGCTCGGCGGGAACCGTGGAGCCGGCGAGGAGGGTTGATCATTTCAACTCTAGGACGAAAACCGCCTTACGGCTTGCGGGCGGTCGTTGGCCGGCGGCCCCCGGAGGCCCAGCCGCGCCCTGCGCCGGACGCATCCGCGACCTATAGTGCAATCAGGGCAGCGGCTTGCAGCAGGCCGGCTGGCCCGCGCCCTCAAATTCAGGACGACCGTCACGCAAGGAAAAGTCCGCGCCACCGGCCGCCACAAGCCGTGTCGTCGTTCGGCACCCACACCAACACCCCGCGCCAACATGAGTTCCAACCCATTCAGGATCATGGTGGTCCACGACCAGCCGGCGACCGTCTGGAGCTTGTCGAAGTTCCTCAAATCGGCCGGTTACGAAGTGACCCAGGTGGCGGGCGGCGAGCACGCCTTGCAGGCGCTCGACTGCGTCGCCCCGCATTTTGTCATTGCCGGCTGGGACATGGCGCCGATGGGCGGCCTGGAGTTCACGAACAAGCTGCGATCCCGCAACCTGGCCGATTACATCTACGTGTTCCTGCTGGTCGCCGACGCGGGATCGAACGATCTGGTCGAGGCGCTGCGGGCAGGCGCCGACGACTTTCTGCGCGAGCCGCCGGTTCACGGCGAGCTCCTCTCCCGGTTGCGCGCCGGCGCGCGCATTCTGGAGTTCGAGCGCCGCCTCCGCGGACAAAGCCGCACCGACCCGCTCACCGGCCTGCCGGCCCGGCTGGCGCTCGATGAGTCCCTGTCGGGCCAACTGGCCGTGGTCGGGCGGCGGCGCAGCGCCGCCTGCGTGCTGGCCGACCTGGACCTGTTCAGCCGGGTCAATCACCTTTATGGCTGGCCTTTCGGCGACCAGGTGCTGGTGTCGGTGGCCCGGCGCCTGGAAGGGCTGGCAGGCGACAAAACGCACTGGCATCGCATCGGCGACAACCGCTTCGCCGCGGTCTTGGCCGAGAGCTCCGAGCAGGAAGCACTGGCCCGGGCCGAACGCTGGCGCGCGGCGCTCGCCGAGCTGGCCATCGAGGTCGATCGAATCGAGATCCGCCTGACGGCCAGTTTCGGCGTGGCGCAGCTCGTGCCGGGACTCAGTGCCGAAGAGGCCCTCGACCTGGCGGAGCAGCCGCTTTTGGCGGCCAAGCAGTCGGGCCGCAACCAGGCGGTAGCCGCCGGCGCCATCGAGACGGTCACCGGCGACCGCGGCGGCATTCTGGTGGCCATCGATCCGTTGCGCAGCGCGCTGGCCCGCGACGTGATGACCTCTAACGTGGTCTCGTTCAACCAGGGCGAGACTTTGGCGGCCGCCGCGGAGTTCATGCGCGACAGCCGTTTATCCATCCTGCCCGTCGTCGATCCCGACGGCAAGCTGCTGGGGACCGTGTCTGAAAGCGAGCTGCTCGGCCGGCTCTTGTCCGATCCGCTCTCGTCGAAGCCCGTGGAAGAAGCCCTCGTGGCCGACGTGCCGCACTATGAGGAGGACACCACGGTCCAGACGCTGTACGAGTACTTCCAGCGCGAGAACGTCAACCGGGTCGAAATCGTCAGTGCCGGGCGGCCCACCGGCTTTGTCACCCGCGGTTCGCTGGCCGCCCTGGGCGAAGCGCTCAACCCCGACACATTCGCCTCCCCCGCCGCGGCCACCAACCAGAGCGCCTACCTCCTGGTGCCCGATCTGGCCTGGGTGGAAGAAGTGTAGCGCGACTGGTACGGTGCGATCGGATACTTCTGCGGCACGTCCACCAGAAACGTATCGACCCGCGCGATCTTCATGGCCTTCACGCCGGCGGCATGACGTGGGCTCCCGGCGTCACCTCTTTCATGTTGGGACGCGGTTCGAATTCGGCGTCGCCCACCGCCCAGGCCAGCCCGCCCAACACCAGTTGCTGGAAGCGCTCGTCGGTCCAGACGTCTTCGCGGTGACCCATCGAGGTGTAGAAAACACGCCCCTTGCCGTGCAGCCTGGCCCAGGTGGCTGGGTACGGGGGCCGGTGATAGTCCTTGCCGTCCATGCCCTGCGTGTCCTGCACCAGGATCACGTGCAGGTCGTCGGCGAAATTCTTGAGCGAGTACCACTCGTCGTTGATCTCGAAGCTCTCGCCCAGTTCGCCGCAGCCCGGGAATTGCCTGGCTGTCACCACCATGCGGGCCACTTGTTGCGGTCCGTGACTGATGAACTCGCCGCCCAGCATGGCGATGTACGGGTCGACGTCGGTCTGCCGCTCGCGGGCCCGGCCTTCGAGGTGGCCGGCGGGAGAGTGGAACGTGTCGGCCCCGCAGTGCGACGCCAGAAAGCCTTTGCCGGCGGCCACCGCGGCCAGCAGCCGCTCTTTTCCCTGGGGCGACATGGGCGGGGTCTTGTCGTTGCCGGCCTGGGTCAGGTCGCCGGTCGTGTAGAAGAAAAACGCGTCGTAGGCGTCCAGGTCGCTGTCGAAGATGCGGCCGTCTTTCGTAGCGGTGACCTCGAAGTTGTGCTGCCGTCCCAGCTCGGTCATCACCCGCTCATTGTGGGCCAGGTTGTCTCCCTCGCGCTTGCAACTGGAATGCTCGAACCCCGAGCTCTTGGTGAACATCAGCAGCTTGCGCTGTTTGTCCTGCTCGGCCCGGGCCCAGCCGAGCGGAAAATGGGACAGGCCGAGGGCGGCCATGCCGGTCGTGAGCAACATCTGGCGGCGCTTCATGGAGACTCTCCGGTATCGTTAGGGCTCGATCAACGACTACAAACGCAACATGTCGCGGAATCCTTGGGTGATCTCCTGCGGGTGTACGGCCAGTTGCCAGCCCATCGCCACCACCATCACCAGCCCGGTGAGCGTGAGGGCCAGCCCCCAGACGTTGGGCTGCGATTCGGAGGGCTTGAGCCGGGCAGCCAGCGCCAGCTCCAGGTGCCGCCAGCCGGCAAAGCTCTGCTGTTCGCCGGAGGCCACCAGCGACACGTTCCGCATGGCGGGGCTTGGTTCCAGGTGCAGCTCGACGTGCAGCCTGGGCAGCGACAGGCTGCTGCCGGCCCATCGCGCATCCGGATCCAGCACGTCGATCGCGCCGGCCAGCACCGGCCGCAGCTCGTCGACCGTCATGTTGTAGATCGTCAGCCGCGGCCGCGATACCAACACGGCCAGCGACAGGCAGAGCGAGTACATCACGATGGCCAGCAGCCAGACGTAGGCGCGATAGAGGTTGACGGCGTCCTCTGGCAGCAAGAGTTCGATCGGGCCCACCAGCATCATGCCCGACACGGCCACGCCGAGCGCCGCCAGGTCGCGCCCCCCGGTGACCAGGAACGGCCGCCGCGAGAGGTTGATTGCTCCCAGCAGCAGGAGATAGACCGCCAGGGGGCCCAAGGCGACGCACAAGCGAAACGAGTCCATCGGCAGTTTTTTCCAGTCGGGATCCGACCACGTGCCAAAGCAGTGTAATCTAAGCACCCGCCCCTTGGCGGTCAATCAGCCCCGGCTCGTAGTGATCCGCATGCATGCGGTCCTTTCACCGGGTGGCTGGGGCAAAGCGTCAGCGTGTACCGGAAGTCAGAGGTCAGAAGTCAGAGGTCAGAGGTCGGCGGGTGGCTGGGGCAAAGCGTCAGCGTGCCCCAGTAGATAGTCACGGAAGTGGCTGGGGGCCAATGGCCTGGGTTGCTGGGGCAAAGTCCCGGCGCGCCGGGGTGCCCCAGTAGAAAGTGTTCAGCCGTCAGCTTTCAAATTACGATTTCGGAGGCCGCGGACCATCCCGCCAAGCTCAATCGCCAGCCCGCCCCGCCGTGTCGCGACCCGACACGGTCCGTATTCAGGGCGAGAACATTTGCCGCAGTACGTCGAGAACATTTACCGAAGCCTTATTATCCAAGCGCCCGAGACGCTTAATCAACCTGCTTCTATCCACCGTGCGGATCTGGTCGAGAACAACCTGTCCGCTCGTGCCTTTAAATCGGCACGAGACACGGCTGGGATATCGGCGCGCTCTGGTCGTCATCGGAGCAACGATGACCGTTCGGATACTATGGTTCATGTCGTTCGGAGACACTATGAGACACGGGCGCGTTTTCGTGATCTCGCTACCGATCGTCGGGTCCAGACTGACGAGATAAACCTCAAAGCGGTTTACGGCCACTGCCACTCGTCCTCGTCCCAGTTAGACAACGGCGATTCGTCGTCGAGCAAGGCGTCGTCCCCCTGCTTCGCCATCTCTTGAAAGGCGGCCGCCCAGCCAGCACGCGGTTTTTTAGCCTTGCTGATAACTAGGGAGTCGTCCTGCACGTTGATTTCGACTTCGCCACTCAGGCCAGTCTGCTCAATCAGCGGCTTCGGGATTCGGATGCCTTGTGAGTTTCCGATTCGTACGATGCGAGTTTTCATGACGACCTCCAGGTAGCTACATTGTATCCACATGGGCAACTCATGACAAGCCATCGATGCTGTTCCGCCCGTGGTCCCGGCCGTCGCCGGCCTTCGGCTCCTCCTCGAGCCGCGCGCGGCGCTGCGCCTGCTCGACTAGCCGCTGCGTGCGCACCCGCCGGGCATAGGCGTTGGTGGCGATCACGTCGGCCAGCGCCAGCAAGGCCACCCAGAACACGAGCAGCATCACGCCGCACCAGAAGAACACGTACAGCGAAGGCCAGCGGCGCCAGGGGAGCAACTGCCCGGCAAACAGGGCCAGGCCCACCAACGCCAGCATGGCGCTGGCCTGCACGCGGCGGCGGAACTGCCGGCGGCGGAAGTCGTACTCCAAGCGATCCAACGACGCGCCGCGCGCCCACCGCCAGGTGCGCAAGTGCGAATGGAGCAGTCCCGCCGCCAGGCAGAGGATCAACAGCGGAAACAAAACCTGCCAGGCGACGTCCAAAGGCTTCCTACAAAGGCTTTCTACTTCACCGCGGTCTCGAGCCACTCCTGGACCACCCAGCCCACCTTGGCCAGGCTCAGGGCCGAGCACTTGTCAGGCGTGTCCTGGGTGGTGTGCCAGTGCGGGTAGTCGAAATCAATCACGTTGCAGGTTGCGATGCCGCCGATATTGCGCAACGGCAAGTGATCGTCGCGCACCTCGTGCCTGGGCCGGGCCACGAACTCCCGCACGCCCAGCCGCCGGGCCGTGTTCCAGATGCTGTGCACCAGCGGCCTGGTCTCGGGCCAGCGCATGCTGTTCACTTCCTGGTACACCTGCAAGTCGGCGTCGCCCACCATGTCCAGCAGCACCCCCCAGCGATACCGGTCGGCCTTCTTGTCGGCGGCGTACTTGCGGGCGAAGTGCGTCGAACCGAGGAAGTACTCCCCCCGTTCGTCGAAGACGAGCTCCTCGCCATCGAAGAGCGCGAAGTCAACCCCCAGCCGCCCTTCGAGATCGCTCATCGAACGGGCCAGCTCCATCAGCACCGCCACGCCGCTGGCCCCGTCGTTCGCGCCCACGAAAATGCCCCGCGGGTCGCGTGGATCGAGATCGGGAAAGGGCCGCGTGTCGTAGTGCGCGCACAGCAGGATCCGCGCTCGCCGCTGGGGGTGCCAGCGGGCCACCACGTTGGCCATCCGCACGGCCGAGCCATCCAGTGGGTGGCGGACGTCGAACGTTTGCAATTCGACCTGCGCTCCCAGGCTCTCAAAATGCTCGACCAGCAGCTCTCGCTGGGCCTGCATTGCGGCCGACCCGCTGGGCCGCGGACCGAGCTTGCAAAGTTGCTCCAAGTATTCATAGGCCTGCCGGCCGTCGAAGGGGATGTCGCGTAAGTCGGCCTGCCGGGGCGTTGCCCGGGCTTGGCGCGACGACACCCAATCGACCGCCACCGCGCCGACAACCAGGCACGATGCCGCCAGCACCGCGGCCAGGTAAAGAAACTGGCCCGAGACTTTCCGCATTGCAAGGCTCTCCACCAAGGAACAGTTTCCTTGCACCCATTGTACCGCGGGCCAAGTTGGGCGTCGCCCGATGCCGCCGGCGGGCGCACTCACATCCTCACGCCGACTTCCGCGCCGCCTGGCTGTCGCCCAAAGATAGCCGCAAGAGCACCGCGGAAAAGACCTGGTCCACGCTGATCTCGTGCATGCACAGCGGCGGGCGATGGCCGAGCGGGCAACGCCGGGCCAGGCAGGGAGAGCACGCCAGGCGCCGATTCAAGGCGATCGCGTCGCTGGTGTAGGGACCGGTCCGCACGGGGTTCGATGCGCCGAACAGGGCCACCACCGGCGTCCCCACCGCCGCCGCCAGGTGCATCGGGCCCGTGTCGCCCGTGACCAGCAGCGTCGAACGGGAAAACAGCGTCGCCGAACCCAACAGGCTGAAGCGTCCGTCGGCCCGCCACACGGCCTCGCCCAAGGGCGCCGCGATCCGCTCGCACAGCTCGCGCGCCGTCGGCCCGCCGACCACCGCCACCCGCATCCCGGGCAACGCCAACAGCCTGGCGGCCAGGTCGCTGAAGCGGGCCGCCGGCCAACGATTGGCCTCGCGGCGGCAATGCGGGTTCAACAACACCAGCCGCTCGGCCAGCGGATCGAACGCGCGCTCGGCCAGCCAGGTCTGCACCGCCCGCACGTCGTCGTCCGACGGTTCGAGCGGGAACAGCCGCTTGACGGCGAGCGTCTCGACCGGCGGCGCATTCTCCAGGTAAGGCCGCTCGATTGGCACCGCGGTTACGCCGGATGCGTCGCCGATCAGCCTTTCGGCCAGCTCGACCGACCGCTCGACGGCGTGCCGATCCATGGTCGCCAGCGGCACCCGGTCGTTGTAGAACCAGTGGGCCATCTCACGCGATGGCGTGACGCCGATCCGCCGCCGCGCTCCACTCAGCCGGCTGACCAGGCCGCTTCGCAACAGCCCTTGGAAGTCGATCGCCACGTCCCAGCGGCCTCGCCGCAATCGCCGCACGAAGTCGAAGAAAGCCCGCGGGCCGCGGCGGTCCCACTCGATCACTTCGTCCAGCCAGGGCTGGCCGCGCACGATATCGGCATGCCTGGATTCGACCGCCCAGCCCAACCTGGCATTGGGCAGGCGGGCGCGAATGGCCTGGGCCGCCGGCAACGTGTGGATCACGTCGCCCATCGAGCTGAGTTTGACGATCAGGACGCTCGTCGCCATGGGATGCTCGCCGCGCGCTGCCTGATATACTGAACGATCGAAGTGGTCGAGTATCCGCTCAGCAGCTCGAGCGTGTGCACCTGGCCGCCATGGGCCAGCACCCACTGGGCGCCTGCGATAGCGTCGACCGACCAGTCGCCCCCTTTGACAAGCACATCGGGCCGCACCCGCTCGATCAACCGCTGGGGGGTCGGCTCATCGAAGACGATCACCTCGTCGACGCTGCGCAGGGCCAGGAGCATTCTCCGCCGGTCGTTCTCGGCGACGTAGGGCCTTTCGGGTCCCTTCAATCGCCGCACGGAGGCGTCGCTATTGAGCCCGACGACCAGGCGGTCTCCCAACGAGCGGGCCCGCTCGAGCAAGTCGACGTGCCCCGGGTGCAGCATGTCGAAGCATCCGTTGGTAAACACGAGTTTTTCGCAGCGTTTCATGCTTGGCGGGGGCCCTTTCGCCGCAATGATAGCCGGGACGGGCAACATCCCCCAATAGCGGTTCCAAGGGGCGAGGGGACGCGATGACGCGGTTGGGTGGCTGGGGCAAAGCGATAAGCGTGCCCCAGTCTTCGTCCGTCCGTGCTTGGCTCTTTGTACTTCGGGCTCGCCTCGACTGAGCTCGCCGAAGTCCGGCTTCGGAGTCTTCCCCAAGGCCCAACTCCTAAGTACCAAGATCATTCCTTCCGCCTTCCTTCGCTCCCCGGTCCCATGTACCCTATCAGGCATGAGCATCCGAACCACCGTAGCGTTCCTGGTGCTGTCATTCTGCCTGCACGGCTTGGCGATCGCGGAGCCGAAAGAGCCGCAGCGCACCGGACGGATCGAATTCCAGCCAGCCGCCAATGAGGACGCGCTGCCGGAGCTGTTTCGCCTCGATCCACATGAGTTCGACTTCCGGCAGGCGCCGTTGGAGACCGTCTCGACCTCGATGGCCATCTACGAGGTCACGTTCCCGTCGCCCGTGGAAACACCGCACGCCAACAACAACACCGTTCACGCCGAGTACTACCGGCCGCTCGCCGAGGGCAAACATCCGGCCGTCGTGGTCTTGCACATCCTGGGAGGCGATTTCAACCTCTCCCGCCTCTTTGCCCGCCAGCTTGCCGGCAACGGGGTGGCGGCCCTGTTCATCAAGCTCCCCTACTACGGTCCCCGCCGGCAGCCGGGCGTCGACGCGCGGATGGTCTCCACCGATCCCCGCCAGACGGTCCAGGGAATGCGGCAGGCTGTGCTCGATATCCGCCGGGGGGCCGCCTGGCTGGCCGCCCAGAGCGAGGTCGATGCCCAGCAGTTGGGCATCTTCGGCATCAGCCTGGGTGGGATCACCGGGGCGCTGGCCGCCACGGCCGAGCCGCGTTTCGCCAACATCTGCCTGATGCTGGCCGGCGGCGACGTGGCCCAGGTGAGCTGGAGCAGCTCGAAACTGGCCCGGCTTCGCGAGCAATGGCTGGGGCAGGGGGGCACGCGCGAGGAGTTCTTCGAGCTGTTGAAGCCGATCGACCCGGTGACCTACGGCGAAAACGTGCGGGGGCGGCGGATCCTGATGCTCAACGCCAGCCACGATGAGATCATCCCCCGCGCCTGCACCGAGTCGCTGTGGCGCGCTTTCGGCCAACCGGAGATCGTCTGGATGGACGCCGGCCACTATTCGGCCATGCGATTTATCTTCGACGGCCTGAGCCGGGTGACGAAGTTCTTTAACGGATCGGTGGAACTCAAAGCGCCACCAACAGCTCCGGAAAAACCAGGCCACCTCCAGCCGGTCCAGGAACAATCGCCGGTTGATTGAGGTGAGTCGGAGCACTTCTTATCCCGCCAGGTCGTAGACCATAATGACCATGTCGTGAAAGACGCCGTCGCGATCGCGGATGAAGTCCTCCAGCCGGGCGGCCTCGCTGAAGCCGCAGGCACTCAGAAACGCCACCAGCGCGTGCTGGTCGGCGGCACACTCGTAGCACAGCTTGTGCAGGTCGAAAAGCCGGGCCAGCTCGATCACTTCGTTGATCATTTGGCGTCCCAGGCCTCGGCCTCGGAACGCCGGCTTGACGAGCAGCCGCACTTTGGCGACGTGCGAGGTCCAGAGTCCCGAATCTCGCTCCAAGATAACGTCGGCCCCGATCGACTCACCCCACCAGGCGAAGAGGGGCAACACGTGGCCGTAATCGAGTTGCGAACACCACCGCTCGACGCGGGCCGGGTCCGAGGCGTCGCGGCGGAAGAACCGCCGCTCGTCATCCGGCGTGTCCCGCAGGAACTCCTCCATCATGGGCCAGTCCGAGGCCACCATGGGAGTCAGCGTCAGCGACGTGCCCTCGGCCAGGCTGACCTCCTTGGGAAAGCGGGCCGCCGCGGCAGACCGCATCAACTCGTCAATCTGGTGCATCGTTGCCATAACGAAATCCTCCGCAATGTAGGCCCCTGACTGCCGCTCCTTCTCGGGAGACGCGGTGCGCGGCTGCCGCGGATCTCAAACGGCGGCCTTCGCCGACGCTTTCCGCCCAACTCGTATTTCCATCGCCTCCAACGCACGAATGACCAGCTCGGCGCACTCTCCGGCGGCGAACCGCGAAGTATTGACCACCAGGTCATAACCCTGCGGGTCGCTCGGATCCTGGCGGAAATGGTCCTTGACGAAACGAATCCGCTCGCGGTCCCTGGTTGCGATCCAGCTCGCTGCCTCGTCGGGCGAAAGATTCAACTCGCGGCCCATCACCCGGACGCGATCCTCCAGCGTCGCCAGCAGCCGCACCCGCAGGGTCGTGCTGGCAGGCAGCACCTGGGCGGCGCCGCGGCCCACAATCACGCAGTTTCCGCGGGCCGCCAGGTCGAACAAGGTCTCGATCAGGTGGCGGCAGTAGACGTTCTCGCGCAGCGTGGGAACGCGGGCGAAGGCCTCGAAGCATTCCTCCAGCCAACTGGAGCGCCTTTCGTCCAGCTCCTCCAGCCACTGGGGCCGCACGTTCATCGCGCGGGAGATCTGTTCGACCAGTTCCTGGTCGTAGACGGGCCATCCCAGGCGCGAGCCGATTTCGCGGGCAACCGTCGTGCCGCCCGCCCCGACCTCACGGCTCAGGGCGATCGTCAATCCGCGCGGCGGCCCACCGCCTTCACCCAGTCCCTCGCGGTGTCCCTCGCCATGAATCTGCGATCGCAGCCAGCCTTCGATCGACCTGCCCAGCGGATGCATGATTTCCATGGGCGCCCTCCGCAGCTCCCCGATTCGCTCGGACTTTCGCGCGCCGCGCGTCGCACGCGGCTGCGCCAGGATGATAGCGCTATTGCTCCCGCCGGAATGATGGACGGATCGCCAGGGGCCGGCATCGGAGGGCCTGTCCCATTCTACCGAAGTCCGACCGCCAGCGTCAAACGGCGCCCCGGCCCGCAAATGGGGGTTTTTGTAGCCTGCCTCGTTTAGAATTGTCAGGCATGTCCGAGAATCGCGATAGCACGAACCCGACGGGGGCCGGTGGCGATCAGTTCGCTACCACGCGCTGGAGCATCGTGCTGGCGGCGGGACGCCGCTCGTCCAGCGGCTCGCGCCGTGCGTTGGCGTCGCTGTGCGAGTCGTATTGGCATCCGCTCTACGCCTACGTGCGCCGCCGGGTTGGGGACGTCGCAGAGGCCCAGGATCTGACGCAGGCATTCTTCGCCGAGTTGCTGGAAAAGAACTACGTCGGCTCCGCAACGCCCGCCCGAGGCCGGTTCCGTGCCTTTCTGCTGACTTCCTTCAAGCACTTCTTGTCCAAGCAGTGGCAGAAAGCCAAGGCCCAAAAACGGGGCGGAGGCCGAACTGGCATTCCTCTGGACTTCGAATCCGCCGATGCGCGAGGCGGCATCGAACAGCGCCCCGGCCTGACCGCCGAGCAACTGTACGATCGGCAGTGGGCCGTCGCACTGCTCGACCAGGTCATGAAACGGCTCGAGGCGGAGTGCGCCCAATCGGGCAAGGGAAGGCAATTCGAGCAAATCAAGGGATTCCTCATCGGCGACCACGCCGGCACCACGTACGCGGCCGTCGCCGGAGCATTGAACATGACCGAGGCAGCCGCCAAGATGGCCGCACACCGGCTTCGCCGCCGCTACCGCGAGCTGCTCCGGGACGAGATCGCTCAAACCGTGGCCGGGCCGGACGAGGTCGACGACGAGATTCGGAAGCTGTTTGCAACGCTGGAAATGTGAAAAAACGCTGAAATCCGTGTTACGCTCGCGGCCATTTCAGTCAGAAAAGGCGGGACCGCTTCCAGCGCGTTGAATCCAGCGAGGTCTTCCGATGCCCGAAACGAACTGTCCGAAGTGTGGAGCCGAGGTGCCCGCCGACGCCCCCGGCGGAATTTGCCCCAAATGCCTGCTGCAAGAGGGGCTGGAAAGCACCGCGGGCTACGAGGGCTCCCGCGGCCAGCTCCTCGAGGCGGGCGAACAGTTTGGTTCCTACCGCATCGGCCGCCTGCTGGGCAAGGGTGGCATGGGAGCGGTGTACGAAGCCGAGGATGGCAAAAGCGGCCGCCGAGTCGCGCTGAAAGTGTTGAATCACAAGCTGCAATCGACGGAACATCGGCAGCGATTCCTCCGCGAGGGCCGCCTGGCGGCATCCGTCAATCATCCCAACAGCGTCTACATCTACGGCACCGAAGAGATCGAGGGCACGCCGGTTATCGCCATGGAGCTGGCCGGCGGCGGGACCCTGCAGGATCGCGTCAAACGAAGCGGACCGCTTGCAATAGGCGAGGCCGTGGACGTGATCCTGGACATCATCGCCGGCCTTGAAGCCGCACGGGCCGCGGGGGTCCTGCACCGCGACGTCAAACCGGCGAACTGCTTCGTCGACGCGGATGGAACTGTCAAGATCGGCGACTTCGGGCTGTCGATCTCGCGCACGCTGCGGGGCGACACGAACTTGACGCACAGCGGAGTGTTCCTGGGCACGCCGGCGTTCTCGTCGCCCGAGCAGCTTCGGGGCGACGAGCTGGACGTGCGCTCGGACATCTACTCCGTGGGGGTGACGCTGTATTACCTGCTGACCGGAGAAGCCCCCTTTCAAGCAGCACAGATGGTCCAGTTGTTGGCGACGGTCCTCGAGCGCCCCGCGCCCTCGCCGCGCAGCCGGCGTCCCGCAATCCCTGCTGGACTGGCCAGGATCGTGCGACGATGCCTTGCAAAGCAGAGCACGCACCGCTTTCGCGACTACGACGAGCTGCGGCAGGCGCTGTTGCCGTACCGATCCGCGGCGCCGACGCCGGGAACCTTGGGATTTCGCGTGCTGGCGTCAGGCATCGATTTTGTCGTGATCGCGCTGGTGTCCGTGGTGTCTCCTTTGCTGTGGGCTCGTGACGTGGCGACGTGGCAGCTTCATTTCAATGCCCTCTCGATGCCCGGGCCGCAGCCCAGTGCCGAGCTCATGTGGCTGTCGGGGCTTGGTATGCTGTTGTATCTGATCTACTTCGCCCTCCTGGAAGGAATCTGGGGGGCCTCGGCCGGCAAGGCGATCTGCCGGCTTCGCGTGGTCGGTCCCGGCCGCGAGGCTCCCGGCATTTTTCGGGCGCTCGTGCGAACCACTGTCTTCGCCGCGGCTGGGTGGCTGCCGTGGTGGGTGCTGTATGCGTTCGATCCCGAGCTTGGGATTCAACTGTTCGCGGTCGAAGCCGAGACGCCATTCAGGCTCGCCCTCTGGCTGATTTGCTCTTCTTGGTTCCTGTTGCTGTTTGTCACGATGCGACGGCACAACGGCTACGCTGGCGTTCACGAGCTTGCCAGCGCGACGCGCGTGGTGCGCGTCCCGGCGGTCGAGCGGCGGCCGACGCTCTCTTCGGCCGACGACCCGCTGCCTGAAATGCAGGACGAAGCGCGGATCGGGCCCTACCACGTGCTCGGACCATTGGAATCCGCCCCACGGCATGAGCTGATCCTGGCCTACGATACGCGACTGCTGCGCAAGGTCTGGATACACAAACGCCCGGCGGCCGAGCCGTCGCCATTGCCCAAGCTACGCGAGCTTGCCCGGATCGGACGTCTGCGCTGGCTCAACGGCCAGCGCGACGGTGATTGGGGTTGGGATGCGTACGAGGCGCCATCCGGCAAGCCGCTGTTGAAGCTGATCGATGCCGGGCAACCGTGGGATGCCGTCCGTTTCTGGCTCTTGGACCTGGCCCAGGAACTCAGCGCGAGCCGGCTGGACGAAACTCTTCCCCCGGTGCTGGACCTGGATCGAGTGTGGATCACGGCGGACGGCCGGGCCAAGCTGCTCGATTTCCCGGCGCCTGGGCTCGCCGCCAACAAGCGCAGGCCGCTGGCATCGTCAGGTCCGCCCGATTCCTCCGCGGCCGCCCTGTTTCTCAAGCGGGTGGCGATCGCCGCGCTGGAAGGCCGGGTCTTGCCGGCCGAGGACGTGGGGAGTCGCAACCTCTCGGCGCGGATTCCCCTGCCGGCCCGCGCGCTCTTGAACGGGCTGGGCCGGCGAGAAGACGAGGCGACGTGCATCGCCGAACTCGAGTCGTTGACGCGGAAACCGGCGTCGGTTTCGGCCCAACGGCGAGTCGGCGCGTTGGCTGCTTGCTGGCTGTTTCCCCTCATGATGGCCGCGTTCCTCATGACCATGCTGGTTTCCGAACGGCAGTTTCTGCGGAAACATCCTGAAGTCGGCGAGTTGGCTGGATACGTTGGCTATTATCGACTGCTCGACCGGGACGACCTGGATCCCGGCCCGGCGGCCCTGAGCGAGGCCGTGGAGATTTTCGTGGCGGACCGGTTTCGTGAAACCATCACTGATCCAGAAATCTGGGCCGATCCGTCAGCCAAAGGATTTGTCGACGCGGACGATCAACGTCTTTTGAAGGAATTCGTCGAGGCACATCCCAGTCCGTCGCCGGAGCAGGTCGCCGAGGCTTCCAAGCTCATTCAATCGATCTACGTCCGCGACATGATCCATGCATTGAGTTGGAGCCCGGATGATTACCTTTATTCGGGGTCGATGGCGAGCCTGCTCGGCGCCGTGGCCCTCTTCTTAGGTATTTTCGTGGTTCTTCCGAGCCTCGCGTCCGCGTTGTTGTTGGGCGATACGCTTCTTTTGAGATTCCTGGAGGTGGCGGTCGTCGATCGCGCTGGAGCACGAGCGTCGCGGCTGCGTCTGTTCTGGCGCAACATGCTCCTCTGGTCGATCGTTTTGCTGGGTCTTGGCCTATTGATCCTTCTCGCGAGGCGTGGCGGGCCGAGCGCCGCATTCGTGCTGATCATCTACTGGATTGTCGCGACGTTTACCGCCCAGCGAGGCCTGCACGACCGGCTCGCCGGGACCTGGCTCGTCCCGCGGTGACAGAATTCTGGCGCAAAGAATCAATCTTGCTTGCATTCCGTGTGGCAGGAAGGGATCTTACCTGGATGAGGACTGTCGTTTCGAGCAAGGGCCGGATTGTTCTGCCGGCGGAGTTGCGCGAGCGGGATCGAATTCGGCCCGGGCAGCGGTTCGACATCGAACGGTTGGGCGCCGGGCGGTACTTGTTGACAAAGTCGTCCGGCCCGGACAACGAAGGCGTTGTGGATTGGCTGCTCGCCTGTCCCGAGAAGGGCTGGGTCCAGTTGGTCTCGTCCGAGTCGACCGATACACTGTGAAGTACCTCGTCGACACCGACGTCTTAAGCGAGCCCACGAAGCGCGCGCCGGATGCATTGGCCGTCGGGTGGCTCCGCCGAAACGAACAGAACCTGGCGATCAGCCTCATCGTGCTCGGCGAGCTCGAATACGGAATCCTGCTTCTTCCCGCGGGTCGAAGGCGGACTCGGCTGGAGCAATGGTTTGCGCAAGGTATCCGGCGCATTCGGGCCCTGGAATTCGATACCGACGCCGCTTCAGCCTGGGCGGGGCTCCTTGCCCGCTTGAAGAAAAAGGGGCATGCGATGCCAGGGCGAACGCACCACAAGCCTCGACATTTCCGGGGCTTACGCACCCTCACATACACAAAAAACGGGTCCAAATTCGCACTGAGCTAGCACGACCATGACGCAACGCTCATTTCTCGGCCATAGCGCCTTTGTTTTTGGGCATTTCTGGTGCGTTCGCCCTGCATGCGATGCCCATCAAGGACAGCCTCATCGCGGCAACCGCCCTGGCGCATGGGCTGACAGTCGCCACACGGAACACCTCGGATTACCGGCACGCCGGAGTGCCCCTGGTGAATCCGTTCGATGAGTAGGGTCACAGGTCGTCCAAGACCGCCTCGCTGTCCTCTTCCAACCGGTCGTACACGTTCTCGATGAATTCCTGGTCCTCGTCTGGCATCGCGAGGCTCTGGCGGTACTCGAGCGCTGCGGCATCAGCCACGTACTCGACTTCGCCGTGGTGTTCCCTCACGATTTGACAGATCGATTCGACGTCGGTCACGAAGAATTCCTTGCGCGGATTCGTCTTGTTGATTCGAAGCTTGTGCAGCTTCCGATGGATCGCGTTCTCCAAGCTGGGCGCATCCTGGGAAGAGATCATCATGTGCACATCGAACGGGAATGGGACGGAAGCATCGCCCAGCTCCCGTATTCGATCCTGGGGCTCGAGCCGCCGCGTCATGCCGACCTTGAAGACACCTTCGCCGAATGAGCCGATGTTGGAAATCACGTAGACATGGCCGGCCTTGGTGAGCTGGGCTTGCGCTATCGCCCGCTGGGATTTTTCCTCGGCTTCCGCCAGCCTGGCCAATAAGAACTGGACTTCGGAACTGTGCTGATCTTTTGCATCCGCCAGTGCCCTTTCCAACGCGGCCTTGATCGCCTCGCGTTCTCGCTCCAACTGCTTCAGTTCCCGTTCGATTTCCCGCTCGCGCATCTGTTCTTCTCGTATCTGCACTTTGATACGAGCCTGCTCTTCACGTTCAAAGGCTGCCCGAACGACCTTTTCGTACTCCTCTCTCAGGCTTGCCAGCAGGGCGGCTTCCTCATCCACCGACACCGGAAAGCCTATTCCGCGGCACCGCTCGATCACGTCTTTCAGACGCTGCTTGCAAATTGCAAAGTTGTTCGGGCTCAGCGACGAACCGATCCACTTGACGTTCTCTTTCAGGTAGCGACTGCCGAGCTCCTCGCACTTGCGGTCGAGTGTCTCGTGAGCCTGGCGTTGCAATTCACGGTCCAACTGGATCTTTCGGACATGGGCGTCCATATTCCGAAGATCGCGTTTCAAGATCGCGTTTTCGTCCTGCAGCTCGTCGTACGAAACGACCCTTGCATTGAACTCTGCTCGCTCCGCGTTAAGCTGTGCGGCGTACTGATCGCGCTCGGCGGTTAGGCGTGCGGCATATTGGTCAAGCTCTTGTTGCCGTGCCGAGATTGCAACAGAGCTTTTCTGCAAGTCTGCTGCTTGAGCGTTCTGTCGGCGTTCCTGCTCGTGCAGCCGCCTGCGCTTCGTTTCCAGCGCGATAAACATGCAGAACGCGCCGCCAGCCAGGCCGAGCAACGTGGTGAAGATGTAGCCCATTGGTCCCTCCCTATGCCGACATGCCAGGCCGTCTTGCGAGAATCACGAACATGGCCGTTGCCCCGCACTTGGGACACTCTACCGCCCCAAGGAATTTGATCTTGGATGCCTTGGCAACGACACCACAAGAGGAGCACTTTGCCAATACCCGCTCATCCATTCGCGTGATGAGTGACAGCCGGTAGGAGCCGCCTTCAGGCGTCCGGCGAATCAGCTCCATTGTGTCCCACGCCTCCGCCACGGCTCGCCAGCGCTCCTGGTCGCCTTGAAGGGCACGGCGCAGCTCATCCTGCCTTACTTCGACGTGTTCCTCGAGATGAACCCACAGACGGTGGGCGTCCCACATCAGCCCCCTGGCCTTTGAGAGTTTGTCGGCCAACCCGCCCGAGGTATTCTTCTCGATTCGCCGTTGGCTCCTCAGGAGGGCTTCCAGTCCGTTGAGGCTGTCGAAATCGAAAAGCAGGGGGGCATACCTGAGAACCACCTCGATTCCCTCGATGCTGACGAACTGCTTGTCTGCGTACTTGCGCTCGTACCGCATCATTCCATCGATGTGGTCCCAGGAAGACACCGCCAGCTCGACGGCCTCGCGGTAGCGCCCTTCCCGCTGGGCCGCCCGGGCCCTGGCGACCAGGGCGTAATACTCCGCCTGGTCCGTCTCCATGTCGGCCTTCGTCATGGCCATGTGTTTCCCCCGTTGGAAACAAGACTGCATCGAGTGCCTATGATACCCTCCTGGCATTGCGCTCGCCACGCGCCCGGCATCGATCTAGAAGAGGATGTCCCACCGATGCAGGCGAAACCACGGGCCCAGGCGGCCTCATGGCCTGCTGCGCCGCGACCTTGGAAGCCCAGGCAGCCCGCGCCGGCGACGGTCGAGCGGAACAGGAGCATGCTCCGCGGAGGTGGACTGCGCGGAGAGCTATGACAAACGCCGTTTGCCACGGCGCCGGCTGAGCCAACTGAGTTGCTCGCCGATGCGCAGCCCCTCCATCGGGACTGCCACAGCGACCTTGCGGCTCTCGAGGTGACTGGCCAGAAACTCACGATATCGCTGCCCAGCCAAAAACACGGCATGGGTCAAGCCGGGCATGGCTTCGTCGAGTTGCGTGATGACCTTGCTTGCCCACTGCCTGCGCTCGCCCGCCGTCATGGCGTTGAGAGTCTTCTCGTAGGGCGCGATCCTCTGGTCCGGGGCCACCAGGCCGTATTCCGCGGACAGGATGAACCACGGATAGCCCGTAGCCTCAACGTAACTACGGGCTTTCTTGAACCAGTCTGAAACGTACAAATCTTTCGCCAACGACGACTCGCCGAGCTTTTGACCGACACAGGAGACCAGGTAAACGGTATGCCCACGGTCGTTTTTTTTTGTTTTCCCTGTTTCGTCGGGCACGCATCGGATGTGCAGCGCTCCGTCCGCGTGCGCCACCTCGAACTGGCCCACGCAGCCACAGTGCAGCAACGCCGTCGCCGCCGCCTTGATCCGGGCCGGGAACTGCGTCTCGTCGGCGGCCATCCAGTCCGAGCCGAACGACGCCGAGTCCCCCGGGTGGATTGTCACCACGACCCGGCCGCGGTAACCGCCCTTGCCGAGCTCTATCCGCACCTTGCGGCCGGCCTCCAGCTCCGCCCGGTCCTGGCGGATCGAGTCCTCGCAGGCAACGAGGAACCGCGACCGATTCACGAAGGCGATGTCCATCTTAGACCGGCTCCGCCCTCCAGTAGAAAACGTCAAGGTCGACCCTCTTGATCCCTTGACGCTTGGCGACCTTGGATGCGACACGCTGATACAGTGCGCTGATTTCTGGGCGCAGATGCTTGATGCGCGGCCACCGAGGCAACCCCGCGCCCTCCCGCTCCGCCCGCAAGGCCTTGGCGATTTGGCTGTCCAGCGGGACCTCGAGCCAGGCGCGGATACCGTGCAAGTCGAAGTGGTCGCTCAGGTCGGTGCTGTAGACTACGTCGCGGAGAAAAATGTTCACGGCCTTGCGAGCACCGCCCCAGGACCGTCCACCCTTGGGGAACTTCGATTGCAAGGCGCCAGTGACCGCGTCGAGCCGCCCAATGAACGCCGCCTCATTGCTGACGGCGAACGTGGGCAGATCGATTCTGTTAAGTCCGCGACGAGCCGCGGCGACCACCCCGCCAGCACCCTGGTTCCGCAGTGTGGACGCTCCAATCGCGAGCTTGGCAACTCGATTCTTCAGGCAATCAATGAAGTCGTTATTCGTGGCGCCCATCCGTCATCCTCGCTTCAATCCTGGCCTGCTCGCGGCTACAACGCTCCAGCCTCCACGAGCTGGAGCTCTAAACCCAGGGCCTTTGCCAGGGCCTGAACGCTTGATAGCGTCGCATCGCGACCATATTCAATGTCGCGGACGGTGTTGGGGTTGGGGATCCCAGCCTGCTTCGCCGCCGCGTACCAGGTCAGACCGCGAGCCTCGCGGGCGGCCCGGATTTGGGACGGGATGCCGGGAGGGGACGCTTTGCGCCCTGCACCCGGCGCGGGCGGGATCTCTTGCGTCACCTTCTTGCGAATCGCTTCGTGGCGCCGCTTCTCGTCCTCGGTCGCCGCTCGCACCACGCGTCTGAAACGCTTCTTTCCCATGCCAAGATCTCCTACGGCTCGCGCACCGCATAGGCCGTCACTGGATAGACGGTATCCTCATCGACCTGTTCAAAAACCACCACGATGTAGACGCCGTCCGGCGTGTAGCCAAACACGCACGGCAGCCCCGACGAAAGGCTCACACTGCGGTTCTCGTACTCGTCCAACACATGCTCGACGTCCGCTGTCGTCAGACCATGCTCCTCGATGTGCTCTACATTGCCCCCGGCTTCGTCATTCCAAATGATCTGCCGCATCGGCTCGCCTCACCGGGACCATTATAACAATAGTTTGCGATACCGCGAGCTCCCGATCTTTGGCACTCCCTGCAACGCCGTTTCCTTTTGCCCATGGCGTCTAAACGGCGATAGCCTAGGCTGTTGATTGCAGGAATCGAGGTCTTTTTACGGATTCGCCGAGGGTGCGGCTAGAATAAATGGCATGGACCCCAATCCAATCAAGCACCTTGGCAGTTTGATGAAGAAGGTCCGCTCCGAGATCGAGCCGGCCCTCTTTTCCGCGGGGTTTGCCCTTCGATGGCAGAAACAAGCCGGTTCGACCGGGTCCGGACCCCATGTGGCTCGACTGCAGCCGCCCCGCGGGACCGCCTGAGCCAGGTGTTCGGCTTCCGCCCGGACTGGATAAAATCGCACGCACTTGTTAAAATGTGCTTGCGTTTCTATCCACAGTCCTCCCTTGGGCGCCGCAATGGTTTCCCCAACTGAACAGGCCCGCAGGCTCTTCAATGACCACGGCGGCACGCTACGAACCGGCGAGGCCCTGGCGGCAGGCATCCATCCACGGACGCTCTATGCAATGCGGGATGCCGGTGAACTCGAGCAGCTTGCCCGGGGGCTTTACCGGCTTACCGATCTGCCCCCGCTAAGCGAGCCCGATCTGGCCACGGTCGCCAAGCGCGTCCCGCAAGCCGTTGTCTGCCTGATCTCGGCGCTGGCCTACCACGAACTCACCACGCAGATTCCCCATGAGGTCCATCTGGCGCTTCCGCGAACCGCTCGCCATCCAATACTTGAGCATCCGCCTCTGCGCGTCTTCCGCTTTTCCCTTCAAGCCTTCCAGACAGGTATCGAAACGCACACTATCGATGGCGTGCCTGTGCGCATGTATGGCCCAGAAAAAACGCTGGCCGACTGCTTCAAGTTCCGCAACAAGATCGGCCTCGATGTCGCCCTCGAGGCGTTGCGCGCCTACCGGGGCCGACGCCGGCCCAAACTTCAGCACGTGCTCGAATACGCCCGCCTATGCCGCGTCGAGAAGGTTATGCGGCCATACCTCGAGGCCAGCGTATGACGAGGCGGCCGGTGAAGAACGTTGCGGCGTCAAAAAGCTGCTTGCTGCCTTCCGGTGCGAAAATCACCGCCAACGAAACGCAATAGGATGGAGCGATGCCTCTGCGCGTTCCCAACGGTAAGACGATTGTCCCCGCGCCACCCCCCGTCGGCCCGCGGCTGCTCAACGTGCCTTGGATCCAGCAGGAGCAGACGCAATGGTGCTGGGCGGCTTGCGCTGACATGGTCCTGCATTACTACGGCAACATCGCCGTCAGGCAATGTGACTTGGCCAACTGGTTGTTCGGCATCAGCGATTGCTGTTCGGCTCCGTCAAGTTCGCTCTGCAACAGACCGTGCCAAGTTGCCGACGTCTGCCGCGTCTATAACGCTTTCGGGCTGCGCTGCTACTCGGGATCTGGTACAATAAGCCAAGGCGGCATCCAGCTTGAAATCGACCAAGGCCGGCCTTTGGAGCCGGGCATCGCTTGGAACGGCGGCGGTGGCCATGTAGTGATCGTCCGGGGCTATTACGACGATGGGAAGATTCACGTCAATGACCCTTGGTACGGGCATGGCGCGATCACCTACGCGGATCTGGTCAATGCCTACGGGCTGGGTTCCTGGTTCTGGACCTTCACGGACCTGAGGAGGTGACGGATGGCTCATGCCGATAGCTTGCCCAATGACGTTATCGACGCGGTGGCGTCGCAGATCGGCGCTGAGGCCGGAAAGGCCCTGGGCGCAGCTGTCCTTCAGAGAAAGGCGATGGAAATGACCGAGTCGTTCTCCGTCTGGGCGCTTGAGGCCGACTCGGTGACAAAGCCAAACGGGGACCTTTCGCAACTCGCTCGCCAGACCGGGAGATGGCATCACCAGATCAAAATCGATGGCAGGGCAGAGTCTTTTGCGAGATCCATGCCCCTTGGCCCGGACGCGGCAAATTGGTCAGTGCGCGAAATCTTTGAGTCCGCGGTAGCGCAAAGAATCGATGACGCCATCGAGTGGATCGACAGCAACGTGAAGGGGGACCCTCTCGTTCGGCTTCTGATCGTTCCGGCTTATCACGTTCACGCATTCTGGCTGATAGAAGGTGACACGAGCAATATCGTCGTTGCGGATATGCCCCAAAGCTTCGCCAAGCTTCAGACCGGCAAGCTCTACTGTGCGAAGGAGTTTCTGGAGGCTTTGTCTCAAGAACAGCACATCATCGGCATCAACGTCAAGCAGTGAAAATCCCTTTACGCGCCTGCCCCGCCAATGTCGATTTCCGTAGAATTCTTCGGCATCCCCCGTGAACGGGCCGGCGTGGCGGCCACCACCGCCGAGGGCCAGCGACTGGACCAGGTGCTTACCGGCCTGGGCGAACGCTACCCGAGACTGGCCGACGCCTGTATCGAAAGCGGCCGGCTCAAACCCGGATATGCCGCCAACCTGAATGGAGACCGATTCGTCACCGACCCGGCCACGCCGCTGGAACCGGGCGACGCACTGCTGATCCTCTCGGCCGACGCCGGGGGTTAAAGGGCAAGAAAAAACGCGTATGCAGCCGCAAGCTTCACCATCCACAGTCCCCGGCTATCACGGCAGATACCTGCGCATCGACCTGTCGACCGGCAAGGCTGAGGCGGTGCCGCTCGGCGAGGATGTGCTGCGGCGCTTCATCGGTGGCAGCGGCCTGGGCACCTGGCTGATGCTCGAGGAAGGCCGGGCCGCCCTCGACGCACTCGCGCCGGAGTCGCCGCTGGCCTTTGTCTTCAGCCCGCTGGTCGGCAGCCCGTTGACCACGTCGGCCAAGTTCGCCGTGGTGGCCAAAAGCCCGCTCACCGAGCGGATCAACGATTCGCTGGTCAGCAGCCGCTTCGCCATCAGCGGCAAGCGGACCGGCTTCGATGCCCTCGTCCTGGTCGGCCGCTCGCCGGAGCCCTCGGTGGTGGTCATCGACGAGGGGCAGGTGCGGATCGAGCCGGCCGGCGACCTGTGGGGGCTGACCTGCCCGGAGGCGGAAGAGCGCCTGCGGCTGCGGCTGGGCGGCGACTATGCGGTGGCGGTGATCGGCCCGGCCGGCGAGCGGATGGTGCGGTACGCCACCGTCTCGCACGATGGCCGCCATGCGGGGCGAGGCGGCAACGGCGCGGTGCTGGGCTCGAAAAACGTCAAGGCGCTGGCCGTCCGTGGCACCCAGCGATGCAGGTGGGACAAGCCGGCGGAGCTGATCGAGCTGAGCAAGGATCTTTCCACGCGATCGTTCGGACCGGCCACCGCCAAGTACCGCGAGCTGGGCACCGCCTCGAACCTGCTCTTGTTCAACCGGCTCGGCACGTTGCCCACGCGCAACTTCCAGCAAGGCTCGTTCGAGGGGGCCGCCGACATCTCGCCCGAACAGCTCAGCGTGACCCGCGAGAAGACTCGTAAGAGCTGCGCCGCCTGCACGATCGGCTGCGAGCATCTCTACTCGCTGGCCGGCGGCGACAAGGGAGCTGGCGACGGGGGCGGCGTGCGGCTGGAGTATGAAAACCTCTTCGCGCTCGGGCCCTTGTGCGAGGTGGGCGATCCGGACGTGGTGCTGGCCGCGTCGCGGCGCTGCGACGAGCTGGGCCTCGACACGATCAGCACCGGCGGCACGATCGCCTTTGCCATGGAGTGCGTGGCACGCGGCCTTTTGGATGCGCCGTGGCTGCGCTTCGGCGACGGGCAGGCCCTGCTGCGGGCCATCGACGAGATCGGCCGCCGCGAGGGGCTGGGCAACCTGCTGGCCGAGGGGAGCCGGCGGGCGGCCGGGCGGATCGGCGCCGGCTCGATCGGCTTTGCCGCGCAGGTGAAGGGGCTGGAGATGCCCGGCTACGAGCCGCGGGCCCTGCAGACGATGGCGCTGGGCTTCGCGGTCGGCACGCGCGGGGCCGACCACAACCGCTCGGGCGCCTACGAGGTCGATTTTTCGGATCGGGTCGATCGCCGCAATCCGGGCCCGCGGGCCGCCGAGCTGGCGATCGAAACCGAGGATAGGGCCGCCTTGATCGATTCACTGATCCTCTGCAAGTTCCTCCGCGGCGTGTTCGGCGACTTCCACGCCGAGCTGAGCCGGATGCTCAACCTGGTGACCGGCTGGGACACCACGCCCGACGAGCTGCGCGAGACGGCGCGGCGGATCGTGGTGGCCCGCAAGCTCTACAACATCCAGGCCGGCTGGCAGCCGGCCGAGGACACGCTTCCCGACCGCTTCTTCGACGACGTGCTGCCCGAGGACGCCACCGCCCGGCTCTCGCGCGAATCGCTCTCGATCCTCATCCGGGCCTACAACCGCCGCCGCGGCTGGACGGACGATGGCTTCATCGGTGCGGAAGAGCGCGAGCGGCTGGCGCTCTCTTAGAACTGACGCTTGCCGCAGGCATCGAGCCGCTGGATGACCGCAAATGCGCGAAGGTAGGACGGCCTTCCCAGGCCGTTCAGACGGGCAAGGAAGCCCGTCCCACATGCGGAATTTGTCGGACGGCCTCCCAGGGTGTTCAGACAGGCAATCCCGGCGCGCCGGGACGTGCTGCATGGCCGTTGTAGGCGGCGTAATGGGGCCGCCTGGCGCCGTACGTTTCCAACTCGTCGCCCCATTGGTGCCAGCCGGCGATCCGCTCTCTGGCGAACAGCTCCAGGTGTGGGCCGGGGCTGCAGGCTTCGATGATCTTGTAGAGCTCGTGCGGCTTGCGGGAGTGCTCCTGCTTCCGCGTGCGGACGATGTTCACCTGCGTGCGGCCCGGCTTGAGCGTCCTCAGGCTCCCCCGCACTCCGAAGAGCAGCAGCTCGGTAACGTTGCGAAAGTAGAAGCCGACGCCGCGTCCGTCGGGTCCGCCGTCCTTGCGGATTTTGTACCAGACGATGTTGGTCTTGTAGCGGAAGCCCCAGGCCCGCATCACGGCCAGCCCCTCTTCGAGCAAGGCGTTCGGGCACCAGAGATAGAGGTGGCTTCTGTCGGCCGCGTGTTCGGCGACCGGCAAGGCCTTGATCGCCTCCAGCGTCATCGTCCGATAGCGGCGCAGCCGCCGGTGCTCGGGGGCTACCTTGCCTGTGCGGTTCTGGAACTGCCAGGGCGGGTCGGCCAGGATCGTCGCGTACTGACCCTGGAGGCCATCGAGTCCGTTCATTGACTGTCCTCGCCCAGAAACTTGGCGCCAACTCGGAACTGCCGGATGGTACCGCTTCGGTCCGCCTCTCGACAAGCCTTCAGGGAGTAACCGTACCGTTCGAAAATGGTTTTCAAGCGCGTTGGCTCGCAAGGCGGTGGCGTGCGTTTAGAGTGTGTACAATAGGTGGAATATGGCCTCCGCGAGCAAGGCAAGAGCGCAAATAGCCAGGAGAATCAACATGTCCAGCCTCGCTGCTTTCGACGACCGAGGCTGTCGGCTCCGAAGCTTGAATGCTCGGTTCATGACTGCCAAAGTTGCTGAAACGACCACTAGCGTCTTGATCCAGCCTGGCATCATCCACGCCGGCAACAGGTCGACAAACGCAAGAGCACAAAGCGCTGCACAAAACACTGCGAGCATAGTTGCGTGCAGAGCAAGTTGATCGTTCAGCGACTGCGGTGACCGCAGCGCCTGCGGAGCACCAGCTTGCTCCGGCGACCTGTACGGATTCTCGGTCTGGGAGTCGTCGGTCTGATCGGTCGGGGTCATGGGGGTAGTATGTCGCGAGAGGCAAGGCCAGGGCAACCAGCTTGTTTCGCCCTTGCAGGGCTGCTCTTTGTGGGTGGACATCATTCCCGGGGCGGCGCTGCGCGGCCGGACTTTCCCGGGGCGGCGCTGCGCGGCTGACTTCCCCGGGGCGGCGCTACGCGGCTGACGCCGCTGCGCTCTGCCCACGGGCTGATATGTGGCTGCACCTTCGGTGCGGACGAGCCAAGCCGCGTATCGAGGTCCAGCTCAACGCGTAATCGTCTTGGTGGCCCAGGCGGCGAGCATAGCCGCCGTCACCAAGCCAAGTAACGAAGCGACGGAGGCGAGGATCACGGCAACCGCGACCGACCAAAACTCGTCAAGCGGTTGCGCTAGGGCCGGCCCTACCACGCAGAGCACGGCCGCCAGGGCCGTCAGCCAGAAGAGCGTCCGCAGGCGGAATTGGAAGGAACGGTGCTGGGTTCGGCTTGCAATGCGTCCGGCTACCATCATGAAATCGAGTGGATTGAGACCAAGCATTCCATTGATTGTAGCGGTTTTTTCGCGGCGAACACCAATCCAAACAGCCGCGGATCCGGCCCTGCAGGTTGCTTGGTCACTTTGAAATGGATTCAGCCGGCGAAAAGCCGGTGAAGGACGGCCGGCACGGTCAAAGCCGCCATCAGAACGCCGCAGGCCAGCACGAACAGCAAGACAGGCAGTAGCAGCCGCGTCAAGCGGCGCTGCCGTTCCGCGACGGACTCGGTGAGCGAAAGGCTTCGCTCGGCGTTCTTCCGGTATTCTGCCAGGTACTCCCGCTGGCCGTCCCGAATCTCGGTCAGCAGCCTGACGATTTCCTCTGACTGATCCATGGCAAGCTCCCCAAAAGACTGCCCAGTAGTGATATCGCTTGAAAACGGATTTAAGACGAAGGGCACGCAGTTTGGCCGCGGCTGTCTAGCGGTTGCTCTCCCCTAGTTCCTCTAGCTTGGCCAAAAGGCGGCCAATCCGTCTGGCCTCGGTGTATCGTAAGATCGAAACCGACATCAAGGCGGCGTACAGCACGAGAGAAAGCCAAGCCATCCCATAGGCCACGGCGCACCATGTAAGGAGGCCACCGCCCAGCGCATACTGCACCAAAAACCGAAACTGCCGCCGGACGGTTCGGGGGCCGAGCAGAGCAAACAGCCGGCGAATCAGGACATCGGCGTCTGCTGGACGCTCCTGACCGCCCGGCGCCTCGTACGGGTTCTCGGCCTGGCGGTCGGCGTTCTGGTCGGTCGGGGCCATGAGTCCAGTCTAGCGGACCAACAAGCAACTTCCGATCAAGTGGCCCCCAGTATTCGGCTTGGCTCGGGCTCTCCTCCGCACCGAAGGTGCAGCCACATATCAGCCCGCGGGCAGAGCGCAGCGCCGCCCCGGGGCGAATGTGCTTCCGGCCACCCCCTGGCATTTCCGCGGCCCGGCTGCAAGAATAAATGGTTCGTTCGATCGGCCAGGTCCACAAGCTATGCCCGAGACGTTCATCCTGATCCCAGGCCGCACCAGCAAGCAGGGGTGCGGCATCAGCGAAGGCAAGTTCAAGGAGAACTACCAGAGCGAAATCAACGTCGTGCAGGTCGCGCCCCAGGATATGCAGCGGCTGGGATTGAGCGACGGCGACCGCGTGCGGCTCACCAGCCCCAGTGGCCGGATCGAGGTGGCCGTGACCGCCGCCAGGGGGGACGAGTTGCCGCCGGGACTGCTGTTCATCGCCTATGGCGATATGTCGAGCCGGCTGATGGGCGGCGACACCCACGGCTCCGGTATGCCCACCAGCAAGGGACTCGACGTGGAGTTGGAAAAAATCGGCTAGCCGGCCGACCAAGCAAGTCGGCCCGGTCGAACGGGAATACGAGCTCGAAAGCAACAGCATCGTGAGGGAATCGATCGCGTGAGCACCTTGATCGAGCAGCCGGCGGCCGAGACCGCCGCCGATAGTTTGAAGATCGTCGAAGATGCCACCTGCACTTTCTGCGGCTGCGTCTGCGACGACATTACGCTCAAGGTCCAAGGAGACGAAATCGTCGAAGCCAAGAGCGCCTGCGTGCTGGGCAAGGCCTGGTTTCTGAACCACAGCGTCGAACATCGGCCGGTCTGCCTAGTCGATGGCCAGCCCGCCTCGCTGGAACAGGGCGTCGAGCGGGCGGCACGCATCCTGGCCGGGGCGACGTACCCGATCATCTATGGCCTCAGTGACACGACGTGCGAGGCGCAGCGCGTGGCCGTCTCGATCGGCGACTGGATCGGCGGCAACGTCGATACGACCACCAGCGTCTGCCACGGGCCGTCGGGCATGGCTTTCCAGGGAGTGGGCGAGGTCACCTGCACGCTGGGCGAAATCCGCAATCGGGGCGACCTGATCATCTTCTGGGGCTCGAACCCGGCCGAGAGCCATCCGCGGCACTTTACCAAGTACAGCCTGACGCCCAAGGGTATGTTCCTGCCGCGAGGCCGCAAAGACCGTACCTGCGTGCTGGTCGACGTCCGCAAGACCAAGAGCGCCAACGCGGCCGACATCTTCTTGCAGATCAAGCCGCGCAAGGATTTCGAGGCGCTCTGGACGCTGCGGGCCCTGGCCAAGGGGGTCGAGCTGGACCCGGCCGGGGTCGAGGCCGACACGGGCGTGCCGCTGTCGAGCTGGCAGGACCTGATGACCCGCATGAAGGCGGCCCGCTTCGGCGTGCTGTTGTTCGGCATGGGCTTGACGATGACGCGGGGCAAGCACCTCAACAGCGAGGCGCTGTTGGCCCTGACCCGCGACATGAACGCCCACACCCGCTTCGTGGCCAAGCCGATGCGCGGCCACGGCAACGTGACCGGCGCCGACAACGTCGTCTCCTGGCGGACCGGATATCCCTTCGGCGTCAACCTGTCGCGAGGCTACCCGCGCTTCAACCCGGGCGAATACACCACGGCCGACACGCTGGCCCGCGGCGAGGCCGACGCGGCCATGATCATCGCCAGCGACCCGATGTCGAACTTCAGCCAGCCGGCCCGCGAGCACCTGGCCAAGATTCCCTACATCGCCTTGGATCCCAAGGAGACGCCCACCACCCGGCAGGCGGCGGTGGCCTTCACCACGGCCACCTACGGCATCAACACGCCCGGCACGGTCTACCGCATGGACGACGTGCCGATCCCCCTGCGGCCGGCCTTCGAGTCGCCGTACCCCAGCGACTACGACGTGCTGTCGGCCCTGGAGACGCGAGTCCGGGAGCTCAAGGCCGTCTCGCTGAGGGCCTGAAGCCGATGTCGCTGTTCAAGATTTCCGGCGGCACCGTGTACGATCCGGCCAACGGCGTCGATGGCCAGGTGCGCGACATCTGGATTTCCGAAGGGCGGATTGTCGACGCGCCGGCCGATCCGCAGGTCCGCCCAGAGCGCATGCTGGACGCCGCGGGGCTGGTGGTCATGCCGGGCGGCATCGACATGCACTGCCACATCGCCGGGCCGAAGGTGAACATGGCCCGCAAGATGCGGCCTGAAGAAAAGCGCCAGGCCGAGCCGGTCCGCCGCACGCCGCGGACGCACAGCGGCACGATGGGCAGCGTGCCCAGCACGTTCGCCACCGGCTACAAGTACGCCGGGCTGGGCTATACGACGGCCTTCGACGCGGCTATTCCGCCGTTGTCGGCGCGGCACGCCCACGAGGAGTTCGCGGACACCCCCTGCATCGACAAGGGGTTCTACGTGCTGATGGGCAACAACCATTACGTGATGAAGTCGATCGAGCAGAACGAGCCGGAAAAGCTGAAGGCTTTTGTGGCCTGGCTGCTGGCGGCCGCCAAGGGCTTTGCACCCAAGCTGGTCAACCCGGGCGGCGTCGAGGTGTGGAAGTCGCGGCAGGCGGGCAACGTGAGCGGCCTGGACGAGACGGTGGCCTCGTTCAACGTGACGCCGCGGCAGATCATCCGCGGCGTCGCCCAGGCGGCCGACGATCTCAAGCTGCCCCACTCGGTCCACATCCATTCGAACATGCTGGGGATGCCGGGCAACTGGGCCACCACGCTCGACACGATGCAGTCGCTGGAAGGGCACCGCGGCCATCTGACGCACATCCAGTTCCATAGCTACGGCGGCGGCGAAGGGGACGAGAACACGTTCAACTCGAAGGTGCAGCCGCTGGTCGACTACGTCAACCAGCACAAGAACATCACGGTCGACGTGGGGCAGGTGCTGTTCGGCAAGACGACCAGCATGACGGGCGACGGCCCGCTGGGCTACTACCTGAGCAACGTCTACAAGTCGAAATGGTTCAGCGGCGACACCGAGATGGAAGCGGGCTGCGGCATCGCCCCCATCGAGTACCGCAACAAGAGCCTGGTGCACTCGCTGCAGTGGGCGATTGGCCTGGAATGGTATCTCTTGATGGAGGACCCCTGGCGGGTGGTGATGAGCACGGACCATCCCAACGGTGGCTCGTTCCTGGCATATCCGCAGATCGTGCGGTTGTTGATGGACCGCACCTGGCGGCAGGAGATGCTCAAAACCGTGAACCCGCTGGTCCGCCAGCGCAGCCAGTTGGCCGACCTGGACCGCGAGTACTCGCTATCCGAGATCTGCATTATCACGCGGGCGGCCCCGGCGCGGATCCTCGGCCTGGCACACAAGGGGCACCTGGGACCTGGGGCCGACGCCGACATCACGATCTACACGCCCGACGAGAACAAGGAGACGATGTTCGAGCTGCCTCGTTACGTGATCAAGGCCGGCGAGGTGATCGTCGAGCAGGGCGAAATCCGCGAGCCCGTTTACGGCAAGACGCTGCACGTCTCCCCCGAGTTCGATCCGGGGATCGAGCCCGACATTGCCGACTGGTTCGAGAAGTACTATTCGATTCGCTTCCGCAACTATCCCGTGACGGCGGACTACATGCACACCTCGCGCGAAGTGGCGTGCGGGAAGGAAGGATAAAGGAGGAAGGAGGAACGCAGAGGGACGCTCGCCCGGGTGGCTGGCGGCAAAGCGGTAGCGTGCCCCAGTCTTCGTCCGGCGAAAGGTGGTAGTGCGGGAAGCGCCGTAGCCGGTTGTCCCAGGGCGATCACCGACTGGCTGATCCAGAGTTGTTGGATGGGACGCTGGAGACGTGTGAGCGGTCCGTGTCGGGGCTGACATGAAAGGAGATCGGATGGCAGAGCAACAACGGCAACTGTGGTGGTGGGTAGCACGGTTCGTCAGCATCCTACTGATCGGTTTCATCTTTGTCGCTCCCCGGTTCCGGGAAGGAATCCAGGTCACGGTACAAAACACCGGAGCAACGCCGATTCACTCGGTGATGCTGCACGTCACTGGTGAGTCGTATTCCTTGGGCGACCTGGCTTCGGGGGCCTCTGGCTACGCGACGGTAAGCCCAAGTGGGGAGTCCCACTTGGAGATCGAGTTCACAGACGCTGACGGAAACCGGCAACGGTTGAATGCCGGCGGCTACTTTGAACGCGGATACGGAGGAACGATCCGACTGTCTATCGAGGAGGGTGCGATCGAGGAGAATGAGCATCACGTGACCATTTATTGAGCCAGTGCTTTCATCGTGCTCTCAACTTCCGGCCGGAGGTAGTTGGTGGCAAACCGATTACCCGCTGGCCGTCCGGCTGCGGCCCATCGATTACGGCCCTTCTCAGGCGCGGATGGCCGCCAGAATGCCAATGGCGGCCAACGTGCCGTACGTCAACGCAACGGCCGCGCTGAGGGCCCGCCACCACCAACGTCTTCTTTGAATCAGCCAGGCCAGGGCGATCACCATGGCACCGGAAACAAAAACCGCGACCGCGAACCAGACCGTGTCCGAAGGCCGCGGTAAATCGAGCCAGCGGCGGACAACCTCGACCGGAACCAGTCCGGGGCCGTACGGCAACAGCATCCATGCCGCTGACTTGCAGTGGGAGCAGGAGACGTACAATTGGGTGTACGCTGCCATCACGATGAACGGCCCGTACACTGCCAGGCAGGCAAGCAGATACGCGCGCTTCCACGAGCCGTTCCGAGTCGCAATCGGAAGTGTGAGAAGCACGGCGATCAGGATGCCCAGCGCAACGGTTGGGCCAAAGGCGCGCCATGAGGCGAGCAAGACTGCCGACGCGGATACCAGGAGCAGCAGAGCGCGCAACGAGAACTGCGGCATTCTTCTGGCGGCTCTAGTCATCTATGTCCTTCCGCAGCATATGTGATCCGAGTGTTCGGCGACGCGAGCACGGCAGCCAGCCTCGTCGCAGCGTCAGGTCTTGTCCCATGAGTAGAGCCGCTTTCCCATGCTGAACAGTTGCTCAACCGTGTAGCCGAGCTTTTCGTAGAAGGCGATGACCGCGGCATTCGAGGCGCGGACTTGCAGGTTGACCTTCAAGCAACCCCTCTCGGCGAGCGACTTCTCCACCCGCCGGACCAGCGCGCTGCCGATTCCACGGCGCTGGCTTTCCGGCTGCACCGCGACGGCGTAGACCCAGCCGCGATGGCCGTCGTAACCGCCCATGACCGTGCCGACCACAGTCCCGTCAATGTCGGCGACCAGCAACAGCTCCCGATCGACCGCCAGCTTCATTCGGATCGACGTGGCCGGGTCGTTGTGCGGCTGCCGGTCGGGCAGCACCTCCCTCCATAAGGCGATGACAGCCCTCTCGTCTGCGTCTTCGTAGGGGCGGATCTCCATCTACCGACTCCAAAAAGGATCTGACCGCAATGGCAACGGCGGCGAACAACACCAGACCAAATCCGGATCAGTGCGACGCGTGTCGCGGCATGCCCGGCGAAGGCGCCCTTGTCCGTTCCTACTCCTCCTTTCTCCTTCCTCCTTCCTCCTTCTCCCCAAAACCGGCCTGCGCCAGCGCGGCCCGGTAGTCCTCGGGATAGTTCAGGTTCTTGAGCGTGTCGAGCGCCGGGTCGACATCGGTCAGCTCCTCCGCCGAAACCTCGCGCGCGCGGACCCTCTCGAACAGGAATACGGGCCGCAAGCGGTCCTCGGCCAGCAGGGCCTCGATGTGCGGCCGCACGCTCAGCCGGTAGAGGGCCGCCAAGGGATGGTGGTAACCGCCGGTGCGGGGCACCACCACGTCGAAATCGCCGGCCAGCGCGATCAGCCGCCCAACAAAGTCCGGCGCCAACAGGGGCACGTCGCAGCTTGTGGCGTAGGCCGCCTCGACCCCCCCTTCGAGCGCCGCCAGGCCGGCGGCAAGGCCTTCGAGCGGGCCGCGCTCGGGGCGGCGGTCGTGCGCGACAATGATCCCCGATGGGAGCGGAGGCAAAGGCTGGTCCGCCGCCGCCACGACGGCGATCGGCTCGACGACCTGGCCCAGCAGCCGCACGATGCGCTGAAGCATCAGCTCGGGCCCAAAGGGGAGCATGGCCTTGGATGTTCCCATCCGGCTGCTCTTGCCCCCCGTGAGCACGATCCCGCCGCACCGCATCGTCCGCCTCCTGTCAGGGCCCCCGCCCCTTGGTTATACTCGCCCTTTACACTTTGTCCGAGAGACGTCCGAGGCTGCATGCCGCTCGTATTGCGATACCAGGCCACGACAAGCGTGCCGGTCGAGGTGGAAGGCCTGGTGCCGGCGGCCGTGCGCGGCAAGCCGCTGGCCGAGATCGAACGCATCCACTTGTTCCACGGCAACCGCCAGTTGCCGCTGGCCGAGTTCTTTCAGGTCTCCGGCGATCCGTCCGACAGTTGCATCGAGTTCGAGGGGGACCTGGCCGGGGTCCACTGGATCGGGGCCAAGATGGCCGAGGGTTCGATCCGCGTGGCCGGCAACGCGGGCCGCCACGTCGGCTCGGAGATGACGGGCGGCGAGATCCACGTCGATGGCAACGCCGGCGATTGGGTGGGGGGCGAAATGCACGGCGGTTTCATCCACGTCCGCGGCAGCGCGGGCCACCTGGTGGGGGCCGCCTATCGGGGCAGCGCCCGCGGCATGACCAAGGGCACGATCCTGATCGGCGGCGACGTGGGCAACGAGGTGGGCCACACGATGCGCCGCGGCCTGATCGTCGTGGGGGGCTCGGCCGGCGACTTTGCCTGTTTGAACATGATCGCCGGCAGCATGTTCGTGCTTGGCGCCTGCGGCATCCGCCCGGCGGCCGGCATGCGCCGCGGCACCTTGGCGCTGCTGGGCGACAATCCGCCGCCGCTCTTGCCTACCTTCCGCCTGGCCGGCCGGGCCAGGCCCCAGTTTTTGCGCCTCTATCTGCTCGCCCTGCGCAAGCACGGTTACCCGGTCCCCGACTCGATCCTCTCGGCCGAATACCTGCTTTACAGCGGCGACTTTGTGGCCCTCGGCCGCGGCGAGATACTCATCCGCGCCTGACCGGTTAGGCGTCGGTGAACAACTGGCGCACCGCGCGGCCGTCGGCTACGTGGAAGGGGCGGCCGCCGATGTCGCGGATCTCGGTCGCGGCGTCGATGCCGAAGCGGTCGAAGATCGTGGCGGCCAGGTCGCCGGGCGTCACCGGATCGCGGCTGGGGTAGGCGGCGAACTTGTCGCTGGCGCCGTGAACGTAGCCGCCCCGCACGCCGCCGCCGGCCAGCAGGGCCGTGTAGCAGTCGGGCCAGTGGTCGCGGCCGGCCTGCTCGTTGATCCGCGGCGTCCGGCCGAACTCGCCCAAGGCGACCACCAGCGTGGTGTCCAGCAGGCCCCGCTCGTCCAGGTCCTCGATCAGGGCCGCCAGGGCCTGGTCGGCCTGCGGCAGCAGGTGGTCCTTGTGCTGGTTGAAGTTGTCGGTGTGCGTGTCCCAGTTCTTGCCCTGCTGCTTGAAGTCGTAGACGTTGACAAACGGCACGCCCGCCTCGACCAGCCGACGGGCCACCAGCAGGTTTTGGCCCCGCATGTTGCGGCCGATGCCCAGGTGCGCGCCGTTGGCGCCCGTGGGACCATCCAGGAAGCTCTGCCCGTTGACTGGGCTGCCGTAGCGATCGCGGGTCCGCTCGTCTTCCAGGTCGATTTCGAGCGCCCGCCGCACGGCCTCCGACTCCAGCAGGTCGAACGCCTTCTGGTAATGCGCCCGCATGAGCAGGGCGCTTTGCGAGGCGGCCGCGCCCCCGGCGGCATCGATCGAGCGCAGCAGGCCGCCCCGCCGGCCGATGCGGTCCAGGGTCAGGCCTTCCGGCAGCGCCAGCATATCGGCCCGGTAGGCTAGCGTATCCAGGTCGCTGTTGATCTGGAACGGATTGTAGGCATTTCCCAGGAAGCCACCCGTCTGGCACGGCACGGGGACCACATTGTGAATCACGAACGGCAAGGCCGCGTGCGCCACGGGCAGCCGCCGCTGGCGATTCAAATAGCTGTACGCGGCGCCCAGGCAGGGAAACGACTCCGACTCGTTGGGAGGCGTAAAGTTCTCTCCGTCGCCGCGGGCCGGCGGGCGGCCCGTGAGCGTGTGTACGCAGGCCGCGTCGTGCAGCCGCATCTCGTGGTGCATGCTGCGCACCAATGCCACCTTGTGCATCACACGGGCCATGTTCGGCAGGTGCTCCGAGATGGCCAAGCCTGGCACGCTGGTGGAGATGCCCTTGAACGCGCCGCGAATCTCGGCCGGCGCGTCGGGCTTCAGGTCGTAGGTTTCGAGCTGGCTGGGGCCGCCATAATAGAAAATGACGATGCACGATTTGATTCGAGCGGCGGGCGGCCCCGCGGGCGACTCGGCCTGGGCCGCCCTGGCCCGGAACAACAGGGGCAGGCTCATGCCCAGGCAGCCGGCCGAGCCCAGGGCCAGCAGCCTGCGGCGGCTGATCGCCGGATCGGCACTGTGCTGGTTGGCAACGTGCTGGTTCAAGCGTCCGGCTTTCATGGCCGTCACCTTACCCCTTGGCGGGCGGAAGTGTCAAGAAAACTGCGGCCGCTATTCATAGTGCAGCGCGGGAACGATTCGCAGGCGAGCGGCGCGATCGGCCGGGATGATGGCTGCAACGACCGCCACGCACAGCGTGACGGCCAGGGCGGCGGCAAGAAGCCAGAGGTGGATCTCAAACGGCGGCCGATGACCGGTCAGCCACTCGGCCGGCAAGTTCATCATGTAGGCGAGAACAATGCCCAGCACGACGCCTGGAATCGCACTGGCCAGGGCAATCGCCGAAGCCTGGGCCAGGACCATCTTGCGCACCTGGTTCCGCCGCATGCCGATCGCGCGGAGCAAGCCCAACTCGCGAGTTTGCTCCAGCACGTTCATGGTCAGTGTATTCGCGATGCCCAGCGACGCGACCACGAACACCAGCGCCATCAAGACCCAGAGGAAACCGATCGTGCCGGCGCTTCGCCGGTCCATATTCCGCCGCAATTGCTCGCGCGAGTGCAGCAGCAGGCCGCGCTGCCGGCAAAACGCCTTGAGCTCGGATGCCAACGTTGATGCCTTGTCTTTATCGGCCGTGATCGAAAACACGTGGGCTCCCTCGAGATCGAACCATTTCCCTGCCGCCTCCCGCTGCATATGAACGGTCATGCCGCCGGCATGGTACTGATTGCACTTGCCGGCCACTCGCAGCTTTCTAGGGCCCTTCGAGGTTGCCAACTCGAGCTCGTCTCCCACGTCGAGCTGGAGCGACTGGGCAAGCGCTGTGCCGATGACGACTTCGCCCAGTGCCAGCCGCTCCATGACGCCGGGCGGATTCCCCTTGGCGGGATTGAGCTGCTCCGGCCGGTCGGGGCTGTACGTGGCGGCGATCAGCAGCGCCTGCCGGCCGCCGGCGCGAACCGGAAACCAGTTGCCTCGATCGACTCGCTCGACGCCGTCGAGTTGGGCCAGCTCGTCGCCCAGCGACTCCGGCAGCGAGACGATATTCAATGAGAACCCAAGATCGGTATCCGCGCCCAGGACGTGGAAGTTCGCCCCCGCCACGTTGTCGAACCAGGCGTGCAGATTGTCAAGCGCGCTTCGGATCTCGTTGCCCGGCCCGATCGTGATCACGATGGCGACCATCAGGGCCCCGACGGTCAAGGCGGTCCGCGAAGCATGGCGGCGCAACTGGCGAACGGCGAGTCTTCCCTCGATCCCGAACAGCGGCCCCAGAATTGCGCCGACCAATCGCATTAACGGCCCGAGGACAACGCCCAGGGCCAGCACGCTGCCGGCGAGCCCCAGCACCATGGCCGCCGGCAGCAGCAGCCGCCCCAGAGCGGGCGTCAACCAGCCGCGAATAAAGGCCATGTCGATGAGCCCACAGGCGGTGATCAGAACCAGGCCGGCCGCCGCCCAACGCCGCGGCATCTTCGTCCCGGCGGGCGGCGTCTTGCCGAGCAGATCGTCGATCGGCGCGCGGCGTCCAGCGCGGCGCGCCGGGCCGAAGGTCGCCAAAAGGGTCATGGCAGGGCCGAGCAGAATGGCCAACGCCAGTGGCTCCAGGGTCAAGGCCGGACTCGGCACGGCGGTGCCCAGCAGCCGCTCCATGCCGCCAGTCAACGACAAGGAGATGGCCATGCCGGCCGCGATGCCCAGTGCTGTGCCCGCGACGCCATAGGCGGCCGCCTCTCGCAGCAGCAAACTTGTGACTTGCAGCCGAGTGGCGCCCAAGGCGCGCAGGATGGCAAACTGTCGGCGGCGCTCTGCCAGGTTCATCTGAAACGCGTTCAGAATGACAAACGCGCCGGCCACCATCGACACCACGCTGAGGACCGCCAGGATCTGCTCGATGTTGAGCAAAGAATCCTGGGCAAGCTGCCCGCGATCGGATGGAACGCGGACCGTTTGCCCGACGTTCAGCCGCTTGCGGATTGCCGCCTCCGCCTGACCGATCTCGGCGCCGTCGGCCAGCACGAGCTGCACGCTGTTCACTTTTCCGGCGAGGTCGAAATGGCGCTGCGCTTGTGAAAGCGCCATGAACACGACCGCTCCACCGTGGAATCGTGCCGCGCCCGACGACTGCAACAGCCCGACCACAGGCGCCTCGACCAGCCCGCTGATAGTCAGCAGCCGAACCGTCGCGCCCAACGCAATTCCATGTGTTGAAGCGAACTCATGCCCCAGCAGCACGCCCGGCTCTTCGCCGATGAAGTGGCCCTGCTCCAGCTCGTAGTCGCGCGCCGCACGGTCCCGATCCGCATCGATCCCCAAGACAGTCACCGGGATCGGGCCGGATGACGTCACCAGAGCTGCAGGTTTTTGGATGAGGGGAACCGCGGCCATGACAAGCGGCAGCGACATCAGCTCCTGGGCCTGTTCCGCCTCGAACCCAGCCATCGCCTCGGCGACCACCTCGAGGGAGGCCCGGCCGGTCAGCGCCTCGAACATCTCACGGTAGGCGCGCCGCGCCGCCTGCGTCGTGACGGACACGGCCACGATCGTGGCCACTCCGATCACGATGCCCAGCAGCGTGAGCACCGCCCGGGCCGGCCGCCGTTGGGTCTGCCGCAACGAGTAGCGCCACAGAGTCGGCAACCGCGACGGGCTCATAACTGGGATTCCAGCTCTCGAACGACCTGGGGATAGGCCCGCGCGGCGGGCAGCGTCTGCTCGTCGGCGACCCTGCCATCCCGCAAACGGATCACGCGATTTGCCGCCGCGGCCCAGCGTGCGTCGTGCGTCACCATCAAGATCGTCTGCCCGTGCTCTTCGGCGAGGCTGCACAACAGCCGCATGATCTGGTCGCTGTTGGCGCTGTCGAGGTTCCCGGTTGGCTCGTCGGCCAGCAGCAATAGCGGCCTGGTAACCAGGGCCCTGGCGATCGCCAACCGCTGTTGTTCGCCGCCGGAAAGCTGGCCGGGCAAGTGGTGCCGCCGGCCGGACATGCCCACCAGGCCCAATGATTCCGCGGCCCGCCGGCCCGCCTCCACCTCGGACACTCCGTCGATCACCAGCGGCAACGAGACGTTTTCTTCGGCCGTGAGCACGTCCAACAGGTTGAAGGCCTGGAAAATGAAACCGATCCGCTGTCGCCTGAGCAAGGCGAGGCCGTTGTCGTCCATTCTCGACAGGTCGACGCCGTCGATGCACACCGTGCCGGCAGTGGGCGTGTCTAGCGCCCCGATCAGATACAGAAGCGTGCTCTTTCCGGAGCCGGAAGGCCCCATCACGGCGACGAACTCGCCCCGTGCCACTTGCAGGTCGACCCCGCGCAGGGCCTCGACGGCTCCCTCGCCCGCCCCGAAGACCTTGGTCAGCCCCCGCACGTCCACGGTATGCATGCCGTCGTTCACTTGTTGGTCTCCTGCTTTAATGCCGCCTCACAACGGTCGAGCCACTTCAAGAAGGCCTCCAACGTGAGCACCGCCAGGTCCAGCAGCAGTACGCTCTGGAGCGGCGCGCCGGCCTGCTGGGCTTGCGCTTTGGCTCGCGTGACTTCGTGCAGGCGCTCGAAGCAGGCCCGCCTTTCCGCGGCCAACACTCCCATCAAGTCAACACCGCCCAGCCGCCGGGCCAGCATCAACTTCAGGAACGTGGAGTTGCGCTGGTCCAGCTCGATCGTCGAAGGCCGCGTGAGCCAATCCTTGAGCTCCCGGCGGCCATGCGCCGTCAGCTTGTAGACCTTCTTGTCGGGCCGCTCGGCCTGGTTGACCTTTTCGAAGCTTACCAGGCCGTCGCGGTTCAGTCGCTCCAGGGTGGTATAGACTTGCCCGAAATTGAGATTGCCCGCCGGAACCAGTTGGGTTTCGTAAGCGGTCTTCAATTCGTATCCATGGAGCGGGCCCTCCGCCAGCAGCCCCAGCAGTGCATGCTTGAATGACAGCTTCGTGCTCCTTTCCGCGATGCGCCGTGCAACGGCGGACCGCAAGAAAGCCCCTCTTACAGCGTCTTCAGGTACTCGATGACGGCCATCCGCTCGTGCTCCGCCAGCGCGTCGCCGAAGGTGTGTCCGCGGTTGGAACGGCCCGGCCGCGTGGCGTCGCAGATCTTGCGGCGCTCGAAGGCCGGCAGGCCTGCGCTGGGCGCCTGGTCCAGCACCGTGATCTTCCAGCCGAGCCTGTCCTGGTCGTATTCGTCGGGACCCGTGGCGAACGATCGGGTGTAGACCGCGGGCCGCGACTCCGAGTTCAACACATGGTAGACGGTCGGCACGGAGCCGTTGTGAAAGTACGGCCCCGTCGCCCACACGCCGTCCAGCGGCGGCGCCTGGTAGCCGCCGCCGTTGAGCCCATGATATGGCTCGCCATCGGCGCCCGTTTCCCGGAACAACCAGCTCTTGCTGTAATAGTCCTTGTCCTTCTCGGACAGCCCGGCAACCCAATTCACCAAGGTTGGATCCGTCCCGACGAGCTCAATGGGAACAACCTTGTTTGGATAAACGCCGTCGGGCCCATACGTGCCGTGGCATTTCGCGCAGTGCTTTCCAAACACCCTCTCTCCGCTTGCCGCCAGCGACTGGTCGATGGGAAATGGATACTTGGGCGGCTCGATGGTCAACAAATAGGCCTTGATGTCGGCGACCACGGGCTCGTGTTTCTTGATATAGCCGGCCGAGTTCACCGGCGCCAGCAAGAACGTGAGGTTGGCTCGAACCGACCTCACGTCGGTCGAGCCGGTATGGAACATCGTTTTCTTGCGCTTCAAATGCCACCAGGCAGGAATGTCCTGGTACAAATCGTCTCGGTAATGGAGTTCGATCGCCGGCTGCATGTTCAGCTCGGCGTCGCGAAACTGAAGCAGGAACGTTGTTCCTGCACTGGCCTCGATGATCCCGCGGCCGTTGCTCAGGTTGAACGGCAGCTTCCAGGAAACGAGATCGCCGGCCGACAAGTCTTCATAAAGCGACTGAAAGTCGAGCGAGGCATTGCCCAGGCCAATCAGCGTTTGGCCGGCTATCGAACCTGCATGACACAGCAAGCAGTCGTGCGCGATTGCCCTTCCAATTCCAAACGGCCCTGGAATCTCGTGGAGGCCTGTCGGCAACGCGCCGTTCTCGTAAGGCACTTCGTGAAGGCCGTAACGGGATCGGAAGGCGAGCTCGTAGTCGGCCGGACGTTCTCCCAAGCCCCATTGTTTCCAGGCGTCCTCGTAGGCCCGCGTTGATACGGCCAGCGGGCTGAGCGTCGTCCGCACGGCTCGCCGCCCGCGATCGACCGCAGCATTGGGATCCGGCTGCGACGCTCGGGCCGCGTTGTGGGAGAAGACAACGGCCACGAGCACGGCCATCCAACCGTTGGGCAAACAAACGCGGCTCACGTTGGGCACCCTCCGCAAAGCACCTTCTCAACCGCCCCGCTTGTATATACCTAGTATACATATCAAGTATATAGTCGGCAAGAGGTCTTATCCAGCGGCACTTCAGCATGGGAAAGCGCCACGACTATCGACAGGCTTTACGCCGGGTGCAAGCGCCGGCTTTGATCATCCACGGTGAGGACGACGTGATCCCCGAACGCGTAAGCCGCATGTATGCAGATTGCCTTCCCGCCGGCCGGCTCCACGTAATCAAGAACGGTGGAACACGCGGCGGGCATGGCCCCTTCAGCGACCAGCCTGAGATGTTCGCTGCTGCTGTGAGTGAATTCTTATCTGAAAGCCGCTGAGGCGCGATCATTCGCGCGCTACATCCGCGGCAATTGAGCCGACTCTCGTGGTGCTGCAGGAGACCTTGGCCGTCTGTCCTTGGCGTGTCACTCTGGAAAAGCCGCCGGCTGTGCCTGCCGCAGCATGGCCTGTGCATCTTGGAGCGAGAGCTCGGCGGCCATTCGCCGGACTTCTTCACTGGCCCATTGGTGAAACGGGATCTCTTCGACCTGGTGCGTTCCCCGCGGCGTGTGTACTTCGCGAACGACCTTGAGCCGCTCGGCGCCGAGCGTGTCGGCCAGGCGGGCCAGCGCCGGCCAGAGGCGGCGGTGCACGTAAGTGATTTTGCCGTCGATCAGCCGGCAAACCAGCACGTCCGGATCCTCTCGAAGCGCCCGCGTGAGCTCAAAGATCACATGCCCCTTCGGGTGCCCCCACCAGCTTCCGCGAATCGGGCCGCCGGCCACACGCTGGGCCAGGCTCGGCACCGCGCCGCGAGCGCTCTCCAGAACGATTCCCTGATCGCGCACCCAATCGCGTGCTTCGTGTGGCGTCATGGTAGCAGTGTACTCAACCCGTCAAGGAATCACTGCTTCTCGCTAGCAGTCGGGCGATCGGCGGCGGGCTCTCCCCACGGAAGCCGGGTTGCGGCCGGCTGGGAAACACCGGATACTTGCGGCTAATGACCAGCCCGCTCTCGCCCGTTCTTGGTCCTGCTGCACGTGCGGCGAGCTCGCCATTCGTCCGGCTTTAGCTAAAGGAATCGCCATGAGCCAGATCACCGTTTCCCCTCCACGGCCAGAGCGGCGGCTGGCTCGTGCCAAAACCGAGACGATCGGTGATGGACGGCGTTGGACTCGATCGGCTGCCTGCCTGGCCGCGGCGGGCGTTTTGCTCCTGTTCGCCAACGGCCGTTTTGCCCTGCCGCTGGCTGCCTGGCTGGCCCCGTTGCTGCTGGTCCGCTTCCTGCGCACCAGCCGGCCGCTGGCCGGCTTGCTGGCGGGCGACGCCGTGTTCACCGGGGCGGCCCTGGTCATCTGGCAGGGCGTGGCGCCGCTGGGCGGGTGGCTCTACGTGGCAGTCATTGCCTTGCTGGCGCAGGGTCTGTTCAGCATCTACGTTGTCGACCGCCTGGTGGCGCCGCGGCTGGCGGGATTCAAGGCCACGCTGGTGCTCCCCTCGGCCTGGGCGGCCCTGGAGTTGGCCGCCATCCATGTGTCTCCCTATGGGAGCTGGGGAGGCATGGCCTACACGCAGTTCGGCAACCTCGCGCTCTGGCAGGTGCTGGCAATCACCGGCACGCCGGGCATTGCCTTCTTGATCGGTTGGTTCGCCTCGGTCGCCAACTATGCCTGGCAAGAAGGTCTGAGCGAACGCCGGGTCCGCGCGGCGCTCGGCGGCTGCGCGGCCGTGCTGACGCTGGTACTGTTGGCCGGTCAGGCTCGGCTGACGTTGTTCCCGCCCGAGGCCGCCACGGTGCGCGTGGCCTCGATTACCGCCTCGGACGAGCTGCTCAAGCAGGCCGGCGCCATCCAGGCTCCCAACCGCGAACAGCTTGCCGAGGAGAAGTGGACCGCGCTCTGCGAGGCCTGCGGGCCGCTGCACGCGCACCTGTTTGAGCAAACTCGCCGCGAGGCGGCGGCCGGTGCGCGCATCGTTTTTTGGCCTGAGGCCCACGCTACGGTAGCCGCCGAGGACGTCGAGCGGCTGATCGATCAAGGCCGCCAGGTCGCCCGCCAGGCGGATATCTATCTTGGAATGGGTCTCTCGGTGCAGCACCGCAGGGACCCGCCGCCGAACTTCGAGAACCGGTTCGTCTTCGTCGGTCCGGATGGCGGGGTGTTGTTCAACTACGCCAAGCAGCTTCCGGTGCCGGGCTGGGAGGCCGAGTCGAGTATCATCGAGCCCCACGACTACCGTCTGCCGGTGGTGCCGACGCGCCATGGCCTCGTGGCGGGGGCGATCTGCTTCGACATGCACTTCCCCTGGTTCGTCCGGCAGGCCGGGGAGCAGGGGGCGGACTTGATCCTGTCTCCGTCGAACGATTGGAAGGCGGTGGATCCATGGCCCACGTACGTCACGGCCGCCCGGGCAGTGGAACTGGGCGCTTCGGTCATTCGACACACCAGCGACGGCCGTTCGATGGCGGTCGACTACCAGGGGCGGGTGCTTTCATCGATGGACCATTTCACCACGCCCGACGGGCAGCGCGTGCTTGTCTCGCACGTGCCGGTGCGCGGTGTCGTCACGCCGTACGCCCGCGTCGGCGACCTGTTTTCGTGGATCTGCGTCGCTCTCTTGGCAACGCTGGCCGCGATCGCCTGCCGGCGGTGAGAAGGGCACGTCGGGCTTGCGAGCCTTGCGGAGGCGGTGCGGCACTGCTTCTCGGACTTCGGCGAGCTCAGTCGAGCCGCCCCGACACGGCGGGGCCTCCAAGCAGTGGCACTCCTCTGCCTTCCTGCCTTCTGAATTTTTTGCTTGACTTCTTCTACGGATTGTAGACAATCAGTTCTACGCCGGGTAGAAGGTGCCGGCGGAGAAAATGCCGGAGGCAAGCATGCCATTGCCGCGACCATCGATCAGCGACGCGGAGCGCGCCGTGCTCAAGGTGTTGTGGGACCAGGGTCCGGGCACCGTCCGCCAGATCAAGCAGCACTTGCGCGAGCAAGAGCGGCGATGGGCTCACACCACGGTGATCACGCTGTTGGGACGGCTGGAGGCCAAAGGGTATGTCGCCAGCGACAAAAGCGGCTTTGCCCACGTATTTCGGGCCACGGCAAGCCGCGACGACGTCGTGCGGCGACAGTTGGAGCACCTGGCCGACGAGTTCTGCGAGGGAGACGCTGCCCCGTTGGTGTTGGCCCTTGTGCAGGGATACAGCTTCTCCGACAAGGAGATCGAAGAGTTCCGCAAGATGATCGACAAGCTGGAGGCCCGCCGCCGCAGGAAGCCTGGCAAGTAAGGCGTAGCCGGAGCAGAAGAGCACCAGAACGGACCAGAACTCTGGCGAGTTCTGCTACTGGGAGGTCTGGCCCAGAACTCTGGCGAGTTCTGCTACAAAAGGGGAGCCGCGAGATGCTCGCATGGTTGATCGACAAAACCGTGGTAGTTGCGCTCTTGGCGCTGCTGATCACGCTGGCATGCCGCCTCGGCCGGTTCCGCCCCGCGGTCGAGCACGCGCTATGGCTCATCCTGCTCCTGAAGCTTCTCTGCCCGCCGCTGGTCTGGTGGCCATGGAGCGCAGCCGACCTGTTTCCCGTACTGCGCGGCGGCGAGCTCTCGGCACAAGTACAGCCGCCGCGGCTTCCGATTCGAACCGAGCCGATCCGAGTTGATCCAGCAACCGGTTCGCGGCCGGCACCGGTGATTTCTTTTCCCGCCCCTAGCGGCGACAAGGCGCCTGCCGCGAACGCACCTTCTTCGCAAACCACCTCGTTGCATCCGTCCGCGGAAGGCCTACCGCCAAGTCCACCGCCGGGCCGATTCGAGTTGATGCGCCGGCTCGACCGTGGCCGGTTGATAGTTCTGTTCGGCTGGCTTTGGGGCATCGGCGCCGCCGCGATTTTTGTGCACCGGCTCCGGCAAATCGCCCGATGCCGTGCGGTGGCAAAGTCGGCACGGCCCGGACCTGCCTGGCTCGTCGACCAGGCAGCCCAGGTTGCCGCGACCTTGAAACTGCGCACACCGCGCGTGCTGGTGGCGGCCGGCGTTCGAACGCCCTTCGTCTGGTGTCTCGGCCGGCCCGCGCTCGTCTGGCCCGACGATCTGGCCGATGAAGCGGATCCAGCGCGCTGGCGTCCGGTTGTCGCCCACGAGCTGGCTCATTTGAAGCGTCGCGACCATTGGGTTGCCTGGCTCCAGTTCGCCGGCGAGTGCTTGTGGTGGTGGAACCCGCTTTTCTGGTTTGTCTGGCGGCGGCTGCGCGAGACCGCGGAACTGGCCTGCGACGCTTGGGCGGTCTCGATGGCGCCGGACTCCAGGCGAATGTTTGCCGAAGCATTGCTCGTGATATCGCGGCGTACACCCAGCGGCCGCCTTTCGCTTCCCGCGTTGGGGATGGACAGCGGCGGCCGCCGGAATTTTGAAAGGAGATTGACCATGATCTTTTCCGATCACACCGCTTGCAGGCTCTCGCGCAGGGCGCTTTTTGCCGCCTGGCTCTTGGCGATGCTGGCGGTTCCCTGCTGGTCGCTCGGCCAGGACAAGCCCGCCGAGGAGAAGCCGGCCGAGGAACAGTCCGCCGAGGATCCTCCAGCCAAAGTCAACGTGACGGCCAAGGCCGGACCGCAGCGGACCATTCGGGTTCACGACAACCGGGTTTACATCGCCGATGGGAAAGAGAGGACGATTACGGCGCTTGACGGAAGCAGTGGGAAGATCGTTTGGCAGACCAAGACCGATGGTTGGAAGGGTGAAGTGGGGCTGGTTTTCGAGGGGGATGAGCTGCACCTGGCGGGCCCTGACGGCATCGTTGTTTACAAGCTCGATCGAGAGACAGGCAAGTATCTGGCCACCGAAGCAGCGCCGGAGAAGCTGAAGGATCCGCAAGATGACTTCACTCCGCCCCCCAAAACGGAGCAAGCCGATGAGAAGAAGATCGAGGCCGACATCAGCGTGGCCGAGGCCGAGGAAAAGCTGCGCACCGCGCAAAACACGCTGCAGTTCAGTGAGCGGCTGCTTAAGAAGGGATACATCACGCAAGGCCAGCGCGATGCGCACGCCTTCGCCGTCAAACGGGCCGAGCTGGAGTTGGCAAAGGCCAAATCCCCACTTTCTGCGAAACAAGCCGGCGAAGCCCCGGACAAATCCGGAATCGCGGTACAGGCGAGCAGCAGCGGGTTGAGCGGCCTGGTCGATTTGGCGACGGCGTATATCGATGCAGTCGGCGAGCACGAGTTGGCCGAGAAGACGCTCAAAGTCACGCACCAGTTAGCGAGTGTGCAGAAGGCCTCTCATAAAGAAGTGCTCGAAGCGGAGCAGCGGCTTGTGACGGCGAAGCGGAAAGTCAAGTTGTTTCGCAAGATCGCCGAAGCGGCCAAATCGGCTGCCGAAGTGGATGTGCACGAGCTCAAGACCATGTACGAAAGCGGCCGGATTTCGCGCAGTCAACTGTCCGAGGCCGAGATCCGGCTGACGGTGCTGATGGCAATCCTGGATTCCTAGACCGCCTTCACGCCAGCTCGTCGCGGACGCGCTCCAGGAGCTTCTTGGTGGCACGGATGCCTTCGGGCTCGCTGAGCTTGTCGCCTTCGTATTCGATCCCCACGTAGCCGTGGTAGCCGGCGTCGAGCACGATCTTCATCATCCGGCGGTAGTCGGTTTCGGTCTCATTGCCTTGATCGTCAAAGTTCTTTGACTTGGCGCTGACGGCCTTGGCGAAAGGCATCAGCTCGGCCACCCCCTTGTACCGGTCGTACTGTTGGCCGTCGCCCAGGTTGAAGTTGCCGAAATCGGGGAGCGTGCCGGCCCGAGGGTGATCGACCCGCTTGATCACGGCGGCCAGCCACTCGCCGTTGGACGACAGGCCGCCGTGGTTCTCCACGATCACGTTGATCTCGTGCTGATCGCCGAACTCCGTCAGGCGCCGCAGCCCATCGGCCGCCCGCTTGAGCTGCTCGTCGTAACTGCCGCTGCTGGCCGCATTGACTCGGATGGAGTGGCAGCCCAGCGCCTTGGCCGCCTCGACCCAGCGGTAGTGCTTTTCGACCGCCTCCGTCCGCCTGGCTTGGTCGGCATTGCCCAAATCGCCTTCACCGTCGATCATGATCAGCAGGCTCTTTACGCCGGCATCCTCGGCCCGCTGCTTCAGGTCGGCCAGGTACTTGCTGTCGCCGGCCTTGTCCTTGAAGAACTGGTTGACGTACTCGACCGCCTCGATGCCGAACTCTTCCTTCGACGTCCGGGCAAAGTCCAGGTTGTCGAGCTTGCCGCCGAACAGGGCCTTGTTCAGCGACCACTCGGCCAGCGAGATACGGTACAAGGGCGACTTGTCTTCCGCCCGGACGCTGGGAGCGATCAGGCTCGCCAAACCCAGGCCAGCGGCGAACTGGGCCGATTGCTTCAGTGCCTGTCGGCGATTGAGCATGTGCGTCATCGGATGGTTCCTCTGGCTGGTGTCGTTTCTGGTGGCGGGACGGCAAACGGATGCGCCAGTATGTATCGCCGCCCAGCCAATCGCAAGGCAGGCGGGAAGGGGAAAGGAGGAGGGAGGAAGGAGGAAGGAGGAGTCAGCAAGGAGACGCTCGTTGCTCGTGCCGGCCGTCCTGCAAGCCTCCAACCTCCAGCCTCCAGTCCCAGCCTGATCACTGGGGCACGCTACGACTCGACTGAGCTCGCCGAAGTCCGCTTTGCCGCCAGCCACCCACTGTTCTGACCACTGTCCACTGACCACTGACCACTGACCACTGTCCTGGGGCATCCCGGCGCGCCGGGACTTTGCCGCCAGCCACCCGACGTTCCTCCCTACTCCTCCTTCCTCCTTCCACCTTCCTCCTTCAGACGAATCCCATCTCGGCGAGGCGGCGGCGAACGCGGTCTTCGGCCAACAGCTTGCGCAGGGCGACGACTGCGGGCCGGTCGCGGCGGGCCTCGGGCACCACGAAGTCGTAGCGTTCATCCGCCAAACGCAAAAAGCCAAGGCCGTTGTGGCCGGCTACCCATTCGATCGCCACTCCCCAGTCGGCTCGTCCCTGCGCCACCGCCGCCGCCACGGCATTGTGGTTGCGGGCCTGGACGGCGTAGCCGGCGGGCCGGTCGCCACCCAACAGGCGGTCGATGAGGATCCGCGTTCCGCTCCCCTGGTTGCGATTGACCATCACGCAATCCGCGTCGCGCTTCACGCGCTCAACCGCCTCGATGGCCGAGCCGGCAAACCGCCGGTCGCCGGGCCGGAACACGATGCCCTGCACGCGGCCGTAACCTTCCATCAGCTCCAGGCCCGGCGTGATAAACGGGCGGTTGTATTGGCCGCTGTCGGGGTCCAGGAGATGAATGCCGGCCACGTCGCACTGGCCGCGCTGGGCCGCCTGCAAGCCCGCCGTGCTGCCGACCGCCAGGAACTTGGTCGCCAGTCCCTGGTCCTGCAACTGCCCCAGCAGGTAATCGAGACCCACGCAATGGCTGCCGATGACCACCAGGTCGCTCACGCGCAGCTCGCTGGCCAGAAGGTGCACCTGGACTGCGGCGCCCGCCTCGACAATCTCCCGGTGCCGGCCGATGGTCACAAAGCCGTCGGCCCGGCTGAACGTGGTCACCGAGCCGGAGCCTTGACCCATCGGCCAGGCCGACAGACCCTCAGGCGAGTCGACCAGCCCTACCAGCAGATACTCGGTGCGGCCGATCTCGGAGTTGACCTTCACCGCCAGCCGGGCGTCGAGCGTCGAGCGCGGCTCGGCCCTGCGCCCGCCGAAGGCCCGGATGACCGGTGCCGCGAACTCGTGGAACGTGAAGATCGCCGACGTGGGAAAACCGGGCAGGATAATCACCGGCTTGCCGCGGCTGGCGGCCAGGCAGATCGGCTTGCCCGGCTTGAGCGCCACGCCGTGGGCCACGATGCCCGGATCGTCCAGCTCGCCCGCCACGCGATACGATAAATCGCCTTCCCCTTTCGAAGTGCCGCCGGACAGGAGCACGACGTCGGCCTGCTCCAGCGCCTCGTGCAGCCGCGAGCGCAGAAGGTCCAGGTCGTCGGGCGCGATGCCGTAGCTGATCGGCTCGGCCCCCAGCTCGCGCACCGCGTCGGCCAGGATGCGGCCGTTCGAGTCGTAGACCATGGCCGGACTCATCGGATGCTCCGGCTCGATAATCTCGTCTCCCGTCGAAATCACGGCCACGCGGGGCCGGCGCCATACATACACTTCGGCGGCGCCGATGGCGGCCAGCACTCCGGTCTCGCGGCTGGTCAGCTCCGTGCCGCGTCGCAGCACGATCTCGCCGGCGCCGATGTCGGTGCCGGCAAAGGCCACACCGAAGCCGGGTGTGACCGCCTTGCTCACCAGCACCCGGCCCTCGCGGATGTCGGCGTGTTCGACCATCACCACCGCATCGGCTCCGCGCGGCAGCATCCCTCCCGTGGCGATCGACACGGCCGTGCCGGGCTTGACCTGACTCTTGGGCACCACGCCCGTAGCCAGCACTTCGTCGAGCAGCCGCAGCGTGCGGGGGGCCTCTTCCGTCGCCGAATACGTGTCGGCCGCCCGGACCGCAAAACCATCGAAGTTCGAGCGGTCAAACGAAGGCACATCCACTTCGGCCGTCACGTCGCGCGACAGCACACGTTCCAGGGCCGCTTCCAACGGCACCGGTTCCTCGCCCAGCGGTTCCAAGCGCAGCACCGCGTGGAAGCGCCGCTGCGCCTCATCGAGGTCGATCACATCGAGAAACTGGTCCTGGGACACGGATTTAGATCTTAGAACTTAGGACTTAGAACTTGGGACTTGGAACTTGGAACTTGCGACAGGGCGCGCGCAGCCACTTCCTCGCTGGCGCCCCTCGATGGGCTCGGGGCGGGTCGAGCCCGCCGGAACCCGCGTCGGGTTAGTATCATTCGTTTCATCTTGCCTTCTGCCTTCTGCCTTCTGCCTTCTGCCTTCTGCCTTTTGCCTTCCTCCTTCAGCCTTCAGCCTTCAGCCTCATACAGATTGACTTGCACCTCGGCGCCGGCCGGATAGCCTTCGCTGTCGGCGGGGATGACCACGAAGCCGTCGGCCCGCGTGGTCGACGAAAGGACCGAAGCGCCGCCGATCGCCAGCGGCTCGACCCGGCCCGCCTCGATCCGCACGCGGGCATAATCGAGCCGGCCCACCACGGAGGTCAGCTTGCGGGCCAGCGGCGCACGAATCGCCGGGTACGGCCAGGCGAGAGGCCTGGCGCCTAGCGCGCGAATGGCCCGGCCGGCGAAAAAGTCGTAAGCGCACAGGCAGGAGACCGGGTTGCCCGGCAGCAGGAACACCAGCCGGCCGTCCAGCCGGCCCATCCCCGTGGGGCTGCTGGGGCGCATGGCGATGCCGTGGACCGCCAGCTCTCCGTGCCGCGCCAGCAGCACGGGCGCCTGGTCCTCCTCTCCCACGCTGGAGCCACCCGAGACGACGATCACGTCGGCCTCGTCGCCGAGCGCCGCCAGGATCGCATCGGCCCGGTCGGGCACAATGCCTGGGTTCACGGCAATGCCGCCGTCGCGCTCGACCAGCGCGGCCAGCATCGGACCGTTGGCATCCGCGATCGAATGGCCGGTGGGTTGCTGGCCGGCCGGCAGCAGCTCGTTGCCCGTAATCACGATCCTCACTCGCGGGCGCCGCACGACCGGGACGTTCGCCTGACCGATCGACGACAGCACTCCCAGGTCCTGGGGCCGCAATCGCCGGCCGCGTGCCAGCACGACCGTGCCGGCGGCCACGTCCTCTCCGCGGCGGCCCACGTGCTTTCCGGGCGGCACTTCGCCGGCCGCCAGGACGCGGTCCTCGCGGATTTCGACCTGTTCGGCGGGCAGGACCGCATCGGCGCCGTCCGGCAAGGGCGCGCCGGTCATGATGCGGACCGCTTGTCCCGCTTCGAGCACCAATGCATAGGGCCGGCCGGGCAGCGACTCGCCGACCACCGCCAGCGGCAGCGTGTTATAGCCGGATGCGCCCTGCGTCTCCTCACCCCGCACCGCGTAGCCATCCATCATGGCCCGGTCGAAGCCCGGCACGTCGATGCCGCTGGTGACCGGCTCGGCCAGCACCCTGCCGGCGGCGGATCCAAGCGGCACTGATTCGGCATCCAGGGGCGCCAAATGCGAATCGAGCCAGGCCAGGGCCGCTTCCACGGTTTGCCGCGCGGCGAAGCCCCGCATCCGCACGTCTTGGGTGGCGCTGTCAACGGGCGGCTTGGGTCGTGATGGCCGAGGCATAACCTCTAGCCTACCAGCCGGTGCCCGGATGTTTTAGAGCCCCATCGAGCCGCTGATCAATAAACTGATCAATAACGGCTGGGGGGAAACTGCAGGTCATCGACCGGCGGCAGGTGCTGCAGGCGGCCTTCCGGCTCGCTGAACTCGGCGGGCTCGTCGGAGATCTGCACCACCGCGCCCGGCGGCTCCGGAGGAGAAGACTTGGCAGCGTGATGCATCGGCGGGCTGGACCCCTTGCCTGGCAGGGCCAGATTGACCGCGTCGGTGCGGCGCAGCTCGCCCGCCGGCCAGGAAGTCTGGGCCTGCGGCAGACGCGGCGCGGCACGCTGCAAGTCCGGCTGCCGTGACGGCAAGGACAGCGAATCCGATTGTTGCGACGGCACCAGCTTGGGACCGGACTGAACCGGCCCGGTGGTACCCGCTACCGAACCGGCCGACGGCGCCGCGGCGGCTTGCGCAATCTGCCGCGAGAGCGAGTCTACCCATTGCTGGGCCCCTTCCAGCGAAGGATCGTGCCGGGCCGCCAGGGCAAACTGGTCGAGTGCCTGCTGCAATTCACCTCGCCGGTTCAACAGGAAGCCGGTGTTGTAGTGGGCCACCGCCGCCCCGTGGACGGCCTTCAAGTGAACCAGCGCCTCGTCGACGCGTCCCAACTCGACCAGCACGGTCGCCAGGTTGTTGCGGTACAGCGGCTTTTTGGGCTGTGCCTCGACGGCCCGCGCCAGTGCGGAGGCCGACTCGTTGAACATCCGCTGCCGGGCATAGCAAATCCCCAGATCGTTGAGCGCGGCGGCGTCCTTGGGATGCCGGCGCGTCGCTTCCAGGTAGAGCCCGGTGGCTTCGGGCAACTGCCCCTGCCGGTCGTGCAGGCGGGCCATTCCCAGAATGGCGCCCAGGTGGTTCTCGTCCAACGCCAGCGCCCGGCCATAGAACTCTTTGGCCAACGGGATCTTGTTCGACTGCTCGTGAAGCCGGGCCACCGACACATAAAAATCGGGGTCGGGGCGGCCCGCGTCGGCGTCCAGGGCGATCGGGTCGGCGGGCGGCTCGTTCGGCCTCTTGGCCAGCGACGACGCCTTTTTCCTGGTCTTGCTGTAGGCCGAGGTCATGCTCTTGCCGATGCTCGAGTTCTTGACCGTCGAAGCCAGCTTGCTGGCCGCCCCCGGTTCGGACGTGTTGAGGCCCTGAGCGTTCGGGCCGGCGACTCGTGGCGCCGAGGCCAGCGATCGGCCGGGAACGGACTTGCCCGATGCGATTGCCGATGGTCGCGGGCGACTATTCGAGGCCAGCGAAGACCCGCTTGCACAACCCGTGGCGGCCAGTCCCACGCTGAGAAGGCCGGCCAGAGCCAGCCGTTTGACCAGCAATTTGCCCACCTGCGTACCTCCCTTGAAAGCCTCGCCGTCGACCGCCGGCACGGCAGTGCGCGACCTGCTTCTGAACGTCTGTCCTGGGTCAGCCGTAATCATCGGCCGGCGGTGCTGGCAGGCTGCATGCGAAGTGGGGAAGATTCCGAAGAATTTGACGGTCGAAAAGACACGCTTTGCGCGTGGAATACTAACCCGACGCGCAAGCGAGGGAACCAGGTGGGATACTAACCCGACGCGCAAGCGAGGGAACCAGGTGGGATACTAACCCGACGCGGGCGCAAGAAAAACCTCTTGGCCGTGGTATCCCGGCGGTGCCGGTTCCCTCGGCCAAGAGGAGTTGTGTCAGGCCGTGTTCGATCGAGGCCGAAAACGGCCGCAGGGCGGTCTTGCGGGCCTACTTTTCCGACCCGCCGGCACGCTCGGGCAGCCGCGGTTCGGGCATGCTGGCCCGGTACTTGCGGCCGGTGGCGTCGATGTCGTCGGCGGACCAGCCGCGGGGCTTCGTGCCGACGGGGATCACGCTCGGGCTCTCGCCGTCGATGGCCAGCCGTCCGGCGCTTTCTTCCACCGACTTGAGTCGATTGGCGGTCACTTTGGGATCGACATCCCGCAGCACGAACAGCGTGCGGAACTGGGCGGGAGCCTCGGTGAGAACCTCCTGCACCTTCAATTCGCCCGCCTCGTTAAGCTGGGCCGTTTCCTGGTTGAAGTGGTGGTCGCTCAACGTATTCTGCAAACGCCATCCGTTGTGAACCATGAGTGCCAAGGGGGCGCGAACGGCGATCCGGTCGGGCTGCGTGAACGGCTCCGGCCAGCAGTTGTTGCGTCGGAAGTCGCGGGTGAAGGTCTTGAACAGATTGGCGGCTTGGGCCGTCTGGCCGACGACGGCCAGCGACAACAAGGCGGCCAGGGCCACGTGGTAACGCTGCATGGTGCAGTCTCCCATCCTGGAGGGTGAGGTTTTCAGGCTGACGGCGCGGTGGCAGCCGATTCAGGCAGGCCGGGATCCGCCCGAATGCGCGCAACCGAAATGAACCGGCCGGCTACAGGGATTATCGGCCGATCGGGCGCGCAAATGCGGTCGTTTGCCCCGCAGCCAGCCCGAATCTCGTAACCGGATCAACCGCCACCCATGACCGGGAACATGTCGCGGACCATGGTAATGGCGGCCGGGCCGACCAGGACCACGAAAATGCCGGGAAAGATGAAGATCACCAGCGGGAAGATCAGCTTGACGGCCGTCTTGGCGGCCTTTTCCTCGGCCAGTTGGCGCCGGCGGGTCCGCATGGAATCGCTTTGGACCCGCAAGGCCTGGGCCACGCTGGAGCCGAACTTGTCGGCCTGGATCAGGATGGCGGCCAGGCTCCGCAGGTCGTCGACGCCGCTGCGGATGCCCAGTTCGTGGAGCACGTCGGCCTTGGCCCGTCCGACCTGCAACTGGAAGTTGGCCAGTCCGAACTCCTCGGCGATGACTTTATAGGTCCGCTTCATCTCCTCGGACACCTTGCGCATGGCCTGGTCCAGACCGAGCCCGGCCTCGACGCAAACCACCATCAAGTCGAGTGCGTCGGGCAAGCCGAGGAAGATGCTCTCCTTGCGCTTTTTGCTGATGTACATCAACACCATTTCGGGCAGGTAGAAGAGGAAGCCGGTCGTGAGCACGATGGTCATCAGCGACTGCTGATCGAACTGGGAGATGGCGGCCACGGTGACGCCGCTGAAGAACAAGCCGGCCAGCAAGCCGGAGAACTTTAAACCGAGGAAGATCGAAGGCGCCGCCTCGTTTCGGAAGCCGGCGTTGGCCAGCTTCAGCTTGAGCTTGCTGGCTTCCAGCTCGTTCTTGGGGGCCAGCGGCTTGGCCAGGCCCGGAGCAGCCTTGGCCAGGACGCGGGTCATGGCGTCCGACTTCTTCACCAGGCTGCCTTCGTCGTCGCTCTTGCGGCGGCGCAGGGCGGGATTCTTGATTTCGTCGAGGCGTTCCACGGCCCGCGGTTTTCCCGCGGCCATGCGGTCCAGCAGCCACCAGGCGGCGGCCGCGAACAGGCCGAAGACGGCGAAGGGGACGATTTGCTCGAAATTGATCAGGTCTGCGAGGATCACGGAACGCTTAAACCTTAATGTTAATGATTTTCTTGATGCACACGGCTCCCAGCAACTGCAGCACAATGGCGCCGGCGAGCATTTGTTTTCCCATCGGGTCGGTGAACAGCATCATGATGTATTCCGGGTTGAGCCGGTACACGGCGATGAACAGCACGGGCGGCAGGGCCAGCAGCACCACGCCCGACAGCCGGCCTTCGCCGGTAAGGGCCTGGATCTGGCCCCAGATCTTGAACCGTTCGCGGACCAGGTAGCCGATCTTGTCCAGGATTTCGGCCAGGTCGCCGCCCGTCTGTCGCTGCAGGATCACGGCGGTCGAAAAGAACCGCAGGTCGAGGTTGGGCACCCGGTCGGCCAGCGACGTCAGCGCCTCTTCCATGGGAATGCCCAGGTTTTGCTCTTCGAACACGCGGCCGAACTCCACTCCGATCGGATCGGGCATTTCCTCCTGGACCAGGCTGAATCCGGCCGCCAGGCTATGTCCGGCCCGCAGCGCCCGGGAGATCAGCTCCAGTGCGTCGGGGAGCTGCGACTGAAAAGCCTTGAGCCGCTTGCGCCGCCGCCAGATCAGCCACAACAGCGGCAGAGAACCCATGGCAAGTCCCAGCAACGGCAACAGGGCCACGCCGAATCCGGCGTACGTCCCCACCGCCATGCCCACGCCGCAGAGCGCCGCGGAAATGGCGAAGAACTTGGGCGCCGTCAACGAGGTATCGGCCTGGTCGAAGAGGAGTTTGAGGCGCTCGATGCGGGACACGATCCCCTCGAATACGCCGGGGACGGCATCCAGCGGGTGCGAAAGCACCGTGTTCTTGAGCCCCGACTCCTTGGCCGACGAGCCGCTCAGCCCCGTCAACACGTCGAGCCGGTCCTCGATCTTGGTGCCGGAGCGGTCGCGGAGGAACATCGCCACCGCCCCCACCAGGGCGGCCACGGCCACGAACGCGGCAATCGAAATAAACAGGGGGTTCATAGTTAGTCCACCAGCATGACACGTTGTCGGAAGGCGCTGGCCGGCAGGCGCACGCCCGCCGATTCCAGCCGGTCCATGAAGCTGGGCCGAATTCCCGTGGCCTCGAACTTGCCGTAGGCCCGGCCCTTCTCGTCGATGCCGTCCTGCACGTAGTGATAAATGTCCTGCATGACGATCGTTTCCTGCTCCATCCCGAGGACCTCGGTAATGTGCGTGATTTTGCGGGGGCCGCCCTGCAGGCGGTTGGCCTGGATGATCAGGTCCACGCCGCTGGCAACCTGCTGCCGCATGGCCTTGAGCGGCAGCTCGAAGCCGGCCATGGCGATCATGGTCTCGATGCGGGCCAGGGCGTCGCGCGGCGTGTTGGCGTGCAGCGTGGTCAACGAACCCTCGTGACCGGTGTTCATGGCTTGCAGCATGTCGAGTGTTTCCGGTCCGCGGCACTCGCCGATGATAATGCGTTCGGGCCGCATACGCAGGGCGTTGCGGACCAGGTCGGTGGCGGTGATCGCGCCTTTACCCTCGATGTTGGGCGGCCGGGTCTCCAGTCGGACCACGTGGTCCTGCTGGAGCTGCAATTCGGCGGCGTCCTCGATCGTCACGATGCGGTCGTGGTTCGATATGAAGCTGGAAAGCGTGTTCAGCAGCGTCGTCTTGCCGGAGCCCGTGCCGCCGGAGATGATCATGTTCAAGCGGGCCTTGATCGAGCCTTCCAGCAGCATCACCATCTCGGGCGTGAAGGCCTTGAAGTTGAGCAAGTCCTCCAGCTTGAGCGGATTCGAGCCGAAACGGCGAATCGAGACACAGGCCCCGTCCAGGGCCAGCGGCGGGATGATCGCGTTCACGCGCGACCCGTCCGGCAAGCGGGCGTCGACCATCGGGCAGACTTCGTCCACGCGGCGTCCCACCCGCGACACGATGCGGTCGATGATCTGCATCAGGTGCGCGTTGTCGCGGAACACCACGTTGGTCTTTTCCATCTTGCCGCGGCGCTCGACGTAGATGTTCCTGGGGCCGTTGATCAGGATGTCGCTGATCGTCGAGTCCTTCAGCAGCAGCTCCAGCGGGCCCAGGCCGAAGGTCTCGTCCAGCACCTCGTCGACCAGCCGTTCGCGCTCGCTGCGGTTGAGCAGCGTGTCCTCGGCGTCGCTCAGGTGCTCGACGACCAGGCGGATCTCGCGCCGCAGCACGTCCCCTTCCAGGTCGCCGACCTTGGTCATGTCGAGCTTGTCGACAAGCTTGCTGTGGATCCGGCGCTTCAGGTCCTCGAAGTCCGATTCCTGAGTCTTGTCGCCGGGGCGGGCTGTCGTTGGTAAGCTCTTGACCATGGTCTGCAAACTGGCATTAATCAGAGGCGTGGGTGCAACATGTGCTGAAAAAGCATAGCTCACGCTTGGCAACTGCAAGCGGCCGCAAATAAGTTCCAACCGCTCGCCGCAACTCGAAGGCCTTCAAGCAAATACGGCCGCCGGCAGGCTCCCGCCCGCAACCCTGCCAAACCGGGTGCAACACTTCCACTGGAGCCGCCGCGCCCGGCGGTTCTGGGACGGTCGGCCGCCTTGACGAGCCACGCCAAACCGACCTACGATGACCGGTTTCGCGTTGGTTCGGCTCTCTTCCTTGAGATGCAGAGGAAACAGGGCGATGAGGCGCTAGCTGAAAGTCCGCCTCCGGCGAAACCAATGACCAATGACCAATGACCAATGACCAATGACCAATGACCAATGACCAATGACAAATGACCAATGACCAATGACCAATGACCGTGCAGAAAGTCCGCCTTCGGCGGAACCAATGACCAATGACCAATGACAAATGACCCAATTGGAAAAGACAAAAGTCGGCATCGTCGGGCTGGGAACGGTCGGGTCCGGAGTTGCACGCCTGCTGCTCGACTACGGCGACCGGACCGCGCGGCACGCCGGCCGCACCTTGTGGCTCCAGCAGGTGGTCGTCCGCGACACGAACAAGTCTCGCGACTGCACCCTGCCCGCTGGCATCCTCACCAGCGACCTGAAGCGGATCACCGGTGACCCCGAAATCAAGGCCGTGGCGCACCTGGTGGGAGGCCTGGAGCCCGCCCGGTCGATCATGGTGGCCCTGCTCGAAAGCGGCAAGGACGTCGTGACCGCCAACAAGGCCTTGCTCGCCGAGCATGGGCCCGAGCTGTTCGACCTGGCCCGCGAGCTGGGCCGCTCGATCGCCTTCGAGGCCTCGGTGGCCGGCGGCATCCCGATCATCGCCAACATCAGCCAGTGCCTGTCGGCCAACCAGATCGAGTCGCTGACCGCCATCCTGAACGGCACCAGCAATTTCATCCTGACCCGGATGGAAGAAGAAGGCGTCGACTACGCCGCCGCGGTGGCCGAGGCGCAGCGGCTGGGTTACGCCGAGGCCGACCCCAGCATGGACGTCGACGGCACCGATTCGGCCCAGAAGCTGGCTATCCTGGCGCACCTGGCCTTCGGTGCGCGGGTGCACTGGAGCGAGATCCCTCGCCGCGGGATCGACACCCTCGACCCCGCCGATCTCCGCTACGCGAGGGAGCTGGGCTACCGCATCAAGCTCCTGGCCGCGGCCGACCTGGTGGACGAAGGACTGGAACTGCACGTCTGGCCCACGCTGGTCAAAATCGGCACGCCCTTGGCCGAAGTCCGCGGAGCCTACAACGCCATCGCCGTCGTCGGCGATGCCGTCGGACGCGTGTTCTTCCACGGCCTGGGCGCCGGCCAGATGCCCACCGCCTCCGCCGTGGTCGCCGACCTCATCGACACGGTGGTGGGCCGCACCGCCATTACTTTCCGCACCCTGGAGCTTTGGTCGCAGCGCGAGGCCCGCGTGGCCGCACGCCAATATGCCAACGTCTGCGGCCGGTTCTACCTGCGGTTCAACGTCGAGGACCGGCCGGGGGTCATGGCGGCCATCACCGGCGCGCTGGGCCGCAACGGCATTTCGATCGCCTCGGTGATCCAGCACGAGCCGCCGTCGGCCGAGGCGGCCATCGTGCCGCTGGTGATCATCACGCACCGCACCAGCGAGGGAGCCACCACCGCGGCCTTGGACGAGATCAACCGGCTGCTGTGTGTGCGCCCCGGCAGCGCCCGGATGCGGATTCGAGACTGAAGTGAAATACGCCATCATCATTCCCGACGGCTGTGCCGACGAACCGCAAGGGGTGCTGGAGGGGCGCACCCCCTTGCAGGCGGCGCACATTCCACACATGGATGCGGTCGCCGCGTCGGGCGTCGTGGGGCGGGCCAACCACGTGCCCGCTTCGCTGCCGCCCGGATCGGACGTGGCCAACCTGAGCCTGCTGGGATACGACCCCCTGGCTCATTTCAGCGGCCGGGCGCCTTTGGAAGCCGCCGCGCAGGGGATCGCGCTGGGCGCCAATGATTGGGCCATCCGCCTGAACCTGGTCACGATCGAAGACCAGACGATGCGCGACTTCACCGCCGGTCATATCTCCAGCGAAGAAGCCCGGCAATTGCTGGCCACGGCCCAGCAGGCACTATGTACCGGGCAGGCCCTGGGTACTGGGCAAGCACTGGGCACTGGGCAGGCCGCTGGTACGGGGCAGCTCGAGTTCGTCCCCGGCGTGAGCTATCGGAACCTGTTGATCTACCGGGCGGGCGAGAAGCCGGCACCCTTCACCTCGGATACGCGTGCCACGCCGCCGCACGATTTGACCGACAAATCGGTGCTGGACGACTATCCTCGGGGTCCCGGCGGCCAGCTTTTGAACTGCCTGATGAGCGAGAGCATCGCGCTGTTCGCCAACCACCCGGTGAACGTCGCCCGACGAGCCCGCGGCCAGTTGCCGGCCACCAACATCTGGCTCTGGGGACAAGGGCGCAGCATTCACCTGCCGCCGTTCGAGGCGGTTTATGGAAAACGAGGCGCTATGATCACGGCCGTCGACCTGTTGCGCGGGCTGGCCGCGCTCGTGGGCTGGCGGCGGATCGACGTGCCCGGGGCCACCGGTTATCTGGACACCGACTACGCGGCCAAGGGACGCGCGGCCGTCGAGGCGCTCGACGACGTCGATCTCGTGTGCGTTCACGTCGAGGCCACGGACGAGGCCTCGCACGAAGGGAACTGCGCCGCCAAGATCCGGGCGCTCGAGGAGATCGACCGGCACATCGTGGGCCCGTTGCACGCCGCGCTGCGAACCGGGGGCGACTACCGGATCCTGGTCACTCCCGACCACCCCACGCCGCTGCGGACCAAGACCCACAGCCACGGAGCGGTGCCCTTTGCCATGGCCGGCAGCGGTATCCAGGCCGGCGGAGCCGATGGCTACCACGAAGCGGCGGCGGCCGCCTCGGCCTTGAACTTTGAGGAGGGCTGGAAGCTGATGCGTTTTTTCGTTGGGAACTGAGCGATGCCTCTGATTGTGCAGAAATTCGGCGGCACGAGCGTTGCCGACAGCGCCAAGATACTGGCTGCCGCCCGCAAGGCGGTCCGCGCCCGGCAGGAGGGCAACCAGGTGGTGATGGTCGTCAGCGCCATGGGAAAGAACACCGACCTGCTGGTCGAGCTGGCGAACCAGATCAGCGACGACCCTCCGGCCCGCGAGATGGACATGCTCTTGTCCACCGGCGAACAGGTGAGCGTGGCCCTGATGGCCATGGCCATCGATTCGTTGGGCCAGCAGGCCATCAGCTTCACGGGAGCGCAAATCGGCATCAAGACCGACAGCACGCACACCAAGGCCCGCATCCAGTCGATCTCCACCGACCGCATGCGCAAGGCGCTGGCCGAGGGAAAGATCGTGATCGCCGCCGGCTTCCAGGGCATCGACGAGAACTACAATATCACCACGCTGGGCCGCGGCGGCAGCGACACCACCGCGGTGGCCCTGGCGGCCGTGCTGGGCGCCGACGCCTGCGAGATCTACACCGACGTGGACGGCGTCTACACCACCGATCCCCGTGTGCTGCCCGAAGCGCGCATGGTCAAGCAGGTCAGCTACGACGAGATGCTGGAGCTGGCCAGCCTGGGCGCGGGAGTGATGCACAGCCGGTCGATCGAGTTCGCCAAGAAGTTCTCGGTGCCGATCCACGTCCGCAACAGCTCGGCCGACGTGCCCGGCACCATGATCGTGCCCGAACCGGAGGCCGAGGGGCAGCCGGTCAGCGGCGCCACGCTGGTCAAGAACGAGGCCCGCGTCACCATTCTGGGCGTCCCCGACCGGCCCGGCAGCAGCCTGGGCATCTTTTCCAAAATCGCGGCCAAGAACATCTCGGTCGACATGATCGTGCAGAACATCGGCAGCGACGCCAAGGCCGACGTCTCCTTCACCGTATTCCGCGACGACCTGCCTTCCACGCTCAAGGCGGTCTCCGAGGCGTCCGCCGAGTTGGGGGCCGAGGGGTTCACGCACGACGACAACGTCTCGAAGGTCTCGGTAGTCGGGCTGGGTATGGCGACGCAGACCGGCGTCGCGCAGCGGATGTTTCGCGCCCTGGCCGACGCCGGCGTGAACATCCAGATGATTACCACCAGCGAGATCAAGATCTCGGTGTTGGTGGCCCGCGAGCAAGGCTTCTCGGCCCTGCGGACGGTACACGGCGTGTTCGAGCTCGATCGCGAGCCAACCGGTCCGCGCCCGCCCAGCAGCAAGGTCCAACCGCACGTGGGCGACGCCGCCGCGGTGGTGGCCCGTCTGCAGGGCATGGAAAACCTGACGATCAGCGACATCAACCTGGACGACACGCAGGCGCGGATCACGGTGAACAATGTTCCGGACGCTCCCGGCGTGGCGGCCCAGGTTTTTGAGCGCGTGGCCGAGGGGGGAATTTTCGTCGACATGATCGTGCAGAGTTTCGGCCGCGACGGGCGGGCCAACCTGAGCTTCACGGTGCCTCAGGCCTCCTTGGACAAGGCGCTTTTCGTCGGCAGCGAGTTGGCCAGGCGGTTCGGTTGCGGCCCGGTGACCAATTCGCCCCGCGTGGCCAAGCTTTCGGTATCTGGGATCGGCATGCGCAGTCACACGGGCGTAGCGATCCGCATGTTCCGTTCGCTGTCCGACGCCGGGATCAACGTCGACTTGATCAACACCAGCGAGGTGCGCGTGAACGTGATCGTCGACGGCGCCGCCGGCCGCGAGGCCCTCAAGTGCCTCCAGCAAGCCTTCGCCGACGCCCAGCGCTGAAGCGGGGTTTGGGTCTTAGTGCTCAAGTCCGTAGCTGGATTCGCCAGAATCCAGGGAAGTCCGTAGCTGGATTCGCCAGAATTCAGGCGAAGAGAGAGATGCTTAGGTCTTCGATCTTGGCACTTGGGTCGCTGGTGGCAAAGTCTGGTGCCACTGCTTGAAGCTGCCGACGTGCCGGCAGCTTCAAGCAGTGTTCGTGCTGACTTAGCGGACAATGGTTGAAGGGACCCCATAAATGGGGTCACTACGAACGAGAAGGGACCCTATGAATGGGGTCACTACGAACATCACGCGCCCAGCACGTCGTTGAGGACCTCTTCGGTCACGTAGATGGGCAGGGGGGGGTCGCAGGTCACGGCCACGGCGATGGCGTCGGAGGGGCGGGCGTCGATCTCGATCAGCTCGCCTTCGTGCTTGATCCGCAGACGGGCGTAATAGGTGTGCTCCTTGAGCTCGCTGATCACCACGCTCTGGAACTCGCCGCCGAGATTGTCCACCACGCTGACCAACAGGTCGTGCGTCAAGGGCCGCGGCGACATGTATCCCTTCACGCGGCGGTCGATGCTGGTGGCTTCGAAAATGCCGATCAAAATCGGAAAAGAACGGTCGCCGTCGACCTCCTTCAAGTAAATGATCTGCTGGTCGTTGATCTCGCTGATGATGATCCTCGACAACTCCATCTGCACGGGCATGACCGGAACCCTTCGCCGAGTAAATTGGCTGCCGAGGCCCAAGGCCACGCAAGCCAAAATTAAAGGCCACGCAAGCCAAGATTAAAAGCCTCGCAAGCCAAAATTATAAGTCCGCCGCCAGCATAGCGGCTAGTGGCGGTCGAAAAATGCCACGCCCGCCGCGGCACGCTGTTTGCCCAACGAGCCCGTCGCCCCCCACCCGGCGGACCAGTGACCAATGACCAGTGACAAATGACTCCTGCGAGAGGGGAGACGGCCGGAACTCTGGCGAGTCCTGCTACGGACGGCGGCGGAGGCGGCCAGGGAGAGGACCGATGCTGAGACATCGGTCTACGACGGGTTTTTTTGGGGACCGGTTACCCAGGGCGTTGCCCGTGGGCTGATATGTTGCGCCCCTGCGGGGCAGAAGGACCGCATGAATGCGGATCACTACGAACCTTCCGACCTCTGACCTCTGACTTCTGACCTCTGTCCTCTGACCTCTGACCTCCGACCCCCGATTGAGCCTACCCTTGGCCCCGCAGCGCCGACAACGACTTCTGAACGGACGACAACTGCTCGCGGAGACCGGCCAAGGCTTGCCGCTCGTTTTCAACCACCTCTCGCGGCGCCCGCTCGACAAAGGCCTGGTTGCCCAGCTTCTTTTCCTTCGCCGTGATCTGGCCCGCGAGCCGGGCCTGCTCCTTCTCCAGGCGCGCCGACTCCGCTGCCACGTCGATCAGCCCGGCCAAGTCGACGTACAACTCGAGCTGCTCCAGGCTCACGTGCGCGTGCGTGGCCGGCGGCGACGCCTCTTCGCCCCATGCTACCGCGCGGGCGCCGGCCATCGACTCGAAATAGCCCTCCATCGCGCGCAGCAAGTCGGCCGTCTCCGGCCGGCAACGGGCCGAGAAGCGGATCGGCGTCTTGGGCGGAATGTTCTGACGGCTGCGGATCTCGCGCAGGCCGCGGAGCACCTCCTGGAACAACGCGAAACGCGCCTCGATCGTGGCATCCTGCCGCTCGCGCTCGGCCGCCGGCCAGGGAGCAATCATGATGCTCTCGGCGGCCTCGGCCGGCTCGGCCAGGCCGCGATGCCGCGCGGCACCGGCCAGCAACTGCCAGATCTCCTCGGTGATGAACGGCACGGCCGGGTGCAACAGACGCAACAGCACGTCGAGCGTATGCGCGAGCACGCGCTGCGCCACCGGCCGCGACTCGGCCTGCTGCAGCCGCCCCTTCGACATCTCCAGGTAGAAGCTGCAAAAATCGTCCCAGGCGAACTCGTAGAGCAACCGCATCGCGTCGGCGTAACGATACGCATCCAAGGCCTCCGTCACCTGGCCGGTCACCGTCGACAGCCGGCTGAGGATCCAGCGGTCCTCGACGGCCAGCTCGCTCTCGGCCACCGGCTCGCCGCTATAGCCTTCCAGGTTCAACAGCGTGAAGCGGGCGGCGTTCCAGAGCTTGTTCAGGAAATTGCGGGCCAGCTCGAACCGCTCGCTCACCACCGCGGCGCGGGGCAGCGCCAGGTCGTCCGGTTTCCTGGCCCATTGCGTGCTGAACTCGCCGCGGCAATGCGGGCAGGCAAGCCGCGGCAGCACGCGGTTCTTCTTGGTCTGCTCGATCAGCTTGCCGCAATGCGGGCACTCGAACTCGACCGCCATGCGGATGTCTTGCGTCTCGGTCGTCAGCCAGGCCAGGCCGAACCGCAGCGAGTCGGCGCCGAACTTTTCGATCAAGTCCAGCGGATCGACTCCGTTGCCCTTCATCTTGGACATCCCCTCGCCATATCCGTCCAGGATCTTGGGATGGATGTAGACCTCGCGGAAGGGAACGTCGCCCACGTTGAACAGGCCGGTCAGCACCATCCGCGCCACCCACAGCGTGATGATGTCGCGGTTGGTGACCAGCGTGCTGGTGGGATAGTAGTATTCCAGCTCCGCCGTGCGCTCGGGCCAGCCGAGCGTCGAGTGCGGCCACAGGGCCGAGCTGAACCAGGTGTCGAGCACGTCCTGTTCCCGCTCCAGGCGGCGGCCTGGGATCGCCTGGGGATCGAGGTCCTCCTCCAGGGCCGACACGAGCCATTGATCGTGCTCGGGATCGCGGTGCCAGACCACGTCGTCGCGGCCGGCGAAGGCCTGTTTGAGCTCCTGCTCGCTCACCTGGCGGGCGTACCAGATCGGGATCTGGTGCCCCCACCAGAGCTGCCGACTGATGGGCCAATCGCGTTTCTCGCCCAGCCAGTCGAGATAGCCGCGGGCATATCGGGAAGGAACGATCCGCACCGACTGAGCGCGCACCGCCTGCATCGCCGACTCGGCCAGGTCTTCCATCTTGACGAACCACTGGTCGGCCAGGTACGGCTCGATCGGCGTCTTCGAGCGGTCGGAGTGGGCCAGCTCGATCTCGCGGGCTTCCACGTCGGCCAGCAGGCCGAGCTTGTCGAGGTCGGCCACCACGCGCTGGCGCGCGGCAGCCACGGTCAACCCCCGGTAGGCGCCCGCGTTGGCATTGAGCGTGCCGTCCGGATTGAGGATGTTGATCATCGGCAGCGAGCGCCGCAGGCCGACCTCGTAGTCGTTGGGATCGTGCGCCGGCGTGATCTTGACGCAGCCGCTGCCCAGTTCGGGCCGGGCCCACTCGTCGGCCACCAGCGGGATCTCGCGGTCCACCAGCGGCAGCATGAGCATCCGCCCGGAGCGCGCCATGTCGCGGAGCTTCAAGAGCAGCGGCAGGTGCGTCGTGCGCCGCTCGACGAGCGCCGTCAGCTCGGCTTTGAGCGCGGGCCGCTGCTTGTCGGGCGCCTGGGAGAGCTTCTCTCGCAGTTGGCTCTCGGCCTCGGCCAAAGCGGCCTGGGGATCGGGATGCACGGCCACCGCCGTATCGCCCAGCATCGTTTCGGGCCGCGTGGTGGCGATGGTGACGTGCGTCGGCTCGCCGGGCACCGGGTCAATGACCGGATAGCGAAAATGCCAGAAGTGGCCGGCCACGGTCTCGTGGAACACCTCGTCGTCGCTGACGGCGGTCTGGAGATAGGTGTCCCAGTTCACCAGCCGCTTGCCGCGGTAGATCAAGCCCTGCTTGAACAAGTTGAAGAACGTGTGCCGCACGGCGCGGGCGCAGACCGGGTCGAGCGTGAACCGCGTCCGCTCCCAATCGCAGCTCGATCCCATCCGCTTGAGCTGCCCCAGGATCCGCTCTTCGTACTCGTCCTTCCAGGCCCAGATCCGCCGGACCAGCTCCTCGCGGCCCAGGTCGTGCCGCGACTTTTTTTCCTCTTCGAGCAGCCGCCGCTCGACGACCGCCTGGGTGGCGATGCCCGCATGGTCGGTGCCCGGCATCCACAACGCGTTGAAGCCCTGCATCCGCTTGAAGCGGATCAGGATGTCCTGCAGGCTGTTGTTCAGGGCGTGGCCCAGGTGCAAGGCGCCCGTCACGTTGGGCGGCGGAATGACGATCGTGTAAGGCGGCCGGGTGGGGTCCGGTTCGCTGTGAAAATAGCCGCGGTCGAGCCAGAACTGGTACCAGCGGCGCTCCGGCTCGCGGTGCTGATACTGCTTGGGCAGGCTTTCCAGGGAAGTGGTGGCTGACATACGAATATCCGTTCTAAGGGGCCGACCAGTCGGCCGAAAAACAACTTCGTTGCATCGCAACTGGACATCGCAACTGGGGCACGCTTATCGCTTTGCCCCAGCCACCCCGCCGTTGCCATGGCAACTGGGGCACGCTTATCGCTTTGCCCCAGCCACCCGGCCGTTCTGGCGATCGCAACTGGGGCACGCTTATCGCTTTGCCCCAGCCACCCAACTCGCTTGATTAGCTTGATAAAAACACTTGCTGGTCTACTGGGCCGCCGTGGTGGCCGATCGGGGCCGGGACGCCGCGCCTTGGGCGCGGGCCTCGTCTTTGCAGAGCTTGTATTCGATGCTGTCGACCAGGGCGATCCAACTGGCCTCGATGATGTTCTCGCTGACGCCCACCGTGCCCCACACGCCGTCGCCGTCGCGGCTTTCGATCACCACGCGCACCCCCGCGGCGGTGCCCGCCTCGGAGTTGATCACGCGCACTTTATAGTCGACCAGGTGCATTTCGGCCAAGGTCGGGAAAGCGTCGTTCAAAGCCTTGCGCAGGGCCGCGTCCAGGGCGTTGACCGGGCCGTCGCCCTCGGCCACCTCGTGGCGAAGGCGGTTGCCCACGCGCAGCTTGACCGTGGCCTCGGTGGTCGCCAGGCCGTCGCGCTCGGCCTCGACGCTCACGTGGAAACTGAGCCGCTCGAAATGGGGCACGAACGTCCCGGAGCACTTCTTGACCAACAGGTCGAAGGAGCCTTCGGCGGCCTCGAACTGGTAGCCCTGGTTCTCCAGTGCCACCACGCGGGCCAGGATTCTGTCCATCAGCTCGCGGTCGTGCTCCAGGTGGTGCTTGGTCGTCAGCGCCATGATGTTCGATCGGCCCGACAGCTCGCTGACCAGGAACCGCCGCTGGTTGCCGACGCGTTCGGGGGCCAGGTGCTCGTAGCTGGAAGCGGCCCGGCTGACGGCGTGCACGTGCATGCCTCCCTTGTGCGCGAACGCGCTTTGCCCCACGAAGGGCTGGTTGGAGCGGAAGTTCATGTTGGCGAGCTCGTAGACGTAGCGCGACAGCTCCGTCAGCCGCTCGATGCTGCCGGGCAGCAGCAGCTCGTAGCCCTGCTTCTTCAAGGCCAGGTTGGCGATCACCGAAACCAGGTCGGCATTGCCGCAGCGCTCGCCGATGCCGTTGATCGTGCCCTGCACCTGCACGGCCCCCTGGTCGATGGCGGCCAGCGAATTGGCCACGGCCATGTCGCAGTCGTTGTGGCAATGGATGCCCAGGGGCACGCCCAGCTCGTCGCGGACCGCGCGGGTCAGCTCGGCGATTTCCTCCGGCATGCTGCCGCCGTTGGTGTCGCACAAGACGATCAGGCGGGCGCCGGCTTCGGCGGCCGCCCGGACCGTTTTGAGAGCGTAATCGCGGTTGGCCTTCCAGCCGTCGAAGAAGTGTTCGGCATCGTAGATCACTTCGCGCCCCTGCCCGGCCAGGTAAGCCACGCTCTCGGAAATCATCTGCAGGTTCTCGTCCAGGCTGGCCCGCAGCACCTCGGTGACGTGAAACTCGGAAGTCTTGCCCACCAGGGTGATGACCGAAGCTCCCGACGCGACCAGCGCTTGCATGCCCGGATCGTGCTGGGCCTCGACTCCCTTGCGGCGCGTCATGCCGAAGGCGCAGATCCGGCTGGGTCCGACCTCGAGCCGGCGCGCCCGGTCGAAATACTGGGCGTCCTTGTCGTTGGACAAGGGGTAGCCCCCCTCGATGTAGTCGAAGCCCAGTTCCGCCAGCCGCTCGGTGATCAGCAGCTTGTCGTGCAGCGAAAAACTGATGCCTTCGCCCTGGCTGCCGTCACGCAACGTGGTGTCGTAAATCTGGATGCGGCGCATCGAGTTCCCTTTGACTGCACTTTTCGTGAAAAGCAAAACAAAAAAACCCTGGGGCCGGAGGGGCCTCAGGGCTGGTGGTGATCGGTCTGGCCGGTCAATGCCCTTAAGGCCTGTTCTCCTGAATAATTACCACATGGCTCACTACGCCGCGGACATACGCGCCCGGCGCTGGGCCGCGGGCGGCGGGTATCGAAATCGGCAGGCTGGCATGGGGCAGAGGCATTGAAGTTTCAACCAAGTGCGCGTCCAAGAAACGCCCCACAAGCATAAGACTCGCTAGGTGCAGTGTCAACCGATCAATTTGTCATTTGTCATTTGTCATTTGTCATTTGTCATTTGTCATTCGTCGGAGCCGGCCCAATGACCCGGCCCAATGACCAATGACCAATGACCTCTTAGCCGATGGCCGCCGCGCCGGGCGGCAGGCTGGCGGCCTCCATCATCTGCTTGAACCGCTGGAGGTCTTCGTCGATCTGCCGCTGAGGCTCCTCACCCAGCAGCTTGGCCGCGGCAACGCCCAGCTTGCCTCCGGGCGGATCGTACTTCAGCGATACCTTGACGCGGGTGGCGCCCGGGCCGGCCGGCTCGAAATGCACGGAGCCGGCGTTGTCGACGGTCGAACCTACCAGCGACCTCCAGGCAATCAGCTCGTTTTCGCGTTCGTTGATGATCTCGGCGTCCCACTCCACCACGGTCCCCAGGGGTGCCTGGGCCACCCAGTGCGATCCGGTCTGGCTGGTCTGGCTCACCGACTCCAGGTGCGTCATGATCCTCGGCAGGTTCTCCAGGTTCCGCCAGAACCGAAACAGTTCCGCCGGCGAGCGATCCACGACCAGCGACGCTTCCACCTTGGCCCCCTGCCCGGCCGGCACGCTGGTGGCCGGACCGCGCGGCTCCGCCGTCGTGTTCACTCCAAGCGCCTGGTACAGGTAACAGTGGCCGGTCAGGCCCCGGTACAGCAAGCCGCCTCCCGTCGCCGCCAGCACCAGCCCCCCCAGGGAGCCCCGCCGCAGGCCGTAGGCGGCCAGGGCCGCCCCTGCCACGGCCGATGCGATTCGTTCTACCTCGCCCACGTTGCGGTCCACGATGCCGGGCGCAAGGCGGAATTGCCGCAGCTCGTCGATATCGCGCGCTGTGCGGCCGGTGAGTGCCATGGTGGTCTCCTGTTTGCTGGATGGATCGGGGCGCCTGCGAGACCGTGCATCGCGCGCTGGCCGCGCGTCGACGACGCGATTGAACAGTGCTATCGCCCTGGAAGGAATGTTCGTGGCTGTTCCCTTTTCAAGAGAATTCGAGTCGTGCCGGGACTGCTCGGCGCTTCGAACCGTTTCGTTTAAGCAATTGGCATGCCAGCGAGCATAGCGCTGGGCCTCGCGTCGCGATCCCATTTCCTCCTTCATCTCCTCCTATCATCGACTGCCTTCCCCTGGTTGCCGCGTTATCAGCTTGCTCGGCTGGTGGCCAGTCCCCCGCCCCAAGATGTGCATTGGTGACCCTTTTGGGGTCGCCGCGCCGCCTGACGCTTTGGCACGACATCTGCGGGGTTGGTTACGCTTGGCGAAGTCGTTACCGCAAACCGAGTGAACGAAGGAGGACGATGGCATGCGAATCGTATTGAGTCTGGCGGCGGTCACGGTGCTGGCATGTGCCGCACCCTTGGCCAGTGGGCAGGAAATCGAGGCCGACGTGCAAACCGAGGGGGCCCTCCAAACAGAGGGGGATGAGCGCGACGCGGCCCGCAGCGAGGCGGAGTCACAAGCGGACGTGGATGTTCAGACCCCCGACGTGGACGTCCGGGGCGACGTGGACGCCCAGGGCGACTTGGATGCAGACCTTGATCGGCGAGATCGCGGGGTCGACGCCAACGTCCAAGGGCGGCAGCGAGGCAGGGCCGACTTCCGCGGCGACCGCGACGGATCGTCCGATCGCCGCGATCGGCGGGCCGGCGACAACCGTTGGCGCTATCGCCGCCACAACGGCACGTGGTGGTACTGGATGCCCAGCGAGCGTTGGGTCTATTGGTCCGGCGGCCGCTGGGTGCCGTACGACCCCCAGACGTATCGTCGTCAATACACCAGCCGTTCGTACCCGGTCTACCGCGATCGGTCTTACGGGTACCGCGGGTATGGGCAGGACTCTTACGGCGGCTACGGCTACGACGGCCGGTACTATGATGGCCGATCCTATGGCGGCTATCGCGGCGACAGGCGTGGTTATGACCGCGACTATGGTTACGGCGGCTTCGGCTCTCGCCGTTACCAGGGCTCCACGGGCGGCCGGATCGGCAGCGACGTCGGCGGCTCTATTGGCGAAGGCCTCGGAGGCGACGTCGGCGGCCGGATCGGTTCGGAGATCGGCGGCCGGATCGGCTCCGACAGGGATTAACGTCGCTATCACTGCGAGGGACTGACAAGACCGCCCTTGTGGCTCTGCCGCAAGGGCGGTTTTTTTAGGCGGTCCCTCACGCCCGCTTGCCCCGGTAGCGGCTGGAATTGGGTGTGCTGGGCCGATCGTCGCTCACTTCGTCCTCGTCGTTCTCGTCGAAGAGGCCATCGTCCTCTTCTTCGTCCTCCGCCTCGACATCCAGCTCGCCGTCTGCGCCCTCTTCTTCGTCGAAATCGTCCTGGTCTTCCAGACCTTCATCGATCGGCTCGTCGTCTTCATCGTCGTCCGCGCCGATCGCTCCGCCGTGGAGGCCTTCTTCGTCTTCCGCGTCAAACGGCGCCTCGTCTTCATCCGCCAGCGGATAGACCTTGTTGCGGGGCCGGCGGGGCGGCTCGATCGGCTCGGCCTGCTGGCCGCTCATCTCGGCCCACTGCTCCAGCGTGATCAGCACCTCGCGGGCCTGCGAACCGTTGTACGCGCCGACGATGCCGTCCTCGGCCATGAAGTCGATCAGCCGCGCACCGCGGCCGTAGCCGATGCCCAGGGCCCGCTGCAAGAGCGACACGCTGCCGCGGCCTTCACGGATCACGATATCGATGGCCGCCTCGTACAGCTCGTCGCGGTCCTTGAAGTGGTTGGAGTCGCCTTCGCCGGCGGGCTTGGCCTTCAACTGCACCAGTTCCTTGACGAACTGCGGCTCGCTGGTGCCCACGCAGTCGACGATGCGGTTGATCTCGTCGTCGCTGACGTACGTGCCTTGCCCCCGCAACAGCGTGCTGGTTCCCGGCCATAGGAACAACAGGTCGCCGTTGCCCAGCAGTTTGTCGGCCCCCATTTCGTCCAGCACCACGCGGCTGTCGGTCCGGCTGGCCACCTGGAACGCGATCCGGGCCGGCAGGTTCGACTTGATCAGGCCGGTGATCACGTCGACGGTCGGCTTTTGCGTGGCCAGCACCAGGTGGATGCCGACCGCCCGGCTCTTCTGGGCCAGCCGGATGATGTGCGTCTCGACTTCCTTGGCCGAGGTCATCATCAGGTCGGCCATCTCGTCGGCCACCATCACGATGTACGGCAGGTGCGTGGGGATCTGCTTGCGCTCTTCGTCCGACTCCGGCTGCAGGCGGTCCATCAGCTCCTCTTCGCCCAACTGGTTGAATCCCGCAATATGCCGCACGCCCGCCCGGGCCAGCAGCGCGTAGCGCTCCTCCATTTTTTCCACGGCCCAGGCCAGGATCGCCTCGGCCTTGCGCATGTCGGTCACCACCGGGTGCATCAAGTGCGGCAGCGTTTTGTACGGGCTCAGCTCGACCATCTTCGGGTCGATCAACAGCATCCGCACCTCGTCGGGCCGCCGCGTCATCAGCATCGAGACGATGATCGTGTTGAGGCAGACGCTCTTGCCGGTGCCGGTGCGGCCGGCGATCAGCAGGTGGGGCAGGGTGGTCAGGTCGGCCACCAGCGGATTGCCTGCTACGTCCTTGCCCAGGAAAATGGGGATCCGCATCTTCTGGACCTTGCCGTTGGCCTCCTCGATCACTTCCCGCAGCCGGACGAGTTGCCGCTCGGCGTTGGGCACCTCGATGCCGACCGTGTTCTTGCCCGGAATCGGCGCCACGATCCGCACGCTGGGCACGCGCAAGGCGATCGCCACGTCGTCGGCCAGGCTGGTGATTTTCGATAACCGCAGACCGGCCTCCAGCTCGACTTCGAACTGGGCGATCACGGGGCCCGTCTCGATCTCGACCACCTTGACGTTGAATCCGAAGCTCGCGAACGTCTTTTCCAGGATTTTGGCTTTGCGGCGGACCTCTTTCTCCTGTTCCTCGTAGGCAAAAGGCTCGCTTTCCAGCAACAGGTCGATCGATGGCAGCTCGTAATCCAACGGATCCTCGGTTCGGCTGGCCGCATCCAGCTCCTCCATCACTTCCTCCCGTTCCGACTTCTTGGCGGGCGCCTTGAACCTGGGCTCGATCCGGGCACCGCCGCGCGGCTGGGAGGCCGACGATTTGGGCTCGGCGATCGACCGCGTGGCTTCGCCCGACAATGCATCCGGCGATTCGGCCAGCTCGTCGGCATCGTCCTGGAGCTCATCGTCATCCTCGGCCGCTTCCATGCGGCGCCTGCCAATGCGGACCTGCAGTGATCCGCTCGCTGCGGAAGTCTCGTCGCGGGCCGCCACCGTGTTTGGTCGCTGCCGCTGCTTCAGCACCGTTCGGCCCGCCACGGCCGCGGTCCGGCCGAGCGCCTTGGCGGGCATGGCCACCAGCCGGGCCGACAGCCGGATGAGCACGTAGTCGGTCGACAGCAGCAGGCCGCCCACGATCAGGCTCGACACCAGGATGTAGGCGCCCGCGCTGGCAAAGTGCATTTCCAGCAGGCCTCGTCCGGTGGCCCCCAGGTATCCTCCGGCCCCGATGACCGGTCCCGGCGACCAGCCTGGCAGTGCCAGTGCGGCCAGGGTGGCCAGCCCGATGAGCGAAAGTCCCCAGCCGAAGCCGCGCAGCCACGGTTCGCGCACCTTGCGCCCGCCCAGCAGCGCGCCATCGAGAACCATCAGCGAAAGCACGAGGTAATAGGCGCCGATGCCCAGCCCTTCCAAGAGCAGTGCGGCCACCAGCGCGCCGGCCCTGCCGCAGGCATTGCTTATCTCGGCGGCGGCCGGATAGACGAGCGTGCTGGGCGGATCGGCGGGACTGTAGGTGGCGAGCGAAACGGCCAGGAGGACGGTCAGTGCCAACAGCGCCAGCGCCGCCAGATCGAGCTTGAGATTGCGTTGTTCGAGCATCGAGTGTCCTGGCCGCTTGGACCAAGAAGCAAGGGGCAACCGAGAGGGGCCCGTCCATGCCCGACACGCGCATCCATCGAGCCGCGCCGGCCAGTGCAGCCAGGCGGCTATAAACTCCATTCGGCAGCCCGGCCGGCCGCTCGCCACTTCGCTGACGGGCGCCCGCGCCATTTGCCCGCCAGAGCAGCCCAGAACAGCCGGAGGAATCCCTACAGGCGCTAGAACGAGCAGTATCGCCTTCGTAGAACGGAATTCATTCCGTTGCCGTCGTAGAAATCACCTTCATTCCGTTCTTCCCACAAAAACGGAATGAATTCCGTTCTACTTTGGCTACTCGTAACCGGCCATTTGCGACTTTGCGTCGCGGCCGAAGCCGGCGAGCTTGAGATCGTAGGTCACCGTGTCGATGTGCCGGTCCTGCCTCTTCACCTTGCAGACGAAGCTACAAGCTGCGCAGGTTGAGCAGCGGCGTCAGTTGAGCGGGGCCGCGGGGCTTGAGAATGCTGACCAGGCAGCCATCGGGATCCAGGGCGGCTAATTCCGCGGGCGCACCTTCTACGACTCGGTCGATCGGCAAGCCGTTCATCACCCGCTTCAACTCGGCCGCGGAAAGCTGAACGGTGGGCAGGTCTTCTACCGCCGAACGCGCGGGCAACAGCCGCTGCGGCAGCGTTTCGGCAGAAAGCTCATCGGGGCGGCATGCGCCAGCCAGGTCGAAACGGCCGATCGCCGTTCGCACCAGCTCGGACATCACGGCCGCGGTGCCCAACGACTCGGCCAGGTCGCGGCCCAGCGCGCGGATATATGTCCCCTTGCCGCAGTGCACGTCGAGCACCAGCTCTGGGTACTCGTACCGCAGGACTTCAATCCCATGGACTTCGACGGGCCGGGGCGAAAGGTCGGCCGGCTTGCCCTGCCGGGCCAGGTCGTAAGCCCGCCGCCCTTCCACTTTCAAGGCCGAAAAAGCCGATGGCCGCTGCTGGATGCAACCCACAAGCTGATCCGCGGCACGGCGGACTTCATCCAGCCCCGGCTCCGGCGCGTGCTCCAGCAGCGTTACTTCGCTCTCAACGTCCTCCGTGGGGCTGTATCGGCCCAGCAAGAAGGTTGCCAGGTATCGCTTCGGCATCCGCTGCACGTAGTCGATCAATCGCGTGGCGGGTCCGACACACAGCACGAGCAGGCCGCAGGCCAGCGGATCGAGCGTGCCGGCGTGTCCCACCTTCGCCGGCCGCACCAGCCGCTGCACCTGGTCGACGACACGGCGCGACGTAGGGCCGGCGGGCTTGTCCAGGAGCAGCAGGCCGCCTGTCGAGAGCCTCCAGGCCGAACGGCAGTACTCGCTTCGCTCGCTCATGATTCGTTCAACAGACCAGGGATTGGAGGCCGGAGTCCAGAGGGCCAGAAAACAGGAATCCGAGTGCAAAGTCCAGGGGCCGGCGCGAATTCAAGCCGCTTCGGGCCAGCCGTTGCTGCTGCCACGCCCCATGTCTCGGCGAGCTCGAGCTGCCACGAGCCTTTCGAGAGGCACGCTCCACTCCACGTTGTCCACCATCCTCCGCGGACAGGAACGTCGGACATCGCTTAAATAAAAGGGGATAAGTCTGGGATAAGTCCAATATCGGACCTGCGGCACCTAGTGCACAAGACGCAGGTGCCTCACACTACGCTACGTGACCCAAACAATTGGACTTATCCCCTTTTTTCACGTCCCCTTTTTCACGCGCTCCAGGTCAAGCCTGCCGAGACGCCCGCTTCACGCTCACGTCGTCCTCTTTCCTCGGCGGACGGGTCCCCCAGGCACGTCGGACATCGACACTTAGCGCAAGCGCTCGCCGATCATCAGGCGCGGGGGCAAGTTGAGTGCCTGCTGCTTGACCAGCGGCTATTCCGGCAGTTCGCCGCACACTTTGGTGGGTCGCGCCTCCTCTTCGATTACTTTGCTTGGCGAAAAGGTGGAAGCGGCTAAGCCTTCGTTGAACGAGATCGCGCCGCGGCTGAAAAAAGGGGATAGGATCAGCGGCACTACGAACGGACACGAGCAACGGACCCGATGAATCGGGTCACTACGAACGGACTAGCAATGGAGCCGATGAATCGGGTCACTACGAACCACTGGGGCACGCTAACGCTTTGCCCCAGCCACCCGCTAGGCGGTTGAGCTTAAGCCATGCAGGACGTCCCAATAAATCGGGATCACGACGAACTAGGTGGCCAATAGCAGGCGGCCGGGAACCTGCAGGAAGGTCTTGATCTCGTTCAGAAAACGGGCGGCGGCGGCGCCGTCGACGAGACGGTGGTCGTACGACAGGCTCAAGGGCATCATCAGACGAACCTGGATGTCGTCGTCATCGACCACCACGGGCAGCTTGCGGCTGCGGCCCAGAAGCAGGACGGCCACCTCGGGATAGTTGATGATCGGCGTGGAATACGTGCCGCCGATCGCACCCAGGTTGCTGATCGTGAAAGTGCCGCCACGCATGTCTTCCACGCTAATCTGGTTGGCGCGGGCCTTCTCGGCCATCTCGGTGAGCGACTGGGCAATCTGCGGGATCGTCAAGCGGTCGACGTCGCGCATCACGGGCACCACCAGGCCTCGCTCGGTATCGACCGCCACGCCGACGTGGACGTAGTCCTTGTAGATCACCTGGCCGTTGTCCAGGTCGAGCGAGGCATTGATCACCGGGTGCAGCTTGAGCGAGGCCGCCACCGCCTTGATCACGAAGGCCATCATCGTCAGCTTGACTTCGTCTCCGACGTTGTCGGCCATGCTCCCCTTGCGGATCCGTTCCAGCTCGGTGATGTCGGCGTCGTCGAAGTTGGTGACGTGCGGAATCGTGGAAGCCGAGCGGGCCATGTTCTTGGCGATGGTGCGGCGAATCCGGGACAGCGGCTGGGTCTGGATGCTCCCCCAGTTGTCCCGACCCGGCACGGCGCCCGGCAACGCCTTCTTGGCCGGCGCCGTGGCCGCCGCCGATTGCCGGACGGCCTTCTTGACGTCGTCCTCCGTGATGCGGCCGTGCGGTCCGGTGCCGGCGACGCGGGCCAGATCGACGCCCAGCTCGCGCGCCAGGCGGCGGGTAGATGGGCCGGCCGGCGCGGCGACTGCCGACTCGGCCGGTTTTTCCGGCGCAGCGGTTCGCGCGGGGCCGCCGTTGGACGATTCGGCCGCGGGCCGGGCCTGCTCATCGTCTTTGCGCGGCGCTTTGGCCGCGGTTTTCGATTTGGGTTTAGCGGCCGGCTGGGCATTGCCTTCGCGGTCCGGCTCGTCCTCGGCCTGGGGCTCCTCGTCCGCGTCAGATTTGCGCGGCTCGGTTGGCTTGGCCGGCGTGGCGGGTTTGCCCGGTTTGGTCTCGGCCTTGCCTGCGGATGGCTTCTTCTTGGCGGACGGCTCGGCGGCTTGGGCGCCCGCGTCGATCGACATCAGCAGGCCGCCGACCTGCACGCTTTCGCCGGGCTTGACGTGGATCTTGGTCACGCGGCCGGCATGCGGCGAGGGGAGCTCGACGGTGGCCTTGCCGGTCTCGACTTCGAGCACGGGTTGATCGGCCTCGATCTCGTCCCCTTCGCTCACCAGCACACTGACGATGTCGCCGGAGTCGATCCCTTCACCGAGGTCGGGCAGCTTGAATTCGATGGCCATCGTTGGCTGTTTCCCTTTTTGTGCGTCAGGCCTTCATCGGATCGATCTTGTCCGGGTCGATTCCCAGCTCGCCAATGGCGCGGGCGACCATTTTCTGCTCGATCTGTCCCTGGTCCGCCAGGCGGTCCAGCGCGGCCAGCACGATGGTCTCCGCGTCCACCTCGAAGTGGCGGCGGAGGCGGCTGCGCAGGTCGCTGCGGCCCAGGCCATCGGTGCCCAGGGCCGTCAGGCCGCCGGGGATCCAGGGGGCGACCTGCTCGGCGACGGCACGCACGTTGTCGGAGCTGGCAATCACGGGCTCGTCGTGCCCGGCCAGAACCTGCTGGATGTAGGCCTGCCGCGGTTTTTCGCCCGGGTGCAGCAGGTTCCAGCGCTCGGCGGCCCGGGCGTCGCGGCTGAGCTGCGTGTAGCTGGTGACGCTCCAGGCGGTGCTGGAGACCTGGTACTTCTCGGCCAGGATCTTCTGCGCCCGCAAGGCCTCGCGGAGGATGGCGCCCGAGCCGAACAGTTGCACCCGCGGCCGCTTCGACCCGGCATCGACCGAGGCCACCTGGTAGATGCCCTGGACGATGCCTTCCTCGACGCCTTCGGGCATGGCGGGCATCAGGTAGTTTTCGTTGTGCAGCGTGATGTAGTACATGCAGTCTTCGAGGTCCTCGTACATCCGCCGCAAGCCGTCCATGACGATCACGGCCGTTTCGTAGGCGTAGGCCGGATCGTACGAACGCACCGTGGGAAAGGCCGAGGCGAACAGGTGGCTGTGGCCATCCTGGTGCTGCAGGCCTTCGCCGTTGAGCGTGGTGCGGCCGGCGGTGCCGCCCAGCAGGAAGCCCTTGGTGCGGGCATCGGCGGCGGCCCAGATCAGGTCGCCGATCCGCTGGAAGCCGAACATCGAATAGAAGATGAAAAAGGGGAGCATGTTGATCCCATGCGTGGAATAGGCGGTGCCGGCCGCGATAAACGACGACATCGATCCAGCCTCGGTGATGCCTTCTTCCAGGATCTGGCCGTCTTTGGCCTCGCGGTAGTACAAGAGCAATTCGGAATCGACCGGCTCGTACAACTGGCCGGTGTGGGCATAGATGCCGCACTGCCGGAAGAGCGGCTCCATGCCGAACGTGCGCGACTCGTCGGGGACGATGGGCACGATGTACTTGCCGATCGCCTTGTTCTTGAGCAAGCGGCTGAAGTGCTTGACGAAGGCCATCGTGGTGGAGACCTCGCGCTCGCCGCTGCTGGTGAGCGACTCGGCGAACTGGTCGAGCCGGGGCACCTCGATCCGCGGCGCCTCGACCACGCGGCTGGGCACGTAGCCGCCCAGCTCCTCGCGGCGCGCCCGCAGGTACCGCATCTCGGCGCTGTCGTCGGGCAGCCGGTAGAACGGCGCCTTGGCCACTTCCTCGTCCGAGATGGGGATGCCGAAGCGGCTGCGGAACTCGCGCAGCTCGGCCTCGTTGTACTCTTTCTTCTGGTGGGTGACGTTGCGGCCCTCGCCCGCCTCGCCCAGCCCGTAGCCCTTGATGGTCTTGGCCAGGATGACGGTCGGCCGGCCCTGGCTTTCGAAGGCGGCCTTGTATGCGGCGTAGACTTTTTCCGGGTCGTGGCCGCCGCGGCGCATCTTCTTCAGCTTTTCGTCGGAGAGATGGCTGACCATCTCTTCGAGCTCCGGATACTTGCCGAAGAAGTTTTCGCGGATGTAGCTGCCGGGCATGACGGTGTACTTCTGGTACTCGCCGTCGACGACTTCGCCCATCCGCTGCACCAGCAGGCCGTTCTTGTCCTGGGCCAAGAGCGGGTCCCAGTCGTCGCCCCAGATGACCTTGATCACGTTCCAACCGGCGCCGCGGAAGATGCCCTCCAGCTCCTGGATGATCTTGCCGTTTCCGCGGACCGGACCGTCGAGCCGCTGCAAGTTGCAGTTGATGACAAAGATCAGGTTGTCGAGCTTTTCGCGCGAGGCGAGCGTGATGGCGCCCAGGGTTTCCGGCTCGTCGCACTCGCCGTCGCCGATGAAGGCCCAGACGTGCTGGCCGCTGGTGTCCTTGATGCCGCGGTCGGCCAGGTACTTGTTGAAGCGGGCCTGGTAGATGGCCATGATCGGCGCCAGACCCATCGACACGGTCGGAAACTCCCAGAAGGCAGGCATCAGCCAGGGATGCGGGTAGCTGGACAGCCCTCCTCCTTCGGCCAGCTCCTGGCGGAAGTTGACGAGCTGCTGCTCGGTGAGGCGCCCTTCGAGAAAGGCCCGCGCGTAAATGCCGGGCGAGGCGTGCCCCTGGAAATAAATCTGGTCGCCGGAGTAGTCGTTCGCCTTGCCGCGGAAGAAGTGGTGGAAGGCCACTTCGTAGAGCGTGGCGGCCGAGGCATAGGTCGAAATGTGTCCGCCGATGCCGTGCTGCTCGCGGTTGGCCCGCACCACCATGGCCATGGCGTTCCAGCGGATGATGCTCTTGATTCGCCGCTCGATCTCGCGGCTGCCCGGATAGGGGGGCTGCTGATCGACCGGGATCGTATTGATGTACGGCGTGTTGATGGCGAACGGCGGCTCGACGCCGTGGCGGAAGGCCGTCTTGTCGAGCATCGCCAGCAGGTATTTGACCCGGTCGGGTCCCTTGGCTTCCAGGACATACTCGAGCGACTCCAGCCATTCCGCCGTTTCGGCCGGATCGGTATCGCCGCTGACGGAAATGGTTTCAGCCTGGGCCATCGAGGAAGCTCCCTGGAGTTTCGGCAGTGTATTGCAATTTAAGGGCCGCCGGCCGCTGTTCGTAGCGAACCAGGCTTGGCTGGCAAGCCAACGCCTTCCGGCCACCGGCAGCGAGCCGGCGGCATCTGTCGGGGGGAGGCGAGTGCGGCTGGAACGATCGAAAACCTTTGCAGCACGGCGGCTTGCGCTAGATTTCGTTGCCAGGTATTATTCACGATTGCCGGCCGGTCGTAAAGTGCAAGGGCCGACCACCACCGCCGCATATTCAGGCATGCTGCCCAGCGCGTCTCGGCTTGTAAAGATCGGTAGCCACGCCCAGATAGACCTCGCCGGCCGCCCCCAGCGTCTCGCTGAGCGTGGGGTGGGGATGGATCGACTCGGTCATGTCGCGGACGGTGCAGCCCATCTCGATCGCCAGAACGCCTTCGGCAACCAGCTCGCCGGCGCCGGGACCTACCAGTCCGATGCCCAACACCCGTTCGGTCGCCGGATCGACGACCAGCTTGGTCAGGCCTTCGGTCCGTCCCAGCGATTGGGCCCGGCCGCTGGCGGCCCAAGGATAGCGGGCCACTTCCACCTCGCGACCCTCGCTCTTGGCTTGCTCCTCGGTGAGGCCCGCCCAGGCCAGTTCGGGGTCGGTGAAGACGACAGCCGGGATAGCAAGTGCATCGAACTGGGCGGTGCCGCCGTGCAAGGCCTCGACGGCCACTTTGCCTTCGTGCGTTGCCTTGTGGGCCAGCATCGGTTCGCCCGCCACGTCGCCGATGGCCAGGATGTGCGGATCGTCGGTGCGCTGCTGCCGGTCGATGAGGACGAAACCCCGCTGGTCGAGTTTCACCTTGGTGTTCTCCAAACCGATTCCACCGCTGTTCGGGCGGCGGCCGACCGAAACCAGCACGCGGCTGAACCGCTGGCGGCGTGAGCCGTCGGGCCCTTTGAAGAGCACTTCGATCTCGCTTCCCTTGTCGGCGAGCGACTCGACCTTGGTGTCGAGCAAGATCGCCTCAAACAGGTGCTTGAGCCGGGCGTGCAAGGGCTTGACCAGGTCGCGGTCGGCGCCGGGCAGCAGGCCGCCGGTGAGCTCGACGACGGTGACCTTGGTCCCCAGCTCGGCATAGACGGTGCCCATTTCCAGCCCGATGTAGCCGCCGCCGACTACGAGCAGGCTTTCGGGTATGTCGGGCAGTTCCAGAGCCGTGGTCGAGTCCATCACGCGGTCGGTCGGCAGATCGAAGGCGGCGATTTTTGCGGGAAGGCTGCCGGTGGCCAGGATGCAGTGCTCGTAGGTCAAGCGATCGCCATCGCGGCCGGCCGCGTCGCCCCCTTCCAGCCGCAGTGTTTGCGAGTCTTCGAAGACGCCGCGGGCCTGGACCACCCGCACCTTGCGCTGCTTGGCGACCTGCTTGAGGCCGCCGGCAAGGGTCTGGATCACCTTTTCCTTGCGGGCCCGCATGGCATCGACGTCGAGCATGGGCTTGCCGAAGACAACGCCCCAGTCGGTCATTTCGCGGGTTTCGCTGATGACCTTGGCCACGTGCAACAGCGCCTTGGAGGGGATGCAGCCTTTGAGCAGGCAGGTGCCTCCCAGGCGTGGCTCGTTTTCGATGAGGACCACTTCCATGCCCAGGTCGGCCGCCAGGAAGGCGGCAGCATAGCCGCCCGGTCCACCCCCAAGAACGGCCAGTTGCGTGTGCATGGGATTTCAGAGACTGCCTGTGGATTGGCCTGCTCGACGCCGTACGGCATTATAGGCGCGACCGTCGTCGGTGAAGGATTAATCAAAGATGCCCATCTTATCCAACCGCGAGCATCCCGCAACTGGTCCAGTGGGTACAGAGAGCTCAGAGTTGCTCGTCATTCTTGAGCCACAGGCGAGCCTTGGCTTGGATAAGCGCAAGCAAGTTTCCCACTCGGCGGAAACTCTCCATCTCCTGGAGCTCGTCCGGCGAGAGCAACCCGCGGTTGTGTTTGTCGGCCAACTCGCGCATGCGCTCGTTTTGGGCTTCGGAGAATTCCAGCCGCAGAATCGCGCGAGCTCGATCGGGGTCAAAATCCGCAGGTGTTGACATGGCATGCGCACTATTGCCCGGCGACGAACGAGTATGCCGGCAGCGCGGCGGAGAGGGGGTCGTCGTCGGGGCCGCAAAAGCCCAGGTGCAGGTGGCGGCGCCAGCCCTCGGCGTATTCGTAGCGGCCCGACATGCGGCCGACCTCGCGGCCCAGGTCGCGCATGGCCTGGATGTACGAGTCGAGCCCCTGGCTCTCGTCGAGCCACTGTTTCTGGCTTTGATGAGCGGCCAGCATATGGGCCTTCCCGTCCAGGCAATCGGTGACGTCGACAAACAGGCCCGGCCGGACCAACTCGCCCAGCGGCGTGCGATTGCCGTGCGGCTGGGCATGGTACAGCGTCACTGGCTGGTCGACCGTGGGCCGTGGCGGATCGACGGGAAAGTTCGGCATGCCGCGGCAAAAGGCGGCCGTGACCGCCAGCCGGCAGGCATTGGTGTGGTCTTCCATGTAGTCGGCCGGCGCGTGGATCAGCAGAATCCGAGGCGCCACCTCGCGCATCACCGAGGCCAGCCGGGCCAGCGTGGGCTTGTCGTAGAAGATCTCCAGGTCGTTCGCCAGGCTCTCATGAAACACCGCGCCGATTCTGCGGCAGGCCTCCATGGCTTCGTCGCGGCGGATGCGGGCCACCGTGGCCCGGTCGTGCTGGGTCGAGCCGCAGCAGCCGTTGGCGAGGTTCATGTAGTGGATCTCGTGGCCCGCCTCGCGCAAGTGAATCAGCGTGCCGGCCATCACGAACTCGATGTCGTCCGGATGTGCGGCGACCGCGAATGCTCGATCGGGCATGTTAGTGCATTTCCGGCTCGCAGGTGCCGATGCCGGACCGCAGGAAATTGAACTGCACCGACGGATGGTCAGCCAAGAGCGACATGGGCACCGACGAATCGGGGATCCGCTTGGAGATCATCAGCGCCGTCAGCCGCAGCCCGAATGGGTTGTCGTGACAGCCGGCGTGCCAGATTGAGACCTTCTCGGCCTGCCATGTTTCCACCGGGCCGACCGACACGGCCTGCGTGGGCACGTTGGTCACCACGCCGCCGCCCGAAGTGCGGGCGTTCTGGATGATCGTCATGGGATGCAGATCGACGACGCGGGTGGTCAGCTTGCGATACTCCTCCGGCGAAGGAGGCTGGTCGCGATACTTGCCCTCTCGCTTGGGCGGATCGTTGAAGGCCCAGTGCTTGACCTCGCCCTGCCCGCCTTGCATCACGATGCAGCGGGCCTGGTTGAAGCTCTGGCGGTACTCGCGGCTGTCGGCCTTCGGAAAGTGAATGTTGGCTCGCGGCATTCGCAGGTCGGGCCGGATGCGGTTGAAGCAAAGTTCCATGTCGGTGCGGGCGAAGCTGAGCGGAAAATCCTCGGGCGCTTCGCGGCCATCGACAACCCACTCGTCCATGCCCCAGAAATGGGCGTGTCGCAGATCCAGTTCCAGCTCGTTGACCAGCCGAGCGACCAGGGGAAGCTGCTCCGTGGGGCCGATCGGCCCGCAGATGCCGGCCGGCTGCGCCTCGGTCGCCTGGCGCCAGGCCGTGATGTATTCCAGCGCCTCGGCCAGGTAGAAATCTTCGACCGTGTCGTAGAACTTCACCTCGAAACCGGGCCTGGCCAGTCCCGCCAGGTCGTCGGCCGAGAGCCTGGCGGCGTCATCCAGGATACGGCGGTCCAAGGTGGTGTAGTCCCACCAGTCTGCGCTGATCTTGCTGAGGGGGCGCATGGGAGGACGTTCCTGTTTTTCGATTTCAGGTGCAGCTCTTCCGCCGTCAAATGTAGCCACGCAGGAAGGCAGAAGCAAACTGAAGGCAGAAGGCAGAAGGATGAAGGGCGAAGGCAGAAGGATGAAGGCAGAAGGCGGGAACACGGACGAAGACTGGGGCACGCTACCGCTTTGCCCCAGCCACCCGGCGCTCTGACCTCTGACCTCTGGTATTGGGGCACGCTGCCGCTTTGCCCCAGCCATCCACGATTGCCCAGATGCCTAGCGGGGTGGTGGAATCGAGGCCAGCGGGCCGATGGCCACGGTGGTGGAGATGGTGAGGGGATGCCGGGCGAGCACGGCGGCGATCTGGTCGAGATCGACGGCGTCGACGGCGTCCAGGTCGTCCTTCACCGAGCGGTATTCCCGGCGGTGAGTCCAGTTGGCGCCGAGGTTGAACAGCCGGCCACGCGGGCGCTCGCTGGACAGCACCACGCGCGAGTTGATCTTGTTCTTGGCCTGCTCCAGCTCGGCGCGGGTGATGCCTTTGCCTTCGGCCTCGCGATAGATGTCGAGCACGCGCTGCAGGTTGCCGGCCGCGTGCTCCGGATCGCAGCTCAAGTAAGTAATGTACAGCCCGGTGCCTTCGTAGTCGTAGTGGCCCAGGCTGGCGTGCTCCGCCAATCCACTATCGACCAGCGACCAGAAAAGCCGGCTGCCCGAGTCGTCGCCCAGGATCGTGGCCAGGATCTTGGCCGCATAGCGGTCGGCGTCGGTGGCCGATGGGCCGTTGGCAAGCTGAATGCAATACTCCTGGGCGGCGCTTTCCTTGACGAGGCACTCGAAATCCTGATTGGGCAAGGCCGGCTCGATCAGGCGCGCGGCCTGAAAATCCTCCCAATGCCCGCAAGCAGCCTGGGCCGCCACGACCAGGTCGTCGAAGTCGACGCGGCCGGCGGCCACCAGGGAAATGTTGCGCGGGCTGTAGCGGCGGCGAAAATAGTCGCGCATGGCCTCGACGGGCAGCTTGCCGACGCTCTCCAGCGTGCCCAGCACGCTGCGCGAAAGCGGGTGCCGCCCGAAGTGCCTCGCCTTGACGCGGTCGTCGGCGCCGAAGGGGGGCTGGTCGGCATACATCTGGATCTCTTCGAGAATGACCTGCTTCTCGGTGGTGAAGTCCTCCTCGCGGAGCGAAGGCCGCAGGATGTCGGCCAGCAGCGCCAGTGCCGGCCGCTGGTATTCGGGCAGGACGGCGGCATAGTAGACGGTTTTTTCCTCGCTGGTGAAGGCGTTGTAATGGGCGCCCATTTCGTCGAACTCGCGGTTGACGTCCTCGGCGGTCCGCGTGGGCGTGCCCTTGAACATCATGTGCTCCAGGAAGTGGCTGACGCCGGCGACCTCGTCGCTTTCGTCGCGCGCGCCGGTCCTGACGAAGAAGCCCAGCGCCGTCGAGCAGGCTTCGTCATTGCACTCGGCCACGACCTCCAGGCCGTTTGGCAGGACGTGTTCACGGAATTGCAACGCTCACCTCCAGCGGTTGCGGGCCCAGCGTGACGATGGTGAACTGGCCGGGAGGGTTGGCGGCCAAAAAGGCATTGATGCTGTCGCGCGACAGCTCGTCCATCAACCGGCTGATTTCGTCCAACGTACGGACCCGGCCCAGGTAATACCAATCGCGCGCGATCGAACCGGACCGGGCGGAGCTCGACTCCTGCTGCATGATCAGCCCGCTCTTGATCCGCGCCTTCAGCCGATCGAGCTCGTTGGTTTCGATGCCCTGCGCCAGCCGGATGATCTCGGACAACGTCACGTCCAGCGTTTCCTGGGCCCGCTCGGCGCTGGTGCCGGCATAGCAGAGCACGCTGGCCCGATCGCGCAGCGAGTTGTGCGAGGCATACACCGTGTAGCAGAGACCTCGCTTCTCCCGCACCTCGGTGAACAGCCGCGAGCTCATGCCGCCGCTCAGCACGCCCACGGCCGCCGAGGCCTGGAAGTAGTCCGGGTGCGGGTACGGCACGCTGGGGTAGGCAATGCCGATCTGCGTCTGGTTCGATTCATGCGGCAGGTGCTCGCGCTGCGATCCCGGCGGACGCTCGCGCACCTCGGGCTCGGCCAGCACCGGCCAATCGGCAAAGGCCCGGCCCACCGCATCACGCAGGGCCGGCCAGTCGATCCGGCCCGCCACGCCCAGGATGGTGCCGTTGGGCCGGTAGCAGCGGGAGTGAAAGTCGCGTATTTCAGCCGACGAGATGGTTTCCAGTGCCGCCTGCTCGCCCTGGCTCGGCCGGCCCCAGGGGTCGGGATAGTGCCGCCGCCGCAACTCGAGCATGACCCTTTGCCCCGGCTCGTCCTGGACGGCGGCCAGTTCTTGCAGGGCAACCTGCCGGCTGGCCTCGAGTTGATCGGCGGGCAGATGCGGGCTCTGCAGCACGTCGGCAAAGATATCCAAGGCGGCGTGTAGGTTGCGGGCCAACGTCGCGCCGCGAAAGCTGACGTGTGCGTCGGACACCGACTCGCCTCGTTCGACTCCCAAGTTGTCCAGGTCCTCGACCAGCCGGCGGCTATTGCGCGACCCGGCGCCTCGCAGCGACATTTCGCACGTCAGGCCGCTCAACCCGCCCCGACCGGGTGGCTCGTACGCCGTCCCGGCCGGAACACGGAACGTGAAGGCGGCCGATTCGACCGACTCCATCGGCTCGGCCACCAGCACCACGCCGTTGGGGTAAATATGCGAATAGATGGTCTGCGTCACGGTAATCTCCCCCTTGACCTCCGCGTTGGGCATGCCCCGTCTCTTGCCGCGGCCATTCGAGGGCGGCACCGCTGGCGGGGCCGGCGGGCCAAGGCAGTAACGATACACAAGTATACCGCGCGGTGGGAAGGTTAGAGCCTAGCCGCTCTGCCGGGGGGCCGCAACCGCGGGCGGGGGTTTGGCGGTTCGGACAGGCACGGATAATTGCGGTTTGCAGGCCAGGCACTGCCGCCCACAGCCTATTCCCACGCGGCAGGTGGAGCTAACGCGAAGCGCTGCGGGGCGAAGTAATAGTCCGGCCGGTTGAACGGGACGAGGTATTTCTCGCGGCCCGGCGGCCCGCCCCACTTGGCCTGGTAGTAGCGGGCGTTCCTGGCAAAAAAGGCATGGGCCTGCTGGAGTTCGTCCGGAGTCATGACGGCTCGGCTGGCAGACAGTACGTGCTGGTAGTCGCATTGCACGGGAAAGCAGCGGTAGCCCAAAAGGTGCTGGCGGTAGTCGTAGTCATTGTCCTCGAAGTAGGCCGGCCAGAAGTTGGTGTCGTAGAGGCCAACGATCTCGATGGAGCAGGTGCGCTGCAGAAACAGGCACCAGTTATTGTGCCCGTCCCGGTTCATACAGTGGTAGAGCAGGTAGTCCGGATTGGCTTCGGAGGCCGCCTCCAGCAGCTCCAGGGCGTCGGCGCCGAGCGTCACATCATCATTGCACATGACCACCATGTCGCTGCCGCCCTTGCAGAGGAAGTAGTTCCATGAGCCCGCCACGCCCATATTGATTCTTAATCGCTCGATACAAAGCCGGTCGCGCGCGAAGGCCAACTCGTCCGCCGTGAGTCCGCCGCCGTTGTCCAGGATGAGGATGCGGTCGGGCTTGCGGCGCCCCTGCACGGCGCTCCTGACCGCGTTCACCAACAGATCATAGCGCCGCCAGGCGGGGATACAGAGGGTCAGCTCCATCGCTCGCTTCATCCGAACTTGATCATTCCCAACTCGGCAAGGGAATCTTGAACCTGCACGAAGCGCCGGAGCTTCTGCAAGTCACCGCTCCAGCCGCACCCCCCACACGATAGGTTGCAACTATAACTATGACAGCCTCGTCAAAACGGTCAGTCCGTGGTTATGGGTGAAGTGCTGGGTGATGCGCCAGTGCTCGTTGCTGCGCAGGAATTCCGCGATGGCGGGCCAAATGCCGCGCGTACCGGGCATCTCTCCCTGCTCTCCGAAGGTTTCCGTATCGTGGAAGATGAGGTAGCGGCGGGTTTTGTTGCCGTGCAGGGCCAGTTCCTGCCGCATTTGGTCGTAGGTGTGCAGCGTGTCGATGAAGAGCAGGTCGGTCGGCTCGATCTCAAGTTTGAGAACGTCCTCCTGGTAAAAGGCGAAACCGGTCCGGCTGGTGTTCGCAACGATTTCCAGCTCAAAGACCTGGTTGCTGGGGTGGACGTCGTAGCAGCAGAGGAAATCCGGCTGCGCGTAGAGGAAGGCGGCCGTAGAGACGCCAGCCCGGGTGCCGAACTCGGTGATGTGCCGGCAGGTGCTGGCGTAGCGGTACAGCGTGGGCACATGTTCATTGATGTCGCTGGGCCGCTCGCGGGCGACGCGGTACAGCTCCTCCAACACCGGGCTTCTCACGCAGACGGCTCCAACTGTAGTGCACTCGCTCCGCGAGCGGGGAACGGGTCACGCAGTGGCCCGGTGACACTGCTCATTCGATCGCTCCATTCCAGCGGGCGCGAAGCTCAGCCAGAAAGCCAAAGCACAACTCCTCATCTACAAAGCCGGCGACCCGTAGATTGCCCTCTGCGAGTCGCCACTTGTCGCCGACTCGGTGCTGGAAAATCCTGCGACCGTCGAAGTCATGCTGGCAAATGCAGCACTGCAGGGCTTGGTTCGGCTTTGATGTCATGGAGTATGGCTTGCCGGCCTTGCGGAAACCAAAGTGAAACGACTCCTTATCGCCCCACCAGAAGCGGTAAAAGTAGTCGCTGTGCTGATCGTACCAGTGGACCATGCGTAGCGCCTTGGTGCAGCGGGCCTTGTCAATGACCAGCTGGCCGGCTTCCACCTGAAACTCGTGCCGATAGGGCACACTGGCGACCTCCCACACAGGCGAATCCGGCGGCCATGGGTCCATGCCGGTGCCGTCCGGCCAGAGGACCGCCCCCACATCGCGGTACTGCGGCCAGGTGAAGATTGTATCGGGATTGATCAGGACGTGATTATCGGCATCGAGATAAACGATTTCGCGAAAGCGGCTGTTCAAGAGTGCATACGACTTCAGTTCCCAGCCGTTAAGCACGCGAGCCGGCCGCTGGCGCTCGCTCTGCTCTGCGCTGACGCAGCGGACGCCAAACGGCTCCAATATCTTCTCCATTTTTGGGCCGATCTCGTGCCGTCCCAGGTGCCAGAGTTCAACCGGAAGCGAACAGCCGCGCCGGCGCAAGACCCTTATATTGACCCAGACAGATGGGAAGTAGCGAATCCCGCCACCGACCAAAACGATGCCCTTGCCCTCGCCTGGCGCCGGCTCATCGCTGAGGCTCGCAAAGTACTGCTCGGCGGCTAATCGGTAGACGAACCGGGTCACCGGCCAATGCTCCCAGCCGGCCGGCCAGGTTCGCCACGGCTGTTCAATCAGCTTCAACAGCAACTCCGCCCCCATGCCTTCGTAAATCTCTGGATCGCGCGCGGCAAGGATCGCAAGTAACGCGCACTTGTGGCGGTGGATGTTCCAGATCAGGTCTGGGGGCGGTCGATCCTCCGGGCGCCACTTGATCTCGTCGCCATCTGCGATCATCGTTATTCCCAGGTAGTTGGCGCGGCCCAGGATCAGCGTCGCTGTCAGCTTTGAGCCGTCGTCCTGTGGAGGCATCGGCCGCTCGGCTAGCTGGAGGCCCGAGTTCGCGCCTGGCGCGACAAAACTTGCCGGCAGCCCCGCAGAAAACGTGTGGGTCGCCCCGATCGAACCAGAAAAAGGGGCACGCCGGCCCGCGTGGCCCGGGACCACTTGGTAATCGCCTAGAGTGCGTGGCGGCAGGCTATCAAGGGGCGCCGGCGGAGCCCGCAGTCGAGCTTCGAGAGTGGATGCTGTGGTCATCTTCCGTTTAAAAATCGCAGGCGACCGCTCTCCAAGGGCAGGCAACCGCTACGGTCGCAATACTTCAATCTCGCCAAACGTCGGGAAGTTCGGCTGGAACGCCTTCACACGGATCCACTGCTGAACGCGCTGTATGTCGGGGCGAAGGGCCTGGAATGCCTTCCAATCTTCCACCATCTTTTCGTCCTTGAATTCCACGTTGAGGTTGCGTAACGATTTGATTTGCGCCAGGTGCTGAAGCCGGCCCCCTCCCAGGTCCGCGTGAACCATGTTGAGTTGCTCGAGATCGGGCAGCTTCGCGAGCAACCTAACCCCCTCGTCCGAGATAAGGCGTTCGCCGTGAGGATGACCCAACACAAGTATCCGTAGGCCCTTCAATGGAAGCAGGTAACGAATCCCTTGCGACGTGACGTTGGTGAATTGCAGGTCGAGTTCCTCCAGGCTCGTCAAACCGGACAAGGCGGCCAGTCCCTCATCGGTGATGGATGCGCCCTGGAGGGAAAGCGATTTCAAACGGGGCAACTCTCCGAGTGTCGCCAGTAAAGCGTCGTCGGTGGTGCTTGACGCCAGATTCAAGGCCTCAAGGGCCGGCCAGTCCTCCAGGCCCTGAAGGCTCATTTCGCCGCCGCGGCTACCCACGAACTTGAGCATCGTGAGTCGATCGAGCCCGGCGAGGTGGCTAAGCCCCGCACCCGTCAACCGGTCACTCCAGATGACCAGGGCCTCAAGCTTCCGGAGCTGCGCGACATGCACGAGCCCTTCATCCGTAAACTCGCCGCGAAGGACGAGCACCCGCAGGTCCTTCAATCCGGACAGCCGAGCGACGCCCTCATCGGTAAACCTCCCGGCGAGTTTAAGCGATACTAGACTCGTGACCCTCCGCACATGGTCTAGTCCGGCATCGTTAACACCCTCCCCCTCGAGGACCAATCTCTCGAGGCGATGCATTGCGGGGAGCGCCTCAAGGCTTCGCTCGCTGAAGCGGTTGGGCCTTTCGCCTTCGCTCTCAAGCGCCAGTTCTCGCAGCCCGGTTAACTTCTGCAAACAGGCGAGATCGGCGTCTGTGATGCTGCCCGATCCAGTACATTTCAAGACCTCCAAGCCAGGATGCCTCGCCAACAATGCCCAGCCTTCCGAGCTGAATTCGTCATTGAAATAGAAGGCGCGAACTCGTTCAATGCTGCCAAGCAGTTCCATGTCTTGGACACAGCCGTTCCCGAATCTCGTGTCCACTAAATAGCCACCGCCCCGCTCAGGCGGAATCTCGTCCAGGCCCAGTTCGCCGCTCAGATGCTCGACCAGCTCCTGTGTTTCTTCGCGCTGCGAAGTGGAGCGCGGGCCCTCCCCGCGAGCGTCAGCTGGGGTGACTAAAAGCAGGTGACAGCTTAAAACGGTCATCCGCCAGAACATACGAGTCATCGACATTTTGAGCCTCCGCTACTCTCTTGAAAGACAATTCGTTTCCTGCTGCCACGCTGGATTGAACTGGCCTCCAGTCATAGGCAACCATGTCGGATCAATATTGATGTCTTTGAACTGCACTCTGCTGTCATGCTCCTGCAGAATGATGGGGCCCCGAGCCTTACACCATCCCTTGGTGTCGCCTGGCGTATCGTACAGTGTGTCCTGAACCAAGTCAGTAGTCTCATCGAAAGGCCCACCCGATTTTGGAGCCAAGCCGATACGCTCGTGCACGGTTGCCCCGTTTAATCTGACGGTGATTGTGGAACATTTTACCCTTATCCAGTTGCTGTTGACGTCGTCCCACTTGTACCGAGCGGCCATGAAATCTATCGCGAGCATGTTCCATGTGCCGTCAGGAATGTACTCGCCTGGCTGCGCAACGTCAGTCACCGCCTGATTGACCGGATTGGAGTCGGGTTTCCGAACCTTGTATAGCGCTCCACAAACCTCATCATCGGTTACGGCGTGCATCCCCCCAATGTGACAGCCCCCAAGATCCGTCTTGTTCCCGGAAGCACTCATGGTGGCACCGTGACTGTCCAGGATTTGGACTTCATAGCCATTAACCGTGAACCATTTGAAGCCGCTGTTACCCCAGTTTCGCGGTCCTTTGACTGCGCTGTTACAGTCGGTCCATTCTGAACGAAGATTTGGACTGCGAAACATCAGCGTCAATCTAAAGTCGGAGTACTTGCATCGCGTTTGAATATCGTTCGTATTGCGCGGCTTACCGCTTCCAGGTGGCTCGGTTAAAGTGGTGCTAGGATCGTCATCAGTCAGAGCGGTGGGAACTATTTCCCAGACCTGTTCGCCAGCTATCGTTTTCTCGACCCAATTCCAAGGTTCATCGGCCACCCTCCGGCGCCATAGAACTTTATCCATCAGGCTTCGGGCTTGGTAACACCCCGGATCTTGATCGGCACTGCCATCGGGGCATGGCGGCGGTGGGCTAGGGGATGGGCTAGGCTCGGGACCGAGGGCGGTCACGGCGGCGGAGGGCGCGGCGGCCGTGGTGAGGCGCGGCCAGGAGAGATCGAAGCGCTCGGCGTACCAGAACTCGTCGTAGACTCGGTGGCCCAATAGGTAGCTGCGCTCATGCTCGCAGCTTAAGCGGTGCTCCAGAAATACCTCCCAGACCCGCGCCCAGAGCCCCTCGGGGTGCTCACTTAGCCGGCCCGGATGCCGCTCTCGGCAGCGCTCGGTCCACTCCCTCCAAACCACCTCGGTGAAGTTCTTGCGCGCCATGCGGAGCTGGTTGGCAACCAGGTGCTCAAATGGCACGCGGTAATTCTCGAAGCGGGTGCGGAACTTATGGCCTATGAGAGCCTCGGGGTCGTGGAGGATGGGGTGACCCATCAGCCAACATTTCAGCCCGAAGTCGAGGTCCTCCGCGCCCCAGGAGAACATTTGGGGATCGAAGCCCCAGAGCTTCTCGTAGAGTTCGCGGTGCACCGCCAAGGCGCAGCCGATGAGGGACGGAGACTCATAGAACCGCTGCCGCTCTTCCACTCCCTTGCGCAAGCTCTCCAGCGTCACCCAACCGCACTCGAAGGTGTCCAGATTCACGGAGTAGCCGTGGCCGATCTGGAGCGGGCTGTTGCGCCACTTCTCCACGTGAAGGGCGGGGATCGCCGGCGTTACGACTGCCGTACCCCGAAGCTCCTCCACGTCCGCCAGCAGTCGCTTGATGGCACCGTATTCCGGTTTCGTGTGCCCGTCGAGGAAGATCAGCACCTCACCCCGGGCGCTCCGGGCGCCCAGAGCCTTGGTCGGCGAAGCCCCCTGGCGCTTCTCGTGCCGGAAGACCCGCACCTGGGGGAAGCGCCGCTGGGCCTCCTGGACCGACAGGTCGCGGGAGGCGTCGTCCGCGATCAGAATCTCGTAGTCCAGGCCGACGCAGGTCTCGACACAGGAGTGGATCGTCTTCCAGAGGGCCTCGCCCTCGTTATGCGCCGCGATGATGATGCTGGCGCGCATAGATAGGGTAACCCCTCTCCCCCGCTCGCTCGCTTCGCTTCAAGAAGTTTATCACGCACGCACGCGCGGAGCAAGGGTCGCCGCCGCTAGAATCTACCGGATCGCGTACGAAGCGACTTCAACCGCCTTGTACACGGTGCGGGCCTTGTGGAACCCCAGCCGCCGGTAGAGCTTGATGGCCCCGTCGTTCTGGGCTGTGACTTCCAAGAAGGCCCGCCGCAGACCGGCACGGCGGAAACCGTCGAGGGCCTTGAGCATGAGCAGGCTTCCCAGGCCGCGGCCCCGGTGTTCGGGGGTGATGCCCAGGTTCTGTATGGCGCCTATGCCGGAACGGTCGCGGATGCCCTGGACGGTTCCGCAGACTTCGGAGGCGGCTTCGCCGGACGCTCCGCGCAAAGCGACCAGCCAGGTGGCTTCGGCGAGAAAGCCGTCCTTCTGGGTGATTTCCTGCATCAGCCGCACGCAGCCGTCGAAGTCGCCCAGGCAGGGAAAGACGTTGGCATCGATTTCCGTTCGAAAGCTGAGGTACTTGGCCTCGGCGTGGGCGGGCAGCAGCTCCGGCTGCCAGGCAACGAGGCGATATCCGGGCGGTACCGCCGGCTCGCCGGACGCGAGAAGATTCAGGTCGAACTCCATCCTGAATCGCTTGAAGTACGTCAGGCCCATGGTCATTCGGCCATGATCGAGAAGACGGATAGCATGTACCGGGGGTGGCGCTTTCAATGGTAGCCGTGCCCTGGGGGCCGGTCAACTTTTGGGCGGGCAAAGACGTTGATGAGGAGGGCGGTTCGCGCAGGGTCGAAGGGAATCCACGGATTAGTCAAGAAAGTCAAGAAAGGGCAAAGAAGCGCGGCCGATCGAACGCCACGCAGGGTGCATCTCTACTCCACGAGTCCCCGCAGGGTGGCGAGGTTGATTACGTCGAGGTCGAGGCCGTCGCGCCGGCCTTTGGGGGTTTCGAGATACATGGGCACCTTGCCGAAGCGGGGGTCGTTGAGCAAATGACGGAATGGATCGAGTCCAAGCTGTCCCTCGCCGATGTGGGCGTGGCGGTCGACCCGCGAGCCGAGTTCGCGCTTGCTGTCGTTCAAGTGAAAGGCTTGAACCCGATCGAGCCCGATGACCTTCGCCAGTTTTCGGATGGTGGCCAGGTAATCCCGGCGGCTGGCCAGTGGATAGCCGGCCGCAAAGATGTGGCAGGTGTCGACGCAGACCCCCAAACGGTCAGGATCGTTGACGCCGTCGAGAATCCTGGCCAGGTGCTCGAACCGCCACCCCAGCGCGGTTCCCTGGCCGGCAGTTGTTTCCAGCAGCGTGCGGACCCGTAAGCCGGGGGCAATGCCGTGGACTTCATCCAGGGCCGCGATGATCCGCAGAATCCCTTGTTCTTCGCTGCTTGTGGTCGACGAGCCCGGATGAGTGACCAGAAAGCCCAGGCCCAACTGTTCTGCGCGGCGCAGCTCGTCGGCAAAAGCCGCGATGCTTTTGCGCCAAAGCGCTTCGTCGGGACTGGCCAGGTTAATGAGGTAGGAGTCGTGGGCAATCGGGTGCGCCACGCCCGATGCCTCCAGCGCCAGGCGGAAACGCTCGCCATCCTGGGCGGTCAACTCGCGGCACCGCCACTGGTTGCTGTTCTTGGTGAACAACTGCACGCATTGGCAGCCGCGGGCCATCGCCAGCTCGACCGCCTTGTAATGGCCGCCGGCGATCGACATGTGGGCTCCCAGAATCGGCATACAGCCAAATCTACACCTGGCCGGACTGCCGGGACAGGGCGTGGTTTTTCCGCAACGGCGCAAGCTGCTTGCCAGACGAGCCGCCGGGGCCTTAGAATCTTAGTTGGACTGCGCCATCGGACACGTCGATCGGAGTCGAGATCATGCCGGAATGGATTTGGATCGTCGCCGGCACGACGGCCATCTTGGCCATCGTGGTTTGCATCGCTTGGCGGCCGATGCGAGGGGCCCGGCGTTCGGCGCAATACGAACGGGCCCGCAAAGAGTTCCACCAGCAGCGCGAGCGGCTCGAAGCCAAGTTCGTGCAGTTGGCCTCCACGAGCGGCAAGCCCCGCGGATTGCGGTGGACCGCCTGCGAGTTCGACGACGACGTGGCCTATGCCCGCGATCGCCACAGCGGCGAGCTATGCGCCTTGGTGGCCGTGACCATCGGTTTCGAGGCGATCGAAGGCGGCCTGATGGAAGGCGTGGAAGCCGTCGGCAATTTGCGGGCGGCCACCGCCGTGTTCCGCGTCGAGCGGGGCCGCTGGCAGACCGACGGCCGAGCGATCTTTAACCTGAACCCGACCGAAGCCATCGCCTATTACCAGGACAACCTGGAGATCGTCGGCCAGGAAGTCGCGCATCGGTCGTGGTGACGGCGGAAAGCACTGCGTCCCCCCTGGTGCTGTGATGGCCGCAGGGCCCCGCACCTCGCGGGCGAGATCCCGTTGCCCATGCCCCGATTCGCCCAGCAGCGGCAGAAGCCGCCCACGCCGCTCGAACGGCCCAGGGAACTCATCGTTGCCTGCGCGCCGATGCGCAGCAACGTGAACCTGTCGCGGATCGTGCGGACCGCCGGCTGCACTGGGGTGAGGCAAGTGATCTGCTGCGGCACGGCACGCATCATCGACAAGATCGCCCGCGACAGCGTGGACGACAACGAGGGCGACGGCGATTCGGCCGTGGAGATTCGCGTCCACCGCACGCTGCCTGGGCCGCTCAAGGAGCTCAAGGCCCAGGGTTACCAACTGGTGGCTTTGGAGCAAACGACCGGGTCGCATAGCCTGTTCGACTTCGCGTTCGCCCGCAGGACGGTGCTGGTGCTGGGCAACGAGCGCCAAGGTCTCGACGAGCAGGTGCTGGACCTGGTCGATCACGCCGTGGAGGTTCCCGTCTACGGCCGGCCGGCCAGCTACAACGTGGCGACGGCGGCCGCCATGGCCCTTTACGAGTTCTGCCGGCAGTTTCCACGAGGTTGAGTGGCCGCCCCGATGGGCGGCCAAGGCGGCGACCGTGGCTTCACGCTCGTTCTCATTTTGGCTTGACCCTTGTGTGGGCCGTCCTAGACTGATTAGTTTGGAATGTTGGGAGCTGGATCAGGAGCGGTACGTGCCTGGTACGTGTGTCATCGGTTTGCAATGGGGCGACGAAGCCAAAGGCAAGATCGTCGACCTCTTGACCGAGGGGCACGACGTCGTCGTCCGGTACCAGGGGGGCGCCAACGCCGGCCACACGGTCGTCACCGGCGGCCAGACGTATAAGCTCTCGTTGATTCCAAGCGGCATCCTGCGCCCCGAGGTGCAGTGCGTGATCACGGGCGGCGTGGTCCTCAGCCCGCCCAGCATCCTGGCCGAGATCGACGGCCTGGTGGCCCGCGGCGTCCAGGTGGGCCGCAACCTGATGATCAGCGACCGGGCCCACGTCATCTTTCCCTGGCACCTGGCCGAAGACCGTCTGGTCGAGGGGCGGGCCTCCAACGGCGAGGCGATCGGCACGACGATGCGCGGCATCGGACCCTGCTACCGCGACAAGGTGGGACGCAGCGACGCAATCCGCCTGGGCGATATGTACCGCGAAAGCTTCGGCAGCCGCATCGAGCGGGTCGTGGCGGACAAGAACGTGCTGATCGCCGCTCTGGCCGGCGGCGCCCCCTTCGAGCGGCTGGAAGCCTGCCGGGTGCTGGCCGAATACCGAGCCTATGCCGAGCGACTGAGACCCCACGTGGCCGACACGACCACCTATTTGCTCGACGCCCTGGAAGCGGGCCGGCGGGTGTTGTTCGAAGGCGCGCAGGGGTCGCTGCTCGACGTCGATCACGGCACGTTTCCCTATGTGACCAGCAGCAACAGTTCAGGCGTCGGCATCCCGGCCGGGGCAGGCGTTCCGGGGCGGTATTTGGACAAGATCATCGGCGTGGTCAAGGCCTACAGCACACGGGTCGGCGGAGGGCCCTTCCCCACCGAGCAAGACAACGCCACGGGGCAGCACCTGCGCGACCGAGGCCACGAATACGGCACGGTCACGCTGCGGCCCAGGCGATGCGGCTGGTTTGACGCGGTGGCCGTCCGCTATACCGCCCGGCTGGGCGGGGTCGACTCCCTGGCGATTATGCTGCTGGACGTGCTGAGCGAGCTGGAGGAGATCAAGATCTGCACCGCCTACGAGCTGGACGGCCAGCGTGTGACGGTCTTCCCCAGCCACGTCGAGGACCTGCGCCGCGCCCGCCCGGTGTACGAGACGCTGCCGGGCTGGAAGCGGGAGATCAGCGACGTGCGCACGGTGGCCGGCTTGCCCGCCAAGGCCCGCGCCTACCTGGATCGCATCAGCGAGGTGATCGGCCGCGAAGTCCAGATCGTTTCCGTCGGACCAGACCGGGACCAGACCATCTTTACCGGCAAAGCATGACCAGCGACCTGTCGGACGTGCCGCAGGATAAGCGCCCGCGTCACATTGCCATCATCATGGATGGCAACGGCCGCTGGGCCCAGCGGCAGGGCTTGCCACGGATCGAAGGGCACCGCCGCGGCGTGGCCAGCGTCCGCTCTTCGACCGAAGAGTGCGCGCGGCTGGGCATCGGGCAGCTCACGCTGTACTGCCTGTCCAGCGAGAATTGGAAGCGCCCGCGGCACGAGCTCGAATTCCTCATGCACCTCCTGGAGCAGTACCTGGTCGAGGAGCGCACCACGCTGGCCAGGGAAAACGTGCGGCTGAACGTCATCGGCCGCCGCGAGGGGATTCCCGACAACGTGCTGGGCGAGATGGACAAGACCATCCAGATGAGCAGCAGCAACACCGGGTTGAGACTGTGTCTGGCCATCAACTACGGCGCGCGCCTCGAGATGGCCGACGCCGTGCGATCGATCGCCGAGCAGGTCCGCGCCGGGCTGCTCGAGCCGGACGAAATCAGCGAGCAAACCATCCGCGACAACTTATATACGGCCGGAATGCCCGATCCCGACCTCTTGATCCGCACCGCCGGCGAAATGCGGGTCAGCAACTTCCTGTTGTGGCAGATCAGTTACGCCGAGCTCTGGGTGACAGAGCACTGCTGGCCGGAATTTCGCGAATCCGACCTGCACGCCGCCATCCGTGACTTTGCCGCCCGCGACCGGCGCTTCGGCGGGCTCAACGAGTAATGCTCCGCTGGCGACTACTTTTGGGAACCACGCTGGTCGCCCTGCTGGCGGCCTTGTGCTGGATCGACCACACGGTCGGCCCCAGGGGTGCCTGGGTCTGGTGGCCGCTGGCGGCCGCCGCCGCCTGGCTGGCCAGCGGCGAAATGCTCTGGCTGTTGGCCGACAGCGACTCAAAGCCCGTCCCCTGGGTGGTCTATGCCGGCAACCAATTGATTGTGGCCGCCAATTGGGCCGGCCAGTCGAACGCCGCGGTGCCCAGCGGTCTGGACGGGCTGGCTTGGCCGGCTGCGGCCCTGGCCATCGGCGTGGTGCTGGCCTTCCTCGGCGAGATGCGGCGTTACAGAGGCCCAGGAGGGGTGACCCGGCGACTGGCTTCGGCCGTGTTTTCGCTGGTCTACGTCGGCCTTTTGCTCAGCTTTGTCGTCCAGTTGCGGTTTTTGGGCACGAGCGCCCGCGGCCTGCTGGCACTGGTGTCGTTGGTGATCGTGGTCAAGATGTGCGATACGGGCGCATATACCGTGGGGCGGCTGATCGGCCGGCACAAGCTGGCCCCCAAGCTAAGTCCTGGCAAGACGATCGAAGGCGTGGCCGGCGGCCTGGCCTTTGGCTGCCTGGGGGCTTGGCTGGCATTTGGCCTCTTGGCCCCGGCCATGGGGCTCTCAGCCAGCAGACCGGGCCAAGTTTGGGGTTGGTTGCTGTTCGGGTTGATCGTGGGGGCCGTGGGCATCGTGGGCGATCTGGCCGAGTCGCTGCTAAAGCGCGACCTGGGCCGCAAAGATTCGAGCGCCTGGATGCCTGGCTTCGGAGGGGTGTTGGACGTGCTCGACTCGATCCTGCTGGGTGCCCCGGCGGCGTACCTTTGCTGGACGAGCGGATTGGTCGGACTGTAGGGGCGATTCACTCGCGGGTGTGGTAACCTATAATTTGGCTACGGGGCCAAAGTAGGGATGCGTCGGCCGCAGGCGTTTGCCTGGGTACTAAACAGCTATTTCACAAGGACTTGTGTCATTCGCGTCGGGGTGCGCTGGCTTCGATGGCCAGGCTTGGGTTATAACTGGTAGGCATTTAGGAGAACCCTGGCTGGCGATTCTGCCACGCGCCGCGTCGCCGACGCTGATCTTGATGACCGAAGTAAGCATAGCGGTAGTCGACTCCAAGGCGCTCGTGTCGCTTTTTGGAGCGCGAGATCAGCACCTGAGACAGATCCGGGACACGCTCAGTGTCAAGATCTCGGCGCGCGACGACCAGATCCGCATCGAAGGGGACGAAGCGGCCGTGGCCAAGGCCACGGACGTGCTCGGACAGCTTCAGACGCTCGTACACCGCCAGGGAAGCCTGGCCCCCGACGAAGTCGCCAGGGTGCTGGCTGGCGCCACGGGCGCCGAAGTCGGCCCCGAAGCCCTGATAATCGAGGTCCTCAATGCCAACCGCAAGATCCAACCCCGCAGCGGCGGCCAGAGCCGGTATATCCAGGCCATTCTCGATCATGACCTCGTGTTCTGCATCGGGCCGGCCGGCACGGGCAAGACGTACCTGGCGGTGGCCATGGCCGTAGCGGCGCTCAAGCAGGAGCGGATCCGCAAGATCGTCCTGGTCCGTCCGGCGGTCGAGGCCGGCGAAAGCCTCGGATACCTGCCTGGCGACTTGCAGGCCAAGATCAATCCCTATCTGCGGCCGCTGTTGGACGCCCTGCGCGAAATGATGGATTACGACCAGATCAAGCGGTACACCGAGCAGGACCTGATCGAGGTGATCCCGCTGGCCTACATGCGCGGCCGCACGCTCAACGAGGCTTTCATCATCCTCGACGAGGCCCAGAACACGACCGTTGCGCAGATGAAGATGTTCCTGACCCGCATGGGCCGGGGGTCGAAGATCGTGGTCTCCGGCGATACGACCCAGGTGGACCTGCCCACGCACACGACGAGCGGGCTGGTCGACGCGATGCGGCGGCTGCGGGACATCGAGGGATTGACGCAGGTGCGGCTGACCAACGCCGATATCGTGCGCCACCGGCTGGTCAGGGAGATTGTCCGCGCTTACGACGAAGACCCGGGCAAACGGCGGTCGAAAGGATGACAGCCAACGGCCGAAAACGACCCCGGTCGGGCAGGGTCGCTCCGTTGGAGCGGGCTCCTCGCGGCCTGGCTCGAATCTGGGAGCAGTTGCGGCGGCGGCACGTCGCCTGGCGGAGCGTGCTGTGCCTGGTCGGCATCGCCGCGATGTGGTTGGTCATGCAGCCATGGCATCCCGGCTTCCGTTTTCGCATCGACTACGTCCCTCCGCGCGACGTTGTCGCCCGGGTGCCCTTCAAGATCCCTGATCCCCGCGCCATCGGCGTCGAGACCGGCAAGCACCTGCTGTACGAGCCGGGACAGATGCTGGTCAAAGGGGGCCAGAAGCTGGGGCGCGACTCCCTGGAACTCTTGCGGGCGGAGCACCAGGCCTACGTCCAGAAGTTGCCGCTGGAGCGCAAGCTGGAACGATCGCTGGCCGTGTTCGCGCTGGTGCTGGTACTGTACGGCCTGGTCGGTTACTACATCTACCACCGCGAGCCCCGGTTGATCCGCGACCTGCGGCGGTTTACCACGGCCCTGGCCGTGTCGGTGGTCACCGTGCTGTTGGCCCGCTGGACGGGCGCCGATCCGTGGCGGGCCGAAGTGATCCCGATGCTGCTGTTCGCAATGACGTTTGGCATCGCCTACGGCCGCGAAATGGCCTTGGTGCTTTCGCTGGCCCTGTCGGTGTTTTTGGCGGTGGCCAACGCGCACAGCGTGGCGGAGACGATCGTGGTGATGGGCGTGGTCACGTCGGCGGTGGTGCAGTTGGGCAGCATCCGCAGCCGGCGGAAGTTGATCAAGGTCTGCTTCTACGCCGCCCTGGCCGCTCCCTTTTTGACGCTGGGCGTAGGCCTGCTCGACAGCCAGCCGGTCAGCGCGCTGGTGACGCCCGCGGTCTACAACGCGGTCTGGACGCTGCTGGCCGGGTTCCTGATCACGGGGCTGCTGCCGTTCATCGAGGGCTTGTTCGGCGTGTTGACGGAGATCAGCCTGTTGGAACTGGGCGATGTCGCGCATCCGCTGCTCCAGGAGCTGGTGCGGCGGGCCCCCGGCACGTACAACCACTCGATCAACGTGGCCTCGATCGCCGAAGCAGCCGCCGAGAGCATCGCCGCCCGCGGCCTGCTGGTGCGGGTGGGGGCTTACTTCCACGACATCGGCAAGATGCTCAAGCCCGACTATTTCGTGGAGAACCGGGGCAGCGAGGCCAGCCGGCACGATGCGCTGGTGCCGGCCATGAGCACCCTGATCATCATCGCCCACATTAAGGACGGCGCCGATCTGGCCCGCCAGCACCACCTGCCCGAGCCGATCATCGACTTTATCGAGCAGCACCACGGCACGACGCTGGTGGAGTACTTCTACCGGCGGGCCAGCGAACAGTCCGAGACCAACCCCAATGGCGGCAACGTGGAGGAAAGCGCATTCCGCTATCCGGGTCCCAAGCCACAGACGATCGAGGCGGCCGTGCTGATGATGGCCGACGCCGTGGAGAGCGCCAGCCGGGTGCTGGTCGAGCCGACGCCGGCGCGGATCGAGAACCTGGTCGAAGACATCGCCATGAAGAAGCTGCTCGACGGCCAGTTCGACGAGTGCGGGCTGACGCTCAAGCAACTGCGGACCGTCGAAGACAGCCTGATCAAGTCGCTGACGGCCGTCTACCACGGCCGCGTCAAGTATCCCGATCAGCGCACCGCCTGACCGCGACCGACAAAGTGCGCCGGTGCCACTGCCGGGCTGGTGCCACTGCTTGCCGACGGCGTCCTGGCCGCCGTCGTCAAGCAGTGCCCGTAACACATTGCCATGAGGACCTTGGCAAGTCCGCGGTTTTCGAGACTCTGCTTCCCCTAGCCTCTAGCCTCTTTTCATGTTCGAAATCGAGTTCTCCGTCGAGCATGAAGGGCCGTTCGATCTGGAGCGCTTGCGGGCGGCGATCGAGGGAGTGCTGCGCGATGAACAAGTCGTCTCGGGCGCGATCAGCGTGGCCCTGGTCGGCGATGAAGCGATCCACGAGCTCAACCGCCGCTTCCTGTCCCATGACGAGCCGACCGACGTGCTCAGCTTTGTCCTGGAGCGCACCGGCGGCTACCTGGAGGGGCAGATCGTGGTCAGCACCGAAACCGCGGCCGCCGTCGCGGCCCGCTTGGGCTGGTCGCCCGCCGACGAGCTGCTCTTGTACGTGGTCCACGGCGCGCTGCACCTGGTAGGCTACGACGACCTCGACCCCGACTCGCGGGCCCGCATGCGCCAGCGCGAGCGGCAGTGCCTGGCCCGCGTTGGCCTGGAGCCCCGCTGGGAAAAGCCGCTCGACGAGGAGGCCGGCTAGCCGGTCGAGCCGATGGCCGCCGAAAAAGCCACCGCCCTGGTGCTGCGGGTGATCGACTTCAGCGAGACGAGCAGCATCGTCACGTTGTTCACTCGCGAACTGGGCAAGGTGCGCGCTCTCGCGAAGGGGGCCAGGCGGCTCAAGGGGCCGTTCGAGTCTGCCCTTGACCTTCTGGCGGTCTGTCGGATAGTGTTGCTCCGCAAATCGTCCGAGGCGCTCGACCTGGTGACCGAAGCCAAGCTGGAACGGAGATTCCGGGCGGCGGGCCGCGACCTTTCAAGTCTTTATGCCGGCTACTACGTCGCCGAATTGTTGAACGAACTGACCGACGAGTCGGACCCGCATCCGGAGCTGTTCGACGCGGCCTGCGAGGCGCTGGCCGACCTGGCCGGCGGCGGCACGGCGGTCGCCTCGGTGGTGCTCCGCTTCGAGCTGACCGCCTTGCGGCTGCTGGGGCATCTGCCGGCGCTCGCCGCCTGTGTCGAATGCGGACGGACGGATCTTTTGGGACACGGGCGAGTGGCATTTGGACTAACTGCCGGCGGCGTGCTGTGTGCGCGTTGCAGGCCGGGCAAGAAACAGGTGGTATCGATGCAGGCCGGCACGCTGCGGATTCTCGAGCGGTTCGCAGATCCGTCCGCGGATGGGTGGCGGCGAATGGAAGCCGCCGGCGGCGGAGAGTTGCGCGGGGTGGTGAACCGCTACCTGGCCCAGTTGCTGGGCAAGAAGCCGCGCATGCACCAGTACCTGGGCATCTTGTCAGGCTGAGAGATCGGCAATTTTGGCGCACGGCGGACGGGACACCCAAAGCATGCGAGCTGCGGTGGCAAAGCTGATTTGGGTTTGCGGGCTGGCCGCCCTGCTCTCGGCCGGTTGCCGGTCTCCATGGCAGCGCGAGGATCCGTTTCTGAGCCGCCGGGCCGACGTGCAGGAACAGCAACCGCAGGCCGACCAGGGCGTCGTGCGATCGTCGTACGAAGAAACGTCCGACATGGGCGCCTCGATTATGGAGCTGGACGAGGAGCCGGCCGGATCGGCCTGGCAGTCGACCGTCGAGAAGCTCAAGCCCAAGAACGTGGCGGCCGGCGTCAAGAAGGCGGTCGGCCTGGGGCCCGACGAGGCCTATGCCCACCAGAGGTATGAAGAAGGCCAGACGCTGTTCCGGCAGTCGAAGTACGACGAGGCCGCCCGGAGATTCAAGAAGGCGGCGGCCCGCTGGCCCGACTCGCTCCTGGAGGAAGACGCGCTTTTCATGCTGGGCGAGTGCTATTTCTTTTCCGACCGGTACCCGAAGGCCGGCGACGCGTATGCCAACCTGCTGAAGAAATACGAGAACTCGCGCCACCTGGACAAGGCGGTCAGCCGGCAGTTCGCCATCGGCCGTTACTGGGACGAGCTGGCGCAATCCAAGTCGGCGCTGATGCCCAACTTCACCGACAAGACGCGGCCCCACTTCGATGCCAGGGGCAATGCCGTGGCCATCTACAAGAGCATTACGCTCAACGATCCCACCGGGCCGCTGGCCGACGACGCCACGATGGCGGTGGCCAATTCGTACTTTGCCCGGGGGCGCTGGGAAGATGCCGGCTACCACTACGACCTGTTGCGCAAGAACTATCCGCAGAGCGAGCACCAGCCCGAGGCCCACGTGCTGTGCATCCGCAGCAAGCTGCGTTCGTACCAGGGGGCCGAGTACGACGGCAAGCCGATCCAGGAAGCCGAACAACTGATCGAGCAGGCGCTGGCCCAGTTTCCCACGGAGCTGGCCGGTGAGCGGGAGCGGCTGCTCGAAGCGCGGCGGGCCGTGCGCTTCGAAAAGGCCCAGCGCGACTGGCAACTGGCCGAGTACTACCACACGGGCAAATACCACCGGGCCGCCCGCTTTTACTATGCGGCCGTGATCAAGGACTATCCCGACACTCCGTTTGCCGAGATGGCCCAGCAACGCATGCAGGAAACCGAGCACCTGCCCCCCGAGCCGCCCAACCATTTCCGCTGGCTGGCCAACTTGTTCCCCGAGAGCCGGAAGCTGTAGGGTCAGAAGTCAGAGGTCAAAGGTCAGAGCGCCGGGTGGCTGGGGCAAAGCGTTAGCGTGCCCCAGTACCAGTGGTCAGTGGTCAGAAGTCAAGAGGTCAGAGGTCAGAGCGCCGGGTGGCTGGGGCAAAGCGTTAGCGTACCCCAGTACCACAGGTCAGAGGACCGAAGTCAGAGGTCAGAACAATGCCTGGTCGGCGTCCGCATGGTAGCCGGCACACTCCGTGTGCCGTCGCTGATAGTAGTCGGCGCGCCCCGGCTGCGGGTGCCGGCTATCTGCTGGCCGCCTGCTGGCTGTTGTTCGCAGGGGGCTGCGCGGGCTACCAGGTGGGCGCGCGATCGATGTACCCGGCCGACATCCAGACGGTTTACGTTCCGATGTTCGAGTCGAACAGCTTTCGCCGCAACCTGGGCGAACGGCTGACCGAAGCGGTGATGAAGGAGATTCAGCTCAAGACGCCTTACCAGGTGGTCAACACCCCGAATGCCGATAGCGTGCTCTCCGGCCGGATCGTGGGCGAGCGCAAGCAGGTGATGATCGAGACCGGCACCGACGAGCCGCGCGAGATCCAGGTCCATTTCCTGGTCGAGGTGACCTGGATCGACCGCCAGGGCGGAGTGATTCACGACACCGAGGCGATCCCGCTGCCGGCCCCCTTGGTCGTGGTGGAGCAAACGGCCAGCCTGATCCCGGAAGTGGGCCAGTCAGTCGCCACCGCCCAGCAAGAAGCGATCCAGCGTGTGGCCGAGCAGATCGTGTCGCTGATGGAAGCGCCGTGGTAAGCTCTCGGATATGACTGCTCCCGACCGGCCGCCCCTTACCGAGCGGTTTCGCGGCCGCGCCGCCCGCTGGCCGTTGCGCTCCCGCTTTCTCGACCTGCCCGCCCGCCCCCTATTGATGGGCATTATCAACGTCACGCCCGACAGCTTTTCCGACGGCGGCCGCTTCCTTGGCACCCAGGCGGCCATCGAGCATGGCCTGCGATTGGCGGCCGAGGGGGCCGACCTGCTCGACGTGGGCGGCGAGAGCACGCGTCCGTATTCGCAGCCGGTCGAGCCGGCCGAAGAGCTGCGCCGCGTGGTCGGCGTGGTACAGGCATTGGCCGAGCAGACGCGGCTGCCGGTCTCGATCGACACTTCCAAGGCCGAGGTGGCCCGCGAGGCGGTCGCCGCCGGGGCCGAGGTGATCAACGACGTCACCGCCCTTGCGGATCCGCGGATGGTGGAGGTGGCCCTTGAGACGGGCGCCGGCGTGTGCGCGATGCACATGCGGGGCACGCCGCAAACCATGCAGGACAATCCCACCTATGGCGACGTGGTGGCCGAGGTCCGCGACTCTCTGCGCGCCCGGCGCGACGCGCTCGTGTCGGCCGGCTTGGATCCGGCCCGCATAGCGCTCGATCCGGGCATCGGCTTCGGAAAGACACACCAGCACAACCTGGAGCTGTTGGCCGACTGCCACCGCTTTCACGAGCTGGGTTGCCCGCTGGTCGTCGGCCATTCCCGCAAGGGTTTCATCGCCAAGGTGATCGGCGACCAGGCTGCCGACCGGACAGCCGGGAGCATCGGCGTCGCCATTTCGCTGGCCTTGCAGGGCGTGCAGGTGATCCGCGTTCACGACGTAGGCGCCGTGCGCCAGGCGTTGCTATTGTTCGAAGCCACGGGCGGCTTGGACCCACCGCCGTTGACTCGTGGGGCGCTTTGAGGGATACTTTTGAAGGTGCCGCCGGCCGCTGATCTTTGCGGGCTGGGCGGTTCAAGTCTCGTCTATCCAAAGGTTTACGCACCCGATGGCCGTCGCGCAAAAGAGCGACCTGGAGGCCTATTGCCTCGACGCGGCGCGCCGGGCGCAGCGGGCCAGCCGCGAGCTGGCCGCGGCCACCGGCGCTGCGAAGAACGCCTTTCTGAAGGCGGCGGCGCGGCTCGTGGCCGAGCGGGCCGATGAGCTGGCGGCTGCCAACCAGCGGGACCTGGCCAGCGCGCCGGGATTCGGACTGACCGATGCCCAGATCGATCGGCTCAAGCTTTCACCCGCGGCCATCGAACAGATGGCAACCGGCCTGCTCGAGGTGGCCGCCCTGCCCGACCCGGTAGGCGAAGTGATCGAATCGTCGGTGCGGCCCAATGGATTGTCGATCTCAAAGGTCCGTGTGCCGTTGGGAGTGGTGTTCTTTATCTACGAGTCGCGTCCCAACGTGACGGCCGACGCGGCGGCCATCTGCATCAAGAGCGGCAACGCCGTGATCCTCCGGGGAGGCAAGGAGGCCGCCCACTCGAACCGGGCGATCGCCGACGTGCTCTCCGAGGCGGCGGCCGAGGCGGGACTGCCGGCCGACGCGGTGCAGTTGGTGGCGATGAGCGACCGCGAGGCGGTGGGCCACTTACTGGCGCTCGACGAGTACATCACCGTGGTCATTCCCCGCGGCGGCGAGGGGCTGATCCGCCGCGTGGCCGCCGAAGCCCGCATGCCGGTGATCAAGCATTTCGCCGGCAACTGCCACGTGTACGTCGACGCGGCCGCCGACCTGGAAATGGCCGAGCGGATCACGTTGAACGCCAAGTGCCAGCGGATGGGCACGTGCAACGCGGCCGAGTCGCTGGTCGTACACGCCGACGCGGCCGCCGAGTTTCTGCCCAGAATAGGCCAATCGCTGGCGGCGCGCGGCATCGAGATCCGGGGCGACGAGCGGGCCTGCGAGCTGGTGGCCGGCGCGCGGCCGGCGACCGAAGAAGACTTTGCGGCCGAGTACCTGGGTCCGACGATTTCGGTGAAGGTGGTCGGCTCGCTGGACGAGGCGATCGACCACATCCATCGTTATGGCTCAGGACACACCGAGGCGATCATCACGGGCGACCTGGCCGCGGCCCGCCGGTTCACGGCCCGCGTCGACAGCTCGGCCGTGATGGTCAACGCCAGCACGCGGTTCAACGACGGGGGCCAGTTCGGCCTGGGGGCGGAGATCGGCATCAGCACCGACAAGCTGCACGCGCGGGGCCCCTGCGGCGTGAGGGAACTGACCAGCTACAAGTACGTGGTGTATGGAGACGGCCACGTCAGGGAGTGAGCTTTAGCGGCGGGCCGCACGCCACGCCGCGCCTCAACGGCGGCCGTTCTCGCCGTGGTGCAAGGAAGCAAGGAAGCAACCATGTCTGGAGAGGTTCTCTACGACTTCAAGCGTCCGGAGCGGGTGGGCAAGGACCAGATGCGGGCCTTGCAGACGCTTCACGAAGGTTTTGGCCGCAACTTCGGCACCGCGCTATCCGCGCTGTTGCGGTCGATTGTCGAGATCAAGCTGACCAGCGTCGAACAGCTCACCTACAGCGAGTTCGTGTCCGGCCTGGAGAACCCGACCTGTTTCAACGTGCTCAAGGCCGAGCCGCTGGAAGGCAACCTGGCGCTCGACATCGACCCGTCGATCCTGTACCCGATCATCGACCGGCTGCTGGGCGGCGGCCGGGAGAGCGGCCCTTCGGCCCGGCGGCCGCTGACCCAGATCGAGCTGCGGCTGGTGCGGCGGATCACCGAGCTGTTTCTGGACGAGCTGCAGCGGGCTTGGGAGAACGTGATCGAGCTGGAGCTGGCGGTGGTCCGCGTGGAGAGCAACCCGCAACTGGTCGAGATCGCTGCGCCCAACGAGGTGGTGGTGCTGATCCGCTTCGAGCTGACGGTCGGCGACGCGCGCGGCATGATGAACTTGTGCCTGCCCTTCAACTCGATCGAGCGGATCGGCGGCAAGCTCTCGTCGAACAACTGGCTGACCCGCGGGCGGGGGCAGGTCACGCCTGAGAGCATCGGCCAGATCAGCCGCAATCTCGACGGCTCGCTGGTCGAGATGATCGTGCGGCTGGCCGAGACCCGCATTTCGACTTCCGAGCTGATCGGGCTGCGGGTGGGCGACATCATCACCACCGAGAAAGACATCCAGCAGCCGCTGGCGGTCGAGATCGGGGGCGTTGTCAAGTTCCAGGCCCGCCCCGGCGCCTACAAGGGGCACAAGGCGATCCGCGTCGAGGGGCCGATCGCGCAAGCGGTCCCGCCGCCGGCGTGACTGTCCGGGCCCAACTCACGCAACAGGTCGGAGCGGGTCACCCAATTCCCACAAGGTCTCAATGTCCGGCGTTACGTTTTCGGGGACCTCTTCGGCAACATTCAGCGGCAGTTCGAGTGCCACAGTGGCCGGTTTCCACCGGAAGAACGAGCCGCCCAACATGCCTAGCAGCGTCAGTGCCGCGCCCACGGGATGACGAAACTGGGCAGTGTGCCGAATCACAAGGCCATCGCGAAAACGAACAGCACGGCCCTTTCCGTGCGGATAATCGACCGAGGCGCCGACCTGAAAAAGCTGACGTTTCCCTTGGAGTGCGATCGGTACTCCAAACGGGATGCGGGCGATGCCAAAGGCCGCGCGGCCGCAGTCGACTTTGCACGTAACGGGCTCCATGGGAATCGCAAGAAAAAGCCGATTGGCCGGGCGAAGTGCGAGGTGGGCCGCACAGGGCCGTTCGTGGCGATTCTGGAAAGATACTTCCAGGACGCAGACGCCATCGCGGTCTTGCGGAGCGACGCTGAAGCAAAAACCTCCGCGATCGAAAAACTCGCCGCAGCGCTCATACAGAAAATCCGGAACCTCGTCTTGCTGAAAGTGCACGATGAGGAATCCGGCAACGGCAAGAACCGCCGCGGCAATGGAACCGTATCGCCAGCCCCAGGTGAATTGGTTGGGCCGGTCGTCCGCCCAAGCGAGCGCGGCAGCCACCCCTGCCACGAAGAGGACCAGGATGCATCCGCCCTTGAAGAACTCTCGCATCAGCCCTAGTCCGTCTCTTTCGCCTTCCACACTTGCATTGCGGGCCTTGTCCCGAAGCTCAGCCAGGGCGCTTCTCGCCCGATCGGCCATGCTCCTGCGCGAGCCGGTCGAATTGCGACCAGAGCAAGCGGTAGCCGTTCACCTTGTTCATGGGAAACCAGACGACGGCGCCCTTGCTGATCCGCAGCTCGCCGAACTTTTCGCCGTCCTTGGAGACCGTGAACACCACATCCGCGTTTCCCAGCGGGCGGTCCGGAACGTTGAACGTGACGTTGTGTGCCATGCCGCGGGCCCTGCAAGGTTGTCTTTTATCAGCAGTGGATGGATCAAATAGGCAGGCCTTCCTCTCGATCGGCCGAAAGAGAGACTGCTTTTCCGACCAATCGTTGGCAGTATACGCGAAAACCCGCCCAGAAGGGGCCCGCAGCAGATCGGCGCAGGGCAACGCCCTCGTTGATGCGAACTCAAGGTATTCCAAGACGGAGGGGCGATACGGACGGCAAATACCTTGTTTCGCCCTTTCAGGGCTTCCTTTGCTGACGGACAACTTTCCTGGGGCGGCGCTACGCGGCTGACGCCGCTGCGCTCTGCCCCAGGCTGATATGTTGTTGCACCTTCGGTGCGAGATTCCGGCTTGCTCGGCGAGACGCCTCAAACCAGCCGGTGGCGGAACATCGAGGAGGCGGCCGAGAGCGTCACCAGCGCGATCAGGGCCAACGGCCAAAGGTCGTGTACGAGCATACCGAGGTCCGCACCCTCCAGGTAGACCCGCTGGGCGATGTCGATCGCGTACCGCAATGGGTTCACCAGCGTCAGGTGCTGGAGGAACTGGGGCATGGCGCTTAGCGGCGTGGTCAGCCCCGAGAGGAGAATAAAGGGCATCATCAGCACGAACGAGAAGAGCATGGCCTGCTGCATGCTGGCCACGACCGACGACACCAACAGCCCGATGCCGACCGCGGCCAGCAAAAACATGCTCAGCCCCGCGTACAGCGTCAGGAACGATCCGGAAAACGGGATGCGGAACCAGAGCTGGGCCACCAGCAGGATGGCCGTCGCCTGCACGTTGCCGATCAGCACCGAGGGCAGCGCCTTGCCGGCCATGATCTCGACCGGGCGAAACGGGGTCACCAGCAACTGGTCGAACGTGCCCTGCTCCCGCTCGCGGGCGACCGACATGGCCGTCAGCAACAGCGTCTGCAGCATCGTCAACGTGCCGATCATCCCTGGAATCATGTTCCAGCGCGTCTCCAGGTTCGGGTTGTACCAGGCCCGCGTAACGACCCGAATCGACGGGCCGCGTTGGCCATGGGACGTTCGCCAGTCGGCATTGAAACTGTCGACGATGGCGGCGACGTAGCCGATTGCCGTGCCCGCGGTGTTCGAGTTCCGCCCGTCGGCGATCAACTGCACGCCGGCCTCCAGACCCAGCGCCAGCCGCCGCTCGAAATCCTGGTCGATCTGGATTACCAGCAAGGCGCGACGCTGGTTGATATAGGTGGCAATGTCCGCCGGGCGGTGCAGATCGGCCACGCGGCGGAATACTCCCGAGCCGTCCAGCCGGGCCAGCACTTCGCGAGAGGCCGCACTGCGGTCCTGATCGAGCACGGCATACGGCACGTCGTTCAGGTCGTAAGTCGCTGCGTAGCCGAAGATCAGGCACTGGATCACCGGCGGAGCCAGGAGGCTGAAGCGGCTGCGCGGATCCTTGAGGACCGCCAGCAGCTCCTTGCGGGTCAGGGCCAGGATACGGAGAATCGCGTCGAGCATCAGGGCACCTAGGCCAGTTTCTTGCGGGTCACCATGCGAGCCAGCGCCAGCAGCACGGCCGCCATGCCGGCCAGCACGGCCGCGTTGGGGATGATGACCGCCCAGACGTCGCCGGCCAGAAACAGCGTCTGCAGCAGCGCGACATAGTAGCGGCCGGGCAGCACGTACGTGACCAGCCGGACGGCGGCCGGCATGCTGCGCAGGTCGAACAGGAACCCGGAGAGCATCAGGGCCGGCATGAACGTGACAAGCATCGTCACCTGGCTGGCGACGAATTGGCTCTTCACGGCCGACGAGATCAACAGGCCGATGCCCAGCGCCACCAGCAGGTAGAGCATCGACACGCCGCCCAGCACCCAGAACGATCCTCGGAAGGGCACGTGGAATAGGAACCTGGCGGCCAGGATGCACAGCGCGAGGCCCACCATGCCCAGCGCGAAGTAGGGGATGGTTTTGCCGAGCAGGATCTCGCTGGCGCGGACGGGCGTGACGAATAGGGCCTCGAGCGTGCCGCGCTCCCACTCTCGGGCCATCACCAGGGCGGTCAACAGCGCTCCGATGAGCGTCATGATCAGCACGATCAGGCCCGGCACCAGGAAGTAGCGGCTCTCGTTGGCTTCGTTGAACCACATCCGGTCGCGCAGCGCGATCGGGCCTGCGGCAACGTCGCGGCCTTCGGCGGCCCGCCGCGCCGCCCACTGTGCGACCGCGCCGCGTGCATAGGCCTGGATGATCCGCGCGCGGTTGGCGTCCGTGCCGTGAACCACAATCTGCACCTCGGCATCTCCCAGGCTGAGGCGCCGGGAAAAGTCGGGGCGGATGCGCACGATGCAGTCCACCTCCCTGGCGAGCATCAACTCTTCCGCCTGCCGGGCCGAGGTCAGCAGCCGGGCGTTGAAATATGACGACAGCTCGAAGCCGGCAGCCAGCTCGGTCGCGGCCGACGAAAAATCCTCCAGGACGACGGCCACCGGCACGTTCTTCACGTCCAGAGACAGCCCGTAGCCGAACAGCAGGATCAACAGCACCGGCAGCACGATGCCAATCGCGATGCTGCTGGGGTCGCGGACGATCTGGCGGCCTTCCTTGCGCACCAGCGACCAGACGCGGCGGGCTTTTGACATGGCTGTCATGCGGATTCCCTGATTTGGTTTCCCCGCGCTTCCTGGACGATGGCGATAAATGCGTCCTCCATCGTTGCCGCGCGGCCGCGAACCTCGGCCGGGGTGCCCTGGGCCAGCACCCGGCCGGCCTCGAGGATGACGATCCGGTCGCAGTACTCGGCCTCTTCCATGAAGTGGGTCGTGACGATGGCGGTCACTCCTTGCTCGGCCAGCGCGGTGATCCGCCGCCAGAACTCGCGGCGGGCCAACGGGTCGGCGCCGCTGGTCGGCTCGTCCAAAAACAGGATCTCCGGTTCGTGCAACAGCGCCGCCGCCATCGCCAGCCGCTGCTTGAACCCTCCCGGCAACAGTCCGCTGGGTAAACGGGCGAGGCCGGCCAGCTCGAACTGATCGAGCGCCCAGCCGATGCGGCCGCGCTTTCGACTGCCGCGCAGGCCGTAGGCGCTGGCGAAGAAATCGAGGTTCTCGGCCACCGAGAGCTGGGGGTACAGCGAGAACTTCTGGGCCACGTATCCAATCCGCTGGCGGGCCGAGGCCCGCGCCTGCCGCAGGTCGACGCCCGCGACTCGCAGCGTGCCGCTCGTGGCCGGCAGCAGCCCGCAGAGCATCCGGAACGTAGTGGTCTTGCCCGCCCCGTTTGGGCCGAGCAAGCCGAAGATCTCGCCTCGGTGCACGTCGAAGCTCACATGGTCGACTGCGGTAAAGCTTCCGAATCGCCGCACCAGGTCGCGGACCTGGACAGCCGCCTCGCCACCATGCTGCTCGGGCGGCTGGTCGAGCGTCATCGCGGCGGCGGCCGGCTTCTCGTCCACCGCTTGCTCGAACAGCACCATGAATCCATCTTCAAAGCGCGGCGCCGCCGGTACGGCGGACACGCCGGCCAGAGGACCATTCTCCTGCCAGCCGCCCGCGGGATCATCGTGCCTCCGGACAAACCGGACTCGACCGCCTTCCGGAACGGCATCGACCACGTCCGGGTCGTCGAGCAAGCGCGCTTGGAGCCCGCGGGCGGTGCGGCCTGCCGGGGGCTGGGCCAAGAACGTGCGGCCGGCCGCCAGGGTGTTCACATCCGCGGGGCGGCCCCGCGCCAACACCCGGCCCTTGTGCAGGACGACGACGTGCCCGCACCGTTCGGCTTCGTCGAGGTACGACGTGCTGAAGAGCACGCTCAAGCCTTCGTCGTCGACGAGCTCGAGAATGATCTGCCATAGCTCGCGCCTCGAGAGCGGATCGACGCCGACTGTCGGTTCATCCAGCAGCAGCAGCTCCGGCGAGCGGACCAGCGTGCAGGCCAGGCCCAGCTTCTGCTTCATCCCTCCCGACAGCCGCCCCGCCAGGCGGCTGGTGAACGGCCCCAGGGCAGTCATCTCCATCAGCCGCGGATATCGCTGCCGCCGTTCCGCGGCCGGCACGCCGTGCAAGTCGGCGTACAGGTCCAGGTTCTCCTGGACCGTCAGGTCCTCGTACAGGCCGAACCGCTGCGGCATGTATCCGATGCGGGCTTGGATCTGTTGCGGGTCGGCAGCGACATCGATGCCCAAGACCATCAGCTCGCCCGCGTCGGCCGACATCAAGCCCGCGGCCAGGCGCATGAGCGTTGTCTTGCCGGCGCCGTCCGGTCCCACCAGGCCCGTGAGCATGCCGCGGCCGGCCTCCAGCGACACACCATCCAACGCCTGCACCATTTCGCCGGTGCCGCGGCGAAACCGCTTGTGGACGTCGCGTGCGATCAAGACCGGCGTATTCTGGGCAGCGTTCATGAAAAAAAGGGGATAAGTCCAAATAAGGGGGCAAGAAGAGGATATTGTCTGGTGATCAACTCCAATCTAACTCCAGGTCGACGAACGTTCTGGTCTGATCGGGCCAATATTGGACTTATCCCCTTTTCTCCTTCGCGATATTGGACTTATCCCCTTTTTTCATTCTTATCCCCTTTTTTCATTGGCGGGCGGCGCTGGCCGGGGGAGAGGCGGACGGTGGCGGGCATGCCGAGACGCAGCTCGTCCGATGGGTCGTTGACGAAGATGCGGACCTCGTAGACGAGGCTGGTCCGCAGCTCTTCGGTCTGCACCGCTTTTGGAGTGAACTCGGCGACGGGCGAGATGAACCCGACCCATCCGTCGAAGCGCCGACCGGGGAAACTGTCGACCAGCACGGCCGCCGCCATTCCCGGCTGTAACTTGCCCAAGTCGGGCTCGGAGACGTAAGCCCGGACCCACTTGGGATCGGTGATCGCCAGCGAGAAGACGGGTTTCTGCGGCGAGGCCATTTCCCCCGCTTCCAGGATGCGCGTGCGGACGACGCCGCCCACGGGCGCAATGAGCCTGGCGTCGGCCAGTTGCTCGCGCAACAGCGCGAGCTGCGCCTCGCTGGCCCGCAGCCCGGCCTCGGCTTCGGCAATCTCCTCCTGGCGGGGACCCGCGACGGTCAACTCCAGAGTCTTCCGGCGGACGACCAGCAGGGCCTCGGCTTCGGCAATCTCCTCCTGGCGGGGACCGGCGAGCGCCAGGTCCAGCGCCCTCTGGCTGACCACGAGCTTTGCCTCCGCCACGGCCAGGGCCGCCCGGGCGTCGTCGAGATCTTCCTGGGTCGCTGCTGCCCGCGAGAAAAGAGTCTCCATGCGATCGAACTGGCGTCGGGCGTAGGCCGCCTCGGCCTGGGCCGACTCGACGTTCGCCCTGGCTTGCTCGATCTCTTCGGGACGGCTGCCGGTCTTGAGCTTCTCGACCACGTGGCGCTGGGCCGCAACCTCGGCTTCGGCCCGGTCGATTTCTTCGGGACGGCTGCCGTTTTTGAGCTTTTCGACGAAGTGCCGCTGGGCGTCAACACGAGCCTTGGCCTCGGCGACCTGCGGCTGCAAGCGAGCGGTATCGAGCCGGGCCAGCACCTGGCCTTGCCGGACGCGGTCGCCCTCCTGGACGAGCACGGCGGCGACGCGCCCGTTGTTGTCGAAGGCCAGTTGCACCTGGCGCAGGTCGACGTTGCCGTACAGCGAGAGGTCGCCCGCGGGATTCTGATGGCGCGTGAGCCGCCAGGCGAGTCCGGCCGCAGCGCCGACGGCGGCCAGCAGCACCACGAACGAGGCGATTCGTCTCATGTCTTCACCTGTTGCAACGATAGCTGGGGGGCCGGGCCGGGTCAAATTAAAATTTCAATTTCATATTTGACTTCGCCCGCGGCCGCCGCTAGGCTTATCCCTGATGACAGACCGCACGATGGGCCGCCGCCGGCCCGCCCAGCCGAAACACCGCCGGCCCGATCAGAACGCCCGCCAGCGCCTGCTGGAGGCCGCGGGGCACGTGTTTGCCGAGAAGGGCTTCGACCGGGCGACCGGCAAGGAGATCTCCGAGCGGGCCGCGACGAACACGGCGGCGGTCAACTACTACTTTGGCGGCATGACGGGGCTGTACGCCGCCGTGCTCGAGGAGGCCAACAGCCGGTTCGTGACGTTGGACGCGGTCTCGGCTGCGGTGGCCGGCAAGGCCGACGCCAAGGCCGGGCTGCGGGCCATCATCGAGCTCTTGGTCCGCACGCTGACGGGGCCGATGTCGTCTTCGTGGGTGCCGCGGGTGCTGGGGCGCGAGATCGTGGCCCCCTCGCCGGCGCTCGACGTCCTGCGCGAGAAGGAGCTGCTGCCCAAGACGCGCATCTTGCGGTCCATCGTGGGCGAGCTGATGGAGTTGCCCGAGGACCATCCGGCCGTGGCCCGCGGCTGCTTGAGCGTGATGGCCCCCTGTTTTATGCTGCTGGTGTGCGACCGGCGGACGCTGAAGCGGATGTTTCCCAGCTTCGGCTTCGCCTCCGACGACGCCGAGGCCGTGGTCAGCCACCTGGTCCAATTCGCGTCAGCCGGCCTGTCCGCCGTTGCCGGCGACGCCCGGAAGAAGAGCTAGTGCATCCATTCATCGCCCGTAGGGCGCGCGCTGGTTGCCAGGGACTTGGTCGACTTTAGTCCCTGGTGGATGATGCCTCAACTCATTCTCTTCTCCACCCGGAGGGCGCGCGGAGGCAAGTGCTCTTCGTGCTCATTGATCGCATCCCTCAGGTGTTTTTCCTCGTCATTGCCTTTACACAGCGCGGGAGCAATGAAACACTAATCGTCTAGTCCGTCGGTTACCCACGGCGACTGACCGACCAAGAACGGAAGCCTTAATCATGAACGACGATGCTGCGTCTCGCGGAGGCCTGCGCGGTGCTTTGACACGGCCGCGCAGGTTTCAATTCTCGCTGAAGTTCCTGCTGTTTGCAGTCACCGTGTTGTCAGTCCTTCTTGGCGCCCGCCTCCATCGGAGCGGCATGGAGAAACGGTGGCTTGAGGGCTTGCGGAAGGGCAGGGCGACTGCACGGTACGACATGCAGAAACTAAACCGCCCCGGTTGGATTCATCTGTGGCTGGGCGACAAGCACGTTAACGCGATTCAGGCCCTGTAAGAAATCTTGTGTCAGCTAGCAGAAATGGGTAGCTTTCGTAACCTT
>JBBDYJ010000014.1:8558-165417 GCA_040901675.1 Pirellulales bacterium | reverse complement strand
ACCATCGGCGTAGGCGTACTGCACCTCGGGTGTCGTCGAGACGTTCACGGCCCCATCGTGCTCCTGGTACTCGGCCACCAACTGCCCGAACGCATTGTAGACGAACTCCACGTCGTTCACCACGTTTCCCGCCCCGACGGTCGGATTGTCGTGGCTGCTGACGTTTTTCAGCATGCCCCGGACCTCGTAACTCCGGCTGATCCGGCGGACGCCACCGTCCACCACCTCGACCGGCGCGCTTGAGCTGGAACTCGAGGAGGAGCTAGAACTGGATGACGAGGGTCCCTGCGGCGTGCCCAACTCCGTCACGCGGTCATGGATCTCGCGGCCGAGCTTGTCCCGCTCGTAGACATGGACCGTCTCGCGCTGGTCCTTCAGCTCCGTCCGCTCACCCTGCCGGTTGTACCTGTACTCGACCCGGTCGTAGATTCCGTCGGCGCCGTTGCCGAGCGGACTGTCTTCATCATCCGAGTCGGGATAGATCACGGCCCGCAAGAGTTGGCTGCTGGCTATTGCCGAGTCGGCCAGCGTGCTGCCGTAGACGTACTTGGTCACCTGGTCGCCAGTCGTCGGGTTCGTGGCGGTCAAGGTTTTGACTTGCCCGTCAGCGTTGTAGGCCGTTATGGTAGTCCGGTCCTCGTCGGCAGCGCCGGTGGCTGGATCGCCGTCGATGTAGTTCTCGATCAGCTTGGTCTCGCGGCCCGCGTCGTCGAACTCTTGGCGGGTCTGGGTCGCCATCGGATCGATGGTCTTGAACCCCTCCCCGTCCGAGTTGTACTCGGTCGACGTGATGAGCACCGTGTCGGAGCGCGCGGGTATGACCGACGCTCGAGAATCGGTTCCTGGAACCTTTGAATCGCCGCTCGAGAATCGGTTCCTGGAACCTTTGAATCGCTCGATGACCAACACCGTCTCACTGGAACCTTGGGTTAGCGGATCGCTGTCGATTCGCCACACCCTCAGTAAAGCCTGACGCTCTGTCGGATCACGAACGTCTGATAAGGCAGTTTGGAGCTCCCGAGCTCTTCCTCATGTACCAGTATGACGAGACCGTGATCGCACCCGACGGCAGAGAATGATCCTCGCATCCCCGCGGCTGCATGCCCGTCGCCAACTTTTTAAAAATTGCTGCAAGCAATTGCGGAGACAGTACGCGCGTCACTCATTTTGCCGTTTCAGCCATGGCAGTCTTTGAATCGTTCGAGGTATCGCAGCAGATTCAGCATCCACCGTTCGGCCCCGCCAAGCACGAGGTTAGGCGTGACAAAGCCTACGCGCGGCCGGTCATCCCGATCGTGCGCGTCGGCGCCAAGCATCCTCTGGAGGAAATCGCCATCAGTCTGGGCTAGCGATACGCACGCGATTGATCCGAGGCGGCAGCCCGCACAGACCCTGGACGTAACTACCCCGCCTCGCGTCCGCACGGCTGCATGACCGCAAAGGTAGGGCTCGCGTCGCGCCAACGCGATACGATACCGGCAGTTTGGCATTTGAAGCGTCTGTGAATTCATCGTGCCGTAGGCTCTGGGCCGCGTTCATGACCTCCACGGTCGTTCGTTTCGTCGGAGATGCCAACGCGCGGATGGAGGATTCGGCGCGAGCGTCGTATTCCACGTCAACGATGACCATCCATTTGTTAGCTCCCTACACAAAACACAGTTCCAATTGCGAACATCAACAAGATTATTATGCCAGGAGAATTAATTATCAAAAGCCACCATGCAGTTTGAGAGCGACGCAAGGCGACCAACGACATCACAAACGCGATCGAACTGAAAACTGTAAACGCAGCGATGTACAAAACAGTAATCGCAAATGTACGTACAAGCGGAGAATAGGCGGCGGCAAGAGTCCGCTCTGGTTCTGCGGCCGATGGAGAAAAAGGTGCGCAAAGGAAACCCACCATACAGCCTAACGTGGCAAAGGCGAATGCCGTGGAATAGTATGCGCAGAAAACCCAAGCGTCTTTGCTTTCGCCACTTACATCTTGTCGTAGCCGGACTCTTGACAGATCAAAGCCGACGAAGAAAGTCAGGATGCCGAGCGCCAATGCCTTCTGCATTGATCCGAAATTCCAGGGTGACAGTAGCGCAAGAGCGGCCGCGTACACGAAGGTCACCAGAAATAATTTCGACAGGCTGATCTGTGGTTTCATGGGGAGGTCGATGCCTAATTCAGCGAGATCTCTCCTAGGGGGATCTGTACTGGAATCGGAATCGGATTGTCTTGGGTGCCGAGTTGTATGTCAAATGTTTCATCCAACAGCTTTGGAGGGCATTTGCACCCCTGGGGGACACAGATTCCCGCCGTAGCAGATCCTTTGGCCGTCACCTTGGCAGTCACGGTCGCGGTGAATGTTGTGCTTATCTTCTTTTTAATAATTGTTATTGATATTGTAGCGCTGACTGTGCCGGTGCCCGTAATGCTTACGAATGCTGTGAGGGTAAATGACTCTGAGAGGAGGATGCAGCATTTGCTTCCGATAGGGCATTGGCGATTTTGAGCAAAATTGAACAATGGGTTTGGAATCGCCTTGTTGATGGCAGCGAGGATCGTCGGTTCCAGTCCAAGAAGCTTCAGCGCTTTCAAGACGAGCGCTTCGCCGAAGCCGAACGGAAGTGCGCCGAGATCTACGCTGACCACACTGAGAGCCGTCGCCGTCGCAGAAACAGAAATACTGCCGCACGCTCCTGTCACGACCGGTAGGTTCCCAATGAACGGTATGGTAATGCCAAATAAGCCTAACGGATCAACGAACCCAAGCGGGCTGCTTGATACGTATTCGAATAGACTATGCGGCTCGAAGAAGGGCAAAGGATCCCGGCTGACGAAGCCGCCCGTCCGAGAATTGTAGTAGCGAAATCGAAAGTCATAGATATTCGTCTCGTTGTCCAAAGGACGTCCCGCAAAACGGTATTCCCATCCATAATCGGACTCTGGGCGGCTGACGAAGATGCCGGTGAGGACATCGGGCATGCCATAGGCATCGTAAATGTATCTCTCGACGGGAACTCCGGCGCTGTCGGCGAGGGCGGTGACATTCCAGTTCGGGTCTTGCAGAGCGTAGAGCCGCTCGTCGAGCGTGCCGTCGCCGGTGGTGTCGCGATCCCGGCAGGCCAAGTCATCGATGTACCGCAGGCCCCACACGAACTGACGGTCGGGATTCGTGGAGGTGTCCAGCCGTTCTTCGAGCACCTGCCAAACGGCGGAATCGTAGAAGTGCCGGGTCTCAGCGAGCGTGCCGGCCGCGTAGTCCTTGCGGACCGTGCGGCGGCGCACACCGTCGTACTCGTTCTCCTGAACCGTATCGGTCCCCTCGGTCAGCTTGACCAGGCGGTTCCAGGCATCGAACGCGGCGGCGTAACTCGCCGTGGGATCGGTTGGCTGCGGGAGGGTCGTCATGTTGCCCGCACGGCTGTAGGCGGGCGTGGCCCAGGCCGGGCCGGCCGTCTCGGAGATGTCGGTGATCTCGTTGACCTTGTTGGCCGTGCGGTCCTGGTCGAGGTCCCACGTCCCGTCGCCGTTGTCGTCCTCCTTGAAGCCGCCCCAGTTGCCGGTGGGATCGAGGGCCCACTCCTGGGCGAAGGCCAAGGTGGCGATGCTGTCTTTGGTCGAGTTCAGGGCTCCGCGGTCGAAGTCGGAGAGGCGGTAGGAGCCGTCGTAGGCATACAGCTCGTCGAACCCGGCGGGCGCAACGGTGTTTTCCCGCCAGAGGCGGTTCGAGGCTCGATCATAGCCGTACTTGATCCGCTCGACGTCGGTGGAGGTGCCGTAGTTCCGCCACAGGCAATCGACCACCCGGTCGAACCGATCGAGGCCGTCATACGGGTCGTCGCCCGAACCGCTGACCAAGTCGTAACGGATGTCGGGCTCGGTGTAGTCGACTTGCACGATCGTGCCGAGGCCGAGATAGGTGTACTCGGCCAGGTGCGTGCCGACCGCCCCCAAGTCGTCGTCGGCGAGGAAGCTGACGCGGCCCAGGTTCTCGTCCGCCCCGGAGCTGTACTCGTAGCGGAGGATGCGGCCGTTGGGGTACGTCACCGACGTGCGGCGGACGTGGTTGGCGCTGCCATCGGCGTAGGCGTACTGCACCTTGGGTGTCGTCGACGTGCTCACGGCCCCAGCGTGCTCCTGGTATTCGGTCACCAACTGCCCAAAAGTATTGTAGACGAACTGCACGTCGTTGACTACAGCCCCGGAGCCAACCGTTGCGTTGTCGTGGCTGGTGACCTTTTCGAGCATCCCGCGGACCTCGTATGTTCGGCTGATCCGCCGGACCGAACCATCCACCACGTCGCCGGGACCGCTTGAGCTGGAACTCGATGAGGAAGAGGAACTGGATGAGGAGGCGCCGTGAGGCGTGCCCAGGGCCGTGACGCGGTCGTGGATCTCGCGGCCAAGCTTGTCCCGCTCGTAGACATGGATTGTCTCGCGCTGGTCCTTCAGCTCAATCCGCTCGCCCTGGCGGTTGTACTTGTACTCGACCCGGTCGTAGATGCCGTCGGGGCCATTGCCCAGCGGCGCGTCGGCGTCATCCGAATCCGGATAGATCACCGCCCGCAGGAGCTGGCTGCTGGCCACCCCTGACTCGGCCAGCGTGCTGCCGTAAACGTACTTGGTCACCTGGTCACCGGTGGTCGGGTTCTTGGCGGTCAATGACTTGACCTGGCCGTCAGCGTTGTAGGCGGTCACGGTGGTCCGGTCCTCATCCGACGTGCCGGTCGCCGGGTCGCCGTCGATGTAGTTCTCGATCAGCTTGGTCTGCCGGCCGACGGCGTCGAATTCCTGGCGGGTCTCGGTTGCCATCGGATCAACCGTCTTGAATGCCTCGCCGTCGGAGTTGTACTCGGTCGAGGTGACCAGCACGGTGTCGGACCGGGCGGGAACCACCGACGATCGGCTGAACGCGCTCCCGCCGTTGGTGCCATAGTCGGCCACGGCCTGCTGCCGCCCTACGGCGTCCGGATACAACGCGACGTACTTGACCCGCGCCTTGGGCTGCGACCCCGAGGGAGTCGTCAGCTCGCCAGTGCCGGTGGCGTTGTGGAATCGACGACGGAGCGTGGTCTGGATCACGTTGCTCGCCGCGTCGTAGGCCGTCTCGACCTGCTCGAAGACGGTATCGCCCGTGACGTTGCCCGCGTCCGCGTAGCTGGTCTCGGCCGTGTCGTAGCCGACGTACTGTTTCGTCGCGCGGCCCAGGCCATCGAAGACCGACTTGGTAAACGCCTTCGACCCCGCGGGAAAGTGCTTGATGACATCTCCTGCCGCGTCGAACCAGGTGTCGTCCGTGAGGCTGTTGCCGACTGAGCCGGTAGCCGGATCAACTGCATAACGGATCGAGCGGTAGACGCGACTCCGGTCGTCGTGTTTGGTCTCGGTTCGTGCGATGAGGATGCCGGACGAGGTCATATCGTACTGCTCTATCTTGATGCTACGGCCCATGTTATCGAAGAAGTTCTTCTGATAGAAATCGATCTCGCCATCGCCGCTTGTGCGGCGATTGCGCCAATCATACCCCTGGATGGTCACGCGGTCATTTGCCGAGACACCATCAACGTGCTGCGTGACCTTGGTGTGGTTGCCGTCGGCGCCCGCGGTGCCGCCGTCGTACTCGTTGTCAGTCAGAGCGACCAGGTTCTCGTCGGTCGTGCCGACCAATACCTCTGTCGGCAGGTTCCGAACATCGAAGATCGTCTTCGTGATCGTGCCGCCAGGCGATACCGTGCGATTCCAACGGTTCAGCAGATCGTAGCCGAACTCTGTCTGGTCGTAGTTTGTGCCGCTCGATCCGGGTCCAGAAGAAGGGATGGCGTGATAAACCCGAGTGGAAGCGAGCTTACAGCAGTCGGTGTACTGGTGGGTCGTCCACCGGACATAGGAGGACTGGGCGAACGTATCGCTGGCCAACAGCTTGCCCGAGGTCGAGGCCCGGGTGGCCGAGATCGCCTCTAGCGTCTTGCGAACCTCGTCGAACTTGGCGATGCTCACCGGATTGACGAGCGTGTACGTGTAGTTCGGTGCGCTGCCCGTCGCGTAGCCTTGAGCCGACCACTGCTGGAACAAGCTCTCTTTGTAGACCATCCACGAAGCCGTCCGAACGGTCGTCGCTACCCCGCCGATATCGACTGTGTGCGAGGGACCAAGCTGCTGCGTCACGCGCCCAAGCAGATCGAACTCGTAATCGGTGATGAGATGAAGTCCCCCGCCTGAGGGCGTGCTCCATCCGGCAGGCTCATCCGCCGTCTGGGCCGTGTCCACGTCGGCGATCTCCTGGACCAGCCCGCCGGTGGGCAGGTCATACTGCCGCCGAGTGAGAAAGCCTCGTTCGTCCTTGACCCAGAGCAGATTGCCGTAGATGTCGAATCGCTCGGAACGCGTGGCAGCAACCCCGGAGCCGTTCTGACTCGTTGGAATGACGGGCAAGGTCGTCGTCCGCTCCTGGATGGCCACCGTGCCGGCGAACCAGGTGTAGGCGAACGAGGTCTCGATCTTCTTGGCCTGGGTCGGATCGGCGTCGATGTCGTCGGGATATTCGATGAGCTTCGAGATCGGGTACACTGTCCGCGCTGGCATACCGCCTGACAAGGAGGACGACGACGAAGAGCTGGAAGAGCTGGAGCTGGAGCTGGACGAGCTGGAGCTGCTGGAAGTGCTCGAGCTCCCCTGCTCGGTGTAGGTCAGGTATTGCCGCTCCCAGAGCTTGTTCTCCGTGCCAAGCTCCCCCTTCTTGATCCGCTCGGCCGAGACCTGGCCGCTGGCGGCGTGGTAATCGAAGACGTGGATCAAACCGACCGAGTCGGCCAGGTATTGATAGTTGCCCGATTGCGAGTTCAACAGATCGGCCGCGGCCTCGCTGTGGCCGGTTACGGCCGATGGCAGGGCCTTGAGCATGACGCGGAAATCGGCGTTGTACTTGTAGAACCGCCGCCACTCGTCCGTGCCGTCCTTGAGCATCGAGAGCATGACCTGGCCGGCGTGGTTGGCATAGACAACGTTCTGCGCGCCGCCCGGGATGGTTTCGGTCGTCTTGAACTTCCAGTTGTTCACGCCGTCGGCGAAGCCGCTTTCCGCGTAGGCATACGTGTAGGTGCGCGTGCCCCCCTGGAGCATCTCGGTCGTCACCCGCCGGCTGCTGTCGTAGGCAAAGTAATTGTCGGCGTACTGGGCCACGATCGCGTCGCTGGCCGTCAGCGGGTCGCTGACGTTCGGGTCGGCCGACAAGCGAGCGAACGAATCGGGGTTGACGACGTACTTGAGGAGATGGGCCAGCCCGATCGTGCTGGGGCCGCTCGACGAGGAAGACGAGCTAGACGAGGAGCTGGAGCTCGACGAAGAGGAAGAACCGGTCAGCGGGTGCTTGTAGTAGCGGTAGTAGCTCGTGCCCAGGTTGGCCCAGGCCGAGTCTTCCCAGGCCTGCGGCGTGACGGTTTTTAGATCGCCCACCGCCCCGTGGGGCTCTCCGTCGCCGTAATAGGCGTAGACCACCTTCCGCACGTTGGTCCACTCGCCCGCGTTCACCTTGCGGCGGACGGTAACGGACGATATCCGCCGGAGGAAATCGGCGCCGGTTACGTAGCTGTAGAGGAACGATTCCGTCGTTTGGTTGCCCGCGCCGTCATCGTAGACCCGCTGCACTTCGGTGATGTTCTCGCCGCTGTACGAGACAGCCTTGGTCTCGTGGCCGGCCGGATCGACGTAGCGGAAAAAGACCAGCTCGACGTCGTCGTACTCGGTGACTCCTCCCTTGGTGTCGGTCATCCGGTACACGTTGGCGGCCGTGTCATGGACCAGCGTGGCCTTGACGCCGTAGCGGGCGACGTAGCTGGATCCGCTTTTGTCGAACCAGATCGTCTGGTTGGCCCGGCCCATGGCCGTCAGGCCGCCGCCGGCGCGGCGGACCAGGTACGGCCAGGTTTCCATCTGCCAGTTGTAGCCCTGTCCCTGGTCGTCGTTGAAGGTCATGCGGCTGGCGAAGCTGCGGCGGTGCCGCCAGGGCATGCCGAAGCCGCCTACTGCCAGGTCGGTGGCCTTGAGCACGACCTCGCCCGTCGCGTAACGGATGGGGCCGCTGCTCATCTCCTTGATCCGGCCGGGGTTGCCGGATGATCCGGCGCCGACCGTGTTGGGATCGCACTCGTCGTCGCACTGGCACTCGCAATCCCCTTCGCACTCGCACTCGCAATCGGAACTGGGGGCCGTGGGACGCGGCAGCGGCCCGTTGGCCGTGACGGCTACGTCCATCCCCACGGACGGCGTGATATCCGGCATATCACAGCAGCTCGGGTGGATGGTCAGGGCCCAGCCGACGATGAAGTTGTAGAGGTCGCTGCCGCAAAACGGCGCGGACGGCAAGTCCTGGCCGCTGAAGCAGTTGTCACTGAACGAGTAGTCCAGCAGGAAGCTGGTTGAGTTCCAATGGATCCTGAGCGTGATGGTCCGGCCGGTATTGCCGAACGGTCCCGAGCCGCTCCAGCCAGAACCGGTCCAACTGAGCGGTATCGTGCTCGTACCGCAGCTGTAAACCTCGGCATAAAGCTTGCTGGGCAGGACCAGGTTGTTGCAATGTGGAATGGTTGGCATGGTTCGGGATCCTTCGTTCAAAAAGTGATTAGGATTGAAAAGACTTTTCCAAAAGTTACTGGTTCACGTTCTGGATGCCCCATTGACGGACGCCAGGATTCGGGAAGTTGAGACCCCTTCGGTCCAACCGAGGACGAGGACCTGGCCGCCATAGCCTTCGACGATCTCGCGGCCCACCACCTCCTCGATCAGGTACGTGCCCCCCTTGACCAAGAGTTCCGGCCGAAGCCGGAAGAGCAGCTCGTGAGGCGTTGGCTCATCGAAGACGACCACGTAGTCGACCGAGGCCAGCGCGGCCAACACGGCCGCCCGCTCGGCTTGGCGGTTGACGGGCCGCCCGGAGCCCTTGAGGGCCCGCACGCTGGCGTCGCTGTTGATTGCCACCAGCAGCACGTGGCCCAGGGCCGCGGCCTCGTGGAGGTAGCTCACGTGGCCGGCGTGCAGGATGTCGAAACAGCCGTTGGTGAAGACGATTCTTTGGCCGTTGCGGCGATGTTCGCCGACCCGCCGGACCGCTTCTTCCAGCGAGAGGATCTTCGAGCAGGGTATAGCCCTGTTTCGCAGCGGTGCGGGCAGAGACGAACGGAACGACGTTGAACCGCGTGGTTCGAGGAGAGCGTTGAGTGCGCTTCGAATCTCACCTCGGCTGACTGGCTCGACGCCGACTCTTTGCACTTCCAGTCCGGCGGCGATGTTGGCCAGCCGCGCGGCGTCGGGCAGCGGCGAGCCGGCGGCCAGGCACAGCCCCACCGCCGCCAGCACCATGTCGCCGGCGCCCGTCACGTCGCGGACATCCTTTTTTTGGGCGGCCGCCGGAACCACCCAGCCGGGTGTGTCTCCTATCGCCAGCGCCATGCCTTCGGCGTCGAGCGTCACCAACGTGGCCTCGACGTGGCATGCCCGGCATAGTTCCCGGCCCGCCTGCAATGCATCACTTGGTCCCAAGATTTTGCGCCCCGTCACCAACTCGCCTTCAGCCCGGTTGGGTTTTAGCAGGTCCGCTCCCCGGTAGCGGCCATAGTATTCGCGCGGCGACGAACCTGGACGGGCCGGATCGACGAGCACCGGCACCTTCAAATCGCGGGCGGCGGCAATCGCCTCGGACACCAGCCCGGGGGTGCAGACCCCTTTGCCGTAGTCCGAAACGAGCAATGCCTGGCAGCCGCCGATCCGCCGCCGCACAAGGTTTTTCAGCTCGCGCTCGGTGTCCGGCGATAGCCGTTCCTGGCTTTCGCGGTCCACGCGCAGCACCTGGTGTCCGCCCGTGGCCGACTGGTTCCGGGTCCACGAAGCGTTGCGGCAGTTCGCGCGCCGTCCTCCGCCTGGACCCATTAAGGTCAGGCGTCGCTGGCTGCGGCCCTCACCCCCACCCGCGCTCCTTTACGGTAGCGGCACCGCCCACGCCGCCGCCCGCAACAATGAGTCGCGTCCCCTTTCCCCGCTCGTCCCCTTTCCCCGCTAGCCGCCGGTGCGGATGTAGCAGGACCTGCTCAAAAACCGGGACTGCCGATCCGCTCGCTGCGGCTGCACGTTCGTCCCGGGTCTGCCCCTATTCGCGGACGACTCCCGTTGGAGGACGCTCCGCAATCCGGACATCCCGTCGCGGCGACCACGGCAGCGCAGACGAGCGGAATCGGCGGCGGCCTCAGCCACCGACCGACCATTTTTGGCCCAGTGACGCCAGGGACCCGTGCAAGGCCCGCGACGGCCACAAGAAGCGCATGTCGCCCCGCTCCCACGCGCCAGCCGCGGCGAAAGCTGCCCGACACCGCGCACACCCTGGCCACTCCTGCCTCGTCCACGCCTCCCGGCGGCCTCCCGCCGCCTGCAACCGGGGCGAATCGAATCCTGGTCCCCAGTTGCATGCAATCCCCGGAAGCACGAGAATGGGCGGTATGGGAACAGCTAACCCAAATGAGGCGCCAAAGCGGCGCCGAAGATGGCGCCAGTACAGCATCTTGACGCTGCTGGTCGCCGTAACGATCATAAGCGGGTTTCTCGGTGTGATCAGACATCGTGCCGAGCGCCAGCGACGAGCGGTGGCGGCGATACACGAGTTGGGTGGCACCGTAGCGTACGACTTTGAGCTTGATAAAGGGAAGCCGCCGGGTCCTGCCTGGCTTCATCAGTTGCTGGGCGTTCACTATTTTGCCGACGTCGTGCTCGTACAGGCGTGGCTCACCGACGAGACATGCTCGCACTTGACCGCGTTGTCGAACCTGCGATGGCTGTTTCTATATGGCAGCCAGATCAGCGATGCCGAGCTTGTGCACGTGCGCGGGCTCACGAAGCTAGAATCGCTGGACTTGCATGACATGGAGATCACCGATGCTGGGCTGGCGCATCTAAAGGATATGGCGAGCCTCAAGCAGCTATTGCTGCGCGGCACGCACACCACCGACGACGGTCTAATGCACCTGGCCGGCTTGGCCAAAATGGAAGAGCTTAACCTCACCGGAACGCAGATCACGGATGCTGGCCTTGTCCATCTAATTGAGCTGACAGGTCTAAAGTATCTTTACCTGAGCGGCACGAAGATCACCGACGCTGGACTTCCGCATCTCCAGGGGCTGGCAGGTCTGCAAGTGCTAGCGTTGGATGGCACGCACGTCACCGACGCTGGCCTCGTACATCTCACCGAGCTCACCACTCTGCGATCCCTTCATCTCGACGGCACGGCAGTGACGGCTGACGGTTGTGATAAGCTGCGAAAGTCCTTGCCAAAGTGCTTGGTCATCACGAGCGCAATCTGCAACGCGTCCCACCAGGTGCCGATCCGAAATACACGGCGTACATCGTCTTGGTATCCGCCCCCGCCGACTGATTCCTGCCGACCGCTCGCGATCTGCCAAATGTTACCCACCGGATCCGAGCGGCTGGCAGCACTCTCGCGGAACGAGTGCTTTCCTCTTCAACTGATGCAACGAAGGCAACGTCATCGCCCCACTCTTCTGTTTCTCTGGCGGCATCGAGGATCATTGCGGTCCCATACAAATCCTCTGCGAGGGTCGTACCTCCAACACGGCTTAGTCGGTACACCAGCGGAGATATCGCACGGTGGTGTAGGTTGTGGTGCACCGAGGTGCCTACAACTGAACCAAACGCCGCACTCGACGCAACGCCGATATTTGGCCCCACGATCGGGAAAGAGATACCCACAAGAGGCCTGATAAGCGCTCGTCTCAAACGTCACACAGTTAGCAAGGGTCGGCAAAAAACTTGGTGTCTCACAAAAATCGCGAGCATGCTGCAGCTCATGGATAAGCGTCTGTTGTAGGTTTGCGTTCGCCATGCGGCAATCTAGACAAATGGAGATCTCAACTCTAGCACCTATTATCCTACTTTGCGTGTAGGCCGGAAACCGTCGGGGACAGCCTTCTCTGCATTGGATTCTAACCTTGCAGCTCCTTGTCGGCGCTTCCACACGAGTTTGCCCGTCGTCGTCAGTCTTTAGGCCATGCAGCTTGGTTCGCTTCGCATCCTCCACGGCCGTTTTGCAGCAACTGCAAACGTCGGTGGCTGTCCCACTGGGATCGACCATGTTAGGTACAAAATAAGCAGCATACAAAGAGAACCCATCTATATACTCAAGGGGATCTCTACTGTGGAACTGGCCCAACGAGGGATCGTACATCCGCTCGCGAAAACAGTACAGAGCCGTTGATGGATCACGAGCCTGCGCCGTAAAGAGCCGATCGTTGTGTAAGCTGGAACTAGTCTCGCCAGAGAACACACCAGTAAAGAACTGAGGTGTGCCAAAAGGAGTAAAGCTATATCGCTCTCTAACAGTGCCAGTTGCCCCGATCAGCCCGACAATATTCCAGTTTGCATCTTGCGTCGAGTACAGCCTCTCATCAAGCGCTCCATCAGGCGGGTTTGATGTGTCGCGGTCCCGCAGTACGAGGTCGTCAATGTACCGCACGCCCCACACAAACTGGTAGTCGGCGTTGCCAGATGCATCGACACGCTCCTCAATGACTTGCCACTCGTCTGAGTAATAGAAGTGTCGCACGGTCTCCGAAATAATCTTCCTTCCCGTGCGGTTCAATCCATCGTGACCGTATATGCTCACGGCGTCCATCCCGTCAGCGATCTCGACCAGCCGATTCCAAGCATCCCAAGTCGCCGAGTAGCTACTCGTCGGGGCGCCCGGCTGCGGGATGAGGACCATGTTCCCAGCGCGATCGTGCACCGGATCGGCCCAGTCCGGGCCGGCGCTGGCGCCGATCACGTCTATCTCGTTGGCCTTGTTATGCGTCCGGGTCTGGTTGAGGTCCCAAGAGCCGTTGCCGTCAGCATCTTCCTTGAAGGCGGTCCAGTTACCGGTTGCATCGAGCGACCACTCCTGGGCGAAGGCCAGGCCGGTGATGGCCGTCTTGCCGGCGTTCAAGTCGCCCCGCTCGAAATCCTTGAGCTGGTAGAGACCGTCGTAAGAATACAGCTCGTCGAACCCGGCTGGGGCCACTGTGTTCTCGCGCCAGAGACGGTTCGACGCGCGGTCGTAGCCGTGCTTGATCCGGTCGACGTCGGTCGAGGTGCCGTAGTTCCGCCACAGGCAGTCCACCACCCGGTCGAATCGGTCGAGGCCGTCGTAGGGGTCGTCGCCCGAGCCAGATACCAGATCGTAGCGGATCTCCGGCTCCGTGTAATCGACATGGACGATGCTGCCCAGGCCCAGATAGGTGTAGTCGGCCAGGTGGGTGCCCACCGCACCTGCATTGTCATCGGCCAGGAAGCTGACGCGCCCCAGGTTATCGTCGGCGCCCGAGCTGTACTCGTAGCGGAGGATGCGGCCGTTGGGGTAGGTCATCGACGCGCGCCGGATGTGATTGGCGCTGCCGTTGGCGTACGCGTATTGCACCTTGGGTGTGGTCGACGTGCTCACGGCGCCAGCGTGCTCCTGGTACTCGGTCACAAGTTGGCCGAACGTATTGTAAACGAACTCAACGTCGTTTACCACGTTTCCGGCGCCCACGTTCGGATTGTCGTGGCTGGTCACGTGCTCGACCATCCCCCGGACCTCGTAGCTCCGGCTGATCCGCCGGACGGTGCCGTCAACCACCTCCGCGGGCCCGCTCGAGCTGGAACTCGAGCTGGAACTACTTGAGCTGGACGACGATCCCCCGTGCGGTGTTCCCAGGTCGGTCACCCGATCGTGGATCAGCCGCCCCAGCTTGTCGTGGTCGTAGACGTGGACCGTCTCGCGCTGGTCCTTGAGCTCGATCCGCTCCCCTTGCCGGTTGTACCTGTACTCTACCCGGTCATAGATGCCGTCGGGGCCGTTGCCGAGCGGACTGTCTTCATCATCCGAGTCGGGGTAGATCACGGCCCGCAGAAGCTGGCTGCTGGCAATTCCCGATTCGGCCAGCGTGCTGCCGTAGACGTACTTCGTCACCTGGTCGCCGGTGGTCGGGTTCTTGGCGGTGAGCGACTTGACCTGGCCGTCAGCGTTGTAGGCTGTTACGGTTGTCCGGTCCTCGTCCGATGTCCCGGTGGACGGGTCGCCGTCAATGTAGTTCTCGATCAGCTTGGTCTCGCGGCCCGCGTCGTCGAATTCCTGGCGCGTCTGGGTGCCCATCGGATCGATCGTTTTGAACCCCTCGCCCTCCGAGTTGTACTCGGTCGAGCTGACCAGCACTGTGTCCGACCGGGCGGGAACGGTTGACGAGCGGCTGAACGCGCTGCCCCCGTTCGTGCCGTAGTCGGCCGCGGCCTGCTGCCGGCCGACGGCGTCCGGATAGAGGGCCGTGTAACTGACCCGCGCCTTGGGCTGCGAGCCGGAAGGAGTCGTGAGCTCGCCGGTCCCCGTGGCGTTGTGGAACCGCCGGCGGACGGTCGTCTGGATAACGTTGCTCGCCGCGTCGTACGACGTCTCGACCTGCTCGAAGATCGTGTCGCCGGTCACGTTGCCGGCATCCGAGTAGCTGGTCTCGGCCGTGTCGTAGCCGATGAACCGCTTCGTCTCGCGACCAACTCCGTCGAACACGCTCTTGGTAAACGCCTTCGATCCCGCGGGCAAATGCTTGATGATGTTGCTTCGGTCATCGAACCAGGTGTCATCCGTGAGGTTGTTGCCGACCGAGCCGGTGGCCGGATCGACCGCGTGGCGGATCGAGCGGTAGACGCGACTCCGGTCGTCGTGCTTGCTCTCGGACCGCGCGACGAGATTGCCCGCCGACGTGGTATCGTACTGCTCTGTCTTGAGCCTCCGGTCCAAATTGTCGAAGAAGTTCTTTTGATAGAAATCGACTTCGCCATCGGTGGTTATGCGGCGATTCCGCCAATCATAGGCGTGTACGGTCACCCGATCGTTGCCCGAGACATCATCAACGTGCTGTGTCTCCTCGGTGAGGTTGCCATCCCCGCCTGCGGCGCCGGAGTCGAACTCGTTGTCGGTCACGGTGACGAGGTTCTCGTCGCTTGTTCCGACCAATACCTGGGTGGGCAGCTTACGGACATCGAAGACTGTCTTCGTGATCGTGCCGCCCGGAGACACCGTCCGATTCCGACGGTTCAACAGATCGTAGCCGAACTCGGTCTGGTCGTAGTTGGTGCCGCTCGAGCCAGCTCCAGACGATGGAATCGTGTGGTAGACCCGAGTCGAAGCCAGCTTGCAGCAGTCGGTGTACTGGTGCGTCGTCCAACGGACATACGACGATTGCGCGAAGCTGTCGCCCGCCGAGAGTTTCCCGGACGTCGAGCCCCGAGTCGCCTGGATGCTCTCCATCGTCTTGCCGACCTGGTCGAACTTCGAGATGGTCACTGGGTTGACGAGCGTGTAGGTGTAGTTCGGTGCGCTGCCGGTCGCGTAGCCTCGAGCCGACCACTGCTGGAACGAGCTGTCCTTGTAGACGATCCACGAAGCGCTTCGAATGGTCGTCGCCACGCCACCGATATCGACGGTGTGCGATGGTCCGAGCTGCTGGGTCATCCTGCCAAGCGAATCGAAGCCGTGATCAGTGACGAGGTGGAGTCCCCCACCGGATGGTGTTGACCAGCCGGACGGCTCATCCGCCGTCTGGGCCGTGTCGACGTCGGCGATCTCTTGAACGAGCGCTCCGGTTGGCAGGTCATACTGCCGTCGCGTGAGAAAACCACGCTCGTCCTTGCTCCAAATGAGGTTTCCATACGCATCGAACCGCTCGGTACGCGTTGCTGCGACACCCGAGCCGTTCTGGGCAGTTGGAATCACGGGCCAAGTGGTGGTCCGCTCCTGGATGGCCACCGTGCCAGGAAACCAAGTGTACGCAAACGACGTCTCGATCTTCTTCGCCTGCGTCGGGTCGGTGTCAATGTCGTCGGGGTACTCGATCAACTTCGAGATCGGATACACGGTCCGCGCGGGCGCACCGCCCGACGTGGAAGAAGAGGATGACGAGGAAGAGCTCGACGAGCTCGAGCTGCTCGAGCTTGAGCTGCTTGAGCTTCCCTGCTCGGTGTACGTCAGGTACTGCCGCTCCCAGAGTTTGTTCTCGGTGCCAAGCTCCCCCTTCTTGATCCGCTCGGCCGAGACCTGGCCGCTGGCGGCGTGGTAATCGAAGACGTGGATCAAACCGACCGAGTCGGCCAGGTATTGATAGTTGCCCGATTGCGAGTTCAACAGATCGGCCGCGGCCTCGCTGTGGCCGGTTACGGCCGATGGAAGCGCCTTGAGCATGACGCGGAAATTCGAGCTGTACTTGTAGAACCGCCGCCACTCGTCCGTGCCGTCCTTGAGTATCGAGAGCATGACCTGGCCGGCGTAGTTGGCGTAGACGACGTTCTGCGCGCCGCCGGGGATGGTTTCGGTGGTCTTGAACTTCCAGTTGTTAACGCCGTCGGCAAAGCCGCTCTCGGCGTAGGCATACGTGTACGTCCGCGTGCCCCCCTGGAGCATCTCGGTCGTCACCCGCCGGCTGGTGTCGTACGCAAAATAATTGTCGGCGTATTGGGCCACGATCGCGTCGCTGGCCGCCAGCGGGTCGCTCACGTTCGGGTCGGCCGACAAGCGGGCGAAGGAGTCCGGGTTGACCACGTACTTGAGCAGGTGGGCCAGCCCGATCGTGCTGGGGCCGCTCGACGAGGAAGACGAGCTCGACGAGGAGGCGCTGGAGCTGGACGAAGAGGAAGAACCCTTCAGCGGGTGCTTGTAATAGCGGTAGTAGCTCGTGCCCAGGTTGGCCCAGGCCGCGTCTTCCCAGGCCTGCGGCGTGACCGTTTTTAGATCGCCCACCGCGCCGTGGGGCTCTCCGTCGCCGTAATAGGCGTAGACGACCTTCCGGACGTTGGTCCAGTCGCCCGCGTTCACCTTGCGGCGGACGGTGACCGACGATATCCGGCGGAGGAAATCGGCGCCGGTTACGTAGCTGTAGAGGAACGATTCCGTCGTTTGGTTGCCCGCGCCGTCATCGTAGACCCGCTGCACTTCGGTGATGTTCTCGCCGCTGTACGAGACAGCCTTGGTCTCGTGGCCGGCCGGATCGACGTAGCGGAAAAAGACCAGCTCGACGTCGTCGTACTCGGTGACTCCTCCCTTGGTGTCGGTCATCCGGTACACGTTGGCGGCCGTGTCATGGACCAGCGTGGCCTTGACGCCGTAGCGGGCGACGTAGCTGGATCCGCTTTTGTCGAACCAGATCGTCTGGTTGGCCCGGCCCATGGCCGTCAGGCCGCCGCCGGCGCGGCGGACCAGGTACGGCCAGGTTTCCATCTGCCAGTTGTAGCCCTGTCCCTGGTCGTCGTTGAAGGTCATGCGGCTGGCGAAGCTGCGGCGATGCCGCCAGGGCATGCCGAAACCGCCCACCGTCAAGTCGGTGGCGTTGAGCACGACCTCGCCGGTGGAATAGCGGATGGGGCCGCTGCTCATCTCCTTGATCCGGCCGGGGTTTTCCGACGAGCCGGCTCCGACCGTGTTGGGATCGCACTCGTCGTCACACTGGCACTCGCAATCCCCCTCGCACTCGCACTCGCAGCCGGACGTGGGGGCCGAGGGACGCGGCAGCGCGCCGTTGAGCGTGACTTTCACGTTCATCACGACGGACGGCTCGCTATCCTGCATATCACAGCAGCTCGCCTGGATGGTCAGGGACCAGCCGACGATGAAGTCGTTGAGCTCGGTGGGGCAAATCGGGGCGGCAGGCGCGTTCTCGCCGTGGAAGCAATTGTCGCTGAACGAGTAGTCCAGCAGGAAGTTGGTTGAGTTCCAGTGGATCCTGAGCGTGATGGTCCGGCCAGTATTGCCGAACGGTCCCGAGCCGCTCCAGCCAGAACCGCTCCAACTGAGCGGTATCGTGTTCGTGCCGCAGGAGCCCACCTCGGCATAGAGCTTGCTCGGCAGGACCAGGTTGTCGCACTGTGGAATGGTTGGCATGGTTCGGGATCCTTCGTTCAAAAAGTGATTAGGATTGAAAAGACTTTTCCAAAAGTTACTGGTTCACGTTCTGGATGCCCCATTGACGGACGCCAGGATTCGGGAAGTTGAGACCCCTTCGGTCCAACCGAGGACGAGGACCTGGCCGCCATAGCCTTCGACGATCTCGCGGCCCACCACCTCCTCGATCAGGTACGTGCCCCCCTTGACCAAGAGTTCCGGCCGAAGCCGGAAGAGCAGCTCGTGAGGCGTTGGCTCATCGAAGACGACCACGTAGTCGACCGAGGCCAGCGCGGCCAACACGGCCGCCCGCTCGGCTTGGCGGTTGACGGGCCGCCCGGAGCCCTTGAGGGCCCGCACGCTGGCGTCGCTGTTGATTGCCACCAGCAGCACGTGGCCCAGGGCCGCGGCCTCGTGGAGGTAGCTCACGTGGCCGGCGTGCAGGATGTCGAAACAGCCGTTGGTGAAGACGATTCTTTGGCCGTTTCGGCGATGTTGGGCCACGCGCCGTACCGCTTCGTCCAACGTCAGGATCTTCGAGCAGGGTGTAGCCCTGTTTCGCATCGGTGCGGCCAGAGACGAACGTAGCGGCGTTGAACGGCGTGGTTCCAAGAGGGCATCGAGCTGGGTTCGAATCTCGCCCCGGCTCACCGCCTGGACGCCAACCTTTTGCACTTCCAGTCCGGCCGCCACGTTGGCCAGCCGCGCGGCCTCCGGCAGCGCACAGCCGGCCGCCAGGCAGAGACCTAGCATCGCGAGTACGATGTCGCCGGCGCCCGTCACGTCGCGGATATTTTGGACAGCCGCCGGAACAACCCAGCCGGGTTTGTCGGCTATCGCCAGCGCCATGCCTTCGGCGTCGAGCGTCACCAACGTGGCTTCGACGTGGCATGCTCGGCACAGTTCCCGGCCAGCCTGCAAGGCGTCGCTTGGTCCCAAGATCTTGCGCCCCGTGGCCAACTCGGCTTCCAAACGGTTGGGTTTTAGCAGGCTCGCTCCTCGGTAGCGGCCATAGTGCTCCCGCGGCGACGAGCTGGGGCGGGGCGGATCGACGAGCACCGGCAGCTTCAAGTCGCGGGCGGCAGCGATCGCCTCGGACACGAGCCCAGGCGTGCAAACCCCTTTGTCGTAGTCGGAAATGAGCAAGGCCTGGCAGCCGGCGATTCGCCGCCGCACAAAGTTCTTCAGGCCGCGCTCGGTGTCCGGTGACAGCGGTTGCCGCGTCTCGCGGTCGACCCGCAGCACCTGGTGTCCGCCTGCGGCGGACTGGTTGCCGGCCCGGCCCAGAAAGCGCTGCTTGAGCGTTGTGGGGCGGCTTGGATCCGCTAAGACGCCGGCCTGGTCGATGCCCGCCTCGGACATCATCCGCCGCGCCAGCCGGCCGCCGGCGTCGTCCCCCAGGACACCGGCGGCCACGACATCCGCGTCCAGGGCCGCCAACAGGGCCGCCACGCTGGCCGCCCCTCCCGCACGCGCCTCTTCGTTTTCGGCCAACAGCACGAGCACCGGGGCCTCCGGGCTGACACGCCGGGCCGTGCCCCAGGTGTACTGATCGACCATCAAGTCCCCCAGCACGAAGATGCGGGGGCGCCCGATGCGATCGAGGTGGTTGGTCAGTTGATCGAACAGAATCTGTTTCATGATTCCCTCCCTCCGGAGATTCCCCAGGGGTCGGCCGGCTGCTGGTGGTCGAGCTCGATGGACCAACTCTTGGTCACTCGTTTGCCGCGGTGGTAGAGGACCGGTGTTGCTTCACCATCGGCGTGCTCGACGAACAAGAGCGAATAATCGGCCGACAAAGCGACCCGCTCGCCGTCGATCGTCACTGTCGCTGGCGCGCGCGAACGCTTTGGCCGATCCACCCGGGACACCGCCTCCTGGGCCGCGCGCTCAAAGAGCATCAGCCCCGTCAAGCCGTTGTCGATGTATCGCCTGGAAAACTCGGGATGATCCGCGGCGAACTTTTCGCAGGCCGCGTGGACCGTCGGAATCGAGTCGTAGTCGTCCACCAGGATCCGATCGGTCGAGGCCTCCGCCAGCCGGAGATCGGCCAGGCAGCCATCCAAGGTGTGGTCCCCATCCACGTACACCAGGTCGACGTGCGGCAGCCGCTGGATGGCATGCGAATCGACGACGAGCAACTGGTGGCGAAACGGAGCCAAAATTGTGGAGGCGTGTTGCCACATGCCGCGCTGCCCGCCATGACTGTTCTTAAGGCGCTCGTCGATATCGGCATCGATGCCGAGCATCCAGGCATCGGGGTTGGCAGAGAGGAAAGCGTAGGCGGAATAGCCGGCCCGCACGCCGATCTCGCAGATCGTGCGAGGCTTGAGTTTTCCGGCCAGTTCAAACAGCGTGCCGTAGTAGCGGCGCCACGATTTGTCGACCGGGAGGTCGATGGGGTGCAGGATTTTTTGGAAGCCGGCCCAGAAGTCGTCGGCGCTTGGTAGCGTAGGCTTCCAGCCTGCGTTGTCGTTTTCGCGCGCTGCGTTACTGAATCCGCTCGCCGCATCGGCGGATTCGCGGTTCGGAGGCTCGCTACGGGCAGGCAGGATGCCTACCCTACTGTTCGCAGGCTGCAAGCCTACGCTACGACGGGCGGGATTGATGAGCCAGAACGTGCCGGGGTCGCCGTCGTTGAGGATCCGAAGCTCCCAGCCGCCAAACCGCCGGGCGACCAGCTCGTGGAACCGCTCGCGGCCATGGTATTCGCCGACGATCAGCCCGATTCGCTCGAGCGACGCGGTGTTCTCGAGGATCGAGAACTCGCTCCCTTCGCAATCCAGCTTCAGCACGTCGATGTGATCCAGGCCGTGCTGATCGAGAATCTCTTCGAGCGTGATCGTTCGGATCTGCCGGAGATCGGCCCAGTATTCGCCGAGGCGGGTGACGCCGGATGTATCGGAGGCAGCGCGTGCGGGCTCGATCCGAGCTTCCAACGCGCCGCGCTCGATGATCGTGCTGCCGCCGGTGGAAACGCAGTCGGGATAGACAGCGTTCAAGAGGGCCACGTCGGCCTGGTAGGTCAGGGCCGCCTGCACCACTTGCGCGAATGGCCCCACGTTGCGCTTGAGCGCCGGTATGTTCTCCGGGCAGCATTCGACCGTGATCACCCGCGCATCCGGCCACCGCGCAACCAGCGCCCGGCTGAAAACGCCGATGTGCGCTCCGACGTCGATTACCAGTGGCCCCGATAAGTCCGCTCCAGCAGATGTCAACGAAAACTCGGCGATCCTGTACGAATCCTGCTCGGCGATGTCCTTGACGATCACGAGGTCCTGCAGGGCATTGTCGCGGCGGATCCAGAAGCCGCCGGACCGGACCAGGCCATCGCTGTCCGCCGGCAGGTGCCGCCAGACCAGTTTGCGAAGCGACTGTTCGAGGTTGGTGTACGTCTCATGTCGGTAGTGACTCGCAAAATACTCGCTGCCGGCGGCCGGGTCGGCGCGCAGCAGACCGGCATGTTGCTGGGGCACCAGGTGCAGCACGTTGTCGGCATGGCCGAAGTAGTGCAGCGGGTGATGACCGGTCCACACGCCGATGGTGGGCGTGGCGGTGGCGCCGGCCGCGTGCAGCGGTCCGCTGTCGACGCCGATCACCAGCGCCGATGCCGCAATTAATGCCGCCATGACCTCGGCGTCACCTGTCCCGACGCCCTTCCAAAGCTCGTGGCTTGCCCCCGGGTTATGGATCCGCCGCCCATCGGCGAGCGGGCTGCGGTTGTCCCAATCGAGAATGACCGGCACGTAAGCGGCCGACAGCAAGTCGGCGCAGACCTGGCGGACCAGGTCGTGCGACAGGTCCTTGGTGTCGCCCGACGTATTCCCCTGGTAATGGATCAGAACGGTCGGAAATTTTTCGCCACTGCCGCCGGCCCGGTCCGAGCCGCTGATGCCGGCCAGGTATTGGCGGGCGGCCTGCCGTGCTGTCTGGCCGATGTCGATCCGGTAGCGGCACAAGGCGGGAATGGGCAGCAGGTTAAAAACTTCCCGCAGACAGCGCTCGGCCTTGGTGCTCGGCCATTCTTGGTAACAGGTATGGCACTCCGGCCAATCGAGGTTGTAGACGCTTTGATAGGCGTCCTGGTCGATCGTGTCGCGATCAAGGACCTGGACCGAATTGCACTGGCCCGTGTAGATCGACTGCTTGCCGACCAGGGCCGCCACGTCGATCGCCCAATCGGGGTGGTAGTGCTTCAGGTGGGCCAGCAGGCTGGTGAGCTGGACCGAATCGCCCAGGCCGTGCCGGAACTCGATCAGCACGCGCTGACCTGTCTGAGTTTGGCCGGCCGGTTCGACGGCCGAGCGGCCCAGAGCGGTTGGCGGGGCGCCGTTCAGCTTGGCGGTCTCGTCCGTGGCCTGCGTGCGGGCTGCATAGCGGAGCGCTCCCCCCTCGTAGTACATCTCGATCCTGCGGATCACGTCGGCGGCGGAGATCATCTGCATGCAGCTTGGGATTCGCAGTTCGGCCGTGAGCTGGACGGGCCTTTCGCAAACGTCCGTGCGGTCTTTCTGGTCGCCGTCGCCCACCAACTGGCAGCGCGACTTCCAGCAGCCGCCGCTCGAGCAGCACGGAAGGGATCCCGTCGTGCTGATGAACTGGTGGTTCGGGTAGGCTTCCCAGTGCGCCGGCTCGCGGCCGCCGGCCACGACGACACAGGCCCTCCTTGGCGGCCCGCCGGGCCGGGCAGGCACGGCGGCCGCCAGGTGCATGGCCAGCGTCACGGGACAGAGCACGCCGTCGGCGTGGTAAACCAGCCGGATGAATTCCCGGAGCGTGGTCTTGCCGACCAGGTCGATGACGCGATTGAGGCGCGGGTGCCAGTGGCCTTGCTCGCCGCACTGCACGAACTGGATGCGGCCGGCGAAGTGATCCACCACCTGCTGAAACCTCTCGGGGTTCCACCACTTGGCCGTGAAATCGTACTTGCCGCCGGCAACGACGATCCAAAACGGGGCGCCGGGGCTCAAAGGCTCGCCGTTTAGCCACGGCAGCTCCTGCATTTCTTCGGCGGTAAGGTGGATGTCCCCGCGAAAGGCGGTCACGGGAACCTTCACCGCGAGAACTTGTTCCAGGTATTGCGGGTAGCCGTGGATGAAGTGCAGCGGCCGCTGGTTGCTCTCGTGGATCAACGGATAGTGCATTTCCAGCACTTCCACGCCGGAGTCCCCTTCGCCCAGCGGCGTGAGGCGAGGGTTGTGTTCCCAGATCGCCGGGGCCGAGGTGCGCACGTCGGTCTCGAAGCGCCCGGGGTTGGCCAGGTGCAGATCGCGCACGGCGCCCGTCAGCAATACCACGTCGCCCGGGCTCTGGAACGTTCGCAGGATGAGTCGTTTCACGTCCACGGTTTACATACCTATGCGCGCAGTGCGATCCCTGCGCTTGGTTGTTGGAAAAATCGTCTTCACGACCACTCGCGGAGCGAGTGGACCACATCACGGAACTCTGCCGAGTTCCACTACCTCAATTTCGTACTACATCAGGCCTCAACTAAACGTCAGGTTGGCGTCGCGTGGCACAAGGACAAAGGCCGCCGGCTCGCCGCCTATCTCCACATCCCACCTCAGCCCCGCCCATGGGGGCGGTTCCGGCGGTGCAATGTCGGTCAACATGCTCCTTGGGTTGATCAAGCCATAGCCGTAGGCCGGGTCCTTGCCCGGCGAACCGGCGTCGTCCGCCGTGCGGGCCAGGTGCTCGCGCAACTGGCCGACCGTGTTGATCGGTGTCTTGCCCCCTTGCTGGCGGTGCTTGGAGAGCATTAGCGCCACCACTCCGGTCACAAACGGCGTGGCCATGCTCGTGCCGCTCAGCTTGGCATAGCGGCTGCCAGGGTAAGTCGACAGCACATCCTGGCCGGGTGCCGCAATATCAACTTGCTCGCCTCGGCTGGAAAAGGGGGCCACGCGCCCATGCCGATCCACGGCTGCCACGGCGATCGTTTCGCTGTAGCGGCCCGGATAATCGACCGAGTCGTCGGCCCCGTTGTTGCCAGCCGCGCAGATGACAAAGATCCCTTGTGCAAGCGCCCGGCCAATGGCCGCGAGCATCTGGTCGCCCGGCGACGGGCTGCCGAGGCTCATGCTGATGATGTGGGCGTTTTGCTGGATCGCCCAGTCGATCCCGGCCGCGACCCAGTTTTCCAAGCCTGCCCCGTCGTCGGCGAGCACCTTGGCCACCAACAGGCCTCCTCCGCCAGCCGACAGGCCGGGGCAGATGCCGACCACGCCGATGTCGTTCTGCCGGGCCGCCACGACCCCGGCGACGTGGGTTCCGTGTCCCACGTGATCCCGCCAGGCGAGCGGCGACCGGCTAAAGTCGCGGGCTTCGACCACCACTTCCGCCAGATCGGGATGGGCGTCGTCGATGCCCGTGTCCAATATGGCCACGCGGATGCCGCTCCCCCGGCTCGCCTTCCACAGGTCCGGCACACCGTAGAGCGACAGGCCCCAGTCGATCGTCTCGGCCAGCGCCTTGAGCACCATTTCGGTGCGGTAGGGGGGCAGGCGGTAAATCGGTTCTCGCCGCATGGCGGGGCTCCCAAACACTTCGGCTTGCATCAAGCTTCCAGGCGCAGCCTTCGAATCAGTTCGATCAGTTGCAGGACAAACGGCAGCCACTCAAGAAAACCTCTTGTTTCCACGTTGAATTCGCTCTGGCCGTCGACGGCCGTCAGCCGCAGCCGGCCGTCGCCCGTCTCGCCCTCCAGCCGCAGCAGGCCGGCCAGATAGCCGACGATGGCCAGCACGAGCTGGAAGACGCGTCGTCGGAGAGAATCGACCGGATTCGTTCCACCAGTTCCCGGTCCAATCCCAGAAAAACCGCCAGCTCCAGCAGCGTGGCGATCGCCTTCTTGAGCCCCTCGGGCGTTGTCAGCGGCTCGCTGATGTCCCGCAAGGCGGCCAAGAGCCGCAACAGCTCGCGGAAGCGCTGGAACTGGTTGGCCGCCAGTAATCCTGGCATCGTGGCGTTCATCGCTTTGGCTACTCCCAATGTTCAATCACTTTGATTACGCGCCCCTGTTCGTCGTAGGCAAGAGTTGTGCGTTGGCCGGCACCATCGCTGAGCGATGCGGGTGCGTGCGAGCTCTGCCGGCGGCCGCGCTCGGTGGCCGCAGCGCGCTGGCAGCCGGCGTGGCAACATCCGAACAGCGGCCAAACGGCCGCAGCAACGAGTGCTTGCAGACAGAACCGGCGGTGCATGAGATCCACGCCTTCCCTGCCCCGAGAAGAACCACTTCGGCGCCGGCGGCGCCATCAACTGCTTTCCATCGCCAGCAGCCGCTTCAGCGCTTCCAGTCCGATCACCGGCTGCCTCGCATCGATCCCTCTAAAAGGATCTATGCAGCGAGCACCCTATTTTTTGCAAAGAAAATGGACGACTCCTCCATTTTCACGAGAAGCGCGCGGACTTCGCGCGCGGCAAGACGTTACGGATGCCGAACTTCGATCCGAAGTGCCCGCTTAAAAAAAATTGAATCGGGCGCGGCAAGAATATGATCGGTTGTACATATTCAAGGGCCCCTTCTCCCCTCTCTGGATGGGCCATTGCAGCGCGTCGCCCACCGGTTACCATAGTCAGATTGACTACAGGATCGGGCGTCTGGTTAAATTGGCCAAACAAACCTCGTCCGCACGGTATACGGCTGATTGGGATGTTTGGGTTGACCTTGCGGCCTTGAATGAAGGGGACTGCGAAAGGATGCCAACGCCGAAGAAAAAGAAGCGCGACTACGACGCCGACGTGCGGGCCTGGTTGGCCAAGCTAGGGTTGCCCGAGCGGAAGTACCGCGATGAAGCAACGGCGCCCGAGGTCGACGAGCATGTGCTGGGGCGGTTGGCTCGACAGGAGCTGACGAAGGAAGAGGCCCACGAGGTCCTGGGGTTGATCCACAGTTTCCGGAGCTGGACCCGCGCTTTTGCCGAGGCGCTGGCCGCCGAATTCCGAAGGCGTGAAGAGCAGGGCTTATAGGTCCGTTTCCTCGTCCTTCTCGAGCTGGTCCCTCAATCGGCGTCTGGCGCGGTTGAAGTGGTGGTACGCCGTGCGCTCGGGGATATTGAGCATCTCGGCGATTTCGCTCATCTCGTACTCCAATATCACGAGCTGAACGATCGCTCTGGCCGGATGCTTGAGTTTTTCGACCAGCTCGCTTATGTGTCGGCATTTCTCCATTGACCGCCGCTGGTCCAGCCACGGTTCCGCGAGCGGCCATGCTCCTTGGTCAGCGCGAACCCGCTGAATGCGGCGGAGTGCCTCGCGGCAGTCGTTTTCGATGATCGAGCCGATCCAGGCCGGAAATGTTTCTTCAACTTTTTTGCGATCGACGCCCAAATCGAAGCGGTGGCGCAACTCTCTGAGGAACAACAACATCGCTTGCTGGGCAACCTCGTCAATCAGATCACTTTTCCAGCCCGGTGGGACGACGCGGGCGGCAATCCTTGCCACCTCGCTTCGGAACCAGGCGTCTGCAACAAAGATGAGCCAGATCGAGTGCCCCCGGTCTGGGTCGTTGAAAGCCGCTTCGAGCGCCTGAAGGAACTTCCGAAGCAGGGGCAACCAGGGCGGGTCCGGTTCCGGCCGGACGGGATTGCTGGTCATGATGACCTCTCCTGAGAAGGGAACCTAGTGATACCAGACACGCGCCCATGCCTAGCGATAATCATTGCCGTGAATCTCCGTCCGGCAATCGAGCTCCATTGCCAGACCAAGACTGCGACACCAAAGTCTTTCCATTTTCATCCATCCTGCCGCGGGTAATCTTGTAGACCGTTGAGCAGTGAGGAAGTTTGTCAGTCCAAGCTCGACGGGCTAATCGCTGCCGACTGTCAACTTCAGGACGAAACCAGGCGTCGGCAGCGTGGTAGCCGCCGTTGCGATTCGGTATAGCCGGCTGCTTCACCTGGCCGTAAACGCCGCCCTCCGTGTGACGGCGATCCAGCAGGTCCCGGCCATGCCAGTTGCGGAGCGGCGCTTGCCCAAGTAGCCGAGTCAGCCCATGATCCGCGTTTGCTAACTGATCAAATTTGTGGTTGATGTTTGTTCGGATGCCTCCTCAGCGGGGTGCAGGTGTGAATGCGCTGTTTCCCATCTATATAAGCCCCCATCCAGGCCAAAAGCGCACACCCACCCCCCCGATTTTTCTCAAGAAAAACTGACCCACGGCAAAAGCGGACACCCACCCCGGATTTTTCTGGGCGCCGATGTTAGGGAGGACTACGATGGCGAAGCCATCATGCCCGAGGGCGCGCTCTGGGGAGGATTGGCCATATGAAGCTTTTGGTAGAAGATCTACGTGCGGGGAATGAAGAAGCGGCCCGTAAGTTTGTTCGCGACTACGAGCCATGGCTCCGCCGAATCGTGCGAAAGCACTTGGCGGGAACGCCCATCACACGATTGATCGAATCGGTGGATGTCACCCAGTCGGTTTTCCGCCGAGTTTTCAGGAGGCGCACACCGGAAGAGGTGGATGCCATGACCTCGGAGGAGTTGGCGCATCTGCTTACCAAGATGGTCCGCCATAGGCTGGCGAAGATCCTCAAGAAGGAGCATGCCGCCAAGCGCGACGTTGGGCGGGTGGTGTCCGTCCGCGTGGACGATCTGCCGCTCGCAGCGCCCGGTCTCCCCCCTGATGAAGAGGCCTGCAATCGGGAAATCGTTGCGATCGCCCAGGCGAAGCTATCCGACCAGCAGTGGTATGTGCTCGAGCAGCGCGACGCCGGCCGTAGCTGGCCCGATCTCGGGCTGGAATTGAATGTCGATCCCAACACGCTGCGCCGTCGTTTGAGCCGAGCACTAAAGCGAATACGAAAGGAGGTCGAATAGCGGGGACCTACCAGGCGCCGCGCAGCGATGGTTGCCTGCCGGAGAGGTGGTCAGAGGGCCAGGAGTCGGGAGTCAGGGGTCAGGAGCCAGAGGTCAGAGATCAGAAGATCCGGCGGGATGAATCAGACGCGGGCGAGAGCTTTTACTGTGCTACCGCTTCCCGCCGCCCTGGCCCTTCTTGGTGTGCTTGCCTCCTTGCTTGCCCCCGGTGGCCACCGCTTTGCCGGTCGACAGACGTTCGCCCCACTCCTGCGAGGCCTCGGTCTCGTCGGGCAGTTTTTTCACCAGTTCGTCTTCTTGCCGCTTGCGCTGGCGGCTGGATGGTTCAGACTTACGGTGGTCGCTTCTTTGCCATAGGCTAGCCTCACTTTCCCGTTCAGGCTGCCCGATTTCTGACCTCTGGGGCACGCTATCGCTTTGCCCCAGCCACCCGGCCGCTTTGCTGACTCCTGACCTCTGACTTGACTCCTGGACTCCTGACCTCATTGCCGGCGATCCACGACGAACCCGGCCAACTGCACCAGCACTTCCCGGGCCGGACTGGCCGGCAGCAGGCGCAATTCATCGCCGGCCTTGCGGGCAAACTCGGCCGCTTTCTGACGCGTGTAAGCCAGCGCGTCGGTCCGCTGGAACCAGGCATGCAGTGCCTCCGACCCGCTGGCATCACCGGCCAGCAGCTCAACCACCTCGTGCCGGCGCGGGCCGGCCTGCTCCAAAAGGCGGATCACGGGCAGCGTCGGCTTCTGCAACGCCAGGTCAGTCCCCATCGACTTGCCGGTGGACGCCTCGTGTCCCACCAGGTCCAAGAGGTCGTCGGTGATCTGAAAGGCGATGCCAAGCCACCTGCCGTAGCGGGCCAGTGCCTCCTCGACAGCCCGCCCCTGCTGGATACCGGTAACTGCATAATGGGCCCCCAACAAGCAGGAGCAGGCGCACAGCTCGGCCGTCTTGGCTTTGATGATCGCCAGGTATTCGTTCTGGCCCAGATCGAAGTTGCCCCGGCTCTCGATCTGCCGCAGCTCCCCCTCGCAGACCAGATTGGTCGCCCGCCCGATCGTGCGGCAGGCGAACGTGTCGGAAAGCGTGCTCGCCAGGTAAAACGCGTGCGTGAACAGGTAGTCACCCACCAGCACGCTGGCCTCGTTGCCCCAACGTGAGTTCAGCGTCTGCAGGTGCCGCCGCACCGTCGCGCCGTCCAGCACGTCGTCGTGCACCAGCGTAGCCGTATGGATCATCTCCACCACGGCGGCCAGCACCAGGTGCTCATCGGTCACGTTGCCGGCCGCCTGGGCGGCCAGCAGCAGCAGTGCCGGGCGCAGCCGTTTGCCGCCCAGCCGGAAGCCGTGGCGAACCAACTGGTCGACATAGGCGTTTTCATTGCGCAGCTCGGCCCGCAGAATCCGTTCGCAACCTTCGAGTTGATCGCGGATCGGCTCGTAGAGCTGATCCAGACGCCCCCGCGCCTCGCGCCGGCCGACGCACGCGGCCGCCGGCTCGGCAACTCGGTAGACGGCGCCGCCGGCCGGCTCGCCCGGCACGGCCGCGACCGCGCCCAAGTCGCCCTCAGCCAGGCTGCTCGTCCTGTCCTTGCCGGCGATAATGTCCACTGCGGCCTCCAAGTTTTTCTTCGAGTTGAACCGCTTCGACGCTCATCGACCGGTCCACGGCCTTGCACATGTCGTAAATGGTCAGCGCCGCGATGCTCACCGCCACCAGGGCTTCCATTTCCACTCCGGTGCGAGCGGCGACGCGCACCGTGGCCTCGATGGAAACCGTGCCGGCGTCTGGAAAGTCAAAGCCAATCTCCACGGCGTCCAGCGGCAGCGGGTGGCACAGCGGAATCAAGCTTCCGGTCTGCTTGGCTGCCATGATGCCGGCCAGCCGCGCCACCTCCAGCGCGTTGCCCTTGGCAAGAGCGGTCCCCGCGACAGGCCCGCCCGTGCGAAGCAGTTCGAGCGTCGTGGGCGCCATCCGCACGCGCCCGCTGGCCCGCGCCATGCGGGCGGTGATCTGCTTGGCGCCGACGTCGACCATCCGGCTGGCGCCTTGTTCGTCGAAATGACTCAGCTCGCTCATAGGCCCGATGCACCCGCCGTCGCTTCGCCCCGCTGGCCGACCATTCTAAGGACCGCGACCTGCCCGTCGAGGGGCCTCTTGGTCGATCGGCGCCCGCAAATCCGCCCCCGATGGGCTGGCAGGAGAACCGCAAAGGGCCGCAGCGGATTAACGCCCCAAGGGCGCATCGACGAGCGGGCAAGGCCTTGGAAGGCCTTGGGGCCGCCAAACAGGGCGGCCCAGAGAGGCAAAGGGGGGCTTGCCGGGCCCGGGATGCCCAGCATGCCAGCAGCCGACTCTTTCGGCCGCCCCCCGAGCTAACCTTAACCGCCGCGGGGGTCTAGCCGCGACGGGTTGATTGCCAGCGACGCACACTGCCGAGACAGCGCCCGCGGGCGGGGTACCTAGCGAGCCAGCTCTTTGCGGGCCCCGATCAAGGTCCGCAGACGCTCGGCCAGCAAGGCCGCGTCGAACGGTTTCTTGAACGTTTCGTTGATACTCGAGCGATCAAAGCTGTTGGAATTGCCATCGTCGGGCAACAGTGCAATCAGGATCGTTTCGGAGTACTCGCTGTTGCGCCGCAGGTTTTGGCAGATCTGCAGGGCCTCGATCCGGCCGATCGAGAAATCGACGATGATGCAGTCGGGATGGAAGCTCTCGGCCTGGATGCCGGCTTCGAATCCGCTGGCGGCCACGGCCAGCTTGAAGGAGCGCTCCAGAGGCAGCTCTCGCTTCAGGTTCTCGATCAAGACTTGGTCTTGTCCGACCACGAGTACCTTGGCCATGGCTTCGTCTTCGAGATCTCCCAGAGGCATCCCATGCTCCTTGAGGAACCGGATCAGGTATTCGCGGGGAATACGCCGGTCCTGGGAGCCGGGGATGCGATAACCTTTCAGCCGGCCGGAATCAAACCACTTGCTGACGGTGCGCGGGGCCACCTTACAGATCTTGGCGACCTGTCCAGTTGTGAAGACCTTCATCGCAGGCTCTCCAATTACATTCGCTTTGGTTTGGAAGTTCACTCCGGCGAGGCGGTTGTCCTCCACCGGAGCTTGCGGGCCCCTTGTCTGCGGCCTGGCGGCTCTGTCGCGATCCTTCGTGCCGGCTGTGGGTGTTCGAGCTACCCACCGCAAACATCTGGGTCGGGGCGTTGACGTTGGTATTCGCTTCGTTCGGCTGTGGTTCAGCTCCCTCTGATCCCGGCCTTAGTGAGAGTCATCGGCGAGCGGGGCATCCGGAAGTCAGTGAAAATCCGTAAAATAGGGAAGCAGCGTTCCATTCGGTGTAGCTCCGATTCCCAACGAGACCCGGGCGATGCGCTAAAACGCGGCGGCAGTTGGGCAGCGAGGAAAGCAAGCGACGGTTGCCGTCGCACCGCCGACGGCAACCGATTTCAGGCGTGGCCTTTGGGCAGGTTCCCCCCTGCGGCTTTGCGGTCACGGGGCACCTTCCTTGGGGCAAGGAAAGTCCCGCGCTGTACAAGCCTTCCGAAAGGTATTTCGAGTGGCGGCGGGGTTTGACTTTAGAAAGTTTTCCCTTTCGTAGCGGACAGTCCGATCGCGGCGCCGTTAACGCTTCGCCTGACTCTAACGCTTAGGGCGGCGTCAACGGTTGCACTAGATGCGCAAGCGCGCTCGACGGACAAGATGGGATCCGGGGCGGACGGGAACCTGGCGGAGCCTGCCGGCAAGAGTTTGCACCCAGGCACCGCTGACTACATTCTAGGGCCGGCCGGGGGTGAAGGGCAAACCACTCCCTACTCAGCGCTCTTAGCCGGCCTTTCGGCCTTTCGCCTTCGGCCTGCTGCCTTTCGCTTTCGGCCGTGCCGTCTTCCGCGGCGCGGACTTCTTCTTGATGGGGGAGGAGGACGGCTTTTTGCGGCGTGAGCCTTTCCTGGCAGGTCCTTGTGCGGCCCGGGCCGCCAATAGCTCCAGCGCCTGTTCGAACGTGAGCTCCTCGACCGGCGTGCCCTTGGGCAGCGAAGCGTTCGTGGCGCCATCGGTCACATAGGGCCCGTAACGCCCTTCGAGCAGCTTGACCGGCTCAGCGGTGACGGGCGACTGGCTGAAGACCTTGATCGGCTCCTTCGGCGCGCCGAAGCCGCGGCGGGCCTTCTTCGGTTCGGCCAGCAGGGCCACCGCCTGCTCCAGCGTGATGTCCAGCGGCGAAAGCTCCGACGGGAGCGAGCGGGTTTCCTGACCGCACTTGACGTAGGGCCCGAATCGACCGTTGTACGCCCACACCTTCTGGCCGGCCAACGGCGAGTTGCCGGGGGGATGTTCTCCCAGCTCACGGGGCAGGCTAAGCAGCTTCAAGGCCGCGGCCAGGTCGACGTCCTCGGGGTCCATCGACTTGAGCAGCGAAGCGTTCTGCGGTTTTTCCTCATCCTGCGACGTGCCGCGCTGCACATACGGCCCGAAGCGGCCGACTTTCAAGAAGACCGGCTTGTTCGTCTCAGGACAGATGCCCAGCGGCTCGTCCCCCTGAGCGGCCCGGTCGAGCATTTCCAGGGCGGCACGAATCGTCAACTCGTCCGGCGGAAAGCCGTCGGGAATGCTGGCCCGCCGTTCTCCCTGTTCCAGAAAAGGACCGAAGCGTCCCACGCGGACATAGATTTCCTGCCCAGCCTGGCCATTGCCCCCGGGAGTGCCCAGCGAGATGCGGCTGACGTCGCGGGCGTTGATCTCGTCGACCTTGTTCTCGAGCTGCCGCTTCAAACCGACGTGCCCGTTGCCGAAATAAAAAGCCCGCAGGTAGTCGACGTGCCCCGCCTCGCCGCGGCTGATCGCGTCCAGATCGTCTTCCATCTGGGCCGTGAAGCGGTAGTCGACCAGGTCCGGCAGGTGCTCCTCCAGCAACTGGGAGACGGCAAAAGCGGTCCAGGTAGGCACCAGGGCGTTGCCTCGCTTGAAAACGTACTGCCGGGCCAGGATCGTATCGATGATCACCGCGTACGTGCTGGGACGGCCGATGCCCAGCTCTTCCAGGGCACGGGTCAGCGTAGCTTCGTTGTAGCGGCCGGGAGGCTGCGTCGTGTGCCCCTTGGGTTCCATGGCCTGGCAGGCGAGCACCTGGCCCACCTGCACGTCGGGCAGCACGGTTTCGCGGTCGGCCAACTCCGCCTGGGGATCGTCGGCGCCTTCCACGTACGCCCGCAGGTAGCCGGGGAAGTCGATCGTCTTGCCCCCCACCTGGAACGTGGCCTCACCGCCTTCGATCGTGATCGAGATCCGGCGGCCGCGGGCGTCGGCCATCTGGCTGGCCACGGTACGCTTCCAAATCAGGTCGTACAGCTTGTACTCGTCACTCGACAGCTCGCCTCGCAGCGACTCGGGCAGGGCAAAGGGATGGCCCGCCGGCCGGATCGCCTCGTGGGCCTCCTGCGCGTTCTTGACCTTGGTGCGATACACGCGAGGCTGGTCCGGCAGGTACTCACGCCCGTACTGCGATGCCACCAGGTCGCGGGCCGCCTCGATGGCCACGGCGGCCAGGTTCGTCGAGTCGGTTCGCATGTAGGTGATGTGGCCGGTTTCGTACAGGCTCTGGGCCGCCTGCATCGTGCGGCGGGCCGTAAAGCCCAGCTTGCGGTTGGCTTCCTGCTGCAGCGTGCTGGTGGTGAAAGGTGCATAGGGTTTCGACGTGTAGGGCTTATCGTCCAACGAACCGACGCGGAACTGGCCTGCGCGCAGCTCGTGGGCCAATTGGGACGCCTGCTCTTCGTCGAGCAGCAACAGCCGCTGATCCTTCAGCTTGCCGGTGGCCGGGTCGAAGTCCTTGGCCGACGGGATCGACCGGCCTTGGTAGCTGGACAGGCCGGCCTGGAAGCCTTCTCCACCGGCCTTGGCGAATGTGCCCAGCAGATCCCAGAAGCTGGCCGAGACAAACGCCATCCGCTCGCGCTCGCGCTGGACGATCAGCCGCACCGCCACGCTCTGCACGCGCCCAGCCGAGAGGCGGGGCCGCACCTTCCGCCAAAGCAGCGGGGACACCTCGTAGCCGAACAGTCGGTCGATGATGCGGCGGGTTTCCTGGGCACGGACCAGGGCGTCGTCAATGTCCCGCGGATGCTCCAGGGCTTCGTGGATGGCTTCCTTGGTGATCTCGTGGAACACCAGGCGGCGGACGGGCACCTTGGGCTTGAGCAGCTCGCGGAGGTGCCAACTGATGGCCTCGCCCTCGCGGTCCTCGTCCGTGGCCAGGTAAAGCTCGCGGGCGTCCTTGAGCAGGGCCTTGAGTTTGCGGACCTGCTCGACCTTGCCGGGCGGCACGATGTAAACGGGGTTGAAGTCGTCATGGACGTTGACCCCCAGGTAGGCCCAATCCTCCTTCTTGAACTCGGCGGGGATTTGCTTGGCCCCCTGGGGCAGGTCGCGGACGTGCCCGATGCTGGCCTCGATCACGAAGTCGCGGCCCAGAAAACCGCCGATGGTGCGGGCCTTGGCGGGCGACTCGACGATCACCAGCGGCTTGCCGGCGGCGTTTTTGGGTTTGGATTTAGCCATGCGTCATGCCGGGTAAGGTGTGGGTCCGAAGAACCATACTTCCTGTTTGGGATTGCATTTACGTCGATGGGATTTACAATTCACGCGCCAGGGGCAACGCTCGTTGGCCCGTTACTCATTAATATCTGTATCGCCCGGCTGTCAAGGCATGTTCCAGGCCAGCCGCCGGGGGGGTAAGCACCCATGCGACAAGGCTAGATCACAATGTCGTCTCCTTTTTCGATGTTTCGTAAGCACCAGAAGGCCATGATCGTCATGGTCGGCGTGCTGTGCATGATCGCCTTTACGATTCTGCCGATTTTTCTGGGTCAAACGTCGAGCAACGGCCCGGCCGCCGGCAGCAACCAGGTGGTAGCACGCACCGCGCGGGGCGAGATCCGCGAAGGCGACCTGGGGAATATGATCGGGCGGCGCCAACTGGCCAACGAGTTCATGGTGGAAACGCTGGTGGCGGCCATGGGCGAGGAGTTTCGCCGGATGATCGCCAGCAGGCAGCCGTTCGGCGAGCCGACCGAGCGATCGGTAGTCGAGACCCACCTGCTGGCCGAGCGGGCAAAGGACTTGGGAGTCGTGATCGGGGACGACGCGATCAACGCCTACCTGAAGGAAAACACCCGCGACCAGGTGCCCGCCGACCGCTTCCGCGCGATCGTCCGCCGGCTGAAGACGACCCAGCCGCAGGTGTTCGATGCCCTGCGGACCGAGCTGTCCGCCGAGAAGCTGCTGCTCATGAGCGGGGTGCTGGAAGTGCCGGTGTCGATGACCACGCCCGCCCAGCGCTGGGACTACTATACGCGTCTCAACAGCAGGGCCACCGTGGAACTGGTACCGATCCGTGCGGAGGACTTCATCGACCAGATCGACGATCCGGATCCGAAGACGCTGCAGGCTTTTTTCGATGCTCACAAGGAACAGGAGCCCGTGCCCGGTTCGCCGGAACCAGGCTTCAAGGTACCGGTCAAGGCCGCCTTCCAGTATGTAAAGGCTTCGTACGACCGTTTTTACGATGAAAAGTCGATCACCGACGAGCAGGTGGCGGAGTATTACGAACAGTTCAAGGACCGCGAATTCCTTTATACCGACTTGGGCGACTCGGCCTTCGACGCCTTCGACGATGCGGAGAGCAGCATGCCCCTTGGCGGTGCGTCGAAAGCCGAGCGGGAAGACGACCCGCTGATCTCGGAAGCGGATCCTGAAGTGCCGGGCGAGCAACCGGACGAGCCCATGGGGGAGCCGGCCGAGGAGCAACCCGAAGAGCCGCCGCCCGGCGAGCCGCCGGCGGGTGAAGCGGCGGAGCCGGCGCCCGATGAATCGTCGGACAATCGATCGATCGAGAATCTGCTGGCCTTCTACCAGCCGCCGGACGATGACCAGCCGGTGACCGATGCGGACGGGGATCAGCCCGTGGCGGGCGACCCCGCGCTCGACGCGCCCGATGGCCAGACTCCGCTTCCCCCGGCAACCGCCGATGGCGCCAGCGACGATACGGGCGCCAGCGACGACGCGGCGAAGCCGGCCGGCGCGAAGACTGAAAAACTGCCGGCCGGACCGCCGCCGCCGATTTCGGACGACTTGCTCTTGCCACGAGACATCCGCGACGGACCGAAGCCGAAATACGAACCGCTTTGGAAAGTGGAGGAGGCGATCCGCAAAAAGCTGGCCCAGCAGCAGGCCGACGAAAAAATCGAAAAGGCGCTGGACGCCGTCAAGTCCAGAATGGACCGCTATGAACGGCGGTGGAACGCTTGGAGCATCAACCGCAGGGGCAAGGAACCGGCCCGGCCCGACTTTGCCGAACTGGCGGCGGCCCACTCGCTGACCGACGGCAAGACGAGCCTGGTTTCGCGGTACGACGTGGCGCAGCTCGATCCGGAGCTGGGAGGATCCCAGCTCGGCGACTATGCCTTCGCCGACGTGGCGATCGACTATCTGCTGAAGTACAAGAGTGCCCGGTCCGAGGATGCCGAGCGGAACCGCTACTTGTTCTGGAAGATCGACGAGCGCGAAGCGTATGTGCCCGAGCTGAAGGAAATCCACGACGAGGTGGTGCGTGCCTGGAAGCTGATCCAGGCGCGCGAGCCGGCCAAGAAGAAGGCCGCCGAGCTGGTGGCCAAGGCAGGCCGCGCCAAGGAGTCGCTTGCCGAGCTGTTTGGCGAGCAGGGAGGCTACACGGTCGTTCGGCCGCCGGCGTTCTCCTGGTTGACCACAACCAGCGCGGGCGTCGATTCGCGGGCGATCCCGCAAATCAGCGAGGTCGAAGGAGTCGAGGACGCCGGCGAGGACTTCATGCGCGCGGTATTCCGCTTGCAGGTGGGCAAGGTCGGCTCGGCCATGAACCAGCCGCAGACGGTGGTCTACGTGATCCGGGTGGAGAAGCTCGAGCCGCCGCTTTCCACGTTGCAGCAGTTGTTCATCGCCTATCCGTTCAGCCTCTACCAGACCGCCGCCTTGGCCGAAAGGCAGCAGCTCATCCAGGCCTGGCTGGAGCAGATCCGGCGCGAGGCGGCCCTGGAGTGGGTGCGCCCGCCAGACCAGCGGAGTTAAGGCAGCAACGCCGGGTGGTTGGCGGCAAAGCGATAAGCGTGCCCCAGTGTAACGGTGGGTGACTGGCGGCAGCGTCCCAGCGCGTCGGGATGCCCCAATCGGGGTGCTTAGACCTTTGTTCTTTGTACTTTGGGCTCGGCTCGACTGAGCTCGCCGAAGTCGGGCTCCGGTGTCTTCCCAAGTCCCAAGCACCAAGTCCTAAGTACCAAGTCCCCTCCTTCCCTCTAGCGGCGGGGCTTGAGGATCACGGTGGCCAGCGGAGGAAGCGTCAGGTTGATCGAGTGGGGGCGCCCATGGCTGGGGATATCCTCTGCCATCAGTCCGGGGCCGTTGCCCATGTTGCTGCCGCCGTAGTACGTCGAGTCGCTGTTGGAAATCTCCTCGTACCAGCAGTGCTCCGGCACGCCCAGGCGGTGCGTCAGCCTGGGCACCGGAGTGAAGTTGCAGCAAACCACCAGGTAATCGCGCGGGTCCTTGGCCTTGCGGATGAAGCTCAGCGCGCTGGCATCATAGTTGTGGCAGTCGATCCATTCGAAGCCGTGGCCGTCGAAGTCCATTTGGTGCAGCGCGGGCTCGCGGCGGTAGAGTTGGTTCAAGTCCGCCACGTACTTCTGCAAGCCCTGGTGGCTCGGCCACTGGAGCAGGTGCCAATCCAGGCTCGTGTCGTAGTTCCACTCGCCCCACTGGCCGAACTCGCCCCCCATGAAGAGCAGCTTCTTCCCGGGGTGGGCCCACATGTAGCCGAACATCAGCCGCAGGTTGGCGAACTTCTGCCACAGGTCGCCGGGGACCTGGTCCAACAGTGAGCCTTTGCCGTGGACCACCTCGTCGTGCGACAGCGGCAGCACGAAGTTCTCATGGAAGGCATAAATCAGGCTGAACGTCAGCTCGTCGTGGTGGTACTTGCGGTGCACCGGCTCGTGCCGCATGTATTGCGTCGTGTCGTTCATCCAGCCCATGTTCCACTTCAGGCTGAATCCCAGCCCTCCCAGGTACGTGGGCCGCGAAACGCCCGCCCAGGCGGTCGACTCCTCCGCAACCGTCAGCACCCCGGGATACTGCAAGTGCGACTGGATGTTCAGCTCCTTGAGAAACGAGATCGCCTCCAGATTCTCGCGGCCCCCGAATTCGTTGGGCACCCAGCCGCCTTCCTCCCGGCTGTAATCGAGGTAAATCATCGAGGCCACCGCGTCCACGCGCAGGCCGTCGATGTGGTACTTGTCGAACCAGAACAGCGCGTTGGACAGGAGGAAGTTGCGGACCTCGTGCCGTCCATAGTTGAAGATCAGCGTTCCCCAGTCGCGGTGTTCTCCCTTGCGCGGATCGGCGTGCTCATAAAGGCAGGTGCCGTCGAACTGCCGCAGCCCGTGCCCGTCGCGCGGAAAGTGGGCCGGCACCCAGTCCAGCAGCACGCCCAGGCCGTTCTGATGGCAGTGATCGACGAAGTACATGAAGTCCTGGGGCGAGCCGTAGCGGCTGGTGGGCGCGAAGTAGCCGACCGTCTGGTACCCCCAGCTTCCCGAAAAGGGATGCTCGCTGACCGGGAGCAGCTCCAAGTGGGTGAAACCCATCTGTTTGGCATAGTCGACCAGCTCGTGGGCCAGCTCGCGGTAGCTCAGCCAGCGGTGGTGGTCGTCTCCCGGGCGCCGCCAGCTACCCAGGTGGACTTCGTAAAAGGAGAGCGGCGCGTCGAGGGCCGAGGCCTGCTGCCGCCCGGCGATCCACTTCTCGTCGTGCCAGTGGTAGCGGTCGAGGTTGACTACTTGCGAGGCGGTGCGCGGTGGCAGCTCGGCGGCGAAACCGTAGGGGTCGGATTTTTCGAGCGACTGTCCGCCATGCCTGATGTGGTATTTGTAGAGCGTGCCTTCACTCAGCCCGGGAACGAACAGCTCCCAGAAGCCGCTGGGGATGTGCTTGCCCATGGGATGCCGGCGGGTATCCCACTGGTTGAAGTCGCCGATCACGCTGACCGAAGTGGCGTTGGGCGCCCAGACGGCAAAATTGACCCCCTCCACACCCTCGATGGTCCGCAGTTGGGCCCCCAGCTTGTGATAGCTGTGCCAGTGCGTTCCCTCGTTCAACAGGTGCAGGTCGTAGTCGGTCAGGTAGTGGGGGAAGGCGTACGGATCGTGCATCGTGGCGCGGTTGCCGTGCTGGTCGGCGAACTCGAGTAGGTAACGGGCCGGATCCCTGCCGTCCCACGGCGGGCAAATCGCCTCGAACAGGCCGGCTGGGTGGATCCTCCGCATCGGGCGGGGCGTCGCGGCGTGAGCCCGGTCGACGATCCAGGCCTGCGCCGATTGCGGCAGATAGGCCCGCACGGCCAAGGCACGGCGGCCATCGTCAATAACTTCATGGGGCCCTAGCAGTTCGAACGGGTTCTCGTCTCGTCCTTCGACCAACCGATTCACGCTCTCCAACGCGACTGCCGTACGCACGCGCACCTCCTTGCTATTTCGCTCGTGGTCCAATTGTGGGTTTTGAGGGCCGCTTCGTCCAGAAGTTAAATCTCAAATCAGCATAGTTGCGGGCGCAAAAGCCGCCGCACGACTAGCCGATCCAAGGCCTTGGCAGGAAACAGGTTCCGAGCTGCTGGCAGCTCAGGACCAGCCCCTTGGCCCGCTCGCCCAACTGCCGGCGGATGCGGGCGGCGGCACGGCTCCAACGCCGATGCACGACTCCGCGGCCGCGTGCGGCGGGTTGCCTGTCCGGCGGCCGGGCAGCGGCGGGAAGCGTGAAGTGCGGGGCGGGAACGTTGCCTCGGCTGGCGTGTGGGGCATCGAAACGAAAGCCCCGGAATTCGAGTCGATGGTACCCCAGCGCACGGTCGACCCGCTGCCACAGGTCGCGGTTCTTGACGGGGACCATCTCGCCGAAGCACTCCCAGCTCCAGCCGTTACGGCGCCACTCGTCGAGGCCGTAGGTCAGGCCCCGGTTGACGTAGCGGCTGGGCGTATAGAGCGTGACCCGCGACGGCTGATCCAAGGCCTCCAGGCCGCGGACGACCGCCAGCAGCTCCAGTCGCTCGCCGGCGAGCAGGGGCTCGGTATCGCTTGCTTCGAAAGTCGCCGATCCATCGGCCGCTTGCAGGACAAACCTCCATTGGCCCTGCATCATTTTCTCCCCCGCTTCGGAGAAGAGGAGAAAGTGCGGTGAAATGCTCATGAGTCGTGGTGCTGCATCCAATGGCTCGATGGTGAAGTGGGGATTTTAATGACCCAGTTTGTCCTATCGGCAGCCGTGACCTAGACTCGCCAATTTAACTTGCGGTTTTTCGGCATCCGTCCATCTCCGGCCGAATGAGCTAATAAGAGACGAACACCCTAAAGCCGGGTGAGATATGAACAGCCAACGGCTATGATTCGACTTACGGCAAGAATGACGCGTGCGCGTTCAAGTGAGCTCCGCGGAGGCTGACAGGGATGGCGCCGGCCCATCAATGCACGCACCCGTCGGCGGCGACCCGTGGTGGGCCGAGAAAGTCCGCCGAGTTCCAATCCCTACGGGCCGGAGACGATCGTGGTGGTGGTCTCGGCCGTTCGTGGCTGTTGTATCCGCTCGCTGGTCACCTCGACCTGGCAACGGCCGCCGCCGGCACGCTCGGCTCGGGCCTCGACGCGGTAGCTGAGCGTCTCGCCGGGACGGATCTCACGCACGGGGTCGAATCGCACCTGCCGCCCCTCGACACGGTACGCAGCCGGCCCGCTGCTGCCGACCACCAGGGCGGTCATGCCGGAAGGCACCGTAACGGCCACGGCCACCTGGCGGTCGGCGGCCTGGCTGTTGTTCGTGACGCGTACCTCATACGTGGTCTGGTTGCCCACCGCCACCGGGTCGCGCACGTCGGCCACCGAGATGCTCAGACTACTGCCGCCGGCGGCCGCGGGAGCGATCTCCAGGCAGGCCTCGCCGTCGGCACGCGCCTGCTCGCGGGAGGTGACCGTCGCGCCGTTGCACGAGCGGGCAGCCGGCCTGAGGCAGCGGCAGTGCACCTGAAAAACGATCGTCTTGCCCGGCGGCAGCACGTCGACGTTCCAGACCAGGTCCAGCCCGGTCCAGCTATAGCCGTCCGTGGCGCTGACCGGATCGAGCGCGTCCTGGTCGTAATGGTCCAGCACCTTCAGCTCGGTGGCGGGCTGGCGGCCGTTGTTGGTGATTTCGATCAAAAACTCGGCGGTCTCGCCCACACGGCGGCGGTCGGGGCCGGTCTTTCGAACGGAAAGCCGCGGCTGTTCGTCCGGATCGGCCTGGGCCGCCCGCTCGGCCGTGAGGCAGGCTTCGGCCCGCGCCAGCACGCCCAGAGGCGAGTGGATCTCGGCCCGATTGCAGAGCCGCCCCGCTTCGGCCACCCGGAAGGTGACGGCCACCGAGCGCGATGCACCGGGAGCCAGATCGCCCAGGACCCGCTCGATCGAGTTGCCCCGCTGAGCATGTCGCAGGCCCGGCGGGTAGCGGTCGACAATCACCAGCCCGGAGGCGGCCGTGGCGCCGCGGTTGGTGACTACCACTTCGAACGTCACTTCCTGCCCGATCACCGCGCGCTGGGGACCGGTCATCCTCGCTTCGAGAACGGGTGCCGGCGCCGCGGGCCCCGGCGCAGGCGCCGCAGCGGGTCCAGCGGCGGCCGGCGGCGCGGATGGCGCCGCCACGGGCGAGCTCCAACTGATCTGCGTGCTGCCGCTGCCCAGCACGAGCGACTGATCGCCGGGGGCGCCGGGAGGCCGGGTGATCTCGATCGCAACCACGTTGGTGCCGGCGGCCGGCTCGGTCTGGAACAGCTCGACGGCAGCCTGGCCCAAAGCGTTGGTGGCCACTTCGACCATTTGAGCGCCTTGGGGAGCAAAGCCGGCCGCGGGTCCGCTGACGATCTGGTAGCGTACGCGATAACCCTCCGCGGGCGCCTGCGTGGAATGGCGCAGCACGGTGGTGGTGAGCACGTGGCGGCCACCCACGGTTTGCACGGCCGGCGGGGGCAGCGACCACTGCGCGTCGACCCAATGGATGGTCGCCGTCTGCTGCCTGCTGTCCCAGCCGTACACGCCGGGGGCATAGGCCGTCACGTAACTAGTCCCCTCGATGGGCGAGGTAACGCTCAGCCATGCCTGGCCGCGCAAGACCGGCACGTCGTCGGCGGGCGAAGGCGTGCCGCGCGTCAGGCAGAGATTTCTGGACGAGGTGCTGCCGATGGCGAAGGTGTTGTCGATTTTGCGAGGCCAGGTCCGAAAGCCGACCAGCCAATCAAGCGGCGTGTGCTTTCCCAGCGCCACAATCTGGCCGGCGCCGCCGGGCGCCAGCATCCACTCCACGCGCTGGTTCGCCTTGGGCTGGCCATTGAGACCGGCTACGGCGGCCAGCATCACGACTTCGCTTCCCACCGGTGCAATGATCTTGCAGGGCATGACGGCCACGCCCCGCGCGTGGTGGTGCGGACGGGGAGGACCGGGCTGCTCGACAAAGGCGGGCGGCCGCAGAATCGGAGCCTGCGGCTGCGGAACGTGCGGCTGGTGAGCGTGCGGCTGGTGAGCGTGCGGTTCGCGGAGGAAGATGCGCTCGCCGCTGGGGTCGATCTTCGGCAGCCGGAACCAGTGGCAGCCGTTGCACAGCGCGCAGACCGCCAGCGCGATCCACACAAATCGCACCGGCATCCTGCACCCGCCCATTGGTTCGTCTTTCCCAGACTGCCCGACTCCGTCGATCAGGTCCGGCTGTGTAGCCGGGGCCGCCTGGCCCAGACGGAGTCATCCGAACCCTTTCCCTAAAACCTAGCATGCGTTTTGGCAACATGGGGACTTTTTTCAACCTGGACCGTTTCCCGGATGCAACGTGCCCCTAGAGACGCTACAACCGTCAAGAACAACGTGACGGCGAGCCCCCTACTCATGCTGTAGCTGGAACGGGGCCAGGGGCAGTACAATGCGGGGCCATGTAGAGTTACTATGGGCGGAACGACTACTTCGAGGATTGGTTGGAGGCGGGCGCGGAGCGTCCCGCTGGGGCCATTGGCCCCCGTGCGGCAAGGGAGAATCCATGTACGATCGGTTGTTGGCGTCGTTGGGGCTTGCGGTCATCTTCGCAATTTCCTGCGGCATAGAAAGTTATGGTCAGACCGCCTCGCCGGACGCCGAGCTGCCGGCCCTGGTCCGATCGGCCGCCGACGGCTATGTGCAGCCGGACAAGACACAGCTCGCCAGGCGGCTCGGCGAACTGCGGCAGGCCCTCGGCCGGCTCGAGCGGTATCTGGCCGCGGCGGGGGCCAACGGCCAGGCTTGGAAAAGGTTCCTGCTCGTCGACGAGGTGAAAGCCGAGCTCGATCGTGGGCTGCAGGCCGACCTGTCGGTTCTTGAGACGGCTGCGCGGCGGTATCGCAGCGGCCACGCGGGCCTGGAACTGCCGCGATTCAGTCAGGCGGGCGACGCGTTGAGGGTCTACATCGACACGGCCGCCCTGGTTCGGAGCAACGAGGCTCACTCGCAGTTCCAGACGGCGATCGAACAGTTGGCCGGCGGCCTGGAGGAGTATGACGCGACGGGGTCCAGCGAGGCCTGGGACAAGACGGCCGAGGCGGTGGCCTGGCTCGCGCGGTACCGGCAGGCGCCTGCGGTCGTGCAGGCGGTTCGGGGCCGCTTTTCTCGGCCCAATTTGTATGCGCAGGTTTCGCGGGATTTGCTCGACGCCGCCATCGCCAGGCCGGTGGACGAGACGGCCTCGGTTCGCGACGTGATCCTGGGCACCCGGATTTCCGGAAGCGGACGGACGGTCGGGCAGGTCGCCATCCGCTTGCTGCCCAGCAGAGACACGGCGCTGTTCGAAACCGTGATGCGGGGGACAAACTACGCCAGAACAGTCGGGCGCAATGGGCCCGCCCGGATCCATAGTTCGGCGCAAACGCAGATCTACGGGCGGAAGCGGTTCGTGCTGGACGGCCAGGGGATGCGGGCGTATCCGGCCTCGGCCTCGGCCACGACGCAATCGACCGTGCGTGGTATTTCATCCACCAAGCGGGGCCTCGTGGATTGCCTGATCAAACGGGTGGCCCTCAAGCGCGTCGGAGAGCAGAAGGCCCTGAGCGAACGGATCGCCGCCCGCCATGCCGAACAGCGGTTCAACGCGCGTTTCGAGAGCGAGGCCGGCGGCCTGCTGGCCAGGGTCAACGACCGCATCCAGGGCCGCGACCGCCATCCGCTGCTGCGTCGGGGACCCTCGGGCGACCAGATCCGTTTTAGCACGACCGAGGACGCGCTGCGGGTCATGGCCATCGAGCAGCCGGCGGGGCGGTTGGCGGCGGCGCAGGCGCCCCCCGATCTGGCGGTGCCCGTCAGCCTTTCGGTGCGGATGCACGAATCGTTCTTCAACAACCTGACCGAGGAGATATTCGCCGGTCGGACGCTGGACCAGGCCCAGTCCGAGCGGCTGGCGCTGGACGTGCTGGGGTCGATTCCGGCCGAATTGCGGGATGCCGAGCGGGAGGAAGCGTGGTCGATCACGTTCGCTTCCAGGCGTCCGATCAGCGTGGTGATCCACGACAATACCATGTCGATCACGGTGCGGGGGCAACGTTATACTTCCGGCGGGCGGCAGTATTCGGGCATGAACGTCACGGCGCGGTACCAGTTGGAGCGGCGCGGACCGGGAATGACGGCCGCGCGGCAAGGCGAGCTGGAAATCTTTCCACCCGGTTTTGTGCCTGGATCCGGGAGGCGGCTTGCCCTGCGCCAGCAGACGTTGCGGAACCTGCTGAAGCACCGCTTCGAGGGGGTTTTTCCGCCGGAGATCGTTTCGGAGGGGCTGGTGCTGCCGGGGCAGGCGGCCAGTGCGGGCACGCTCGAGTTGAGACAATTGACCGCCGAAGACGGCTGGCTGAGCGTTGCCTGGCAGCAGGCAAGCGGGTCCCGCCTGGCGGCCGCGCGCTGAGGAGCTGGTTCGCCGATGTCGCAAGCCGTGGAAATCGCCTTCGATTGCCTGCCGCTGCGTTCGGTCGGCCGGCTCGATATCCCGTTCGATGCCTCGCCCAAGTACCGGGCTCATTGCGAGCGAGTCCTGAGGGCCCTGGAGAGCTATGGCTCGCACAACAGCTATTATCTCTACAACGGCCACTGCACATTCCGGCTCATGAACCATGCCGAGTTGGGCATGATCGAGTTGCGCTTCAACGGCGTGACGTTGACCGACGACAGCGACCAGAACACGGTGGGCTGCCACCTGGAAGCCGACTTGGCGCGGGAGACGTGCCCTTGGTTGACCGAACCGATCGTGGCCTGGTTCAAGGAGACCGTCACGCACTCCGTCCGCGCGGAGTTCGACCGCTATATCGCGGCGGGCGACCTGAAGCAGACGGTCGAGCGGATTGCCAAAATCCAGGCCGACAGCGACCACCAAGGCGGCTTCGTCGGGATGGGCCTTTAGCGGCCGCCATGCTTGGGATTCTCGCCTTCCCTGCCCGCGACCCTCCCGCCAGGCTCCTCTTACGGCAGTCTGGCTAAACTGGGCGGATCCTGCCGATAAAAAAGAATCCTCCAAGTTTGCCGATTATACGGCCGATACCAAGCGTGCTGTATTTTCGGGCTCCCTGTCTGTCGCGGGCTCGAAGTGCGGCTCGTTTGCGCCCTTCTATCCTGGTCAGGGATGCCATCGATGAGCCGGCAGTTGAGAACGCCATGGGCCGTCGCGACTTGTGTAATGCTCGTCGCGGGCGGCTGCACTCCCAGCCAGCCGTTTTACTTCTTCGACGACGGCGACATGTCGCACTACAAGGGGGTGGCCACCGCGATCGAGTATCCCGACGTCGAGATGATGAGCCTGGCCGACGTCGAGCAGAGCCTGCCGCCATTGACCCTGGCCAACTCCGAGGCGCGCGAAATCTGGGAGCTGTCCCTGGAGGAGGCCGTCCAGGACGCCCTGGCCAACAGCAAGGTGATGCGGACGCTGGGCGCGCAGACCATTGCCCAGGGGCGGCAAGGCACGTCGTCGCCGTTGACCGCCGGGCTCTCGTCGTCGCAGTTGCTCAGCCAGCCCAGCACGGTGCCTACCGTCTACAACCCGGCCATCGTCGATAGTGATCCGCGCTTCGGGACCGAAGGGGCGCTGAGCGAGTTCGACGCGCAATTCTCGACTAGCATGTTCTGGGAGCGAAACGACCGGCCCGTCAACCTGTTCTTCAGCGGCTTTTTGGCGCCGGTGCTGGAGCAGGACACCGGTGTGTTCCGGGCCGAATTTGGCAAGCGCCACGCGTCCGGCACGCAGACCTTCCTCCGGCACAACGTCAGCTACGAGTGGAACAACAACCCATCGAACCAGTTCCCCAGCGCCTACAACGCCGACATCGAGGCCGAGTTCCGGCACCCGCTGTTGCAGGGTTCGGGAGTGCAATTCAACCAGATTGCGGGCCCCAACAGCATTCCGGGCGTGTACAACGGCGTGGTCCTGGCGCGGATCAACACCGACATTGCCCTGGCCGATTTCGAAGCCGGCGTCCGCAATCTCGTGAGCGACGTGGAGCGGGCCTATTGGAACCTCTACTTCAACTATCGCGACCTGGATGCCGCGCTGGCCGGCCGGGACAGCGCCTTGGAGACCTGGCGGAAGGTGGACGTGCTGTACCGGCTTGGGGCCCGCGGTGGAGATGCCGCGGCCGAGGCGCAGGCCAAGGAGCAGTACTTCCTGTTCCGCTTACAGGTCGAAAACGCCTTGAGCAGCATCTACACGGCCGAAAACCAGCTCCGCTATCTGATGGGGTTGAGCGCCACGGATGGCCGCCTGATTCGCCCCTCGATCGAGCCCACGACCGCGCGCGTCCAGTTCGACTGGGCCGAGGTGCTCCCCGAAACGCTGACGCGCAGCGTCGAGCTGCGGCGGCAGAAATGGCAGATCAAGCAGCGCGAGCTCGAGCTGACCGCCTCGCGCAACTTCCTCTTGCCGCGGCTGGACGCGGTGGGCCGCTACCGTTGGCGGGGCTTCGGCGACGACCTGATCTCCTCCGATCGCACCGGAATTCCGTTCGACAACGCCTGGGAGGAACTGACCGGCGGCGACTTCCAGGAGTGGCAGCTCGGTTTGCAGGCCGTGCTGCCGATCGGCTTTCGCCAGGAACTGGCCGCCGTGCGAAACGCCGAACTGCAACTGGCCCGTGAACGCTCCATCCTGCAGGACCAGGAGCTGGAAGCCAGCCACCTCTTGGCCAATTCGATCCGGGAATTGGACCGCCACTATGTCGCGACGCAGACCAACTTTAATCGCCGTGTAGCCGCCGCCACGAACGTCGACGCCGTCGAATCGGCCTACGAAGCGGGCACGGTCACTCTGGACTTGCTCCTCGAGGCGCAGCGGCGATTGGCCGAGGCCGAAAGCGCCTACTACCGGTCGCTGGTCGATTACAATCTGGCCGTCACGGGCGTGCATTTCCGCAAAGGTTCGTTGTTGGAGTACAACGGCGTGTACCTTGCCGAAGGTCCCTGGCCGGCCAAGGCATACTTCGATGCCCGCAAACGCGCCCGCGAGCGCGACGCCGCCCTGTTCATGGATTACGGGTTCACCCGCCCGAGGGTCTTCAGCAGGGGACCATTCCCGCAACAGATGGGCACCGGCGAGCTGTTCGAGCCGCAAGCTGCCCCGCGGCCCGAAGAAGCGGAGATGGTGCCGGCGCCGGTCCCCGGCCGCAACGGCCGCCCGCCCGTACCCGCCGATGCTCCGGATGCCGAGCTGGGCGACTCCGCTCGCTCGATATTTGGCGCACCCCCGAACGCCCCGCCGGTGGCGTTGGGCGGCCGTACGCCGAGCGCTCGACGGCAAGCCATGCAGCAGTCCCCGCTTGCCGGCGCCGCCGAAGGGACTGCCAGCGTGCAGCACGTCAATCACAACAGACCGAGTCATACGGTGGCCAGGGCGGCCGAGCCCGCCACTTCTGCCTGGCCTCGCCCGCAAGCGGCGGCTGCGGACGGCTGGAAGGGAACGAGCCGACAGCCCTGACGGGCCGTTTAGACGGGCAAGGAAGCTGCAAGGAAGCCCGTCCTACTCGGTTTTGTTACACTCTAGGGCATGCCGGACGAGGATCTGCTCTTTCGCGGCCAGGTGATTCTTGCCGATCGCGTCTTGCGCCAGGGGGCCGTGCAGGTGCGCGGCGGCCGCATTGTGGCGGTCCATTCCAACGCCGGTGCTGGAGCGGGACCCTCGGCGCATTCGACGGTGGTCGACGCGGGCGACGGATTCATTTCGCCCGGTTACATCGACCTGCACGTCCATGGCGGAGATGGGGCGGACTTCATGGACGGCACCGAGGAGGCTTTTCGCACGGTTCTGGCCGCCCACGCGCGTCATGGAACCACCAGCATCCTGCCGACCACGACCGCTGCCCGGCACGACCAGATCCTGGCGATGTTGGAAACGTGCCGGCGATTTCGTCAACGGGACGGTGCCGCGGGGGCGCGGGTGCTCGGGGCCCATTTATACGGGCCGTATTTTCGCCTCGAGGCACGCGGATGCCATCCGGCGGCGCCGGTGCGCGCCCCGCAAGCCGCCGAGTACGAACAGTACCTGGAGCTGGCCGATACAATCGTGACCGCTTCGTTGGCCCCGGAACTGCCCGGCGCCGAAGCGTTCGCCCGGGCCTGCCTGGCGCGAGGCATTCGCATGAACGCCGGACACACGCATGCCACTTTCGACCAGATGAGCCAGGCCGTCGGGTGGGGCGTCAGGCACGTGGACCACCTGTACTGCGCCATGTCCGATAAATCGAAGCTGCGGGCATCGCAACCCTACCCGATGCGAGGAGGGGTGCTCGAGGCGACGTTGTACTTCGACGAACTTTCGACCGAGGTGATTGCCGACGGAAAGCACTTGGCGCCGGAACTGCTGCAATTGGCCTTGAAGGTCAAAGGGGCCGACCGCCTGGCGCTGGTCACCGATTGCAGCAGGGCCTTGGACCAGCCCGAGGGACGTTACCTGTTCGGGCCACGCGACGGCGGCGAGGAGTTCGTCCACCACGACGGCGTCGGCAAGATGCCGGATGGTTCGGCGCTGGCTTCGAGCGTGCGCGGCATGGACCACATGGTCCGCACGTTCCGGCAGTTGACCGGCCGACCCGTCTGGGAAGTGGTCCGGATGGCTTCGCTGACGCCGGCGCGGATCGCCGGGCACGACGCCGAAGTCGGCAGTCTCGAACCCGGCAAGCGGGCAGACGTGCTGGTGCTCGGTCAGGGCCTGGAGGTGGAACGGGTATTCCTGGCCGGCAGGGAGTTCAAAGCTTGAAACCCGGCATGTTCTTCTCGTTCGACGGCGTGGATGGGGCGGGCAAGACCACCCAGCTCGAGCTCTTTGCGCGCTGGCTGCGCGAGGCGGGGCAGCACGTGCTCACCTGCCGCGATCCGGGCAGCACGCCGCTGGGAGAGGCCGTGCGGAAGATCCTGCTCGACTTGCACGAGATCCGCATCGGCCGCAGAAGCGAAATGTTGCTGTACATGGCAGCCAGGGCTCAACTGGTCGAGCAAGTGATCGCGCCGGCATTGGCGGAAGGCAAGATCGTGGTCTCCGACCGTTTCCTGTTGGCCAACGTGGTCTACCAGGGGCACGCCGGAGGGCTCGACGTCGACGCGCTGTGGCAGGTCGGCGCGATCGCCACGGCCGGCCTCGAGCCCGAGCTGACGTTTGTCCTCGACCTGGCCGATGAAGCGGCCGCCGCGCGGCTGGCGCGGCCGCTCGACCGGATGGAGCAGCAGGGCGACGCGTTCAGAACCGCCTTGCGGCGAGGCTACCTGGCCGAGGCCGCCCGCCGGCCGGGTCGGATCGTGGTCATCGATGCTTCGGGCCCGGTCGACGCCGTGCAGGCCGATATTCGCGCCGCCGCGGCCGCCATATTGAACAGGCCGGCGGATGGTTAGGAACGACCGAAGAATAACTTCGATAGAGTCCAGCGTCACCCATAGGTCGTCGACCATGCGTTTGACCAATGCCTACTGTCGGCGCGCTTCGCGGGCTGAAAAAAGGGTTCATTGATCGGCAACCGGGGGCTTACGCCGCCCGGCTATTAACTGTCGCCCGCTGCGCGGGCTAAGGAACGCCGAGGAATCGGAGCGAGCACCATGGCCTGGCAGGGTATTCAAGGGCACGACGAGGTGGTGGAGGGCTTCCGCCGCAGTCTGAAGCACGGCCGGCTGGCGAGCACGTTTCTGTTTGCCGGTCCGGAGGGAGTCGGCAAGCGGACCTTCGCGTTCAAGCTGGCCCAGACCCTGCTGTGCCAGACGCAGCCGGCCGAGCGGCTCGATCCTTGCGGGCACTGCACCGGCTGCGTGCAGGTTTTGGCGCGGACGCATCCGGACCTGCTGGAAGTGTCCCGCCCGAAGGACCGCAGCATGATTCCCGTCGAGCTGTTGATCGGCAGCGGCGAGCGGCGGATGCACGAGGGGCTGTGCCACGCGATCTCGCTCAAGCCGTTCATGGGTGGGCGGCGGATCGCCATCATCGACGACGCCGACTACCTGAACGAGGAGGGCGCCAACTGCCTGCTCAAGACGCTGGAGGAGCCGCCTCCGCGCTCGGTGATGATCCTGATCGGCACCAGCGCTGAGAAGCAACTGCCGACGATCCGCTCCCGATCGCAACTGATCCGCTTTCGCCCGCTCGACGAGGAGACATTGGCCGGCCTGGCGGTGGAAGAAGGCCTGGCGGGCGACATCGATCAGGCGCGCCGCCTGGCTCGGCATGCCGAGGGGAGCCTGGGCCGGGCCCGCGAGCTGGCCGAGCCCGCCCTGTGGAGTTTTCGCCGGCAGTTGCTGGAACAGTTGTCGGCACCGCGGCTGAACAGCGTGGCGCTGGCCCGGTCGATCGCCGCCTTCGTGGACGAAGCGGGAAAGGAAGCTCCCGCGCGGCGGGCCCGGGGCCGGCAGTTGGTTCGCTTCGCCCTGGACTACTACCGCGGGCTGTGCACGCGGGCCAGCGGCGTCGTCGAAGAATCCGACGCCGAGCTGGACCGCGCCATCGCGTCGGGCGCCCAGCGGAGCTCGCTCGACGGCGAAGCAGCCGCGCAATGTGCCGACCGGTGCCTGGATGCCTTGGACCACATCGACCGCAACGCCAACCAGGCCGCCTGGCTGGAGTGCTGGGTCGACGACCTGGCGCAGTGCAGCCGCTAGGGCCGCGCTATCCGTGCCACTGCTTCTCGGTCGCCTTAGAGCGACCTTCAAGCAGTGGCACCACGACAGTCCGCCTTTGGCGGACCTTGGAGCGGCCGAGAGCAGTGGCACAATTCAGCGGACTTCGCCCTGCAAGGTGAGCAGCAGCCGACGGGGGCCGGCACGGCGGCGATGTTCGCACAGGTAAATGCCTTGCCACGTGCCCAGGCATAAGCGGCCGTCGCTGACCGGCACGCTGACCGAGCTGCCCAACAGCGCGGTCTTGACGTGGGCGGGCATGTCGTCCGCTCCCTCCGAAGTGTGGCGATAGGGAAAGCTCTCGGGCGCCAGCGCGTCGAAGCTGCTCGCCAGGTCGCGCGGAACATCGGGATCGGCGTTCTCGTTGATCGACAACGAGGCGGAGGTGTGCTGGATGAACACGTGCAAAAGGCCCGCGCGGATCTGGGCCAGCTCGGGCAGCGCGGCGACGATGCCGTCGGTGATCAGGTGAAAGCCGTAGGCGTGCGGCGGCAATTGGAGCGGCCGTTGAAGCCAGGTCATACCCATCAACTTTACCAGATGGGACTATCGGCTGACGAGGTGCCGCGGGAACGGCCGCGGTGTAAAACGAGGGCGGCCGGATGGCCGGAGGCAAGACGTCTTTCCCCAGGCCGATTTTAGGCGCGGAAAAAGCCCGCATTTCGGCCCCAACGAGCTTTTCCCCTGTTGCTTCCTCCTGGGTTTCTTTCTCCCGGCACTTGACTTTGGGAGCACAGCCGTAAGAATGACATGCTTTGAGTTACCTGTGCCATCCCGCCTGTTTCGGAGCCTGTTGGCCCCCGGCAAGTCGCCCAGCGGCCCGCGATCCGCACCCGACTTTCGTGCCGCCGGTCGCAACGCCCCGAATCGTTTGACTTCCGGCCCCTGGACCGCCTTCGGGCGGGTCGACGCGTTTTGTTGACCGGGCCGGTATCCCGATGGTGAAGCCGTCGAAAGCGGCCGGTACTTGGTTGGCGTGGTTTTGATTTTGGTTGGCGTGATTTTGGAAGTGGAGTAAGCAAGCAATGCGTAACGTCTTCGAGGCGATTCTTGAATTCGGACACGACGAGGATTTTGCCCCGGTCGAAACCGACGAATTCGCTCCCACCGAGGCCCCCGCCGGCTCGCAGCAGAAGCTGGAAGTCCTGGCCCGCCGCATAGCCGAAGGCCTGCCGCTGTGGCATCCCGAGGACCGTGCCGACTATAGCGGCTTGACCGGCGCCGTCCGCCCCCGCGAGTAGAAGCCGGCCTTGGTTCGTAGTGACCCGATTTATCGGGTCTTACGCTCAACCGCCTAGACCGCGCCGGGTGGCTGGGGCAAAGCGGACTTCGGCGAGCTCAGTCGAGTCGTAGCGTGCCCCAGTGGTTCGTAGTGACCCGATTCATCGGGTCGTCCGGCATGGACTCAGACCGCATTGCGGTCACTACGAACGACGACCGCATGAATGCGGGTCACGACGTACTTACGAGCCCCCGGCTTGCGCGGTGAGCGACTCGTAAGCCGTCTTTTCCGCCTGCGCTTGCTGCGCCTTTGCCTGCGCTGCTTGAAGCCGCTCGGCCGCCGTCGCGGCCACGGCCGCTTTGTCGCCCGCGGCTTGATCCGCTTCGGCTTTCTCCGCGGTCTTCTGGTCGACGACCGCCTGCGCCTCGGCCTTCGCGGCGTCGTCCGCAGCCGTTTCAAGCTGCTGCTGGGCGGCCTGGAGCGCGGCGGCCTTTTCGGCGGCGACTTGCTGAGCCGCCGCCGCCTCGTCCGCGGCTTGCTGGGCAGCGGCCGTGGCCAGGGCTGCCTCTTCGGCCGCGGCCGCCGCGGCCATTTCGAGCGTGGGCGGATTCATGGGCAAGCGGGCTATGAGCTTGCCATCAGCGACGTCCCACATCCGGATGTCGCCGGCCCAGTCGCCGGCCACGGCGCGAGCCCCGTCGTGCGTGAAGCTGGCTTCCATGGCCAGGTCGGAAAACGGCTCGAAGGCCCTGAGCTGACTGCCCGCCTGGTCCCAGGCCTTGGCCAGGTTGTCGCGTCCGGCGGAGAGCAGCCGGCCATCGTGGGTGAAGTCGACCGATAAGGCGCCGCCCGCATGGGCGCCCCAGTTCTTCACCTGGGCGCCGTTCTCCATCTCCCACAGCCTGATGGTCGTGTCTTCGCTGGCGCTGGCCAAGACGTTCGAATCGAGCCGCCAACTGAGGTCGGTGACCGAGCCGGTGTGCCCCGCCAGGTTCTGGTATTCCCGGGCGGTATCGGCTTCCCAGACAAACAGCCCGCCATTGCGGTCGGCAGTGGCCAGCAACACGCCGTCGGGGCTGAACTCCAGGGCAGTGATCCATTCGGTGTGTTTCTTCAACTCGTGCAACAAGGTGCCATCGGCGGCCGAATAGATCCGCACCACGCGGCGCGGACCTCCCAGGGCGATCAGCGAGTGGTTGTTGTTGATGTCGGCCGCCAGCACCACGTCCAGCTCGTCGCCGACCTGGAACACGCGGTCGCCGCTGCGGACGTCGTAGACGGCGACGAGTCCCGCCTGCCCGCCGCGCCCGCCGCCGGCCAGCAACAGCGCGCCGGACCGGCTGAACTTCAGCACGTGGGGCACTCCCTCGGGAAAAGGGAGCACGCCGAGCAAGGCGGCCGTGTCGGAGTGATAAAGCGAGATCTGTTTCTGCCCGGCGACGGCTACCAGCGGCGCCCAAGGGCTCGAGGCGATGGCCGTGGCCGCCGAAGCGCGCGGCGTGTATACCACCGGCTGGCGGATCAGCCCCTCGGGCATGGGCGCCGGACCCTCCGGCCTGCTGGACCCGGCCGACACCAACAGGTCGATGGTCGGCTTCTTCTTGATCTTGACGGTCGAGCCCGAGTTCTCCAGGGCGCCGCCCACGATCCAGGCCTTGATCACTTCGAGCTTGGCATCCGGCAGCTTGTCCTGCTCCGGCGGCATTTCCGGAGTCTCCTGGTGCGAGACAAGCTGCCAGAGCCGGGACGTGTCCAGGTCGCCCGGTTCGATCACTTCGCCGCTGGCGCCGCCCCGCATCAAGCCGCTGTAGCTGTCCAGGGCCAGGTCGCTCTTGGCCGTGTCCTGGCTGTGGCAGGTGAAGCAATGTTCGCGAAGAACAGGCAGCACGTGCTCGTCGTAATTGATCTTTGGCATGGCCGGGTCGTTGGCCGGCTTGGCCTCCTCGGCGCCGGCGCTTGCCGACGGCGAAAAAAATGCAACGGTGGCGACGAGCAGGCTGCCCAGCAAGCGGTGGGCAGCGCGGATCCAACGTGGTCTATCCATGAATCGGAAGAAGCAAACTGGTTTTCGGTTTTAGTGGTTGAAGACGAACTCGCGAGAGTTCAACAATGCCCAGAAGACGTCGTCCAGGGCCCGCTTGGGGTCGGGCTCGTCGGCCACGGCCGCCTTCAGCGCGGTCAATTCTTCCGCGGTCGGCTGCCGGCAAAGCGTGCGGATGTACAACGACTCGATCACCTGGTCGGGCGTCTTCCCCTCGGAGAGCATGCGCTGGACCAGGCCGCCGGCCTGGATCTTCCCCTCCACCGTGTCGCCGTTGATCATGTGCAGCGATTGCGACAAGTTCGGTTCCGTCTTCACCTCGCACGAGCAAACCGTGTTGCGGGTCGACCGGCCGAACGTGGTCAGAAAATAGGTGCTGGTGCCCCCGTCGGCGATCTGGACCGCTCGCGACCCCAGCGGCAGCCCCTGGAACTTGTCCTTGGTCTCGGTGACCTGCGTGATCGAGTCGAGCAGGTTCTCTGCCCGGATGCGGCGAATCCGCGAATGGGCGAAGTTCAGCTCGTCGCTCTCGTTGCTGGCGTTGCGCTGGGTCGAGCGCTGGTACGTCTGCGAATTGCAAATGTCGCGGACGAGCTGCTTGAAATCGTAGTTGTACTGGGTGAAGCGGTCGCCTAACGCCTGGAACAGCTCCGGGTTGCTGGCCGGATTGCTGATGCGGACGTCGTCCACCGGCTGGATGATGCCGATGCCGAAAAAGTGGTCCCATACCCGGTTGGCCACGCTCGTGGCGAAATACGGGTTCTCAGGCGAGGCCAGCCATTCGGCCAGCACCTTGCGGCGGTCCTTGCCCGCCACGTCAGGCGCCGGCCCGCCCAGGAACTTGGGCGGCATCACGCGGCCGCCGACCGGGTGGGCCACCTCGCCCCCGCCCGAATTGAAGACGATCGTCTCCCGGTAGTCCTCCCCCGTCTTCCGCCCTATCTGGGAAAAGAAGGCCGCGAAGCTGTAGTAGTCGTCCATCGTCCAGCGGTCGAACGGATGGTTGTGGCACTGGGCGCATTGGGTCCGGATGCCCATGAACACCTGGGCCACGTTCTCCGAGACCTTCAGCGTGTCGGTTTCAATCTGGTAGTAGTTGGTGGCCGGGTTCTTGAACGTGCCCCCGGTGGCCCCCAGCACCTCCTGCACCATCTTGTTCAAGGGCACGTTGTTGGAGATCTGCCCGGTCAGCCAGTTGGAATACAGGAACATCGACTTGTAACTGACCTGGTTCGACGACTTGACGGTGAGCAGCTCGGCCCACTTCATGGCCCATATCTCGGAGAACTCCTTGCGCTCCAGGAGGCGGTCGATCAGCTTCGAGCGCTTTTGCGGGTCCGCGTCGGCCATGAACTCGTGGTACTCCTGCTCGGTGGGCAACAGGCCACTGATGTCGATCGTCGCGCGGCGCAGGAACACCTCGTCGCCGCAGATCTCGCTGGGCAGAATCCTCAGCTTCCGCAGCTTGGCATTCACCAGCTCGTCGACGTAATTCACGGGCGTTTCGGCCGGAGGCGTGTAGTCCAGACCCTTGGGCAGCGCCAGCACCTGGCTGCCCACGGTGTGCGTCTCGAAGCGGGCCATCACAAAGGCCTCGCCCCGGGCCGCCGCGGTCACCAGGCCGTCGGGCGAGATGGCGGCCGAGTTGTCGTTGTTCGACAAGAACACCGCCAGGTTGGTGACGTCGCGGTCGGTGCCGTCGGCGTACCTGGCCCGGGCCACCATCTGCTGCGTGGCCCCCTCGCCTTCCAGCACGATCTGCTTGGGGTACAGGTCGACGGCCAGCACTTTGGGCGTTTCGCCCGCGTCCAAGGGCGCGCCGGCCTCCAACCACCGCAGGAGCGTGTTGTAGTATTCGCTGTCGCGATCGAATCGCTTGCCGCCGGTGTGGGGAACGCTGCCGTCGGCCTTTTCCATCATCACGCTTTCCTGGGGCAGCGCCAGGTTGATCCTCCTATAACCCAGCTCGCGCGTCAGGCGAAAGTGGTCGCCCACCGGGTCGAACCCGAACAACGACAGCCGAAAGCCGTCTTTGCCTCGGGCCGCCCCGTGGCAACTCCCCGTATTGCAGCCGGCCCGCATGAACACGGGCATCACGTCGAGCTTGAAGCTGATGGGCCGGTCGACGGCCGCCTGCTTGACCGTCAGCGGCGCCTGCACGACGTGGCCTTCGTAGCTGACTTCCAACGAGGTTGCGCCATCGGCCTGCGGATACACCGTGAAGGCGTCGATCCGTGCCAGCGACGGGTCGGCCAGCTTGGCCTGCGACTGCGGCGTCACGTCGAGTGTGACGCCGTCGGCCCGCGTGGCCACCACGACAAACCGCTGCCGGTCGCGGCTGGTGCTCAATTCCAAATCGGGCGGAAACACCTCGACCTTGGTGATTGCCGCCGGCGCCGGCTCTTGCCAGGCGCTCGCCTCCCCTCCCAAGCCAAACCATGGCGATGCCGCCAGCCACAGGGCCAGAGCGATTCTCCGATAGGTCTTCACCATGCGCCTCCTGATGGATGTTCGCTTTGCTTGGCGGAGCTTGCCGTCCGCCGCACGCGCCGGGCGAAAGCAGCCCGCCGCAATCGAATCACTCGGTTTCGGGTTTACTCTCCGCGGCCGCCTTGAGGGCCTTCTCGCGGTCCAGCCGCAACTGTTCCAAGCGGGTGAGCCGTTTTTCGGGCGGTTTTTCCTCGGCCGCCGGCATCGGTGTGGGCATCGGCATTGGTGGCGGTTCGTTGGCTTTGGGCGGCAGGGGCGTGTCGATTCGCAACTCGCCCGAGCCCAGCGTGTGCGTGACCGGCTCGCCGTTGGCCATGACCACCGCCCGGCAGAGCAGCGTCTTGTGGCGGCCGGCCGGCGAGTTGCCCGTCGTCTTGACCTTGAACACCAGCTCCTTGGCATCCGCGGTCAACTCGCGTGCTTCGGTGGTCACCTCGTGAGGCAGTCCCAGCAACTCCACCTGGGCGGCGCCTTCGAAGGGCCGGTTGGCCGTCACGCCGATCACCACTTCGGTCTCTTTCCCCTGCTCGACCGCCGCGGCATTGAAGGCAAAGCCCAGGAACGGCTCGGTGATTTCCAGGTCGGCCAGTTGCGACGAAACCAGCACCCGCCCGTTTCCGACCGTGGCCTCGCCCATGATTGCGATCTTCCAGAGCTTGACCTCGGCTCCGCTGTTGGCGGTCAGTGGAATGACCGCCTCGGTCTGGCCTTCCGCGATCGAAACGTCGCCCGACGAGCCGACGCCCGGCGGGTTGTACAGCATCCGCACCGAGATCGGCGCGGTGAAACCTTCCTTCCGCGTGGCCACCACCTTCAAGCCCATCGAGCCGTCGCGCACCAGCGGCACCTTGGGCTGCACGACCTCAATGGCAAACGGCGCCTCGGCGGTCACCGCCGTGGCCATGCGGTCGGCCGTGTGCCCCCAGACCAGGATGTTGTTTTGTCCCCGCGCCAACCCGGTCGTCTGCTCCAGGCGGCCTTCGATGTTCTGGTTGGGATCGACGTGCCGGCCCACCACGTCGACCAGGGTGCCCGAAGTCGGCGCATCCGGGGCCGCCGTGAACAGCACGGGCACGATCGACTGGTTCGCCGGCATATTGATCGCCTCGAACGTCACCCCGGGCGGCAGGCCGCGCATGTCGATCGCCAGTTCGCCGCCGAAATCAGCCCGGCTGGCACTGACCAGGAAGGCCGTGCGATTGCCTTGCGGCACCCCCACCGTCACATCGACGTACTGCTGCCGCTCCGGCAGACCCATGGTCAGCCGCGGTTTGACCGGCACGATTTCGACCCGGTAGGCATAATCGCCGCGGCCCTGTCCCAGGTGATCGCGGACCGACAGCAGGTAGGTGTCGTCCGCCGGCGCGGTGAACCGAACATAGCTGTCGGGTCCGCCGCTATCGTCGTTGCCGGCCACCCCTGAGCCGTCCAAGCGATTGATGTTGAGCACCGGATCGAGTTGCGAGCGGATCTGGCGGGCCATCACCCGCACGTCGAACACCTGGTTCTGCTTGGCGGTGAACTTGAAGGTGTCGACATCGCCCGGCTGCTGAATGACGCCGGACAGGGCCATGGGCGCTTCGAACGGCGTGGCCGCGTCGGCCGCCTCGTTGGGTTCGACCTCGAGCACGTTGCCCAGATCGCTGATGACAAAGGCGTTGGGCGAAGGCGAGATCCCACGGTCGTCGCGGGCAAACAGCCCGAACAGCGGTTGCCGCTCGGTCGGGATCGTCACCTGCTCCGTCCACTCGCCCGCCAGGTCTCCCAGCCAGCGCACGGGAATCGTCTCTCCCGGCCTGCCTCCGGAGGGGACCGTGGCCGTGGGCCGTGGAAAGCGGCCCACGTGCAGGCGATACGTGCAGCCGCCGTTGCCGCCGAAGGCACTTTCGCGGACCTGGACGATGTAACTGCCGTCCTCGGGCGCAATGATCGACGCCACGCCGTCCTGCCAGACCAGCGCGGCATCGTCGCAGGCGGCCAGCTCGAAGCGGTCGCGGTCCAGAATGGCTACGTATGGATCGAAGAAGGTATTGCCCAGGCGGATGCCTTCGATCTCGGCGGTGATCCGCTCCCCCTTCTTGGCCTCGACCCGGAAGAAATCGACGTCTTCGTTCTCGACCACGCCGTTCACCGTCGTATCGAGACTGATTTGCTGAGGCGCAGAAAACTCGCTGTTAGGCTCGATCTCCTGAATCTCGGGCAAGGCGCCTACGCTGAAGGTCCGCAAGTTGGTGATGCCCGTCGCCGTGCGGACCCGCATCGCATGAATGCCCAGCCGGCAGTCGGCGGCGATGTTCAGCTTGGTCTTGACCGCTCCGTCGCCGGCCGCTTCGAAGTGACCGACCGAGATGCCGGGGTAGTACAAGAGGATCTCCTCGGCGTCCCCCAGATTACCGCCGTTGAAGTTGACCTCGACCTCCGTACCGCGTTGGGCCCCATAAGGGGTGATCGAACCCAGGCTCGGACTGGCCGCCAATGCCGGCGCGGCGCCAAAGAGCAACACAGCCGGCGCGGCGCCGATCAGCAAGACACAGGCCGCGGCCGTGGCGATCCTGCTCGCCTTTTTACCCGCGGCAGCCGGTCCGCAGACAAGCGGACTCCAAAAGCGGTGCATGGAATGCCTCTTTCCTTCGGTGCGCTTCGACGTTCGAATTCTCCCGATGGCAAGTGCGAGCCGACCATCGGCCCGCCGGTTGATTCGCCCGGGCATCTTCGATTCACCCAGTGCCTCAGGCCAGCAGTGCCTCAGGCGAGCAGTGCCTCAGGCGAGCAGTGCGTCAGGCCAGCAGGTTCTTGCGGACCTGGCCGCCATTCACGATTTCAATCGGCCTGTCGCCGGGGGCCATCAACTCCTTGTCGGCGACGATGCCCAACTGGTGGTACACGGTCGTGGCCAGGTCCTCCGGGCCGATCTCGTCATCCTCCGGCTCGCTGGCCGTGGAGTTCGAAGCGCCGAAGATCGAGCCGCGCTTGGTCCCGCCGCCCGCCAGCACCACGCTGAACACCTTGGGCCAGTGATCGCGGCCCGCCGTGCCGTTCACCTTGGGCGTCCGGCCGAACTCCGACGAAACCATCACCAGCGTCTGGTCCAACAGGCCGTTGCGGTCCAGGTCGTTGATCAAGGTCGACAAGGCCTGGTCGAAGGCCGGCAGTTGCGACCGCATGCCGGCCGAGATGCTGGTGTGCATGTCCCAGCCGCCGTAGGTCAGCGACACGAATCGCACGCCGGCGGCCACGAGCCGGCGGGCCATCAGCATCCGCTGCCCGGCTTCGTTGCGGCCGTATTCGTCGCGGATACCCGGCGACTCTGCATCGATGTTGAAGGCTTCCCGCGCCGCCTGCGAGCTGACCAGGCTGTAGGCCCGATCGTAGAAGCTGTCCATGGCCGTGAGCGAATCGGACTTCTCCTTCTTGGAGAAGTACTCGTTCACCGCTTCCAAGGCGGTGCGGCGGCGGTTGAACCGCGCCTCATCGACGCCGCCCGCCATGTTCAGGTCGAGCACGCGGAAACCGCCGGCGGCCGGATCCGATCCCAGGCTGAAGGGAGCGAACGACGAGCTGAGGTAACCGGTCCCGGCGAACTCGTTGGGCTGGTTGGGAATGCAGACGTACGGCGGCAGGTTGTTGCGGGGGCCGTACTCATGGCTCACCACGCTCCCCATGCTGGGGAAGATCAGGGCGGGGCTCGGCTTATAGCCGGTGAACATGTTGTGCGTGCCCCGCTCGTGGGCCGCTTCGCCGTGCGACATCGAGCGGATCACCGTCATCTTGTCCGCCACGTCGGCCAGGCGGGGCAGCAGCTCGGAGAACTGGGCGCCCGGGATTTTCGTGGCGATCGAGTTCAGCTCACCGCGGTACTCCAGCGGTGCGTAGGGCTTGGGATCGAATGTCTCCTGGTGGGCCATGCCGCCTGGAAGAAAGATGTGGATCACGCTCTGGGCCTTGGCTTCCAGGAAGTCGTAGTGCTTCTGCTGGGCCCTGAGCTCCTGCATCTGGAAGAAGTCGGCCAGTGAAATGCCGGTACCGGCCAACGCCCCAACCGTCAAAAAGCCGCGTCGGCGTATCGCAAGGGTCCTCATCTCAAACTTCTCCGTGGGTGTCTGGGTCCGAATCCATTGATCTTGTTCAGATCGGTTCACGGTCCGTCGCCCCCCGTCCAAACTGCACGGGAGGCGGTTCACAGCAAGCCCGGTGGCTTAAAAGGCGAGTCGCCAGTCGCTGGCGTTGTAGGTGAGGCAGCATGCGGAGGGCCATCTGGCGCGCATGCGGTGTGGCGGGGAGGAACCTGGCCAGGCGAGGCCCCAGTTCCGTCGTAATCCTCCGTTCTCTCGTAACCGAGATTATCCGGGCCGGGGGTCTTTGTCAAAGAGTTTGGCAAAGATTTAACAAAACATATAGATTTGTTGATGCGTTCGCCCTCGCCGCTCCCCCCGCCGGGTGGCTCCCGGTGGCGAATCGCTCCGGCCCCGGGTACGATTGGCACGCCGGTCCACCCTGGGGGTCGGCCTTGCAAGGCCGACCTCGTGTCTTTACCGCATGAGGAGAACGCCAACGATGATCTGCTTACGCCCGTCGACGACCGCCCTGCACCTGGGGATGCCGGTATGGCCTCTGTTCGCCGTCGCAGTGCTTTGCTCCGGAATTTCCAGCATGGCAGCCGAACTGGCGGTGAAAGAACATGACGGCGGCGTGCGAGTCGAGATCGACGGCAACTTGTTCACCGACTATCTCACTCGAACCGCTCCCAAGCCCATCTTGTGGCCCGTGATCGGTCCCACGGGGGTCGAAATGACCCGCGCGTACCCGATGGCCGACGTGGCCGGCGAAAAGAAAGACCACGTCCACCAGCGCTCACTCTGGTTCACCCACGGCGATGTGAACGGCGTGGACTTCTGGAGCGAGAACCCGCCTCACGGTTCGATCGTGCACCGCGGCTACTTGGAGGTTTCCGCCGATGGCGGCAAAGCAGTCATCCGCACCCGCAACGATTGGCTGGGACCCGACGGTAAACGGCACTGCCAGGATGAGCGGACGCTGACGTTCCGCGGCGACGGCGACACGCGCACGATCGACTTCGATATCGTGCTGATCGCTTCCGACGGACCGGTGACGTTCGGCGATACCAAGGAAGGCACTATGGGAATTCGGCTTCCCACCGTCATGGACGTCGACAGCCGCCTGGGCGGCCGCATCGTCACCAGCGAAGGTCTCACCGACAAAGAGGCCTGGGGCAAGCCGGCCGCCTGGGTCGATTACCATGGACCGGTCGCGGGCGAGGTGGTTGGCGTGGCCATCTTCAATCATCCTTCGAGCTTCCGCTATCCCACGACCTGGCATGTCCGAGAGTACGGGCTGTTCGCCGCCAATCCGTTCGGGCTGCACGACTTCACCGGATCGGCCGACGTGAAAGGCGTCCACACAGTCGCCGCCGGAGAATCGATTTACTTGCGGTATCGCTTCTTGTTTCACAAAGGCGATGCCGAGGCGGCAAATCTGGCGGGAGCATTCAAGGAATATGCCGCGGAAGACCGCTGATCTTTACCCAATTCTCCCCAAATCTAAGGGCCAAGTAAACTATCCATGCTGCCGATAGTATCCATGGCCCGCACTCAACGTATCCTTCTCTTTCTGCGCCAAAGGCCGCTTCTCCCGCGGCCCTCGGCACAACAGCTAAAGGAGAATCGACCCCTCATGCCGACGAGCGAACGGCAGATTCAATCGCTGGATGACTTAAGACACTATGTGACCGAGACCTTATGCGAGTACGACCAGCTCGAAGCTGGGGCTTTTCGAATGACTGAACGCGTCCTGCTGCGCGGCAGTAAACCGTGCGGCATCTTTTTCTGCCTGCATGGTCCTCGCGCGGTAAAGTTCTCCGCCATCTGGGAGGCCCAGCACAACACCGTGCTTTTTTACAGTTCCAGCGGAGAACGCTTTCGCAAGACCCGCTTGCCCATCTCGCCCGCCTTCAAGCTGGCTGCTTGAGCGGACGCCAGTTGGGTGAAAGTGGGAGTGCCGCCGGGTGGCTGGGGCAAAGTTGTCCCCCCGTTGCTCGCCATTGACCTGTTGACTACGGCGACCTTCGTTTGTATACATTTATACACTATCATTCCGCACGGAGGTGAGCTGATGTTGGTACTCTCCCGCAAGGAAAACGAACGAATCAGGCTGGGCGATTCGATCGTGGTCACCGTGGTCCGCCTGTCGGGCGACAAGGTGCGATTGGGCATCGAGGCGCCGCCGCATATCGTCGTGCTGCGCGACGAACTCGGCTCCGCGCCCACCGCGCCTTCACCGCCCCAGCAACCGCCGGCCGATGTCCAGGCTTGATGGCCTCGTACACGGGTCGCTGTGGCCCGTGCACCTGGCCCAAAGCGCTCGCTCTAGGGCATTTCCGGCGATCGGCGCAGATACTGGTCGAGGCCTACGGTTGTGAAGGTGGCCAGTTGATCGGCCGCCTCGTCCATGCGGCGATGATCTTCCTGCGACAGCCCCCATTGCACGGTATGCTGGCTGCGGCGCGTCAGTGCGGGCCGGCCGCCAGCGCGCTTGGAGAGGCTGAGCTCCAATCGCAGCGGGAGCGCCTGCCGCCGGCGCAGGGCATCGTTGAGCGCCAGCCTGGCAAAAGGCGGCAGGCTGGAGGGGTTCGCCAGGCAGTTCAGTTGAGCCGACCAGTCGGCGAACTCGCCGTACTGCAGGGCCGATTGAGAAGTGGCCGCCTTCTCGGTTTCCACGCGGTAGCTCAGCCAATCGCTCGAAAGCTTCAGTGCGCCGGAGTCGGCGTCGGTCGACTCGTCGAAGCGTGGATCGGCCAGGAACGCGAGCAGCGGCTCGCCGTGCATGCGGGCTTCGATCTTCAAGCGTGCAACGTAGTCGGCGATCCGCGCGGTCGGCACTTCGCATTTTGTCCGGCGGCCGGCGTCCAACAGCACGAACAGGTCCTGCGACGGGTCGAAAATGGTCGTTTCCAGCGTTTTCGGCTGAAAGTCGTAGACTCGGCCGGCCCGAAAGACTGTGATCGTCTCGGCCACCGGCTGCTTGCCGCCGGCCAGGAAGATCTTGTTGTGCACCCGGAAATCGTCGGCCAGGGCAATCGCCGGGACAGCGAGCCACGCCAGCAACAGGCCGCACCGCAAGGCGTAACAAGCCGTCATCGGTCGTCTCGCTCGTATGGCATGCATGGAAAAGCCTCCAAAGCGGCGCGAAGGATAGCCTTTGCCCGCGGCAGTGTAAACCGCAGCTCACGCAAGGCGCGGTGTAGCTGAATTCGCCAGAATCAGTAGCCCTCACGCTCCGCGCGAGGCAGCTCATCACGCCCGGCGTGATGGCGACTGCCCGTAGCTGAATTCGCCAGAATTCAGGCCCCTCGGGCCCTCGTGCTACGCCGCCAGAACTCTGGCGAGTCCTGCTACATGCTGGGCGACCGGAGCTGACTTTCGCCAAAGCCGTCGCAAATTGAGTAACGTGCATGACCGGCATAAACCGAATTCACCAACGGGGGAAGCGCCGGGAGCTGCTCCAGGCCGCTTCAAACAAACGTTCCGGATTCCAGGGAAGCGGAGTGCAAAGCTCCCGCCGCCCCGCGACTGTAAGGGTGACGAACGCCACGTGCCACTGGTCCGACGGGCCGGGAAGGGTGGCGGTAGGTTGACCCCGAGCCAGGATATCTGGTCTGGAACAGCCAAAGATAGTTGCTCGTTTCCTCGCGGGAAAGAAAGGAGCTTTCGTGTTCCAGCAACACGCGCGCGTCTGCGCGCTGGCGCTGGCAGTCGTGCTGAGCGGCCCGGCCCGTCCGGCCGCCGCGCAACCGCCCGCTCCCAGCGAGCCCGAGTCCGAGCCGGCCGAGCCGGACGCTGCGCCGGCCATCGCCAGCGACGAGGACTTGCCCGTGCTGCCGGAGACCACCGTCATCGGCCGCGCCCAGCCCGGCGGCTCGCCCGATACCGGCTACCCGGCCGCGGGCCCGGTCGTGAGCGCGACGCGCACCCCGGTCCGCTCGGGCGACGTGGGCAGCTCGATCAGCGTGATCACCGAGGAGCAGATCCGCGCCAAGGGGCAAACCAGCGTGGCCGAAGTGCTCCGCGGACTGCCAGGCGTCGACGTGGTCCAGCAGGGCGGCCCTGGGCGGGTCAGCTCTGTGTTCCTCCGCGGCGGCAGCTCGGAGCACACCAAGGTCCTGTTGGACGGGCTGCCCCTGAACGATCCGATCACCCCCGGCCGCTCGTTCGACTTTTCTACTCTCTCGGTCGACAACATCGAACGGATCGAGATCCTGCGGGGGCCGCAGAGCACGCTCTACGGCTCGGATGCGATCGGCGGCGTCGTGAACATCATCACCAGGCGCGGGCAAGGCCGGCCTAGCGGCCGGCTGGGCGCCATGGGCGGCAGCTTCGGCACGTCGCACGAATCGGCAAGCGTGAGCGGCTCCAACTGCAACTTCCACTATGCACTGTCCGGTTCGTACTTCGATACCGACGGGTTCTCGGCCGCCGACGAGCGGCTGCCGGGCAATACCGAGAACGATGCTTTCCGGCTGGGCACGCTGGGAGGGCGGACCGGCTGGACGCCGTATGAGAACTTCGACGTCGACTTCGTGTTTCGCTATCACCGCGGCACCGCCGAGATCGACGACGGGGGCGGCCCCTTCATGGACGACCCGAACGAGCGGAACTTCGCCGAGCAGGCGTTCGCCCGCACGCAGCTTCGCTATGCCACGGTCGACGACTTGTGGGAGCAGACGCTGGCCTTCAACTTCGCGGACCACAATCGCCGGACCATCGACCCGACCGACGTCCTGCACCCTTCCGACGCCTTTTTCAGCCGCTTCAACAGCCAGTTGCACATGCTCGACTGGCAACACAACCTGCTGCTCCTGGAGGGCAACACCCTGACCGTGGGGGCCGTGTACGCCGACGAGACGGGGGCCAGCTCGTTCGCGGGCGAATCGGCCTTCGGTCCGTTCGAGGGGGACATGCCGGAGCAATCGCTGCGCAATACGGGCGTGTATCTCCAGGACCAGCTCAGCCTGGGCGACCGCTGGTTCACCACGCTGGGCGCGCGGCAGGACCACTACAGCCAGGCCGGCACCGCCGACACCTACCGGGCGACCAGCTTATATCGCCTGCCCGGAACCGAAACAGCGCTGCGGGGCAGCATCGGCACCGGGTTCAAGGCGCCGACGTTGTTCCAGTTGTTCGATGCCTTCAGTGGAAACCTGGGCTTATTGCCCGAGGAGAGCAAGGGCTGGGACGTGGGCCTCGAGCAGCCCTTGGGGCAAGGCCGGTGGGTGATCGGCGGCACTTATTTCCGCAACGATTTCGAGAACCTGATCGACTTCGACCCCTCGAGTTTCCGCTTCTTCAACGTGGGGCGGGCCCTGGCCACGGGCGTCGAGTTGAGCAGCTTGTACATCGTCTCGCCGGCCACGTCGCTGATCGCCTCCTACACCTATACCCGCACCCGCGACCGCGACACGGGGCTGGCACTATTGCGGCGGCCCAGGAACAAGGCCGGCCTGACGCTCAACCGGCTGATGTTCCAGGGGCGTGGAAACCTAAACCTGTCAGCCATTTACGTCGACAACCGCGACGACGCCGACTTTGCCGTCTTTCCTTCGCGCCGCGTCTCGGTGCGGCACTATATCCTGGTCAACGCGGCCGCCACCTACGATCTCAACCGGTCGTGGCAGTTGCTGGCCCGCGTGGATAACCTGCTCGACGAGCAATACCAGGAGGTGTTCGGCTTCGGCACCGCGGGTATCTCCGGCTACGGCGGCCTGAACCTCCTTTGGTAGCCAGGGTTGTGGGGAAAGCGGGCGGCGGGAGCGAATTCTGGCGAATCCGGCTAGGAGGGAACTCGCGGGTAGCTGAACTCGCCAGAGTTCAGGGGACAGCGGGCGGCGGCGCCCGAATTCTGGCGGATCCGGCTACCGGTAGCCGAACGGAATAAATTCCCTTCTACGGGCGATTTCTCCGAAAAAATCATGGCAGCAGCCCCCCACCATTGGTACAATCGCAGTGGCTAGTTCTTTTCAGGGGTGCCAGGACGGAGAAACGATCATGTCTCGCGGCAAACGCGGCGGTTTTACTTTGGTCGAGTTGCTGGTGGTGATCAGCATCATCGGGATGCTGATGGCCTTGTTGCTGCCGGCCGTGCAGCAGGCCCGCGAATCGGGGCGACGCACCGTTTGCTCCAACAGCTTGTACAACCTCGGCAGGGCGTTTGAGCAACTGACGGCGACGGGGACCGGCAAGCCGTATCCGGGCTATCGGGACAACCTCTTCATCAGCCCTCCGGTGACCGCCCCGACTCTCTTCCCCAACTACCCGGTGAGCTGGGTGGTGCCGATGCTGCCGTACCTCGAAAAAAACGAGGCCTACCGAAAGTGGCGGCGGGGCTTCTTCATCCAGGGGACCACGGCCCCATTCACCTATACTTTCATTGCCGATCCGGTCCTCAACGGATACATGGACATTCTGAATTGCCCCAGCGATCCAGCGCCGTCGTTCACGTCAACGTCGATTAGCTACGTGGTCAATTGCGGCCAGATGGATATTTTGCCGTCCGAAGCACCCACTTCGACCACTCCCGGGTATCCGGCCGACTGGCGGGCCAATGGAATATTCCTGAATCGCTGGCAGGATCCGACTGAGAATCCCGGCCCAATCCACGTCGTCAACAAAGACTATGTCAGCTCGCGCGACGGCACTTCGAACACGCTGCTGTTGAGCGAAAACATCGACGCCGCCGATTATGCCGACCTGAATATTTATGGCACGTCGAACGAGACATTGAATGGCTTCATCTGGTGGCCGCAAGACCCCTCAACGCTGGAGGACGCCAAGCGGATCAACGGGCCGACCGACCCGGTCGACCTGATCTTCAATGCCCGGCCCTCGAGCCAACATCCCGGCGGGGTCATGGTGACGTTCTGCGATGGCCACGTCCGCTTCATCAGCGAGAATATGGACTACTCGGTGTATTGCCTGATCATGTCGCCGCACGGGGCCCAGGTGAGTACCCCCGGGTTTCACTGGACCGACACCAGCGACCCCAACCTGGCCGAGTACGATGGGACCAATCCAGCTACCAGCTATCGCATCAGGTCGCTCAACGAGGCCAACCTGCAATAGCGTTTTCGGCAACGTACTCTGATCTCGAACGCCAGGCCTTGCCGCCCACGCGGCAAGGCCTTCGCGCAGTCCGCAGTCGAGAGTTGAGCGCGGTCAATTGAGCCTGGAAGAGGCGCTCGCGCGGGCTCGCAACGGGTTGGCTCGCGGCAGCCGCCGAGGGGCGTCTGCTTCCGGGAGCGTCGTGCTGCGCAGCGGATTGGCTGTATCCCGTTGATCCAGGGCGGCAGGTTCGGCCCGCAACCAGCCAGCCGTCAAGACGACATCGCCGCCCTGGGTGCCTGGGGCAAAGCGATCAGCGTGCCCCAGTCCGTCTGACTGGCTCCCCATGGCGCCCTTCGGCTGGGTGGCTGGGGCAAAGCGATTAGCGTGCCCCAGTTCATCCGCTTGGATCGCGATGTTGTTTCCCGGAAGTGGGACGAGACCCCGCTGGGAGGTGAACGGTTCAACCGGCAGGACGGCCGGCACGCGGGGCGGCCTGCGGCGAGAGTCAGGCTCGCTCAGGGCGGCGCGCAGCGCCGCCAGCGTCGCCCGGTCGGCATGGGGCGGGGAGGCGGACAGCCCCGACGGCTGTGCTGGCCGCGAATCGCGATGCATTGCCGCGGCGGTCCGCCGGCTGGAGTAGGGCTGCACGCTCGCGGCTGGATCGGCGTCGCCGGCCGAGGCGGCCTCGGCGGCAAAAAGGACGGCACAGAGCACGATCCGGGCCGGCAGGCGGCATCGACGCAGGCAACCGGGGGTCGAGGTTCGGAGGGACATGGCGATTCAGAGGTCTTCCTTTGGGACGCGGGGCGCCGGCTGGGTCCGCCCAGTCCGCACTTCCGTTATGATCGGCAAAGTCGCCCGTAAACTTCGCCCCTTTCCAGCGGAGGCCGAAAGCCGCGTGCTAGCATTACTCGTTGTGCCTGCAAGCGGCGAAGAGCCCGAGGGCTTCGAGCCGCTTGATTCATTTCATACCGAAAGAGAAGAAAGGATCCGTGGCATGGACGTCTCAGCGTCGTTCAAGCATTGCCTTCAAAACTGGCCCAAGGACCTGCCCCAGCGAGGCGTGGTGGTCACGTCGTTCGAAGAGCAGATCCCCTTCGAGGGCTTTCTGACCAGCGACAGCCTGGTGCTGTTCGACCGCAAGGCACCCGATACGACGGGCGCCCGCAAGGTGCTTTTGCCGTACCAGAACATCGCCGCGCTGAAGCTGATCGACGTCGTCTCGGCCAAGGCGCTGGCGCCGATGGGACTTGTGGGCAAGCTCAAGGAATGAGCAGAGGTCATTGGTCATTGGTCATTGGTCATTGGTCATTGGTTCCGCCTGCGGCGGAGTGTGCCCCCTTCCCCCGCTCCCCCCTTCTCCCCTTCCTTCTTTCCTCCTTCTGCCTTCCTCCGTTCCCCGCGGGGGTACTGGCCTGTCGTCGAATTTTCGATAAACTGTGGGGACGAAGGCATGTGCCCCTCGAGGCGCGGCTTTGAAATCCAATCGAGACAGCCATAAAGGAGTCTTCCGTGTCCAGCGACAAGCCCGAAGCCCGCAGCGAAGCCCCCGCCTCTCCCGAAGCAGGCGCGCCGGCCGCGCAACGCCAGCAGGTCAAGGTCGATGACTCGAAGTTGATTGCCATGTACGCCAACTTCTGCCGCGTGACCGGCACCCCCGAAGAGCTCATCATCGACTTCGGCCTCAACCCGCAGCCGTTCGGCGTGCCCACCGAGCCGGTCGTGGTGAACCAGCGGATCGTGACCAACTTCTACACCGCCAAGCGAATGCTGCACGCCTTGCAACTCACGCTGCAGCGTCACGAGGCGGCCTTCGGCGTTCTGGAAACCGACGTGCAAAAGCGGGTCGTCCGCGCTCAGCCCCGCACGTGAAAATCAGGCTGTAGGCTGTGTTCCCTCGGTAGCCGAATTCGCCAGAATTCGCTCCCGCCGGCCCGCTTTCCCCTGAACTCTGGCGAGTTCAGCTACCTGCGAGGCAAAGCGGTAGCGTGCCCCAGATTGTCGGGCTCGAGCCTATAGGGGGCACTCACGACCAGTGTCTGCCTTCATCCTTCTGCCTTCATGCCCATCTACCTCGACTACAACGCCACGACCCCGATCGCCCCGGCAGTCAGGGAGGCGATGCTGCCCTACCTGGAGACTGACTTCGGCAACCCGTCCAGCAGTCACCGCCTGGGCCGCACCGCCCAGGCGGCCGTTCAACTGGCCCGCGGCCAGGTGGCCGACCTGCTGGGCGCCAGCCCGGACGAGATCGTCTTCACTTCCGGCGGCACGGAGGCCAACAACCTGGCAATCAAGGGGCTGGTGCTTCGAGTGCTGGAGGGGACGGTGTTGACGGGCAAGCCGCGGAGCGGGCACCTGGTGATCTCGACCTTGGAACATCCGGCGGTGGTGGAGCCGGCGCGCTGGGTGTCGCGACTCGGCTGGCAACTCTCGGTGGTCGCCTGCGACCGCCGTGGAGTGGTGGATCCCGCTGCGGTCGAGCAGGCGTTGCGGCCCGACACGCTGCTGGTCAGCATCATGCACGCCAACAACGAGATCGGCACCATTCAGCCGATCGCGCGGATCGCCGACGTGTGCCGTCGCCGGGGAGTGCTGCTGCACATCGACGCGGCACAGAGCGCCGGCAAGGTGCCGGTGCGCGTCGATGAACTGGGAGTCGACCTGTTGTCCATCGCCGGCCACAAGGTCTATGCGCCCAAGGGGGTCGGCGCCCTGTACGTGAGGCGGGGGGTCGCGTTGGAGCCGCTCTTGCACGGGGCGGGCCACGAGTCGGGCCGCCGCGGGGGAACCGAGAATGTGCCGTATATCGTGGGCCTGGGGCGGGCCGCCGGCCTGGCCGCCCAGGAGCTGCCCCAGGCAGGTCCGCGCATGAGCGGGCTTCGCGATCGGCTGGCTCGGCGGCTGAGCGAAGGGATCGGGCCGTTGGTGACCATCAACGGCGAGGATGCCCCGCGGCTTCCCAACACGCTTTCGATCAACTTTCCCGGCGTGGCCGGCAGCGAGCTGCTGGCGGGCATCGACGACTTGTGCGCTTCGACCGGGGCCGCCTGCCATGCGGGCGAAACCCGATTATCGGCGACCCAGCAGGCGATTGGGCTCTCGCCCGAGGCGGCCCGGGGCACCGTGCGGCTGTCGGTCGGCTGGTACACCCGCCAGGACGAAGTGGACCGGGCGGCCGATTTGCTCATCGCCGCCTGGGCGGCCCGGAAGTAAACTGGCCGTTGCGCGGGCCGGCGACCCATCGCCATCCTCGATTGCGCCGCAGAGTTTTTTGACGGGGGACTGCCGTGAGCGATCGCTGGTACACCTTCGACAACATCGACGAAGTTGCCTCGCCGGCGTTGCTCGTATATCCGCCGCGGGTCGAAGAGAACCTGCGCCGCATGATTGCCATGGCAGGCGGCACCGCCCGGCTGCGTCCGCACATCAAGACCCACAAGATGGCGGAGGTGATTCAACTCGGGCTCGACGCGGGCATCGATAAGATCAAGTGTGCCACCGTGGCCGAGGCCGAGCTGGCGGCCCGCACCGCCGTGCCCGACGTGTTGCTGGCGTATCAGCCGGTCGGCCCCACGGGCCAGCGGTTGTGCCGCCTGGCCCAAGCCTACCCGGCCACGCGATTCTCGACGATCGCCGACGACGCCGGAGCCATCCGGGCTTTGTCTCGGACCGTCGACGCACATGGCTTGACGATGGAAGTGCTGCTCGACATCGACAACGGCATGCACCGTTCGGGCGTAGCGCCCGGCACCGAAGCCGCCGGCTTATATCGCCTGCTCGGCGACTTGCCGGGCCTTCGGCCGGGCGGGTTGCACGTGTACGACGGGCACATCCGCGATGCCGACCTGGACGAGCGGACCCGGCACGTGGAGGCCGACTTTGAGGCGGTCGATGCGCTGCGCGCAGACCTCCTGGCCGCGGGTTTCCCCGTGCCCTGCGTGGTGGCCGGCGGCACGCCGACATTTCCCGTGCACGCGCGGCGCAACGACCGCCAGTGCAGTCCCGGCACCTGCGTGTTCTGGGACGCCGGCTACGCGGGCAAGTTTCCGGACTTGGATTTCCTGCCGGCTGCGCTGGTGATGACCCGCGTGATCAGCAAGCCCGGCGGCGGCCGCCTCTGCCTCGACCTGGGTTACAAGGCGGTGGCGCCGGACAGCCCGCCGCCGCGCGCCGAGCTTCTGGAGCTTCCCGACGCCCGCTTTCTGGGCCAGAACGAGGAGCACCTGGTGATCGAGACCGATCGGGCCGCCGACTTTGCCGTGGGCGACGTGCTCTTCGCGGTTCCCTTTCACATCTGTCCGACCTGCGCCATGTATCGAGAGGCGCTCGTCGTCAACGATCGGTCGGCCCGCGGCCATTGGCCCGTGGCCGCCCGCGACCGAATGCTCTCGATATGAGCCGGGCCGGTCAGTGGCCCTGGACCATCCGCGCGCGGGCCATGGCGTCCTCGGCTTCGGGGATCTTGCCGGCCCGCTGGTAGGTAACGCTCATGGCGGTGTAGCTGAACGGGTCGTTGGGTTCCAGCTCGCACACTCGTTGGGCGTGCCGGATCGCTTCGTCGTGCCTCCGCAGGCGGGTGTAAACCACGGCCAGCGCCGAGTGGGCCAGCGCGTAGTCGGGGTGCTCGGCCAGCAGTTCGTTGAGCCGCTCCACGGCGCCTTCCAGGTCGCCCGCGTCTTTCAGCTTGTCGGCCTGGTCGTACAGTTCTTCTTTTGTCGGCATGGCGAGGTGAGTCTCCGTCAGGTTGTGCTTGCGCTAGTGTACCCTCCGAAGGTAGAAGGCAGAAGGAGGAAGGAGGAAGGAGGAATAGGGCGGCTGGCTGAGAGGCTGCGGCGCTGCTCTCGGAGACCTCCGATTCCTGACTCCTGTGCCACTGCTTGGAGGCAGCCGGCGTCGCCGGCTGCCGAGAAGCAGTGCCCGGCAGAAGGAGGAAGCCGAAACTGTAGTCCGAAATCCCCAAAAAAGCGGGCTGGATCGGTCGGGCGGGTTGAACTGCCTCGCCCCGGCTTACCGATACGTAAATTGGGCCGACGGCGCATCTCTTTGGCCAGCCGGCGGCCCGCCTCGCCATGCCCGCGCGAGGAACGTTTGCCGCCTTGGTAGCGGGCCGTGCCATGAGAGGTCAATTGCCGGTGAAAATTCACCCGCTAGCCGTGGTCCATCCCACGGCCCAAATCGGCCAGGACGTGGTCGTGGGGGCTTTCGCGATCATCGAGCCGGCGGCCGTCGTGGGCGACCGCACCGTGATCGAAAGCCACGCGGTCGTCAAGCAAGGCGTCACGCTGGGAAGCGACAACCACGTCTATGAAGGCGCGGTCATCGGCGGCCTGCCGCAGCATCTGCGGATGACCGAGCGCGTTGGGATCGTCCAGATCGGCGTGCACAACACCATCCGAGAACATGTCACGATCCATCGGGCACTCTCGGAGGGACATTCCACCGTAGTGGGTGACAACAACTTTCTGATGGTCGGGGTCCATATCGCACATGATTGCCGGGTGGGAAGCCATACGATTCTCGCCAACAATTCCATGCTGGCCGGGCACGTCACGGTCGAGGACCGGGCTTTTATATCCGGGGGCGTTGCGGTGCACCAGTTCTGCCGGGTGGGCGGGCTGGCGATGGTGGGCGGCCTGGCTTGCGTGCTGAAGGACGTGCCGCCGTTCGTCACCATCGATGGCTACAGCGGCTACGTCGTGGGGCTGAACAAGGTCGGCCTGCGGCGCAACGGTTTTTCGAACGACGATATTGGACAGCTCAAGGCGGCGTACCGGCTGATCTACCGCAGCGGATTGAAATGGCAGGCGATTCTGGAGCGGCTTCGAGTCGAATTCCCGAGCGGACCCGCTGCAAAGTACACCGAGTTTTTCGCCGGCGGCAGCCGGGGAATTATGCCCGAGCGGCGGTTGCCGCCTCCGGCCACGATTAAGCTGCCCGACGACGGGGCCGGCGACTCCGGCTTCCGCGCCGCCGCGGGATAACGGTTTCTCCCAGCTCGCCCGTAGCAGGACCCGCCAGAGTTCTGGCCGCCTTCGCTTGTCGGTAGCAGAACTCGCCAGAGTTCTGGTTTAGCGCGCAACGGCCCGAATTCTGGCGAATCCGGCTACGACTCGCTCGAATTCTGGCGCTCGCCGGCTACTTGCTCCGGCCCGCCGCCTTTTCAGCCACCGCCGCCTGGGCGGCGGCCAGCCGTGCGATCGGCACGCGGAAGGGCGAGCAACTCACGTAATCCAGCCCCAATTCGTGGCAGAACATGACGCTGGCCGGATCGCCCCCATGCTCGCCGCAGATGCCGATCTTCAGCTTGGGCCGCGCCTTGCGCCCGCCTTCAACGGCCAACTGCATCAGGCTGCCCACGCCGTCGCGGTCGATCGTCTGGAAGGGGTCGTGCGGCACGATGTCGTGCTCGCGGTAATAGTTGATGTAGCCGGCGTAGTCGTCGCGGCTCATCCCCAGCGTGGTCTGGGTCAGGTCGTTCGTGCCGAAGCTGAAAAACTCGGCACGCTGGGCGATTTCCTCCGCCCGCACGGCAGCCCGCGGAACCTCGACCATCGTCCCCACCAGATACTCGACCCGGATCCCCTTCTCGGCGAAGACCTGGTCGGCCGTCTCGCGGACCACCTTCTCCTGGTCCCTGAATTCGGTGCTGAAGCCGACCAGCGGGATCATCACCTCGGGCAGCACGTCGATCCCCTCGCGCTGGACGTTCGCGGCCGCCTCGAAGATGGCGCGGGCCTGCATGCGGGTGATCTCCGGGTAGACGATGCCCAGCCGGCAGCCCCGGTGGCCCAGCATCGGATTGAACTCGTGCAATTCCTGGACGCGCCGGGCGATGATCTCGGCCGGGACCCCAATCTTGCCGGCCAGCTCGACCTGTTCCGCCGTATGGTGCGGCAGGAACTCGTGCAGCGGCGGATCGAGCAGGCGGATCGTCACCGGACGCCCTCGCATCGCCCGGAACAGCCCTTCGAAGTCCTCTCGCTGGAACGGCAGCAGCTTGACTAGTGCCGCCTCGCGCCCGATGACCTCGGTGGCCAGGATCATTTCGCGGAACTCGTCGATGTGCCCGAAGAACATGTGCTCCGTGCGGCACAGCCCGATCCCCTCGGCGCCGAAGGCGATCGCTTCCAGCGCCTGCTTGGGCTCGTCGGCATTGGTCCGCACCTTGAGCCGGCGATGCTCGTCGACCCACGACATGAGCTGGCTGTAGCGGGAATACGTTTCCGACTCTTCGGGCTTGAGCGTCTTGGTGATCAGCACCTGCAGGATTTCGCTGGGCCGCTCCTCGACTTTGCCGGCGAACACTTCGCCCGTGAAACCGTCGATGGAGATCAGGTCCCCCTCGCGCAGCACCTTGTCGCCGACGGTGACCGTGCCCGCCCGATAGTCGATCTCCAGTTCGCCGCAGCCCACGATGCAGGCCTTGCCCATCTGCCGGCTGACCAGGGCCGCGTGCGAGCTGGCACCCCCGAACGCCGTCAGGATTCCCTTGGCGATCTTCATGCCCCGCAGATCCTCCGGGCTGGTTTCGCGGCGGACCAGGATCAACTCGACGTGGTTGTTCTTCAGCCACTGCGCCTCGGCGTCTGATGCGTGGAAACAGATGATGCCTGACGCGGCCCCGGGGCCCGCATTGATCCCCTTGGCCAGCAAGCGGCCTTCCTTGAGCGCCGCCTGCTTCGATTTCGGGTCGTAGATCGGTTGCAGCAGTTGGTTCAGGTCGTCGGCCGGGATACGGCGGGCCTGCAGGGCCTCCTCCTTGGTGATCAAGCCTTCGTTCGCCAGGTCGACGGCGATCCGCACTGCGGCGAACCCGGTCCGCTTGGCGTTGCGGGTCTGCAGCATCCAGACCTTGCCCCGCTGCACGGTGAACTCCAGGTCCTGCACCTCTTTGTAGTGCTTTTCCAGCTTGCGGCCGATCTCGGCCAGTTGCTTGTAGGCCGCCGGCATGTCTTTTTCCAGCGTTTCCTCGATCCGCTTGGGGGTGCGGATGCCTGCCACGACGTCCTCTCCCTGGGCATTGATCAGGTAATCGCCGTTGAGGCCGGGAGTGCCCAGGGCGACGTTGCGGGTGAGGGCGACTCCGGTGGCGCAGTCGTCGCCCAGGTTGCCGAAGACCATGGCCTGCACGTTGACGGCGGTGCCCCACTCGTGCGGGATGCCGTAGGTGCGGCGGTAGACGACGGCGCGGTCGTTCATCCAGCTTCCGAAGACGGCGCCGATGGCGCCCCAGACCTGGCTCATGGGGTCGGCGGGAAAGTCCTTTCCGGTACCTTGCTTGATGGCCTGCTTGAATTCCGCCACGAGCTCCTTGAGTTGTGCGGCCGTAAGCTCGTGATCGTAGGTCACGCCGGCCTTGCGCTTCTTGGCCGCCAGCAGTTCCTCGAAGGGATCGTGGTCTTCCTTGGTTTTGGGCTTCATGTCCAGGACGACGTCGCCGTACATCTGCACGAAGCGGCGATAGCTGTCCCAGGCGAACCGCTCGTTGCCCGACTGTTGGGCGAGCGCTTTGACCGTTTCGTCGTTGAGGCCGATGTTGAGCACGGTGTCCATCATGCCGGGCATGGAGTCGCGGGCGCCCGAGCGGCAGGAGACCAGGAGCGGGTTGCTGGTCGAGCCGAACTTGGCCCCCATCTCCTGTTCGACTTTGGCCATGGCGGCGGCAACCGCGTCCTTCAATTCGGGCGGATAGCCACGATCGTGGGCATAGTAATAGGTGCAGACGTTGGTGCCGATGGTGAACCCGGCCGGCACGGGCAGCCCGATTTTGGTCATTTCGGCCAGGTTCGCGCCTTTGCCTCCCAGCAAGTCGCGCATGCCTGCATCGCCATCGGTGCCGCCTGGTCCGAACGAGTAGACGTACTTTTCCGCTTTTGCCATCAGATAGCATCCCATGTCGAAGTGGTCGAGCCGATGAGCCTTTGGGCGCGACTGGTACGCCGCGACCGGCCACGTGCCGATCCCTGTTTCGCCCGTTCAGTAGCAGGCATCCCGGCGCACGGGATGTGCCGTCCGCCGCGCCTGCTCCCAGCCGGCACCGAGAAGCAGGCAAGTTTAGCAATGGCCTTGTGGAGCGTCAAGGAACGCTCCGCGGCGGCCCTGACTGGCATGCCTAACGAGCGTTCTGAATGACCCCGGCTGCCAGCAGCACCCCGACAAGCAGGATACCGATCCCGAGAAGGCCGTAAAGAATCCGGGTGCCTCTTCTGCCGAGAATCCCGATCCACATGCGGCCCGTGCGATACTCCATGAACCAATTCCAATCCATGACGGCGCCCAGGATTGTAAAACAGCCAAGCGCGACCAATGCCAACCCGAGCGGGTTCATTGCTGACTCCACGGAGTGCGGAAACCTATACGCAGGGCCGCCATTATGTTCCAGTGCGCGGAATCTGCCAAGCATCGCTGAACGTTCAAGACGCCTCAGTGCCGGAGGAGCTACGTCGCCGCGTCACTTGCCGATCCGCAGAAGCGATTAGAGACACCCATGATTCTGTTTGACGGCTGGCGGTCAACCGCCTATGCTCCTACCGGGAAAAGCGGGACAGGCGATTCCGTTGGGAGAACGATCATGCCGGCCTATGCGCGGCGGGATATCGTGGCAGAAGGCGAAGTGGGCATGTATCACTGCATGGCCCGCTGCGTGCGGCAGGCCTTCCTCTGCGGCCGCGACGCCGCGACGGGCAAGGATTTCGAGCACCGCAGAGGCTGGATCCAGCGCCGCCTCGAAAAGCTGGCGGCCATCTTCGCCGTTGATGTCTGCGGGTTCAGCGTGATGGGCAACCACTTACACGTAGTTTTGCGTATCCGGCCCGACGTGGTCGAAGGCTGGAGCGATGAACAAATCGGCCGGCGCTGGTGGCGGCTCTGCCCGGGCCGCAAAGAAAGCGACGGCTCCGCCTGCGAGCCGCTGGAGCATGAGTGGCAAATTCAAAGACACCCATAATTATTGACGGCTGGCCCTTGACCGCCTATGCTGCGGCCGGGACTCGCGATTCCGTTGGGAGAACCATCATGCCGGCCTATGCGCGGCGGGATATTGTGGCGGAAGGCGAAGTGGGCATGTACCACTGCATGGCCCGCTGCGTGCGGCAGGCCTTCCTCTGCGGGCGCGATGCCGTGTCGGGCAAGGACTTCGAGCACCGCAGAGGCTGGATCCAACGCCGCCTCGAAAAGCTGGCGGCCATCTTCGCCGTCGATGTCTGCGGGTTCAGTGTGATGGGCAACCACTTACACGTAGTTTTGCGTATCTATAGCGATTAGAGACACCCATGATTCTGTTTGACGGCTGGCGGTCAACCGCCTATGCTCCTACCGGGAAAAGCGGGACAGGCGATTCCGTTGGGAGAACGATCATGCCGGCCTATGCGCGGCGGGATATCGTGGCAGAAGGCGAAGTGGGCATGTATCACTGCATGGCCCGCTGCGTGCGGCAGGCCTTCCTCTGCGGCCGCGACGCCGCGACGGGCAAGGATTTCGAGCACCGCAGAGGCTGGATCCAGCGCCGCCTCGAAAAGCTGGCGGCCATCTTCGCCGTTGATGTCTGCGGGTTCAGCGTGATGGGCAACCACTTACACGTAGTTTTGCGTATCCGGCCCGACGTGGTCGAAGGCTGGAGCGATGAACAAATCGGCCGGCGCTGGTGGCGGCTCTGCCCGGGCCGCAAAGAAAGCGACGGCTCCGCCTGCGAGCCGCTGGAGCATGAGTGGAAAACGCTGGTCGCCGATCCAGAGGCCTGCCAAGAGCGGCGCAAGCGGCTGGCCAGCCTCTCTTGGTTCATGCGGGCGCTGTGCGAGCCGATCGCCCGCCGCGCCAACCGCGAGGACCAGTGCCGCGGCCGTTTCTTCGAGGGGCGCTTCAAGTGCCAGGCCCTCTTGGACGAAGGGGCCATTTTGGCCTGCAGCGTGTACGTCGACTTGAATCCGATCCGCGCCGGCCTGGCCAGCACGCCGGAACAGTCGCGCTACACGTCGGCCTACGAGCGGATCACGGCCCGCCAGGCGCGGCTGGCATTGCAGGATCGCCGAAAGGGCTCATCAGACAAGCGTCCCAACCGGCGGCAGAATAAGAAACGCGTCTCGCCGACAGGCGCCCCCAACGACGCCTGGCTTTGCCGGATGCCGATGGACGAACGCAGCCCGGCGAAGAACGGATCGGCTCGCAGCCCGGCGGCCTTGGGTTTGCGGGCGTCCGACCGCGGCTTCTTGCCGGTGGCGCTGGACGACTATCTGCGGCTGCTGGATTGGACAGGCCGTCAGGTGCGGTTGGGCAAGCGGGGCGCGATCCCGGCGAATCTGGCGCCGATTCTCGAGCGGCTGCAGGTGGCCGCTGCTACTTGGGTGGAAAGCGTGGCCCAGTTCGGCCGCTGGTTTCACCGGGCAGTTGGCCAGGCGGGTCGGATGGGCGAGGCCGCCTCGCGTGCCGGCAAGCATTGGTTCCAAGGCGTCGAGCACGCCCGCCAGGCGTTCACCTGACGGAGCCGCCTGTCTGACAGGCAGCGGATCGTGGCAGGGTCGACGGATCCGCGCCGTGAAAGCGCCCGCGTCGGCCGGACAGGGAACTCTCCGGCGCTCCACCCGCCGAGTTGCACCAAGTACCAGTCCGACGGAGTTGAACCGCCCCGCAGCAGTAGCAACAATATGGGTGTCTTTTTACCCCCGCGCAGTTTCTACAGGACGACCAAACAAAGGGGACATCCTTCAGCAAAGTAAAATGTCCCCTTAGAATCCCAGGAAAGTAGAATGTCCCCTTAGAATCCCATTGCCGGGGATGACGCTGATGAGCAAAGCCATACGTTACCGGCCGTCGGTCACGATCTGCGCGATTCTCGCCGCGATTGGGATCGGGCTGCTTGCTGTGTACAGCTACAGACGCTCTGCAGGCGTTGATAAACTGGGCTCGGCACTTGCTCAGTGCCGTAGCGAGGCCGAGGCGGCGTCCGTCATAAGGAAAATGGCTTGGTCCGATATTCCAGATAGTGCCACAAACACCCGGCGCGCTTGGGCGTCCTTTGGCCGCGGGAGTCAGTGGTTGGATTGGTGGTTGCTGATACACCCCATGCCGTCAGCGCGTGTCATAAACATGATGGTCAGTACGGAGTTTTTTGCCGAAGGAGAAATGCAAGAGGTTGACAAGAGAGCCGATATCATCGAACAGATTGCCTGGGGGCGAATTTTTGAGCAGTCCTTGCGAAAGGGCAATGCAAATGGAGTTCTGTCAATCGAGTTAGTAAAGGAGGTGTTTCTCGGATGGGACAGGAACGAGTATCTGATGAGCGTAACAACCGAAGAGTTATTCGGTGACGTTTACGTGTCTCACCGAGAGGCGAGCGGGCGAGTAGTGTTTGACCCGTGGTTTGTTAATGAGTTAAGGGTAGCATACTGGTGTTTCGGTAGAGAGAGTGAAATCCGGGAAGTCACGCAGATCAGTTGGCTTGAGAAATATCGCGATTTGCGTCAATGGATCACCGAGAACGAGCGATTCATGTATTTTGATCAGCAGCGACTACAGTTTCTTGTTGACGCCGAGGCAAAGCGGAATGGAACGGTCTTAGAGGCTAGCCAAAGGCAGGGACGGCTGCCTCACAAACCGTGGCCGCACTGGAAGGGGCCCGTTCCAACTGCCAGATGAACGAGTACCAGTTGGTCACAGGCTTACTTCCGCACGTCGCGCGGTATGCGGGGCGATTTAAGGGGGATGCAGCGAAAGCGCCGGTGAAAACCGGCAGGGAGTCGGGGATGCAAGAGCCCTACGGCGAAGGAGTAGCGAACCACGCTGGCCCCAAGTCATGCTCGGGCGACGGCAACGTCGCGGGTGAAGCGTTGACAGGGGAAAACACAGGCCACGTATTCAGCTCCCGACCGCGGCTCGCCGCCGCGCTTGCTTTTGGCCATGCCGATTCTGCGCGCGCCCGCAACGAGTCGCTGCGGCACGCCACGGGGCAGTGGCTGTTCTGGATGGACTCCGACGACGTCATTGACGAGGCCAATGGCCGCAAGCTGCGGGGGCTCGTCGAATCGCTGTGCTCCGGCGAGCGGCTGCCGCTCGCCTCGACTCACGCCGGCGAGCCGGTGCCCGACGTCACGCCCGATTCGATCGTGGGCTGCGTGATGCAGGTCCGCTGCCCGCGGGAGGGGCCGCACGGATCGTACGATTTTACCGTTGTGGACCACTGCAAGCTCTTGCGCAATCGCCCGGACCTGCGGTTTGAGCACCGCATCCACGAGCAGATCATGCCGGCCATCAACCGGGCGGGCGGCCAGGTCATGTTCACGGACGTGTTCGTGGTCCATGCCGGCAGCGACCAGACGCCCGAGGGGAAGCGGCGGAAGCTCATCCGCGACCTGTGGCTGTTGCGGGCCGACCTGCGCGAGAGGCCCAAGCACCCGTTCATCCTCTTCAACCTGGGCATGACGTTCGACGAGATGGGGCGGCATGGCAAGGCCGTGCGCTACCTGTGGCGGAGCCTGGCCGCCTCCGCGCACCCGGAATCGCAGATCCGCAAAGTCTACGCCCTGCTGGTGAACAGCCTGGCGCAGCAAGGGCACCTCGACTCAGCGCTGGCGGCCTGCCGGGAAGGTTTGGAAAAATTCCCGGACGACGCGGAGCTGCTGATCGGGATCGTCCTGCTGCCCGTGGCTGGGGAATCATCGACGGCGCTCCGTGCGGGGCGCGTTGCAGGATGCGACGGCTGCGGCTACCAATGCAACGATGAACGACCAAAACGGTGCCGGTTCCGCTGGCGATTCCTGCCGCTGGGTGCGCCTGCCTGGATGGCCGAGGCGGTGCTGGTGCTGTTTGGGGTTGGACGGGCCTGGCTGGTGGGCGCCCGCCCCGCGCAAATGTTGCCCCGGCGCTCGCTTCATTTAATCCTCGTTCCGCGAAGCCTCACTTGCTTGCTCTGCCGGTCGCGCGCCTTCAAAATGACTTGTGGGCCGAGGATCCACCGGGAGACCAGGCATGTTAACCGAAGACCGCAGCCTCTGCGGGCGGGTCGGATCGTACCGCGGGCCAACGCGGCAAAAGCGGACCGGCAACGTGAACACCAACCGCCGTTGCGATGGCGTCACGCGCCGAGAGATCCTCCGCGCGGGGGCGATCACCGCCCTGGGACTGACGGTCACCGACTGGCTCCGGCTCCGCGGCCTTGCCGGCCAGACGCACGGCCGGGTGCGGAAAGCCACGGCCAAGCGCTGCATCCTGGTCTGGCTCGACGGCGGCCCGAGTCACCTCGATACGTTCGATCTGAAACCCTCGGCCCCCCAGGAGGTGCGCGGTCCCTTCGGCCCCATCGAAACGAACGTTGCCGGAGTGCACGTCTGCGAGCATCTGCCCCGGACGGCCCGCCTGCTGGATAAGGTGGCCCTGGTCCGCTCGGTCACTTCGACCTTGGGCGAGCACAACTTCGGCAGCCATTATCTGCTCACCGGCTACAAGCCGACCAACGTGCTCGAATACCCGAGCTACGGCGCGGTCGCCGCGGGTCTCGACGGCACCGGACATCTCCTGCCGCGGTACGTCGCCGTCCCCGACTACAACCCGTATGCAGGCGCCGGTTTTCTACCCGCCGCAAGCCGGCCTTTTGCCGTCGGCGGCGATCCCGCCGCTCCCGATTTCCGCGTCCGCGACTTCGATCCCTATCCGGGTGTCGACGGAGGCCGGCTGTCGCGGCGCAAAGAATTCCTGGAGGCCTTCGATCGCTTTCGAACCGCCGCTGAGGCCCAGGGAGAACAAAACGCAGACCCCGACTTCGAGCAGGCCTGGCGGCTGATTGCCTCGTCGGAGGCGAAGAAGGCCTTCGACCTGGCAGCCGAACCGGCGATGGTCCGCGAGCGCTACGGACCTCGCACGCTGGGACAAAGCTGCCTCTTGGCTCGGCGGCTGATTCAAGCCGGCGTGCCGTTCGTCACCGTCACCGATCGGGGCTGGGATACGCACGAGGCCCTGGTCAACCGGCTGAAGGAGGGCTACACCGGAGGCCTGGTCGGAAAGATCCCCACGCTCGATTTGGCGTACTCCGCCCTGCTGGCGGACCTCGACGAGCGGGGCCTGCTCGACGAAACGCTGGTCGTCCTGATGGGGGAGTTCGGCCGCACCCCCAAGATCAATACGGCCGGCGGGCGCGACCACTGGCCGCGCGTCTTCAGCGTGCTGTTGGCCGGCGGCGGCGTCCGCGGCGGGCAAGTGGTCGGCTCCAGCGATTCTCGCGGCGAGAGCCCGCGCGAGCGGCCCGTGCTCCCCGAAGATCTGGCCCGCACGATCTACACCCTGCTCGGCATCGATCCCGACCATCAACTCCAGACACCGGACGGGCGGCCGGTGGCCGTCAATCGCGGCACGCAGGTGATCCAGGAGCTCCTGGTATGAGCCGGGGCAGCCCAGACCAGCCGCTCCCTAAGCCGCGGCCCTTTCGGTTGATCGTCGCCGGCCCGATCCTCCTGGCAACCGTGGCCGCGGCTCTCGGCTCCTCCCCAACGGCGGCCGCCGAGCCTCCCATCACGGCCGCCGTGTTCGCGCCGGACGGAACGTCGGTCGTCACCGCCTCGCAGGCGGGCATTGAAGTGCGCACCTGGCCGGAGCTGGAGCTCGAACGCGCGATCGGCACGCGGCTCTTGCACGTCCACGATCTTTGTTTCTCCTCCGATGGAAAAAAGCTGGCCGCCGCCGGCGGCCGGCCGGCCGAGGAGGGAAGCGTCGAGTGGTTCTCCTGGCCGCGCTGCGAGACAATCGAACTGGTCACCGGCCACGAGGATCTCGTCTATGCCATAAGCTATGCGCCTGACGGGACGCATTGGGCGACGGCCGGCGCGGATCGTCTGGCGCTGGTGTGGCAAGATGGCCAGGCAACACCGCTGGTCCAACTCGATGGGCACTCGCAGGCGGTGCTGGCCGCGGCCTTCCTGAGCGATGGCCGAACCCTGCTAACAGCCGGCATCGACGGCAGTCTGCTGGCCTGGAACGCCGCCGACGGCAGCCAATTGCGAGCGATGACCAACCATACGGCGCCCGTGTTGGGGCTTGCAGTCCGGCCTGCTACGCCGGCTGGGGCCGAGCCGTGGGTCGCCTCGGTCAGCAGCGACCGCACGGTGCGGCTCTGGCAGCCGGAGATCGGCCGCATGGTACGGTTTGCCCGGCTTGCCAGCCCGCCCCGATCGGTCGCCTGGACCTTCGACGGCCGGCAGATCGTGGTTGGCTGCGAAGACGGGCACGTGCGGGTGGTCGATCCCAGGACCGTCCAGGTCGTGGAGGATTTGCCGGCCATCGACGGTTGGGTACACAGCCTGGCAGCTTCTCCGATTAGGCGGGAAGTGCTGGCGGCGGGCGACGCTGCGGCCATTCGGCGGATTTCGCTGAAATCCGAGGCGACCAGACCGTAAGGATGGCTTTCCTGATTGCGGAGGCCCTGCCCTTTCGGCATAATACTGAGGCATGCCTTGCATCCGCGCGATGCGCCGAAACACACCCCAATATCCTTCGTCCAAGCCCCGCCCAATCGATTGGAGACCTTGCCCGTGAGCGAGTCATTTTTCAATTCCATGTCGCGCCGAGACGTTCTGAAGACTTCCGGACAGATTGCCGCCGCCACGGCCCTGGCGGGCATCGCCGTGCCGAAAGTCCATGCGGCTGAGAGCAGCCTGCTCCAGGTGGCCCTGGTCGGCTGCGGCGGACGGGGGACGGGGGCGGCCGGCAACGCCCTGGCCACCAAGAGCTGCCCGATCAAGCTGGTGGCAATGGCCGACGTCTTCGACGACAAGCTCAAGTCCAGTTACGACAACATCAAGAAAGTTGCCGAGGAGCGGACCGCGGAAGCGGGGGCGGCGACCGACCTGGTCGACGTGCCCGACGATCGCAAGTTCATCGGCTTCGACGCCTACCAGAAGGCGATGGACTGCCTGAATCCGGGCGACGTGGTGATTCTGGCCACGCCGCCGGCGTTCCGCTGGGTGCACTTCAAGTACGCCATCGACAAGGGCCTCAACGTCTTCATGGAAAAGCCGACCGCGGTGGACGGTCCCAGCGTCAAGAAGATGCTCGACCTGGCTGCTCTCTCCGAGGAGAAGAACCTCAAGGTGGGCGTGGGCCTGATGTGCCGTCACTGCGTGGCCCGCGCCGAGCTGTTCGACCGGATCAAGAACGGCGAGATCGGCGACCTGGTGCTGCTGCGGGCGTACCGCATGGCCGGGCCGACCGCCCATGCCTTCGCGCCTCCGAAGCCGGACGACATCAGCGAGCTGATGTATCAGATCAAGAAGTTCCACGCCTTCCTGTGGGCCAGCGGCGGCGCCTACAGCGACTTCTTGATCCACAACATCGACGAGTGCTGCTGGATGAAGGACGCCTGGCCCGTCGAGGCCAAGGCCTCCGGCGGCCGGCACTATCGCGGCGACTACATCGACCAGAACTTCGACAGCTACTCGACCGAGTTTACCTTCGCCGACGGTTCCAAGCTGTATCTCGAAGGCCGCACGATCGAGGGCTGCTATGGCGAGTTCGCCAGCTACGCTCACGGGAGCAAGGGCTCGGCGGTGATTTCGACCGCCGGCCACGCCCCGTCGAAGGCCCGTATTTACAAGGGACAAAAGCACAGCAAGGAAGACCTCGCGTGGGCCTATCCGCCCCCCGAGCCGAGCCCCTATCAACTGGAGTGGGACAACCTCGTCGACGCCATCTATCAGAACAAGCCTTTCAACGAGGCCAGGCGTGGCGCCGAAGCGAGCCTGGTGACGGCGATGGGGCGGATGGCGGCGCACACCGGGCAGATCATCACCTGGGACACGATGCTGAACTGCCCGCACGAGTTCGCCCCGAACGTCGACCAGTTGGCGCTCGACGGCCCCGCCCCGCTGCAGCTTGGCTCCGACGGCACGTACCCCGTGCCGCAGCCAGGCATCAACAAGGAACGCGAGTTTTAATTGTTTGTAGTGACCGCATTCATGCGTTTAGTACCACTGATAGGCGTACTTATCGAAGCGCTCGATCGCCGCCGCCCGCTTCGAGGCGTCAAGATACTCCTTCCAATCTTCACGGCCGGCGTGGAGCCGCTCCAACAGGAGATTGTCGGCAAGCTGGTAGCTCGTCCAGCCGAGCTTGGCCCGCTCGCCGGCTAGCCGCTCGGCCTGGATGGCGCGCTCGGCCAGCATCGCCCGGACGCCTTCGCGGATGATTTCGTCCCGGCAGTTCAGCAGCGGGCCGAGGACGAGTATGCCCTGGGAGTCAATCGGGTGCACGCTGATCTGCACCGATGGCGCCAGGTCGCCGGCCAGCACGCGGCGCACATTGTAGCTATGGACCAGCGCGTCGACGGGCGTCAAGGCGAACAGGTAGACCGCGATGGCCAGCGTCCAGAGCTGCCGCTCGATCAGCCAGGCGAAGCCGCGGTTGTACAAGATCTTCCAGAGCACCAGGCAGAAACCGATCAGCACGGCCGAGATGCCGAACAGGCCGATGGTCCGCATCCGGGTCATGCCGTTGAAGTCGACGTAGATGTGCATGCGGTTGTACACGGTGAGTGCGAGCACCAGGTTCTCGGCCGACCAGATCCAGGCCAGCTTTCGCAGCCTGCCCAGCCGGGGATCGGCCAGCACCTGCCCGCGGAAGATCAGCGACAGCACCAGCGTGGCTAAAGCCAGGGCGGCCGTCAGCCAGGCGGCCCCTTCGTGCGCGTACCCGGCGTAATAAAAGCCCTCCGGAAAATCGCGGAACCAGAGCGTCCGGAATTCGAACACCAGGTAGATGGCAAACAGGACGATCACCGCCACCAACGTGTTCCGCAGCGCTGTGTAGAATGCGGATTCTTTCGACTCCCCTTCGTCGCTGCCCTCGACGTGGTTGTCCCGCCAGCACGACGCCAACAATGAGCGGCCCACTAGCGGCCGCAGCAAACCGGCCGCGATCCAGGCCACCAGCAGCCAGAAAGTGACCTCCCAGAAGTTCTCCGCGAACCCTTCGATCCAATCCCGCAATGCGCGGAAGAACCGGCTGGCGGCCTCGGTGAACGACGTCAGCAGGTCGGGGTTGGCCAGCACGAATAACGCCCCGAACGCGACGAGCGCCCCCAGCGGCAGTGCCAGGTTCAACCAGAGTATGCGCGGGATCTGCGGGCCGAACCGAGCCACCGACCGCCAGTAGCACACCAGTCCGTGAAAGCCTGCCCCGGCCGTCTGCAGCGCGTGGACGAGCACGTCGAGCACGTAAGGCCGCCGCCCGTGAAGTGCCAGGGAGAAGCCGGCCAGCAGGGCAAACCCCGCCGCGGCCGCCAACGCGGATCCGAGCCAAGCCATCCGGGCCGCCAGCAGGAAGAGCATTCCGCCAACGATCCACGTGCTCGCCCCCAGCCAGCGTCGCGGGTTGCCCAACAAAAGGAGTGCCGGGGCAACGGCCGTCAACAGCGCCAGGCCGCTAAAACCTTCTCCGCGATAGATGGTCACGTCGCACAGCGCAACCAACAGCACGACCGCCAGCATTTCCCGCCAGCGCACGGGCGGTTGATCGCCCAGCTCCTGACCAGCGGCGCCGGCTTCGCGGCGCTCCTCCCGAGCGGCGGGCTTGGCGACCGCGACCGAGGCGGCATAGTGAGGCAGAGATGATTCCGCGTTCGACATGGCAATCCTGCAAGGTGAAGGCCGGGTCAGGCGGCGGCCCAGGTTCAACTTCGACGGATTGAACGGTTAAGTCAAGAGCGGCGGGAAGCAATCAGTAGATACGACATTGCACGACGCGCGGCGCTTCAAACGCCGGGTGAAACAACAGTGCCAGTTTGCCGGCCCAGGGGCGAAGCGGCGCCCGCCAGCCGTGCGCGGAATCGCAGATGCCGGCGGCGCGTAATCTCGACCAAGGGCCGCCAGACCAGGCCGGTGAGTTGGTGGCGAATCAGAAAGTGCCAGAACAGGTTCGACCGCTTGTAGAGGTAGGACATTGCCAAGTACGGCGGAACCGCCCGAACGTCACGCGGGCGCCGCCGCCAGATGGAGCGGTGTGAGAACAACCGGCGGTAGCACCAGGCGTAACCCTCGGCCAGTTCGTCCACCGAGAGGTGCCGCGGCCGAAAGACGACGTGGCCGGTGTCGTACAGACTCCAGTCCTTGTGCAACAGCCGTCCCTCGGCCTCCATCTGGGCAAAAAGTGGTGTGCCGGGGTAGGGCGTGAGAATGTGAAATGTCGCGCATTCGAGGCGGTTCTCTTCGATCCAGCGAGCGGTATTCTGGAACACGTCCGGCCGGTCGTGGTCGAAGCCGAGCACGAAGCTGCCGTTCACCTGGATTCCGTGACGATGCAGCACCTCAACCCGCCGCGCGTAGTCGTCCGGACGGGGGCTTTTCTTGTGGGCGGCGACGATATTATCGTTCTGAAGCGACTCGAATCCAACGAAGACTCCCGTGCAACCGGCCAGCGCCATCTCGCGAACGAGGTCGGGATCGTCGGTCACGTCGATCGTGACCGCGGCGCTCCAGATTTTTTCCAAAGGCGCCACTGCCCGGCAGAGGCGGCGCAAGTACTCAGGCCGGGAACCGAGATTGTTGTCGATGAACACGCCATAGGGCTGGTCATCGGCGCGAAACTCGGCCACGATCTGCTCGACGTCGCGGACCAGGTAAGGCATGTGCAAGCCCTCGGTGGACAGATAGCAGAATCCGCAGCGGTTGTGACAACCGCGCGTGGCGATCAGGCTGGATGTCGTCAAGAAACCGCGGCGGGGCAGCAAGCTGCGGCGAGGCGGCGGGTCGTCGCGATAAGGCCGCCGGTAATCCCCGCGGTAGACGCGCTCCAGACGGCCGGCTTCGATGTCGCGGAGGATCCGCGGCCATACGTGCACGCCATCGCCGATCGCCAAGGCATCGGCGTGCGGCTCAGCCTCCTGGGGACAGGATAATACGTGCAGCCCGCCCAAGATCACTTTCGCCCCGCGCTGGCGGTACCACCGCGCCAGTGCATACGCCCGCTCGGCAAAGGTCAGATGCACGGTGATGCCGACCACCTGCGGAAAAGGCCGCCAAGGCGGTGGGCCCTGCAGAAGATTTTCATCCCAATAGGCCACGTCGCAATTGGGCGGTGTGCTGCCCGCCACGCTCGTCAGGGCCAGGCTGGGCGTCAGCACGTGCTTGCCGAAGCTCGCGTGCGGGTCCTTAGGATAAAAGGGATTGATCAAGAGTGCGCGCCGCCCGGTAACAGGCCCTACTTGCAACTCTGGGTCAAGCCGCGGTGCAATCCGCATGGCCTGCGGCATCGGAAGGAGACGCATCCGTTAGGTCCTTGGATTGGGTTTGGTACTCCCAGCACGAGAACATTCACTCGTGCTCTGCTGCGCCGGATAACGGTTCAGTGCTTCGTGGACCTCGGCGATCGTCTCGTCGAGCGTGGAAGTGCCGGCAGCCAGGCCGACGGTTTGATAGCGGGCGAGCCAGGCCGCATCCAGCTCGGCCGCGCTCTCGACGTGCAACACCGGCACATCGTGCTGGTTGCACAGGGCGACTAGTTGCAGCGTGTTGTTCGAGTTGCGCCCGCCGACCACGACGACGGCCTGCACTTGCGGCAGCAATGCCTCCATGGCTTGCTGCCTGCGGCGCGTCGGTTCACAGACGGTGTCGATGAACCGGATCTCGGCGTGCGGGTTGTGGCAGCGAATGAGCCGGCAAAGCTCGTCGGCCAGGTGTACGGGCATGGTGGTCTGGCAGACGATGCCCAGCCGTGAATGACCAAACGCTCGCACTTGTTCCGGGGCGCCGACCACGTCACAACTGTCGAGATCTTCGACCACGCCCTGGACCTCCACGTGCCCCGGCTTCCCCAGGACCAGCACATGGAAGCCCTCGCGCTGGAGCTGCCCGGCCGCCTCGTGGACGCGCCGCACCAGCGGGCAGGTGGTGTCGATCAACTGGCTGCCCGACTCGAGCAGCCGCAATCGCCGGCTGTCGCTGATCCCATGGGCGGTGATCAGGACGGACGGCGTCGCCGGTATCTCGCGACGCCCCTGCTCGGCCGTCTGGCGGAAGCCGCGCAGTTCGAGTCGCTCCAGCACCACGCGGTTGTGTACCAGCTCGCCATCGATCGTCGTCTGGTCCGGACGTTCAACGAGCATGGCCCGGCGCAGGGCATCCCGAACGCCGAAACACATCCCCAATACTTCCGCCGGAATTACTTTCATTCTTTGCATCCACCTCCCGCGCCATGACTTTGCATTGCAAAGTTAATAGGCAACAAGAAACACCTGATAAGGCGACACGTTTACCCCGGCGACCAGCCGTGCGACAGCTTGGAACTCGGGGCGGCCTGCTCCTGGCTCTTCACCGCGTCGGCCACCACCTGCTCCAGCACGTTGATGTACTGCTGGAAGCGGCGCCGGCCAGACGGCGTCATGACGGCGACGGTCTGCGGCCGTCCCCGTTGCGCGAGCTTGTTCATCGTGACCAACCCGGCCTCTTCCAGCACGGCCAGGTGGCGGCTCAGATTCCCGTCGGTCAGCGAACAGAGCTCCTTAAGGTCGTTGAACGGCAGTCCCTCCTGATGTGCCGCCAGGGACGTGAGGATTCCCAACCGCGCCTTTTCATGGATCGCGCGTTCGAGCCCCTCGTAGGCAAACCGCCCGTCGGTCTGCTTGCTCGCTTTCTGTCTGGCTCGCCCGCTCAATCGTTGCCTCGTTCCAAGGTGAAGTACAGGATCGCGGCGGCCAAAAGCTGCCCGCCGCCGAACGAGATTGCCATCGACCAAGGCGACAGGGCCGCCTCCCCCTGGCCCCACGCCAGGGCCAGCACCCCGCCGACCAGGTAGTAAACGCCCACCCAGAACACGGGCCGCGGCAGCAGGCGGTAGGAGGCGAACACCCCCAGGCTGAAACACAGTGCCCACAGGCCGGGGAGCATCCAGGCCGACTCGGCGGCCCGCCGGACGATCACCGCGGTCAGCACGGCGCCGGCCACGAGGCTGGGCAAGAACTGCTCGACCGCCAGAAGCGTCATTTGTCTGGCGACCGACGAGCGGGCCCGGCGTGCGCGGGTCCACATTTCACCGCCGGCCGCCACCGCGCTGATTACCGCCACACCGATCCAGAGAGCCAGGTAGCTTGCCAGTTGTTCGAGCGGCCGCGGAAGCCAGAGCGTCTGCCCGATCGCGGCCGCCAGGGCCAAGGCGCCCGACAAGCCGACGGTCAACGAGCGATAGCCGCGGAACACCTCGGTCCGGGCCATGTGCTCGCGGATCTGGGAAATCTGGGCCAGTGCTTCTTTCAACTCCATGGCCGGCGACCTCATGGATGTCGTTGTCCACTCACTTTGCATTGCAAAGTATCACGAGGGGGCCGGCCTGTCAAGAGACGCGGGGGGGCCGGCGAAGAAGCAATGGGTCCCGCGGGGGGCGAAAACTTCTTCAATTCCTGCGAACCATTGACCGCCGGCCGGCGTCTAAAGGGCAGAGGCGCACGAGAGGCGGATGGAGCCCTCCCACCGCCAATACGGCCTGATTTCCAGAGGATTCAGTTCAAGAGGATTAAGCCCTTCAATGACTCTTTGGCGGCCCAGTTCACTCCAAGAACGCACAGCGGCGGGTTTGCCCGCGGAGCAGGATACTATGCTCGCGAGTAGCCTGACCCCGCAACGTTTGCGCTTGTGACGCTGGGCCGCAACCCCGTACGGAGCTGATAAGGCCCGGTGTCACAATGGCACCGGGTTTTTTGTTGGGGCACCGGGTTTTTTGTTGGGGCACCGGGTTTTTTGTTGGCACCGGGTTTTTTGTTGGCACCGGGTTTTTTGTTGGTTGGCACTACAAATCGGCGCTCATGGCTCGTTCGTCTATCGGTTTGAGGATACCGCCCTTTCAAGGCGGGGAGATGGGTTCGATTCCCATACGAGCCACTCGGGGATCGGCTAACGGCAGGCCGCCTGGCTTTGAACCAGGTCGTGGTGGTTCGAATCCATCTCCCCGAGCTGAAGAAACACGCAGAGAACCGTCCTCGTGGAGCAGCCTGGAGTGCTCGCCACCCTGTCAAGGTGGAGGCCGCGGGTTCAAATCCCGCCGGGGACGCTTTTTGAAAGGCGGTCGAAGAGGGGGCCATACGGATTACCCCTTACTCCTTCGTCGCCGCGATGCCGCAGGTGAGCCAGTGCTCAGTGGAGCCTCATAAGCTCCGCACGCCGGGTGCGACTCCCGGACCTGCAACTTAACAAAAATTGGAAGGGACGTGACTGAAGGAATCCTGTTCTGATTCCTCCTTCCTCCTTCCTCCTTTTTCAACGGCCGGGTACGCAAACGGGAAAAGCGACGAGGTCGAGGGCCTCGTGACTCTGTGGGTTCGACTCCCACCTCGGCCACTGCGGACGCTGGATCCCGTGGTCCAACGGCAAAGACGCCTGGATGACAACCAGGAAAGCGATGGTTCGATTCCATCCGGGATCATTTTGAAAAAGTTCGGTCTGTAGGTGTTTCGGCGGCACGCCTCCTCGGTAAGGAGGAGGGCCGGGTTCAATTCCCGGACGGACCTCTGCAAGAAAAACAAGGGCTGCTGGTCCAACGGGAAGACACCTGGCCTGCAACCAGGAGATCGGGGTTCGACTCCCCGGCGGTCCACTGATGACGCTTGGCGATTGTTTGGAAGGTAGCCGGATACGGTTGGCCGGGCCGCTTTGCTAAGGCGGTTCTCCCACGTGGAGATGAGGGTTCGAGTCCCTTGCCTTCCGCTTCGAAAGTAGCGCGGGTGCCTGGGGCAAAGCGTTAGCGTGCCCCAGTCGTTCGTATCGTACGGGCGTGCTCCCGGGTGAGCAGGCGGCCTCCAAAACCGCCGCACGGGGTTCGACTCCTCGCGTCCGTGCTTTGCCGACGTGGCTCGAACAAGAAAGGCGCCGGTTTTGTAAACCGGACGATGCTGGTGCAAATCCAGTCGTCGGCTCTTTGGAACGAAATTGTCTCGATGGTGTAGTGGAGCGCACGCGACCCTCCGAAGGTCGAAGTCCTGGTTCGACTCCAGGTCGGGATACTCCCAAGAGGGCGCAGGCAGACGCGATCAAATTGTCCTCGGGGTGTGCCGGACACGCATACGACTCTGCGAAGGTCGAGGACCAGGTTCGATTCCTGGCGAGGATGTTCAGATGAACTTAGTTGAAGTGACGGTCGTGCCGCCGGGCCGGCGGCGCACGAGGACGCGATGTTTTTCGCTGGTCCACGTGCGTTCCGTGAACGGGTTATGACGAAGGCGGCACGGTGCGTGGTTAGCTCAGACGGAAGAGCACCAGATTACGGATCTGGCTGTCGCAGGTTCGACTCCTGCACCACCCGCGGGCTGAACCCCGCTCCAGGCGCGAAAGCGCCACCACCAAGGCCCGAGGGAGGCGGTCAGTCCACCTGGTCCGCGGCCGGTTGTGTCGTGCGCGAGCCAGCCAGGATTGCCCGCGGCAACGTGCCGCGGTGCTAATCCCGACAGGGTTCGCGCCACGGCCGACCGCAACACGAAGCAAGTGCCTTGAAGTGCGTGGATACCGCGTCGGCCAGTCGAGGGCCAAGGCAATCGATCGTTGCATGTTCGGCGCGGCGCAGGCTGTGCCGGCTTGCGGCCAAAGGTTGCCGGCGCCTCCGGCGGTCGGCGCTGAAGCGCACTCCGCACCAGATCGTGTGACCGGCTGGAATGCACGCCGCCCGAGGGCGTTTTGTGCTGAACCACGTGTCTGGCTTGGGTGTCACTCTCTCAACCAGGCTGCGTGCAGAAGGATAAGACATATTCATGTTCCATCGCGTCAAAATCCGCAGCTACGAAATGGGCCTTCGCTTCCGGGAGGACGAGTTTGAGGGTCTGGTCCCGCCCGGCCACTATTGGATCTTCGATCCGCTGGGCAAGGTCCGCGTCGACGTTGTCTCGCAGCGTGATCCGTGGCTGGTGCACGACAAGCTCGACGTGATCGTCCGCTCCGGCGCGCTGCAGGACCGGGCCGTCGTTGTCGACTTGAAGGACTACCAGCGCGCCTTGGTCTGGATCGAAGGCCGCTTCAGCCACGTTCTGCCGCCGGGCTTGTATGCCTATTGGACGCTGCTGCGGGAAGTGAAGGTCGAGGTGGTCGACGCTCGCCGCGTACGTTTCGAGCATAAGGACCTGCCGGTGATCTCGCGTTCGCCGTTGGTGGAGCGCGTGCTCGATCTGACCACGGTCGAGCCACACTGCCAGGGCGTCCTTTTGATCGACGGCGACTACGTCGAGACGCTGCCCCCGGGCCGCTATGCCTTCTGGAAGAACATGGCCCAGGTCAAGTGTGTCCAGCAGGACCTGCGCGAAGCGATGCTCGATATCAGCGGCCAGGAGATCATGACCGCGGACAAGGTGACACTGCGCCTCAACGCCGTAGTGACTTATCGCGTCGCCGATGCTCGCCAGGCCGTGAGCGTGGCCGACGACGTGCGCCAGTCGCTGTACCGCGAGGCCCAGATGGCGCTGCGCGCCATCGTGGGCTCTCGCGAGCTCGATCTGTTCCTGGCCGAAAAAGACGCGGTCGCGCAGGAACTGGCCGACGTGGTCCGCCCCCGTGCGGCCGTGCTGGGTCTGGAACTGATTTCGGTAGGCGTCCGCGACGTGATTCTACCGGGCGAAATGAAGGACCTGATGAACAAGGTCACGGAGGCCAAGAAGGCCGCCGAGGCCAACCTGATCGCCCGCCGCGAGGAGACGGCCGCCATGCGCAGCCAGGCCAACACGGCCCGGTTGCTCCAGGAAAGCCCGACGTTGATGCGTCTCAAGGAGCTGGAGGTGCTGGAGAAGGTCGCCTCGGCCGGCAAGCTGAACGTCGTGCTGGGTGAAAAGGGCCTGGCCGACCGCGTCGTCAATCTGTTGTAGCAGCGCTCGCACCCAGGGACCGGAGTTATTATTCTTCGAAGCCGAAGCGCATGCACGTTGGCATGGCGGCCGGGGCCGTGTTCATTGCCGCCTGTATTTGGACCAGCCCCGTCGGATTGGGCTACAAGCTGCTGACGATCCCGCTCGCGTTTATCTTCATCAAGGCCTCGATCCCATCGCGCGACGTGTTGCGCGTTTGCCAGTTTGGCGTCCGCCAGAAGCGTGGCCGCAAGGAGCATGCGATCCGCTTCGACCAGCTCGCCGGCTTCTCGTGGAAGGCCAGCCGCGTCTTCTCCGACATGGGCTACATGGGAACGCAGTTCGTGATCGGGCTCAAGCCGCGGCCTGGCAGCTTAGCGGAGGATCTCGACCTCGATTTGACGTACCCGCACCCGATTCCGCTGGTGACGCATATCCTCGACCGGTCGACCGAGACGGTAAAAACGCGCCTGCGCGGCGAGCTCGAGGCGGCGGGCCATTCCCCCTGGACAGACCATTTGCGGCTCGTCCGCGATCGGATCGAGTACCAGGCCGCGGGACTGCTAGGCCGCAGGGAGGCAGTCACCATCCCGCTGGACTCGGTCGAGCGGTGGGAGATTGACGACGGCCGCTTCCGTCTCTGGCTCCACGGCCAGAAGCGGCCGTCGATCGACGAGCCTGCCGAGGCGCCGAACTTGCTCCCTGGGCTGGCGTTGTTCGAAGAGTTGCTTGTCGAAGCACAAGCCCCGGTGGACGCATTGACCGGCTGACGCCGCACTTGGGACCGGTTTGGGAGGCCATTTCCGCCGTTGCGTGCGAACCCGGAGCCCTCGGCCCGCGTCTAAGGAAGTTGAGGGCACTGGCCCGCCGGCCCTGCCGCGTCCTGTCCGCTGCGCGGGTGGGATTGCCGGGGCTCCGGAGCCTAGTAGTCCTGCAAGCCCCGGTAGTCCTGAATCATTGTCCGGTGTTGTAACGGGAGCATAGCGATCTGATACGTCGCCGGCGGTGGTTCGACTCCACCCCGGACAACTGGAAGGCAGCGAGGTCACCATGCAGCGAACATCCCGTCTCAAACGCATACGCCCACCCCAAGCCACATTGCGGGGTCGTGGCGTAACGGCAGCGCTTCCGCCTTTTAAGCGGGAAGGTAAGGGTTCGACTCCCTTCGGCCCCACTGAGCCAGGTTCGCCTGGCCTTTACGGCGGCGCGTAGCTCAGCGGGCCAGAGCAAGTCTCTTATAAGGACCAGGTCGAGGGTTCGACTCCCTCCGCGCCCACTGAGTGTATTGGCCCGCTGAGAGTTTGGCCCGCTGAGGGTCTGGCCCACCGCGGCGTGTAGGAAAGCCTGGGATTCCGCCTGCTTCGGGAGCAGGAGAGCGTCGGTTCAAATCCGACCACGCCGACTTCCGCCGTCACCACTTCAACCGTCGGCTGGGCAATGGCGAGCCCAAGTGGCTGTAAACCACCCGCCGCGCGCTGTGCAGGTTCGACTCCTGCCCGACGGATCTTGATAAAAACAACGGCCCGTTCGTCTATCGGTCCAGGACACCAGCCTCTCACGCTGGAAAGATGGGTTCGATTCCCATACGGGTCATTGCTCGCCATGCAAGAAATGAATCCCATCTCCGAAAGGAAGACACCGTCAAAGGCGTTGTCCGTTCAGGAATTGAGGTCCCTGATCGGCCTGCACTTCGATTTCGTCCAGGCGACCCAGCGCAAGCTGCAAGAACGCGTCGGCAAGGCGTTGGGCGCACCGGCAACCGAGAACGACCAGAGCTCGGTGCTGATGGCCCGGCTCTGCGAATTCGCGGCCGACGTAATCGCCCGCCGTCTGAAACGTAACCGGCGCACCGTGCCGCTGTTCGCTGAAAAGGACATGGCCCGGTTCATCCCAACCATGCTCGACCTGCTGGAAGGGCAACGCGCAAACCGCCTTCGCGAGGGACGAGATCACGCGTCGTCTGTCCTCCAAGAGAACGCGGAATAGCCCTGATAAGTCGGCACCGAAGCGGGCTGGCGGCCGGGCCGGGCTGCATACGGGTTGGATGGGGCGGCACGACGGGTGGCGTCCGGCGACCGCGGAGCTGCGTCTGCATAGGGCGAATCGAGCGACGCCTGCGGCTCCATCGTTGCCTCCGCCAACTTGTCCAGAATCCAGGCGGTGGCAAGCATCCGCCCGCTGGGATCAGGGGTAAGTTCCCTTTCCAGGCAAACCCACACCAGCAGCAAGTAACTCCAGCCGCAAATCGCAAACCCCAGCCAGAATGCTCTTACCGCTGCCTTGCAATAAATGGCCGCCAGCACGGCGCTCAAGAGCAAAACAATGGCCGCAGTAAAGACCGCCATCACGGAGCCTCGAGCCGGGTGCGCCAGCGCCGCACACCCTACCGCGGCAATCGCCACCGCTCCCAGCAGTGTCAGCAACGAGAACTTCATGGCATTCCCTCCTTGGACTAAAGTCTTTGGCAACATGTCGGCGACCCCTTGGCCATTCGCCGGATACGCGCGCCGTCCGGCATCCATGGTATCGCGGCCCGCTCGGAGACACCAGCCGCGTGCCAGGCGTTGCCCCGGTGGCGAGATGCTGGCCGGAAGGCTATCAGCAATGCGAACGGGCAAACTGGCAAAACCGAACCACCGATAGCCTGGTGCGGGCCGAAAAGCGGTTGGGTGTGACAGTTCGCAAGCAGTGGAGTATAATTCATTTTGATTGGTCCCTCTCAACGGAATCCGGAACCAACCGAGTGTGGGCGTTCCAATTCAGATTTGTCTGAACCTTGGCGGTGAAGGAGAGGAACCCGACGCAATAAACCAGCAACCAGAATGGGTAACCAGCGGAGGTCATTGGACGGCCGTTCAGCCGAAGCTCGCTTCCCTTATTCTGGCTGGCCACCCGTTTCTCTTCTGCAAGAACACGCAGCTCCCCTTTCCGAATGGAACCGTCGCTCTTGTAATATCGAACGGCGTGCCTGTGGACGTGACAACATGGCTGGGGCCGGGCGTACAGAGCAGTGAAGTGCATCGAATCCTGAAGTCAGGCGGACAATGGCTACACGACGGCAGGCTGGTCCACGTAAGGCCATGACTTTTTCGTCCCTGCTGGAATTCTGCGCCGGTCAGCTTCCCGGAAAGACGCAGGAGGCGGCTCGGAAAGAATTCGCAAAGCGCGTTGGTGGGAGTCGTCTTGCTCTTCGCCGACCGGGCGGCCCAATCCAGCAATCGGGGATACAGATTGTCATCGGTGTGGCAACCTATTCCGAGCCCGAACTCGCACTCCTGGATCAGCTCGACGCGTCGCTCCATGGAGGGACGGACGGGAAGGCGAGGGTCGAAGTATTTAACGTCCTCGCGTGTGCTCAAATGGACGACTTCCAGAAGTTCATTCCAGGGATCAACTCGGTCTATCGGACGCCAGTTGTCGCGGTCATGGCCGACGGGAAGCTGGTGGGACAGGCAACCGGCCTCGCCGACGTCAAGGAAACACTCGCCCGCTTCGGCATTCTGCGCGATTGATTCCGCCGTCGTTGACCATGTCCGCTTCGCTCAATCGAACGGCGCGAGGCAAGCCAGCTCTATCATCGAAAACCAGCATGGACAGGCGCGACTTCATCAGCACGGTGGGCAGCTTCGGGCTCGTAGCCGCGCTGGGCGGCGCTGGGCCGGCACGGCGCGGCCTAGTCCGCCACGAAAACCAGCAGCCGGGAACGACGGATTGGATCCTGACCAACACCAGAGTCGACCCCGAGTCGAAGTACCGCTGCCCCTGGATCGAGGGCTATTGTTCCAGCACCAGTGTCCGCCCCGGTGAGACGATCGACTTCAAGGTCAGCACCAACCCGCCCGTGAAGTTCACGATCGATCTCTACCGCATGGGCTACTACGGCGGCAAGGGGGGCCGGCTCGTCGGGCGGTTCGGGCCCTTCCAGGGGTCGCCGCAGGCCGACCCGCCGGTGGGCGAGGCGCGCCTCCGCGAGTGCGCGTGGGAAACGTGCCAGCGGCTCACCATCGAACCGGGTTGGCCGAGCGGCGTCTACCTGGCCAAGCTCACCGAGCAGCGCGAAATGCTGCAGAGCTACATGATCTTCATCGTCCGGGACGATCGGGAGTGCGACTTCCTCTTCCAGTGCTCCGACACCACCTGGGCCGCGTACAACCGCTGGCCGGACCTCTGGTCGCTCTACGACGACGGCACGCCCCCGCACGACTGGTACACCGGGCCCGGCGTGGCCGTCAGCTTCGACCGGCCCTACGGCCGCTACCGCCAGATCTTCGACGCCCCGCTCTCCCAGGGCTCGGGCGAGTTTCTGCTCTGGGAATTCCCGCTCGCCTTCTGGATGGAAGAGCACGGCTACGACGTCTCGTACATCTCGAACATCGACACGCACGCCGACGGCAACGGCCTGCTCCGCGCCAGGTCGTTCATCTCCGTGGGCCACGACGAGTACTGGTCGTCGGCCATGTACGAGAACGTGAAGCGGGCCATCCAATCGGGCGTTCACGCGGCCTTCTTCAGCGGCAACTCCGTCGACGGCCTCATCGACATTCGCCCCAACGCCGCCGGCGTCCAGGGCCGCACGATCGAGCGGATCGGCAAGTTCGGCGGCCCCGCTTCCGATCTGGAGCGCAGCTACGAGAAGCCGTGGAAAGAGCACGGTCCCGACCCGGCGCTGTTGATGGGGGCCCGCACCACCGACCCGGCCAACGGCAGCGCCGATTGGACCTGCGTGAACGAAAAGCACTGGCTGCTGGAAGGCACCGGGATGAAAAACGGCGATTCGATTGCCGGGCTAGTCGGCTGGGAGCACCACGGCCCGCCGCTGCCGGACATTCAGGAACTGGAGGTGCTGGCCCGCGGCCCGGTTTTCTCGGGTGGGCGGCCCCAGAATGTCGAATACACGGCGACGATCTATCCCGGTCCCAAGGGCAACTGGGTCTTCAATGCGGCCACGATCTGGTGGTCGGACGGCTTGAGCGAACCGCCCGGTTACCTGCGGCCGTCGGCCCACGGCGGAACGCCTCCCGGCCCCGACCCCCGCGTCCAGCGGATCACCGAGAATCTCTTTCGCCGCTTTCACGTAAAACCTGGTTCCTAGTTGCTGGTTCCTAGTTGCTGGTTCCGTGTTCCTTGTCGCCTTATCGTCCCTCACCCGTGGCCGCGGCTGATCAAAGTCGCCACACGCTCTTCAATGGCTGAGCGAGACCAACCCAATCGCCGGCTCATGACACTGGTCGCCATAACCGGTGGTATCGCGCTCGGCTGCCTGCCGTACCTGCTGGCTGCATTGGCGATGATGGCGGCCGTCCCCCGCCGCGCGGAGGGGATTCGGCAGGTCGTCAATTGGCCGTGGCCGGTCTACGCCACGCTTCCTACCGTCGTCGCGGCCACGGTCATCTTTTCGTTCATCGAACTGCGCACCCGCGGCCAGCGGCTGCGGATCGTGTTGCTGCTGGCGGCCGGCGCGACGCTGGCGCTGTGCACGGTTATGGGCGCCGATCTGCTTCGCCGCGACTACATCGGCAAGTTCTGAGTTGCGTGCAGCCACGGGCTTCAGCTTGAGTATGTGGTCCACTCGCTCCGCGAGTGGTTGGTTTTTTCCTGACTTCGTGCCTTCTGCCTCTGCTGCCAGTCCACCGCAGGCGGCACCTCTGCCTTCTGCCCTCTGAGTTCTGCCCTCCGACTTCTGCCCTCTGCCCTCTGCCCGCCGACCTCCAGTGCCCCCTCATTCTGGATCGGACTGCGGCGCCGTCGGTTGATCCACGTCTAGATCGAACTTAAAATCGTTGCCGCCGCCTTGAGTGACGACGGCCTTGAGCCCCGAGCCTTGCTTCGAATACTTCTCCGGCAGCAAATGGACTTCCGGTGGAGCGCTGAAAGCCGACCCGACGGCTCCGGGGGCTGGTGGTCCCATCTTGGCAACGAGGACCTCGTACTCGCCGGGAAGCGCACCCGCCGGGCTTTCCCGCGGACTCAGATAGGTCGTGAGCGTGAAGTTGCCTTGTTCGTCGGTCTTGCCAATGGCCGACCTGCCCGTGGCGCTGCGGCTCCGAAACGAGACGATTGCGCCCTCGACGGCTTTTTCGCCCATCGTGATTCTGCCGCTGACAGGCACGGTCAGAGGGGCTGCGTCACGGGCTGCGTCACGGGCTGCGTCACCACAACCTAACGTCGCAACCAGCGCCAAACTAAACGGACCAAGCACTCTGCATCGCATGGTAGTCCCTCCCTAAAGTGGATCGATCCGGGCCATCGATCCAGCTTAGCGGGAGCCGCGCCGCCGGGAAAGCTGCGTCTTGGTACTTTGGTCTTTCCGGCGGGCCTTGTCGCGTTGTCCCCTTGTCCCCTTGTCCCCTTGTCGCCCCCTCGCCCCTCACCTCCTCTCACCAGCCAAGCTTTCCCGGCAGATACCTGTCGACGAGCGCGGTGTAGTAGGGGGCGAGCTCGATCCAGTCGGGCCGCCGCGGGCTCTTGGAGTACAGATCGTAGCGATTGAACTGCCGCAGCCAGGGAAGCATCCGCCGATCGTTTTCGTCCAGCAGGTGGCCGTAGTCCCCGTCGCGGTGCCAGGGGTAGAACGAGTGATAGCGGACACCTGCCGCAACGCATCCGGTTTTCTGCCGTTTCGTAGCAGGCATACTCCGTCTGCCGTCCCCCCCTATCCCCCGCTGCAAGTCCGCCCCCGGCAGACCTCTACTTTCTGCCCTGGAATATCAACAGACATCCCGGCGCGCCGGGACTCGCCCTGGTGGCCATCTTCCTCGTTGTCCGTGCGTCCCGTCCTCCCCTTTGCGCCTTGGCGCCTTTGCGTGAGCTCTTCGTCCGTCCGTCCGTCCCGCCTTCTTATCTTCCTGCCTTTTTGTGTCCTTGCTGCCCTTGGTGGTTCACGTTCAACTCATCCGGCCATAGAATGACCGGGCAGACCGATAGCAAGTGGCCGTCAAGGAGGTGCTGCGATGCCCGACATCAGGGACCCGAACCGACGCGATTTCCTGCGGCATTCGGTAGGCGGAGGCTTCGCGCTGGGCGGCCTGCTGGGACTGGGCCTCGACCTGCGGGCGGCCCAGGCCGAGACGGGCCGCTTCAAGTTCGCCAATACCCGCGAGGTGCCCAGCATCTGCCCGTACTGCGCGGTCGGCTGCGGCCAGCTCGTCAGCGTCCGCCGCGGCAAGATCGTCAACATCGAAGGCGATCCCGAAAGCCCGGTCAGCCGGGGCACGCTCTGCCCTAAGGGGGCGGCCACCTACCAGCTCGCCGTCAACCCGCTCCGCGTCACCCGGGTGTGGCACCGCGCGCCGGGGGCGACCGACTGGGACAAGACCAAGACGCTCGACTGGGCCATGAACCGCATCGCCGAGCTGGTTCAGACAACGCGCGACGCCACCTTCCGCGAGGGGTGGCAGACCACGGATGAATCAGGACAGCCAATCAAAAAGAAGGTGAACCACACGCTGGGGATCGCCTCGCTGGGCGGCGCGACCAACGACAACGAGTGGAACTACGTGCACTGCAAGCTGATGCGGGCCCTGGGCATAGTCTATCTCGAAAACCAGGCCCGGATATGACACAGCGCCACCGTGCCCGGTCTGGGCACTTCCTTTGGCCGCGGCGGCGCCACGACCTTCGCCATGGACATGAAGCATGCCGACAGCATCCTGATCATGGGCTCGAACATGGCGGAGTGCCACCCGGTCGCCTTCCGCTGGGTCATGCAGGCCAAGACGCGGGCCGCCGATCCGGCCACGCTGATCCACGTCGACCCCCGCTTCACCCGCACTTCGGCCATGGCCGACATCTACGCCCCGCTGCGGGCGGGCAGCGACATTGTGTTCCTCGGCGCCCTGATCCGGCATGTGCTCCAGCAGCACGCGCCGATCTTCGCGAAAGCCGAGCGCGACCTCACGGCCCGTGAGCGGTTCTTCCGCGACTACCTGGTCCACTACACCAACGCCGCCACGCTGATTGCCGACGATTTTCAGGACACCGAAGAGCTGGACGGCCTGTTCTCCGGCTTCGACGCGGACAAGCGGAAGTACGACCCGACGAAATGGCGCTACGAGTCCGAGCCTCCCGCGGACGCCCCCGAAGAGGTCACCGGCGAGCCGGGCGAGGGCCGGCCGGAGTCGTTCGCCGCCCGGGTGGCCAAGCTGGTCGGACCGCGGCCCACAGAGGACCCGTCGCTCGAACACTCCCGCTGTGTCTTCCAGATCCTCCGCCAGCACTACGCCCGGTACACGCCGGAGCTGGTGCAGCAGGTGTGCGGCACGCCGCCCGACACGTTCCTGCGGGTCGCCCGGACGCTCGTGGACAACGCGGGGCCGGACCGCACCGGCGCCATCTGCTACGCGGTCGGCTGGACGCAGCACACGACCGGCGTGCAGACGATCCGGGCCGCCTCGATCCTGCAGTTGCTGCTGGGCAACATCGGCCGGCCGGGCGGCGGCATCCTCGCGCTGCGGGGCCACGCCACCATCCAGGGCTCGACTGACATCGCCACGCTCTACAACCTGCACCCTGGTTACCTGGCCGCGCCCAGCGCCCTGGCCAAGCACGACACGCTGGCCGATTACATCGACACCGAGACGACGCCTACGTCGTACTGGTCGAACTTTCCCAAGTTCATCGTCAGCCAGCTCAAGGCCTGGTTCGGCGACGACGCCACCGCGGACAACGATTATGCCTACGACTATCTGCCCAAGAGCGTGGGCGACCATTCGCACCTGCCGATGTTCGTGGCCATGCACGAGGGCAAGATCAAGGGCTTCTTTTGCATTGGCCAGAACCCGGCGGTGGGCGGCCAGAATGCGGCGTTTCAGCGCGAGGCCCTGGCCAGGCTCGACTGGCTGGTGGTCCGCGACCCCTATGAGACGGAGACCGCCACCTTTTGGAAGGACTCGCCCGAGGTGAACAGCGGCAAGCTCAAGACCAAGGACATCAACACCGAGGTCTTTTTCCTGCCGGCCGCCGCCGTCCCGGAGATGGAGGGCAGCTTCACCAACACCCAGCGGCTGGTCCAGTGGCACCATAAGGCCGCCGATCCCCCCGAACACGCCCGCTCCGACATCTGGTTCACCGTTCACCTGGGCCGCCTGCTCCGCCAGCGCTACGCCGGCAGCAGACTGAAGCGCGACCGGCCCATCCAGGCCCTGGTTTGGAACTACGTCGACGAGCGAGCCAACGCCGATTGGCGGATCAAGGACGAACCGTCGGCCGAGTTGATCCTCAAGGAAATCAACGGCTACCTGTGGAGTGAGAACAAGCCGCTGGAGGGGAAGCCGTTGGCATCGTTCGGCGAGTTGGCGGACGACGGTTCGACGGCGTGCGGGGCCTGGATTTACAGCGGCATCTACGCCCCCACGGCGGAACATCCCGGCGGCCACAACCACGCCGCCAACCGCAGCGGCGACGACTGGGTGGCACTGGGCTGGGGCTTCGCCTGGCCGGCCAACCGCCGTCTGATGTACAACCGCGCCTCGGCCGATTTGCAAGGCGAGCCCTGGGCCAAGGAAGGCCGGCTCGCCGGAGAACACGCCCAGGCCGGCGGCCCCGCGATGCGCGGCTACGTCTACTGGGACGCCGCCGCCAAGCGGTGGTCCGGACTCGACGTGCCCGACTTCGTGCTGACCAAGCCGCCCACCGCAAAGGCCGAACCCAACGGCGTGGGCCTCGATTACCACAGCGGCACCGATCCGTTCATCATGAAGGCCGACGGCAAGGGCTGGCTTTTCGTGCCGCAGGGGCTGGTCGATGGCCCCCTGCCGGCGCACTACGAGCCTTACGAGTCGCCGGTGCGCAACGCCGTTTATCGGCAGCAAACCAACCCGGCCACGCTGGTCTGGGACATTCCCGGCAATGCCTACGCCAAGGTGGCCGACCCGGATTATCCGCACGTGCTCTCGACCTACCGGCTCACGGAGCATCACACGGCCGGCGCGATGACCCGCTGGCTGCCTTGGCTGGCGGAGCTTCAGCCCGAGCTATTCTGCGAGATGAGTCCCGAGCACGCCCAGGAACTTGGCGTCGAGAACACCGGTTGGGTGCGCATTGCCACTCCCCGCGGCTCGATCCGGGCCAGGGCGCTGGTGACGGGCCGCATCCGCCCCTACCGCCTCAAGGACCGATCGGTGCACCACGTGGGCCTCCCCTGGCACTGGGGCTACAAGGGCGTGAGCACCGGCGACGTGGCCAACGATTTGTCGGCGCTGGTGGGCGACCCCAACGTCACCATCCACGAGGCCAAGGTGTTTGTCTGCAACGTGATCAAGGAGTGACGGGCTTTCCCGGAGAAAAACACCATGGCCGAGCCGGTAGGGTTCTACACCGACACGACGGTCTGCATCGGCTGCAAGGCCTGCCAGGTGGCCTGCCACCAGTGGAACGACCTGCCCGCCGGACACGGCCCGCCTGAAGACAGCCCCGCGGGCATGCGCCGGACGCACGAATCCGGCCTGCCGCGGCTCAGCGGCAACAGCTACGACAACACGGGCTCGTTCTCGGACGTCAACTGGCGGCACGTCAAGTTCATCGAGCAGTTCAGCTCCGACGCCGACCGGAGCGAGGCGGCCTGGCTGATGATGTCCGACGTGTGCAAGCACTGCGTCAACGCGCCGTGCCTCGACGTCTGCCCCACCGGCGCCATCATCCGCACTGAGTTCGACACCGTCTACATCCAGGAGCCGGCCTGCAACGGCTGCCGCGACTGCGTCAGCGCCTGCCCGTTCGGCGTGATCCACATGAGCGAGCGCACCGGCATCGCCCAGAAGTGTACGTTCTGCTACGACCGCCTCCAGCAGGGCCTCGCTCCGGCCTGCGCCCAGGCCTGTCCGACGCAGTCGATCAGGTTCGGGCCGCTTGTCGAGCTCAAGAAAGAGGCACAAGTCCGCCTCGCCCAACTCCACCGGCAGGGGCTGGCGCGCGCCCACCTGTACGGCGCCGACGACCAGATCCTCGGCGGCCTGAACTCGTTCTACCTGCTGGTCGACAAGCCCGAGGTCTACGGCCTGCCATCCAACCCCAAGGTGCCGAGCAAGTCGGTCGTGGCGTCCACGTTCTGGAGCGTCTTCACCGGCTTGCTGGTAGCACTGGGCCTGCTGTTCCAGTTCCGCGAGCGAACGACGACTCCGCCCGCCGAGCCGCTCCCGCCGAAGGAGCCGCAGCCATGAACTTGTTTGTGGCCGATCCCCACTGGGGTGGCTGGGTCATCGCCTACTTCTTCCTGGGCGGCATCGCCGCGGGCTCGTACTTCATCGCCATCCTCATCGAGTGGTTTGGCTCCGTGGAGGACCGGCCACTGGCCCGGATTGCATACTGGATCGCCTTTCCGCTGATCGTAGTTTGCGGCCTGCTGCTGATCGTCGATTTGTACCGGCCCGAACGATTCTGGCACATGCTGCTCAAGTCCGAAGTCACCAAGGCGGCCTTCGACCAAGGCTTCCCGTTCAGCGCCGCGGGCTGGCGGCTGGCGGTCCAGGCCCCCGCCTTCAAGTACTGGTCGCCGATGTCGGCCGGCTCCTGGGGCCTGACGCTGTTCGGCGCCTGCTCGCTGGCTTCCTTTCTGGCGGCCGTCCGGCCCCAGCGTTGGCCGGGCCCGTGGCTGCAGGCGCGCTGGCCGCACCGGATTCTGCAGACCCTCGGCTGCGCCGCCGGCTTCTTCGTCGCCAGTTACACCGGGGCGCTGCTGGCCGCGACCAACCAGCCGATGTGGAGCGACACCGTCTGGCTGGCTCCGCTGTTCCTGGCGTCGGCGGCCTCGACCAGTCTGGCGACGCTGGTGCTGACCGCGCGGTGGAAAAACATCGGCACACCCCAGGCACGGGCCCGGCTCGAAGGGGCCGAGCCGCTGGCCATGGGCCTAGAGTTGATCGTGCTTGCCGCCTTCATTGCCTCGTTGGGCGACAACCTCGGCCCCGTGTTGCAGACGGTCAGCGGCAATATCTTCATCTTCGGCAGCCTGGTCGTGGCCGTGCTCGTGCCGCTGCTGGTGCACGCCCGGATCGGCCATCGGCGCCGCTGGGGCATCCCCGCCGCGGCCGCCTGCGTGCTGCTGGGCGGCCTGCTGCTCCGTTACGGCGCCGTCACGACGCCGAGCGAGTTGCTGCGGCGGGGCCCGTCGGCCCGGTTCAGCTTCGGTCCGGAAGATGGCCGGCAGGTTGGCCAGCGCGGGGCGGACATCGGCAACCGCGTCGAAGCCGTCGAGCCGCGTTCCAAGCTCCCAAGAGAGCCGGCGATGCAGCTATGAGCGACGCCCACGAGTCCGTGCCTCCTTCGCTGCGCCCCCGCGACTTCGCCGTGCTCTTGCTCTCGTCCGGCGAGCTGACTGGCCGCCAGCGCGCTCGCGACCAGCAAGCCGACCGCGCCGGCCTGGCGCTCAAGCGGCGCGTGCTCGGCGCCCTGGCCGCGCTCGATCCCGATCCGGACGACCTCGCGGCGTCGCTCTCGGCGATCGTCGAAGAGCTGGGGGCGCCCACCGGGCCGACGCGGGCGATTGCGCTGGCCCTGGTCGAAGAGTGGCGGGCCGCCCTGGCGACTCCCGAGTGGCTGGCGCATCTCGTCGGCGAGGCGGTGCGAGGCCCTCTAGCGGAGAGACGGGGTGGTTGAAACCTTCCTGCATAAATGGTTGGGCGGCCCCCAGGCTTCGCCGGCTGTCGAGGACGCGCGGGCGGAGCTCGACCGTCTCGCGGCCGCCCGGCCTGATTTAGACTCGCTGCTGCGATGGCTGCGCGCATTGCTCCCCGACCTGGTGCCCTGTAGTTCCGCGCCGGCCGTGCCTCTGGAACCCCAGCGCGCCCGGGCCAAGCTGATAGAAGGTATCCCGCTGTTGCGCGGCGAGCAGCTTGCCATCGATGCGAAGGAATTTCGTCAGCGCTGGCGTCGGGCATGCGGGGCGCTGGAGAGCCAGGAGGCCGACGGCGCCGCCGCGGCGCTGGCCGACGCCATGCGCGGCGGCCGGCTCGATCCCGCCGAGATGGTCGATGCGGTGCTTGCGGGCCGGCCGGAAGTGGTCCGCGAGCGGGCCGAAGAGCTCCGCCTCGATCCCGGCCTGGCGACCACGCTTTTGCGGTTTACCTTGTTCCCGCTATTTACCGCGCTCGAAGCCTCGCTCGGCCCCTTGCGGGCCGGCGTTACCTGGGAGCGCGGTTACTGTCCGACGTGCGGCAGTTGGCCGCTGTTAGGCGAGTTTCGCGGGCTGGAGCAAACGCGATTCCTGCGCTGCGGGCTGTGTTCAGCCGGTTGGGAGGCGGCGCGGCTATGGTGCCCATTCTGCGGCAACCGCGACCACGAGGAGTTGGGTTTTCTGCACTGCGAAGGCGAGGAGACGCGATACCGTTCATCGGTCTGCGATGGCTGCCGCGGTTACGTCAAGATGGTCTCGACGTTGTCCGCCCTGTCCCCCTTGCAGTTGCTGGTGGCCGACGTCGCCACGCTGCACCTCGACCTGGCCGCCGCCCAGCGCGGCTACACCAGCCACTTTTGAGCGCCCGTGTCGACCCACCCGGGTGGCTGGGGCAAAGCGATAAGCGTGCCCCAGTTGCGATGTGAAGAGCTTATTTCTCGGCCGATCCTGGAACCTGGATGAATAAGCGGCTGCTGCATGTCCTGCCGTCCATGGACGGCGACTATGGCAGGACGTGGGGGGGACGAAACCGATGCAATTCCGGATCCTTACGCTATTCCTGTTGACGGCGGTTATCGCAGGATTAGCGTGGGTTGAAACTACTTCCCCAGGACTCGGTGTGGCAATGGGAATCGTGGCAATGACGTGGGTCGGATTTGCGGTGCTTGAGAAGAAGACGGGCTCAGTTGGATGGTTGGCAGCATGTGGACTATTCATGTTATCGCTGTTGCTGCTCTATCTGTATGTGCTGCCCTAACGAAGATTGCGGGTGCTGCGCTTTCGCCGAAGCAAAAGGCCGGCGCAGAATCCCTCGGGCCGGGGCGCCCCCGGAGTACACACTTATTGGCGGCGAAAGAGCCAGACCCAGCCGTGCATGGCCTCGCCATGACTGTTGAAGTCGCCGACGAGGAGATCGAGGTCGCCGTCGCCGTCGTAATCGGTAGCGCAAACCTGGGTCCGCTCGCCCGGCCAGGTGGGGTTGTCCATGTCGCCCTTCGATTCCGCCGCAGGAACGATGGCCCGGGCATTCTCGAAGGCAGGGGCGCCCGTGCTGCCGACGTTGCGGAACCAATACACCCCGCCGGAGCCGCTGCCGCTCAGGATGTCAAAACGGCCGTCCCCGTCCCAGTCGGCAATTTCCGGAATGGCGTCGCGCCCGGGCACTTCCAAGGCAGCGTCGCCCTCCATGAGCAGGATGCTCTCGGTGGCGAAGGCCGGCTCCGCCGCCGATCCTTCGTTCAATCGGACAAACAGGTTGCCGTCGTAGGAGCCGAGCACGAGATCGAGGTCGCCGTCGCCGTCCCAGTCCACGGCGGCCGCCCCGATGCCCAGCTTGTCGCTGTACTTGCTCTGGGCCACGCCGGTCCACTTCTGTGTGTCGTAGTCCCAGTACTGTCCGAGACGCAGCACGTTGCCCGCCTTGTCCAGCAGCTTCTGAGGCGCGGCGAAGCTGCCCTCTTTGCCGCCGGCGAGCACGTAGACGCCCCCCTCGAAGCAGCCGGTGAACAGATCGTCGATGCCGTCGCCCGTCAGATCCGCCAACTGCGGACCGAGCCCGATGCATCACCAGTTGGGGACTTTGACCGTCTCCCCCGCGGCCTGCAGCAGCCCCTTGTCCGTGTAGTCCGGCTCCGTCCGAGTGCCGGTGTTCATGTAGACCTGGAAGTGTCCCATGAAGTTGCCGACCAGCAGGTCGGGCTTGCCGTCGGCGTCCAGGTCGGCGACCAGCGGCCCGGCGTGAGCGATGTACTTCCCCGTGTCGATGAACTCCCCTCCCGCCTTCAGGCGGACCGGCGGGTCGAAGTCGGCTGGGGCAAGCTCGGTCGGCGCGGGTTCCGGCTCCTCCCCCGCCGACACGGCGATGGGGATGATTGCGGCGAGAACGGTGAACGCAGTGACCAGACGTTTCAGTCTCATGAGCGCGCTCCTTTCTTTCCGAGCGTCAAGACCTGCGGGCCGTCCGTGATCTTGACGCTGGCGATACGACCCTTTGACCCTCTCCCGGTTAGTGTCTCGCTTTCCAATAAGCTGTCAAGCATATTGGTTGCGGCGGGGACCCAGCGCCGTGCCATGGAGATATACTGAGCGTGAAGGAGACGATGGCTTATGACCGCGATCACTAGAGAAAACCGACCCGCCTTCCTGTTCGACCTGGACGGCACGCTGGTGGATAGCGTTTATCAGCACGTGCTGGCCTGGCGCGAGGCGATGGCGGCCGTTGGCATCGAACTGGCCGTTTGGACCATCCACCGCAGGATCGGGATGAGCGGCGGACTGATGGCCAACGCCATCCTCCGCGAAACCGGCCACGCGGTGACCGCCGAAGAGGCCGGCCGGCTCTTACGGCTGCACGCCGACGCGTATGCCCGCCTGGCGGGCCAGGTCCGGCCGCTGCCGGGCGCCCGCGAGTTGCTCGCGTATCTCACGCAGGCCGGCGTGCCCTGGTCCATTGCCACCAGCGCGCGGATCGAGAGCGCCCGCCCCACGCTCGAAGGGCTCGGCGTGGGTCCCGACGTGCCCATCGTGACCCGCGACGAGGTGGAGCACGCCAAGCCGGATCCCGACCTGTTCCTGGCGGCGGCGGAGCGGCTGGGAGTGCCGATCGGCGATTCCGTCGTGGTCGGCGACAGCGTTTGGGACCTGCTGGCCGCCCGTCGTGCCAGGGCATTGGGCGTAGGGCTGCTCTCGGGCGGGTACGGCAAGGAGGAGCTCGAACGGGCCGGAGCGTACCGCGTGTATCAAGATCCGGCCGACTTGCTGCGGCACCTGGACGAGGTCGGCGTCCGGGCCGCCAGATGATCGACTTTCAATCCTGCTCTTGCTTTCGCCGGCGCGCAAAACCGTGACCGAGGCTGGCCACCGCGCCCAATGGGCCGCCGAACATCATGCCCGCCTTGATGCGCTCTCGCGGTTCAATGCTCAAAATAAATGGAGCCACGGCGATCGTGCCGCCGGCAAAACCGACGATCGTCCATGTCAATGGATGCCACCCAGGCCGCTTCCTCTTTGCCGGCCGGCCACCTTGGGTCCGCGGTGTCCCGTACGGGTTCTCGGCCTCGTTGCCGCCGGTTTGGGTCATGGAGGATGCCTGGTTCTATGGCTCTGTTGTTCGCGGAGCGTCCGGCGCTTGCTCGTCAAGCGACTGCCGATACTTCACGCAGCCTTGCATGAACTGTGGCCAGTCCGGCACCACGGGAACCGGATCGGTCTTTTCCGGCAACAGCGCCCAAAGCGCCGGATGATGCCAGCACAGCTCATGCCGCGAGCTGTCGCGATGCTGGCGGATGCCGTGCCGCAGCTTCTTGACTTCAGCGACGAGCTGCTCACGCGACATCTGTCCGAGATCATCGTCCACTTTGCCGTCCTTCAAGCTAGCCCCCTCCTTGTCGAAACCGTGTAGCCCCCCTGCACGTAGACAAGCCCAACAATGACTTTAGCTGCAGGTTTCGGTGATGGATTCGTTCATCTCCCGAATCACATGGATGAACTTGCGGGCCGGATTGCCATAGTTGCCCGTCAACCAATAGCGATTCCCGGCTCTGTCCCAGATATACCAACTGCGTGAATCTTCCTCTTTCTCCACCTTCACGATATCAGCGATTCGGATCATGAACGTCTCTCCGCATCCTTTAACTGGCGAGACACATTCGATCGTATCTCCGTCAATTCGGCAGACGAACTCCCCGTCTCTTGAGATGTTCACGATGGCGTAAGTTGCGGCGACAAGAAAGACAACCGCTAAGATGGCAAAACCGGCGATAACGAAGAGCCAGTCGTCATCCCACGTCCACCAAAAGAAGAGAACGTAGAAGGCCGCCAATCCAAACATCGTGGCACTGACGCCGATGAGGACTCCAACACCTTCACGGACAGCGGTCCGCCTATGCTCCAACCTGGTCATGTCATTTACGCGTAGGGCCTGTGCCTCCCCGACTGGGTCGTGCAGTGCGAGCCGATTCGCCCAACGACACATCAAGCTGCATCGACTCCATCGTCGAAATGCGAGAGCCGGGAGTCGAACCCGGACCCCTTTCGGGACTGGATCCTAAGTCCAGCGCGTCTGCCAATTCCGCCACTCTCGCATGGCCGCCGCACGAGCCATTGTACCGCCAGGCCGCCCTGCCGCCGAGGGGCCGTGGTCTGGACGATCGCGCGGGCAAGAAACCGCCTGTCACTCCCGGTCGCGCCGTTGCCCGGTGACACCCCACACGACCAGGCAAATTGCTGAGGTAATCATCAGGCCCTCCACCGCCGCCGCCAGCGGCCCAACGAGCAGTCCCAGGACCGCCCCTTCGAGCGACGTCACCGGCAAACCAACGATCACCGGAACCAGGGCTCCAAAGAAACCTCCTACTGGCGGACCCAGGCCAAGTGCCCAGCCGAAGATAACACCGACGAACAAATTCTCGTGACGGTCCAAGAATGCTGCTGAGCGACGGTAGAGAAAGGGCAGGATGACGGAGCCGAAGACCACGCCGGCCGTCAGCCATGACAAAGCGTGCAAGACGGACCAATCGAGCAAGCCCACCACAGCAGCCGTGGCCACGCTGCAAACATGCCACGCAATTGCGTCGCCCCTGGAGAACTGGCGGCCCGATGCTTCACCTTCGGCTGGTGCAGTTCTTCTGGCCGGGCGTGTCTTCCACCGCCGAGGCGATTGAGGCTGCGGAACCGATTCAAACCAAAGCAAGTGGCCGCAGCACGGGCAGGGAGCGTCTCCAGTCGGCACGGACGGCTCAATCCAGACGTCGTTCCCGCAGAGCGGGCAACGAATCGGCTTTCCTTCGGGTGTCCGGGAAGAAGGCATGGTTATCGATCGGGCTAGTACGATCTGCTCATCGGGTAGTGATGCCGCAGCAGATGGCGGCGCTCGATGACCAGCGCGAGCAGGATGACCGCTTTGAGCGCGATGAGCCAGGTCGGCAGCCGATAGGCCTCGAAAAAATCCGTGGCCCCGAACGCCAAAAAGCTGAATGCGTAGACCGGCTCCAGCGGCGTGCGGCCGTAGCGTAGATAGCGCCTGAGCACGAGGGCCGCCAACAGGCACCAGAGCACGCCCTCGACCAGGTTGAACCAGTGGTAAATGGAAGAGAACAGTTCGCCCGAGTTGGGCTCGTAGGTCCACCAGGTTGTGAAGAGGAACTCAAGCACCGGGATGGCTGATCAGCGAACCGAGTCGACCACCGCTTCGAGGGTCCAGCCGTCGAACGCCGTCGAAACCGGCTCACCGAGTCGAACACAGGCGATCATTCGCCCCTTTTCGGTATCGACTCGAATGGATTGCCCGTCCGCAGTGGCGCTCTGAAGGTCGGCTGTGACGTCCACGATGGCTCTGCCATTGCCGATCCCTACCACGCTTACCTCGACCACCGTCCCCAGCGGAATCTCGCGCGTGATCGGAGTGCTGCCATTCTCGGAAGTCGAGGGAACCACGAAATGACGGCGACTGGTGTCGGCGATGGTGGTCTTTTCGCCGCTGCGAACCGTCACCACCGGAACGTTCAAGGAGAGCGGGGTGACCATTACAGTCTTATTGCCTTTCCGAACAGTCCTGCTTCGACCGCTGGAGACAATTCGGCATTCCACCGTGTATTGTTGTGCAGACGGGTTCGAACTGTCCGGATCACCGGACCGGGTAATGCGGACCGTATTGGAAGGCTCCTGAGAAGCTCGCCGCGCGAGTGCGCGTGGATCGTCTCCTGCCTCCTCGCCCCAAAGTGCTTCGTAACCTGCGCCGATCGAGATCAGCACGAGAGCCGCAACGATACCCATGACAAGACGCATGGAGTTCTCCTGACAAGCCGGGCTGCCAAATGGATGCGACGAAGCGGGGCGATCATAGAGGCCGGCCTGGAATGGGTCAACGTGGGTTCGGGCATGCGGGGCGAAGTGGGCCGGCACCCTTCCTGGCGGAAATCATCTGCCTGCGATTGGGAAAGGGCCCACTGACCGCTCACAATCTCGGACTCGGGGCGAGTCGACGTTCATTGAGCAATTCCAAATGACCAACTCGGCTGCCAGGGCGAACAGTCGGCCCAAGCCTTTCCGGCGCTGGTTGCAGTTCCGTTTGCTGACGCTGTTGGCGGTCATGACGATCTGTTCGATCTGGTTGGGAACCGTGGTCAGGCAAGCCCGGAACCAGCGCGAGGTCGTGCGGACCGTGCTGAAGCTCGGCGGCCACGTGCGCTACGATTATGAGCGCCCGGATCCAAAGGTGACGAACGCGTTCGATCCGAAAGGCCGGCCGCCAGGCCCGGCCTGGCTTCGGCGGCTTGTCGGAGACGAGTACTTTGTGGAAGTCGTCAGAGTCGACTTGGTCGCTGCCGCGGTGGCGGTTGTCCGGGCCGCCTTCGCTGTCCCCCGCGGCCAACCAATAAACCATCGGAGAGGTGGCGAACTCCCCGTCGCTCGTCGTCCGCGTCGATCAGCGTAATCTGTGGATGCTTGCCGTCTCGCGGATCGGCGCACCGGTTAGAATAAGAATAAGGGATGCACGAAAGCGCGTATCAGTCGCCGGACGAACGGGATAAGGGAGGGCGGCCGGCTCTCGGCCGCTATCCAGGCTGGTTCTCAGCTCCCGGCGAGGGATCCGATCGAGGACGCATCGGCTAAATGAACCTGCAATATCGGCTATCGAGCCTGTTTGCGATGATGAGCATCGTCGCTGTCTTGAGCTGGACGGCAACGATGGTTCCCGAGTTCCTGGATTTGGTGCTTTCGTTATGCATGTTGATCAGCTTTTTCTGCATCCTGGCAGGGACATTCGTGTTTTGCATGTTGAGGTTCAGCCGCGCAGCGGACTTGAAGGAGCAGGCGGCGTCCGAGGCACGCTGCTTCGGTATAGGGGCGCTCGGGTCACTGGCGGTATTCATCGCATCACTTGTGCTCCTGACCGCGCTGTCGGTGCTTTCCGGGCGGCTGTCGACCCGAGCCGCCGAGCCGGCGTCCACGAAGCCGTCCACCGAGCGGCAGCAGGTGATCGAGAGCACCATGAAGCCCTACGCCGGCAAGAGCGTGCCGGGCGTCGAGCCGGGCACGCTCTGGGGCAAGATCATGTGCGGCTATCAAGGCTGGTTCTCGACTCCCGGCGATGGATCCGACCGAGGCTGGCGGCATTGGGGGCCGGGCAAATGCGAGCCGGGCGCGTGCAGCGTCAGCATGTGGCCCGACATGACCGAGCTGTCGGCCGATGAAAGATTTCCGACCGGCTTCCGGCAGTCCGACGGCAGCCCGGCCCATGTCTTCAGCTCCTACAACCGCCGGACGGTCCTGCGGCATTTTAAATGGATGCGTGAATACGGCATCGACGGGGCGTTCGTACAGCGATTTGCCATCGAGACGATTCATCCGCTCGATCTGCGGCATCGCAACGTCGTTCTGGCTCACTGCCGCGAAGGGGCGAACCTCCATGGCCGCACGTATGCGGTCATGTACGACCTGACCGGCCTGCCGGAAGGCGGCATGGACCGGGTGATCGACGACTGGAAAGCCCTCGTCGAGCGAATGCGGATCACCAGCGACCCGGCCTACCAGCACCACAACGGCAAGCCGGTGGTGGCCGTCTGGGGCGTGGGCTTCAACGAGCCTCACCGCCGGTACACCTTGCGGCAGTGCGCTCGCCTGGTCGAGTTCTTGAAGCACGATGCCGATTTCGGCGGCTGCACCGTCATGCTGGGCGTGCCAACGGCCTGGCGAACGCTCGACAGAGACTCGGTCGACGACCCCGCCCTTCACGACTTGATTCTAGAGGCCGACATCGTCAGTCCCTGGACCGTGGGCCGCTACGCCAGCCTGGAGCAGGTCGCCGAGCATGGCCAAGGCCGCCTGAAGGCGGACATCGAGTGGTGCCAGGTCCGTGGCAAGGAGTATCTACCCGTTGTCTTTCCCGGCTTCAAGTGGCATGGCCTGCACCCTGACGCTCGCTCGGCCCGTCCGATCCCGCGGCTGGGAGGCAAGTTCCTCTGGGAGCAGTTTGTCGAGGCGAAGCGGGCCGGCGCCCGGATGGTCTACGTGGCGATGTTCGATGAAGTGGACGAGGGGACCGCGATCTTCAAGTGCAGCAACGATCCGCCCGGCGACGAGTTCGCGACCTTCGAGGGCCAGCCGGCCGATCACTACCTGCGCCTCGCCGGGAAAGGCGGCCGGTTGCTGCGCAGCGAGTAGAACTCCTTCGAAAATAGGGCCTTGAACCGGACTGGAACCGCCTCCGCGGCTCCATCTATTCACAGACTCGCTTCGTGTAGAGCCATCGAGCCAGAACACCGCCGACAAGAGCAAAAACCGCGGAGCAGAGGTAGTGGCCGATCTGCACAAAGGCACGTTGCCTGGTTCTGCCGTGAACCTCGGCAAGCGTCGTTCTGACGTTCCGGCGCATTTTCTGGTGGGCGGCGTCTTCAACCGGTTCTCTCGCGTACTTAAGTACGCTGCTGCCGAAGGCGCCGTGCCTTTCCGGTATTTCGATCGTGGCCGAGACGTCGGGCCACGGAACAGCGGAATACGCGGCATCGAGAATCCTGCCCGTGACGAGCGAGCCCTCTGCCTTCCAAACCACGGCCAGGTAGGCGACGCCGAACAGCGTGAAGCCGATGGCGCAGGCCTGCCATCGACCGCGGCAGATAAAGATGGCCAAGGTGCTGGCCGCGAATACGGCCAGCGTGACGCTGAACGCACAGCTCTCCGTCAGCGGCGAGGCATTCAGAAGCGCGCCACACCCCAACGCCACAAAGGCGACCGCCCCGAGCAGGGACAACATTGAGAACTTCATGGCCTTTAAGCCCCGTGGGGACAATGTCGCTTCCAGGCGCCGCCGGCCGCAATTATACGTGTCGTGCGCGAATACCGACAGTCAATGACAGGACCTCACACGAATGCGCCGCGCGACATTTCACGTGCCTCGTCCGCCCCGAAGGGGCAGGAGAAATCAGCCCAGGGCAGAGCGCAGCGGCGGTAGCCGCGTAGCGCCGCCCTGGGATACGTCCCACCAAATGCGCGTCGCCCTGAAAGGGCGAAACAAGGGATTGTGTCGCGGGCCGTTGCAGCCTCCTGGCCAGGCGGATCAAAGGCCCGAAAAAGTCTTCAACGATTTCGCGGGCGTTTATCGCCGCCTATAATCTTGGTTGCGTCGATCCGCGTTGCGAAGAAGGACCGGAGCCCAAACAATGAACCGACGATGTGGCTGCTGCATGTGCTGCCCGGCACAGTGCCGACCTTGCATGGTCGCTGTGCTGGGAGCAAACCACCATGCAGGAGACCACAATGCGGCGTTGGCACGAAGAGTACCCGCGAACCTATCGGGAATGGAGAAAGCACTATCGCTCTCACGTTGAGAGCAACAAGACCTCGCAGCGAGTGGCCGGCAAAGACCCCTACGACGTCGATTGCATTTGCGATCGGCAGAAGGGGCGTTTCCGGAAGCGGGATGCGTGGGACTGCGGCCATGCTCGATGCTACCTCTGCCACTCGGATAAAGTTCCAAGGCGGCAGGCAACGTACCAGGAGCGGTGTGCGGCCCTGAGGCTGAAAGAAGGAATCATCGAGTTGCACGCCGCCGCCTCACCGCCGGGCGACGCCTCGATACAGGTAGCCGTGCGTCTTCGGTGATCGCTCCAGGTAGAACTCGTCGATCGAGATCGATGAGAAGGGCTGGGCCGCCACCAATTGCCGCACGTCGCGGTCCAGCCGGCAGCCGTTTGCCAGCCGCATCTGGAGCCAGTTCAGCCGGCGCTGCCACTTCTGCACGGCCGGTTCACGGCTCAGGCCGTGCTCCAGGAACAAGAATTGGCCCCCCGGCTTGAGCACGCGGAAAATCTCGCTCACCGACTGCTCGACGGCGTCGATGCTGCACAGCGTGAACGTGCTCACCACGCAGTCGAACGTGCGGTCGCCGAAGGGGAGACGCTCGCCGCTTGAGAGATGGTAGTGAACGCTGATGCTGGTTCGCTCGATCCGCTTGTGCGCCAGCCGGCGCATGCCGGGGTTCGGATCGACCGCGCTGATTTCGCGGACGCGGTCAGGATAGTAGGGCAGGTTCAGCCCCGTGCCGAAACCGATCTCCAGCACGTTGCCCTGGGCGCCGGCAAGCAGTTTCTGCCGCTGCTCCGCCACGAACGGCCCGCTCAAGCTGAGCTCGCAAAGCCATGGAAAGACGGCGCGCGAATAAAAGCCCATACACTTGGAACTTGGCTCTTGGGACTTAGGACTTTGTAGCCGCGGGAAGACGACACGCGAATAGACGCCAATGCATCGCTCAGGGCGCTTTGAGCAGGTTCCGCACGCGCTGGACCAATTGCTGCCTGTCCACGGGCTTGATCAGGAAATCGTCGGTCTCCGCACGGACGGCGCGCTCGATATGGCCCAGCTCCGGCGTACTGACCATCAAGATCATGATCCCTCGAGTCGCAGGGTCGGCCTTGAGTCGCTTGCAGACCTCCAGCCCGTTCAGCCCCGACAGCATGGATTCCAGCAGGACCAGGTCTGGATGAAGCGACTGCGCTTTTTCCAGCAGGTCGTGGCCATCGATCGCGACTTCCGTAGTGCAGTCGACGTCCCCCAGATAGGTTCGCAGCAGCTCGGCATCCGCCGGGTGGCTAGCGCCGATCAGAATCCGGCTCTTGCGCGGCATTGATAGCGCAGCTTCAGGCTTCAGGCATCGGGCTCGCGGCCCCGCAACGGGGATCGAATCGCTCCGAATGAGTATAGCGTCTTCCGCTTGCTGCCGGCAAAATGGGCTATGAGCGGACGAGGAATCGCGAGGGTTGCGGGATCTTACTTCGAGTAAGTCGATGACGATCGTTGCTCGACAACGGATTTCAGGGCTGTTGGAACCGGTCTTGGTCGGAGTGGTCTGCTTTGCGATCGGAACCGCAGTTCCCTGGCTGATCGGCTTGCTCTCTTGGGGCACTGTACTGCTGGGCGCATGGTTTTGCCTCGGCGGGAGGATGTTGGTCTGGGCGGGCATACGAGACTGGCATCCGGAGGGAATTGGGCTGGTTCTCGACCCAGAAGGACTGCGGTACTACTGCTGCGGGAAGCCGACTATTTTCCTCTGGGAGCACATTGCCGGGGTCAGGCTGGTTCGCTGGACTAGCGAAGGCGTCGAGGAGCAGGGCCTACTGCTCGGTGTTCTCGAAGAAGGCTTTACTCCCTTGCAGTCATCGGAAATTGCATGGCACCGGAAAGATCTCGAGCGGCAGTTCGGGCCTCTTCCCTGGCCGGGAGCGGTGCTGCTCCACGACGAACACTGGGACTGGAATCCTCAGGAGGTCACGAATCAAATCGAGCGATCCCTGCCCAATCCCAATCTGCGCGACCAGTGGTAGTGGTCTGGAAGCTGGAAATGGGCTCCAACTCCGCCGAAGGATCCTGTCGAAGGCTATTTCCGACCTCTGCGTCCCGACCGTGCTGCAAGTCGGCCGTAGGAGGAACCTCTCGCCTTCTGCCCTCTGCCACTCTGCCTTCCCCACTGCTGTTCATCTGATCAGTCTGTTTTCCCCTCCCGGGCAACGCTAGAATTCCATGGAAGGACGTAGCCACTGGCAGCTTGGAGGAGCCTTCTGCTCCTTGGTCTGCTTGGGTTAGAACCAGTCCCTGGTAATGGGATGAGCAATCGATACGAGCTAACCCTACTGGCTACGTCCGGATTTTTTTAGTTCGCTCGAACCCCTGGTTGGAGGGCAACAATGCAGACCCCACCCGGCTGTTCGGCGTGAGGAACGGGCAAGCCCGCCTGTGCCTCACACGTCAAGACCCGTTCGACGTTGAGACAAGTTGGCTTAACAAGGAGCCCGTCTCGCCCGCCGAGGCGAGACGGGGTTTTTTTTATTTGACGCCTCCACGTTTCCGACCGATTGCCTCTTTCTCGGAGAAACGAACAATGCGGTTCCACAAGGGACGTGCTGTGGCCCTTTCGGGGGTGTCTTGCCTGGTCGGGTGTTCTGTTTCGATTGCGATCCTATGCGGCATTTACAGCCGAGGTGTGGCCGGCGATGATCGGCCAATCCGACGGTCGGCCCCCGAAAGGCGAGACGAGTCTCGGCAACGGCTCCGAAAGTCCCCCCTGGCCTACCCTGAGCGAGTCGCAATCCCCGACGATCTCCCCTCCACGCGGATCAGACGGGACAAGGATGGTCGAGACCCCTGGCTAAGCTTCCCGGTTGCTGAATACTCTGTGGCGCACTACGAGGGATGGCAAGAATGCCTGCGGCAGGTGGTGGCGGACAACCCCCACTACGATCAAGAGCTCGGCCCGCCGCCCTACTCGAACCGATGCGGTCGACGACTGGAAAGGACGCCACGATGGCTATGACGCGTGCCGGGCGAAAGTAAAGGAGTTATTGAAGGTCTACCCTTTCACCACGGTGCGGCGGACGGCCGAAACGGCGATCTATCCGGCCGGCCCGCACATCGCCCGCGGCGGAATCGCATGGCCACCGTTGCCATATAAGCGCCGCGAAGCACGGGAGCGGGGAAAAGTCCCCGATCGGGCCGTCCGCGATTCAAAACCCATCCACGACGCGGGTCTTCGGTAGTGTCCTAAGACTGTCTGGCGGCCGTGCTGTAGGCTATGCCCATGAGCGATAAGCCACGAGGCGAGAAGGGCGGCGGAGCGGCGGTTCTGGCTGTGGGGCTGGGGCTACTGGTGGCCCTGCTCATGCTTTACGTCTTGAGCATTGGGCCGGCTGCCAGGCTGGCGAGTAAATCCCGAATCGAGCAGGACACCTTCTTCGCTATCTATCAGCCAATCTTCTTGGCCGCCAGGGACACAGGTGCGGATGACGCAATCACGGAGTACATCGACTTATGGGGCGGCGGGGGGGTGTTCTTCACTGCGGACCTTGACATACCGTTCCCCGCCGATAGCTGGCGAGAACTGTTAGGACACCACCGGGCACCCCCTCAATTGACGGCCTGCCCTAAACCCGCTATCATCAACGGCTTCCAACCCTGAACGGTCCAGGGCTGAGTGAGCATCTGCCGAGATTACTCTCCCGACCGAAACGACCCCACGAACGCCGGACGCTCGGCCCGCCAGACCTCTGGCCGCTCGGGACATGGCCGGTGTGCAAAACAAGCGAGGAGCCTTTTTAACGTGCCTACTGTCCTGGTGAAGCAATTGATCGAGGCCGGCGTCCACTTCGGACACCGAGCCAGCCGCTGGAACCCCAAGATGCGGCCCTATATTTACGGCCGCCGCAACCTGATCCACATCATCGACGTGCGGGAGACGATCCGCGGCCTGGTCCGGGCCCGCAAGTACCTGGCGCAGGTCGCCGGCGGCGGCAGCCTGGTGCTGTTCGTGGGGACCAAGCGGCAGGCGGCCGAGACGGTCGAGCGCGAAGCGACCCGCTGCGGCATGCCCTTTGTCAGCGACCGCTGGCTGGGAGGCACGCTCACCAATTTTCGCACGATCCGCAGCCGGCTGAGCCGACTCGAAGAGCTGGAGGCCATGAAGACCACCGAGGAGATACTCACGTATTCCAAGAAGATGCAGTCGGCCTTGAACCGCGAGTACCGCAAGATGTTCCGCAACCTCAACGGCATGCGGACCATGAACCGGCTGCCGGAGTGCCTGGTGGTCATCGACCCCAAAAAGGAACACAACGCGGTGTTCGAGGCCCGCAAGCTCGGCGTGACCACCGTGGCCCTGATCGACACCGACTGCGATCCCGACCTGGTCGACCTGCCGATCCCGGGCAACGACGACAGCATCCGCTCGATCGAGCTGGTGCTGGAACAACTGGCCAACGCGATCATCGAGGGCAAGGCCAACGCCGTCGATGGCGCCGCGGCCGCCCAGGCCGCCGGAGCGCCCGGCGCTTATATCAGTCCGGCCGCTCCGGAAGATAAAGACGAGGGGTAAGCGGCCGCCGGCCTGGCCGGCGACGTCGGTCCGGCCTGGCCGGATGCGGAGCCCGCCGGGCGGGAACGGTCGCGGTGAAGTCCGGCTGGCCCGGGCCTTGCAGGCAGGTCGGGCGGCCGCAAAGGCGTCAGTGCGACCCGCCGGCAAAAACCGCCGCGCGGAGCATCGCGGCCTGGCCGACATAACAGACAGTTGTCGATCTAGCGGAGAGAAATCAATCATGGCAGAGATCACCGCGGCAGCCGTGAAGACGCTTCGCGAGCGCACCGGCCTGCCGATGATGGAGTGCAAAAGGGCCCTGCAGGAAACGGGCGGCAACCAGGAGGCGGCCGTCGACTGGCTGCGCAAGCAGGGCATCAAGACGAAGGAAACGCGGATCGGCCGGGAGACGACCGCCGGGCGGATCGCCGTCTATACCGACCATGCGGCCGGCCGGGGCGCGATGATCGAGTTGTTGTGCGAGAGCGCCCCGGTGTCCGGCAGCAAGGAGTTCATCCAGTTTGCCAACGACCTGGCCCGCCAATTGGCGACCGGCCCGGGCGCCAAGACGGCCGACGAGCTGCTAGCGCAGCCATCGTCGAAGCCCGGCCAGACGCTGGGCGAGCAGAAGGACGACATGTTCAACCGCATCCGCGAGGTTTTCAACCTGGGCCGCATCGTGCGGTTCGACGCGGCTTGCGGCGGCTACGCCCACCACGACGGCTCGGCCGGGGCGCTGGTCGAGGTGGCCGGGGGCAATGCCGAGGCGGCCAAGGACGTAGCCATGCACGTGGTGGCCATGAAGCCCGAGGTGGTTGCGAAAGAGAACCTGGACCCCAAGGCGGTCGAGCGTGAACGGGGCGTGCTGAGCGAGGCGGCCCGCAAGGAAGGCAAGCCGGAAAACATCATCGCCAAGATGATCGAAGGCCGGCTGAAGAACTTCTTTGCCGAGCACGTGCTGTTGGAGCAGCCGTTCGTCAAGGACGACTCGCAGACGGTGGCCAAGGTGGCCTCGGCGGCCGGCATGAAAGTGGTCCGCTTCGTCCGCTGGGACCTGGGCAAACAGGAAGGCGCGTGAACGATGGCCGATGAGCAACCGGCCGCCGAGCGGCCCTATCGCCGCGTGGTGCTGAAGCTTTCGGGCGAGAGCTTCAGCCATGCCGGGCAGCGCGGCATCAGCATGGACGAGGTGGAACACATCGCGCGGCAGACGTCGCGGGCCGCCCAGCAGGGCGCGCAGATCGCCATCGTCATCGGCGGCGGCAATATCCTCCGCGGGGCGCAGTTCACCTCCGCCCACTCCGGGGTGCAGGAAGCCACGGCGCACTACATGGGCATGCTGGCCACGGTGATCAACGGGCTGGCGCTGCAGGACGCCCTGGAATCGCTGGGCTGCGAGACGCGGCTCTCGACGGCCATCCGCATGGACGGGGTGGCCGAGCCGTACATCCGCCGCCGCGCGCGGCGGCACCTGGAAAAGGGGCGGATCGTGATCCTGGCGGCCGGGACCGGCAGTCCGTTTGTCACCACCGACACGGCCGCCGCGCAGCGGGCCTTGGAGCTGGAGGCCGACATCCTGCTCAAGGCGACCCGCGTCGACGGCGTCTACAGCGACGACCCGGAAAAGAACCCGCACGCGGTGCTGTACAGCGAGCTGAGCTACGGCGCGGTGCGGGAGCAGAACCTGCGGGTGATGGACCCCACCGCGATCGCCCAGTGCATGGAGCACAACATGCCGATCCTGGTCTTTAATTTCAAGAAAGAAGGCAACATCGAGCGGGCCGTCAAGGGTGAAAAGGTGGGCACCTGGATCGGCAGCAAGGTGCCCGCGGCCCGCAGTTGAGGAACCCCAACCATGACCGCCGACGAGATTCTCCTGGACGTCGAAGAGCGGATGGAAAAAGCCGTGGATGTCTTGAAGCACTCCCTGGCGGGCATCCGCACGGGGCGGGCCAACCCGGGGCTGGTCGATTCGCTGCGGGTGGAGGCCTACGGCTCGCCGACGCCGATCAAGCAGCTCGCTTCGGTCGGGGCGCCGGAGCCGACGCAGATCGTCATCCGGCCTTTCGACCCGGGCACGATCAAGGACATCGAAAAGGCGATCCAGGCCAGCGGGCTGGGGTTCAACCCGATCAACGACGGCCGCGTGATCCGCTTGAACGTGCCGCCGCTATCGACCGAGGTCCGCCGCAAGCTGGTGGCCCGGATCAAGGAGCTGACCGAGGAGGCCAAGGTGGCGATCCGCAACGTCCGCCGCGACGGCAACAAGCTGGCCGACCAGTCGGAAAAGGACAAGTCGCTTTCGGAGGACGACCGCGACCAGGTCAAGGAAGAAGTGCAGGATCTGACCAAGAAGTTCGAGAACCGGGCGAACGAGCTGGCCAAGGCCAAGGAACAAGAGGTCATGGAGGACTGAAGCGCGGGTTTTGCCCGCCGGTAGTGCCCGATGCGTCTTGCCGGGCCGTGGCGGGTCTTGCCGCGCCGTGAGCCGTGAATCCGTCGGCCGCCGCACTTGTTCGCACTCCGCGGACGCTGGTGATCGCCCATCGCGGCGACAGCCGGGCGGCGCCCGAGAACACGCTGGCCGCCTTCGCGTCAGCCATGTCGTTGGGGGTCGACCTGGTCGAGCTCGATTACTTGCACACGGCCGACGGCGTGCCGGTGGTTTTTCACGACGACGAGCTCGACCGCCTCACCGATGCGCCGGCCCGCTGGGGTAAAAAGATCGCGCTGGCCTCGAAGTCGTTGGCCGAGCTCAAGCAGCTCGACGCCGGCGGCTGGTTTGCGCCGCAATTCGCCGGCACGCGGATCGCGACGCTGGAGGAGGCGCTTCTTGCGGTCTGTCCGACGTCGGCCATGATGATCGAGCGCAAGGCGGGGGACGCGGCCACGTGCGTCGGCCTGCTCGAGCGGCTCGGCTTTGTTGATCGGGTGGCGGTCACCGCGTTCGATTGGCAGTTCCTGGCCGACTGCCACGCCTTGGCGCCCGACCTGGTGCTGGGCGCCTTGGGGACCAAGGAGCTGAGGCCCGATCAGCTCGACGAAGCGGTTGGCATCGGCGCGAGCGTGATCGGTTGGGACGACGGCCACGTGACCAGCGAACTGGTCGAGCGGATCCACGAGCGTGGTTTGCGGCTCTGGGTTTGGACCGTCGACGGCGTCGACCGGGCCCGGCAACTGATTTCCTGGGGCGCCGATGCCTTAATCACCAACGTGCCCGCGCGGCTACAGGCGGTGTTGGCAAAGTAGCAGGCACACTCCGTGTGCCGTCCGCCGCGGTTGCTGCTAACCCTGTCTGCACTTTGCCACGAAGGTCATCGTTGCAGACCGCCCTACGTTTGATGGGCGTTATCCGAAAAGCTCTTCCGGCGTTGCTACATCCATGGCGGCGCGGCGAATATGGAGGATGTGAACCTTATCGCCCTCTATGGCAAACAACGCACGAAAAATGCTCCGGCCCTTTCCGAAAATGAACTGGCGAATCTCCGCATCCACACGATCGTTTTCAGGCGCCAACCCACAGCGACGCGGTTCCACCGAGAGAGTTGCCAGAGCCGACTCGAAGCGATCGAGCCAACGAGCGGCAGTGGCCGGAGCGTGCTGAGCAGCGTGGAGACAGTACGCTCGCAGATTCGCCTTTGCGTTCGGGCTAATGATGACATGATAGATCATGCGTCGTTGGGAGCATTCAGCTCACGACGCAGATCATCGAAGGCATCTTGAAGCGGCTCGCCCCTGCCCGCGGCAACATCGTCCAGACCAGCACGAATACCGGCAATCGCCTCGTCCCGATCGCGCTGAAGCAAGCGCAGTGCGTGAGCGACGAGTGCTTCCCGGTTCGGAAATCGGCCGCTGGAGATCTCTTGTTGGACGAACAGTTCCAGATCGGGCGACATATCCGTGGACATTCGGACCTCCCTAGCGTATCTACCTATGGCCTAAGGGCTTGGCCCAGCGGCCGTGGGGGAAGATTGCGGTAATACTGGACCGATCCATGAAATCCTACTTCTAATTGTATCGCATTGGCCGGCAACGTAGCCATGCACTCGTCCCCACTCAAGCCATGCGGCAGCCATTCCCTCCAGGTTGCCTCGCAATTCCTCGGGAACAGGATTCTCGCCAGTGATAGCCTCAAGCGCCGAAAACCAGTAGTCCGGGTCGTTTTCCAGTTCCTGAAGCAACCAAGGCACCGCTACGGGCCCGAGCCCGATGATCCGCTGGTACGTCGGGAGCATGGCCATGTCCGTAAACGACGACATGAACCGAGTTTGGGCCTTCCATTCCTTGCTCAACGCTTCAAAAGTCTGCTTCGTCTTTTGCTGGCGCTCCGTTGCGATTGGAAGCGGCTCGCCCCTGCCCGCGGCAACATCGTCGAGACCAGCGCGAATACCGGCGATAGCATCCTCTCGATCTCGTTGAAGCAAGCGCAGTGCGTGAGCAATGAGCGCTTCCCGATCTGGAAACCGGCCGCTGGAGAGCTCTTGTTGGACGAACCGTTCCAGATCGGGCCAGATGTGCGTAGACATGGGGGCCTTCTGACCTACGTGGATTCCGTCGGGCACCAGTTGAATAGCCTACCATGGGCATTACGAGGGACGCAATCTAAGCGCGGGTCCATGCACAATCGCGACGCATCGAGCACGCATCGGACGGGCCCGGTATCCGGTATTCCGGTCCGCCGGAAGCGCCTGCGCATCAGGAGCGTTCTGCCACGCTGGACGGAAGGTCGAGCAGCGCGAATGCCCGGCATGGGCAGCCGTCACCGCCCTCGATTTTCAGCGGTGCAGCCATGAACCACGCGCCGCTTTCCGGCAGCGCGTTCAGATTCGTCAGACCTTCCACAATGGTCACTCGGCCGCCGAGCAGAATGCGGTGTACACGGGTGAGTTCGTCCAGGTTCGCAACGTCCGCGACCGACGGTGGCTCGACGCCGATCACGTTCACGCCGCGCTGTACGCACCATTCGGCCAGTTCCTCGCTCACTCGCGGAAGCCGGTCACGATAAACGGCAGGATCATCACGATACCGGCTCCAACCGCTGGCGAGGAGCAAGACCTCTCCAGGTTGAAACGTATCCGCGACCGAACCGAGGTGCGCGACCGAGAGCAACTCCCGCGGCTGAACGTGCGACAGGAATACGACGCGGGCCGAGCCTGAACAACGTTCGAGTGCGACCTGATCGATCGTTTCCGGACCGGCGCCGAAGTGCGCCTGCGCGTCCACGTGCGTGCCCGCGTGGGAATAGAGGTGCAGCGTCCGAGCGTTCCAGCCGTGGCGCTCAATGATGTACTTCGTCTCCCAGTCGAATCCGCGCATGCCGCGACGCAAGGGGAGGGTCAGGTCGAGGATGCGCGTGCTGGCCGCCATGGTTTACGTGCCTTCCGACGATGGCCGCCACGGCGTCGTGAACTTCGTCACGTCGTCCTGGGGATTGTAGCCGAGCAGTCGGCGGCCGGGCTCCAAATCCCAGGGCATCCCGGTGTTGGCCGAGACTCCGTTCACGATCACAAACTTCGACGGCAGTGTGGCCGCCAGGCAGCGGTCCATGAGGTGCAGGAAATCGCGGTCTGAAAGCCACATCAAACGGAACCATTCGCCGCGTTCGCGGGGCAGGTTCCGCGGCTCGTTCGGGCCGCCGCGCCACACCCAGCCGACACGCACGGCGATGGCCTCGATTCCATGCGATTGGGCATAGCACCTGCCCAGCCGCTCGCCGAACAGCTTGGCCGCCGCGTACGCCCCGCTGAATCGCGGCACGCCATCCACGACGTACTTCAGTCCCGGCCGCGGCGGGGTGTCGGACGACAGCAACACTCCGACGTCATCCTGATAACCGCCCAGGACATGATTGGAACTGGCGAACACCACTCGCTTTACGCCGCCCCGCGCCGCGGCCTGGTACACGTGAATGAGCGCGTCGACGTTGGGGCCGATCAGCTCGGGAAAGCCCTGATGCGCTTCCGGATCCGCGGCGAAATGAAACACGACTTCCGCCCCGCGGAGCGAATCGACCCACTCACCCCAGCCGCTCAGGTCGGCAGAGAGAATTCCCGCGCCGTCCTTCGGGTCGCGGTCGAGCAGGCGCAGCTCGACTCGGCCGGCGAGATGCTCGCGGAGCTTGCGGCCCATGTTTCCCGCCGCTCCGGTGATGACGACGATTGGCGGAGACGCAGTCACGACTTCGCTCCGCTGCGGATGGCTTCGACAACCGCCTGGCCGACGGCTCGCGTGCCGCTGGTTCCACCGAGGTCCGGGGTGCGGAGCGAGCCATCCGCCAGCACGCTGGCGACTGCCGCTTCGATCCGGCCGCCGGCCGCTGACGCCGCCTCGTCACCGTGCTTTTCGCCCAGCCAGTCAAGCAGCATGGCTCCGCTCAGGATGGTGGCGAGCGGGTTGGCCACGTCCTTCCCTGCGAGCTGCGGCGCGGTCCCGTGGGAGGGCTGGAACAACCCATGATACTCGCCGATCTCCGCCGACGGCGCAAGTCCCAGCCCGCCGACAAGCGCTGCCCCCAGATCAGACAGGATGTCGCCGAACTGGTTCTCGGTGACGATCACGTCGAACGCTTGCGGGTTCTGAACCATGTAGAGGCTCGCCGCGTCCACATAGGTAGATTCCGCCGCTACGTTGGGATGCCGGGTCGCTACTTCCTGGAACACCTTGCGGAAGAAGGCAAAGCTGCGGAACACGTTCGCCTTGTCCACACCCGTGACCAGTTTCTTCCCGTCGAGCGGGCGGCCACTCCGGCGGGCCGCGAGGCGGAAGGCGGTTTCGCACACCTTGGTCGTGCCGTCGCGCGTGATCACGAGCGTATCCGTGGCGACAGCATCGCCCACCATCGCCCCGCCGCCGAACGACGCGAACAGCCCTTCCAGGTTTTCGCGGACAATCACGAAGTCGATCCCCTTTGCCACGTCGCCCAGTGGAGACGGCACGCCCGGATACAGCTTGATCGGCCGCAGGGCCGAGTGCAGTCCCATTGCCCGCCGCAGCCCGACCATCATCAGCGGCGCGACCTCGGTCCCATCCGGCATCCGCACGTCCGGCAGGCCGATCGCGGCCAGGAACACCGCATCGGCGGCAAGGCAGTCGTCGCGGACCGAGCTGGGCAACGCCTCTTCGTGTTCTTGGTAATGGGCTGCGCCGGCCTTGTGGGGCGTGAACTCAAGCCGGAAGCCGCCGGCTTCCGCGGCGGCCCGCAGCGCGGCGACGGCCGGAGCCATCACCTCCGGCCCAATCCCATCCCCCGGTAACACGGCGATTCGGTAACTGTCCATGATCGGCGGGCGAAGCTTGGTCAAATCATCCAGATGATCCGGGACCGTCATTATCGTGGTGCGGAATTGCCGAGTCGAGTACAACGGAGGCGCTTCTATGCCCCGCGATGATCGGAGGATGCCATGGTTTCTCCCGTCCAGCGATTGCTTCTTGGACTCGGCTTGATCGCATCGGCAATGTTCGCACGGGGAGCCGAACCGCCGGCTGCAACGGTTCGCCCGCAGGTCAACCCAGGTGCCGGCAACCTCAGCGGCTCCCCGCCCGTCCAGCCGCGTCAGCCAGACGGGATGGGCGGCGTGGAAATCGGCGGCGAACTCAAGCAGTGGCACAAAGTTACGCTGACGCTCGACGGCCCCTTCGCCCACGAGCTCGACGACAATCCCAATCCGTTCACCGATTACCGGCTCGCGGTCACCTTCAGGCATGAGAGTGGCTCGCCGTCGTATTGCGTACCCGGCTACTTCGCCGCCGATGGCAATGCCGCGGCAACTTCCTCTCAATCCGGCACGAAATGGCGTGCGCATCTCTCGCCGGACAAGCCGGGCCGATGGCACTACGCCGTCTCTTTAGCAAAGGGCGATCGCATCGCCGTCAGCGACGCGAAGAGCGAGCCCGCGAAGCCGTTCGACGGCCGCACGGGCGCGTTTACGATCGCGCCAACGGACAAGCAAGGGCGCGACTTCCGTGCCAAGGGCCGCTTGCAGTACGTCGGCAAGCACTACCTTCGGTTCGCCGGCGCGGGCGAGTATTTCATCAAGGCCGGCGCCGATTCGCCGGAAACCTTGCTGGCGTACGAGGACTTCGACGGCACGCGGTCTGGGCAGCCGGGCATCCCGCGTCGCCCAGGCGAAGCGGCTCCCACCGGCTTGCACCGCTACGAACCGCACGTGAAAGACTGGAGCTCCGGCGACCCGACGTGGAAGGACGGCAAGGGCAAGGGCCTCGTCGGCGCGTTGAACTACCTGGCCGGAAAGGGTGGTAACTCCATCTCGTTTCTCCCCTACAACGCCGGCGGCGACGGCGACAACGTCTGGCCGTTCGTGGCGCGCGACGACAAGCTGCACTATGACTGCTCGAAGCTCGACCAGTGGGGCATTGTCTTCGATCACGCCACGCAGCTCGGCCTCTACCTGCACTTCAAGCTCCAGGAAACCGAGATGGACGACGACCGCAGCGGCGACCAGCGCGAAAGCGGCGCGGTGCCCGAGTCGCTCGACGGCGGACGGCTCGGACCAGAGCGGAAGCTCTACTGCCGCGAACTGATCGCCCGCTTCGGCCATGCCCTGGCGCTCAACTGGAACCTCGGCGAGGAGAACACCCAGTCCACCCAGGAGCAGCGCGAGATGGCGCAATTCGTCCGGGAAACCGACCCCTACGACCACCCCATCGTCGTCCACACTTTCCCAGGCGAGCAGGACCGGGTGTACTTGCCACTGCTGGGCAAGCAGTCCGTTCTCACGGGGGCCTCGCTGCAGAACCGGTGGGACGAGGCGCACGAACGCACGCTCCAATGGGTGAAACAATCCGCAGGGGCTGGCAAGCCGTGGGTCGTCGCCAACGACGAGCAGGGGCCAGCCAACCTCGGCGTTCCGCCCGACCCGGGTTACCAGGACTTCGAGGGCAAGGCTCGGAGCAAGGCCGGCGAGGCGGGCTATGATCTCCACGACGTTCGCAAGCTGACGCTGTGGGGCCATCTGATGGCCGGGGGCGCCGGCGTGGAGTACTACTTCGGCTACGACCTTGCGCACAATGACCTCGGCTGCGAAGATTTTCGCAGCCGCGACAAGTCGTGGGACTACTGCCGCATCGCGCTCGATTTCTTCCGCGAGCACAAGATTCCGTTCTGGGAGATGAGCAACCACAACATGCTGGTCGGCAACGCGAAGAACGACAACAGCAAATACTGTTTCGCCCAGCGCGGAAACGTGTACCTGGTTTATCTACCGCAGGGAGGTACGGCCCAACTCGATCTCACGGGCGAGCGGGATGCTTTTACGGTCGCGTGGTTCAACCCGCGCTTGGGCGGCGGGTTGCAGGGGGGCAGCGTGGCGCGGGTCCAAGGCGGCGGCCGGGTGTCGCTCGGCCAGCCACCCGCCGATGAGAACGAAGACTGGCTCGTCGTGGTTCGTCGCTATGGGATCCGGTTTCGTTAGAATGATTCTTGCGGCGCGCGAACACGCACAGCATCCTGCCAACGAAGGGACAAACAATGAACCTGGTCAGACGCTCTTTGACGTGGATCGTGGTTCTGTCGGCGTGCCTGGTCGCCGCGGCGGCGGAAAAGCCGGCGGCGTTTCGCGACGCGCTGGAAAAGCGGGCGGCGGTCATCAAGCCGTCCGCTGAGGAACTCCGCTGGCAGCGGATTCCCTGGCTGCTCGACCTGGCGGAGGGAGAGCGGCTGGCGCGGCAAGAGGATCGGCCGATCTTCCTCTGGGTCACGGGCGACGACCCGTTGGAACGATGCTGAGGATACGCCGCCGGGCTCCGTGCGGGCCCTCTGTCGGATGACGCCGTAATTCGGCGAGTCACGACCGATTTCGTGCCGGTCGCCGTCAACCTATACAAGGTCCGCGCCGCCGAAGATGCCGGCGGCGAGCTGTTCCGCTCCGTCCAGCGCCAGAAGGACCAGTATCAGGGCATCTGGATCGTCTCGCCGCAGGGCAAAGTGCTCGCGGCCCATCACGACATCAAGAGCCACGAGACCTGGACCCAGGAAGTGCTCGGGACCATGGACGCGGCCGCGAGAACGTTCGGCCCGAGGCCGCCGCGCCAGGTGAAAGCGACGAATCCGCTCGCTTTTCGCGGCCGCGGCGTGCAGCCGGGCGGCCACGTGTGCCTGGCCATCTATGCGCGGCAAATGCTGGGCGGGGGAGCGCCGGCCGGCGTGCCCGATTCGCGGGCCTGGATTTGGGACGGACCGCTACGTCCCGATGGCCCCGTGGTAATCGATAGCCTTACGCTGGACGCCGAGCAATGGGCGACTCTGGCGCCGCCGAAGGCCGAGGTGGGAACGACGTGGTCCGTGCCGGAGGCGGTCGCGCGCCACTTCTGCCGCGTGCTGATTCCCAGCAGCGACCAGAGCGCGATGCCGCGCCCGGAGGACGCGAAGCGGGCTCGGCTCACGGGAACGGTCGAAGCAGTCGAGGACGGTCGGGCGCGGATTCGTCTGGCGGGCGTGTGGGAGGCGGTGCACTTGATCCAGGAAAACGCCACGCGCCCGTTGCGCGGAGCGGCGACGGCCGACGGGTACGCCGTTTATGACCTGAAGCTCCAGGCGATGCAGTCGGTGTTGCTCGTGTTCAGCGGCACGCACGGCCGCCCGAACGATGAGGCGGAAAGTCCCACCGGCGCGGTCGTCGAGTGGCGCCGGGAGCGTTGCGTCGCTACGGGGACGCGGGTGCGTTAGAATGACCCCTTGCGGCGCGCGAACGTGCACATGCTCCTGCCAACAGAGGGACAAACATGAAACTAGCCCAGCAGTCTTTGACGTGGATCGTAGGCCTGTCCGTGTGCCTGGTCGCCGCGGCAGCGGAAAAGCCGGCCGCGCCTGGCGACGCGCTGGGAAAACGTTCGGCCATCGATGCTGCACCGGACGGCTGGGAAACGGGTGCGCCGCGCGATGAGATCCGGCCCCGGTTCGCCTACGATCCGAAGGGCGGACGGGCCGGCGACGGCAGCTTCGTGATCGTGCACGACGAGCGCCCTGGTCTGCACGGCTATTGGAGGAAGACGTTTGCGGTGCAGGGCGGGCAACACTATCGATTCCATGCCATGCGGCGGGTCGAGGACGTGGCCGTGCCTCGACGCAGCGCCGTCGCGCAGATCCTGTGGCAGGACGACAAGGGGCAAAAGGTCCCGCACGACGAGCCGGCGGTCCAGGGCTATCTCATCGGCTGGACGCCGACCGCCGAGCCGGAGTTTCCGACCGACAAGGAGACGGACGAGCATGGCTGGACGGAAGTCTCCGATGTGTACCGGGCACCGGCCAAGGCGACGCGCGCGGTAGTCTCCTTGCACGGCCAGTGGGCGCCGGGCGGCAAGATCGAATGGAGTGAGGTGTCGTTGGCCGAGACCTCGCCACCGCCCGGTCGCCGGGTGCGGCTGGCGGCCGTTCACTACGTGCCCAAGGGCCCGACGCCCGACGAGAACCGCCTTCAGTTCGTGCCGCTTATCGAGGAGGCCGCCCGGCAGAAGGCCGACCTCGTCGTGCTCGGCGAGACCCTGACCTACGTCGGCACCGGCCGTAGCTACGCCGAGTGCGCCGAACCGCTGCCGGGGCCTTCCAGCGAATTCTTCGGCCGGCTCGCCCGCAAGCACAAGCTGTACATCGTGGCAGGCCTGATCGAGCGCGAGGGTCCGTTGATTTACAACGTGGCCGTGCTCTTGGGTCCGGACGGCCAAATCGCCGGCAAGTACCGCAAGGTCTGCCTGCCGCGTGGAGAGATCGAAGCCGGCTGTGCCCCCGGCGACGAGTTGCCCGTGTTCCAGACGCGTTTCGGCAAGCTGGGAATGATGGTCTGTTACGACGGTTTCTTCCCGGAAGTGGCCCGCGGCCTGACGAACAACGGCGCCGAGGTGATCGCCTGGCCCGTTTGGGGCTGCAACCCGATGCTGGCCGCCGCCCGCGCGTGCGAGAACCACGTCACGCTCGTGAGCAGCACCTACGAAGACGTCTCGCGCAACTGGATGATCACCGCCGTCTACGATCACGCCGGCAACACGATCGCGCAGGCCTCCGAGTGGGGAACAGTCGCGGTCGCCGAGGTGGACCTCGACCGGCGGCTGCACTGGAACAGCCTGGGCGACTTCAAGGCCGAGATCCCGCGCCACCGCCCGGTGCGGGATGCGGAGAAGTGATCCGGCACGTCAAATGGCCGTGCCGCCGGCAGGCCGAGCATGACGGTGCAGCCGCCGAAGACGCACGCAGGGCTGCCGTCGGCACGCTGGAAGCCGGTGGGGGATACGGGCGGGTGGCGATGGAAAATGTCAGGATTGGGCATTCTGCGGGCAATAGAATAGATAGACCTGATAGACGAACTTGAAACAAAGGGTTTAGGAATGCAGCGATTCATCTTGCTGTCCGGGCTGCTGTGGTGTGCGGCATTTGGCGGCTCAAGCGAAGCGGCCGTCGTGATGTACGACAATTTCGGAGAATTCCAGTCGGACCTGAACACGTTCGGAATGGATCGGGAGAATATTCTGCTGGATGATAAGGACGGCCCGCTCATCGAGGATGGTATCACGGTGCAGGGGATGACGCACCAGAGCGACCGAATCTTTGACATCACGGGTGACGAGATGCTGACAGTCGAAGCATCCGGCCATGCATTCATTGATGCCGAGGACGGGTCGTTCGGCTTTGCAACCATCTCGCCGAACGACGAGACCGAGTTCTTTAGCGCATTCGCCTTCCATATCAAGACGGAGGACCGCGCCGCCAACTTCACGATTACGGTGGACGGGATGGACTCCGGCGGCGTGCCGCTGAGCGAATCGTTCGATGCTTCCGGGTCAGGGTTCTTTGGCGTTATCGGCACCAACGGCGAGCTTTTCAGATCGCTGACCATCGAAACCGAGGACGCAAACCAGATTGCGGACCTAAGGCAACTTCGGGTGGCGGTCGGCGAATTAGAGCAAGCTAACCTACTTCCCGAGCCCGCTTCGCTTGGCATTTGGTCGTTAGTGGTCGTGGGCGGGTGTGCCGCCGGCCGCATCCGCAAACGCGCAAGCCGCCGCGGCAAATAGCGGCCAAGGCGGCGTGGCTGGTTCGCTTCATCAGCCGGTCGCACGATCGATGATCCGGGCACCCGCAGGACGTTGTTCAAGGCGATCGAGCTCAACATCCAGGGCTACATCCTCAAGCCTATCCCCGAGCGCTATCAACCCGATCGCCGCAGGCGACCAAGCGACCTTGACCCTAGGGGGGGGCGTTCCTATACTCCCGCGCCCGCTACGGAGTCGGCGCACCTGGCGTCGGCAGTAAAGGGCCATGCGCACACGGTTTACGGAGAAGCCATGAGCGAATCGCAGCATGAGGTTGCCCGCCCCCCAAGGAGAAGCTGGAAGCGACCGCTGGGCTGGTCGCTGGCGGCCGTGGCCGTGGTGGGCGCGTGCGTCGCCGCACGCGTGTATTGGGAACCGGCGGCCGCGATCGCCGAGCCTGCCGATGCGCGGCAGGCGCCTGCCGCGAACCAGGCTAGAAAAGCAGCCAAGGCCGCCGCGCCGGCCAAAAGCGAAATTCCGGAAGTGGTGGCGGTGGTCAACGCCGAGCGCATCACGCGCAACGACCTGGCGCGGGAGTGCCTGCGGCTGTATGGCGAGGAAGTGCTCGAGATGCTGATCAACAAGCGCTTGATCGCACAGCATTGCCGCGAGCGCGGGGTCAGCGTCACCAAGAAGGAAGTTCAGGACGAGATCGACCGCATGGCGCAGCGTTTCGGCCTACCGCCCGACCAGTGGCTGAAGATGCTCGAAAACGAACGCAAGATCAACCCGCAACAGTATGCCAAGGACATCATCTGGCCGATGATCGCGCTGAGAAAGCTGGCCGACGAGCAGCTCCAAGTCACCCGCGCCGACGTGCAGCGGGCCTATCAAACCTATTACGGTCCGGCGGTGCAGACGCGGCTGATCGCCTGCGACAGCGCCGAAGAGGCCGAGCGGGTGCGGGCCATGGCCGTCCAGGATCCCGACGAGTTCGGCAACCTGGCCAAGCAGTATTCCAAGGACCCCAGCGCCAGCGCTAAGGGACTGATTTTGCCCATTCGAAAGCACCTGGGAGATCCGAACATCGAACAGGCCGCCTTCAGCATGACCGAGGGCGACATCTCCCACGTGATCCAGGTGGGCCAGCAGTACCTGATCCTCAAGTGCGAGTCGATTCAGCAGGCCAAGGGGGTCCCGTTGGCCCAGGTCGAAAAGGTACTGATCGACAGCATCCGCGACAAGAAGCTGCGGTTGGTGGCCGACGACGTGTTCGACAAGCTGCAGAAGCAGTCGCAAGTGGAAAACGTGTACAACGACCCGGCCAAGCGGGACGCGCAGCCGGGCGTGGCCGCCCTGGTCAACGGCCAGGCCATGACGGTCCGCGAGTTGGCCGACGAGTGCCTGGCCCGGCATGGCACGGAGGTGCTGGACGACATGATCAAGCGGCGGCTGCTCGTCCAGGCTTGCCAGCGCAACAAGGTCGAAGTCACCGAGCGGGACATGGAGCAAGAGATCGCCAGGGCCGCCGTGGCCATGGGAATGCCCGACGTCAAGTCCTGGCTGAGGGAAGTGGTCGACGTGCACAAGCTGTCGTTGGAAACGTACCGGCAGGATGAGGTCTGGCCGACGGCGGCCTTGAAGAAGCTGGTCGGCAAGAAGGTGCAGATCACCGAGGACGACATGCACAAGAGCTACGAGGCCAACTACGGTCCGCGCGTCCGCTGCAGGGCCATCGTGCTGAGCCAACTGCGGCAGGCGCAGCAGGTGTGGGAGCTGGCCCGCGACAACCCGGGAGTGGAAAGCTTCGGAGCACTGGCCGAGCAGTACTCCGTCGAGCCGGGCAGCCGTGCGCTGCAGGGTGAGGTGCCGCCGATCCAGCGGCACGGCGGTCAGCCGCTCTTGGAGCAAGAGGCCTTCTCGCTGGCGGAGGGGGAACTCTCCGGCGTGGTCCAGGTGGGTGACAAGTACGTCATCCTATTGTGCGAGGGGCATACGCAGCCTATCGACGTCAGCTTCGACGAAGTGAAGCAGTTGATCTACGAAGACCTGCACGAGAAGAAGCTGCGGCTGGTGATGGCCGAGGAGTTCACGCGGCTCGAGGACGAGGCCCAAATCGACAACTACCTGGCGGGCACGTCGAAGGCGCCGGTCAAGTCGCGCCTTCCGCTGGGCGCCAAGGGAGGCAGGCCTGCCGGCCCGGCGCAGAGATCGTAGGCTAGCTCTTGGAGCTTAGCACTTAGAGCTTGGAGCTTGGGCAGCTCGGTTTGTGCCGGTCAGGGAAGTTATGCGGGCGGACCGGCCTAGACGGCCGTCGCGGGTCCGATTCCTCCCTTCTGCTTTCTGCCTTCTGCCGTTCCTCCTTCTGCCTTCTTCCTTCCTCCTTCTGCCTTCCGACATCCTTTTCGCTGGCGCCAAATCGGGGTATGGTTAAGGGTTATGGACCCCGAGCCTATCGCTGACGCGGTGCCCCAGCAGCCGTTCAAGGTGGAGCTGGCGGACCGTATGCACCGCCTGCCGCCCTATCTGTTTGGCCGGATCAACGGGCTTTTGTACCAGAAGCGGCGGGCCGGCGACGACGTGATCGACCTGGGCATGGGCAACCCCTCCGAGCCTCCCCAGCAATTGGTGATCGAAAAGCTGGTCGAGGCGGCCCGCGATCCGCGCAACCATGGCTACAGCCAGTCGTTGGGCATTCTGAATCTGCGCCGCGAAGTGGCCGGAAAGTATTTCCGCAAGTACGGCGTGCGGCTCGACCCCGAGCGCGAGATCGTGGTCTGCCTGGGCTCCAAGGAAGGCTTCAGCCACATGTGCCTGGCCCTGATGGGCCCCGGCGACACGGCCATCGTGCCGGCCCCCTATTTCCCGGTGCACGTGTACGCGGTGGCATTGGCTTCGGGCAACGCGATCGCGCTGGAAGTGGCCGACAGCGAACAGTTTCTGTCGAAGATCGCCTTCACCTGCCAACACCTGTTTCCCAAGCCGAAGCTGTTGATCATCAACTACCCGCACAATCCGTCGAGCGTCACCGTCGAGCCGGAGTTCTTTGTGGAAGTGGTCAAGCTGGCCAAGCGGTACGGCTTCATGGTGATCAGCGACCTGGCCTATGCGGACATCGCCTTCGACGGCTACCAGCCGCCCAGCTTTCTGGCCGCGCCGGGGGCCATCGACGTGGGGGTCGAATTCACCACGATGAGCAAGGGCTACAACATGGCCGGCTGGCGGGTCGGATTCAGCGCCGGCAACGCCGAGATGCTCAAGGCCTTGGGCACGATCAAGGCCTACTACGACTACGGGATGTTCCAGGCGATCCAGATTGCCGCGATCATGGCGCTGCGGCACACGGAGGCCGCCGTGGAGGCCCAGGCGGGCATTTACCAGAGCCGCCGCGACGTGCTGTGCGAGGGGCTGGCGCGTCTGGGCTGGCAGATCAGTCCGCCGCGGGCCGGCATGTTCGTGTGGGCCCGGATTCCGGACCGCTGGGCGGGCGAGATGAGCACGATGGACTTCGCCATGAAGCTGCTGGACGAAGCCGGCGTGGCGGTCAGCCCTGGTTCGGGATTCGGCCCGGCCGGCGAAGGGTATTTGCGGATGGCGCTGGTCGAGAACGAGAATCGCCTCCGCCAGGCGGTGCGGCAGATCGGGCGTTGCCTGTCGGGCGAGCCGCAGGAGCCGGCGGTGGCCGACGTCAAGCCCGCCGGGACCGCCTGATCGTCGATGTTCACCAATGAAAAGAGGGTCCTTGTTCGCCGGGACAAGGACCCTCACAAAAGGCTGTCCGGAGTTCCGCAAAGGATTAGTTTGCTTTGTCCGGAGACCCACAGCCGTAGAAACGTATCGGGCCTGGCGCGTAAGATACTTTAAGGCCCAACGCCGCGCGGCGCTCGACGGCGCAAATGCTCAGCGCACGACAGGAACTCTCGACACGTTCGTTACAGACGCATCGTCTTAACAGGCACTCTTCGAATGACGCGACCGGCCAAACTGGCTCTTGAAGACGGCACCGTGTACACCGGCACTTCGTTCGGCGCCGAAGGCGAACTCGACGGCGAAGTCTGCTTCAACACCTCGATGACCGGTTACCAGGAGATCATTACCGATCCGAGCTACCGCGGGCAGATTATCGTCATGACGTACCCGGAGATCGGCAACTACGGGGTCAACGCCGAGGACGTCGAAAGCGGCAAACCCCACCTGGCGGGTTTCGTGGTGCGGGAATTGAGCCGCGAGGCCAGCAATTTCCGCTCCGAAGGCGGCTTGAGCGAATACCTGGCGGCCGCGGGCGTGGTGGGCCTGCAAGGAATCGACACGCGGGCCCTGGTCCGCCGACTGCGAACGCGTGGCGCCATGAAGGGGGTGATTTCGACCATCGACCTCGACGACGCCAGCCTGTGTGCCAAGGCCAAGGCCAGTCCTGGTCTGGTCGGCCGCGACCTGGTCCGCGAGGTCGTGCCGTCCAAGGCCCGGACCTGGCAGGAAGGGCTGAGCCAGTGGACGCGCCTGGGCGAACGGAGCAGCCACTGCGAGGCGGACGGGCCGCACGTGGTGGCCCTCGACTACGGGATGAAGTGGAACATCGCCCGGTACCTGTCCGACTTAGGTTGCCGTGTGACGGTGCTGAGCGGGCTCTCCACGGCCGAGCAAGTTCTCGATCTCGAGCCGGACGGCGTGTTTCTCTCCAACGGGCCGGGCGATCCCGAGCCGTTGTCCTACGCGGTGGAAACCATCCGCGGCATCCTGGGCAAGGTGCCCGTGTTCGGCATCTGCCTGGGACACCAGCTCTTGTCGCTGGCCTGCGGTGCCAAGACCTTTAAGCTCAAGTTCGGCCATCGCGGCGCGAACCAGCCGGTGCTCAATCATCAAACGGGCCTGGTCGAGATCACCAGCCAGAACCACGGTTTCGCCGTCGACGAGGCCTCGCTTCCCGCCGAGCTGGAAGTGACCCACCGCAACCTGAACGACGACACGATCGAGGGAGTCAGGCACCGCGAGCTGGCGGCCTTCAGCGTGCAGTACCATCCCGAGGCTTCCGCCGGTCCGCACGACAGCAACTACTTGTTCGATCGCTTCCGCGAGATGATGCGGAAGTGAGCGGAGAGCGGGAGCGAGGACGGCAACCTCTGGGGCACGCTAGCGCTTTGCCCCAGGCACCCGGCGGAAGTGAGCGGAGAGCGGGAGCGAGGACGGCAACCTCTGGGGCACGCTACGACTCGACTGAGCTCGCGACTCGACTGAGCTCGCCGAAGTCCGAAGTCCGCTTTGCCCCAGGCACCCGGCCGTTATTGCTGCCCTATTCGTTAAAGAGCAGGCAGACCACTTCCATGGCGGCCATGGCCAGCACCGGATCGCGGATCCGGTCTCCATCGACGCATTCGCGCCAGACCTTCAGTGCGTGCCGGATGTATTGTTCGCGCGATTCCTCCACCAGGTGCGGGCCGAGCTGGGTCAGGACCTGAGGCCATAAGGTCCGCAGTTGGTCCAAGGCGCCGGCCTTGCCCGCGATGGCCTCAAACACCGTATCGTCCAGCAACTCCAGCTTTTCGATGGCCGCCGGGCAGTGCCAACCGAGCACTTGGGCGGGGTCCTGCTCGATTTCGGCGGGGGCACGGCTGTCGGCGTGCGGCTGGGCCGGGCCCAGCGTCTGCCCGGCGCGTAGCGGTCGGCCATGCGGGGCGTCGGCCCGGCGCTGATCGTCTGCTTCGGTGGCGGGCGGTGCCGGGTGCGCGGCGTGGGTCTTCGCCGCAGTTTCAGAATCACGGGCCGCCACCGACTGCCGGGCAGCGTCGCGCCGCGCTGTCTGCGACGAGGCGGGCATGGCTTCCAGCAGTTGGTTGCCCAACTGGGGCAGATCCGCCACGGTCAGTTTGGGGCGCGGCTTGCCGAGCTGGCCGCCCAGGAAGGCCGTGTTGCCGCTGGCGACGGCGGAGGCAATGAATCCGCCCCAGCCGTCGGCGGTGACGAATTGCTGGGGAGGTTTGCCCGAGAATTCCAGGAGCGTGATATCGTACTGGCGAAGCAAGCGTCGCTGCTCGGCCGGGTCATCCGGGACCGAGACGACGCGGAAGGGCCGCCGCGGCGAGTGTTTCAGACCGCTGGAGAAGGAGAACTGGGTGCGGCACTCGGGGGGCAGACAGTTGATCAAGCCGGCGAAGAGCCGCGGCCGGCGGTGTCCGCCGACGAGTCCCAGCGAGGAGCTGACCAGTGCGGCTTGGACCAGCGCTGCCAGCCACGTCCCACCCGGGTCGGCCTGCAGGTCGGTCAAGAGGGCCTGGTCGACGGCGGCCGCGCGGCCGCCGAGTCGAAACGGCTCCAGCTCGCGGGGAATGTGGTCGTGCACGCGCAGCGAGCCCTGGGCGAAGGCGGCCGTGAGCAAGGCAAACGGATTATTGCTGAAGCAGGCCAAGACGTCGGCCGGCACCACCAGGCACTGGGTGTAGACTTTCTGCCCGGCGCGGCCGCTGTATTCGCTGCCGGCCAGCGAGGTTTTGGAGACGCAGTAGGCGCCGCTGGGGAGCGGGTGGAAGTTGATGCTGACCGCGTCGGCGCCGGCTTCGATGAGCGAATCGTGCGATGGTCCCCAGACCGACAGCTCGCGGAGATCGACGGCCTCGACGCCCGGGCTGCGGGCCACCAGGTGGTATCCGGCCAGCCGCTGGGTCTGTGCTGAAGTGAAGATCGCTTGTTCGATCAGCACGATGGGCCTCTGCCTGCCAGACGGGCCAGTGGTACCAGGCGGGCCGAGGGCCCGAGGGGAAAGTTCAAGCCTTGACCTGTTTCATGAGCCATTCAAACGGCTCGACAATTCCGCGCGGCTCGATCCGCAAGGGCACTCGGACGCGGCCATCGCGGCGGACGCGATAGGCGCATCCGCCGGCCACGCCGGTGGCAAAGAACTTGAAGTTGCGGAACTGCTCGTGGCACTGCCGCCACAGCCCCGGCGCGCGCGCCTGGGCAAAGGCGGCCGGATCGAGGAAACATTCCTCGCACTCGTCGGCCTTGGTCAGAATCAAACCGATCGGCCGTTTGGCCCAGGACTGCTTGGGATTCTCGTCCAATTCGGCCAGGTAGCTCAAGAGCTTCATCGTGAAGTAGTCCTGATCGAGCGAGCTGGTTTGCAGCTTGGTGCAATCGATCATAATCAGCGCGCCTGAGCACTTGGACAGCAGGGGATGGATCACCTCGTAGGTATTGGGGTGGTCCACCTCTTCCAGCAAAGCCTCGCCGGCCATGTCGGGCATGATCAGGTCCAGGCAGCGACTGTCGCCCTTGGCACGGACCTGGCAATGCACCCAGTTCCAGCGGTCCGGCTCGGAGGGAGTCTTGGTGGGGAACTCGCCCCGCGCCAAGGCCGACGCCGCGGTCTGCTGCAGGTTGATGGAGAAGGCTCCGCGGGCCGTCATTTGCAGGCGGTCGGGCTGGCGGGCCAGCATATCCATCAGCATGCCCAGGTAGACGGTTTTCCCCACGCCGCTGGGGCCGATGGCGGCGAGCATCTTGGGAGAGACTTTTTGGGCGTTCGCCTGGTGCGCGAGTGCCATGGGAGCAAAGCACTGCCGGCAGAGCTCGGCGTCGTAGGTATTGTCCGTACCGCAGATGTAACAGGGCATCTGCACGGCTTGTTCAGCCATGCGGTAGGAGTCCAACGGCAAGGTGCCTTGCTTGATCATACAGTCACTCCCTCGGTCAGTGAGGCTTCCTCGTCCGCCTCAGCGGGATCGGACGCGTGCACACCGCCGGCGATATCGCACAGGCTGAGCGCGCAGCGGAAGCCGATGTTGTGCTTGCGGGACAGCGGGTTCTCGCCGCTTTGGAATTGGCAGGTTGCCTGGTTCTCAAAGTAGGTATCGAACGCGCCGCCGCGGATGCTCTTCATGGGAGTCGGCAAGGTGAGGTCGCGCCCTTGCGAGTCGCCGGCGCCGCCGAAGTTGCCCGTCGTCCACTCCCAGACGTTGCCGATCAACTGGTACACGCCGCCCACGCTGACCCCCTCGGGATATTCGGTGATCGCCACCACGCGGCCCGGGCCCGAACCCCACAGGTTGCAGCGCTCGCGGTCCATCGTGTCGCCCCAGGGAAACTTGCGCTGCCAGTGCGACGTCGACGACAAGGGCACCGGCCAGCTTCCCGCCTTGACCCACTCCGCCTCGGTCGGCAGCCGCTTGCCGCTCCAGCGGGCATACGCAGCCGCCTCGTACCAGCTCACGCCGACCACGGGGTATTCGTCCTGGCCCGCCGGATAGCGGCCCTTCTTCCAGAATCGCGGTCCCGGATGGCCGCTGCTGTCCACGAAGTCGAGCACGGCCGCCAGGATCTGCGGATCCCAGATCGACATCTGTTCGTAGCCGCCGCTGAGGACGAAGTGCCGGTATTGGCGGTTGGTAACCTGGTAGCGGTCGAGAAACAGCCCCGCCACGCGGCAGACCGTCCCCTTGGCGGGGGGGGGGGGGGGGGGGGGGGGGGCTTCGCGCCCGTCGCCCGACCCGTCGTCCCCGCCGCCCAACGACACTTCGCCCTCGGGCACCAGGGCCATGTGTTGTTCCAAGGCCTCGCGGGCGGCGCGGCGCTGATTCGGCCGCAAGTTGCCTACCAGTTGCCGCCGCAACAGGAGCGCGTACCGGTCCTGTTTCAACATTTCGCCGACCAGACCGTCGATGTCCGTGGGTGCCACATGGCGCGCTGGCGGATCAGGCTCCTCGTCGGCCGCGGGCGGATGCGGCACAGGCGACACCGGAGCGACTTCGGCCTCAAACTGGCGGCGGCGGCGGCGAAGGGCCAGCACGGCCAGCCCGATCAGTCCCAGGCCTCCCAGGGTTACCGAACGCGTCAAGAGGCCGGCCGCCACTGCTAGCAGGCTTGCCAGGAAAACCCAGCAGAGAGTGCGATCTTTGAAGATCTTCCGCATGGTCATGTCCAATGAGTCTCAAGGGGGTTTGTTGATTCCTGGCGGCGTGAACGCCGCTTGTCGCCGCTGTTTTCAAGCCGTGCTGGGCGTGGCGGGCGGCGGATGGAGTGCCGGGGCAGTGCATTGCCGTAAGCGCCGTCGAGCCGATCAGGCCACGTCTTGCCGCGGCTGCCGCTTGCCGCCTGATCGCCTCCGAGCGATGTCTCGCTGCAACATGTCGAACTGGGCCATCACCGAGTCGAGCATCGGGTCCGACTGGACGGTCGCTCCCGCGGGCGCAGTGCTCCGCAGGGCCGCATCGTCGTGCCGGCCACCGGGAGCGGCGGCGGCCGCCTGCCGTTCGAGCATGCGGCGCAACTGCTTGATTTCGCCGGCCCACTCGGCTCGTTCCTCGGCCACGCGTTGCCGCTCGGCCGCCGCGGTCTCGGCCAGCTCGACCGCACGATGCCGCACGGCCTCCAGCTCGGCTTCGAGCGCAGCGCGTTCCTTTTCCAACTCGATCACTTCCTGCCGCAACTTCTCGCCGGCCTTTCCATCGCCCGCCGGCTTGCGCACCAACTCCTCGCGGGCCTGGGCCAGGTCGATGCGGACCTTGGCCAGCTCGGCCGCGCTTTCGCTAAGCTGGCCGATCTGCCCGCGCGATTCGTTCAGTTCGTGTTCCAGCGCGGCGCGCTGCTGTTCCAGCTCGCCCAGACGCCGCAGCAAGTTCGCTTCGGCTTCGCTGGTGGCGCCCTCCTGGCGGAGGCGATTCAACTCGGCGTGGGCGGCCTGGAGCTCGGCCTCGCGGGCGTCGCGGGCGGCTTCCCACTCGCGTAATCGTTGTTCGAATGCGCGGTGCGATTCGGCCCGCTCGGCCTCAAACTGCTGTTGATCGCCGGCCAGGCGGGCCTGAGCGGCAGTCAGTTCGGCCTGGGCCTGGGCCACCTGCTCGGTTTGGATGCGGACCTGCTCGACACTTTGCTCGGAAGCCTGCCGGGCCTCGTCGAGCAACTGCCGCCGCGATTCCAGTTCGCGTTCGTTGTTCAGGAGTATTTGGTTTTCTTCGTGCAGCCGTTGTTGCCGCTCTGCCAGGTTGGCACGCAGCGACTCGAGCTCCTGGAGTTGCTGGACGACGAATTGCTCGAAGGTTTCGCCGCCGTCCTTGAGCTTCAAGAGTGCGGCCTCGACCCCGTCCCAACCGACGATTTGTGTGATTAAGGCGACAGACACGGGATGTCCGTTCTTTTGGATGTTCGGGAGACGTTCTTTCAAGGCCGAAATGGCCTCGCTTCCGGGGGCGGGCGCCACCTGGCAGCGGGTGCCGTCAGAAAACGCTCGAGCCTCGTGCCAAGCAAGCCGGCCGGCGAGCCGAGAAGGGGCTCGAACTCGCCACAAGAACTGTAGGTCAGGCATCGAAGGCGTGCAAATTGCCTAAAGCCAAGGCACTTCGAGAAAATCGCTCGACGCGCTAACCTCCCGCCACACCAGCCAAAACGCACAGCCGCCGGGCGTCGGTCGCCGGTCCGTGCATTCGATCCTTGCGGCACAATCGCGCCGCAAACGGACACCGGATCGGGGCCGGTTGTCCGCGCCCGGGTGGTCGGCTGGGGCGCTGGCTGGCGGGCCTGGGACCTGCCGAGCTCGAAGGGTGGCGCTGGTTGGTTGACAGCGGTTGGCACGGTTGTATGATGTCTGACGTATCCTGCCTGGGGCTCCCGCCGCGCCGCATCGCCACCGTGTCGCTTTAGCGGAGTCCTGCGAGTGCGTTGGGTCATAACGAGTCGCGCGATCCCGCGGAGATGTCCGCTTGGTCCGGTTGCAAGCCAGCCGATGCAGCGCAAGCCGTCGCCACATTGTGCGGCCATCGTGGCTTCCCTGCTGGTCGGCTGGGCTCAGGGCGGCCTGGCGGATGAACCGGCCCCGGCTGAATCGGGTCGGACGCTGGTCTTCGAACAAGACGTGCTGCCGATCCTCACGCAGCATTGCTTGAAGTGCCATGGGTTGGAGGCCCGCAAGGCAAGCCTCGACCTGCGGACCGCGGGACTGGCGGGACGCGGCGGCGACAGCGGGCCGGCCATCGTCGCGGGCGACACCGAGCTGAGTCTGCTCTGGCAGCGCGTGGCCGACGGCTCGATGCCGCCCGAAGGCGAATTGCCGCTGAGCGATGCCAAAAAGGAGACGATGCGGCAGTGGATTGCCGGCGGCGCGCAAGCGCTCGGCGCCTCGGATGCCGGCCCCACCGAAGGTCCTCCGGAAGTGAGCGAGTCGGACCGGCAGTTCTGGGCGTTTCAGCGGCCCCAGAAGGCCGCGCTGCCCGCCGTGCTGGGCATGGCACGAGCCGCCACGCCGATCGATGCCTTTCTGCTGTCGCGGCTGGAAGAAAAAGTGCTTGGCTTTTCGCCGCCGGCCGAGCCTTACACAGTGGTCCGGAGGGTGTACCTGGACCTGGTGGGACTGCCCCCTTCGCCCGGCGAGGTCGAGCAGTTTGTCAGCGACACCTCGAACGACGCCTACGAACAACTGATCGACCGCTTGCTCGCGTCGCCGCACTTCGGCGAGCGTTGGGGCCGCCATTGGCTCGACGCGGCCGGATACGTCGACACAGTGGGCGCGGACAACGACGCGGCGATCATCATTCCGGCCGAAGGAAAATGGCGATACCGCGATTACGTGGTGCGGTCGTTCAACGACGACAAGCCCTACGACCGCTTTGTCACCGAGCAGTTGGCCGGGGATGAGCTGGCCGAGTGGCGCGAAGCTGCCGGCTATACGAGCGAAACACTCGATCTGCTGGTGGCCACCGGCTACCTGCGCAACGTGGCCGACCGCACAGCCGAAGACGAGCTGAACACGGCCGATATCCGCTACTCGGTCCTGCACGACACGCTGGAGCTGATCGGCACCAACCTGCTGGGGCTGACACTGCAGTGCGCCCGCTGCCACGCCCACAAGTACGAACCGATCCCGCACCGCGACTATTACGCGATGATGGCCCTGTTCACGCCGGCCTACAACCCGCAGGCCTGGGTGCAGCCTCATTTCCGCGAAGGCACCGCCCGCAAGCCGCAGTACCGCGAGCTGCCCGACGTCGCGCTGAGCGAGCAGAGAGCAATCGACGAGCACAATGCCCAGATCGATCGCCAGACCGCCGACATCCAGGCCCAGATCTCCGCGCTGGACCAGTCGTACAAGGACCAGCTCACGAATCAGAAACTGGCCGGGCTGCCCGAGGCGATCCGTGCCGATACCAAGGCCGCCCTGGAGACGGCGGCGGACAAGCGGTCGGAGGTACAAAAGTACCTGGCCGAGAAACTGGGTCCGCTGGTGGCGGTCAGCGCGGAGGAGGTCTCTGCCTCCCTCAGCCAGGAAGACCGGCAGAAACTGTCGGGGTTGGAAGCCGGGATAGCCGCGCTCAAGTCGTCGCGGCGCTGCTATGGCAAGATCCAGGCGCTGTACGACCTGGGGCCTCCGCCGGCCACGCACCTGCTGCGGCGCGGCGACTACCAGACTCCCGGCGATGTTGTCGAAGCCGGCTTTTTATCAGTGCTGTCCGATGCAGTGGCCGAGCCTGCGTTCGATCCGGTGGCCGGCGGACTATCGAGCGGCCGCCGCCTGGCGCTGGCCCGCTGGATTACCGATTCGAACCTCCCCTCCGGAGGCCTGGCCGCCCGCGTGATGGTCAATCGCATCTGGTCGCAGCTCTTCGGGCGCGGAATCGTCGCCACGCCGGGCAATTTCGGCCGTTCCGGAGCGGCCCCCACGCATCCCGAGCTGCTCGACTGGCTGGCATGCGAGTTCGTCGAGCGCGGCTGGCGCGTCAAGCCGATGATCAAGCTGATGATGATGTCGGCCGCCTACCGGCAGGCGTCGTATCGGCCGGCCGGTGCGCCGACGCTCGCTGTCGAAACAACGGGTGAGCCGTCGGCGGTTGCTGCCCAGAGTAGCCCTGAAGCTGCCGCCGATCAAAGCGGGCTGGTCGATCCGGCGGTGGTCGACCCGGCCAATGACTTGCTGTGGAAGATGCGGCTTCGACGCCTGGAGTCCGAAATCGTCCGCGATGCGATCCTGGCCACGAGCGGCAAGCTGCGGCGGGACTTGGGCGGGCCTCCACTGATGCTCGATCCGCGGCCCGACGGGATGGTGGTGCTAAAGCTCGACAGCCTGAGCGACGCGGAGGCCGCCTGGCGGCGCAGCGTGTATATCCTGGCGCGCCGGGCGTACCACTTGACGCTGCTGGACGTATTCGACCAGCCGCTGGTGGCGACCAATTGCACGGCGCGGACCCCTTCGGCCGTGGTGACGCAGTCGCTGGCCATGCTGAACGACGCATTTCTGTTTGAGCAGGCCGATTTCTTTGCGGCCCGGGTGGCCGCGACCGCCGGCACGGCCGACACGGCGTCGCGGATTGACTCGGCCTTTCGTCTGGCGTTGTCGAGGCCTCCTGGTCCGCAGGAACTGACCTGGAGCATGGAGCTCGTCGAACGGCACGCCAGCCGGTTCATCTCGGCCGGCAGCGAGCCGCGGCAGGCCGAGCACAAAGCCCTGGCCGCCTTATGCCACATGCTGCTGAACACGAACGAGTTTTTGTATATCGAATAGCCGCCCGGGGCAGCCGCGCCTTTTCAAGCACCGAGGCAATCATGAGCCGAAGCCGTTTTGCCGCTCACGAGCCGTCCGCGAGGTTGTCGCCGACGGCCGGCATTTCCCGCCGCCGTCTGCTGGAGCTGTCGGGCCTGGGATTCGGTTCGCTGGTGATCGAGTGCCTGCTGGAAGGCGAGGGAGTGCGGGCGGAAACCCATGCCGCGAGCGAGCGGGCCCGAGGGCCCTTGGCGCCGCGCGCGGGTCATTTCTCGGGCAGGGCCAAGGCCGTCATCATGCTCATGCAGAACGGCGGTCCCAGCCAGATGGAGTTGTTTGATCCCAAGCCGCAGCTCGACAAGTTTGCCGGCCACGTGCACGAGACCAAGGTCGAGATGTTCCAGAAAGGGAGTGAATCGAACAAGCTGCTCGGCTGCCCGTTCAAGTTCGTGCGGCGGGGACAATGCGGCATGGAGCTGTCGGAGGTGATCCCGCACCTGGGATCGGTGGCCGACGACATCTGCCTGGTGCGCTCGATGCACACCGAGCACAACAACCACACCGAAGCGCTGGTGATGATGAACACGGGCAAGATCTTTCCGGGCCGGCCGGCGTTCGGCTCGTGGATCAGCTATGCGCTGGGCACGGAGAACCAGAACCTGCCCGCCTACATCGTGCTGCGCGACCCGGCCGGCTACAACACCAGCGGAACGCTGTTGTGGCAGAACGGCTGGTTCCCGGCCCTCTATCGCGGGACCGAAGTGAGCACGCAGGGCACGCCCGTATTGAACTTGAACCCGGCGGTCGAGCTGCCCGACTCGGTCCAGCGCGACAACCTCGACTACCTGGCCAGGATGAACGAGCTGCACCGGCAAAAACACCCTGGCGAGTCGGAGCTGGAGGCCCGCATCCGCAACTACGAGCTGGCCGCCCGCATGCAACTGGCCGCCGCCGAAACGCTCGACCTGGCCCAGGAGACCGTCGCCACGCAGCAACTTTACGGGCTCGACAACCCGACCACGGCCCCTTACGGGCTGCGCTGCCTGATGGCTCGCCGGCTGGTGGAAGAAGGCGTCCGGTTCGTGCAGATATTTCCGCCGACCGGCCAGCCGTGGGACGCCCATGGAAACGTGAAGACCGAGAACGAGGCGATCTGCGCGAAGACCGACCTTCCCTCGGCGGCGTTGATCAAGGATCTGAAGAATCGAGGGCTGTTGGATTCGACGATCGTGCTCTGGACGGGTGAGTTCGGGCGGCTGCCCGTTTCGCAGAATGGCAGCGGCCGCGACCACAACCGCAACGCGTTCAGCCTGCTGTTGGCCGGCGGCGGGTTCAAGGCCGGCCACGTGCACGGCGCAACCGACGAAGTCGGCTACCGGGCGGCGGTCGATCGGGTCAGCGTGCCCGACCTGCACGCCACGATTCTTCACCAGTTGGGGCTGGACCACAACCGGCTCACCTATCATCATCATGGCCGCGACGAGACGTTGACCGACGCCCCCGTGAGCGGGGCCCGCGTGGTCGAGGAACTGACGGCCTAGCCGCGAGCCATACCAAACAGAGCTGCAAGACAGGGAGCCGATGCGTGGCGATCGATGCGGATGCCCAGCGGCGGGTGATGGGTTACCTTGCCACGGGAGTGACCGTGGTCACCAGCCGGATGGGCGACGAGTTGTGCGGCATGACGGCCAACGCCGTCACGTCGCTCTCGCTGGATCCGCCGCTGGTGCTGGTGGCGGTCGACAAGCGGGCCGCTTTCCACGCCTGCCTGAAGGCGGGCGGCGGTTTCGCCGTCAACGTGCTCTCCGTCGAGCAGGAAGACCTGTCGCGGCGGTTCGCCACGAGCGGCCTCAAGGACTTCAGCGACCTGGATTGGACGGAAGCGGCCAGCGGGGCGCCGGTCTTTTCCGATGCGCTGGCCTGGGTCGACTGCCGGCTGGTCGAGGTGCTGCCCGGCGGGGATCACGACATTTTTATCGGCGAGATCCTGGCTGGAGACGCGCGGGAGGGCAGCCCTTTGTTGTTCTACCGGGGCGAGTACCGGCGGCTGGACGACTAGCCGCGGCCATTTTCGTGAACGGTTTTCACGACCGAACACCGAGGGCACACCATAATGCAAGACTCGAACGCCACCCGAATCGACTACGGCATGTTCATCATGCCCTTCCACGACGATGCCAAGCCCAAGAGCCAATGCTACGACGAAGATCTGGAGCTGATCGTCCTGGCCGAGGAGCTCGGCTTTAGCGAGTTCTGGATCGGCGAGCATCACACGATGCTCTACGAGAACATCGTGATGCCGGAGATCTTCATCGGCCGCGCGCTGGGCGAGACCAGCCGCATCCGGCTGGGACCGGCCCCGGTCTGCCTGCAGCAGCACCATCCGGCCCACGTTGCCAGCCGCCTGGCGTTTCTCGATCACTTGTCGAAGGGACGGTTGAACCTCTGCTTCGGCCCCGGCAGCGTGACCGCCGACCAGGAGCTATACGGCATCGATCCCAAGATCGGCGGCGCCATGGCGCAGGAGGCCTTGGACATCGTGCTGGCGCTGTGGGCCTCCGACCCACCCTATGAAATCAAGGGCCAGTTCTGGCAGATCAGCCTGAAGAAGTACGTCGACCTGGAAACCAAGATCGGCTTCATCCACAAGCCGCTGCAGCAGCCTCACCCGCCGATCGCCATGCCCGCCATGAGCCGCAACTCCCCCAGCATGAAGCTGGCCGGCCAGCGCGGCTATCAGCCGTTCGGCCACTGCCTGGTGACCGCCAACGTGCTGGCCGATTTCTGGCAGACCTACGAGCAGGCGGCCCTGGAGGCCGGCCGCCAGCCGCGCCGGCGCGACTTCAAGGTGTGCCGCTCGATCTTTCTTGCCGATACGACGCGCGAGGCGCGCCAGCGGGCCCGCACCAACTCGCTGGGACGCAATTACGAGTACATCGGCAACCTGTTCGATCGCGGGCTGGGCCGCAAGATTTACAAGCGCGACCTGGACATGAGCGATGCCGACTGCAACATGGACTTTCTGATGGAAGAGCAGATTGTCGCGGGCGACGTTGACGAAGTGCTCCAGCGGCTGTTGCGGATGATGGAGGAGACCGGCCCCTTCGGCACGCTGATCCTGATGGGCTACGACTGGGACGACAAGGCGAGCTGGGTACACAGCATGAAGCTCTTCGCCCACGAGCTGATGCCCGCGCTGAACAAGGCCGTGGGCGCCGTGGCCCACGTCCACTGAGATGTGCAATGCGTGGTTGGGGCAAAGCGGCCCTGGTTCGCAGTGATCCGCATTCATGCGGTCTGGGCAGCCGCCCGGGTGGCTGGGGCAAAGCGGACTTCGGACTTCGGCGAGCTCAGTCGAGTCGCGAGCTCAGTCGAGTCGTAGCGTGCCCCAGATGGTTATTCAACAGAGATTCTCTCCCTAACAATCGAGTGCAATCTTGGAACACGCATCGGCATTTCGAAGCGAGCTGGCGGCCGGCCGCATATGCCTTGGCACGGTGATCACCTTCAGCGATCCGACGCTCGTCGAGTCGTTGTGCGGGCTGTTGGACTTTGTCTGGATCGACATGGAGCACAATGCTCTTTCGTTGGAAGTGGTCCAGGCGCACGTGATGGCGACCAAGGGAAGCCCCACCACGCCGCTGGTGCGGGTGCCATGGAACGATCCGGTGCTGATCAAGCCGGTGCTCGACCTGGGGGCGGCGGGGGTGATCGTGCCGTTGGTCCGCACGGCCGACGACGTCCGGCGCGCCGTAGCGGCCTGCCGCTATCCGCCGGAGGGGATTCGCGGCTTCGGGCCGCGCCGGCCCGCCAACTATGGCCGGCTGGGCGGGCCGGAGTTCTGCCGGGCGGCCAACGAGTCGGTGATCACGATCGTGCAGATCGAGCACATCGACGCCGTGAGAAACATCGACGCGATCCTGGCCGTGCCCGGGCTGACGGGCATCGTGTTCGGCCCCAACGACCTCTCGGGTTCGATGGGCCACATGGGCCAGCCCCGGCATCCTGAAGTGATCGCCGCCATGGAAGCGGTGATCGCCAAGGCCATCAAGACGCCGGTGTTTGTGGGGGCCAGCGTGGGCGACGACCCGGACCTGATGATCGAGTGGATCGACAAGGGGATTCAGTGGTTGTCGATGGGCGCCGACTTTACACTGCTGTTGAAGGCCGCCAGCCAGGCCGCCGCCCGACTTCGCGACCATCGGCCCGACAGCAGGCGGTAGTAATGACCAGCCCGGCTCCACCCGCCGCCGAGACTCACCCGCGTGACACGGTCGCGGCCGGCAAGCTGCCCGCCTGGGACGTGGGGCAGTTGCCGCATCCGCCTTCGGGAGGCTGGCGCACCTGGCTGCAATTGCTGGGACCCGGGGTGCTGTTGGCCGGGGCCTCGATCGGTTCGGGCGAATGGCTGTCGGGGCCGGCCATCAGCGCCCAGTACGGCGGCACGTTGCTGTGGGTCGCCTCGCTGAGCATCCTGGCCCAGGTGTTCTGCAATTTGGAAATGATGCGCTACGCGCTCTATTGCGGCGAGCCGGTAATGGTCGGTTTTTTCCGCACCGCGCCCGGGCCGCGATTCTGGCTGTTCGGTTACCTGGTGCTCGACTTTGCCGCCATCTGGCCTTTCAACGCCTCGAACGCCGCGGTGCCGCTGGCGGCGGCGCTCTTGGGTCACCTTCCTTCCGACGCGATGGTGAGCTTCCTGACACTCTCGTTCAGCGAGCGACAACTGGTGAAGGTCCTGGGCTACGCCATCTTTCTGCTGGCCTTCCTCCCCTTGATCTTCGGCGGCACCATCTACCGCATGCTCGAGCGCGTGTTTGCCTTGAAGCTGGCGATCGTGCTGGGATACCTGCTCTTTGTGGCGGCCTTCATGGTTTCGGGCCCGACGGCACGCGAGGTCTGTTTCGGCTTCGTCAGTTTCGGCCAGATTCCCTTGCGGGCCGACACCATCGTGGCCGGCCGGCATTTCAACCTGCTCGAGCGCGACGGTGACGATTGGTACCGAATCAAAGGCACGATGGAAAACGACCGGCCGCTGGTCACCGAGTTCATCGTCCATCGCGACGGTGAGGAAACACCGTACCAGATGGGCCAAGGGGTGCCGGCGGATCTTGCCGATCGGCGAAGCCGGCTCGCGGCGCGGGCCGAAGCGCTGGCGCGGCCGGGGACGTTTTACGTCGAGCACATCGAAGGCGATGCACACCTGGCGATGCACGGGCGGATCGCGGCCGACTTGTCGTGGGAACCCGCGCAGATCACGGTGCGGCAGGGGGGCGTCACGCGCGAGTACGATCACCCGGACGAGCTCTCGTCGCCGCTGGCCGAGGTGAGCCGTGAGCTCGTCGCCAACCAGGGTCTCAAGCGGGTGGGCATGCTCGGCTACCTGGGTGAGCACGGCCGGCTGCCGCGGCTCGATTGGGCGATGGTGGCCACGTTCGCCGCCATCGCGGGCGCCGGTGGGATGACCAACACGTTGTTTTCCAACTACGCGCGGGAGAAGGGCTGGGGCATGGGGCGGCACGTCGGCGCGATCCCCAGCGCCATCGGCGGCAAGACGATCTCGCTGTCGCACGTCGGCCGCGTCTTCCGGCTCGATGCCGACAGCCGCGCACGCTGGCGAGGCTGGATCCGCCACGTCTATCGGGACCAACTGGCCATCTGGATGGTCTGCTCGTTCATCGGCATGGCGCTGCCCTGCATGCTGTCGCTGGAGTTCATCCGGCACGCTCCCGTGTCGGGCGACCGCGTGGCGGCCATGACCGCCGAAGGCATGGCCACGCGCTACCCGCAGCATGCCGAGCTGTTGTGGTTCGTGACCTTGCTGGTGGGCTTCCTGGTGCTGGCGCCGGGGCAGATCATGGCCTGCGACCAGATCTCGCGCCGCTGGACCGACATCATCTGGACCTCGAGCCGGCGGGCTCAGAAGCTGCCGGGCGACCGGGTGAAGTACGTCTATTACGGCATCCTGCTGGCCTATTGCATCTGGGGCCTGTTCGCTTTGACGCTCTTCGATCCCTTGCAGATCCTGAAGATCGCCGGCGTGCTGATGAACTTCGCCCTGGGCTTTTCCGCCTTGCACACGCTGTACGTCAACCGCACGCTCCTACCGGCCGAGCTGCGTCCCAACTGGATCATGCAGACCGGCACGCTCTTGTGCGGCGCTTTTTTCCTGGGGATCAGCGTGATCGTCATCGCCCATCTATAGATCAAGGCGGGCCGCCATGCGCGTAAGCGCCCGGGACCAGGCATGCCTTCCTTCCTCCTTCCTCCTTCTGCCTTTCTTCCTCACTCCTTGGGCTTAATCTCCAACAGCACGCTTTCCGATTCGGTGCCCGGCAGAGGCCAGGTGGCGAGCTTGCGGAGTTGCAGGTCGTCGAGCAGATGCCGGTCGCGGCTCTTCTTGCGTTCTTCGACCCAGGCCGGCCCCTTGATCACCAGCAGCCGGTCGAAGGCTCCCCAGTGCGGCTGGAACCAGGTTAGCAGCTTTTCCAGGGGCGCCACGGCGCGGGCCACCAACGTATCGAACGCGCGGGCCCCGAGCAGGTCCTCGGCCCGGCCATGGTGCACGGCAATCGAAAGGCCCGCACTTTTGGAAAGGCTCAAGCCGGCAACGATCTCGCCGACGGCCTTGGCCTTTTTGCCCACCGATTCAGTGAGCGTGACTTCCAGGTCGGGGCGGAGGATTGCCAGGACGATGCCCGGCACCCCGCCGCCAGTGCCGACGTCGAGCACCCGTTCGTCGGGTCCAAGCTGCTTCTCGATCATCATCGTGTCGACCAGGTCGCGGGAAACGAACTTCTCGTAGTCGGTATGCCGGGTCAGGTTGAGCGACTTGTTGATCTCCCACAACAGGCCGCAATAACGCTCCAGCAGCTCGATCTGGTCCGCCGGCAGCTCGATCTGGTGCCGCGCCAGCGCTGCGGCCAGGCCCGCCTCGCCGTGTACTTCGGATTCATCCTTCATCCATTCTCCTTGTGCCTTTCCAGCCGGGTGGCTGGGGCAAAGCGGACTTCGGCGAGCTCAGTCGAGTCGTAGCGTGCCCCAGTCTTCGCCCGCATATCGATTTCATCTCCGCCTTCGCAATTGTACCGCCTGGCAGATAGCGGAATCCCCGGGTGGCTGGGGCAAAGCGGACTTCGGCGAGCTCAGTCGAGTCGTAGCGTGCCCCAGTCTTCGTCCGCATATCGATTTCATCTCCGCCTTCGCAATTGTAGCGGCTGGCGGATAGCGGAATCCGTGCGCCGGGACGCGTCTGCTATTCTGGCGTGCTGTCTCGTCCATTCTCTAAAGAGTGGAATTGGCGGTGACGGGCTGGTAAACTCACCATCGCGTTGGCTGACCTCCTACCTTCCGACCCCTGACAAAGAGCCCACCATGTCGCACCTCGATCGTCGCGAATTCCTGCGTCAGGCGGCCCTGGCCGGCACGGCCGCCGCATCCGTCGGAACCCTGGGCAGCAGCATCACGCGGCCGGCCAGGGCGGCATCGCGCTCGCCCAATGAGAAGCTGAACATCGGCATGATCGGCGTGGCCGCACAGGGCGCGTACAACTTGGGCAACGTGGCCAGTGAGAATATCGTGGCCTTGTGCGACGTCGATGCCGAGCGGCTGGCTCCGGTCGCCCAGACGTACCCGAAGGCCAAGACATACACCGACTACCGCAAGCTGCTGGACCAGGGCGACCTGAATGCCGTGGTGATCGCCACGCCCGACCATTCGCACGCCATCGCGGCCGTCGGGGCGCTGAAACGCGGCCTGGACGTGTATTGTGAAAAACCGCTGGCGCACTCGGTGTACGAAGTCCGCCAGATCCGCAACTGGACCGCCAAGCAAAAGGCGGTGACGCAGATGGGCACGCAGATCCACGCGGGCGACAATTACCGCCGCGTGGTCGAGCTGGTCCGCGCCGGCGTGCTGGGTCCGATCGAGCGCGTCCACGTCTGGCTGGCCTGCGGAGTGTTCGCCGGGCAGCGCGTCAGCGACAGCATGCCGCCGCCGCACGTCGATTACGATCTGTGGATCGGCCCCGCGCCGATGCGGCCCTTCCACGCGTCGCATTTCCACTTCAATTGGCGCTTCTGGTTTGACTTCGGCGGCGGTTGGCTGGCCGATTTCGGCTGCCACTACATGGACTTGCCCTTCTGGGCCTTGGACCTGCGCTATCCGACGGCCGTTGAGGCCAAGGGCGAGAAGACACACAGCGGCGACAACGACATCCCGGACAACATGCAGGTCGACTACCACTTCGCGGCCCGCGGCGACCTGCCCCCCGTGCACATGACCTGGTATCACGGCAAGTGGCGTCCCGAAGGTGCCGAAACGTACGGCGACGGGAGCAAGGTCCTCTTCGAGGGGCAGCGCGGCCGCCTGCTGGCCGACTATGGCTCGCACCAGTTGTTCCTCGAGCCCGGCATGGAGGCCAAGACGCCGCCGGCCACTATCCCCAGTTCCATCGGCCACCATGCCGAGTGGATCCAGGCCTGCAAGACCCGTGGCGAGACCACCTGCAACTTCGACTACTCCGGCGCCTTGACCGAGACGGTCCTGTTGGGCAATGTCTCGTACCGCGCCGGCGGCAAGAAGCTGGACTGGAACGCCGAGTCGCTCAAGGCCGTGAACTGCCCCGAGGCCGACGAGTTCATCCGGCGCGAGTACCGCAAAGGCTGGGAGCTTTAGGCAGAAGGAAGAGGGCAGAAGGCAGAATAGAAGGGGGCGTCGCCTGCCGGGCGCAGACAATGCGCCTGGCCACGGCACACGGAGTGTGCCTGCTGCAAGACGGCCACGGCACACGGAGTGTGCCTGCTGCAAGACGGCCACGGCACACGGAGTGTG
>JBBDYJ010000014.1:0-8458 GCA_040901675.1 Pirellulales bacterium | reverse complement strand
CCTGCTACTTTAGGCGATGATTTCGCCGATCACGCGGCCGAAGACGTCGGTGAGCCGTTCGTCGCGGCCTTGATGGAAATAGGTCAGCCGCTCGTGGTCGAGGCCTAACAGTGCCAGGATCGTGGCGTGCAGGTCGTGCAGGTGTACCTTGTCGACCGCGGCCGCGAAGCCGAACTCGTCGGTCTGGCCGTACGACACTCCGCCCTTCACGCCGCCGCCGGCCATCCACATGGTGAACCCGTAGGGATTGTGGTTGCGGCCCGGCGCGCCTTCCCCCTCGGCAAACGGCATGCGGCCGAACTCGCCTCCCCAGACGATCAGCGTGCTTGCGAGCAGGCCTCGCTGCTCCAGGTCGGTCAGCAAAGCGGCGATCGGCTGATCGACCTCGGCCCCGTGCGTGCCGTGGTTTTTCTCCACGCTCTCGTGCGCGTCCCAAGTGTCTTCCAGGTGGCCGCCGCCCGAGTAGAGCTGCACGAACCGCACTCCCCGCTCGACCAGCCGGCGGGCAATCAGGCAGTTGCGGCCGAACTCGTCGGTCGGCGCCGTGCCCACGCCGTACATCTCCAGCGTCTTGGCATCCTCGCCGGAAAAATCGACCGCCTCGGGCGCCTCGGCCTGCATCCGGAAGGCCAGCTCGTAGCTCTGAATGCGGGCCGCCAGCTCGGCGCCTCCGGGCCGCTCGTCGAGATGCTGCTGGTTGAGCCGTGCCAGCAGGTCGAGCTGCTCGCGCTGGATCGTGCGGTCGATGTGGGCCGGCCCGCGCAGGTCGAGCACAGGCTCGCCTTCGGGCCGGAACAGCGTCCCCTGGTAACTGGCCGGCATGAAGCCGCTCGACCAGTTGGGCTGGCCGCTGATCGGGCCGCCGCGCTTGTCCATGATCGCCACGTAGCCCGGCAGGTTCTGGTTCGGCGTGCCCAGGCCGTACAGCGCCCAACTCCCCAGCGAAGGCCGGCCGATGAACGTGCTGCCCGTGTTCATGGCCACCAGGGCCGAGCCGTGGGCGTGGCTGTCGGTATGGCACGAGCGCACCAGAGCCAGCTTGTCGGCATGCTCGCGAACGCGCGGAAAGAAGTCGGAGATCATCAGGCCGCTCTGGCCGCCCGGCCTGAACTCGCGCCAGGCCGGGGTGAGAAAACCCATCTTGCGGTTGCCCGAGTTGGTGAACTGCTTATCGGGCGGCAGCGACTGCCCCGCGTATTTGGCCAGGCTCGGCTTGTAGTCGAACGTGTCGACGTGGCTCGGACCGCCGTTCATCAAGAGGAAAATGCAGCTCTTGGCCGGCGCATCGAAGTGCTGCAGCCTGGGAGCCAGCGGGTTCTTCGACGGCTCGGCCCCCTGCGCGTGCCGTTCAAAAAAGCCGTCGGCCGCCAGCAGACTCGACAGTGCCAGGCCGACAAACCCACCCCCCATCTCCCAGACGAATTCCCGCCGCGTGAGGCCGCAAGGAAACAGCCGGCGCGAGCGACTTGAATCGGCCATGGGCGGCTCCGCTCCTAATCGACGTAGATGAACTCGTTGGTATTCAGCAGCACGTGACACAGCGATGCCAGTGCCAGGTGCTGCGGATCGGGTGTCGCGGCCGAAGCGTTGTTTGCCGCCGCAAACCGCTCTCTTTGCACTTCCAGGTGGGCCAAGGCCGCCTCGCGCTCGGCCAACGTCGGCGCCCGGCCAAGCGCGAGCCACCAGGCCCGCTCGATGCGGTCGGCCGCCTGGCTGCCGGCTTCGCGCGCCACGCGCTCGGCCAGCGCCGTGCTCTGGCCGTGCACGAAATGGTTGTTCAACAGCGCGAGCGCCTGCGGAGCCACGGTCGATATGTTCCGCTGGCTGCAGGGCTGCGTGGTGTCGGCGAAATCGAACGTGGTCATCAGCGGCAGCAGCAGCGATCGCCGCGTCATCATGTAGATGCTGCGGCGGCGCTGCTCGTCCGGAGGCGACGTGCCCCAGGCCGCGTCCTTTTTCGAGAGTCCTTCCAGCGCCTCCTTGCTGGCCGGCGGATAGAAGCTGGGCCCGCCGGCCTTGAGGTTCAGCTCGCCGCTGGCGGCCAGGATGGCGTCGCGGAGCGCCTCGGCATCGAGCCGCCGCCGGTTGGCTCGCCACAACCGTTGGTTGTTGAAGTCGCGCTTGGCGTACTCGGCTTCCCGCGGATGGTTCGAGTCCATCCGGTACGTGCTCGACAGCAGGATCAACCGGTGGATGCGCTTGATCCGCCAGCCGCCGTCCATGAACTCGGCAGCCAGCCAGTCGAGCAGCTCGGGATGCGTGGGCGACTCGGACATCATGCCGAAATTGTCGGGCGTGCGGACCAGCCCCTCGCCGAAATGGTGCTGCCAAAGCCGGTTCACCATCACCCGGGCGGTGAGCGGATTGCGGCGGTCGGTGATCCAGCGGGCCAACTGTGTGCGGCGGGTGCTGGTCTGCGCGCCGGCCGGCGGCGGGTCGAGCGGCCTGGCCAGTACGGGCAGCATCGACAAGAAGCCGGGCGGCACCACCTCACCCGGCTGGTTTGCCTCGCCCGACTTCAGCAGGTGCACCGGCGGCGGGTCCGGCACGTCGGTGTAGGCCAGCAGCGGCCCGTCCGCCGCGCGGCCGCCGACGAAAAAGTTCAGCACGGCATAGTAGTCGCGCTGCGGGATCGGGTCGAACTTGTGGTCGTGGCAGCGGGCGCACTTGAGCGTCATGCCCAGCATGGCCGTGCTGGTGGCGTGTACCAGGTCGTCGAGCTGCTCGTACTTGTACTTGGCCGGGTCGTTCGGCTCGTCGTCGAACGTGCCGACCCGCAGGAAGCCGGTGGCCACCCGCGTCTCGTCCGTGGCATCGGGCAGCTCGTCGCCGGCCAACTGCTCCAGCACGAAGCGGTCGTAGGGCTTGTCGTCGTTGAATGCCTGGATCACCCAGTCGCGATACTGCCAGGCGCCCGGTTTCAGGGCGTCGCGCTCGTACCCGTTCGACTCGGCGAACCGCACCAGGTCGAGCCAATAGCGGGCCCACCGTTCGCCGTAATGCGGGCTGGCCAACAACCGGTCGACCAGCCGCTCGTAAGCGTCCGGCGAGTCGTCGGCCAAGGCCGCCCGCACGTCGTCGGGCGTCGGCGGCAGTCCCCACAAATCGAAATAGAGCCGCCGAACCAGCTTTCGCCGCGACAAGCGGGGCGCCGGCTCCATCCCCTCCGCCTCGATCCCTGCCAGAACAAAGCGGTCGATGGCGCCCGACGGCCAATCGGCCCTTTTCACTTCGGGCAGTGCCGGCCGCTCGATCGGCGCCAGCGCCCACAAATCGTCCGGCGTGATCCCGTTATCCGTGGGCACGTACTGGGCCGGGACCGCGTCGGCCTCGTCAGCCCCGGCGCTGGCGACCACGATCAGCCAACACGCGATAGCGATCCAGGCGGTTTGACGCAGGCGGGCAGGCATGTGGGCGGGCCGTTGAAGAGGGATGCTTCCAACAGCCAGTTTCCGCCCGCCGCTCCTCACCGTCAAGGGCGAGGCGCTATTGCAAGGCCACAAGAGGACGTGACGATCAAAGTCCGAGCGCTGAGTGGCACTTTCTCGCGTTGCCGCGATCCCCCCGCCGCATGTACAGTGCTGCCAGGAGAGCCGATGCAACCATCAAAGCACGCGTCTTGGCAGTTCAGCATCCGGGCGTTGTTGGCATTTACGCTGGCGACGGCCGTTGGGCTGAAGTGCTATTCATGGATCGAGTGGCGCTCCGCGTTTCCCGCTCCCGACCGGCTCGCCAGCCTCGACGCAACGTGGCTTGCTGATCCATATTCAGGTTCCGTTGTTCTGGAGCGTTGCCCGGTTCCCAGAAGCTGCTGGGCGACACTTCTGGCAACAATATCAGGTTGCACGCGCATGAACGATCCGCCTCCTACGGCGGTTGATTTTCCGATCGCGCACGTGTTGATCAGTGACACCGACGGCCAAGTCTATTGGGTCCATGTATCCCTTGATCGACGGCATTGTGTGGGATACATCTTTGTTTTGAAGAACCGTCAGTTCCTGGGTGCCTATCACGGAGCGGACATCGATGCGCTGGTCGCTTCCTTGAAAGCAGCAGCCGCCACGCGCCAGCCAGTTCAGGCCGTCGCGCGCGAGACTGCTTTGGAAGCATCCGAACCCTTGAAGATTGACTCCAGCAAGTGGGAAGCCCTTGCCCGTTCGCGCCGCGTGGCTGGGACAACGCGATAACATGCCACAGGGGGAACGCTTTCAGCCCTCAACTCTCGACCCCAGCCATCGTCGTCTGTTGAATTTCTGCCTTCTACCTTCTGCCTTCTACCTTCCGTAGCGTCTCCGTGTCCTTCGTGCCTCCGTGGTTTCATTCCCGTCGTCTTCGTAGCGTCGTCCGTCATCCCCTTGTCACCTTGTCGTATCCGTCTCCCCGAACTGCTCCCGATAATGCTCCTGGATGCTGGTCAGGTTCACGCGGTTGAAGAAATTCGAGTAGGCCATCCACATCGCCAGGCCGTTCAGGTCGCGGAACGGCGCCGGCACGTAGCAGGGTGGATCGACCAGCCCCTGCTCGCGCATCCGGCACAGCACGCTCACGTCTTTCAGTGTCAGCTTGCCCAGGAACAAGAGCGGAATCAGCTCGGGGCGGCCGAAGCGGATCGCCGTCCGCAGGAAGTTGTAGATCATGATGAACCCCTTGCAGTAACTGATGTCCTTGGTGAACGGCGCGCCCCCCTTGACCACCCCGCCCCGAAAAATCCGCTGCGCGTGCTGGAAGCATTCCCGCTCGCTGTATCCCTCCAAGCGGTAGAACTCGCACACGTCCAGGAAGTCGGCCCCGTCCTCCGCCTGGTCGCAGGCCAGGATCCGGTTGTTGAGCTTGCTGGCCCGCGTGCAGGTCGCATTGAACGTCATCACTTCCACGATGATCGCCAGCCCTTCCTGGATCGCCATCGTGCAGGGCGGCCCCTTGGCCAGCCAGCGGGCGACCGGCTGCCGCGCGCCGTTCAGGCTCGTCCCCACGTGCACCCACCCCTCGTGTACTTCCAGCAGGTCCAGGTCGCGCTCGGAGAACATGATCCCCCGCCGGATCTTGACGTAGTCGGCCCCGGCCGCCGCGTCGGAGAGGATGCCGTCGTCAAGCCGGGCGTGCACCGCCTGATCGTGAAAGTACCGGCCGAAGCGCTCGTTCAGCCGGTCGACCACCTCTTCGGCCGTGAGCGTGCGCGGGTGCATCGCCCCCAGGCGGTCTTCCGGGATCCCGGCCAGGATCTCGTGCAGCAGCATGCCCAGTTCGCGGATGGTGGTCGTGTCGCCGGCGAAGCAGTCCTTGGGGCTGCCGTAGAGCTGGCGCGAGAAGTCGTAGAACTCCGCCGTGCCGCGGGCCAGCAGCATCCGCACCACGAGCTGATATTCGCGGCAATTTCGGGCCAGGATGTCGCCCATCGGATCGCCGGCGCCCAGCGTGGCCAGCACCTCCCGCTCCAGCTCGGCGAACTCCTCGATCTTGGCCGTCCCGTCGTAGGGCAGCGGCCTGCGGTCCTGGTAGTAATGGCGATCGATGCGGGGCAGCTCTTGAAACTTCGACGAGAGCACCTGTTGCTCGACCGAGTCGTCCCACTTGATCGCTTCGCGAATGCGGATTGGACGCTGGGCTTCGACAATCTGGTCGGCCAGCCGCCGCACTTGCTCCTGGTAGGATGTCAACTCGATCGCTTGCACCATTACGGGCTCCCTGGCCTGCACTACCTCTCAACAAGTAGTCTACCAGATCGAGCGGAGCCTGGCGGCCCGTTCCGCCCCCCGCGCTATGGCCACGATCTTCGCCGTCCGTATTCCGCGCTAGGAAAAGCCGAGCACCGGATGCGGCACGTACGGCTCCTCCAGCCGGGCCATCTCCTCCGGGCCAAGCTGGATCGACAGGGCGCCGACCGCATCCTCCAAGTGCCGAGGCTTCGTGGCGCCGATGATGGGCGAGGTGACCGACGGCTTGTTCAACAGCCAGGCCAACGCCACCTGCGCCCGCGAAATGCCCCGTTCGCTTGCGACCTGGCTGACGCGCTCCACGACCAGCCGGTCGGCCTCTTCGGTCTTGGCGTAGAGCGTCTTGCCGAACTCGTCCGAGCCGGCCCGGGCCGTGCTCCCCCTTTCCTGCCAGGGCCTGGCCAGCCGCCCGCGGGCCAGCGGGCTCCAGGGGATCACGCCGATCTCTTCGGCAGCGCACAGGCCGATCATCTCTCGCTCCTCCTCGCGGTAGAGCAGGTTGTAGTGGTTCTGCATCGAGACGAACCGCGTCCAGCCGTGCAGGCGGGCCGCGTAGAGGGCCTTCGAGAACTGCCAGGCGAACATCGACGACGCGCCGATGTAGCGGGCCTTGCCGGCCTTGACCACGTCGTGAAGCGCCTCCAGCGTTTCCTCGATCGGCGTATCGTGGTCCCAGCGGTGGATCTGGTACAGGTCGACGTAGTCCATGCGCAGCCGCCGGAGGCTGGCGTCGATCTCGGTCATGACCGCCTTGCGCGAGAGGCCCTTGGCGTTCGCGTCTTTTCTCGCCGGGTAGTAGACCTTGGTCGCGACGACCACTTCTTCCCGCCGTGCCAGCTCGCCGAGGGCCCGGCCCACGATCTCCTCGCTCGTGCCGTCCGAGTAGGAGTTTGACGTATCGAAGAAGTTGATGCCCACCTCCAGCGCACGGGCGATGAACGGCCGGCTCTCTTCTTCGCCGAGCGTCCACGGGTGCGCCCCTCGCTCCGGAACGCCGTAGCTCATACACCCCAGGCACAGCCGAGAGACCTTGAGACCCGTCTTCCCCAGATTCAGATAGTCCATGGTTTCTCCCTCTACGGCTTCGAGCCGCCTGAAGGGGCGGCACATTCAACGGCAACAATTGCGCCCTTTGTAAGGACCGAGGGTACGGCACACGGAGTGTGCCTGCTACTTTGACGCTCCGCCTTCCTCCTTCTGCTTCCCCACTCCTATAATAACCGCTGCAGCGGCCCATGCTCACCGGAGGTCAACGCGATGCGAACGGCACTTCTGTTGCTGGTTTCGGCCCTGCTGCTGGGCTGCTCCGACGGCAAGGCGCCGCCCAGGGCCAGCCCGAAGGCCGCTGGTGCCAAGGTGACTCCGTTCGTTCCCAAGGGACCTCCGGCCCCGGAGGTGATCGAGTCGACGAACCGCTTCGCACTGGATCTGTATGCCGAAATGGCGAAGCGCGAGCAGGGCAACGTGTTCTTCTCGCCCCTGAGCATCTCGACGGGTCTCGCGATGGCCTATGCGGGTGCGGGCGGCCAGACCAAATCCGAAATCGCCCAGGTGCTTCACGTCGCGGGCCCGGAGCCGGAACTGCACCGCACCTTCGCCGCCCTGCGAAGAGATGTTCATTCCCGCAATGCGACCGGTTGGCGCGTGCTGCTGGCGAATCGGATCTGGGCCCAACACGACTACGATTTCCACCCGGAGTTCTTCGATCTGCTGGCCGGCCACTACCAGGCCGAGCCGGCACAGGTCGATTTCGCTGGGGACACAGCCGGCGCCCGCCGCCAGATCAACGCCTGGGTCCGCGAGCAGACGCGCGGCAAGATCAAAGATCTCGTGCCCGACGATGTCCTGTGGCCGTCAACCCGCATGGTGCTCACCATGGCCATCTATTTCGCCAGCGATTGGGACCACCCATTCGAAACGGGGCTCACCGAGGAGGCCGCTTTTTACATCGCTCCTGAGAGGCAGGTTCAAGTGCCCATGATGAACCAGGCCGGCTCCTTTGCGTATTTCCGGGGCGACGGCTTCCAGGTCCTGGCGTTGCCTTATCAGCGCGACCGCTTTTCGATGGTCCTGCTGTTGCCCGACGAGATGGACGGCATTGCCGAGCTGGAGGCCCAACTCGATGCCGATCAATTGCGCCAGTGGTTGGCCGCCATGCGGCATGAGCACGTCGACTTGTTCATGCCCCGGTTCAGGCTCGAAGCGCGGATCGACCTGCGCGAAGTTTTGCAGTCGATGGGCATGCAGGCGGCCTTCGACCCGAACACGGCCCAGTTCCCCCGGATCACGTCCAGCGAGCACTTATTCATTTCGGCCGCGCTCCACAAGGCCTACGTCGACGTAGACGAGCAAGGCACCGAGGCCGCGGCCGCGGACGTATGGGCCTCCGACGGCGCGGAGGCGGACGACGACAAGCCCCCCGTTTTCCGCGCCGACCATCCTTTTCTGTTCTTGATCCGCCACAACCGCACCGGGGCGATTCTCTTTCTCGGCCGGCTGGCCGTGCCCAACCAACACTAACCCGACGCGCCAGCGAGAGGCGTCCGTCCAAGTCCGTCCAAGATGCTTGACTTGTGCGTTCATCCGCCCCGAAGGGGCGCAACATATCAGCCCGCGGGCAGAGCGAAGCGGCGTCAGCCGCGTAGCGCCGCCCCGGGAACGCGGCGCGTACCTCCCTAGTGCGTCCTCAGCCCTTGTATGACCAATGTACGCGGGCTGCCGGTCATGGCAGACTGGCTGGCCGT
>JBBDYJ010000013.1:144635-173659 GCA_040901675.1 Pirellulales bacterium | reverse complement strand
CACGGCACTATCATGACGCTCGCGAAACACCGAAGTTATTCTTCGGGCGTTCCTTGGGGATGCAAGAGCCCACAGTGAAGGAGTAGCGAACCACGCTGGCTCGCGAGTTATGCGCCGGCGACAGCAACATCGCCGGTGAAGCGTTGACAGGGGAAAACGCAGCCCGCGCGACAAAGGGGACGCAACTCAGGGACGCAGCTCATTGTTGACGATCTAAAGACTCGAGGAAGCGTCTCCAGACGCAAGCTGCGACGGAAACGCTGGCACCGATCTCGGAGGACCGCAGCCAGGGCTGGAACTGGCAAGTGCAAGAGTGGCCGCACCTGGTCCAGCGCGTCGACGACCAGGGCCAGTTGCTGGGCTACGTGGCTGCTGAGTGTACGACTGGCGGCACAACGGGACAACGAAGCACGGTTCACCGCGCTGCTCCACCACGTCACACCAGAACTGCTGACGGCCAGCTTCTTCGACCTGAAACGAAAAGCCCGCCCCGGCGTGGACGGCGTGACGTGGCATGAGTATCACCGCGACCTGGAGGACCGCATCGCGGACCTGCACGGCCGCGTTCAGTGTCGCCCCCGGCGGCTCCAGCCTCCTGAGCGGCTTGTGGTCCGCAGGGGGACGCGTCTGGCCGCGATGAGGTAACCCGGTGAGCGCGGTGAAGATTCGAAGCCAGTGGTGCAGATGTTCGGCATGTCCGTCGAATCGCCGGGACGCCTGGCTTCCCGCATAGGTGGTGGCCACACGCTCCGTTGCACTGTGCCTTACTGTCGCCCCCTTCTGGGGCTGACAACAAGATTTGCGGCTGGTAACCGGGGGCTTACGCCGCCCGGCTATTGACTGTCGCCCGCTTCGCGGGCTGAAGGCTAGGGCCCTGCCGTGAACTGCGTGGATGCGGTCTCGTCCAGAACTCTGGCGAATTCTGCTACCGGGTGACGCTGATCTTCGTTCGCTGGCGCGTCGGGTTAGCATTCCCAATCCCTGGCGGGACAGGGCGGCGCGAAGCCCGGAAGAAGTAGAGAGGCTTGCTCTCCTCGCTGGCGCCCCTCGACGGGCTCGGGGCGGGTCGAACCCGCCGAGCCCCGCGTCGGGTTAGTGTTCCGTCCCCCGCAGGACTGGGGCACGCTACGACTCGACTGAGCTCGCGACTCGACTGAGCTCGCCGAAGTCCGAAGTCCGCTTTGCCACCAGGCACCCCGCGGCCACCGGACTCACATGCGGTCGATCGCCTGGCCCAAGAGCCGGGGCAGGTCAGCCAGGGCCCGCAGGTCGCGGGCCACGCGGGGATGGGCAAAAATGCGGACCCGCTTCACGTAGTCGTCGAACTGCTGCTGGGCCAACGTGCGAACCACGGGCGAAACCTCGCCGAACGGCCGGTATCGGTGCTCCTTGCTGTACAACACGTCGACGTTGAACTCCACTTCACGCTCCACCGGCGGCGCATCGAAGAGGATCTCGTGAGGGGCGACCACGCGGCCCAGGGCCGTGCTGGAAACCGCGGCGAACTGCTCGGCACAGGCGGCCAGCCAGGGATACGGCCGGCGGCTCAGGCGTTCGTAGAGCTCGCGCTCTTCGAATATGCTGAACTGCGCCAGCCGCTTGTATAGCCGCCGCGTGCCTCCGAACAGGCCGTCCAACAGGTCGCCCGCGGGCCCCTGGCCGGCTGCCCGCCGCATCTCGTCGATCCAACGCGACTCGGTCAACCGGAACAGCGCATCCAGGTCGAGTCCGCTGTACAGCAGGTAGAACGCGCGCTGCAGCATGGCCGTGGCCGACCGCACGCCGTGGTGCCAGTAGACCTCGCTGAACATGACATAGCGGGCGAAGACCATCATCTCGGCGGCCGTCTTCCCCTTGTCGCTGATCGCCAGGGCATCGCCCGCCTCGTTCAAGCAGAGGCTGCCGATCAAGCGGCCCTGGTCGAAATTGCGGCCGTAAGGCACTCCCGCGTGCAGGCTGTCGCGCGCCAGGTAGTCCATCTTGTCGATGTCGATCGGTCCGGAGAGCATGCTGGAGAGCAGCCGCGACCGGGCGCCGCGGGGCTTCTCGGACAACAGCGTCACGACGTCGCGGGGGTTGATATTCCAGTCCGCCCGGAGAATGTCGGCGATCTCGCCTTCCAGCAGAAAGCTGTTGGCGAACAGCTCGTGCTGGGGCACCCCGGGCAGGCGGATGTCTTCGATCGGGTGGCAGAACGGCCAATGCCCCAGATCGTGCACCAGGGCGGCCACCAGGAACGCCTCGGCGTCGGCCGGGCGGACCAGGGCCGCGAACCGCTCGTCGTGGGCCAGGTGCTTCAGGTACAACAGGCCCAGGCGATAGACGCCCAGCGAGTGCTCGAAGCGGGTGTGGATGGCGGCCGGGTAGACCAGCGACACCAGGCCCAACTGGCTGATGCGGGCCAGGCGGCGGAACTCGCTGGAATCGATGATCTGCCGGACGCGCGGCGTGAGGGGAACATCGAGCTCGGGCGGAATGCGGACCAGGCCCCGGTGCGAGTCGAGGCCGGCGACTTCGGGGATTTCGTCGATCTTCATGGGGCCGGCAGCGGCTCGCGCGCAGCGGAGGGGGCGCCAAACAGCTCGATGACTGCCGCGGCCACCGGCTCGTCGGGCCGCTCGCCCCCCATCGTTTCCAGCAAGCGCCAAAGGCTGGCGCCGGCCGACAACGTTCGCTGCAAATGCGGCGGACAGGTGAAGCGGAACTCCGGGTCGACGTCGAGGGCCGCCTGACGTGCCGCCAGGGCGGCGGCGATTTCGTCGATCCGCGCGACGGTCTCGAACCCGGTCAGTCCGGCGAGCAGGGGATTGTCGCGGCCCTCGATTTTCGAGCGCGCGTCGGCCTTGAAGATCACCAGCGGCTTACCGAGCGACCAGGCCATGGCCGCCTCGGCCACGGCCCCTTCGTCGGGCACCCGCCCGTTCATGTTCAGGACCAGTGCCCCGCAGCCGACCATGACCTGGTAGACGTCCAGGGCAAAGATGGCCTCGTGCAACAGCCGCCCCGTAGCCGCCCGGTCGTATCCCTGGCCGGCCAGGTACGGTTCGACCCGGGCAAACTCCATGCCGTCGGCATGCGGCACAAAGGGCTCGAAACCGCCGCGGCGCAGCTCCCGGGCAATTTCGAGCATCTCGCGCCGTTCCGATTCGTTGAACAGCGGGCCGGCGCAATAGACCCGCCGCTGCTGGCGGAGCGGAAAGATCGTCGACATCGGCATGAGCGGCTCGCCCTGGAGAGTTGGAACATGATTAGCCTATATGCCAGAGCGGCGCGGTGCAACCTGAGCGATCGAGAGATACTAACCCGACGCGGGTCTCGGACTTCGGCGAGCTCAGTCGAGCCGCGGGTTCGACCCGCCCCGAGCCCGTCGAGGGGCGCGAGCGAGGAGAACGTGCCGCTCTACTTCTTCGACTTTCGTGCCGCCGTGTGCCAGAATGAGGCTGCCGAATGAACGAGCTCTGGGCACGCTACGACTCGGCTGAGCTCGCGACTCGGCTGAGCTCGCCGAAGTCCGAAGTCCGCTCTGCCCCAGGCAGCCGGACCGCATGAATCGGACACTACAACCGACGGACCGCATGAATGCGGGTCACTACGAACTGGACGGACCCGATGAATCGGGGCACTACGAACGGGATGACTGCATGAATGCGGATCACTACAAACTGCCGCTGCGAATCGTGCCGATGGCAACGGTAGCCTGGCTAGCGGCAATAGCGCCGGCGATCGCCCAAGTCCCCTTCGAGAATGAGCTGCCGGCGCCGGTCGAACTGGCCGCCGCCCAGATCACGCTGGACCGGGCCGCGGCGGAGGCGGCCGGCCAGACGGGGCCGCTGGAAGGGCGGCTCTATTTGTTGGTCTCGCGGCGTCCGGCGCCCGAACCGCGGTTCGGTCCCAATTGGTTTGATCCGGAGCCGTTCTTCCGCGTCGACGTCCGGGGAGTCGAAGCGGGAGATACCCTGCTCGTCGACGACAAGGCCGCCGGCTTCCCCGACGCCTGGTCCAAGCTGCCGCCCGGCGAATATCGGGTGCAGGCGGTTCTCGATCACGACTTTTACCGCCACCATCCGGCCCACGGCGTGGGCAACTTTTACAGCCCGGTTGTCGTTTGGCGATGCGATGCGGAAGTGCCGGAGCCTCTCGAACTCGTGTTGGACCAGGTTGTCGAAGAACAGCCTTTTCCCGAGCACGAATCGATCAAGGAAGTCGTTGTCCACAGCAAGTTGTTGTCGGCCTTCCATGGCCGCGACGTGGTCGAGCGGGCCGGCGTGGCTCTGCCCGCCAGCTATCACGACGAGCCCCAGCGACGATACCCGGTGCTGTACGTCGTACCTGGTTTCGGAGGCAGCCATCGCGATGCCTTGCGCTACGCGGGCAGGCCGCACGAGCCGGAGGAGGGCCAGGTCGAGTTCATCCGCGTGATGCTCAGCGGCGACTGCAAGTGGGGGCACCACGTGTATGCCGACAGTGCCACCAACGGCCCCCGCGGGGCGGCGCTGATCGAGGAGATGATCCCGGCGATCGACGAGGCCTATCGGACGGTGGCCGCCGCGACTGCCCGCTTTCTCACCGGACACAGCTCGGGCGGATGGTCGAGCCTGTGGCTGCAGGTCACGTATCCCGACGTGTTCGGCGGCGTCTGGAGCAGCTCACCCGATCCGGTCGATTTCCGCGATTACCAGCAGGTCGACCTGTATGCCGATCCGCCGCTGAGTTTGTACTTCGACGAGCAGGGGAACCGCCGGCCGATCGCGCGGCGTGGAGAAGAGCCCGCGCTGTGGTACGAGGACTTCGGACGCATGGACGACTGCCTGGGCCGCGGCGGTCAACTGCGGTCGTTCGAGGCGGTGTTCAGCCCGCTGGGCACGGACGGCCTGCCGCGGAAGCTTTGGGACCGGGTCACGGGGCGCATCGATCCGGAAGTGGCGGCCGCCTGGCGGCGGTACGACATTCGCCTGCGGATCGAGCGGAACTGGCAGGAGCTGGGCCCGAAGCTCGAGGGCAAGCTGCACGTAATCGCCGGCGAGCTCGACACGTTTTATCTGGAGGGAGCAGTCCGCAAGCTGGCCGAGACGCTCGAGCAGTTGGGCAGCGACGCCCAGGTGGAGATCATTCCGGGCAAGCATCACGGCAACGTGCTCACGCCCGAGGTCGTCAGCCGGATACGCCGCCAGATGTCGCAGGCGTACTTGGACGTACATGGGGAGTGAGGCAGAAGTCAGAGGTCAGAGGTCAGAGGTCAGAAGTCAGAGGGAGGTCAGAGCGTCAGCGAGGCGGCACCGGACCAGGGCATGGGCAATCCTGCCACGTATCCCAAAGCGAGTGTCACCAGCAGATAGAAAACGTAGTGGAAGAATCCGCTGCCGAAGTCCAGGTCGAGCGTGACATAGGCGGCTCCGGCCCCGATCAACAGGGGCGGGGGCGCGATGAACAGCCAGTACATCGCCTCTTGGGTGAGATCGTCGGGCAGCAGGTAAAAGGCGCCCCACAGGCCCGCGTAGACCAGCCCGCAGATGCACGAGCGGACCCACAGCCAGAGGCCGCGGTACGGTTCCAGCTCGTCGTTGCGCAGGAAAGCATAGCCGGCCCGCACGGTCGGTGGCGACACCAGCAAGAGTGCCACTGCCCGCAGCCCCAAATGGTCATGCAATTGGTTCCTGAGCAGCCAGGCGGCCGCCACGGTGACGAGAACGCCGGCGACGATTGCGACGGTGGGGACCAAGGCAAGGCGGGTCTCGCGCCGCGCGATCGGTTTGGTTGCCGGCCGGCCGGTGACGGTCTTTGGTCCGCTGGTGTACTCCTCCGGCGCATGGATCTTGACTTCCTCGACCGGCGTGACGTCCTCGAGCTTCGGGACCTTGATCTTGGCCTTGCACTTGGGGCAGGGACCTTCCTTGCCCGCAAACTTCTCGCTGACCGTGAACTTGGCCTTGCAGCCGGGGCAGGTTACCGGAATCGGCATGCGGTGGAGGCTCGACGCGAAGGGTTGCCTTTCTCGACCCAGCCCACTAGTGTTGCACCCCGGCCTGCCAAGTTCAAGCAACGCCTGGAGGCTGGGCGGGTCCTTCCACGCCACATCCACCTCCGCTCCCACCGTCTTTTCTTGTTCCTCCCTCCTTCTGCCTTCCTCTTCCGTTGTTCCCGCCGCGCGCCTGGGCTAGGATAAGCAGCTATGACCATCATCTTTAACTGCCCCAACGGTCATAAGCTCAACTGCCCTGAACAGCAGGCCGGCAAACCGGGCAAATGTCCCCGGTGCGGGGCCGTCTTCCAGGTGCCTGCCGCGGGCGGCGCCGTGGGGCAGGTGGCCGAGACGGCACCGGCCGCGGCCGAAGGGTATTCCATCGCCGAGACGCACACCGCCACCGAACACTCGGATGGCCAGGGGACAAAAGTTCGGGCTCAGCCGGCGGGCGCGGCGGCGGCCGGCCCCCAGACAACGGCTGCTGCGCAGACGACGACGGCCGTCAAGACACCTGGCGCGCAGGCGGTGGCCGCTGCCCAGACGGCGGGCGGGGCACAAACGGCGGCCGCCGCGCAAGCGGGTGGACCGGGGCCGGGCGACTTCATGTTCTTGTGCCCGAATGGGCATCGCCTGCACGGGTCGACAGGCCTCGTCGGCAAGCCCGGCCAGTGCCCCCAGTGCTCGGCCCGCTTTGTCGTGCCCAGCCCCGATGATATCCCGGACGAGGAGACCGGCCACGACCTGGAACAGTCGCAGATCCAGTTCGCCACTGCGCCCAAGCTTCCGGCCAGCAGCCTCTCTGTGCTCAACCCCGGCAAGTCGCCCGGCCAGCCGGGCGAGCAGCACCCGATGGCAGTGCTCTTCGCACAGCTTTGGGCCCAGCGAACGCAGGGCGTGTCGGTCGAGCTGCACCTGGGCGATGGCAAGCTGCTGATCCCCGATCAATACTCGCCGCAGCGCTCGCACTCCGACTACGGCCTGTTCGCCATTCGCGAGGCCAACGGAAGCCTGACGCTCACGGCCGTCGCCTGGGACTCGATCAGCCGCGTCGCGGTCCGCGGCCTCGGCCAGTTGCCGAAAGATCTCTTCGAAACCCGCGGTTGACCGGCGCGGGCGCTTCGGCTCCTTGTCAACACGCGGCTGGCCCGCGCGTCACTCGTCGTCGAGCAGGTCGGCTTCGCTGATCATCGTGAAGTTCTTGGACGCCAGCGTCTCCAGCCCCATCTCGATGTTGTCGACCATCAAAGCCACGGCCGGCCGGCCGCGCGGGCGGATCAACAGCGGATAAGCCTGGATGATGTTGACCTCCGCCTGCAACAGGGCCGTGCAGACCCGCAACAACGGTTGTGGCCCTTCGGGCAGCTCGACGCCGATCAAGTCACTTTCGATCAGGGCCAGGCCGGCGCGCTCCAGGATCTCGCGGCCCTGTTCGGGATGGCTCAACAAGAAGCGAACGAAGGCGCACTCGGCGGAGTCGACGATCGAGAGTGCCACGATCCGCACCTTGCTGCCTTCAAAGCGGCGGACCACTTCCAGCAACTGCCCGACGCGGTTTTCCAGGAAGACGGTAAACTGGCGGATGGAGGGGTAGTTGCGCCCCCTGGCCGTGGAGATGTCGGTACCGGTTCCTTCGCCGATGCTCATGGCTTCGCTCTCTCGCCGCCAGGCCTGTTTTCCAAGGGGCCAAGGCAGGTCCTTCGATGGGGCGGTCCGCCAGGTGCCGCCACGCTGCGCGGTGAGGATTGATAGGCGCAAGCGTCAGGGCCAGCCAACCGCACTATAGATGAATTCTCGTGCCCCGGTCAACGGGCGGCGGGCCGGCAGGGATGCGGGATCCATCCGGGCGATCAGGTGTTAAGATGGCCTGTTCGGCGGCGACTGCCGCGTGGAGCAACCAGCCAGAAAAAGAGAATTATTGGGGGATTATGCTGCGGGAACACGAAATCGAGATCCGCGTCCGCTACCAGGAAACCGATGCCATGGGCGTGCTGCACCACGCCAATTACCTGACCTATTTCGAGATGGGCCGCACCGAGCTGCTGCGGGCCAACGGCTTCGACTACCGGAAAATCGAGGAAGGAGGCCTGTTCATGGTGATCGTGGAAGTGTCCTGCCGCTACCGGAGGCCTGCCCGGTACGACGACGTGCTGCGGTTGAAGACGTCGACCGTCCGCGTGACGCCGGCCCGGATCGAGCACAGCTACGAGCTGCTGCGTGGGCAAGAGCTGCTGGCCGAGGGCCGAAGCACGCTGGCCTGCGTGGCCCGCGAAGGCAACCTGCGGCGCGTGCCCGCCTGGCTGCGAGGAGGCAGCGAGGAGGAGGGAGGGTGAAGGCAGAAGGCAGAAGGCAGAAGGAGGAAGGAGGAAGGCAGGACGATGAGGAGGGGGCAGGGAGGACGACAAGGCGACAAAGCGAGGGGGCGAGGCACCCGCCGCACTCCTTCAGCCTCGCAATCCGGCAGCTTGCAGCCGCCGGTTCGTTTCGCGGTAGGCCTCCTCGACCCACTCGACGATCCGCGCCGGCTCGGGCGAGTACTCCAGCTCGATCGAGATCGCGCCGTCGATGCCCAGGTCCTTGATCTCGCGCAGGTACGGTTCAAAGGGGACGACGCCGCGGCCCGGCGGCAGGTCGCCGTGCACCTTGCCGTCGCAGTCGGAGATGTGTACGTGGGCGGCCCGCCCCTTCAGCCGCCGCAGCTCCTCGGGGGCCACCTTCGAGAGCACCAGGTGCGAGATGTCGATGTTGGCCTTGACCGAGTCGAGGCCCACGTCGTCCAGGAAGTGGAGCATGGTATCGACGTTGTTGACCAGCGACAGCGCGAACGGCTCCAGCTCCAGCACGATTTCGAGTCCCAGCTCGCCTGCCCGCTGCCCCAGCATCCGCACGCTCTCGACGCCTGAGCGCCACTGCTCTTCGGGCGGGATGACCTCCCTGTTCCAGATGTATTCGCCGATGACCAGCAGCACGTTATCGGCTTCGTACTCGTAGGCCAGGTCCAGGTAAGCGCGGACACGCTGCTCGTGGAACCGCCGCACGCTGGGGTTGAAGTCGATCAGCCCCACCGCCACGCAGGCCAGCGAAACGATCGGCAGCTCCAGCCGGTCGCACTGGTCTTTGATCAGCCGCCTTTCGCGGACGTCGACATCCAGCGGATCGACGAAGATGTCGACCGTGTCGAAGCCGATCTCTTTCGTCTTTTGCAAACCGAACTCGGTCGGTTGTTGTGCTTGGACCCAAGCCGAGTTGATCAGGCCGAGTTTCATGGCTGCCTTTCCAGGGAGTGCAGTTGGCGGGCCGGAGTTCCCGGCCGGATGCAACTTATGTGGTCCACTCGCTCCGCGAGTGGTTTCGCGGATCCCGCATCCGCATCAGGTGGATTTTAGGGCCCGCCGCAGGCGATTTGTAGCGGCACCGGGCCAGAATATGACGGGTGCGTGTATCCGCCGCGCCAATCTCGCCCAAGCCATGTGTCGCGCGCCCAGGCCGCTTTTTTCTGGACGCTCCAAGAATCTTTGAGACAATACCGCCATGACTCTCGATGAGTATGGCCGAGGCGGCTGGGGCTGGCTTGTGGCGGCTTACTTCGCCGCTCCTTTGGCTCGCTCATTTCTCGTGCTTGAAGATGGCGTCATCGTTGCGAGGTGCGGCTACCAGAGGCTTCCCCAGCCTGGCGAGCCGTGCCCAGGCGCCCGGCTCGTCAGCCTGGCAGCGGCTTCCCCCAGCGTTGCAAGGGAGTTTCTGTCAGCGTGCCTGGCGGGACGCCGGCCAACCGGCTTGCTTGCGTGCCGCGGAAAGCCAGGGCGTTGGATCCGGTACCTGACCGGGATTCGACCGCCTGAGCCGTCCGACGCGGAGACCGCGGCCATCGTGCTGGCGATCGAGGAACGCTTCAAGCTACCCGGGGCGGCGCCAGACCACACGATCCTATCCGACTCCGCCTGGCAGACGATCGCGATTTCACTGCACATCACTGGGCGGCAGCTTCAGGTTCTTTAGGGCGTGTTTGACGACCGCACGGACCGGGCTATCGGGAGGCTTCTCGGGATATCGCGCGATACCGTGCATACGCACGTTCAGCGGCTCTACGAGCGGTTCGGAGTCAGGAGCCGCAGTCAACTCATTCTTCGCGTACTGGCGGAGCACCTGCACGGGCAATCGTGAGCGCGTCTGTACATCTGTGCGTCGCCTCAACAGGCATTGGCAACTTGCGTGCGCCGACAGATACTGGCCACCAGGATTGGGGCGAGAAGTTCAAGCTGTTGATCGAAGTTGCTTTGAGGGACCGATTCGCCGCACGACACGTGGGGCAACAACTCGCAGCAGGGGGGTAAATGCATGCGTCGCTCGCATTGAAATGGTCGGCATGTTTCGTCGCATCGCGCGCAAACCCCGTAGTCCACCAGGGCGCGCGTCTCGATGGGCGCGATCACGTAAAAGGCACGACTTACCGAAAGACTGGCAATGCCCGGCTCGATTTACCGGTGCGCTAACCGCCGCCTGGCGACATTCTGAATTCCTGCATTCTTGGGGTCCGTGACGGATTTTATGGGAGGAAGAGATGCCTGGCCCGTATTATACAATGTACCTTGAGAGCGTGCGTCTCAAAGAGCGGCAAAACGACCACGAGCTTGACGCGAAGGTCATGTACACCGAACCGCGGGAGGCGCTTGACGAGCTTATACTGAGCTACAAGGCGGCCGGAGCGCAGGAGTTCACAGCATGGCATACGCAGGCGGCCGCGACCTTTGGCGCTGATGCCAAGACTTTCCCAAACCCCGTTCCAGCTTCATATGTTGTGCGCCTCGCTGGTCTCCAGGCGGACATGCAGAAGGTACTGGACACTGTCAGTTGCGTTAAGCCCGAAGTCACCGCCGTCCAATATGTGACAGGCGAGGTCTACCGAATTGCAAAAAATCCAGCTCAGGGAGATGAGGAATATCGCGTTGTGGTAAGGGCTGCTGCAACTAACGTTGAGACGGGCTCGTATAAGATGAAGCTTCTCATGTACAACTTCACCACTTGCAGCTGGCAGGACAAGGGGGACTCGGACGTTATCGGTCCGGATGAAACCCTGGTGTATACGTGGGTTGCTGCGGCCGACCATTCTACCGTTCCGATCCGGGCGCACGTGAAGGTCCAGCTAATAGAGTCGCCGGGCGGCGGAGTGTTTTCCGAGACGCCGGAACAGGAGATTATCCCTTTCAAAGACCCGGAGATTTTGCCACCGCCCAACAGGCAGGGGACGCGTAATATGGACGGTGCAAGTATTGCCGTCCAGTACGGCCTCGCGGAGTTCCACTACTTCTTCAAAGAAAGGGAGTCGTTCTATGTGCCGGTCGGGGGAACTTGGATGCCGTTTGGGGGCGACATGTGGCTGCAAATCATGTACTGGGACGATAACATCGGGGACTGGCAGTTGCTTTTGGAAATGCTCAATCCGTCGGTGGTCCAATACGCGGCGATTCGAGGATTCGACCAGTTTCTGAATTTCGCGGACTACACGATCAAGGCCAAGCTGATCGGCCTTACCACCGTTGAGGACACGAAAGTCATCACGCCGAACTACGATCCAGACACCGGGAACGGGACCGTTGAAACGATTGACCTTCCAACAACGTGAGGAGCATGAAATGGATCGTCGAGGATTTTTTGTGACCGCCGCCGGCACACTTGCTCTCGCCCAGCTTCCCGTGCATCTGCAGGCAGCGCAGGTCTCTTCGACCAAGACCCTACTGCAGCATGTCTTGGCGGGTACCAACCCAATCGGCGGAATGTGGGCCAGCTTTGCAACGAGCGCAGGCACGCTTTGGGCAAGGGGTAAGGAGACCATCTGGCGCACGCCTAGGCTGGCAGAGTACCGCTTTGATGAGATTCCCGTCGTAGCTGAGATGCTGGTAATCGGGTCTCAAATCACCGATGGCGCTGGTAGGGTCGTCGCGCGGGAAACTTATCCGGTTCCGCGGGTTTCTCAAGCTGGGGACACGCTAAGCACTTCGCTATGGGTTTCCATTACTTAGGCCATCCAACATGTAAGTAGATCTCGCACTGAGGCAGCGCGTTATGCAAGCGGTCGATTCCACCGGGAGTAGCTCGCGTGTCGAGCAGAGTAAGCGTTTGCACGTTATTGAGCGACTCCAAATGACGGAGCCCTGCGTCAGTAATCCGTGGCCCGCGGATGTATAGATGCTTTAGGTTCGGCAGGCGGCTCAACTTTTGCAGGCCCCGGTCACTAATACCGGTGTCGAGAAGCTTGAGATCCTCAAGCCTTTGGAACCTCAGGATGTAAGCGAGGCCCCTGTCCGTCACTCCTGTCCCGCTGACGTGCAGAACCCTCAGTTTGGTTAAGCCGTCGAACTTTGCAAGTGCCGCATCGAACGTCGCGCGATGCAAGAGCAGAGTTTCAAGACGCGTGAGTCGTCCGAGGCAAGCTAGCCCCTCACTGCTCACGCCGGAGCTGTGCAAAGCCAGCGTGTTGAGCTTCCTTAGACGAGAAATATCGCCTATATGCTGGGTTAGCCATTGGTCCGTGATGCTGTCGGAAGTGATTCCGATTGTTCTGGGTTCTTGGAAGTAGTCGGGACCAATCAGCTCATGGAGCCAGCGCGGTCCAGGCGGGTCTAGATCGAAATCCAACCACATTTCATCCCCAGTGCCGACCTCGTGGTGTAAATAGGTGATCTGCCCGCCGGCGGCTATTACCGCGCGAGCGATCCTTCGCTTGCGATGAGCGTCATTAGCTTCCATGCCGAGCCAGACGGCGAAGACCGTCAAAGCGACCAGAAAGCCGCGAAGACTGAAACGAAGTACGCTTTTGAAGCGAACCATTAAATCACCCAACTCGCAAACGGATTGCCAATATTCGCGTAGGCGGCTTTATTGTACGAGTTCCGTCGGTGGTAGGCAAACGGGCGGCGGTTTCCAGACGCGCGTTGAAACACCCCTGAATTCTGCGGCGGGATCCGCGCCAGGCGACCGAGGTCGTCGATGGCTCGCCAAGGCGCGGAATGCCCACGGAATGGCGAACCCAAGACAACTCGCATGCCTGGCGCGGCGGTTTGTAGCCGCACAGGCCAGAATTTGATCGCGTTCAGGCCACGAGCTTGGGCTGGACCGATCCGGCGCCGCTGCGCCTTGGCAACAACCGGAGTCGTCGCCGCGTGCACGACCAAGGGACCTTGGTGCGCGTCGCCCTCCGAGGAATTCCTTTTCCACGAAACGTGCTTGTACACAAAGACTTACAATCCCGCCAAGATCACGGACAGTCGAACCAGGACTCAATAAAAGAAGAGAATTTCGCATGTAGGGAGCGAATTACGCAAGCGCTCAACACCACTTTCAGTTGCCTGCGTGTCCCGCAGAGTAATGACTTCCAGATCAGAGAGAGATTCTAAGTGGCGTAGCCCGCTGTCAGTTATTCGTGCTTTCTCGATGTACAGGCGCTTCAGGTTTGGCAGGCGGCTGAGGTTTTGTAGCCCACCATCCGTAATGCTGGTTTCCACAAGCGTGAGATCTTCGAGTCTCTGAAATCGGCACAGATATGCAAGGCCCTTGTCCGTGATTGCCCGACCAATAACAAGAAACACCCTCAGATTGGTCAAGCGATGGAACTCGGGAAGTACTTCATCGCCGGTCGGTCCCCACAGCATCAGAGTGTCGAGCCGAGTTAGTCGACCCAAGCAACCGACTGTCTCGCTGCTGAGCTTCGAGTTGTCAAGAGAAAGTGTATTCAGTTTCTTTAGACGAGAAATATCGTCTATGTGGCGGATTAACCATTTGTCCGTGACCTTACCAGAGCTGATACCAATTCGTCTCGGTTCTTGGAAGTAGTCAGGGCCGACGAGGTCGCGAAGCCAGCGCGGCCCGGGCGGCTCCGCGTTGAAATCTAATAACATTTCATCGCCCGTGCCAACTTCCTGATGCAAATACGTGACCTGCCCTCCCGCTGTTGTTACTGCGAGGGCGATCCTTCGCTTGCGATGAGCCTCATTGGCTTCCATGCCCAGCCAGACACCGAAGACCGTCAATGCGACCAGAAAGGCGCGAAGGCTGAAACGAAGCAGGCTTTTAAAGCGAACCATTGGATCACCCAGTTCGCAAACGCGTTGCCGATACTCCCGGTAAGGCACTCTGTTCTACGCGTTCCGTCGGTGGTAGGCAACGGGCGGTGGTTTCCAGACGCGCGTTGAAACACTCCTGAATTCTCCGCCGGGATCCGCCCGAGGGACAGGCTTACAGACGCCTCGCCAAGGCGCGGCCCCCGCCAGAAATGGCGAACCCGACAACTCGCACGCCCGCCGCGGCCGATCTGTAGCCGGCTGGCCAGAATTTTGATCGCGTTCAGGCCACGAGCTTTTGCGGCTGGACCCGGCGGCGGCGGGGCGGACGGCTGTCCTTCCAGCGGCGGTGCAGCCACCAGTACTGCTCGGGGGCCGTCCGGATCACGGCTTCCAACTGGTGCGTGTACCACTGGGTGAGCCCCGCGATGCTCGACTGGGCCTCGCTCGCCTCGCGCGGGTCGAGCACGGCCTGGATGCCCAGCTCGTAGTGCAAAGGCCGCCGCTTGCGCCGCGCGTATCCGACCACCAGCGGCGCATCATGCTCCAGCGCCAACAGCGCGATCGCCTTGTGCGCCGAAGCGGGCCGGCCGAAAAAGTCGACCCAACAGCCCTTGCTGCCGGCGTACTGGTCGGCCAGAAACGACATGGTGCCCCCGCCGGAAAGCACCCGCACGATTTGCTCGTAGCCGCCCTTCTTGGGCACCATCGACTGGCCGGTGGTGCCTCGGAACCGGTCCAGCCAGGCTGCCAGATACGGATTGTCCAATGTGCGGGCCACGGCCGTCGTCGGGTAACCCATCATCCCGAAGACGTAACCCGCCAGCTCGAAGTTGCCGAAATGGGCCGAGACCAACAGCACCGGCCGGTCGCTCAACACCAGGCGGGCAATCTCGCTGACCCGCTTGAACTCCACGTAGTCGCGCCAGTTCGTCTCGTGGATCTTGCGGTGGACCAGCGCGACCTCGGCCACCAGCAGAAACAAGTGCTCCCACATCAGGCGGCCTAGCGTTCGACGGCCGTCTTCGGTAAAGTGCGGCAGAGCTAGCCGCAGGTTCTCGTCGGTCACCTTGCGGCGAATGCCCAGCGCGTCGTAGCACAGTCTCGCCAGGATGGCCGCCAGGCGGCTGCACGTTTCGAGTCGCAGCGTCTGCACGAAGCAGATCGAAACACGCACCGCAAGATAGGCCAGCAATTGGCCCAGGCGCGACTGGAACACGTGTGTCACCCCTCCATGGGCTGGTTTGGGAAGGCCGACAGCATATAGCAATTGGCCGGCCGGATAAAGACTTCAAGGCAAATGCCGCCGCTCGCCGATAAGCGGCAACGTTCAGCGCCATTCGGCAGCGTGACGGCCTCAACGAAGGGATTCGCCGAGTGCTCCGCCCACAAGTCGATTCCACCTCCGCCTGCGTCACTTTGGGCAAGCTGCGGGATTTCCCCCGCGATGCCATCGAGTGCATGCGGCAACTGCACCAGAAACACGGGACGATCGCGGCCCTGGAAGAGGAAGGGCAGCGGCTGATCTTCGCCTTCGGCCCCGACTACAACCAGCGGCTGCTCAGCGACCCCAATCGGTTCCACTCCCGGTTTTCGGCCATCCGCGGGCCCAGGAATTCCGCCCAGCGGCGGCTGACTTGCGGCCTGCTGAGCATGAACGGCGAGGAGCACAAGCGGCACCGCCGGCTGGTGATGGGCCCCTTCCAGAAGAAGTCGATCGACGTCTATCGCGAGAGCCTGGTGGGCCTGAGCGAAGAACTGGTGCGCGACTGGCGGGTGGGCCAAGTCCGCGACGTATTCCAGGACATGACCCAGTTCATGCTGCGGGTGACCAGCAGCGTGCTGTTCGGCTTCGACGTGCCCGAGCTGGCCCACAACATCGGGCGGATGACGGAGCGCTGGATCGCGATGAACCACGAGGTGGGCATCGGCGCGTTTGTCTCGGACCAGCAGGCCACGGCCGGCTACGGGCGGCTGCTGGCCCAGGGGGACGCCTTGGAGGCCGAGATCGTCAAGATGATCGAGCACCGCCGGTCGGGACCGCCGGCCGGCGACGTGCTGTCGCTGTTGATCGGGGCCCACGACGACAGCGGGGCCGGCATGACCGACGCCGAGCTGATCGGACAGGCGGCGGTGCTGTTTGGCGCCGCTCACCTGACGACGGCCAACACGCTGACGTGGACCTTGTTCCTGCTGGCTCAGCACCCGGAGATTGCCGCCGACTTGTACGACGAGCTCACGGGCACCCTGGCTGGCGCCGCCCCAAGCTTCGAGCAACTCGATCGGCTGCCGCTTTTGGACCGGGTGATCAAGGAGAGCATGCGGGTGCTGCCGGCTTCGAGCTATTCGCAGCGGACCGCCGCCGAGCCGGTCGAGCTGGGCCCGTTTCGCCTGGCCACGGGCACGCCGGTCGTGTTCAGCCAGTTCATCACCCACCACATGCCCGAGCTGTTTGCGGACGCGGAGCGTTTCCGGCCCCAGCGGTGGGAAACGATCACCCCTTCGCCGTATGCCTACCTGCCGTTTGCCGCCGGTCCGCGGATGTGCATCGGCGCTTCGCTGGCGGTGATGACGCTCAAGATCGCGCTGTCGGCCGTGCTGCAGCGTTACTCGCTGAGCATGGTGGCGGGATCGAGCATTACCGGCAAAGTCACTTCCACCATGCTCGGCCCGACGCAAGGCATGCCGATGCTCGTCGAGCCGGCGACCGCTCCCCGCCACTGGGAGCCGGTCGTCGGGAACATCCACAGGCTGGTGACGATCGATCCCGCGCCGGATCGGTCCCTGGGCATCCGCCCGCGGGCCGCCTAGGATTGGCGCCCGCGCCCCCGCCAGGTGGGACCCGATCGGCGCGTTGATTTCCGCTTGGGATGGGTCCCACGCGTGCAACTATTTCGAAGCCCGGCTACAATGCCGGCTGGTGTGCTCCATTCGTATGCCGCCATGCCATTGGCTGGCCTGTCCGCTTCTTTGGAGGAAAAGGCCCATGCGATGTTGGACGAGTCAACTTACAGCCGCAGTCGTTCTAGGCGCCGCTTGCCTGCTGGCGGGCGGGGAAAAACCCGAGGCGAGCTCGCCTGAGTCCTCGCCCTTGAGCAATGTTCCCAGGCGAATTCAGAAGGAGCCCAGGTACCAGGCCGAGAAGCCGCTGTACGGGTTGTACGTGTTTGGCCCGGAAGCAGCCACGCGGGTCTGGGCGGTGCTGGACAAGTCGTCCGCGTCGTCCGATGTCTACGACGTACTGCACTTCGATCGCAATGCCAACGGCGATCTGACCGATCCGGGTGAAGAGATCGCCGGCGAGGTGCACAGTGGCGCGGTCGAGTTCACCATCGGCGATTTCGAGGATGCCGCGGCTGGGCAGGTACATACCGACGTGAAGATTACCCGCCGCGCGCCGAAGGACGGCTCCGTCTTCCTGCACCTGTTATGGAACGGTAAGGAGCCTGTCAGGGGCGGCTATGCCGAGCAGTCGGGTCCTTACACCCAGTTCACGGAAAGCGTCGAGACGGCTCCAGTCTTGTGGCCGTCGGCCGAGGGTCCCTTCAGCTTCCAACGCTGGATTTCGAGTGAGTTGAGTATCGGCGGCTCGACCGACGTGCGCGTCTTCATGGGTCATCAGGGGATTGGCAAGAATACGTTTTGCGCTGTCACGCAGACGTTTCTGCCGGAGGAGGTGCCGGTATTGGCAACCTTGATTTACACGGACTCCGGCGGCCAGATTCAGCGGCTCCAAAGTGAGCTGCGCCAGCGCTGCTGAGGCGTGCTCTACCATGGCCCGGTTCGGGTCCCCAGTGAAGCACGTCCAGGTCAGGCCTTGATTCAGTTCGAGCTTCCCGCCGATTCGCCTTACGCCTCGCTTCCAACCGACATCCCCTTCAAGTTGGTGGGCGGCGTCGAGGGCGAGGAGTGACCCAATAAGGATGTCTCGCCGGCGAGTCGGCAAATGGGTTCATTCTCCTTCCGTCTGAAGACCAGAGAGACTCGGCGGTATTTTCAGTGAATCGGCGGCGGGCGGCGCAGCGGCGTCGAGCAAAGCCTGAATGCGGGCGCGGAGCATTGGATCTTCTTCCTGGGACGTTTCCTGGGACATGTCGAGCAGATTTCGAAAGTAGCGAGCGTTGCGGCGGACAATCTCGCGGCCCTCGGGCAGGGATTCCAGAACGGCGAGCAGCCGATCGAGTTCGCCGGTCTCCGCGGGGAATGCGGCGTCCGGAGGCGAGTGAGATACACGCAATTCCAACTCGAGTTGCTCGATGAACGCCGCTCGCACCCAGTCGGCCGCGGACACGCGGGCCAGCACCTCCAACACGTCGAGCTCCGGTGCTTGATCGGGATGCCGGCGAGAGGGGAGCGGCGGTTCCCAGTGCGGGGGAAAGTCGTGGCGTGAATGGGCCGACATCAGGCCGACCGCTTCTTCAATGCGCCGGCCGGCCATCAATTCTTCCACTTGCCGGCCAATCCGCTGCTGGGGCTGCGTGAACGGCAACACGCCGGCCCAAATGAGCACTGAGGCCAGGCCGACCGCCCATAGATGTGGTTGAACGCTGCCCGATCGCACCGGTTCGGCGGCCCAGTGCCATTGACGGCTGGCAAAGATCGCCAGGTGGCAGACGCCTGCCAGCCAGAGCGGCCAGGTAATGAGGCTCAGAAAGCAGGCCCACGTCGCCACGTTGTTGACCACTTCTTCCGCCTCGGTCCGCTCGATTCCTCCCATGATGTCGATGATGGGCAAGCCGGCCAGATAGAGCAGCAGCAGCACCAGCGTGGTGGCAAAGAGCATCACCACCCATACGGTCGAGCGCCAACTGGTGTTGAAGAGGACGGCGAGCACGCGGACCATCAGCGCTACCCGCCAGGCGGAGACGATGCCCAGCAGAGCTATGTTGGCCCGCGCTGCATCGGCCGGCGACAAGAAGCGCTCGACGGGCAGTGCATAGAGCCATGCCAAGGGCGCGGTCATCCAGTAGAGGGCCAGAAACGCGGGATACGTTTGAAAGAACCAGCGCCCCGACAGGCCGCGTGGCCGGGCGGCGGCGCAGACCAGACCGAACAGGCCGAATGAAGTCGCCAGCGAGGCCGCCAATGGAATCGCAAGGTGCCATGGCTCGTGCGACAGATCCTTGGCGTCGTACTCCCGGGCGAAGCCGGCGGAGAGCACGAACAGGGCGCCCAGGCAGACAGCCGCCGGCGTGCGGGCGATCTGAAGGATGGCGTCGCGCCGCCCGGCCAGGAAGCGCAGCAGCGTCACGGCGGTCATGGGGCGGCTCCATGCGGACGCAGCCGGGCGTTGCGCTGCCACACCTGCCGCCGAATTGCCTTGCGTCGGCCAGCGGCCGGCGCCGAGTAGACGGCGGCGATGGCCTCGCGAAACGCCTGCTCCAGTTGTTCCACGCTCAGCAGGTCGGGCTGGCACGTGACGTCGAGCAGCGTGTAATGCGACCAGCCCCGCTCGAGCAGCCGCCCCTGCCGCTGGAGGCGGCGGCGCAGGCCGGTGCCGGGGAAAGGCGTTTGCAGCGTGAGCTGCACGTCGGCCAACGGGCTTTCCAAAATGAACTCCACCAGCCGGTCGATGGAAGCCCGCGTCTCGCCGTCGGCCCCCACGATGAAGCAACCGTTCACGGCAACGCCGGCCTCCTGGATGGCCTCCACCGCGTCGATGATCCGATTCAGCTCGGCCTGCTTGGCGCCCATGCCGGGATAGCGAAACACGAGCGACTCGATTCCCACGAGCACCTGCGCGCAGCCGGATGCGCCCAGGCGATCGAGCAGGTCCGAGCGCTCGCCGATCCGCCAATCGCTCTCGGTGAAGTAGCGCGCGCCAGAGGCGGCCAACGCCTCGCACAGCGCGTCGGCGTCGCGCCGCTCGACGAACGTGTTGTCGTCGGCCAGCTCGATTAGCGGCCTCGGATTCAGCCGGCAGATCGCTTCGAGTTCTTGGCGGATCGCGCTGAGGGGCTTTTCGCGGTAAGAGCCCAGCAAGCGGCTGGCTCCGCAGAAGTCGCAGGCCAGCGGGCAGCCTCGCTGGGTTTGAAGCGTATATCGCGGCACGTGGCTGCCGAGCAGATCGAACCGGGGCAGCGGCCAGTCCAGCTCGCTTCGCCCCCGCGCCGCCGTGTAGCAGCGGTCCAGGACACCTGCCTCGCAATCGGCTAGAATCTGCCGCCATACGGCCTCGCCCTGACCGACCACGACCGCATCGCAATGCGCCTGAGCTTCGTCGGCGCAGGCGGTGGCGTGGAGTCCACCAATCACGACGCGGGGGCCGGCGCGCCGCACCCGGTCGCTGAAACGATAGGCGTCGTCGATGCTGGCGGTGAGGGCCGAGACGGCCACCAGGGCGGGGCGCTCGGACAACACCTCGTCGAGAATGGCATCGCCCGCCTCGGACACCGGGTGATAACTGCACGTCCAATGTGCCGGCAGCATGCCGGCCAGCGTCACCAGGCCCAGCGCCGGCAGCTCGGCCAGTGCGCTGGCCCGGTCCTCAAGCCCCGGCAGCGTCAGGCCCAACGCCAGCAGCTCCGGATCCGCGACGCGCAGCCCAGCGAAAGGCACCAAGGCGACGTGCGGCATCGAGTGTTGTCCGAAGGTCTCGTATCGGTCGATTTGTCAGGTGCCATCACGCCGGGCGTGATGAGCTGCCTCACGCCCCAGCGTGGGGGCTACTTTCAATTGCCGTCTGGACAATACGCTCTGCGAATCGGGTTTATCAGCTCCGGAGGAGCACTGCTTCTCGCGGCCGGCACGGCGGCCCCTCCAAGCAGTGGCACCGGGCTACTTCAACCCTAATCCATGGGCGCTGCGGCGGCAACGCGCTGGCCTATGGGTTGGGCGTGCAGCACGATGGCGGCGTGCCCCTGGAGGCGCCAGTGCAAGGTGTCGATCGGGGCCGTGCCCGAGCCGCCGTAGCGCGGATTCTCGCTCGACCAGAGCAACCGCCAGTCGGCGCCGGGCGGCGGCGCTATCAGCGGTTCGGCGGCCGGGCTGTAGACGAAGTCGCGCCCCAGGTTCACCAGCAGCAGCCGGTCGTCGCCCGTCTCGGTCAGGTAACGCAGCAAAAAGGCCTCGGGCGCCAACGCCGCGCCGTGAAGCCAGTCGGACCGTTGCCGGCTGAACACCGCGTCCTCGCGCCGCAGCCGGATCAGGTCGCGGTGCAGGTCGTAGGCCTGGCTATGCTTCTTCCGCTCGGATAGATCCAGCTTCGATCGTTCGAAGGCCCGGATGTCGCACGGGTCGCCCAACGACTCCCGCGTGTCCGGACCGGCCAGGCTCTCGAATTGCCGCAGGCCGGCGATCCGCCCGCGGCGGACCATGTCGGCCACACCCGGCTCGTGGTCGGCAAAATACAAGAATGGCGCCGAGGCCGCAAACTCCTGCCCCTGGAACAGCATCGGCGTGCCCGGCGCCAACAGCAGCAAGGCGGTCATCGCCCGGTAGCGCCCCGGCGACGAGAGCCCGTGGCAGCGCAGGCCGAGGCCCGAGTTGGCCACCTGGTCGTGATTATCGAGAAACAGCATGAAGCTCCAGGCGGGCACCATCCAGCTTGGAGTTCCGCGGCGCTTCTGCTGCCGCTCGTTGAACTGCCCCTGGTACAGGTAGCCCCACTTCAGCGCGGAGATGAGCTCCTGGCAGCTCCCCTGGTAGTCGCGGTAGTAGTATTCGTTGCGGCCGGTCATGGCCACCCGGGCCGCATGGTGAAAGTCGTCGTTCCATATCCCGTCCAAGCCGAAGCCGCCTTCCGCCGGCGGGCGAACGTGACGCACCTCCTGTGGTTCGTTCTCGGCCACCACGATCGTTTGCCGTCCGGCGGCGGCCTGCCGCACGCGGGCGGCGACGGCCGCCAATATATGTTCGTGCGAGTCATCGAAAATGGCTTGCGTGGCATCCAGCCGCAGGCCATCCAGATGAAACTCGTCGGTCCAGTAAGCGGCGTTGTCGAGAAAGAAATCGCGGACGGGACCGTGGTTCGGGCCGTCGAAGTTGATCGCTTCGCCCCATTCGGTCGAATGCCGCCGGGAAAAGTAATCGTCGGCGAACACTCGCAAGTAATTGCCGGTCGGCCCCAGATGGTTGTAGACCACGTCGAGGATCACGGCCATCTTGTGCCCGTGCGCCTCGTCGACGAAGCGGCGAAAGTCGTCCGGCGCGCCGTAGAGGTGGCTCGGAGCGAACAGGTCCACTCCGTCGTAGCCCCAGCCGAAGCGGCCGGGAAACTCAGCCACCGGCATCACTTCGATCAGGCTGATGCCCGCAGAGGCCAGCTCTGCCAGTTCTGCAGTGGCCGCGGCCCAGGTTCCTTCGGGCGTGAACGTGCCGACGTGCATTTCGTAGGCAACCTGGCCGGCGAGGGCCGCGCCGAGCCAGGCGTCGTCGCGCCAGGCGTACGCGCCGGGATCGACGACTTCCGACGGTCCCACCGGCCCTTCAGGCTGGTAGCGGCTGGCTGGGTCGGGATAGAGCATTGGCAAGTTGTCCAGCCTGAACCGGTAGCGTGTCCCGGCCGGCGCATCGGGCAGATAGCCGGAAAAATAACCGCCCGCTTCCCTGTCGAGTGCCACGCGGGATGCGGGGCGGGAAGGTCCCTGAGGCGCAGGATCGAGCACGACCTCGACCCTCGCGCGGCGTGGCGCCCAAACGCGGAAGTGCACGCCGCCGCCCGGTTGGACCTCGGCGCCCGCCGCCAGCCGGCGGCTGGCCGGTGCCGGCGGTATGAAGGGCGCCGATTCGCCCGCCGCAGGTGTTGCTGATTTCGCCGCCATTGGGATAGAGCACCTGCGGTCACATCCAAACGCAAAAAGCCATGGCGACCGGAGCGCTGCCAGTCTAGAGCGGCGCTTCCCGAACTCCATGGCTTGATTGCTTGTCGCTGCTGGTTGTCGCGCTTCGTCAGCGCTGCTACGGCAAAGGTCGTCGGACGCCGCCGAAGATCAGGCTGATGATGAACAGCACCACGAAGATCCAAAACAGCACTTGCGCGATGCCGGCCGCCGCGGAATAGATGCCGGTAAAGCCCAGAACCCCGGCGATCAAGGCGATGACCAGAAATACCATGGCCCAGTACAACATGTCGATTCTCCTAGACGATTTTTTTCAATGCTGCGCCAGCCTGGCATGCACTGGAGCCGGGCGAACCACGCGCCCTGGGTGACTCCGCTGCCGCGCTCGGCGGCCGGCAATTGGCCAGAGTCCACTGCATCTCGCGTGCCAGACATTGGCCGCACGCTCCAAGCCGTCGAGTCGAGCCCGTCCTTCGCAACGTTCAACCTGCGTCCTGCCAAGCGTTTAAGGCCGGGCACCGCCACCGCCTCCAATTAGCTCCATGGGGTTGGACCATCGCCATACAGCGTGCTCGCGAAGGGACCAACCGGTGAGGCGCATCGAGCGAAGCCGTCGAAGCGTCTTCCGACGGGGCGGCCCGGTGATGGATGACCGGCGTCGTCCATGCCCGGCATGGCGTTTGCTTTGGGTGAGTCCAGCTTCGAACCCTTCAAAAAAGGATAGAGCGATGATTTGTGCTCGTCGGGATTGTGCCGGTCCATTCGATCGGCAAGTGCTGATGGAGGCGCGGGCCTTCCATGGCCTGCTCCTCTTCCCGGAAAACGCCTTTGCCACCGTGGTCATGCCCTTCGATGCCAGTGCCAGCCGCGTGGGCAGCGTGCAGCAGTCGATCGCCGAGTCGCTGCTCGTGGCCGGACTGGCCACTTGCCTCGTGGACCTGATGCAGCCCGACGAAGCCGAAGCCCAGCAGCAGGCTGCCCGCCGGCTCAGGCTGCTCATCGAGCGCTTGAACGGCACGCTCGACGTGCTCTCCCAATTGCCCGACACGCGCTCGTTGCCCCTGGGACTGTTGGGCACGGCCAGCTCGACCGAGGCCGTGCTTGCCGTGGCCGCCCGGCGGGCGGCTTCGTTGGGAGCGGTCGTCTGCTGCTGCGGCAGGCCCGATCGCTCGCCCATCGACCTGGCTGAAACCAAGGTGCCGACGCTGTTGGTGGTGCCCGGCAAGGAACGGCGGCTGGTTGAAGCCAACGAGCGGACCTTTGCCTCGCTGAATTGCCCCAGCCAGTTGGCCGTCATTCTGGGTGCCAGCCGTAACTTCGAAGAGGCCGGCACGATGGCCGCCTGCCAGTATGTCATCGGCCAGTGGTGCCAGCAGCATCTGCGGGCGGCCGAAAGGCTGTTCGACCGGTGAGTTTTCAGCCTTCGGGCAACGACACCGGCTCAGCGCCGGCCTCCCGCAAAACCCGCTCTGCTTCAGCGAGCAAACCCTTGTCTTCGGCCGCTGCGACTTCGGCTGCCACCAGAATCCTTCCTTTAAGAACGGCCTGGTCGTAGTAGTCGGCCAGCTCCCTTTCGACGCCCCGCGTCATCATGGCGCCTACCAGCCCGCCTACCACGCCGCCGGTCCAAGCCGCCAGCCCTCCGGCGGCCAGCAGCGCCACGCCGCCCGTGGCCGCCGCACCCGCTATTGCGGTCAGCCCGCCCAGGGCCGCCCCGATCGCGCCGCCCGTGGCAGCCGCCGCGGCCGTGTGCGAGCCGGCCGGCTGCTGGTGTTCGAACGAACGGAAGTGCGCTTCCCTGGCCTTGTCCGAGCAGAGTACGGTGATCTGGTCTTTGGTAAAGCCGGCGTCCAAAAGGCCGGCGACTGCCCGGTCGGCGTCCGCAAGGGAAGCGAACACGCCAACCCGAAAGGGCCGGCTGCCATCGGCGACATGAGTCATTGGGCAATTTTCCTCGAAGGGCTGTCGTGACTGTCGCGGCTTCGCCACACTACCCAAAGGGCATGCAGCTTGCGTGCCAATCGGCCCGTGTGGTCATGCCATCCGCGGCCATTTCGGCCGATTGAGTGCGACCAATCACTGGCAGTGCTTCGGTTTAGCCCCGGGCATTGTCGAGGCGGTTCCGCCGCAGCGGAGCCAATTCATGCTCCGCGTCGCGGCATTTGGTACGCGAAGTGCTTCATGTTATTGTATTACGGTCATGGAGCTCAGCACGATGGAACTTGATCGAAAAACGTCCGACGACGCGCTGCGGGCCTCGATCATTCGCTCGCAGACTACAGCGGTTGCCGAGAAAAGACCGCCGGGGTCCGTGCTCAGCCGGGGCCAGCAGATCGAACAGTGGGGGGGCCTGGCCGCGGGTGGCTTGCTGGCGTTTCTAGGGACGTATTGGGGACTGACGCGGCGGTCGTTGCCTGGCATGGCCGTCGCGGCCGCCGGCGGACTGCTGCTGATCCGCGGCATCCGGGCTTATCAGTGCGCGCGCGGCGGCGGCCCGTGTCGCGATGCCGGGCAGCGGCCCGACCCGGCCGTGGAGAACCACCGCGTGGACGAGGCTTCCTGGGAGTCGTTCCCGGCGAGCGATCCTCCGTCGTTCAGCCCCGGCTCGGACTGAGCGCCGGCTGGGCGCTTGAACGTCACAGCCATCTTCGAAACGACCAGGCAAGCCGGTCGACCAGCCGCCGCCACCAAGGGCGGCGATGGCAGTCGGCCAGCGTGATCCGGCGGCTGTTGCGAATCTCGTAGCGGCAGATGCGCTTGACGGCGGCGGCCATGGAGCGGGCGCGGATCACCGAGAGGAATTCGAGGTTGATGAGCATGCTGCGGGGATCGAGGTTGCACGATCCGATCACGGTCCAGCGGTCGTCGATGACCATCACTTTGCTGTGCAGCATCTGGTCCTCGCGCTCGTAGATGCGGACGCCGCGCTTGAGCAGCTTGTCGTAGAAGTGCCGCGTGGCCCATTGCACCACCTTGACGTCGCTTTCGCCGGGGACGATCACGCGGATTTGGACTCCCCGGCGGCAGGCGCGGAGCAACTCGCGCAGCACTCTTCCTTGCGGGATGAAGTACGCCATGCTCACCGTGATGCTGCGGCGAGCGCCGCGCATCAACGGCACGAGCACTCGAGCGGGCCGGCGGACCTTGAATCTCGGCCGGCAATCGAAGAAGTAGATCTTTTCGCCGTTGCCGAACAGCATGTCGGCGATGGGCCAGCGCGGCCCCCGGATCCGCAGCTCGCCATGCACGCGCCGCCAAAGACGCTCGAAGGCGGCGGCGATCTCGGCCTGCTGCGGCCCGGCCAGGCGGACGTGCACGTCGCGCCAGCCGGCGGAGATGGGCAAGTGGCGGGCCTTGGCGTCGCCGACCGTCCGGATCCCGCTCTGATCGACGATGTTCATGCCGCCGAAGTAGGCCACCCGGTCGTCCACGGCCAGCAGCTTCCGGTGGTTCCGGCGGTTGAGCAGCCCCCACCGCCAAAAGGCCTGGCGAAGCGTGCGGTAGCCGTGGACCTTGACCCCGGCTTCTTCCAAGCCGCGAAAAAAGGCGCCGGGAGTGCCCGCCGAGCCGATCCCGTCGTACATCACGCGGCAATCGACCCCCTGCCGCGCTCGCTCCTTGAGCACCTCGGCCACCGCCCGCCCGGCCGCGTCGTCGGAGATGGTATAGCTTTCGACCCAGGCGCGGCTCTTGGCCGTGGCCAGGTCGGCGACCATCGAGGCGATCAGCGGCGGCGATTCCTGGAACACCCGCACGTCGTGGCCGGCCAGCCGCAGGTGGATCACCTCGCCTTGGCCGGCCAGGTCAACCGCGGCGCCCGGCTGTTGGACCTCGGTTGGTGGCATGCGGGGGGCCGGCTGAAGCGGGTGAAGTGTTGCCATATCCATTATACTGTGCTGCCGCGGTCGAACGGGCGACGGAACGTCCAAGCCCTATTCTTCGTGGCGCCGAGGCATATGGCAAGCTTCTCGGCGGGTGCCACTGCTTGGAGTGGCCGCCGTAGTCCGCCAAGGCGGACGAGAAGCAGGGCTCCTCCGGAGCTGATAAACTCGATGACGGGCAGAGCGCCAAACTGGGTTTCTGAAACCGGCCGGCCCGGCTGGGGGTAATCCATTGGCGAGGTTGTGCCAAATCCCCAAGCCGACCGACCGAATAGCTGGCCAGGGTTTTACTACATGGGTGCATTCCAAGAGGAGCCGGTCATGAACAGGTTTGCCGTGTGGATGTTGATAGTAGGCCTGGTGCTGAGTCAGGCTGGGTTGGCAGTCGCCGACGAGCCGCTCGACGCATTTCCTGCCGAGACCGGGGTGCTGCTGCGAATCGCGTCCGTCGAAAAGCTGGCAGGCGGCTTCAACGAGCTGACCGCCGGCCTGGGACAGACCGCGGCACCGGCGGCGGCCGGATTTGAACAAGGGCTGGCCGAAATGTTCGAGGTCAAGGCCGACCCCTCGGCCATCGATCGCTCGGCGCCGGCCTTTGTGGCGATCTTCCCAATCCTGGAAGAGCGGCAACCGCTGGCGTATCTGGTCAGCACGGCGGACGAGAACAAGCTGCGGCATGCGGTGCTGAAGAGCGGTGGCGAATCCGACCTGGTCATCGAAAAGACCGAGTCCGGCTTCGACAAGATCACTCATGAAGGCCGAACCTGGTTTTTTGGCCGCCATGGCGATCGGGTGCTCTACACGTCCAGCGAGGCGGTTGTGAAGCTGCTGGCGAACCGTGAGAGCAACCGGCTGGGCAGCGTTATTGAGCCGCGGGCGGCCGAGCTGTTGGCCGGCGGAGACGGCGCGGTCTTCGTGAACGCGACGCGGCTGCAGGAAGCTTTTGGCGAACAGATCAACCAGGGCCGCCAGCAGATTCTCAACTCGATCGAGTCGCTGCCCGACCAGGCGTTGGGCGCGAGCGGGGCCGACCCGAAGTCGATCCGCAAGCTCTATAGCGACATGGCCAACCTCGCCTTCGATTCGGCCGCCGACGCTGTCTGGGCCGGCGGCAACATCGACTTCAGTGCCGAAGGGGCGGCGGTCAACGCGTTGCTCGGCGTCAAACAGGGCAGCGGCACCGACACCCTGCTGGCGGCCAGCCCGCCGGTGGCGTTCGAGACCCTGGGGCTGCTCCCGGCCGGGTCACGGGCCTACCTGGGATTCCATTGGAACTATGAGCAGTTGAGTCGCTGGAGCCAGGATTTCCTGAGCCTGGCATACGCCGGCGGTGCCGAGAAGGCCGAGGCCCTGCAGGCCGCGCTCAAGGCCATGGGCCAGGCTGGGGCTGGTCCGCTGGTGAGCACCTTTTCGCTGCCGTCGGGGGGCGCTTCGATGGTGGCCTCGCTCTTGCAGCAGGCGGACGATCCGGAGGCGCTGCGCCAGGCGAACCGCGCATACCAGGCGGCGATCGGCGAAGTGAACACTCCGGTCTATAACCAGACGATCGAATACAAAGCGGCCGAGGAAACCTACAAAGAACGTCCGATTGACTTGCTGGTCCAACGGGTGCAGTTAGCGAACGCCGCGGACCCCGGCGTCGCGATCGGCCAGCAGTTCGTGCAGAAGCTGTTTGGCGGAGATGCCGTCCAGACGCGCATCGCCGTCGTGGAGGGTCTCTTCGTGCAGACGACGTCCAACGATTCCAAGCATATTCACCAGGTGCTCGACGGGCTGGAGTCGGGCGAGGGGGTGTTGGGTCTCCAGGAGCCGTTCGCCCAGACCCGCGATCACCTGGCCGAATCGGCCAACCTGATCATGCTAATCAACTTTCCACAGTTGGTGCTCGACGGGGTGGGCATGGTCCGCGACATACCGCCGTTCGGCATGCTGTTGGCCCAGGCCCCCTTCAACTTCGGCGCTACTCCGGCCGAATCGTATGCCGGCATGTCGTTGGGCACCGAGCCACAAGGCTTGCGGCTGAGAGTCTTCGTACCCGTCGGCCAACCCAAGGGCTTCCTGCAGATCTTCGCCCCAGGGTTTTAGGCGGGAAGCGCCGCGATCGGCGAGGGCTTCCAAACGCTTGTGGTCGCTAGTTGGGGCGCAGCGCCCCAATTAGCGAAAACGGGGTTGACGTGCTTGAAGCAGGATCTAGCTCGCCCCTTGAGTTACTCACGAGGGGCAGTTCATCAGCCACGAGAGCCTGTCCGCCGTCCACGGCGGCGCGGGTTTTTTTGTTGGCTGCAACCGTTGCGTGTTTGTTTTTGGGGTCTTCCGAGATTTCAGTGGGGTAGGGGCGAAAAAGTCA
>JBBDYJ010000013.1:0-144535 GCA_040901675.1 Pirellulales bacterium | reverse complement strand
CGTGTTTGTTTTTGGGGTCTTCCGAGATTTCAGTGGGGTAGGGGCGAAAAAGTCAGGGGGACGAGGGCGAGAACGGGTTCCTTCTCTGATCTTGATGTGGGAATTGTCCAAGAAAGTAGAATGTCCCCCTTCCTGCCCTCCCCCTTCCTGCCCGTCAAGAAAGTAGAATGTCCCCCTTCCTGCCCTCAATGTCCCCCTTCCTGCCCTCAAGAAAGTAGAATGTCCCCCTTCCTGCCCGTGTTTGTTTTTGGGGTCTTCCGAGATTTCAGTGGGGTAGGGGCGAAAAAGTCAGGGGGATCGGCGCGTCAGCCGACGAGGGGTTGTTTGAACCAGCGCAACGAGGGACTTCCAATGTCCAAGAGCCGGTGGTTTCGATACTCGCTTCGCACCGGCTTGCTGGTCGTCACCTGTTTGGCGATCGCCTTCGCCTGGTTTGGGCATTACGCAAACCAGCGCAAGGCCGCATTCTCCGCCATCCGCCAGGCGGGTGGCGACATTCGCATGGGCATTCGCGAGCCTTCGCTCCTGGAAGAATGGTTCGGCGCCGAGCTGTTCGGAAGCGTGGAGGAGGTGAACCTTCGCAAGGGCCAAGCCGACAACGCACTGGGACGCGGGTCACCAGCGCAGGCATGCAATACCTGCCGCGCCACCCGCGTCTCACGGACCTGGACGTATACCACACCGAAGTCGACGACGCAGGCGTGGAGCGATTGGTTGATTGCCAATCGCTGACTTCCCTGGGTTTGTCGATGACCAGAGTCACGGATCACGTATTCCAGCATCTCGCCCGGCTTCCCAACCTCACGGATGCGGACCTATCGGCTAACCGGCCCGTCACCACCGAGGCGGTCTTGGCCTTCGAAAAGGCCCACCCAAAGTGCGACATTGAATGGTACGGAAAGTAACCAGGCGAGATTTGACGCACCATCAGGCTAGCGTTTTGGATCGCCCTCAAGGGAGGCGATGGCCATGATGGCGAAGGCGGTGCCGCAGTGGGAGATGAAGCACAGTGGGACCTTACTGCAAGGAAGGGGGACATTCTACTTTCTTGTGCAAGGAAGGGGGACATTCTACTTTCTTGCTTGCAAAGAAGGGGGACATTCTACTTTCTTGGCGGTTTAAGGCAACCGGCAACCGCTTATGCTTCCAAGGGCTCGAAGCCCCCGGCAACGCATGTGCGCCCTACAGGCGGAATCTGGCGCGAAGGAACAAGCTGCCCTGATTCTATCCGGATTGCGATGATCCGGAGGCTGCCTTGGGCAACAGATCGATGGCACTAGCCACCCTTGGTCACCTTCAGGGCGAACCGCATGGTGGGCAGCTCCAGTACCTGCTCGCCAAGCCGGGTGCGGGCCTTGACCTGAACGATGCGGCGGATGGGGCTGGCCGATGCGCCTTCACCGGCTTCGATCACCAGCGCGAAACGCTCGGTGCCCGGCGGGATGGTGGTCGCGGCCACGCTGACGCCTTTTGGCAGACCCGACAGCGATAGCTCCAGCGGCTCGACCAGCGGCCCGTGAAGGTGGACCGTGATGTCGACATTGGTGCTCGACTGCTCGGCTACTTCCACCTGCTGGGCCGCCAGCTCCAAGGCCACCAGCGGCAGAACGTCGAAGTCCAGGGGAAAGCTGGCCACGAACGGCTCCGGTCGATCGGGAACGGCCAGCGTGCCTTCCACGAGCAGGACGTGACGACCCGGTGAGAGGTCCAGCCCGCCGGCCAGTTGCAATTCGACTTCATTGCTGCCGGCCGGGATGGATGCCGCGCTGGCGGACAGCCCGGTGGGGATGTTCAGCAGTCGCAGGGCCACGTCGCCCACGTATCCCTCGCGCCGCCGCACGGTCACCTTGAGGACCGCCGTGCCCGCTTGCACCAGCGGGCTCTCGAGCCTGCCGCGCACGGCCAGCTCCGCGCCCTGCTGGCTGATGCCCAGCGCAATCATGCCGACCTCATGCTGTACGGCCCCATTGATGGGCAAAGCGGACAGGACCAGCGGCTGCTCGACCTGGCGAACGATGCTCGACACCGCGGCTTGGCCGGGACCTTGGGCGGCATCCAACGCGGCGCGTCCGACAATTTTGACGAACGCGGCCGTGCCGGGCGCCTCGAAGTCGGCGTTGAAGGCGAGCACCGTTTCGTTCTGGCCGGCCGCAATCACCGCCGGGCCGACCTGGACCGAGGCGGGCAGGCCCTCGACCGCCAGCTCGATGGGGCCGTTGTAACCGTTGCGGATGGCACGCACGACGACGGTGGCCGTTCCGCCGCGATCGATGCTCAACGCTCCGGTGCCGGCCCCGGAGAACTCGTTGAGCACCTGCGGTTGCTGCTGGGCGGCCTGGGGATTGGGCGCCTGGATGGCCCGGCCGGGCTGTGCCAGAAGCTCGAAGTCGGCATGCTGGGGCGCCACTTCCAAACGGTAAGCATAGTTGGGGCCGCCAAAACCTGAGCGGTCTTCGATCGTGACCACGAACTTGCCCGCCGCGGGGGCCGTGAAGTCGAGCAGCGGATCACACGACGCCTGGGGGGCCACCGACCGCACAACGGGCGGCTCGCGGCCCGTCGTTTCGCGGTCGTCGGCGGTTGCCAGCTCGGTGCCCGAGGCGTCGGTTATGGTAATGAATGAATCGAGCGGGCTGCCCAAGTCATGGGCCAGCACGCGCAGCGTCACGCGACCACCCGCCGGCAGGTCGAAAGCGAACGAGTCGCGGTCGCCTGGCTGCTGAATGCGGCCGTTGATCGTGACAGGCGCCGTCACCGCCTGGGCCTCAGGCGCCTCGTCGTTCGGTTCTTGCTCGAAGGCTTCGGCGTGGCCGCCCACGGCGAACAATGCCGGCGCAGCGAGCGGCCCGCCGGGGCCCTGGGCCACGATCCGCGTGCGCGACCACGGTACTTCTCCGCTGAGATCCACCAGGTGGACCAGGTCCTGGGCCAGCGTGCCGCCGGACAACGTCACGGGCACCTTGGTCCCGCGTTGGCCGCCCAGCGGAAACATGCTGGCCGCGAACTGGATGCCGCCCATGCGGAGGTAGTACACGCTGAAGTCGGCCCCTTCGAACGTCAGGTCGTGCAGGCGGACGATGTACGTGCCGGGGTTGGCAAACGTGTACTCCAGCCGGTTGTCGGGCCGGATGTCGGCGGGCGGCGCGCCGCTGGCAGCCAGTTGGCGGCCTTGTGCATCGAACAAGGTGACCACCGGCCGGATCGGTGAACCAAGCCGGTGCGCTTCGACGTCGAAGACAACGTGCTGCCCTGCCGCCGCCTCGAACCGGAAACAATCGACGTCGGTGGCCGTCATCGTCGCGTTGACCGCGCACGGCAACGAGACCGGCGTGGCCTGCCCCAGCTCGTTGTTGTCCTCTTGTTCCACGATCTGTGGGAATTCGTCGATGCGGATCAGCTTGGGGTTCGACAATCCGGCCTTGCACAGCACGTGAAACGGAAAGATGCCGGCGGGAGCGTCGGCGGCGACTTCGATTTCCAGGCGGGCCTGTTTCTCTTCGATGGCCGCAGGCTTGACCAGCCGGATGCCCGGCGGCGCAAGGATCGCGTGCAGTCCGTCGAACCGGAGCCCTTCGATGACTAGTTCCAACGTGGTGCCGCGCTGAAAGCCGGCGGGCACCAAACGGGTAATCGCCGGCAAGTCGCCTCGGGTTTGCTGGATCAACACCTGGGCGGCGGCATGGCCCGGTGCGAGCAGGCCGCCCAGCAGGGCAGCGGCCAATGGAAACGCCAGCCAACGTCGGCAGCCTGTGCGAAAACAGCAGACCCGGTTGCGGCGGCGGATGCCGATCGAGTGCATGGTGAAAGTCGGCGGTGCAGGGGAGCCGCCCGGGGTAGAGCGGCCGGGCTGTCGTGTTATATAGTTATTCGCTGGCCGCGGTTTCAATATTCCCGGAAAAAATTCCCTTCCAGCGGACACCTTGCGTGAGCGAACTGGCCCGACTCCTCTTGTTGCTGTCGCTGGCGCATCTCGTCGTGGACGCGTTTGCCTCGATCATCCAGCCGCTGTGGCCGGACCTCAAGCAGCAGCTTGGCCTGGCCGACGGCTCGATCCAATGGGCCTACGTCTTCTGGAGCCTGGCCACGTCGCTCGTCCAATTGCCGCTGGCTTATTGGGGCGACCGCTACCGGGGCCGCTGGATGATCTGGGCGGGCCCGGCCCTGGCGGTGATCTGCCTCGGCTCGGTCGGGCTGGTCGACTCGTTTGTGGGCCTGGTGGTGCTGCTGGTCCTGGGCGGAATCGGGATTGCCGCCTTTCATCCGGAGGCGGCCACGCTGGCCGGCGCCTGCGCCCCGGAGAATCGCAGCCGCGCGATGTCGCTGTTCGCGTTAGGCGGTTTCCTGGGACAGGCGGCCGGACCGCTGTACAGCGGCATGCTCACGGACCGCTTCGGCCTCGGCTCGCTGATCTGGAGCGTTGCCTGGGGACTGCCGTGCCTGGCACTGGTGGCCCTCGGGCTAAGCCGCTTGCGGCCGGGACCGGTCGCGATGGCTGCCGACCGCGTCGGTTTCTCGCGCCTGGTCGAGGGGAAGGGCTCGGCGATCGGGTTGTTGCTGGCCACCGGGGCGCTGCGCGTCGTGCCTGCCATGGGCGTGCCCTTGGCCCTGGCGTTCGTGATTAAAGGGCGCCAAGGGTCGAACTTCGACGTGGGAGTGGCGCAGTCCGTTTTTTTGGCGGCTATCGGGGCCGGCGGCCTTGCCTGCGCGGTTGTGGTCAGGCGGGCCAACGAGCGGCTCGTGCTTTGGCTGATGCCCTTGGCGGTGGTGCCGCTTCTGGCTGCCTGTCCCAAGGCCGAGGGCGCGGTGCTGTTGTCGTGCGTCGGTCTGATCGGGCTGGCGGTGGGCGTGACCACGCCCGTGCTGGTCAGTTATGGCCAGCAGCTCCTGGCCGACGCACAGCGCGTGGCCAACTCGATCACGATGGGCGTCACCTGGGCCGTGGGCAGCGCGGTCGTGGCCGCCACGATGGCCGTCGCGAACCATCTCGGCCGGCCCGAAGCCGCCTTCTACGCATTTGCCGGCTGCAGCTTTGCGGCCGCCTGTGTTTGCACCTGGCTGCCCCACGTCGGGCCGCGCGCGGTAGTCGTCGAAGTACCTGCGGTGTGAAATGCCGTCAGCGGATGGGAGCAAGGTTCGCCGGCGCTGGTCCAGCGCGTACGGCGCGAGTTTGAAAGGGACTTGAAAGCTCCAGCGCGCAAACCAATCAACGTTTGGCCGCGCCGGCAGCCTCGGCGAAACGGTCGAGCAGCACGCGATCTTCGCCCAGCACAATGGCCAACGCCCGAATCTGGAGCCCATCCACGATCGGCGTGCCCGAGCGCTCATTGATCCGTTCGGCCAACTGACGATGATCGCAGCTCGCGCGCAACCGGCCTATTTTTTCCTTCAACTGGCCGCGCCGGCGGGCCAGCTCGTCGCGCTGGGCCGCGCTGGCCTCTTCATTCTGCTGGAGGCCGCGGTACTGCATCTCGGCATGTTCCAGCGCGGTCTTGGATCGGGTCATCGACACGGCATAGAGCATGAACTGGTCGACCATCCGCTGCCGCGCGAGCCGGGCAAAGGAGAGAAACTCGCGGAGAAGGGGGCGGCTCTTGTGCACCGCCTCCAGCAGCGCCTCGAAGGCCTCCGCTTCGATCCGAACGGCCTCGTAATCGGGAACGCCGAAACTGCCGGCGAAGAAGCCGTCCTCGCACCAGAGGCAGGCCGTCTCGAAGGCCTCATCGTTCAATTGGCAGAGCCGCTCGTCGATTGCGGCATAGAGGTCGCTGCGACCGGGCATTGCACTAATTATTGCCCGCTGCCGGGGGGAACCTGACACCGGCAAGGGGGGATGGGCTAGCCAAGAAGCAGTTCGAGAGCGGCCGCCGGCAAAAGGTGCAGGGCAATGATGACCGACGTGCAGAGGATGACCATCCCCAGTCCGACCATCGTGGCGGCCAGGCAACCGAACGCGGCACGCTCCTTCAGCGGCAGGGCGTCGGCGGCCACCAGGCAGCCCAAGCCCAGCCAGAAGGAAGGGACGCAACCGGCCAACACACGCACGGTGTCGAGATGCGAGCGGGCCATGACGGCGAACGCCACCGCGCAGGTGGTCGTCGCCACGAACAGCATTCGCAGGCTGAACTGAACCCTGGGAATTGAGCACACTGCATCCATATTCTTTCCCGCCGCGCGGTTATTCTATGGTAATAAAGCGAGACAGGCGATGAATCTGCCTCGATTGCATCGGCTGGCTGGTCTCGATCCAGGTGGTGGCCGGCTGCGCGCTCGTCCGCGACCCGGCCTTTCCGCGGGTCGAGTGGCGACGTTGGCATGAGCCGAGCCGACATGGTACGATTAGCCGGGTCGACAGCGAAACAATCAATTAAGAAGGACCTGCTATGCCATATGAGTTTCCGCCCGACGTTGAACGCTTGGTGCGCGACCAGATGGCGTCGGGCAAATACCAGTCGGAGGATGATGTTCTCCGCGAAGCCCTCGAATCCCTGTCCGCCGCGGAAGCGGATATCGAGGCAATTCGCCAGGCGCTCGCGGAATTACAGGCTGGCGACCCGGGCGTTGAGCTCGACGAGGCCATCCATCTCATCCGCGCCAAGCACCGGACCGCGTCGGACGCATGAAACGCCGCGTTGTCATCCAGCGGCTTGCGCTTGAGGACCTTGACGGCGCCTACTCTTGGGTTGTGAAGCATGCCCCCCATACCGCGTCACGTTGGCTGGGCCGGTTCAACGAGGCCCTGCAAACTCTGGAAACCAACGCCGAGCACGCGGACGCGCGCCTGAGAATCAGAAGCTCAATGTAGATTCACGCCAATTCCTCGTCGGGGCTCGTCCTAATGTTTTCCGAGCCATCTATGTGATCGAGGGGGAGCGTGTCCGCGTGTTGCGGATTCTCCGAGCACAGCGGCGTCACTTGTCGAGAAGACAGATCAACGAGGCTCTCGACCCTGATGAGCCTTAAGCCACAATCCGCGGGTGACCCTCACCGTGCCGATGCCATGGATGGCGTGCGCGCCGTCGAAGAATTCGATCTCGGTCCGCTCCGCAATGCCTAGCCGCTGTCGAGCCGCCGGACCTTGGTCTACTCCGAGGCGACCCGCTCGTCCGGCGTGACGCAGTCCTGGCGCCCGGCCATGAACGGCGCGGCGCAATGAGGCCGGTCCGGTCGCACGCCATGGTTGTTAAGCTCGGCAAAACGGGCCGGTTTTTCGGGTTCCGCCGAAAACGCTTGACCTTGACGGTTGTAATGGCCGACAGGAATTGTTGATTGTGCCGATTGTAGCGGGTCGATCGGTCTTAACGGAGTTGCCGGGTTTGCCGGCTGCGTCGCTGTTCATGGAAGAAAAGGGGGGATCGAGATGAAGCTCCGATTGGCTCTTGCTGTTTGCTTGGTCGGCTCGGCGGGCGTTTGCCTGGCGGATGGGCGAGCAACCGATGCGACCATGGAAAACCCGGCCGGTTTTACGCACAGCGCGCACGCCCCGCTGTACGAGGGCCTGGCCGCGTTGCCCGGCGGGGCCGGCTGCTGCGAGTCCCCGTTTAACTGCTGCCAGGATGTCTGGGATGGATACTGCGACGAGCAGCGCACTTGCCATCGCTGCGGCCACTCGGCCAGCGGCCCCCTCTGCTGGCTGAAGTGCCGAAAACACCGCGACCGGCACGCGCGACAGGATTGCTGCCCGTCCCAGTGCGGCACGTCGGACCGCCAGCATGGCGACGTCGTCGAGGTGTTGGTCAGCGAGACGGTGATGCCGAGCGCCCCGGCTTGCCCCGCCGAGCCCCGATCGTTGCACAAGGCTCGTTGCTGCAAAGCCACGCGCACCAAAGGCCACTGCCTCACTCCCAGCATGAGCAAGATACGCCGCTAGCGCTCTGAGCCCCGTCGTGCAAGCAGCCGCGGAGCCGCGGCTCGTCGCCCCCGCCAGAACGTGCGCACCCGACTGCGGCCGCCAAGGCGTTGCGGCCGTCGTGCCAGGCTGCCATACTAGGTATCCGGTTCGGTCTGGCCACGGTGCCATGGCGGCCCAGGCACGGAACCGTTTGTTAGCACAGGAGTATCACGATGGCCGACCAGCGCGGGCGCGATTACCAGCGGCGGATTGTCGACTTGGAAGCCATCTCGGCCCGGCACTCGGCGGAGGCCGCCCACTGGCAGGCCGAAGCTCAGCGAGAGCGCACCCTGAGCCAACAGGCGCAGTCGGAGCTGCTGCACATGCTCCGGGGCCTGACGTTGCGAACGCAGCATTCGATGCTTGCCAACAGCGACGAATTCAAGACGGCGCAGGCTTACTTGCGCCAGCACGACGCGGGCGCGGGAGAAGACCCGGCCGTGATGCGCCGGCGGCAGGGGCAGAATGGAATCTTGCGGCGGATCGCAGCGCTGGTGCCTGGGCTAAAACGGCTGCCGCGCGGCGAAGCCGGGCTCAGCACGCAGCCGCGGCAGCCTTTGACTTGAGCTGCCCGCAGACCCGCGCGAAGTCGCCGCCGCCGGTGGGCCCGGACCGATAGTCGTCGTCAGATGGTTGCCGCGGCCGGCTGCTGGCAGTCGAAGGCCAGCCGTGCCTGGTCGAGCGGGCCGGTGTCGATCGTAATCCGGAACGTGCTTCCCACGCCCGGGCGGCTTTCGACCGTCACGTCGCCTCCCAACATGCAGGCCAAGCGACGGCTGATCGCCAGTCCCAGGCCGGTCCCGCCGAACCGCCGGGTGTGGGAGGGATCCGCCTGGGAAAACGGCTGGAAGAGCCCGGAAATCTGCTCGGCGGTCATGCCGATGCCCGTGTCGGTGCATTCGAACTCGATCCATGGACGCTTGCCGTTGGGCCGAGCCAGCGGCCGCAGCACCAGGCGGATGCCGCCGGCCAGCGTGAACTTGGTTGCGTTGCCGACCACGTTCAACAGGATCTCGCGCAACCGCGTGGAGTCGGTCACGATCGTTTGTGGCAGCGGGCCCTCGCTGAGAAGCTCCAACCAGAGGCCTTTGTCCCGCGCCTTGGGCGCCAGCAAGTCGACGACCTCGGCCGCGATCTGCCATGGCGATACCGGCCGGCATTCGATCGTCAGCTTGCCCGCTTCGATCTTCGAAAGGTCCAGGATGTCGTTGAGAATGGTCAGCAGATGCTCGCCATTGCGCTTGATCGTCTGCACGGCCGACACGTGCTCGTCCGGCACGACGGCCGGGTCGAGCTCGTCGAGCAACTGGTCGGCAAATCCCAGGATGGCCGTCATGGGCGTGCGAATCTCGTGGCTCATGTTCGCCAGAAACCGGCTCTTTGCCTGGTTGGCCGCCTCGGCCCGCAGGCGGGCCTCTTGGAGTTGTTCGGTCTGCTGCCGCAGCGCCTCCTCGACCCGTTGGCGGTGCGTGACGTCGACGGCCACGCCGCCCAGGAACTTCCTTCCATCGGCGGCGGGGATCGGAAACCTGAACACCAGCCAATCGCGGCTGGAGCCGTCCGCCAGCGGGATCGTTTCGATCCGCTCCACCGGCCTGCCCCCCGCCAGCGCCGACCGATCGTGCTCGTCGAGCCGCCGCGCCACCTGGCTGGGAAACGACTCCTCGTTCGTTTTGCCCAGCAGTTGGCGATTCTCGAACAGCGATTGCAAGGGCCTGTTCAGGTAGGTCCAGCGCCCGCGGTCGTCCTTCATGAAGGCCATCGCGGGGCTGTTGTCCATAAAAGCCCGAAAGCGCTCCTCGCTCTCGCGCAGCGACGCTTGGGCGCTGGTCCATTGGTGGACGACCGCCGCCAGCTCCAGCGAAATGATGGCCACCGTGGCGACAAAGCACTGCAAGTACAAAAGACTCTCGTTGAGCGAGCCCCCGGCAAACGGACCACAACCGCGCGCCGTCCCCCAAACGCTGATGCCATACACGACCAAGGCCGCGGCGGTCACCCCCCGCGCCCCGAACCGCAGCGCAGCCCACACCAAGAACGGAAAGACCGCGCACTCCAGCGGTCGCTGGCTCGAAAGAAACACGGCGGCCGTTATTCCGCCGCCCGTGAACAACAAGGCCAATGCCTCGCGGCTCGCCGCCAGGGTCGCGCGGCCCACAGGCGCCCGGGTCCAGATCAGGATTGCCGGCGTCAGCACCAGCATGCCGAGCAGGTCGCCCACCCACCACGTGCGCCACAAGGCCGCCGAATCCGGCCATTGCGCCTCGGCGGCCACTAGCAGGCTGCCCACCCCGACACTGGCGCTGGCCGCTGCTCCCAGCCCGGCCGCCACCACCAACCGCAGCGCCTCGCCCGCGCGCTGGAACGGGCACGGCGCCAACCAGCGGCGCAGGATCGACGCGCTGATCAAGGCTTCGGCCGTGTTGCCGGCCGCAATCGAGGCCGCCGCGGCCAGGGGAATGGGTGTCAACGCGTTGGCGGCGAAAGCTCCCAGCGCAACGGCCGGCCAGACCCGATTGCCCCACAACAGCGCCGCGGCCAGCGCCAGGCCGCTGGTAGGCCAAACCGGCGATACGTTGCCTTGCAGGCTGGCCAACTGCAACCCCAGCGTTGCTACGGCAAAGTAGACCAGTGCGCCGACGGCGATCAGTACCACCAGCGGCCACTGAAGAGGCCCCGCTGATGCTGGTTCACCAGGCGTCGTCCGCGCCGCCATCGCTTCACCTGCCATGGGCGTGTAAACCGGCCCCGGTCCACCGCCGAGATGCGCCGGAGGTCCGCATCGTTGGGATGCCGCCGAAAGCATAGCTTCGCCGTCGCGCTCGCCCAGTGGCCGACCAGGCCGGCCTGCGCGAGTCCTACGAGCCGGCCCACTCGTTTAAGCGGTATAATCGCGCACGACGGGCCTTGCGCTGCCACATCCGGGAGAAACCGCCGCGTGCTTTGGCGATTGCTGCTGTTGTTTACCGTCGTCCCGCTGGTCGAGCTGGCGCTGCTCCTTTGGTTGAGCGATCTGACGGATTGGAAACTGACCGTGTTGGTGATCCTGGCCACCGGCCTCCTGGGCGCCGCCCTGGCGCGGCGGCAGGGATGGCGGGTTTGGCGGCGGATCCAGGACGAACTCGGCCAGGGCCGCCTGCCGGCCGACTCGCTGCAGGACGGCGTGCTGGTGATGACGGCGGCGGCGTTGTTGGTCTCGCCCGGCCTGTTGACCGATCTGGCGGGGTTCCTGTTGCTGGTTCCGCCTGTCCGCGGCCTGGTCAAGCGGCAGTTCGCGCGGCGACTGAAGGCCCGCTTTGTGCCCATGCGGTCCCAGGGCAGCGCCCGCCGGGACGACGGCCCGGCGTTCGATTACGACTCCGATAAGGTGATCGACGTGCCGTCCGATCCGGTGGACCCCAGCCGCTGACCGGTTCAAACGCGCCCTAGACTTTCCATGGCACTTGCCTCGACAGAAGCAGGCGGGGCAAGTGCGGTTGTTCACGGTTCCACGGTCCACGAGGGGTCCCGACGACGATGGTTACAACGGCACTGCCTGAAACGCCGAATCTGCTGGCCACGATCCTCTCGGAGGACGTGTTCCACCCGGCCGAACCGGGCTCGCTGGAAGACGCGGGCATCAGCGATTCGCTAGTCGACTCGCTGGTGTCGAAATATCTTTCGGTCGTCGGCACGGCCAGCGGGCGAGGCATCGCCGACCATATTTGCCTCCCCTACGGGGTGATCGAGGGGGTACTGGCTCGACTGCGGACGCGGCAGTTCATGGCCCACACCGGGTCGGCGCCGCTGAACGACTATTACTATGCCCTTACCGACCAGGGCCGGCAGAGGGCCCAGGGATTCATGGAGGTTTGCTCTTACGTGGGCCCGGCGCCCGTGCCGTTGATTGAATACGTGCTGTCGGTCGAAGCGCAGGCGGTCCGAGCCGAGGCTCCCAAGCGGGCGCAACTGGAACAAGCGTTCGAGGATATCACCACGGATCCCAGCGTGTTCGACAGCTTGGGTCCGGCGGTGAACTCGGGCGCCGGGCTGTTCCTGTATGGGGCGCCGGGCAACGGCAAGACCACGCTGGCCGAGCGGATCACGCGCTGCTTCGGACAGCACGTGTGGATCCCCAGGACGCTGATCGAAGACGGCCAGTTGATCAAGCTGTACGACCCGGCGTACCACGAGGCGTTGAAGGGCTCGGAGCAGACCTTTTTGAAGGAAAACGGGCACGACCGGCGGTGGATCAAGGTCCGCCGTCCCACGGTGGTGGCCGGCGGCGAATTGACCATGGACAGCCTGGAGATCAGGCACGATCACCACAGCAACGTCAGCGAAGCGCCGCTGCAGCTCAAGAGCAACTGCGGTTCGCTGCTGATCGACGACTTCGGACGCCAGCGGATGGAGCCCCAAGAGCTTCTCAACCGCTGGATCGTGCCCCTCGAAAAGCGGTACGACTTTCTCACCCTGGCCTCGGGCAAAAAAATCCAGGTGCCGTTCGAGCAGCTCATCATCTTTTCCACCAACCTGGAGCCCAAGGACCTGGTGGACGAGGCTTTCCTGCGGCGGATCCCGTACAAGGTGAATATCGCCGACCCGGGCGAAGAGGAGTTCCATCGGCTTTTCGAGCGCTGTGCGCCCAACCTGGGCTGCGAGTACCGCCGCGAGATGGTCGAGTACCTCTTGGCAACTCACTACCGGCCGATCGGCCGCTGCCTGCGGCGCTGCCATCCCCGCGACCTGTTGAGCCAGATCCGCGCCTACGCCGCCTACAACGACCTGCCGTTCGAGATGCGGCCCGACTATTTCGACCGGGTCGTCAAGAGCTATTTCACGCAGGTCCTCGACACGCCGCAGGAGTATCGGCCGGCCATCACGCAGCCGGTGTCCAACTAGCGCCGGCCGGCGCCCGGTTGAGGAATGATGGTGATGCCGCCGTTGCGCTCCAGCACGGCGTACTTGATCTGATCCAGCCGCTCCAGCCCCTGCAGGTGGCGGGCGGCCGCCAGGATGTCCCCCTCGTCGATGCTCCAACACGCGGGTTGCGGATGGAGCTTTCAATAGCATTGCGGCGGCACTTTCGCCGGCCGCCGCCACCACTTAGATAGCATTTCGGCCCTGGTTCGTCCATGAATATCACTTTGCACGCTTGCGCTCGCGCGGTAGGCTGACTGGTCGATGGTACCTGTTGTGCCAAATCTGGGGGGCGACCATGGCCGACACATTCGACCCATACCACAAATGGCTCGGAATTCCGGAAGACCAGCGTCCTGCGACTCACTACCAACTGCTGGGCATTTCGCCTGACGAACACGACCAGGCCGTGATAGCGGCGGCCGTGGCCAGGGTGAGCGCGTACATCCGTAATTTCTCAGCCAGCCGGCACTCCCAGGAGGCGACCCGGATTCTCCAGGAGATCACGGCCGCTCAGGTCTGCCTGCTCGACCCTGCCCGGCGGGCCGCGTATGACGCGGCTCTCAGGCGCACGCAGGCCCAGTCGTTGCCGCGGCGGATGCCCAACCTGACCGAGCCGTTCCGCGAAGCCCAGCGCGCCCGGTTGGTCCAACGAGCGCCGTCCGTGCCTCCGCCGTCGCCAGGCAAGAAGCTCGACCCGAACTTGGAACAGTTGTTCGCCTCCCAGGGACCGCCTGAGGCCCCAGCCCGCGTCAGCGGCCGGCTGGGACGGCAGTCGCTGAGAAAACTCCCCTCGATGCAGGTGCGGCGGAAGCGATCGTTTGGCCCCTGGGGCGCCGCGGCGGGAGTCGTGGCGGCATTGTCGCTCGCCGCCATCGCCTTGGCGCTTTTAAGCGATCGCGGCCAAGCGGGCCGAGCACGAAACGAACCGAGCCCAACTCCGGGCGAAAGCCGGCAGCTTGCCCAAAACGGCACCCTCAAGCAGGACAAGCCGAGCGAGCCGATCTTCGAGGGGCCCGATTTCACGGCTCTCATGCCGGAGAAACCGGCTCAACCGCCCGCTGAAAAGGCAGTCGCCGATGCCGAAAACAGCGCGCGTGAAGAGCCATCTTCGGCGAGGTCGGATCCGGCCTCGGCATCGAGTAATGGCCGCGGCGTTCTGAATGCCAGGACTGCCGAGCGAGTCCGTGCTCTGAGCTCCGGCGACGCTCACTCCCGTTGGCTGGCGGCCCGCGCGCTGCGCGACATGGGCTCGCAAGCTGCCGATGGCGTTCGATCGCTGGTTGCGGCATTGGAAGACGGCGACGGGGACGTCGCGGCGATGGCGGCCGAAGCCCTGGGTGCGATCGGGCCGGTGAACAACGACGTCGTGCCGGCTTTGGCCAAGGCCCTGGAGCATCCGCAGTGGCCCGTCCGCTGGAGCGCGGCCAGGGCGTTGGCCAATATCGGACCGGGGGCCAAGGATGCCGCGTCCGCGCTGCGCAAGGTGATCAACAGCGACCGCGACCGGGACGTCCGCGACCAGGCCCAGCGGGCCTTGAGGAAGATTTCCGGGAAGCCCGAAACGCTCAATCCATGAGGGGAGCAGAATGCGAAGTATTGCAGCCTGGCTGTTGGGAGTTGCCTGCGTCACGGCGAGCTCGACGAGCGCCCAAGCGGAACTGAAGCTCGGCGAGATTCAAGCCTCGCACGGCCCGCTGGGACCCCAACGCGAGACGCTGGATGTCTTTCCGCACGACGAGTTGTTCTTCCGGTTCATGATCTCCGGCGCGAAGGTCAGCGACCAAGGCGAGGCGAGCCCGTCGGTGACCATCAAGGTGCTCGAAAAGGACGGCAGCGAGCTGTTCTCGGATACCACTCCCGTGACCGGTGTTTTGGCGCTCGGGGGCAACGAGCTGCCCGGTACGGCTGCCGTGGAATTGGGCGACCAACTGCCGCCCGGCACCTACACGCTTGAAGTGATCGTCAAGGACACTCTGTCCGGCGAAGAAGCCAATTTCCGCCGCGAGTTTCAGTTCAAGAAGGCACAATTCGCCATCGTCAGCCCGCGATTTGCCTACGATGCCGAATACAAAGTCGCCGCCCCCGCGGGCGGCATCACCAGCCAGACCTTGTTTTTCAGGCTCAAGGCCATTGGATTCGACCGTTCGCAAGATCGCATCGACGCCGAAATGCAGGTGCAGGTGCTGGATGGCAACGACCAGCCGATGATGCCCCAGCCAATCAAGGCCACCCTGGTCAACGAGGATCCCAACGTGGTCAAGCAGGCGCCCTTTCTTACGTTCAGCGGGCAGATGGTGCTGAACCGAGCGGGGGATTTCAAGCTGCGGATCTCGGTCTTGGATAAGGTGAGTGGCCAGGAAACACAGTTCGAAACGCCCCTCCGGGTCACCGCCCACGGGCCAAACCAGGAATGATGAGGCAACGATGCCCCAGACCAGATCGCCGCGCGCGAGAAACCAGGTGGCCGCGCGCCGCAGACCAGAACAGCGCCCGCCTGATGCTTCTCGTGTCCCCGCCGTCTCGACTCTGCTCCCTGGCTTCTGGTTGATGTGCATGGTGTGCGGTTCGTGGGTGCCGGGACATGCCTTGGCTCAGGGCACCATCGGCGCCGTCGAGCTCAGCCCGTTTGTCATTGGCGTTCGGCCGGTGGTGCGCGGGGGGGCCGTCGGGGGCGTGCTGGTCGATCCCCAGGGCATGCTGGGCGAAGTCGAGCTCGACGAGTTGGGACAGCTACGGGAGGCCAGGCTCCAGGCGCTGGAAGAGATCCCCTCGACGCTGGCCGCTGCCAGCCCCCTTCGCAAGATCTCGCTGGGCCGGCTGGAAGCCTTGCTCGATGAGCATCGCCGCCAGGGAGTGCCCCTCAGCGATTGCGTCCAGTGCCTGGCCGGTCTGCAAAGCATCCGGTACGTGCTCGTCTATCCCGAGCAGAACGATATCGTCCTGGCCGGACCAGCCGAAGGATGGCGAGTCGATGCCGCGGGACACATCGTGGGTATATCCAGTGGACGCCCAGTATTGCTGCTGGACGACCTGGTAGTGGCCTTGCGGACGGCCCGGCAGGCGGCCCAGGGAGGCATTTCGTGCTCGATCGACCCGACGGCGGAAGGATTGCGCCGGCTGCAGCAGCTCGTGCCAAGGCTTCGCTCGACGGTGCCCGACGAACCAACCATCCGCGGCATCGAGGAGCAACTGGGCCCCCAAACGATCAGCATCCAGGGTGTGCCGGCCACCAGCCACTTCGCCCGCGTGCTGGTCACGGCCGATTTCCGCATGAAGCGGCTGGCGATGAACTTCGAGCCATCGCCGGTCGAAGGATTATCCAGCTACCTGGAGCTGCTCAAGCCCTCGCCGCGCGGCATTCAGAATCTCTTGCCGCGCTGGTGGCTGGCATCCCGTTGTGAGCCGCTGCTGGTCGACCCGCGGGGATTGGCGTGGGAGCTGCGGGCGGTCCGCGTGAAAACCCTGACCGAGAACGACGTGTTGGCTGGCGATGGATCGAGAACCCGCTCGGGCAGATCCAGCCCGGCTGCCCGGAAATGGGCCGATCAGATGACCGCCCGCTACGACGAGCTGTCGTTGCAGATTCCCGTGTTCGGCGAGCTGCGCAACCTGGTCGATTTGTCGCTCGTCGCTGCCCTGCTGGTCAAACACGATCTGGCCGAGCGTGCGGGTTGCCGCTTGGAACTGCTCTCAGGCCCTAGCGCCGTCAAGGTCTCCGAATTTGCCGAGCCGCAAGGGGTCCCTTCCGCGGCAAGTTTTGTGAGAAAGGGAGGCAACTGGGTGATCTGCGTTTCGGGAGGAGTCGTGATCGATTCGTGGGGGGCACTGGAATCGATCGAGCCAAGCGACGCCTTGACCTCTATTCGCGGCAATCAGACTCCGCCGGACAATGATGCCTGGTGGTGGGACTAGGCTGCGCTTGTTTGCCTGTCTGGCCCCCTGAGGCGGCTCGAGCCCCCGGCCGGGGTATGCCCCCCGGGGCAGCTTCCAATGCTGCCAATCTGAATTCTGCACGGCCGAAACCAGCGGGCACCTCGCGCTAACTCGTTTGTCGAAGGCAATTACCGGAGATGGGCACAGCGTGTGCATATCCTCTGCGGGGGTCCGACGAGTTTTGTGGGCCGGGCCAGAGAAGAGCGTCGAGTCGGGGCGAGCCAATTTCGAGCCTGGAAACATGAACCCGAGCAAGCTGCGCGACCAATGCGACTTGTTGGAGAACCGCGTATTGAATTCCAGATGCCTTTCGAATCCTCACTTCTCGTCGCCAACGTCGAATGACAAGAACCATCGCTGACGCCACCGAGCGCGCCCACCTTCGGGTGGGACTTGCCGACGACGATCCGGCTGCACGCCGGGTGCTGGGTCGAATGCTTCGCCATTTAGGGCACGAGGTGGTCTTCCAGGTCGCAACCGGACGCCAACTGGTCGACCGTTGCCACGATACGCCTGCCGACGTGGTCATCGCCGATATCAAAATGCCGGAGATGGACGGCCTCGACGCGGCGGACCTGATCTTCGAGGAAACGCATACGCCGGTCATCGTGCTGTCCGGCTATGGCAGTCTCCAATTCCTCCGGCGAGCGCAGCAGGGGCACGTGGAATCGTATCTCATGAAGCCCGCCACGCTGGCGCAACTGGAAGACGCCATCGCCTGGGCCACTCGCCCTCATTCCGTCTAAGGCGGATCTTCCATGCGAAACCTGTTGCGTGCTCTGTTGGCTGGATACGGAGCCAAGAAGCTGGGCGGCGGCTGCATTTCGACGATCATCATCTTTCTGCTTCTTTTCTGGCTGCTTGGGAAACTCATGTAGCTCGGCCGTGCTAGCAGCGAGCCTGAGCAGATTTTTCCCAACGCCGTAGGAAGTTTCTTCAATTCTTCCGGCCGCGATGGGTCTTGACGCGCCGGGCCCAGACCGCAAACCCGGCAGCCGGAAATGGCTGGCGCCGCAACAACATGGCGCACGGCGGCGCTGCCGGCCGATGGTCTCCACGGTGGCCGTGGCACGCGATGTGCCTTTTACCCTCGGCGTTCTTCTCACCTTGATCGTTGGTAGTTGATATTCAAAGGAGAAGGCCATGCAGCGGCACGGCCCCGATCGCGCTTTGCGCAAGGACAAGCCCCGGACGGTCTCGTCGCTCTATCGCCGCCTGGCGATCCAGCCGCTCGAAGGCCGCGCCCTGCTGGCGGTGGCAATGGCGGCCGAGCTGGCGCCGGCCGCGTTGTCAGCCGGAGGCGGCCACGGGGCATTCGATGTCGCGCCGTTCGTCAGCCAGCAGACGCCAAGCGCCCCGTCGACGGCGCATGCCTGTTTGCCGCCCGGCGATTCTTCCCCGCCAGACGCTGACGTGCCCCTTGGTGGACCGCTCGGCCCACTGCCGCTCGAACCGGCGGAACCGGCGGACGGCATCGGCGATGCCGTCAGTCCGGTTGTGGACCAGGAGCCGGTTGAAGACCACGAACCAGCCCCCGGCGCCGCTGACGAGCTGCTGCCCGGACAGGTGAGCGGCACGGTGTTCCTCGACTACAACGCTTCCGGCGCCCAGGATCCGCCCGAGCCGGGGCTGCCCGGCCGCATGGTGTACCTGGACCTGAGCCACAACGGCGCTTCGGATGCCGGCGAACCGGCGGCCGTTACCGGGCCCGACGGTTCCTACCGCTTCCAAGGTCTGCACCCCGGCTCGGCCATGGTCAGGCAGCAGCACACACCCGATCATGGGGTCATCATCACGGCGCCTGAAGGAGGCGGCCACCAGTTGGTGCTGGCCAGCGGCGCCAGCGTCGAGGGGCGCGACGCCGGCAACGTGCTCATCAGCCAGGTGTCGCCGATCGAAGTGGCCGCCCACCGCTTCCCGGCGCTCGACGACGCGCAGACCGCCGCCATCCATGGCATCTACCGCAACCTGCTCGGCCGGGAGGCCGACGAGGCGGGGGCCGCTCACTGGCGAGAACAACTTGCCGCCGGCGCATCGCGCGAGGACGTGGCCGGCGGCATCTGGCGGTCGGCCGAGCATCGCGGTTACCAGGTCGACCGCTACTATTCGACGTTGTTCCAGCGTCCCGCGGATGCCGAGGGCCGGTCGTGGTGGGTCGATGCTTTCCTGGTCGGGGCCGATGAGAGGCAGGTCGTGGCCGGCATGCTGGCCAGCGACGAGTACCAGCTTGAGCGCGCGGACGAGGCGGCCTTTGTGGCCGAAGTGTTCCGCGACGTGCTGTCGCGGCCGGCGGACGGCGAAAGCCTGGCGTGGTGGACGCGGGAAATGCATCAAGGCGCCCCGCGCGAGCAAGTGGCCCAGCGCATTGCAGCTTCGCCGGAAGCGGATCTGCGGGCCGTCGACGGCTATTACGCGGCGTTCTTGCACCGAGCGGGCGAGAGCCAGGGCAGGGGGTTCTGGCTCGATTCGCTGCAAGCCGGCCAGCTTTCGTTAGCCGGCGTGGGGGCCCGCTTTTTGGGCGATCCGACCTTCGAGGAATACTTTGCCGCGGCCGAGCTGGCAGCGGTCAGCTAGCCGGAGCCAAGGGCACGCTTACGGCCATCGGCCTTCGCAAAGTCTTCTGCGCCAACTGGCAGAGCCCGACGACCACCAGCCGGCAACCCGTATAGACGCCGCAGCCGACGCCGAACAACAACGGCAAGCGCACGTACCAGAGGCACCAGGCGGCCGTGGGACTCTGGATGATCGTGGGCACGCGTCCCTGCCACATGTAGGGAAACCGAGGGGCGCCCGATTCGCTGACCACCGCTGCCGCCAACAACGCCGCAACCATCATCGCCAGGACCGCCACGGCCACTCTCCAACGGAGCCTGGCCCCGGTCGGCCGGCGCAGCATCCCCTCGCAAACCGAAATTGTGGAGGCGGCGATCAATAACGACACGGCCATGTCGAACACCAGCCCGGTCACTCTCAGCCGGACGCCGCGCCTGAACTCGACGCGGCCTTCCATCGCGGCCCGGCGCGAGGGGATGTTGTAGTCGAAGTGACAGGCGACGGGCCAGCCGCGGTAGATCTCATAATGGCCGGCGGCGCCGTCGTAGCGCTGCGGGCCGAATTGGCAGATGGCCAGGGCGGCGACGACCGTCAACACGATCGGCCAGGCCGGCCATGGCACCGGCGGCTTGCGCGGGACGGCTTCCGCGGATTCCACCACCGGCTTGTCGGGAACCATCGGATGCCCGCAGTCGGGGCAGTTTCCGCGCTTCGAGGAGTTTTCGGCGCCGCAATGAGGGCAAAGGTAGTCGCGTATCAGGAAGCAGACCGAAAGCGCGACGAAGATTACCAGGCCCACGGGGACCAGCAAGTAAAACAGGCCATGCCTGAGTTCGGTGCCATCCATGCCGCGGCCCTCGCTCTTCGACCAACGTTCGCCTGGATTGGACGGGGGGCATTGTCGCACTCCGGGGTCGGTTGTGCAAGTTTTTTCCCCCTCCCTCTGCCCCTTCCCCTCCGGCCGGGCCGAAAAACCGGCCCCAGTTCGGCACATTCGAGCACGTGTCCGCCGCTGCCGGCTGGCCCGGCTTCCCCCGCAGTGCCTCGACCGCGATCGGCAGCACGGTCGACGCCGTTCGGATGCGCATTGCACGCTGCAAGCAGAAGCTGCGGGCCAAGTTCGGTCTCGACGGCGGAACCGAATCGGCGGGCTGAATCAGCGTGCTAGTTCAGCACCTCTCGCTGCGTCACGACAAAGCGCTCACGGATGCACTCGGTCAGATTTATGGGTGTCTTAATTCCCATCTCACCGTTGCTGAACTCGACTTGCCGGCGCCGCAGTCCGGCCCCCGCCGAGCTGGCAGAGCGCGCGGACCTGCTGTCGGCGGCGCTCCGGTGGCTCAAGCCGCCCGACCGCAAGATCTACGACCTGCAAGTTTGGCCGCTGGTTTCACCGGGCAGTGGGCCAGGCGGGTCGGATGACCGAGGCCGCCTCGCGTGCCGGCAAGCATTGGTTCCAAGGCGTCGAGCACGCCCGCCAGGCGTTCACCTGACGTAGCCGCCGGCAGAGACCGAATCTTACGACCGCCTGGCTACACAGCGCGGGGCAGTTCGGTCGCCGGCTTCACGGCGGGGCAGGCGGGCCGGCAGTTCGGGAGGGGGGGCCGTTGGTGGCTTGAAGGCCGGGCCGGTGATAGAATCTGCCGTAGACGCGGTTCACGATGTGGCTGGCTCCAAGGTCTGGCCCGGCCGTCGAGCGCCGGGCGGGCGCAAAAACTCTGAGGGGTTCGTTCCATGGCCCTGGAAGACCGGCGCCGACGGCGAACGGAAGCTGCCGAGGCCTTCAACCTGCACCTGTCCCGCGCCGACGGCGCAGCGGTTGCCGCGAGCCTGGCCGACGGCCTGGACGTGGTCTGCGATTCGTTTCTGACGCGCGTGCAATTCGACGTCGAGCGGATCATCGGCCGCGATTCGATGCTGATGCCCGTTTCGGCGATTCAAACCGAGGAGCGCACGCGGCGGGAGATCGAGCTGTACACCCTGGTCGAATCGGCGGTTGAAGTGCGGCAGAACGCCTACCTGGCCGTCCAGGACGATTGGTATTTGCGTTGGTTGGGGCGGATGCGGCTGGGTGACGGCCTCGACTTGCCCGGCGCGCAACAGCGGCTGGCTTCCTACCTGCCCAAAGTGCCCGACGACCGCCGGCGAGGGTTCTCCGAGGTGCTGGAGCGCACCATGCCCGAAGCCCGCCGGGCCCCGCTGATCGTCTACCGGTTGCTGCCGCTGGCCGTCTCGATCGCCACGAACGTTGCCTTCTCGGACCAGGCCCGTGCCGCCGAGTCGCGCAAACGCCAGAATCTCTTGCTGCCGGCCATCAGCGACTGTCAGCAGTGCCATGGACACCTGCTGGAAAACGGCGACCGCTGCGCCGAATGCGGCAACCCCTTCTGGAAATACGACTGGCTGACGGCCACCTGAAGGCGGCCTCATCGTGGCCGGTAGCGCCGATTGAAAATCTCGGCGTCGAAGGGGTCGGCCGGCACGAGGTCGCCATTCTCGACCTCATCGGCGTCTTCGCCGCTGTCGGCCGGCGGGTCGCCGATACCGTGGCTCAACGGCATCCGCCGCCGCATGTGGGGCTCGCCGTCGCCGTCCTCGCCGGGCACGTCGTCGAATAACAGAACGTCGTCCACTGAGATGCTCTGTAACAGCGGGCCAACCGGATCCGCCACGCTGGCCGGCGAGGCTTTCGGTCCTCGGCCCCTGACGGAGTGGACCCAGCGGTAGAGTTGCCGATACTGGGCGGCCTGGCGATTGGTAAAGATGGCCGCCTTGGCGCCGCCATGCGGCTGGAGGGGAACGAGCAGCAAAGGGCTTTGCCGGGGTTCGTCCGCGAGCAGTTGCAACACCGCGTGGAGGTTGCGTTGTGTCAACCGCCGGCTGGGCGTGCGTCCCGGCGGGATGCGGAACAGGCTGAAGGCGGTTTCGGAGCGGGGGCCGTGACAACCGGAGCTGGAGCAATGGTTGACCAGCAGAGGCTGGACCGTGTGCATGAAATCCTCGATGGCGCCGGGCGGCATGCCACGCACCATGCGGTCGAGCTCGTCGTTCGTCGGCGCCGAATCGGCCTTCCGGCTGTTGGCCTTGGTGGGTGCCGGCCGCTGCCGCGCCTGTTCCAGCCGCCGCTCGATCACGGCGATCCCCGGATGGCCCGGCTCGGCGGCTAGCGCATCGCGAAGCTCGCGGACGGCGCATCCCAGCAACTGCTGCCGCAAGCACCAATCGGCCAACTGGAGATGGTCCGAAGCCTTGCCGGCCTCGATGGTCAAGCGCTTCCACTCGTAGGCCTGGTCCAGGCTCTCGCAGAACGTGTCGACGTCGGCCGCCTTGAGACGGATCTCGCCCTCGTCGATCGCCACAAAGTAATGGTCGCCGGCCCGGGTGACCTTGCCCGAAAGCACCTCGCCGTTGGCCAGCAGCAAGTGGCCCTCCACCGGCGCCAACCGCAGGGGCGATTGGGCCTGGACGGCGGCCCAAAGCAGCAGCAGGCAGGCCAGCGGCGCGGCCGCCGGACGGAGCGTTTTGCGAATGAGATGCTCGGGCATGGGGGCGGACAGTAGGACAACCCGCCGGCCAGGTCAAGACAGCCTGCAAAGCGGCAGCCCACCGAGATCGACCGCCTCGGCCGATTTGGAGGGCGCCGGCCGATTGCCGGCCTCGCGGAGCCTGGCTGGCAAACAAGGGGCGGACGTTTATACTGGACACAAATATACTGGCAGGCTGGGATACCGGTAGACTGGCATACCGGTAGACGGGACCGAACCGAATCCGGCCCGGCCGCGTACAGCCGAGTATTGCCCGCGCCGCCCGGCTTGAGGAAGCTAGCCTGAGGAGTTGTTAGCTGAGGAGCTTGGAAAAATTTCCGTGTCGAAACAAGCGGCCGGCCTCCAGCGCCGCCAGGTCTATTTTCAGGGGCGCGTGCAGGGTGTCGGCTTTCGCTATACCACCCGGCAGATTGCCCAGCGGTTTCCGGTGGCCGGACTCGTCCGCAATCTGCCCGACGGGCGAGTGCTGGTCGTGGCCGAGGCCCAGGCCGACGAGTTGGACGCGTTCCTGGAAGCCGTCACCGCCGAGTTGGGCCGGTACATCGCCGGCAGCCATTCGCAGTCGCTGCCGGCCACGGGTGAGTTCGACGATTTCGAAATCCAACTCTAGCGGTCAGTCCGGCAACAGAGTTTCTGAATCACAGAGTCTCTGAATCAAGGTCTTCCTGACATCGTCGCTGAATCAATCCAAGGAATCCGATCTCCTTCCATACCGTCCGTTTCCCGAGGCCGCGATGCTTTGCAATGCAAGTGATATGGTGCTTTTGGCCGCCTGGTATAGCTGGCTGGTCCCGCTCTGGCTGGTGGCGGCCGGGGGCCTGGCGGCCATGGGCGCCATGCTGCTGGTGTATCTGCTGCTGAAGCTGGTATTTCCCAAGGTGGCCGCCATCGCCCGGACGGCGGCCAAGGAGGGCTGGAACCAGCCGTTGTTCTGGGTGGAGCTGGCGCTGGGCAGCCTGTTGCTGGTGCTGTTCGTCTTCATTCCTTACAACACGTTCGGTGAAGACATCAAGGTCATCAAGGACTCGGGCCTGACGTTGATCATGCTGCTCTCGATCGGCCTGGCCGTCTGGTTGGCCAGCGTCTCGATCTCGGCCGAGATCGAAGGCCGCACCGCGTTGACGCTTCTTTCCAAGCCGGTCAAGCGCCCGCAGTTCGTGCTGGGCAAGTTCCTGGGGGTGCTGGCGCCGGCGTTCACCATGTTCGTGTTGTTGAGCATGGTGTTTCTGACGACGATCTCGTACAAAGTGCCCTACGAAGCCAGCGAGCTTTCGCATTCGCCGCCGACCGCGGAGCAGTGCCAGGAGGAAATGCTGCAGATCGTGCCGGCCCTGGTGCTGGCATTTTTGGAAACGGCGGTGCTGGCGTCGATCAGCATCGCGATTTCGACGAAGCTGCCCATGCTGCCCAACCTGATCATTTGCTTCTCGATCTATGTGCTCGGCCACTTGACTCCGTTGCTGGTGGAGTCGTCGATCGGGAAGCTGCCGCTGGTGACTTTCATGGGCAGGCTGATCGCCACGCTGCTGCCGGTGCTGGAGTTCTTTCGAGCGGAAGGCGCGGTGGCCACGGGACAGGCGGTGCCCTGGGAGTACGTGGGCTCGGCCGGCGTCTATGCGGGCCTGTACGTGCTGATTGCGCTGCTGCTTGCCTTGCTGTTGTTCGACAACCGAGACCTGGCCTGAGCTATTCGTGGGTCCCACCCGCCGCCCGGCGGCCACCGCCATGTTCGACTTGCACGCCGTCCAAGAGGCCCTTCGCCAGTGGCGGCTGGACGGCTGGCTGATGTACGACTTTCGCGGCAGCAACGTGCTGGCCCGGCGCGTGCTGGGTCTGGGCGAAAAGGAAGTCGGTTCGCGGCGGTTTTTCTACTGCGTGCCGGCCGCGGGGGAGCCCAGGAAGCTGGTGCACCGTATCGAAGCCGCGGCACTCGACCACCTGCCCGGCTCCAAGACCGTTTACCTCACCTGGCAACAACTGGAAGCGGGGATGGCCGGGCTCGTGAAGGGCCTGCGGTGCGTGGCCATGGAATACTCGCCGCGCAACGCGAATCCGTACATCTCGCGGGTCGATGCAGGCACGGTCGAGCTCGTTCGTCAAAACGGAATCGACGTGGTTGGATCGGGCGACCTGGTCCAACTTTTCGAGGCCACCTGGGACGACGACCAGTGGCGGATGCACCTCGAGGCCGACCGCCATACCCAATCGGCATTCGAGCGTGCCTGGAGCTACATCGCCCGCCAGCTTGGCTCGGCCGGCAGCGTGCGCGAGACCGACGTGCAGGGCGAGATACTGGAGCATTTTTTCGCCCATGGATTGGTGACTGCGCACCCGCCGATTGTCGCGGTCGGGCCGCACAGCGGCGACCCTCATTACGCGCCGCAGCCCGGCGCCGATGCCGCGATTGTGGAGGGCGCCTTCGTTCTCATCGACTTGTGGGGCAAGCTCGACCAGCCCCGCTCGGTCTATAGCGACCTGACGCGCGTCGGCTTTGCCGGCAGCCAAGTGCCTGACAAGTACGGCAGGATCTTCGAAATCGTGGCCCGCGCCCGCGACGCGGCCATCGCCACGGTGCGGCAGGCATTTGCCCAGAACCGCCCGCTGGCGGGCTGGGAGGTCGACCGGGCCGCCCGCGACGTGATCGACGAAGCCGGCTACGGCCAGTCCTTCGTCCACCGGACCGGCCACAGCATTGGGCAGGAAACCCATGGGAACGGGGCGAACATGGACGACCTGGAGACGCACGAAGAGCGGCTAGTGCTGCGCCGCACCTGCTTTTCCGTCGAGCCAGGCATCTACCTGCCGGAGTTTGGCGTCCGCAGCGAGGTCAACGTGTTCGTCGACGGCGAAGGGCGGGTCCACGTGACCGGCAATCCGCAGACCGAGGTGCTGCCGATTCTGGCCGCCCGATAATTTCGCAAGCCCATTTGTCCGGAATCGAGCATGACGGAGTCTTCTATTGCCGGCGCTTCCGAGCCGATCGAGCCGCGTCGAGGCGTAGTAGGCGTCGGCCGGCGCGGAAGGCTGGCGGGTTTAACCGGCCACGTGCAGCTCGATTCCCGGCTGGGAGCTATCGACCGTTTCAGTCTGCGGTGCTAGCGCGGGGTCGTCCGGGTTGTCCTCCCCGATCCGCCTGATGTCAGGCAACATCGCAAGGAACAGATCCAGCAGCCTGGGCTCGAAATACGTGCCGCGCCCTTCGAGCATCGTGGCCAGCGCCTCGGATTCGGCCAAGGCCGGCCGGTAGGCGCGGTCGTGCGTCAAGGCATCGTAAACGTCGACAATGGCCACGATGCGGGCGCTCTCGGGGATGGCGGGGCCGGCCAGGCCGGCCGGGTATCCTCCGCCGCCCCAGCGCTCGTGATGGCAGAGGGCAATCTCCTGAGCAGTCCGCAACACCGGCGACTCCGAGCTGGAGAGGATGCCCGCGCCGATGACGGTATGGCTTTTCATCAACTCGAATTCCTCGCGCGTCAACCGTCCGGGCTTGCGGAGGATGGCGTCGGGGATGGCGATCTTGCCCACGTCGCGCAGCGGCGCCGCCATCGAAAGGTCGCCGGCTTCCGCCGATGCCCAACCGGCCGCCGTGGCCAGCGCCTCGCTGAAAAGACCCGTCCGGCGGATCGACGCGCCGTTTTTCTGCTCGCGGCAGGTTGAGGCGGCCACCAGGCGATAGATGGCGTCCTCTTCGGCGGGGCGGATGGGCAATCCCTGGCGGACCCGCTGTTCGAGCTCGATGATGTACTTGCGTTTCCCGACGGCGTTCCCGCGGCGCTCCAGCGCTCGCTTGACGTGCAACACCACGTCGTCGCGTTCGACCGGCTTGATCACGTAGCCCCAGGCGCCCCGGGTGAGGGCCTCGATGGCCACGTCGACCCGCCGCACCGACGTAACCATCACCACCGCCGTCTCGGGGAAAGCTCGCCGCACCCGGAACAGCATCTCCATCCCCGATCGCCCCGGCATCTGGATGTCGAGCGTGATCAGGTGCACCTCGTGGCTGGCAAGATACGCCCACGCTTCGTCGGCGTTGACGGCCTGGATGCAGCGGTACCCCTCCTCGGTCAACCAATGCGTGAGAAAGTCGCGCGTGATCGAGTCGTCGTCCACGACGAGAATAGTCGGCGGGTACAGCTCGGTCATATCGTTCTCGTTTCGCCCTCTCGAGAGCGATATCCCAGGACCGCCTCGAGATCGGCGCAATACTCTTGGTAAGAAAGTATAGGACACGCAAAGCGGGCGCAGGCGCACAGCGCGGCGGACAACGCATGGCCGGAAGACGGGCGGCGGATGCGGGGGAATCTCACCTCCGCGCCGGCCCCCCCCGGCGCTCCCCCTGGCCTGGTCTCCTTGCCGCCTGGTCAGGATTAACCGGCTTCGCGGCGAGGGCTGGTCGTAGGGGTTTTGAGACCCCAGTGCGGCGAGCGGATGATCCGCGGAGCGGGCCCCGCCAGCGGCCCGACCGGCCCTTCCGGGCGGCCGTCCCAGGCGTGCGCCGCGATCTTGGACAGGATCTGCTCGGCCACGTCGATGGCGTCGCGGCCTTGCTCTCCGGTGACCCGCGGGGCCCGGCCGGCGCGGATGCTGTCGGCGAAGTCCAACAGCTCGGCGGTCAAGGCGTCGGCCGGCTCCGCCTGGATCCGCTCCAGGGGCAGGTGCTCGGCGAACAGGTTTTCCTTGAGGCGGGCCTTCTCCTCGGGCAGCAGGTGATCGACGTCCAGTTGGCGGCTGAGCAAGGCGTCGCTGGGCCGCACCAGCTCCGCCGAGCGGTCGGCGAAGTCGACGCGGGCGAACAATTGCCTGGACCAGATTTGCATGACCCGTGCCGCCGTGCGGCTGGCCCGCGAAGCGCTGAGCGTGGCCGTGCAACCGTTTTCGAACGACAACCGCGCGTTGGCCGCGTCTTCGTGACGGCCGAAAATCGAGACGCCCAGGGCCTCGACGCGCCGCAGCGGCGAGCGGACCAGCGACAGCACCAGGTCGATGTCGTGGATCATCAGGTCGAGCACCACGCCGATGTCGGTCGAACGAAAGGTAAAGCTGCCGCTGCGGACCGAGTCGATGTACTTGGGATCGCGGACGTGCGGCAGCACCGCGGCAAAGGCGGGGTTGAACCGCTCGACGTGCCCGACCTGCAGCACGGCGCCTTGCCTGCGGGCCATATCGACCAGCTCCTCGGCCTCCTCGCGGCTGGCGGCCAACGGCTTTTCCACCAGCAGGTGGATGCCATGCCGCAACAGGTCCATCGCCACGTGGTGGTGGTGGCGCGTGGGCGTGGCGATCACGGCCGCATCGATCTGGCCCAGCAGGTGGCGATGGCCGGCATACGCCTGCGTCTGGTGGGCAAGAGCCACTTCGCGGCGATTTTCTTCGAGGGGATCGGCCACTCCGACCAGTCGGAATCCGTCCAGGCCGGCCAGGATGCGGGCATGAATTCGGCCCAAATGGCCCGCTCCGACGACGGCCGCTCTCAGCGGTTTCACGTGTTTCTCCTCCGCTCGCGAGCCCGGCCGTGCTTGCCTTCCTGCTGGTTCTGCACGAAGCTCAACAGCTCGTTGACTTGTGGCAACAGTTGGTTGTTGCCCCGCAGGATTTCGCGGGCGTGGTCCAGTCCCACCTTGGCCCGGTACAAAAGGCGATGCGCCTCGGCCAGGCAGTTGATCGCCTCGGCCGAAAAGTCGTTGCGCTTCAGCGCCACCACGTTGATGCAGCGAGGCCGCGACGGATGCCCGTCGACCAGCATGAAGGGGGGCGCATCGTGCAGCACCCGGCTCAGGCCGGCCACGAAACTGTAGCTGCCGATGGTGGCATAGTGGTGTACGGCCACTGCGCCCGACAGCGAGGCATGGTCGTGCACGTGCACGTGCCCTCCCAGCAGCGACCCATTGGCGATGATGATGTGGTTGCCCAGGCGGCAGTCGTGGGCCACGTGGGAGCAGGCCATCAGGTAATTGTGGCTGCCGACGCGGGTCACGCCGTCTTCCTTTTCCGTGGCCCGGTTGACGGTGACGCCTTCACGGAACGTGTTGTGGTCGCCGATGACGACCTGGGTGTCGCTGCCCTGGTAGCTCAAGTCCTGGGGCTCCCCCCCCACGACCACGCCGGGATAGAAATGGTTGTCCTGGCCGATCGTCACGTGCCCGGTAATCGTCACGCTGTTTTCCAGCCGCGTGCCCCTGCCGATCCGCACGTGCGGCCCGATCACGCAGTAGGGGCCGATCTCCACGTCGGCGTCGATCTCGGCGCGGGAGTCGATGGCCGCGTGCTCTCCGACGTAGGAAGCCATGTCAGCAACTCCGGTGCGTTTCAGTCGGTCCCCCGCCGGCGCGGATACCTTGGGGCCGCGCCGCGAGCAACAATCGCTTGATTTAAGTTCCGCCTCGTCTCCGGCTCAGCATCTCGCACGAACGGGGCGCCCGCGCCGTTTCAAGCGGAGCGGCGGCGCCCCGCCACCATGTCTCCCTCGGTCAACAGCACCCGCACCAGTTCCGCGTTCAGCCGGTGGCCGCTGCGGAAAGCGACGAAATGGGCCAACAGGTCGCACCCGGCCAGCGCCAGGTCGCCCACCAGGTCGAGCGCCTTGTGGCGCACGCACTCGTCGCGAAATCGCAGTGTATTGTCGATGGGGCCGTTGGCGTCAAAAACCAGCAGGTCCTTGAGCGTCGCGCGCCGCCCCAATCCCCGCGCCAGCATCCATTCCGCCTCGCTCTTGAGCATGAAGGTGCGGCTGGGCGCCAGCTCGCGGCGGAACGAGTCGGGCGTGATCGGCAGCGACAGCGTCTGCCGCCCAATGGCGCTGTCCGACCCATAGTCCAGGTGGAACTTGAGCGATAGTCCGCCCGACGTGGGCGGCCGGGCCTCGACCCAGCTCTCCTCATTCCCCAGGCGCGTCACTTCGCGGACGATTAAGGCCTGCCGGGTGGCGTTCTGGCTGACCAGGCCCGCCTCGCACAGCGCCTCGACAAACGGCAGGCTCGATCCGTCGCAGCCGGGCATTTCGGCCGCATCCACCCAAATCTCGCAATTGTCCACCCCCAGCCCCCCCAGCGCCGCCATGATGTGTTCCACCATTTCCACGCTGGCGCCGCCGCAGCGCAAGGCGGTGCGGCGCGGCACCTCGATCCGATTGGCAACCAGGGCCGCGATCCGTACCGGACTGGCCAGGTCGCGGCGTACAAAGACCAGTCCCGTATCGGGGGCCGCCGGCCGAAACTCGACCCGCACGTCCTTTCCGCTCCAGTAGCCGAAGCCCTCGACGACGGCGACCCGTGCGACGGTGCGTTGCTGCCGCGGCACGTTCGGCAGGGGACGCGAGTCATCCTTGAATCGGTGGACCATACATCCTGGAGCCGGTGACAAATGAACGGCCGCGGACGTGCCGGCGCGAGCCATGCGGCCCCAGCCGGCCCGCTGAGCCTATCGCTTGAGCGGTACGCCTTGCCTGGGCCCCGTCGACGGGCCAACCGGCGCGGCTGGACGGCGTGGCACGCTGGCATTGAGCTCTTCCAGGATGATCGGCGTGATGTCGATCGCCCGGTTGTAATAGACCACCATTCGATTCAGTTGGCTCTGCACGCCCGGCGCGTCGATCTGCTCGATCGGATCGCCGTTGAACTGCAATACCAGGGCGACGCCGTTCTGGTCGGCATAGTACTTCACGCGCTCGACCATCTCCTGGTAGACCGAGTAGAGGTTCTTGGCCTCTTGTTCCACGAAGTTGCGCTTCTGCACCTTGATCTGAAGGTTCAAGTCGGACGACCGCCGGGCGACCTCCTCTTCCAGCGACTTATACTCAGCGCTCCCCTTGCGATAACTCTCCAGTCCTTGGGCCAGCTTCTCGAGTGCCCCCTTGGCCGCCTTGATATCGGCTTCCGCCTGGTCCACGTCGGCCCGCAGGTCGTCGGTCATCATCTTGAAGCGAACGTGGTTCTTGAAAATGTAACCGAGGTCAATGATGGCCACTTCGGGGCCGGCGGCACGCTGCGCGGCGGCCTCGCCCGCCGTAAGATGGAACGAAACCGCGGCCACCGATACGGCCAGGAACAGGGACTTCTTCACGTTCGGCGCCTCCTTGCTGGCTCTGCTGGGTCAATCCTTGACCATCGATCACGTCCATCCGGCGGCAGGCTGAGCGGCCGGCGGAAACAACTGGCGAAAGCGGCAACTACCTGGCTTTCGAGGCGGTATTCTGCCGAGAACGTCCGGCCGGGTAAAGGCCAGAATCGGCTGAAGGCAGTAGAAGAAGGCAGAAGGCAGAAGGAAGAAGGTGCAGGGGGGCGGGGACCTACTGCCTTGGATGTTCCACCTCAGCGGGGCTCTCCGAGCACGACCTCCATCGCGACTTCCTTCCCATCGCGCCGGACTACCACGCTTACCTTGTCCCCCGCCTTGTATTTTCTCAAGGCGCTGTCGAAGTCCTCCAGACCGCCGATCTTGCTCTCGCCGAAGTGGACAATCACATCGCCGGCTTTCAGGCCCGCCTTTTGCGCCGGGCTTTGGTTCGCCACGCCGCTGATGGCATACCCTGGCGCCTGCTGGGCAAAGTCCGGTATGCTGCCGAAGTAAGGCCGGTCGCCGCCGCCCATCGGCCTGGCGGCAATCTCGACGTACTGCGGCCGCGAATCGGTCTGGGCCAGTTGCACGACCACCTGGGTCATCATGTCGGCGATGCGGCGCATCCCCGGCAGGTTGATCTTGTCGTAATCGTCGCTCGGCAGGTGGTAATCGGGGTGAGTCCCGGTAAAAAAGTGCATCACCGGCACCTGCTTGGCGTAGAACGAGTGGTGGTCGCTGGGCCCGAATCCCCCCGATTGCCGGGTCAATTGAAAACCGAACCGTTCGTTCATGCCGTCGATCAACGGGCCGAACTCGGCGGCCGTGTCGACGCCCTGGATGATCAGCTTGTCTTCGTCCAGGCGGCCCACCATGTCCATGTTCAGCATGGCGATGGTCTTGTCCATCGGGACCAGCGGATCGGCGCAGTAGCGGGCGCTGCCCAGCAGGCCGCGTTCCTCGCCCGTGAAGGCGATGAAAACGACGCGGCGCGGCAGTCTGGGTTCGCGGCGGGCCAGGCTGCGGGCCACTTCGATCAGGACGGCCGTGCCCGAGGCATTGTCGTCGGCCCCGTTGTGGATCTCCTGCTTTCCGGGCGCCCGCGATCCGTCGCCGCCCAGCCCTAGATGGTCGTAGTGGGCGCCCACGACGATGGTTTCATCGGCCAGCGGCCCGGCTCCTTCCAGAACGCCCAAGACGTTCTTGACCTCGGCCTCCTCCCGGTCGACGTTGATCTCGCCGGCGAGCCGCCAGCCGGCCAGCTCGCGGCTGTGGGGCGTGGGGCCGGAATCGATGGCCCGTTCCAGCTCCGCCAGATCGAGCTGGGAGCCTTCGAACAAGCTCGCCAGTACGCCGCGGCGGCAGTGCACGACGGGCAGCCTGCGTGCATCGCCGCCTCCGCCGCTCTGGAAATTGAGCAAAGGATCGTACTGAGCGGGCAGGCGCTCGCCCAGCTCGCGAATCCGCTCCAGCAGCTTCTCGACTTCGAGCCGGTGCGCTTCGACCTGGTCGAGCGTCGCCGCGCCCGACTGCTCGACCTGCTGCTGGAATCGGGCGTTGGCCGCCGCCAACTCGTCGATCGCCTCCTGCCAAAGCTTGCGGGCCTGGTCGACCTTGTCGCGGATCTCGTAATCGTCGGTGACGAAGACCACGGCGGCGGCGCCGTGCTCGTAGGCATTCGACAGCTTGCGGACAAAGGGAGCGTGCTGCGAATGGCGCTTCCCATCAAAGGCGCTGTGGGAGTCCGCCTGCTGCGGTTCGTGCCGCAGGACAATCACCGCCTTGCCTTCGACGTCCAGACCCGCGTAGTCGTCGTAGTTGAGATCCTTGGCCGTGATGCCATAGCCGGCAAAGACGACCGGCAGGTCCAGCACCCCGGAGCCTCCCAGGGCCAACGGAGTGAAACCCTCGCCCAACTTCAGCTCGATGCGTCGGCCTCCGGGCTGTTCGTCCGTCGCCGGGCCGACCAGGGTCAGGTGGTTCGTGCCGCCCAAGCTGGTGCCGACGGTCATTTGAAACCTTTGAAAGGCGGTGCCGTCGTACAGTTGCGTGTTCAGCCCCACGTCGGTGAATTGTTGGGCGATGTAGTCCGCGGCCAGATCGAGCCCCTTGGTCCCGACGCCGCGGCCTTCCAGCTCGTCGGACGCCAGGTAGCGGACCGCCTCGAAGAGCCGCCTCTCGATGATTTCGGCGCTGGCTTCGGTGGCGACCGCGGTTTCTTCGGCTGGCAGAGGGGCCGGCGGCGCGAACCCACCGAGGCAAGCGGCAACGGCCAAGGGCCAAAGCCCCAAGCAGACGAGGGCGCGCCGCGCCGAGTGCGGCAGGGGCGGGAGCAGATTCATGAGGCCTGCCAATGGGGGTTATGGGCAGCCGGCGGGCGAGCGAGCGCGGCAGCCGGCGGGCGAGCGAATAACTCCTTGAATTCTTGATTGTTGCGGCACGTTGGTCAAGCAAGATTTCGCTTTTGACACGCCTGCCCACCCCGTATATGCTCTCACCCCCTTGCGCTACATGGAGGTAGCTGTGCTGCTCGCCAAACGCAGTGTTTTGGTCGTCGACCCGCTGGAGGAGACTCAAGAGGTGCTCCGCGCCGCCTTGGAGCGGCGCGGTGTACGCATCCTGGGGGCCAGCCGCAGGCAGCAGGCACTGGAGCTGGCGCGCGAACATCATCCGGACCTGATCGTCCTGGACCTGGAATGCGATTCCGCCGGGTCGGCCGCTGCCGGCGTGGCAATCGAATCGCTGGCCGGCGACACCCCGCTGGTTATGCTGGGCAGCGCCCGCGGGCAGCGGCCGCTGCCGGCGGGCCAGATCGTGGCCAAACCCTATCATTATGCTCCCCTGATTCGTAAAATCGAGGAGTTGTTGGACGCGGCTCGACGGCCGGCAACGACCGAGGGCCGCGCGACGCGGTGAATGAATCCCGGCGCCGGCGGCGCGGCCTGGTGCGGCACGCCGGTCCAGCAACGATCCGGCCAGGATTGGCGTGGCGCCGCGCGATGTCCCTGCACGGGTCGGGACAACCCTCGGCGCACGCCGGCCTCGGCGCACGCGGGGAGCCCAGACCGTGCCTTCGCTGTTTGTCTTTCGCGGCAACAATCAGGGCATGCGCTTCGAGCTGGAAGCCGAGGCACTCTCCCTGGGCCGCGACGTCGCCAACGACATCCAGTTGCACGACACCGAAGTCTCCCGCCGCCACGCGGAACTGGCCAGGAACGGCAAAACCTACGGGCTCAAAGACCTCGACAGCTCCAACGGCACCTTCGTCAACGGCAAGCGGGTCGGCCAGCACGAGCTCGCCAACGGCGACGAGGTGCAGGTGGGCGGCACCTTGATGCTCTATACCTGCCTGGGCGACGAATCGTCGGGCGACCTGGCCGACAAGATCGACATCATCACGCGGCCCCCGTCGGGAGACGAGTCGCGGATCGTCAAGGCCATGAGTCAGGCCGAGGGGAGCCGGATCCTCGAGGACGACAAGGAAGCATCCAGCTCTTGGCTGGCCCGCGCCCGCAGCAATCTGCAGGTGATGTATCGCACCGCCCTGGCCGTCAGCCACACGCTGGACATCGACCAGCTTCTGGGCCGCATCATGCAGCTCATCTTCGAGTGGGTCGAGGCCGACCGCGGCTGCATCATGCTGTTGAACCCGGAGACGAAAAAGCTGGAGCCCAAGGTCCGCCGAAACCGCAAAGGCGTCCGCAGCGAGGAACGCATCAAGATCAGCAAGACCATCGTCGACTACGTGATGGAGCACAACGAAGGCGTGCTGACCAGCGATGCCCGCGAGGACGATCGCTGGAACCCGGCCGCCAGCATCGTGCAGATGGGCATCCGCGAGGCCATCTGCGTGCCGATGCAGGGCCGCTACAACATGGTCGGGCTGATTTATATCGACACCTCCACCTCGCCGCAGCGGCTGTTGCAGCAGCAGTTGGCCGCCAAGTTCACCGAAGAGCACCTGAAGCTGATGATTGCCATCGCTCACCAGGCGGCCCTGGCCGTGGAGGACACCCGTTATTACTCGGCGATGGTCCAGGCCGAGCGGCTGGCGGCGGTGGGGCAGGCGATCGCCACGCTGTCGCACCACATCAAGAACATCCTGCAGGGGATCCGCGGCGGTAGTTTCCTGATCCAGGAGGGGCTGTCGCAACACAACGAGTCGATGGTCGGCAAGGGCTGGGAGTTTGTCGAGAAAAACCAGGAACGGATCTCGAACCTGGTCATGGACATGCTCACGTTCTCCAAAGAGCGCGAGCCGGAGCTGGCGCCGGCCGACATGAACGAGGTGGCCGGCGACGTCGTCGAGTTGATGTCGGCAAGGGCCCGCGAGAAAGGCGTGCGGCTCAGCTTCGGGCCGGCCCCACAGATGCCCGTCTTGACGTTCGATGCCGAGGGACTGCACCGCGCGGTGCTGAACGTGGTGACCAACGCCATCGACGCGTGCGAACGGGCGGCGGCCTCGCCGGTCGAGCCGGCTGCCGAGGCCGGGCCGGCAGCGGCGGACGACTCCCGGCCGCCGGCCGTTCCGGGTGGCCAGCAAGCATCCGCCGAGGCCGAGGCCAGCGTTGCCGTGCGGGTCGAGTACGATCCGCTCGTGCAATTGGTGCGTGTGGTCGTCAGCGATACAGGGGGAGGCATCCCGCCGGAGGAGATCGATCAGATCTTCTCGCTGTTCGTCTCCCACAAGGGGAGCCGCGGCACGGGGCTCGGGCTGCCGGTGAGCCAGAAGATCGTGCAGGAGCACGGCGGCCGGATCGTTGTCACCAGCCAGCCCGGCATCGGCAGCCGCTTCTCGCTCGAGTTGCCCGCCGTCTTCCCCGACTCGGCCCCTCCCGGCGAGACGGCCGAACGTGCGATGGGGGAACGGGGGGAAGGGGGGAGGGGAGCGGACCAAGACGACAAGAGTCGTCTCGGCTGATTTGCCGATTCGCGGCTATTGCCCCAGGAACGGATTGGTCCGTTTCTCGATGCCTATCGTGGTCGCCGGGCCGTGGCCGGGCAGGACTACCGTCTCGTCGGGCAGCGTAAACAGCTTGCCGCGGATCCCGGCTGCCAACTGCTGGAAGCTGCCATCGGGAAAATCGGTGCGGCCGACGCCGCCGGCAAACAGTACGTCGCCGCCGAACACGTGCGGCGGCTGATGCGCCAGCCATACGAAGACGACGTGGCCCGACGAATGCCCGGGGATCAGACGCACTTCGAGCTCGAAGCCGGCGGCCCGGTACCACTGGCCGTCGTCCACAAGCACGTCGGCCGGTGGGCTGATCAGCGGCAGGTCGAACATGGCCGACAGGTTCGACACCGGATCGGAGAGCTTGGGCGCTTCGAGCCGGCCGATGACCAGCGGGCAGTGGGGCCAGCGCTGTTTCATCGCCGCATTGCCGGCAATATGGTCGGCATGCCCATGCGTGTTCAAGATTGCGGCCGGAGTCAGCCCGTTATCGTCCAGATACTCGAGAATCCGGCCCGGCTCCAGGCCAGGGTCGACGACAAGGCAATCGCTCTTGCGATCAAGATGGGCGACATACGAGTTCTCCGCGAATGGAGCCGAAACAATGCAGGCGAGCTTCATGGCGTCGAGAGACCCAAGTCCAGAGGATGCAAAGTCCAAAGGGTGCCACTGCCTGGCGGGACGGCGGCCGCGGTCCGATGAATCGGTGCCGCGCGTCGGTGCCTTGCTTCCCGCCGTTTCTGCTCTCCTCACGCTCTCGAGGTTGGAATAAGATTGGCCGGCGCCAAGCCCGTCATAAGACGCGCAGCCGGCAGACATCACCCCGAGGCCCCCACCGGACCAGCCCTTAGTATTGTAAATTTCGCCCTGACGATTGGCGATAGATACACAATACTGTCCGTTTGAAAGGCGGAAGATGGCCGCGCGGCGCCGCCTCGTAACTCGCTACTAACAGGAGGATTGCGACCGCGCCGCTCCCACTGGAGCGCGAGGTTGCCAGCGTCTGGCACGCAACTTGCCCACACGGAGCCGCCGACCCCCGGCGCGACGGGCATCGAGCGCGGGCCATTCAAAAAGGAGTGTCGATGGCTTCTCGAATCGCAAATCCACGGGCCAGGTGGTTGTGGATGCTGGTCGCGGCCTTGGGTGTGGGCTCCGTCGCATCGGGCCAGGCTCCTCCCGAAACCGCCAGAACGTTGCCGCCCCGGCCCGCCTACCCCGACTACCGCCGGCCCCTGCCACGATCGCAGGCACAGGGGCTGCCGCAGCGCAGCCGGCCCCTGGCAGGTCCGCGGCGCGAACCTGGCCAGCCAAATGGCCGGGGGGTCGTCCCGGCCTTCTATCCGGCGCCCTTGGCCGGCGAGACCGCGGTCGCCACAGCCACCACGCCAGCCACACAAGCTGCCGGCCCCATGGGGCAGCCAATGGGGCAGTTCGACGAGTTGGTCCCCGGCGAGCATCCTTTGCTGCCCGCGGTCCGTTGGGCACAAGCGAGCATGGACCAGGTGCTGAAGGTCGACGATTACTCGTGTACGATGGTCAAGCGCGAGCGGATCAATGGAGAGTTGGGCGAACAGGAGTTCATGTTCGTCAAAGTCCGCCATGAGCCGTTCAGCGTGTATATGTACTTCCTCAAACCAGCCAGGATCAAAGGTCAGGAAGTGATCTACGTGGCCGGTCGCAACGGGGGCAAGATGCAAGCCCACGGCACCGGTGCCAAGAAGCTGTTCGGCACGCTGTCGCTCGACCCGAACAGCGCGCTGGCCATGTCGGGCAACCGCTATCCGATCACCGACCTTGGGCTGAGGCGGTTGCTCCAACGACTGATTCAAGTAGGCCAGCACGATACGCAGTTCGGCGAGTGCGACGTCCAGTTCTTGCCCGGCACCAAGATCAACGGCCGCGATTGCACCTGCATCCAGGTGACGCACCCGGTGCCGCGGCGCGAGTTCATCTTCCACCTGGCCCGCATCTACGCCGACACGGAACACAACTTGCCGATCCGCTACGAGGCCTACGAGTGGCCCCAGGAGCCGGGCGGCCCCCCGCTGCTTGTCGAGGAGTACACGTATCTGGACCTGAAATTCAACAACGGCTTCACCGACGCCGACTTCGACATCCGCAACCCCTCCTACGACTTCCGCTAGGTTTGTAGTGACCCCATTCATGGGGTCCCGTAGCTGGATTCGCCGGAATTCAGGCGTTCCTTGTAGCAATCCACATCCACGCGTTCGTCGTCGGGTGGCTGGGGCAAAGCGTCAGCGTGCCCCAGGGACTACCCCAACGCACGCTTGAGAAACCGGTGTGCCGACTCCTGAATCCCGGGCGATTGGCTTTCGCGGGGTCCGGCCACGTTCAGCACTCGCGGCTGGTAGTGTAATAGCCACTCGCGGACCTGGCGGAGAGCCGAGGCCGGCTGATCGAGGTTGACCACCAGGCAAGGCTTGCCATAACGCTCGGCCAGCCGCCGCGTGAGCGCGGTCCCGCCTCGGACAATCAGGCTGCCGAAGGCGTCGAGCGCCGGCGTTTCGCCGCCACGGCAGAGGATCAAGGTGGCGTCGGAGCCGAGCACGTTACGCTCGGTGCGGGCCGAATAGCTGCTCGACTCTGTCTGGGTGAGCAGGTAACGCTCGGCGATCCGTCCATCCTCGGCACGCCGCCCCAAGGGGCACCAGCCGCCGTGCTCCAGTCCCAGCTCCATGGCCACGTCCAAGGCGGCCCGGTCCGGCCCGGTTTGACCTCCCGAGATCAGTTTGCGCAGTTCGGGCCGTCGAGCTGGCCGAGCCATGACCGCACAGCCTACAAAGACCGGCCGGCCACGCATATCCCCGCACGGCGCCGGACGCCCTTCCTAGGCCGTCTTAAGACGGACAAGGAAGCAGCAAGGAAGCCCATCCTACTCATCGGGGCCTGACTCAGGGCTAGCGCCGATAAGTCTTCTTCGGGTCCGAGGCCACTGGGTCGGATTTCTGGTCGTCAGGCAAGACCAACTCCATGCCGGGGGCAAGGTAATTGAGATCTTCGCCGAGTTGGTCGCGGTTGAGCTCATAGATCTCGGCCCAGCGGGCGGCCCGGCCCAGCTCGAAGCGGGCGATGTCGAATAGCGTGTCGCCTTCCTGAACCGCATAGACTCGCACGCGGCCGCCGCCGCGCAGGGCCGTGCCGGCCGGCACGATCCGCGACTTGCCGGCCGCGCCCCGCCGCTTCGGCATGAGTTTGGGATACGTTTGCTCCAGCACCGCCACTTCGGGCACCGATACGGTGTCGCCTGCGGCGAACTGCTCGCCGTCGGGAAATTGCTCGCGGTTGTGCGCTTCGAGCGCCTTGAAATAGCTGCCGGACCCGTAGACTTTTTCCGAGATCGACCAAAAGCTGTCGTTCGGCTCGACCGTGTAGCTGCCGGTCCGCGAGCTGCCGTCCTCGGGTGCCAGCCGCGGCGAGCGGGCCAGAGCTTTTGGACCCGCGGTCCGCGATTCGCCGGCCAGGCCCGTGCGCGAACGGTCCTGAGTATCGAGCGGCGGGTCTTCCGCGGGCTCCTCCGACTCTTGGTCCTGGCGGCCCGCCGACCCGCGTTGGTGCTGTCCGGCGCCCGGATCGAGCTCAGCCGCGTCGGCGCCCGTCAAGTCCGCATCTATTTCTTCCGGGGCGTCGATCGAACTGGGTTCCAACAAGTCGTCATCACTGGCGCCCGCTTGTCCATCGCCGCTATACGGGTCGAACTCCTCGTTCGGGTCGTCGTAGTCGCCGGGTTCCTTCGGGGGTTCGACGTCGGCCGGCTCGCCGGTATCCCCGTCGGTCTCGTCTGGGCTGGTTGCGTAGCGGTCGCGGAATTGGCCGCTGTATCGATCGGCGTAGCGGCCCTGCTCCAGGGCGTTGGGGTCGGGCATGTAGTTCTCTGGTGGGGCGCTGTCGGCGTCGGCCTCTGCATCCGGCGAACGACCGAGGCCGTCATCACCGGCGGTGGATCGGCTCTCGAGCGGATGGCTGGCGGCTACCTTGATCGGCTGGCTGGGGCCGCTTGCTAGCTTGGGCCTGCTGACGGCCGGTTTTTTATCATCAGGGCGATCGGCGGCCACGCTTTTGCCCGGCTCGCGCAGCCGGATGAACAGGACCACGCCGAACACGAGCAACAGGGCGCCGATGACGCCCAGACCGATTTTGACTTCCTTTGCCATGGCTGCCTCCTCCTTGAGGCCGACGGTGCTATCATTCCAGGCCGCCCGGTAAGGCGGTCAGCGGGGGCTGATTCTAGCCAACGGCGAAAATCGCACCAGTTCAGTTCCGCCGCGGATAAACCACGAAAGTAGCAGCATCCGCGGGCCGCCTGCTACGCGCGGCGGCACACGAGTGTGAGTTGCTACGGCCACGGCACACGGAGTGTGCCTGCTACTTTAGGCGGCCTTTTCGGCCACGCGGAGCTTGGCGCTGCGGGAGCGGGCGTTGGAGGCGATCTCCTGCTCGCTGGGACGGATGGGCTTGCGGGTGAGGACGTGGTAACGGGGATCGTCGCGGAAGGCCTGCTTCACTAGCCGGTCTTCCAGAGAATGAAAGCTGATGATAGCCAGGCGGCCACCGGGGCGCAGACAGTCGGGCAGCCGCGCAAGGGCCTGCTCGAGAGAGGTTAGCTCGTCGTTCACCGCGATACGCAGGGCCTGAAACGTGCGGGTGGCAGGATCGATCCGCTGGCGGCCACGCGGCTTGGGCACCGCCAAGCGGACCAGCCGGGCCAGCTCCGCCGAGGTACGAATCGGCTGCCGCCGGCGCTCGTCGACAATCCGCCGGGCAATGCGGCGGCTGTAGCGCTCTTCGCCATAGCGATAGATCAGGTTGGCCAGGGCCTCGGCGTCGAGCCGCTCGAGCAGTTGCCAGGCGGGCTCCCCCTCCGTGGGATCAAACCGCATGTCGAGCGGGCCGTCCAGGTCGAAACTGAACCCCCGCTCGCGATCGGCAAGCTGGTCGCTGGAAAGACCAACATCCAGCACGACTCCATCCACCAACGGTATCTCGAGCTGGGCCAGGGCCTCGGGCAGCTCGGAAAAATTCGACCAGACCAGCTTCACCGGCAGATCGGCCAGCTCTTTTTCGGCTGACTTCAGGGCCGCCGGGTCGCGATCCAGCGCGATCACTTGCCCCCCCGGCCCGAGGCGTTCGACCAGGGCGCGGGTGTGCCCGCCGGCGCCCAGCGTGCCGTCGACCAGCACCATCGAGCCTTGCGGCCGGAGCCAGTGGACCACTTCGTCCGCCAGGACACTGCGATGTTGCGGCACGGGACCTTCAACTTGCTTCGAAACAGCATCCACCTCGGGCACGTCCATGCGCCCGTGTGGGGTGGGTGCTTGCGGTGGACTCGCCAGGGACGACGAAGGTCTCCGCAATCGCGGCCGGGTGGCATCCTGCCCCCCGTACCCGTCAAGACGCCGGCCGCGAAGTGGGCGGGCATGCCCAAGCCGGTTGGTGGCCGCTAACCGGCAAGGGTGTCCTGACGCATGGCGAACAATCGGACGGACGACGAAAAAGGCTAATTGGCTCCTGGATGATAGGTGCAGCTTACCCGGAACTCTCGAAAGCACGTTCCGCGATCTCATCGTATCGGGACGATTTGCCAGCCAGGTACTCCTCCCACCGAGCGCGGTCCCAAAGCTCCAGATGGTCCTGAACACCCAGCAAGACAACCTCCTTGGTCAGGCCGGCGAACGAAGCCAGCGCGGGGGGAAGCCGGATCCGGCCCTGCGCGTCCAGTTCCAGGCGTTCGGCCCGGGCATAAAACAACCGGTTGAAGGCCCTCACATCCTGTTGTGCCGGAGAGGCGGCAGCCATGCGGCCGGCCAGGTTGGCCAGGGCCGCCTCATTATAGATTGCCAACGATCCGTCGGTGCCGGGCGTGACATAGAGCCCCTGGTCCGGGCCGACGGCTAGTGCGTCTCGGAGCCGCTTGGGGATGGCGATTCGCAGCTTGTCGTCGACCGAGCGGGTGAACGTGCCGGTCAGCACCATCAAAATTCACCGGGACGCCGCGGGCGCGGGGCTACTGATCACCATTTGTCCCCATTTCTCCCCAAGACGCACCAAAGATACCCGGTTCGAACCTTGCGTCAAGCTTTCTTTTTTGGGCAGCCTCGTCTCCGTCCGACGGGGTGACGCGAGCGCTTGGCGCACTCATCACTTCGGGCAAACCGAGCGGCCGTAAGTCGCGGAAAAATTTTACGAACCGCCAGCGCGCCGGTCGCGTTGTCGCGGCCGTTGGTAGAGTTCGCTATAGGCGTTGACCATCGTTTCGAGGCTGAAATGCCGGCGGGCGCGGAGCTGGTTTTCGCGCCCCAAGCGCTCGCGAAGCGGCTGATTCAAGAGAATCTCGACGATCCGGCTGGCCAGGACTTCGGGCCGGCTGGCCGGCACAACCTGCTCGTCGGCGGCCGTCCCCAGCAGCTCCCGCACCCCCTCCACGTCGGTTGCCACGACCGCCAGCCGGGTGGCCATCGCCTCCAAGACCGCGTTGGGCAAGCCTTCCCAGTTCGACGGCAACACCAACAGGTCGCTGGCGGCCAGGATTTCCGGCACCTGTGAGCTCCAGCCGGCAAAATGAATGCGATTGTCCAGGCCCGACCGGCTGGCAATCCGCTCGAGCTGGGCCCGCTGCGGCCCGGTGCCGACGACCAGTAAATCATGGCCGGGAAGCTGGCCTAACCAGCTTCTGCTGCCGGTGATCAACTGGTCGAGACCCTTTTGTGGATCAAGCCGGCCGACGAACGTGACCGCCCGCCGGCCGGCCGGCAGGCCCAGCGTGGTCAGATCAAGCGGCGTGGCGGCTTCAAACCTTTGGATGTCGACTCCGTTGGGAATCACCACCAGCCGCTCGGCCGGCAGGCCCCCTTGGCCCCGAGAGAATTCGGCCACCGACTCGCTGACGCAGACGTGCGCATCGACCAGCCGCGACGTCAGGCGATCGGCCCACAGCCGCCAACCGCGGCGGCGCTCGGCGACTCGAATACCGGAGATCACGTGCGGCACCTTGGCCCACCGTGCAGCAAGGCGGCCCACCAGGTTGGCGTGGAACAGAAACGTCTGGATCAGTTCGCAGTGCTGGTCGGCCAGGGCCCTGCCCAGTCGCCTGGTGAGCCAGCCGATATCCGAGGGCCGCCGGGCGCCGAGGAAGTTCACCGCGACTCCCGCCTCGCGGAGCCGCGCGGCCAGCAAATGCCGCGGCTCGGCCGGCGGTCCGGCCAGCGAGTAGACCACCGGCTCAAAGCGGTCGCGATCCAGCCGGGTGGCCAGCTCGACGAGGCATTGCTCGGCACCGCCCGTTTCCAGCTCGGTAATGCAGAAGGCGAGGCGCACGGGACCAGCGGTGGCGGACACGGGGTGTTCAACGGGAGTGGGCAGTGGATGACTCGACGCCGGACAGGCGCGCCTTATACTCGCAGTATTGGATAATCGGGAACCGGGCTACCCCATTCAGCATGTCAGAACTGTCGCGATATGACTACACGCTGCCGCGGGAATTGATTGCCCAGCAGCCTTTGCCCCACCGGGCCGACGCGCGGCTGCTGCTCGTCGAGCGGGCCCATGGCAGCCTCCGCCACGAACACGTCCGGGATCTGCCCGAAATCCTCAGGGCCGGCGACTGCCTGGTGCTCAACGACACCCGGGTCGTGCCCGCCAGGCTGATCGGGCGCCGGTCGTTGAGCGGAGGCCGCTGGGAAGGGCTGTTCATCTCGGCCGACGAATCGGGCCAATGGCAGCTCTTGAGCAAGGCCCGGGGCAGGATCTCGCCGGGCGAGCGGCTGACGCTGGTCAACCGGGTGGGCGCCGACGACGTGCAGCTCAGGCTGATCGAGAAGCGCCCCGGCGGCCTGTGGATCGCGGTTCCGGAGTCGAAGGAAGGCACATTCGATTTGCTCGATCGGGTCGGCCGCGTACCGCTGCCGCATTACATCCGGGGCGGCGAGATGGTCGAAGACGACCGCCAGCGCTATCAAACGGTCTACGCCAGGCATCCGGGGTCCGTGGCGGCCCCCACGGCGGGGCTTCACTTCACCGAGGAGCTGCTGTCCCGACTCGTCGAGGTGGGTGTGTCACCCGTGCGGCTGACGCTGCACGTGGGGCTCGACACGTTTCGTCCCATCGGCGTCGAGTCCTTGGCCGAGCTCAAGATGCACAGCGAGCGCGGGCACCTCGATGAAGGGGCCGCCGAGCGGCTGCGGCAGTGCAAGGCCCAAGGCGGGCGCGTGGTGGCCGTGGGCACGACCACGGTTCGGGTGCTGGAGACGGCGGCCGCCACAGGCCAACTGCGGGCCTGGTCGGGACGGACCGACTTGTTCATCCGCCCGGGGTTTGAGTTTCGGGCCGTCGACGCCCTGTTGACCAACTTTCACCTGCCGCGCACGTCGCTGTTGGTGCTGGTGCGGGCATTCGGCGGCGACGAGCTGGTCATGCGGGCCTACGAAGAAGCGATCCGCGAGCGCTACCGCTTCTATAGCTACGGCGACGCAATGTTGATTATTTGATCGCCGGTGCCATTGCTCCCGTGCCACTGCTTGGAGGGCCGCCGTGGTCCGCCAAAGGCGGACGAGAAGCAGTGGCACTCGGAAGGGCGGCCTGGAAGCAGTGGCACTCGGCCGTCTGTCCTTTATACTGGGCTAACCCAGTCCGGAGCGCGGAATGCCGGCTGGCAAGCGATACCAACGAAGCGGAAAGGATTCGCCCATGAGCCAGGTCGACTCGGAACACGTGCTGGTGGTGCCCACGGCGGTATTTCATCGGCTCGGTTATTTTCAAGGATTCAACAGCCGCGTGACCGATTACCTGGACGAGCTGCTCAACCCGGCCCACGTCAGCTACCGCCCGCGGCGGCAAATGGAGGCCGATCCGAGCTTCAAACAGCTCATACCCTACTGCATCTTTCAGCACCGCGACTCGGCCCAGCGACTGCACGTGCTGCACTACGTCCGCGGCAGCGGACAGGGCGAAGGCCGGCTGCACCGCAAACGCAGCGTGGGCATCGGGGGGCACATCTCGGCCCACGATGCCCTGCCCGGCGCCAGCTCGTATGAACAGGGGATGCGCCGCGAGCTGGAGGAAGAGGTCTCCATCGCCACCCCCTACGTGCAGCGCTGCGTCGGCCTGATCAACGACGACCAGACCGAGGTGGGCCGCGTCCACCTGGGGGTCGTGCACCTGTTTGAGGTCGAAAGCACCGAAGTGCACCCTCGCGAGTGCGATCTCTTGGAGTGCGGCTTTTGCCCGGTCGACGAGCTGCTGGCGGACCTGGCGGGATTCGAAAGCTGGTCGGCGATTTGCCTGGAAGCCCTGTTCGGGCGCTCGAGCCGGATCGCGGCAGCGGACGTCTGGAAGCGCTCCGCACCGCAAACATCGTAGAGCCGCCCTCTCATGTCCACCCCCGCGCCCCAGGCCGGCTCGCCGGAGGCTTACCTGCCTCTCTTCGGCCTGTCGTGCTTTCGTCCGGGCCAACGCGAAGTGATCGAGGCGGTCCTGGCGGGCGAGGACTGTTTGTGCGTCATGCCCACCGGTGGCGGCAAGAGCCTCTGCTATCAACTGCCGGCGGTGGCCAGGCCGGGGCTGACGCTGGTCGTTTCGCCGCTGATCGCCCTGATGAAGGACCAGGTGGACCAGCTCTCGGCGCTGGGCTTGAAAGCCACGTTCGTCAACAGCGCCTTGGCCCAGGCGGAACAATACGCGCGGCTGGAGGCGATGGCCGCCGGGCATTTCAACCTGGTGTACATCGCGCCGGAGCGGTTCCGCAGCAGCCGGCTGGTCGAAGCGGTCCGCTCGGCGCGGCTCCGCCTGCTGGCCGTGGACGAAGCCCACTGCATCAGCCAGTGGGGGCACGACTTCCGCCCCGACTACGCGCGGCTGGGCCGGTTTCGCGCCATGCTGGGGCACCCACCCACGATTGCACTGACGGCCACCGCCACGGACGCCGTCAGGCGCGATATCGTGCAGCAACTCAACCTGCGCAATCCCCGCACGCTGGTCACCGGCTTTACCCGCCCCAATTTGCGTTACGAGGTCCAATCGCCGCACAGCAGCCGGCGCAAGGACCAGGCGCTGGAGCGATTCCTCGGCGAGCATCCGGGGTCGGGCATCGTCTATGCCTCCTCGCGCAAACGATGCGAGGAGCTCGCCCAGTCGATCGCCCAAGCCACCGGCCGCTCCACCGCCGTCTATCACGCCGGCATGAGCAGCGAAGACCGACGGGCCGCCCAGGACCGGTTCATGCAGGGCAAAAGCGAAATCGTGGCCGCCACCACCGCCTTCGGCATGGGCATCGACAAGGCCGACGTGCGGTTCGTGGTGCACTACAACCTGCCGGGCAGCCTGGAGGCCTATTACCAGGAAGCCGGGCGGGCCGGGCGCGACGGACTTCCGGCGGATTGCCTCTTGCTGTACAGCGTGGGCGACCGGCGGATCCAGGAGTTCTTCATCGAAAGCGCTTACCCGGCGCGCGAGATCGTCGAGCGGGTGTACGATTTTCTGCGGCACCAGCAGGACGACCCCGTCGAGCTGACGCAGCAGGAGCTCAAGGCCACCCTCAGCCTGCCGATCAGCGCCGAGGGGGTGGGCACGTGCGAGCAGTTGCTGGAGCAGGCCGGCGTGCTGGAGCGGCTCGAACCGCGCGAGAACATGGCCTTGGTCCGGCTGGACAGCGACCTGCCGGCGCTGGTCGATCTGCTGCCACGGCAGGCCCGCACGCAGCGGCGCGTGCTGGCGGCGGTCGAGCGCATCGTGGGGCCGCGGCGGTTTGAGCTGGTTTACTTCAGGCCGCGCGAGCTGCAGGCGGCCACCGAGCTGGACGCCACCGCCTTGAATCGCACGTTGCGGGAGCTCATGGAGCTGGACGCGTTCGATTACGTGCCGCCGTTTCGCGGCCGGGCCATTCACCTCCTCCAGCGCGACAGGCCGTTCCATGGGCTCGGCATCGACTTCGCCGACCTCGAAAAGCGGAAACGGGCCGAGTACGCCAAATTGGACCGCGTGGTCGGTTTTGCCCAGAGCGGCCGCTGCCGCCAGCGCGAGATCCTCGATTATTTTGGCCAGGCCGGCAGCGAGCCGTGCGGCCGTTGCGACAACTGCACGCGGACCGGCCGCTCGCGAAAGTCTCCGGCGGCCGCCCATCCGGCCGTTGCCGCGCCGGCCAGCGGCCAGGAGCTGGAGGCGATCCGCAAGGCTTTGAGCGGAGTGGCCCGGGCCCGCGGCCGATTCGGCAAGCATCTGATCGCGCAGATGCTCTGCGGCTCGAACGCCGCCAAAGTGAAGCGAAACGGCCTGCACCTGCTGACCACCCACGGCCTGCTGTCGCAGTGGAAGCAGGAAGTGGTGGTGGGACTGCTGGACGGGCTCTTGGAGACGCGCTGCCTGGAGCAGGTCGGCACGGAAAACCAGCGGCCGAGGCTGCAGTTGACTGAGTTAGGCAAGGACGTGATGGCCGGCAGGGCCACGATCGACGTGGCGCTGTCGGCGGACGTCGCGATCGCGGCGCGGATGACCGCGGCGATGTCGGGCCCGCCGCCAATCGCCGGCGCCCCGTCCGCCTTCGGCGAACCGGCGGCGGCAGCCGGCGCTGCGGCTCTCGGGGCCGCCAATGAGCCGGACCGCCCAGCGGCCATGCCGCCATCGTTCGACGCGCGGAGCGGCCCGGCCGCCGAGACGGCGGAGGCGGGCGGCGAAAGTGTGCAGTCGGCCCCCAACCACTATTGGACCTGGCGAATGCTGTCGGCCGGCTTGAGCGTGGATGAGTGCCGGGCGGCGCGGGGGCTCTCGCGCGAGGTGATTCTGGACCACGCGCTGCGGGCCTTGGAAGAGGGGAGAGTGGTGCGGGCGGAATGGTTTTTATCCCCCTCGGAAATCGAGACCTTTGAAAGCGTGATCGGGCCGGGCATGCCCGAGCGGATACGGCCGCTGTTGACGCGCTTGCCCGCCGGGACACGGTACGAGGAAGTGCAGTTGTTCCTCAAGTGTCGCCGGCCGGCGCTAAGCGAGAAACAGCCCGCGCTTGGGGGGCCGCCACATCGAAACCAGGCGGCCGATACACTACAATGAAATGTCTTGCTGGAATTGCCGTGTATAAGGAAAGAAAGGCCCCTTGATGGAGAATAATCAACCCGCGGGCGGCAGCCCCGTGTCCGAAAAGCCGCCCCCCCCGCGCCCCCGCTTCACCCCGCCGACCTTGGTGGTGTTGGCGATGGTGCTCCTGCTGCTCTGGATGCTCTACAAGGCCAATGAATCGGGCAAGCGGGAGGAGATCTTCTACGGCGAGTTCGTCGAGTTGCTGGACGCAAACCAGGTCGCCGAGGCCACGATCATCGACAACCAGGAGGTCCGGGGCAAATACAAGCGGACAAAAAAGGAAGCCGCCCAAGAGGGGAGCGCTCCTCGTCAGCCAGCCGCCCAGCCCTCCGAAGCCGCGGGCGCCGAACAAAATGCCGAACTGGTCGATTTCGTGGTGTATATCAGCCCCCTGGCCGGCGAGGAGTTGGATCGAAGGCTGCAAGAGCGGCTGGGCGCCAACTACAAATCGAAGAAAGTGGACAGCGGCATCGGCCTGTTGATCCTGCTGTACATCGCCGTGCCGGTGCTGTTGCTGCTGGGCATGTGGATCATGCTGCGGCGGACGCGCGACCAGTTTCTGGGGGGCGGGATCCTTTCGGGTTTCAGCAAGAGCCCCGCCAAGCGCTACGAAACCGGCAAGCAGCGGACAACGTTCGAGGACGTGGCCGGCCTGGAAGGCGTCAAGAACGACCTGGCGGAAGTGGTCGAGTTCTTGAAGAACCCCGAGAAGTTTCAGCGGCTCGGCGGACGCATCCCCAAAGGCGTGCTGTTGATGGGACCGCCGGGCGCCGGCAAGACCCTGCTGGCTAAAGCCGTGGCGGGCGAGGCCGGCGTGCCCTTCTTTTCGATCAACGGCTCGGAATTCATCCAGATGTTCGTCGGGGTGGGAGCCAGCCGGGTCCGCGACATGTTCAAGACGGCCAAGGAAGCGTCGCCCTGCATCCTGTTCATCGACGAAATCGACGCCGTGGGACGGGTCCGCGGCGCGGGGCTCGGCGGCGGCCACGACGAGCGGGAGCAGACCCTCAACCAGATCCTCAGCGAGATGGACGGGTTCAGCCCGAATGAGTCGGTGATCGTGCTGGCCGCCACCAACCGCCCCGACGTGCTCGATCCGGCGCTGCTGCGGCCCGGCCGGTTCGACCGCCACGTGACGGTCGATCGACCGAACCTGAAGGGCCGCGAAGCGATCTTCCGAGTCCATAGCCGCGAGGTGCCGCTGGCCGACGACGTCGACCTGCACCGCCTGGCGCAGGGCACGGTGGGCCTGACCGGAGCGGATATCCGCAACCTGGTCAACGAGGCGGCCCTGTGGGCGACGCGGCAGGGGAAGGACCACGTCGACATGCTCGACTTCGATGTGGCCCGCGACAAGATCCTGATGGGCGCCAAGCGTGAAGAGGTGCTCACCGGCAAGGAGAAAGTGATGACCGCCTACCATGAGGCGGGGCATGCCTTGCTGGCCTGGCTGGTGCCCGGCGCCGATCGCCTGCACAAGGTGACGATCATTCCCCGCGGGCGGGCGCTGGGAGTGACCCAGTTGCTGCCCGAGGAAGACCGGCTGAACATCAGCGAGAGCGAATTGCACGCCCGGCTGATATTCATGATGGGCGGCCGGGCGGCCGAGAAGCTCGTGTTCGACGAGCACAGCGCCGGGGCCGAGGACGATCTGAAACGCTCGACTCAACTGGCCCGCCGCATGGTCACGCACTGGGGCATGAGTGAGCGGCTGGGGCCCGTGGCTTATCGCACCAGCGAAGAGCATCCCTTCCTGGGCAGGGACCTGCAGGAGCCGCGCGAGTTCAGCGAGCACACGGCGCAGGTGATCGATGAAGAAGTGGCCCGCATCCTGCACTCGGCCGCCGACCAGGCCAAGGCCATCCTGGCCGAGCACCGCGACAAGCTCGACGCCATCGCCAACGCCCTGTCGGAACGCGAAGTTCTCGACGACCGCGAGATCGAAGAGCTGATCGGGCCGGCCCTGGCCAGAACCGAACAGACCAACGGCCAGCCGCTCGTCGCTGGCAAGACGGAACCGGCCAAGCGGGGCAAGTGACGCCCAACGTGGGTGCCCATAGGAGACATCAATCGAATGAAGACGAACTCGAAACGGCGCTGGTCGCTTGGCATGCTCTGCCTCATTTCAGCCGGCGCTGCGTGGACCGTGGCCGGCGTGTCGTATACTCCGACCGGCCCGCGAACCGCCCTGGCCGATGCGGCCGAAGGAAAGGAACCGATGCTCGCTCACAATGTCTATTTCTCGCTCAAGGAATCGACGCCTGAAAACCGGCGAAAGCTGGTCGAGGCCTGTCACGAGTATCTGTCGGACCATCCAGGCACGGAGTTTTATGCCGCGGGGACGGTGAGCGACCTGGACCGCGAAGTGAACGACGTCGATTTTGACGTGGGATTGCACCTGGTGTTTCGCGACCGCAAGGCGCACGACGACTACCAGGTCTCGGAACGCCACGTGAGATTCGTGGAACAGAGCCGCTCGCTATGGAGTAAAGTCCGCGTCTTCGACTCGGACGTCAGCCGGCCTTAGAATGGTGCCACTGCTTGGAGACGTGCCACTGCTTGGAGGGGCCGCCGTGGTCCGCCAAAGGCGGACGAGAAGCAGTGCTCGTCCGGAGTTATCCGGAGGGGATAAGCGATTGCAGGAACGCGGTGCCCAGACGGCACTTCACCAGAACTCTGGCGAGTTCTGCTACCCCATTTCACTCGTCCGTAGCCTGTTTATTTGCCGCCCTTGCCCTTGACGGGCCAGAAGCTGAGCAGGCTGCGCGAGGCCTTGGCCCCTGGCTCGTCTTCGGAATCGGCGGCTTTGGCCGGGCCCACCAGGGTTTCGCTGAGTTGAACCAGGGCCTGGGTAATCGAAGCCTTCGGCGCTTGCTCGATCAAGGGCACGCCGTTGTTGCGGACCTCGACCATGGTGCGGTAGTCGTTGGGCAACTGCCAGAAGATCTCCCGGCCGATCGTATCCTGGGCCTTCTTGAGGCTGATGTTGCCGTTGTCCAGGCCCACCCGGTTGACGACGATTTTGACCTTGTCGGCCACGCCTTTCATGTTGCCGAACGACATCATCAACCGCACGACGTTGCGCAGGCAGGGCAAGTCGAGCTGGGTAACCAGCAGGACGTGGCTGGCCATCTCCAGGGCCACCAGGTCCAAAGCGCTGTAGCTCTTGGATAGATCGATCACGAGGTGGGTGAAGGTGGCCTTGAGCAAGCCGAACACGCGCTGCAGGTCGTCGGCGGTGATCAGCTCCATGTCTTCCATCTGCACGGGGCGCGGCAGCAGGAACAACCCCGAGGAATGCTTGGTAAGCGACCGCTTCAACAAGGTGAAATCGAGCCGGGTGACATTCTGCGAGACGTCGACCAGCGTGTAGTCGGGGATCGTGTCGAGGAACACGTCGGCGTCGCCCAAGCAGAGATCCAGGTCGACCAGGGCCACCGTGTTCTTTGGATCCTGGGCCAGGATGCAGCCCAGGTTCACGGCCACGCTGGTGGTGCCGACGCCGCCGGTGGCCCCGGCCACGGCGATGACGAAGCTGCCGCGGGCCTTGGTCTCTCCGCGCCCGAAACGCCGGTCGCTGATCCGCTCCAGGGAGTCGAGCAGGTCCTGGATGCGGATCGGCTGCGTCAGAAACTCCTTGGCGCCGGCCCGCATGGCCCGCAGGATCAGCTTGCCGTCGGCCGAGCTGCTCACGACCAGGATGCTGCACTCGGGCGAAGTGTCGTTCAGCTTGACGACCAGCTCCAGCGCCTTGTCCACGTCGTGGTCCAAGGCCACGATGCCGATGTCCGGATGCGTCTGAGCCACCACGTCGGAAAAGAACTCGTAGCGCGAGCACTCGGCCTCGAGCCAAACGCGATCCATGCCCAGCAACATGGTCTTCAGGTTATCGCGCGTGGCGTCGCTCGGATCGACAATGGCCAAGCGGAGCACGTTACTCATGGTGTTTCGACTACCTCAACGCGTGGATGGCTCGGCGGGCCGCCGCCGTGAGCCGCGGGTCGTTGCGCGCCTGCATGCCAGGGTGCACGCCAAGGCCCCGCGGCTCCGGCCTATTTACTTTACCACGTCATAGCCGATGGGGCCGATGAAGCCGGGAGGCGTTTTTTGCCCGACCGCTTGCGCCGAAGGAGCCTGCCGGTTGCGGCTGGACGGCTTGTGACGGTGTTGCCGTCCAGAAGCGGCCGGGCCGGCCGAGGTTTCATCCGAGCCCGACGGTGCCCGCCGCAGGGAGTCGCCGCTGGCCGGCAGCCGCGTGGGCCGGACGTTCGAGGCCTTGCCACGCTGGCCCGATTGTCCGGGCTGGGGCGTGGGTGGGGGCCCGATCGATTCCACCGGCACTTCATAGGCGCCGGGGGGCAGCACGTCGGGGCCGATGCCGCCACGGGCGCGGCAGTCGCTGCAGCTCCCGTCGGTGCAGCAGCGGGGCACCTCGATGTGACCTCGCATGTACAACTGGATGTCGGTGGGACTGGCTGTGTCGAAGCCCGGCCCGCAGGGGGGCACTTCGTGCGGATCCAGGGCGTCCACCAGTTGAGGAGTCACCAAGATCAAGAGTTCGATCTCCTCGGTCGTTTCGCTTGTTTTGCGGAAAGCGGCGCCCACCCAGGGCAGGTCGCTGATCCAAGGCACCCCGCGGACTTGGGCCGCCACCCGGTTCTGCACCAGGCCGGCGATGGCCAAGGTCTGACCGGCACGCATCTCGACCCCCGTATCGACCTCGCGGACCCGCAAGCCGGGCACGCTGGTGTCGTTGATCGTCACGCTGCGCGACTCGTCGATTTCGCTGACCCGCGGCCGTACTTCCAGGCGGATGGCCCCGTTGCCCAGCACGATCGGCACGAAGTCGACCTGCGTGCCGAACTTGCGGTACTGCACCGAGACGGTGCCCAGGCTCTGCGGCACCAGGATCGGAAACTCACCGCCCGAGTTGAAGAACGCCGGCCGCCCGCTGACCGTCACCAGTTGCGGCTCGGCCAGGATCTTGGCCAGCTTCCGCTCCTGCAGCAGCTCGAGGAAGGCAAAGAACGAGTTGCCCGAGTCGAGAATGCCGAGCTGCATCGTTCCGCCGCCGCTGCCCTCCGCCGCGTCCGCCACGGTCGCAATCAGGCCGCTGATGCTGGAGACGAAGAAATCGCCGCCGGAATTAAGGGCGGCGAAATCCACTCCCGCTGCCCGCAGCTTGGTGCGCGAGACTTCCATCACGCGGACCTGCAGCAGCACTTGCTGCACGCCGCCCACGCGGATGTTGTTGATGACCTTGGTATGGTAGTCCTCGGCCATCTTGATGATCCGGTCCACCTGGTCGGGGTCGTCCACGTAACCCGATATCAACACGCTGGACGCCAGGGGAATGACCTTGAGCGAGGCCTTGGGAAACTGCGACTGCAACAGCATCGACAGCTCCTGGGCGTCGCCGAACACGATCACGTCGACGACGTGGACGTTCTCCTGTTCGTCCCACAGGTTGACCTGGGTGACACCCGCCTTCTTGGCCAGGATCTGGACCTGCGTGGCCGAGAGCGGCGTGAGGTCGAGCACTTCCTTGTTGTTCACGCCGACGCGGGGGATCTTCTGGTCCAGCGTCAGGATGCGGCTGGTGTTGACGATCATCTCCAGCCGTTGGCTGGCCCCCTGCACGCGGTGCACCAGGGGGTTGGGGCCCATGTGTTGGCCCGCTAGCCGGCCGGGCGCCGCCAGCAGCCCGGCCATGAGGCCCAGACAACCAACGAGCTTCGGGGCCGCCGTCAATGCCGCCGAGAAAACATGCGCCAGGCGCGAGGCGAGGGGTCGCCGTAGGCTTGGAGTGAGCATCCTTGAACTTCCTTGCGAAAATCCGTGCGATCGATCAGTCGTACCGTCCGTGTTTTGGCCGCCGCTGGTGGCGGCGGCCCCCATGTCCATGGCGCCTGGGCGCCCGGGTTGTCTTGTCGTCGGTTATTTGTCATCCTCGTCGGGGGAAGGCTTTTCTTCGTCGTCTTTGTCGGCCTGCGGCTCCGGTCCCGGGGCCGGGTTGACCTGTCTCGTGCTGCCGGGCACCGTCTTGCCCGCACGTGCCTCGTTCTCAAACTCCACTTCCCGCACGGTGCCCCCCTCGATCACTTCCATCACCCAGGCGCTGGCCCTTGGCTTGCCTTGAGGCTCCGGCTTGGTGGGCTGATTGAGCAACTGGATGAGCGGGTTCTTGCCCCGCGGGCCCACGACCGGCGCCGGCCTGGAGGCGAACTGATCGTCGTGTTGCAACAGCTCCTCCACCGAGGCGCCCGGAGCGTCGGAGTTCGATTCGTCCGTGTTGCTGCGCATGACCAACTGCAGAGTGCCCAACTGCGTGGCCAGCATCACCAACTCGGCCTGCTTGGGCGTAACCAACAGCGAAATGGTCTTCGCGGCCATCGCGCTTTCGTCCTTGTTGCGGTTAAACAGGTCGTCGACCGCGAACACCTTCACATTCTGCAGGAAGGTCCTGGTGCTGGTCTGGGGAATGCCCTTGTTCTGGTTTTCGGTGACGTGAACGAGCACGTCGACCCGATCGCCTGGCAGAATCAGCCCACTGGAGCTGCTCACCGCGTCCACGCGGACCGAGACCACGCGCATGCCGGTCGGGATATGCCCTGAGGCCGCCGTGCCTTTTTCTCCCTTGCCGAGCAGTTTGGCGTCGAGAACCGGCTCGCCCGGATAAAACCGGACGCGGGTGACCCGACCCTCGATGTCCTCGAGTTTGCCGAGCGCCCCGCTGGGCACGTTATTCTTGGGCCATTGTTCCAGCTTGAGCATTTCAGGTTTCAATGGATCGCCGATGCCGATTTCGCCCAACGTCACCAGGACGGGTACCGTCTCGGTCGGCTCGTTGGTGTTGCCCCGGCGATTGGCCATCACCTGGTTGATGCCGACCGAGGCCACCAGGCCGCAGCCTAGCGCCAGGATCAGCAGGATCACTGATTTTGGACGCATGTCCCCCCTCCAACCGTTGGCCGCGAGCACGCGCGGCGCACTTGGCTCTACTCAACACTTTCACGACGCATGACGGTGCTGGCGGCCATCGTTCTTCCACCTAAGAACATTGGCGATGGTAGCCAACTGACTTGATCGAAAGGAATCGTGACGCTAACCGTGACAGGTTCTCCATAACCGGCACTGCTGGGCGGGCTCGGAGTAACCGTCACAGTCGCGCCGGAGACGGACGACTGCGTCAGGTAGTCGTTCACCGCGGCGGTGACACCTTCGGTGGTGGAACCGTCGAGCACTCCCTTGCGGGCGCCTTCCCGGGCGGCGTTGGTGATGACTGCCTGAACCATCAGCAAGCGTCCAAATTCGAGTGAGCCAAACACAAACAGGAAGAACACGGGAACCACGACCGCGAACTCCACGGCTGCGGCTCCGCGTCGGTATCTTCGGCACAACCGGCAGATCTTCTCCAGTCGCGAAACCCTTTGAAACCGATTTCGTCCCGAGACCACCCGTGTTTCCACCTGTTCCCCCCGGTCCAACAAACTCTTGCTGATGTTGCTGTCGTTCATAAAAGCATCCCAGTCCAAGCAAAGTAGAGGATCGTCCCCAGCGCGATCGGAATACCGTAAGGCAAGAGCAGCATGGAACTTTTGCGCTCCGCCGCCATGGCCGACAACTGGTTGGGGTCCCGCAGCGTAATGACTTCCAGGAAGATCATCCAGAACTGCTCGCGGTGCTTGGCCCAGGCCCTGCGGTACAGGATCATCACCAAGGCAATCACCCCACCAATGACGGCGGACAGGCAAAATGCGTAGAATGTGACGGTCGGCCAGACCCAAGCGCCTACGCCGGCCAAAAGCTTGACATCGCCCGCGCCCATCCCGCCAATCGCATAGGCGGGCAGCAGCAGCGCCAGGCCCACCGCCGTGCCGGCCAGGCTGTAGCCGAGGCCTTCCCAACCGGAAAAGCCCTGGGAACCGACCAGCGCGCTGTAGATCCAGCCGCTGATGATCATCGGGAACGTCAGCCAATTGGGCACCTTGAGCTTCCAACCGTCGATGGCCGCCGCCACGACCAGCGTGACCGTCACCAGCCAGAAGGGCCAGTTCTGGGCCAGGGTCTGTGCGAGGGAGTTGTGATCGAACATCTTGTCTCCATTCAAAAACTGGTTCGGCGGCGCAGGCGGTGTTCCTCGGCCGCGGCTCAGGCCCTGGCCGAGAGCATCAGATTCAGCGCGGCGGCCAGCAGCGCAAAAAACGCCAGGATGGTCTGGGCCGCGCCTGGCAGTGTGTCAAACGGAAGTACCGGATACATCGTGTGGGCCTCGTTGGTTCTGCGGCCGGCAAACCGCCGGGAGCACGAACCCGCCATGTTCAAGCATAGGTCAAAAAAGGCGCGGGCGATTTCGTGGAGGAAAATCCCGAACCTGGTAATTCGTCCATGGCCCGCCTTGCGGCGGAGCGCAAAAAAAACCCCCCGGTGCCCGAGGGCTCCGGGGGGAATCGCTTGCTTGTCCGTCCGCCGGCGAAAACGCCGGGGCGGCAGGTGCACTAGCTGGCGACCGGCAGAGCGTTGCCGACGTCGGTGAACGTCTGGTTGGCGCGCTGGCCAATCGTGGTGATCGCCGTCAAGCAGACGATGACGATCAGGGCCAGCATCACGGCGTATTCGACCGCGGTCGGGCCGTCTTCCGAAACGAGGAAACGCTGCACCTTCAGAGCAAAAGTCTTCATAGTATCCTCCCTTGGTTCTGGTAGTCCCCGGCCTACGTCACGTGGTTGGCCCGAACTCAGGACTGACCAAATAACCTGGTTTCCGCCAGGTGCGTCCGACGGCATAGCCGCCCAGGCCTGCACCGCACCTTGCGGAAACCCTCGCTCATCATCATGCGCCTCTCAATCGCATCGAGCGTGGAAGTGATGGTTTGCCGGCGCCCGTGGGGGCAACCGGCCAACATCCCTTCGGCAACCCGGCTACCGTCCGGATCGCTCCGGACGGCCCTAGGCTTTGCGTCCCGGCCTTGCGGCCGGTTTGCCTTTGTCGAGGACGTTGAGGCGGCAGGCCTCTTTGCGCAGGCCAATCCGCGGAAACTGAACCGAGAGTTTTTTTCTTGGACAGGAATCCGCAAGACGTGACTGCGCGAGCCGGTCTTTCGACACGACCCACAGAAGCTCGCGTGAGCACGTTTGCTTCTGTACTGGAAACCTAGTTCAGCTTCCTGGCTTGTCAAATTGCCGGCTTTAATAATTCCCGGAATTTTTCGTCCCTCGCGGCCACGCCCGGCGGCCGGACGCGACAAGTGCTTTCGCGACGTACTTTTGAGGTAAATCCCGCCCGGCGAAGTCGGAAGTCAGAGGTCAGACGTCAGAGGTCAGAAGCCAGAGATATGTCTTCGTCCTGGATCACGCCACTCCTCGATGCACTGGGCCGCGAGGCCGGTTGGTCGTATCGGCCGGGCGGGCCAGCGGCGACGGAAGTCATGGCCCTGGCCACTTTAGCGTTGGCGGGCCACCAGAGGCACGCTGCCGCCGGCCGAGTTGCCCGGCGGCTGGCCGCCCTGCAGGCCGGCGACGGCAGCCTGGGCATTACCGCCTCGCAACGCGACCCGCACTGGCCCACTGGTTTGGCAGTGCTGGCCTGGAGTGTGGCGGACGAACCAGGCACCAGGCAACCTGGCGGCTTCTGGCAGGCCAATGTGGACCGCGCGGTCGCCTGGATCCTTTCGACGCGAGGTGAGACCTTGCCGAAAGCGCCGGACCTCGGCCACGATCCGACGCTGGAGGGCTGGTCCTGGGTCGAAGGCACTCACTCTTGGATCGAGCCCACGGCCATCAACCTGCTGGCGCTCAAAGCCACCGGGCGCACCGGTCACCCGCGCGCCCGGCAGGCCGCGCTGCTGTTGGTAGACCGGATGTTTGCCAGCGGCGGTTGCAATTACGGGAACACCATCGTGCTTGGCCAGAGGCTGCTGCCCCACGTCGAGCCGTCGGGGCTGGCCCTGTTGGCATTGGCCGGCGAGCACGACGAGCGGAGGCGAATCGCGGCCTCTTTGGACTATGTCGAAGCCAATCTATCCGCCGCCACCACCAGCATGTCGCTGGCGCACGGTTTGATCGGCCTGGCGGCGCATGGCCGCCTGATACCGCGGGCATCGAGCTGGCTGGAGCAGGCCGCCCGCAAGCGACGAGGCCTTGGCCCTCACCAGTCAGCGCTTCTGGTCCTTGCGGCATTGGGCGAGGACTGCCCGTTGGTGCGTTTGGCCCGGACGAGCGGAGGTTCCACGTGACGCCTGAATTCGCCGATACCGACGCCGCGCCTGCTCGCACCGATCGCAGGGCCTTGTTAATCGGAAGTGGTGCCGCGGCCCTTGGACTGCTGGGCTACCCCTTGTTCCGGTCGGCCTTGGCTGATCGGGCCGCGGTCTTCATCGCGCGCGGGCAGCGCTACGACGGGCCGCTCGACGAGACAATCCGCGATGGGCTGCTGGCCAGTGGAATCGACCCGGCGGGCCTGCGTGGGCGGCGGGTGCTGATCAAGCCCAACCTGGTCGAACCGAGCCGCCTGGTTGCGCACATGACCACGCACCCGGCCATGGTGCTGGCCGCGGCCGAGGTTTTTCGGCGTTGGGGCGCCAGCGTCGAAGTGGGCGAGGCGCCGGGACACGTCCGCGACAGCGAGTCGGCGCTGGGCGAGTCGGGGTTGGGCCAGGCGCTCGATTCAGCAGGGCTGCCGTTTGCCGACCTGAATTACGAAGATGTGGCCTGGGTGCCCAACCGGGGACGGGCTTCGCCACTGGCTGGATTCTATTTTCCGCGGCAGGTGGTCGAGGCGGACTTGATTGTCTCTATGCCCAAGCTCAAGACACACCACTGGGTGGGGCTAACCGCCGCGCTGAAGAACATGTACGGTGTTCTTCCGGGCATCAAGTACGGCTGGCCGAAGAACGTCTTGCACCATGCCGGCATCCCGCACACGGTGTTCGACATCAACGCCTCGCTGCCCAAAACGATCGCCATTGTGGATGGCATCCTCTGCATGGAAGGCGACGGGCCTATCATGGGCAGCGCCAAGCCGATGGGGCTGGTGATCGTGGGTGCCAACCCGACCGCGGTCGACGCCACCTGTGCACGGATCATCGGCCTGGCGCCCGAACAGGTGAGCTACCTGCGTCTCAGCGAGGATCGCCTTGGCCCACTGGCCGATCGGTACATCACCCAGCGAGGCGAGCGGTGGCAAGACGTAGCCTCGCCCTTTTCAATGCTCGACAGGCCGCACCTGCGCAGGCTGCAAGCCAATCCGGCGGGCCCGCTCATCTCGGGCGTCTGGCCCGGCGGCTGTGCCAGCGGGTGAAAAGCGCGGAAGCCGGATGGGCTGTTCTGGTGGCGGCCTTGGTTTACAATCGATTGGATGGCCGAATCATCAAGTGCTGGCTGGATTGGCCGAGGGCGCGGCTTGCGGCTCGGCGCCGTGCTGCTGGCGCTGTCGGCCGTGGTCCTGCTGGTTTCGTGGCTGTCTTCGCGCAACGACATCTCGCCCGACGAGTGCCGGCGGCTGGAGTCGTTGAAGAACGTGGCCATCGGCTACCTGGAGGGTGGCCGACTTGCCGCGGATAAGTTGTCCGAAGCCGATCGGGTCTTTTCCGAAATTGCGGAGAAGATGCCGCACGATCCGCTGGGCCACCGCAATCTCACCATCACGCGGTTGATCGGCCTGGAACAGAACCGAACCACGCCTGCCGAGGCGGTCAAGGCGGCCGAGCGGATGCTCGCCGTCGAAAGCGAGTCGCCCGAGGCGCTCTTGCTGGCGGCGAAAGTGTTTCTGGCGGCCGGCGACAACACCCGGGCGGCGGCCGAAGCGAGCCGGGCCCGGCAGTTGGCCCCCGAGGATCCCACCGCGGCCTACGCTTTTTTCGAGGCCGCCAAGAATATCCAGGGCCGCGAGGAGCAGGCACGGGAAACCCTGGCCCAGGCCTATGATCTGGACCGCGACAATCTTTTCCTTTTAGCAGTCGCGCTGCGAGAGCTGGGCACCGCCAAGGATGGCCGGATCATGAAGACATTGAGCGGCGCCCGGCAGGCCGTGCAGCCGATTGCCGCTTCAGTCCGCGAGCAAACGCGTCTGGACCCGCTGGAGGTGCTCGCCACCATCGATGCCGCTGCACAAAAAGGCGATCATGCGACCGTGTTTCAACTATCCGCCAGGCTGGCCAACGTCATCCTTCCCTCGGTGGCCACCCAGATCGACCGCCGGCGCGTCGACAAGGATCGGCTGGAGCACGTTCTGCACGAGTTTGGACCACGCTACTGCCCGCGGCCCGCGGCCCCACCGGTAGCGGACGAGTCGCCGCGAGTTGTGTTCAAGCCCCTCCCCGCCGACCGCCAACTGCCCGTGATCGCTGGTGTCGTGGATCTGAAACTGGCTGATTTCGACCTGGACGGACTGGCCGACGCGATCCTGCTGAGGGAAAGTTCGGTGGAGCTCTACAGCCGGATCGCCAACGGTAGGACCTGGCAGCGCATCACCCAAGCCGCTGTGCCGGCCGGGTTCGATCAGTTGCTGTTGGCCGACCTGGACCAGGATGATCCCAAACAACCGGGCTCCACCGGCCAAGAGGCCGGCGAAGCAGGCGGTGCCCGCCCGGCGCAACCGCCCGAACAGCAGGATACCACCGTGGCCGGCCAGGCCGCCTGCCAGAACGCCGACGTTGACGTGGTTGTGTACGGACCCGCGGGGATTATCCTGTTGGCCAACCAGCTCGACACCACGACCGAGGGCCGCGTGCTGAATCGCGTGGTCCAGGCGCCCGAGTTCGATGCGCTGCGGGGAGTGCTGGCCGTCATCGCGGCGGATATCCTGCACGACGGCGACCTCGACCTGGTGGTCTCCAGTGCCGCCGGGCTTTCGCTCTGGTCCAACCGGGGCGACATGACCTTTTACGACATCAGCTCGCGCTCCAAGCTGCCTGACGCCGCTCTGCAGGCCACGGCCCTGGTGAGCGTGGACCTGGACCGGGACGTGGATTTGGATGTCGTCATCGCCGGGCCGACCGGGCGAGCCGGCTACCTGGAAAACCTTAAGCATGGCCAGCTTCGCTGGCAGCCGTTGGAATCGGGATTCGAGGCGCTCGAATCAGCCAGCTCTCTGGCACTGCTCGACGCCGATGCCGACGGTTCCTGGGACCTGGCTTCCGCCGGTGAGCAGGGCCTGAAGGTCGTGTTGACGCAGCTAAGCCGTTCAGGAGTGTTGCAGGGGCGGGCCACTCGGGCCCTGGCTGAGCCTCCTCACGCTGGCGTCGCCACCTGCGACTTCGACAACGACGGCCTGGTCGACCTGGTGGCCTGGTCCGAGGCGGGACTCGATGTGTACCGCGGTGTCTCGGAGGGTGAGTGGCGGCTGATGCCACGGCTGGTGGACGCAGCCCCCAAAGCCGTCCGGGCCGTCGGCGTGGCCGACCTGGACGGCGACGGCGACCAGGACTTGGCCGTCGCCAGCGCCGACCGCGTCGTGTTGCTCGACAACGACGGGGGCAACAGCAACCATTGGCTCTCGATCGAGCTTCGCGCGGGAATCACCGATCAGCAGACGCGCAGCTTCCGGGTCAACCACAGCGGATTGGGCAGCGTCATCGAGCTGCGAGCCGGCGCGAGGCGGCAGCGGCAGGTGGTGTCGGGACAAAAAACGCACTTTGGGCTGGGTCAACACTCGAAACCCGACGTCGCCCGAGTGATCTGGACCACCGGTGTTCCGCAGAACATCCTCAATCCCGACCGCGACCAGGTGCTGTGCGAAGAGCAGGTCCTCATCGGGTCGTGCCCCTACTTGTACGCCTGGTCGGGCGAAAAATTCGAGTTTGTCACCGATTGCCTCTGGTCCGCGCCGCTGGGCTTGCAGCTTGCCGAGGGCATCTTCGCGCCGGCCCGCGAATGGGAGTATCTGCGCATCGGCGGAGATCAACTGGTGCCCCGCGACGGGCATTACGATCTACGGATTACCGAGGAACTGTGGGAGGCCGCCTACCTCGACCAGGTGCAACTGATCGTCGTCGACCATCCGGCCCGCGTTGAGATCTACTCGAACGAGAAAGTCGGTCCGGCCGAGATCGCCGAGTTCAAGGTGCATACCGTTGCCATGCCCCGGACGCCGCTGGCCGCGCGCGACCAGCGTGGCCGCGACGTGCTCGACCGCGTCCGCCGGCGCGACGGCCAGTATCTCAAGGCCTTCGACCGCAAGCTGGGCATGGGCCTGGCCGAGGAGCACGCGCTGGAGCTGGATTTCGGCTCATTGGAGAATCCACAACAGATCACGCTGTTTCTGACCGGCTGGATCTTCCCGACCGGCAGCTCCATGAATGTGGGCATCTCGCGGCATCCGGAGCTGGAGTCGCCGCAGCCTCCCGCGCTATACGTTCCCGACGCAACCGGCCAGTGGCGGTTGGCCCAAGCTTATATGGGTTTTCCGGGCGGCAAGACCAAGACGATCGCGGTGGATCTATCCGGGGCCTTCGTACACGACGACTACCGGGTGCGGATCGTCACCAACATGGAGATCTACTGGGACGAGGCTTTCTTCACCGTCGACGAGGAGCCGGTGAGCGTGAAGCTGACTCCGCTGGAGTTGGCGTCGGCCGAGCTGGACTACCGGGGCTTTTCCCGGCGCACCCCCGACGAGGGTTTTGGTCCCGAGCACTTCGACTATGATCAGGTCAGCCCGGAGCCCAAGTGGCCGGCCATGACCGGGCACTTCACGCGCTACGGACCCGTGGACGAGCTGCTCGACCAGACCGACGACTTGCTGGTGGTGATGGGAGCCGGCGACGAGCTGTCGCTGCGGTTCAAGGCGCCTGCCGGCGACCCGCCGGCCGGCTGGAAGCGCGACTTCTTGCTCTACAACGTGGGCTGGGACAAGGACGCCGACCTGAACACCGTCTATGGCGAGCAGGTCGAGCCGTTGCCGTTTTTGGGAATGAGCGGCTATCCCTACGGAGCCGACGAGGCCTATCCCACGACCCCGCGCCATCTCGATTATCTGCGCCGGTATCAGACCCGGCGGCAAAATACGCTCGACTTCTGGCGCCAGGTTCTCGACTGGGAGCCAGCCGATTGAAGTCAACCGGGCCTTAACAACGTGGCTTTCATTGCTTAACATTTTCGAATCCAGCGAAGGTACTGTCCCATGTCGCCTGATCGATTCCATCCTCCACGGTTCTTTGGCGCTGCTGTGTTGACGGCCTTGGCCGGCTGGTTGCAGCCGACTTTGGGCCTGGGCCAGGAGATGCAATACCCGTTGGCCATCGCCGCGCGCGAGCAGACGCTGTTCATCGTCGACCGGAACCTGCCGGGCATCTGGCAGATCGAAGATGGCAAGCGGGCCTTGTTTTTTCAAGGATCCAAGCAGTTGCGCACGCCGCTCAACGCCCCGCGCTCGATCGCGGTCGATCGCGAAGGCCGAGTGCTGGTCGGTGACAGCGCCACCCGCGAAGTGTACCGCTTTGACGCCGATGGCAAGGCCGAACCATTGACGGGAGGAGGAATCGGCATCCCCATGGGCATCGCCGTCACCGAGGCGGGCGACCTGCTGGTTTCGGACCTGGAGCTGCACTGCATCTGGAAGGTGCCGGCCGGGGGAGGAAAACCCGAAAAGTTCGCCGACGTGCCGGCTCCGCGGGGCGTCGCCCTCGACCAAGACGGCCGGCTGTGGGTGGTCTCGCGGGGCGACAACGAGCTGCTGCGCGTAACGGCGGCCGGCAAGGTCGAAACCGTGATCAAGGGGCGGGCCTTCCAGTTTGCCCACGACATCGCCATCGACTCCCAGGGCAACGTCTACATCAGCGACAACTATGCCAAGACCATCTGGAAGCTCGATCGGGCAGGCAAGCCCGCGTCCTGGGCGAGCGGCAAGCCGCTGGTGGGGCCCGTGGGTCTTGCCTGGCGAGGCGACAAGCTCTTCGTAGCCGACCCCCAGGCCAAGGCCGTCTTCCAGATCGACGGTCAGGGTCAGATCACGGCGGTCCCGGCCGCCCCGGCCAGCGCAGCTTCGCCCGGCGGGTGATCCGGGTGCAACTGCCCGATCCTTTCCAGTTCGTCGATCACCGTAAAGAAAGAGGCCAGCAGCACGGGATCGAACTGCGTCCCCATGCCTTGGTGTATCAGCTCCAGCGCCTGCTCCTGGGGGAAAGCAGGCCGGTAGACGCGATCGTGGGTCAGCGCGTCATAGACGTCGACCACCGACACGATGCGGGCGCATTCGGGGATGGCGATTCCCTTCACGCCGCAGGGGTAGCCCGTGCCGTCCCACCGCTCGTGGTGGTTCAGGGCGATCTGTTGGGCCATCTGGAGCACCGAGGAGGAAGATCCTGCCAGCAGCCGGCCGCCGATGAGCGTGTGCCGCTTCATCACCTCATATTCATCCAGCGTCAATTTGCCCGGCTTCAAGAGCACGTTGTCGGGAATGCCGATCTTGCCTACGTCGTGCATCGGGGCCGCCATGCGAAGCCGCTCCGCCTCGCCTCGCGCCCAGCCGGCCGCCAGCGCCAGCACCTCGCTGAACAATCCGGTCCGCCGAATGTGGGCGCCGGTCTCTTCGTCGCGGTACATGGTGGCGGTCAGCAGCCGGTGGATGGTTTCCTCGTGCGCCTGGCGAACGGCAAGCGTTTGCTCCTGCACTCGCCGCTGCAGGCTTTCCACGTAGCGGCGCCGGTCGAGGAGCAGTTGGCGCCGCTCCAGGCCCTGCCGGACCTGAAACAGCAGCTCTTCGCGTTCTACGGGTTTGATCAGGTAGCCGCACGCTCCCGCGGTCAGCGCGTCGATGGCCGCGCGCGCCGAGCCCAGGGCGGTGAGCATCAGAATCGGCGTATCGGGAAAAGCCTGCTTCGTTCGAACCAGCAGCTCCACGCCCGATTCGCCCGGCATGTTGATGTCCGACATCACCAGATCGACGCCGCCCGACTGCAGGCAATCCCAGGCGGCCCGCGCGTCACCGGCCTGGGCGCAGTGATAGCCCGCGCCGACGATCCAGCGGCCGAGCAGGCCGCGGACCACCGGCTCGTCATCCACCACGAGAATGGTCGAAGGCTCCGCGGATGCTTCGATCAGGTCGCCTGGCATGCCGCCTCCTGATCCAGCACCTCGCGGATGGTTTGCAACAGCACGTCGGGCGCGATCGGCTTTTGGACCAGCCGCAGGCCGTCGTTGGCGATGAAGTCGGCCTGACCGCTGTGGGGGTCGTAGCCGCTGCAGAAGAGCACTTGAACGGCCGGCTTGACCTCCTTGATCCGCTGGTACACCTGGCGTCCGCTGAGGCGTGGCATGACGACGTCGAGCAGGGCCAGGGAGATCTTGTCCGCGTTCCGCCGGAATACATCGACCGCCTCCTCCCCGTCTTGAGCGGTGAGCGTCTGGTAACCGGCCGATTGCAGCGTTCGAACCGTCAGGTCCCGCACCATCGGCTCGTCTTCGGCCACCAGGATCGTCTCAATGCCGCCGGCCGGCCGGCTCGCACAATCGGGCCGCTCGATCGTCGCGTCCCGACCGACGGCCGGCAGATAGACCTTGAACGTGCTGCCCAGCCCCAACTCGCTGTACACCCGGATCACGCCACCGTGCCCTTGCACGATGCCGTAAGCCACGGCCAGGCCCAGCCCGGTGCCCTTGCCGACTTCCTTGCTCGTAAAGAAAGGTTCGAAAATATGGTCCTTGTGCTCGGGGGCAATGCCGCAGCCGGTATCGGCGACGGTCAACGCCAGGTAGCGGCCCGGGCCCATGCCGGGATACAACTCGCGGGAGTCGCCCAGCACCAGGTTCTCGGTCTTGACCAACAGCGTGCCCCCCTCGGGCATCGCATCGCGGGCATTCACGCACAAGTTCATCAGCACCTGCTGCAAGTGCCCCGGATCGGCGTGGACGGTTGCGACGTCGGTGCCCAGAACCACCTTGACCGTGATGTTTTCGCCGATCAGCGGGCGGATCATCTTCAGCAGCTCCTGCACCAGCAAGTTCGGCTGCACGTCGATGAACTGGCCTTCCTGCCTTCGCCCGAAGCCCAGGAGCTGCTTCGTGAGCATCGCCGCCCGGTCGGCCGCCTTGAGCACCTGTTCCAGGTCCTGATACGGCTGGCTCTGGGCCTCGAGGCCCTCCATGGCATAGCGGGTATAGCCCTGCACCGCTTGCAGCAGGTTGTTGAACTCGTGGGCCACGCCGCCGGCCAGCGTGCCGATGGCTTCCATCTTTTGCGCCTGGCGCAGTTGTCCGTCCCGCTTTTGCACGGCGGCTTCGGCCTCTTTGCGCTCCGTGACGTCGATCGCCATGCCGCCCAGCAGGCGCTGGCCGGAGTCGTCGCGGATCGGAAACTTGTAGGACAGCCAGTGACGGACCCGCCCATCTGGCATCAGGGTCGACTCCACCAGCTCGGCGGCCAGGCCGGCCGAGAGAACCGCGGCGTCGTTCTCCCGGAGCTGCCGGGCCGTTTCGGCCGGCCAGAGCTCCGAGTCGCTCTTGCCGAGCCAGTCGGTCCGGTTGAACGAATGCTCAAAACGCTTGTTCGCGTAGACCAGCCGCCCCTGCTCGTCCTTGATAAAAGCGACCGCGGGGCTGTTGTCCATGAACAACTGAAAACGGGCTTCCGACTCGGCCAAGCGCCGTTCGAGCGTGGCCTGTTCGAGGACCCGCTGGACCGCGGCCGGCAAGTAGTCCAGGTACTCGGCCGATTTGGACACAAAGTCGCGTACGCCCGCTCGCAGCGCCCTGATCACCGTCGCCTCTTCGGTGAATGCCGTGACCATGATCACCGGCAGATCGTAGCCCGCGGCCTTCAACTGGGCGTGCAGATCGAGCCCCGTCACGGCGCCTGGCAGGCAATAGTCGAGCACGACGAGCTTCATGTCGCCGTGCAGCCGCAGGCGCTCCATCGCCTCATCGGCAGTCGTCGCCGTGACCACGTGGTATCCGGCCCGCTCCAGGCAGCGCGACTGCAGATAAGCCACGCCCGCGTCGTCCTCCACGATCAAGACCGTGCCGATTGCGCTGTTGGCCATGACGGGGTCCTTCAATGGTCGCTGTTCTCGCAAGGCACCTGCACGATCTGTAGCAGCAACCCGAGCCGCCTGACCGCTTCCACGAACTGATCGTATTCCACCGGCTTGGTGATATAGACGCTGCAGCCGAGCTGGTAGCAGCGCTCGACTTCGCGCGGGTCGTCGGTGGTCGTCAGCATGATGATCGGTATTCGAGCGCGGGTCGGATCGGCCTTGATCTGGGCCAGCACCTCAACCCCGTCCAAACGCGGCATGTTGACATCCAGCACCAGCAGCAGTGACCCATTCGAATTGCGGCGGGCGAATTCCCCTTCCCGGCGCACGTAATCCAGGGCCGCCTGGCCGTCTTTCACGTGGACGATTTCGTTGGCAATACCGGCGCGCGACAGGTTGCGCTGCACCAGGCAGGCATGCCCCTCGTCATCTTCCGCTAACACAATGACCAACGGTCCGCTCGCCATGGATCTCCTCCCATTTCAGTTCCGAAGTGTTGTTTTGCCCCGCGGTTCCGACTGCATTCGCGCCACGAGGCCCACGAACACTAACTGGAACAGCAGGGGCAGGGTGACAAGGATCAACCCCTTCCTGAAGATGGTCAGATTCATGCTGCCTTACCCGCGAGGCGCTCGGAGACGCTGCGGAACGAGGTTGTTCCAAAGCCGTCTCCCGAACCCGAGAGCGACCGCGATTCCGCGCTGGCCCTCCAGCGCAAGCGTCCGCGCTGGGGGGAACGTCGGCGCGGCGCCTCCGCTGAAACCGCGCAAAAGGCTAGGTCCCGTTCCAGGACCGGTCAATCATCGCCAAAGGGTCCACAGGACTGAACAGCTCTAAAGGGATGGCGGTTTAGCCCATCGTCCGATTACAGCGGATATGAGAGAAAGGCAGGCAGACGCTGATCGGCTTGGAAGGGTGAGAATCGGCAACACGTCTACTTTCGGCCGTTCCCTGTTCACAATTTGCCCGCAGCCCATTCACGTCGTATCTGTTGCCAGGTGCTCGGGCTGTCACGCAGGCCTGCCGTGCCAGGAGCAGCGATTATTTAAAAGCCTACCGGATCGTCCGTCCAGGGCCGATCGAGCGGAAGACACGGTTGTGCGGAATCGACCTCATTGCGGATCGAAATATGAACGCTCTGGAAACTGCGCCCGCTCTCAACATGGCTGGGCGGTCGTCTCCGACGAGCCGGCAACTGGTGGTTTTTCGTTTGGCCGGGCAAGCCTATGGGATCCCCCTCTCAGCCGTGAAGGAAATCGTTTCCATGCCTCTGCTCTCGCGGCCACCTGGGTTGCCGTCGGTGCTGGCAGGCTTTTTCAATCTCGCCGGATTGGCAGTTGCCGTGCTCCGGTTGGATCAACTTTTCTCCGCGCCAAATCAGGCAATCCGCCTGTACACACCGATTCTGGTTCTGCAGAACGTCGGCCTTCCGCTCGCCGTTATGGTGGAGGACGCGTGCATTCTTGGTATTGCCGAAAGCTGTATCCTGCCCGTTCCAGAGAATTGCTCGTTCAATGAGTGTGCGGTGGGTGTGGCAATGGTCGAGGACTCTCACATCATTATCCTATCTCCGGACCGCCTGCTATTAAGGACCGAGCAGCAACGTCTGGCCGATTTGGCAGCCCTGCAACAAGCGCGGCTGGCCGAACTGGAGGGTGGCGCACTGTGACGTCCTCTTCCATTTCTGCAGCGGCGTTGATGAACGATCCTGCCTATCGACGGTTCAAGGATTACGTCATCGAGACGACAGGACTCGCTTACTACTTGAATCAAGACGAGGAACTGGCGGGACGAATTGCAAGCCGGCTGGCCGTGCTAGGCCTCAAGCAAGTGGGGGAGTACCTGGACCGGCTTTCGGATGGCGGGGCGGCGGAAACGGAATGGAGCGCTCTGATCGCGGAGCTGACGATCGGGGAGACCTTCTTTTTCCGCCATCGCGAGCAGTTTGATGCCCTGCGCGACCGAGTGCTTCCCGAGCTGATTGAACGCCAACAGCAGCGCCGCCGTCTGAAGATCTGGAGTGCCGGATGCGCCACAGGCGCCGAACCCTATTCGATCGCCATTCTCCTGAAAACGGAACTCGCGCATCTCCTGGCCGGATGGGATGTGACGATCGTGGGGACCGACATCAATCGCGAGTTTCTGGCCCGCGCGCAGCGAGCTGAATTCGCGGATTGGGCCTTCAGGTCCGGCAGCGAAGAAGTGAAACGCGCCTGCTTTTCGTCCGAAGGCAAGCTCTGGGCACTGAAGCCTGAATTCAAGCAAGGCGTCTCGTTTCAATACCACAATCTTGTGCAGCATCCGTTCCCCTCGCTGCTGAACAATCTCTCCGCCTTCGATTTGATCCTGTGCCGCAATGTAATGATCTACTTCCAGCGCGACATTGTCAGCCGGATCATCGCGCAGTTCCACGAATGCCTTGTCGAGGGCGGATGGTTGCTGGTTGGCCATGCCGAGTCCTGCGTCCAACTCTTCCGACCCTTCCGCACGTTGAACGTGCCCGGAGCGGTACTTTACCAGAAGCGCCAACCCGCCCCGGTTGTCGCCGAATCGCCTCGAGCCGTCGGCGGCCGAAACGAGCTTGGCGGCTCGACGAATCGCGTGACGCCCTCGGACCAGACGGCCCCTACGTCGTCGCGCGGTGAGAAGCGAGAACACAACCGCCGGCCTCTCGTTTGTGGCCCGCTGAAACAGCCGACAACGTGGCCGGCAGCCGTCGCAGAGCGACTGGCCGATATCCGGACAAAAGCAGATCGTGCACAGTGGGAAGGGGCCGCGCGCAGTTGCGACGAGTTGATCGCGCTCGATGAGCTCAACCCCACAGTCCATTTCTATCACGCTCTCGTGCTGGAGCAGATGGGCCGGCACGCCGAAACCGAACGAGCGCTGCGGCGAACGATTTATTTGGACCGGCGATTCGTGCTGGCCCACTACCACCTCGGATTGTTGCTGCAAATGAGGCGCGATATGGCCGGGGCACAGCGCTGCTTTCGGAATGCCATCAAGCTCTTGAATCAAATGGATGACCAGCAAGTCTTTAACGATGCCGACGGGCTGACGGTCGGCGCTCTCAAGCAATGGACTCAAACGCACCTGGAAGTCCTGTGCCACTCATAAACTCCAAGGCCCGACGCATCGACTGGGTCGAAGTGAAGCGCCGTCTGGCGATGAGCCAAGAGGCCATCGACAAAGCTTTCATTCCGGACGACCAACGCGTCCAAGCGATCTTCCATCGGCGGTCTCTGCAACTGGCACGCCGGCACAGCGCACAACGCGCCGAGGCAGGATTCCGCGCGCTGGTCATTGCGCTTGGCCAAGAGCGGTACTGTCTGGAACTGGGAGGCGTTCTCGAGGTGCTCGCGTTTGCCAATTGCACTCCCGCCCCTGGTGCTCCACTCGAGCTGCTGGGTGTGATCAACCTGCGCGGCGAAATCCGTCCAGTCGCCAGTTTGTCCCGCATCTTGGGCCTCGTTGGACCCGAATCGGATCCGCGGTCCGGGGGCTACATCGCCATGCTGCGTGGCGGGAGCGTCGAAGTGGGACTGCGGGTCGATCGGGTCGAGAGGATCGCCTTCGTCTCGCTCGACTCATTGAGGGTACCAGGCGAAGGGGGAGCCGCATTGCCCGACCCATATGTCCGTGGGGTAACTCCGGATCGGCTCATCGTCCTCGACCTATCAGCCATTCTCTCACACCCGCTTTTTACCGGGAAGAGCGCGGCAGATATGGCGACCGAGGGACACTTTAGCAGCGAATGAATTGCAACTGTAATTCGGCACCTACACAGAACAGGGTGATATCACATGACCAACGAATTCCAGCGATCCTTCTGGCGTGATTTGCGGGTTGGGCGAAAGCTGGCTACCATTCCCGCACTATTCATCCTGGGGATTGCCACGATCCTGCTCTATACGCTCTCCACAATGCAGGACCAGCAATCGGACTCGCTCGTCGTCGACATGGCCGGCCGCCAGCGGATGCTGAATCAGCGGCAATTGACGCAGCTCGTGTTGGCGACTCGGCAATTTGCAACTGATCAGGAACAATCTTTATCGCTCTTGAATGGTAAAGCCACCGCCACGGACATTACGCGCAACATTGACTACGAAGCGACCCGCCAAGTGCTGAATGAATCGCTTGAGTCACTGCTCAACGGTGGCCCGATCAAGAACCTGCTAACGGGTGAAGTGTTGCAAGTGCCTCCGGCTCCGACCGCGGAAATCCGGGACTCATTAGTAGAACAGAAGCAGTCACTGGAGGCCTTCGCGGCGAAGGGGGACGAGTTTCTGAAGCTTAAAGAGGACAATCCGCGCTTTATCGTGACCTTGAAGGAACTGCTGGATCTGAACTACCAGGTCGAAGTCCAATCTAATGAGTCCGTAAAACTGCTATCGGCCCACTCGCGTAGCAAGATCGCGGCGATGATGCAATGGGAGACGGTCATTGGCGTGCTCGTCGCGGTGCTGGGAAGCGTCTTTAGTTGGCTGATTGCGCGCGGCGTCATAACCCCGCTAGCAAGCGTGGTGAGTGTCGCTCAAAGGATTTCCCAGGGGGACCTGCGAGTCCAGAAAGTGACGAATGTTTCTGGAGACGAAGTCGGCCAATTAGCGGCTGTCTTCAACCAGATGCTCGACACGCTGAAAGACTTGACGGGCCAGACGGTCTCGGTAACCGGAAACCTGAATGCCGCAGCCGCGGAGATTCTGGCCTCGACGCAGCAACAGGCAGCCGGCACCAAGCAGCAGGCGGCAACCGTCCAGGAGATCACGAGCACGATGGAAGAAGTCCGTCAATCCGGCTCGCAGATCTCCGAAAAGGCCCAACAGGTGGCCTCGGCTGCCGAACTGACTTCCACGACCAGCACTTCAGGGTTGAGGGCTGTGCAGGAGACCAACGGCACCATGGAAGCCATCCGCGAGCAGGTCGAGGAGGTGGCCGAAAACATCGTCTCTCTCAGCGAGAAGACCCAAGCGGTGGGGGAGATCATTGCCACGGTCAACGATATTGCCGAGCGTTCCAATCTCTTGGCCCTGAACGCTGCCATTGAGGCTGCGGCTGCCGGCGACCAGGGGAATCGATTCTCGGTCGTGGCCAATGAGATCAAGAACCTGGCCGACCAGGCCAAAGACTCGACCGTGCAAGTCCGCAACATCCTGGGAGAGATCCAGAAGGGAATCAACAGTTCGGTGATGCTGACCGAGGAGGCGGTGAAGCGAGTGGAAGCGGGAAAACAGCAGGCCGACGTGGCCGAACAGACCATTCGCCAGATGACCGAAACCACGGTGGAAAGTGTACAGACCTTCCAGCAGATCATCGGGGCTACGAGTCAGCAGCAGATCGGCTTCGAGCAGGTGACGCAAGGAATGCAGGACATCCGCCAGGCCGCTTCACAGACGGCTGCGTCGACGTTGCAGCTCGAAAGGGCAGTTGCCAGCCTCAATGCACAGAGCCAACAACTCCGTGCGGCTGTCGGGAGATATCAACTCTAATGGACGGCAACGAGAAACTGCTGGCCGCCTTCCAGGTAGAATGCGTCGAGCACCTGGAAGGCATTCGCGCCAACCTCGCCAAACTCGAGGCGCACGGCGTTGCGAACGCTGGCTCCGAGCTGGACGAGGCCTTTCGCCGCGCTCATAGCCTCAAAGGCGCCTCTCGGATCACCGGCGCCGTTGCGGCTGAACAAGTCGCGCACCGGCTGGAGAGCCTGTTCTCACGTGTACGGGGCGGCGGTTTGCAGCTCGACAAGGAAGGCCTCTGTGTGATCCAAATGGCCTTGGATGCGATTGAAGACGACGCCGCCTGCCTGGGTAAGGACCGCACGCCTCCGGATCCAAAGCAGGTGCTGGACGAGCTCGATCGGCTGACGGGCTCCGCGCCCCTGCAGGTGAAGAGCGTCCAACCGTCCTCGGATCTCGATCTGAAGTTGCGGGCCGCCTTTGAAGAAGAGCATCATGAATATCTCAACGGCATCCGTGCGCTAGTCGACAATGTTGAGCAGCACGGCAGTCCGCCGGCAACCGTGGATCTCGAGGAAGCCTTTCGCTGCGCGCATAATTTGAAGGGAGCAGCCCGTGTCGCCAACGTTAAGGGCGTCGACGACGTGGCACATCAGTTCGAACGCCTGCTCTTGCAACTGCGCCAAGGACGCGTTTCTTTCAGCGGCGCCGTCATCGAGGCCATCCGGCGGGGCGTAGACACCATCCAGGATTGTGTTGCCGTGCCTCCGCGCACGAGTGATTCACAACTCAGCGATTCAGTCACGATTCTCGAGCAGCTCACAAGATCGGAGGCGGAGGAAGGTCCGGAGGCCGCGCCAAGTCAATCCGCAGGCGACAGGCCATCGATCGCGGCGGATGCACCGGTTGCCGCACCTGCCGACGCGCTGCTCCTGCCGGTGGAAACGGTGAGGCTCAGCGCCGAAAGCCTCGACCGCCTGCTCCAATCGACTGGTGAGTTGCTAACCGAGAGCCTCAAGCAGAATTTGGTGGTCCAAGAGCTCGGCGCGATGAGCCGCCAGGTCAATGGGCTCGAGAGCCATTGGAACGCCCTCAAGAAGGCCACGGGGAGCATTCGAAGCCTCGATGCCACGCCCGAGGTGAAACGCGTCCGGCAAGGACTGGACCTGATCGAGCATCAGCTTCACTCCCTTTCTCGGCACGTTCGGTCCGTCAGGCTGCTGCAGCAGCGCAGCGCATGGTCCTTGCGGCTCCTGGGAGAGCAGCTTCAACGAGACGTGCGGCGGACGCGGATGGTTCCAGTCGAAACCGCGTTCCAGGGATTCCGAAAAATGGTGCGCGACCTGGCCCGCGACGAAGGCAAACAGATCGAGTTCCGCATCAGCGGCTTTGAGGTGCAGGCCGACAGGATGGTGCTGCAGGCCATGAAAGATCCCCTGATGCACATCCTACGCAACGCCGTGACGCATGGCATCGAACGTCCTGACGAGCGCCAGGCCCACGGGAAACCGCCCACAGGTCTCATGCTGTTGAGAATCGAATCAGTCGGCAACCGGCTGACGATGACGGTCGAGGACGATGGTCGCGGCATCGATCTGGTAAAAACCGCCGAGATTGCGGCTCGGCGGCGACTTATTTCGGAAGAAGATGTGGTCACAGCCACGATCCCCGAGCTGACTCGACTGTTATTTCAGCCAGGCTTTTCCACGGCACGAGTCGTTACCGAATTGTCCGGCCGTGGCATGGGCCTTTCTGTGGTGCACGAAGCCGTTGCCCGACTGCAGGGAGATGTCGAGTTGCGGCCCAGAGAAGGCTGCGGCACGAGTCTCTGGCTCAGCGTGCCCTTGGCCATGTCGACGCATCGGCTGCTCCTGGTCTCGTGCCATGGCCAAACCTTTGCCATCCCGCTCTACGGCATCGAATCGCTGCACCGCATCAAAACCAAGGACCTGGAAACGGTGGAAGGAAAACCGATGGTCACCCTGGAGGGGCAATTGACTTCGGTGGCCCTGCTGGCCCAGCTTCTGGGGATCGAGACGTCGGACGGCGGCTTGGACACAGACGTACTGTCGCTGGTGGTCCTGCGAGCGGGGCGGAAGCGGCTGGCGGTGGCAGTCGATGCCCTCTTGGCCGAACGCGACGCACTCATCAAGAAGCTCGGCGCCCCGGCGGAATCGCTCAACAAGTTCGGCGGCGGCATGCTGCTGGAAGACGGCACCGTGGCGCTGGTGCTCAATCCTGCGGAGGTAATCCAAGCCTTCCGGTCGTCCCGCCAGACGCCAGGCTTCCGACTAGCCACGGCCGACGACGACCGGCAACCTCCGACGATTCTCGTGGTCGACGACTCCTTCACCACCCGAACGCTGGAGACGAGCATTCTGGAAACGCACGGATATCGCGTGCGCGTGGCCGTCGATGGGCTGGAGGCCTTGGCCCAACTCCGTTCGGAAAAAATAGATCTCGTCATCACCGATATCCAAATGCCGCGCCTGGACGGCTTTGGCCTGCTGGAGGAGATCAAGAAAGATGAACGCTTGGCGCGCCTGCCGGTGATTGTCGTCAGCTCGGTGGATCACCGCGAGGACCAGCAGCGCGGCCTGAGCCTGGGAGCCGACGCCTACATCGTGAAGCGCAAATTCGATCACCAGGACCTGCTGCAGACGATCGAGCAAATCCTGTGAGCGCCTGCATGAAGAAGATTCGGGTCATGATCGTCGAGGATTCGCGCGTCGTTCGCGAATTCTTGGAATCCCTGATCGGAAGCGATCCGCGCCTGGAAGTCGTGGCCTCCCTGGATAGCGCCGAGGCGGCCCTGCGCGCCTTGCACGACGCGTCCCCCGACGTGATCTCGATGGACATTCGGCTTCCAGGCATGAATGGCTTCGAGGCGACACAGCGGATCATGGCCGAAAGACCGACTCCCATTGTCGTCGTCTCCGCAAGCGTACAAGCAGAAGACTTGAAGGTCTCCATGAATGCCTTGCGGGCGGGGGCCTTGTCGGTGATCGAGAAGCCCGTGGGGAGAACGCATCGCGATTATGCCCCGTTGGCGGAGCGGCTGTGTACGCAGCTCGTGCTGATGAGCCAGGTGCAAGTCGTACGCCAGCGAATCAGAACCAAGTCGAGCTTTCCAGCGAGCAATGCCGCGAAGAGTGCCGAGGTCAGCCGGCGCTCTTCAGCTTGGCCTGCCGTGCCGTTTCGCATGCTTGGGCTTGTGGCTTCCACAGGCGGTCCCAGCGCCTTGCAGCAACTTCTGGGCGACCTGGGGCCGAGGTTTCCCCTGCCTGTGGTGTTGGTTCAACACATGACCACCAGTTTCATGGATGGTTTTGTATCCTGGCTCGCTGCCTCATCCCCACTGGAAATCGGCCTTGCCAAGGACGGTGACATCCCAAAACGCGGCAGGGTCTATGTCGCTCCAGCCGACCGGCATCTGTGGGTGGACGCGACGTGCTTGCGCCTCAACGACGGCCCATCGGTCAGCGCGCAGCGGCCGTCTGGCACGGTGCTGTTTAAGTCGCTTGCCCGCAGTTTCGGTCCTCGATCGCTGGGCGTGCTATTGACCGGCATGGGAGACGACGGCGCAGCCGGGCTGAAGGAACTTCGCAAAGCAGGGGCTTACACCATTGCCGAGGATGAATCGACGGCCGTGGTTTACGGCATGCCTGGCATGGCCGTCCGCATGGAAGCGGCCTGCGAATCGCTCCCACTCGAACAGATCGGCCCACGCCTGACGCAACTGGTCTTAAAGACGGAGGAGGCCGTCCGATGACGAGCCCTTATCGCATCATGCTCGTCGAAGACTCGCGGACGCAGGCGATCAAGCTCACCAATGAGTTCGAGCGCCAGGGCTGGCAGGTGGATTGGGCGCCCACGGTGCAGTTGGCCCTGGAAAAGCTCAATCAGAACTCGCCGGACCTGATTGTTCTCGATTATTACCTGCCCGGGATTCGTGGCGATGAATTGTGCCGCCGTATCCGGATGAACATCAACACGCGAAACATCTCGATCGTGATGCTCACGATGGACGATACGCACGATGCCGAGCTGCACGGCCTGGACAGCGGTGCCGACGACTTCGTGCCCAAATCGGTCGACTCAGACATTCTGCTCGCGCGCATCCGCACGCTGCTCGGCAAGTCTAGGTTCCAGTCATCAATCCTCGGGCAGGCCGATCACCATTTTCGTCGGGCTCGACTGCTGACGATCGACGACAGCCTAACCTATCAACAGTTCCTGGCCAGCGAGTTAGAAAAGGAAGGCTACCAGATTGAGACCGCGCTGAGCGGGCGCGACGGTTTGGATCGCATTCTCAAAGAGACGTTTGATTGTGCCCTCGTCGATCTGGTACTGCCGGACATCGACGGTATTGAGGTATGTCGCCGAGTCAACCAGTCGCGCCAGACAACTGCTAATTCGGTGACGTTGTTGATGCTGACCGGCCGGGAGAGCAAGGAGGATTTGACTCAGGCCTTGGAAGCGGGCGCGGACGATTTCGTGGGCAAGTCGAGCGACATGGCGGTTTTGAAAGGACGCATCCGGGCTCTGCTGCGGCGCAAGTTCTTCCAGGAAGAGAACCGGCGCATTGCCGAGGAGCTCAAGAACAAAGAGCTGGAAATGCTGCACGCCCGGGCCGAGAAAGAAATGGCCCAAGCCAGGGCAGCGCTCAACGAAGAACTGGAGCGCCGCGTGGTCGAACGGACGGCCCAGCTCGCCGAGGCGAATCGTAATCTGGAACAAAAAAGCCGGGAAAACGAGATGTTCGTGTACAGCGTCTCCCACGACCTGCGGTCTCCGCTCGTGAACTTGCAGGGCTTCAGCAAGGAGCTCGCTGCGGTCTGTCAGGAGATAAAGGGCATCCTGGCTGAGGATGATTTGCCTCCGGCTGCCAAGGAGCGCGGCCTGGCGTTATTGGACCGAGAATGCGCCGAGAATATCCGCTTTATCCAGACGGCTGTAAGCCGGCTGAGCAGCATCATCGACGCGCTGCTCAGGCTCTCGAGAGCTGGCCGCGTCGAGTACCAATGCCAGACAGTGGACGTACACGGGGTCGTCGCCAGGATCATCGATTCAATGAGTGCCACCGCAACGGAACGCTCAGCGCGGATCACGCTTTACGACTTGCCGCCGGCTTGGGGCGACCCTACGGCGATCGAGCAGGTCTTCGCAAATTTGATTGGGAACGCGCTAAACTACCTGGATCCGGAGCGACCAGGCGTCATCGAGATAGGCTCTGATCAAGCTGTCCTTGAGAGTCACGAGCAGGCCAATTGTGAAACCTATTACGTGCGCGACAACGGTCTGGGAATTCGTGAAGAGTACCAATCCAAGATGTTCCAAGCCTTCAAACGCCTCCATCCAGAAGTGGCTAAGGGCGAGGGCATGGGATTGGCGATTGTCCGCCGTGTCGTCGAACGGCACAGCGGGAAGATCTGGGTCGAGTCGAAGGTTGGAATCGGGTCAACGTTTTATGTGGTCCTCCCCTCAGGCACGGCCGACCGCTCGCTTTCAACGAATAGCCCCTGAAGGCTGAACTTCAGCCGATCCAGGGGCGCGCGTCCTCACTTCGACGCTTCGGCGCGGCTATCCCTTGTCGGGTTGCTCCCCAGCAGAGCCCGACTCCGTTTCACCGGGCATCGATCAGCCTAAGGCGCTGCCAAGGCCGACTCAGCGGAAATCATCCCGTATATTGGGGAGTTATACGTGGCGGAACCGACCTGGCGACCGAATGGGCGGCACTGGGCTCGAACCAATGACCTCTACCGTGTGAGTCCCGTCCGGGCACCAGCAAAATCGCCTAAAAGTCCCGACTAAGTCGCACGTTACCGCAAACGGCCGCCTCTTGCGGGCCATCGCAAGCGGTACAAGAACTCTCCGGGAATCGCGTTACTTCCGGGTGGCAAACGGTACGGCCGGTACACCGAGCGAGCGCCAGCAAGGCGGATAGCGTTTGGGCGACACCCCCACGCCAAAAGTCCATCGGGCGGAGCTGTCGGCCGGGCTTTCTTCGGCCTGGCGTCGCCGGTGTGGCGGCGTTCGATGCCCAAAACCCGCCTGGAATCGGTTGCCAAGTCGCGCTTGCCAGGCGTAGACTTTGGGTATGGAATCCAATGACCACGCAATTGAGCACGTCATCGCCGGCAAGGTGAAGGACCTCGACGCCCCCGCGAAAGCGTGGGTCGTGCGCCTCTTCGGTCGCACGCTTGAGGCTGACGACGAGGTGACGGTCATGGTCACTCCAGGCAGTAAGCCTCCGTCGCCCCAGGCTCGCCAGGCCGCCATGCAGCGGATTAGGGAGCTCCTCGATAAGACCGCGGAGCGGATGAAAGATGTGCCCGAGGGTGAGTTCGAGGCGGCCGTGGACGAGGCAATGGCCCACGTCCGTCCGCGCCCAAATTGATGCGCGTCGTGCTCGACACCAACGTGTTGGTGCGTGCAACGAAGAACGCGACCGGTCCCGCCCGCGAGGTTCTGGAGCGGCTGCAGCCACCGGGCCATGTCCTTGTCCTCTCGCGGTGGCTCCTTGCCGAACTCCGTCGGGTCCTTCAGTATCCGCGCGTCCAGGCGCTCCACCGAATGACGATGGAGGAAACCGACGACTTCATCTCGGACCTCGAAGTAACTGCCGACATCGTGGACGTGCCGCCCGATCTCCAGCCGGCGGCCCTCTCCACCGATCCAGACGACGACGCCGTGATCGCGACAGCAGTCGCCGGCCGAGCGGACGCTCTCTGCACGCTCGACCGGCACCTACGGCACGCCGATGTTCAAGCCTACTGCCAGGCGCGCGGCATTGCGGTCCTGAGCGACACGGAACTGCTAACGCTCCTGCGGCAGCCGCCGGAGGCCGGCGACTAAGCGCCGCAATCGAATGGACTCCGCAAGTCCATGATAGGTAGTGGGCGGCACAGGGCTCGAACCTGTGACCTCTACCGTGTGAGGATAGCGCTCTAACCAACTGAGCTAGCCGCCCGGAGAAAATCGCACTCAAACCGCCACGGTGATCGATCGCCGCAACCGATCCAACGGCAGCCGATCAGGATAGCGGATCGCGCCAAAGGCGTCCATCCGCTGGGACCAGACCCGCGCCATACGTCGGCCTGCGCGGCGCCGCGGCGCGGCAAGAAGGCCGGCCAACGCCGCCGAACGCCTCAACCGGCGGTGGGTTCCGCGGTGGAGGGTTCGGCGGCGGAGGGCTCGGCGCTGGGAGGTTCGAACTTGGGTGGCTCAAACTTGGGCGCGGTCGACTCGTCGCGGTCGTCGATCTCGTGATAGTGCTGCTTTACCTTCGGGGTGGCACGACTGCCGGCGCCGGCATAGTTCACCTCGTCATGCAGCTCGTGCATCCCCCGCTTGAATTGCATCATGCTCTGGCCCATCGAACGGGCCACGCTCGGCAGCTTCGAGCCGAACAACAGCACGGCCACTGCCCCCACGATCATCAACTCCATCGGATTCAAACCGAACATCGAATCACCCTCGGCAGATCAAGCAAACCATAACCCGACGCCTTAATCCTGCATCCTCTTCTTGAATTCCAATCAGGCCGGTCAACTTCGCCGGCTGCCGCCCTTGCTGACTTCCTCGTCGTCCAGGTTGGCGTCTTTGTCTTCTTCAATCTCGCGGACACCCTGCTTGAACTCGACCACGCTGCGGCCCAGCGACCGCATCAGGCTGGGCAGCCGGTTGCCGAACAGCAGCAGGACCACCAGCCCCACGATGACAATCTCCAGCCCGTGCAGGCCGAAGATGCCCAAAAGCGGGTTCCCAAAGAGCAAGTGCATGGTCGTCTTCTTAAAATGGACCGTGGAGTACGCGCAGGGCCGGCGTCAAAACAGCAAAGGTCAGACCCAAAACGACACCACGAAAGGCCGACACGCTCAGGCGGGAAGCGCCGCCGGACAGCGTGACGATTCCGGCGGCCTCGACGCCTATTCATTCTACTGGTGGCCGGCGCGCTGTCAATCAAGATTTGCCTGACGGCCAAAACGTCCGGCTGAACGTATCTATCGGCGGACCAGCTACTTAGGGCGAGCGGCTTCCCGCGAGGCTGCCTCTGCGTACAGGGGCAGAAAGCGGTAGTAGACCTCCAGGCACAGCGCGCCCAGGGCGGTCGTGTAAACGCGGCCGCCGTGCCCTCCCCAAACGTCGTGGTCCGGGTCCCAACTGCCGGCCAGATCGCCTTCGACCCGCTGGGCTTCGACCAGCGTGGATACCAGCGCATCGTTCCAGCGGGTCCAATGCTCGCCCTGCAACTGGTACATGCCCAGAGTGGCGTAGTACCAATAGTAAAGGTTCGGCTGGCCTGTGCCCGGCGGTTCCTCAAGCAGGAAGTCGCCTGCTTCGTCGCCGGCCGGGTTCGCTCGGGCCATCCCCAAAAGCTGCCGGCAAACCAGCGCCTCGGCCGTCATTGCCCGGCTGACTTTCTCGCCCGGCCGGTAGCTGGACAGGCCGCCGCGCCGTCCCGAGGCCACGCTCGACAGGAACCGGACCATGCCGTCCTTCGATTGGCTGGGAATCTGGATCCCGGCCAGTTCGCCGCTCTTGAGCGCCATGAGCTGCCAGCCCAACTGGCTGGTGTCGCCCGTGTCGCCGGGCCGATACCGCCAACCGCCGGTGCTGCGGTTCTGCGCCCGCAGCGTGTACCCCATCGCCCGCCGCACCGGATCGAGCAACCGCTCGTCGAGCGTCATGCCGTAGGCCTCGCTCAACGCAAAGGCCGCCATGCCGTGACAGTACATGAAGGCATACAGCTCGGCCTTGCCGGCCAGGTTGCCATCGGCGGCCTGGCTGGCCAGCAGGAACTCCAAGCCGCGCGCGACCGTCTGGCGATGATCTCCCTGGGCATGGGTGTGGCCGGCGCCGAGGAAAGCCAGCAAGGCCAGCCCGGTCACGCCGGTGTCGGACTCGGCCCCGGCGCCATGGCGGTGCGTGGTGGGCGCATCGCGACCGCGGCCGGCGCCGAAGCGGCTGGCATCCCAGCGGCCGCCGGGCTCCTGGTGGTCGGCCAGCCACTCCAGTGCGGCGTTCACGGAGGCCTCGGTGGCTTGCGAGCCGCCCCGCTGCTCGGTCAGAACGGCGCGCCCGGGCGTTCGCCGCAGTTGATAGGCTTCGGGCATTTTGCCCAGGGGTAGAGCTTCGATGGGATCGAGGCGCGGGGCCTTGCCGGTCGCGTCAGCAGCCCGGTCAGCCGCCGTGCCGCTGCTCGCCGGTTGCCGCGCTGCGGGCCCCGTGGCTGGGTCGGACGTTCGCTGAGCACCCGCCCTGGCGCCTGTATGAGGTTCCAGCGATTCGGCGTCCAGAGGGCTGGCCACGCGCCGGGAGAAGTCCTGGAAACCGGCGATGGCCGATTGTGGATCGGGGCTGGTCGGCGGATCATCGAGGTGCGCAGTGCCGCCCGGTTGAGCCAATTGTGAGCGCACTGGCTCGTCGGCGCCGGCATCGGGCCGCGGCTCGAGATCCGGTTCCAGGCCGGCCGGCCGCGGCAAGTGGTGTTGGTCCGAGACGGGGTCGACCGCCTCCTGCTTGGCGGCCTGCGGGGCATCAATCGGTTCGGCCGGCGATTCGAACGGTTCATCTCGATCGTGGGCCGGCTCGATCGGCTGCGGGCGTGGTCCGGTGTGGGAAGGATCGAGCGACGCCGCAGGCACCTGGCTGGCCAGCACGCTCGGGTCCTCGGCGGCGAGGCGTTCGGGTTCGATCGGTCCCTCGCCGGGGCGATCGAGCGCGGCCGCCGGCGTATCAGGCGTTGAGTCGAGGGGAAACTCCTCCCACGGTTCAGCCGATCCCCTCGCTTCCGGCCGCCGGCGCGGGCTGTCCCCCTCGCCGACGGAGGTGATCCGCAGCGACGGTTCTTCCAAGCGGCCCGGCGCGGATGCCACAATCTGCACCGTGGTGGCATACGTGGCCAACAGCAGATGCGTCAACAGCGACAGCACCACGCATTTTCGCAACGGACGCGACTGGCCCCAGCGCGTGACCATCAAGGCCAGCAAGGCGCAGGTGATCATCACCAGGCCCAGCCAAAGCAGGCTCCAGGTCAACTGGGGACCGCGAAACCAGTCGAGCAGCCGCTCCATGCGCAATCCGTTCACGGCTACCTCGTGCTAGTCGACAGCTTGACGGAGATCGCCAGTTCGGCCACGCCGGCCTGCTTGCAGGCGTTCAGAACTTCGGCCACGTTCTGAAACGGCCCCTGGGCGTCGCCTCGCACCAGCACGCCCAGGTCCGGGTACTGGCTGCGCGCGGTGGCCAGCCGCACGGTCAGATCGGCCAGCGAGACCGAGTCGCGGTCCAGCGTCAACTGCCCGTCGCGGTAAACGTGGACCACCTTCTTTTCCGGAGCGGCCGACAGGGCGGCGGCATTGCTCACCTCCGGCACGCGCAAGCCGATCTTGCGTTCCATTTCCGCGAACCGGGTGCCGACCATGAAGAAGATGATCAACAGGAACACCACGTCGATCATCGACGTCAGGTTCAAGCTCGGCTGCTCGTCGATATGCGTTTTCAGGGGCATGATTCAGTTACTCCGGATCAGGCAGCGTCGCGCCGGCTGGCCCGCGACGCCTTGGGTTGGTTGGCCGCCTGCAGACCCTCGGCCGAAATCACCTCCACCACTTCCTGGCCCAGGGCATCGATCTGGACGACCAACTGGTCGACGCGGCTGATGAAGAACAGGTAGCAGCACAGGGCCGGAATGGCCACGCTCAGCCCGGCCGCCGTGGTGATCAAGGCCTCGCTGATGCCGGCGGCCAGTTGTTCGGGCCGGCCCATCGCATCGGCCGTGGCGATCTCGTTGAAGGCGGCGATCATGCCGAACACGGTTCCCAGCAGTCCCAACAGCGGGCTGACCGTCGCCACGGCGTTGAACACCCGCACGTAGCGCCTCAGGCCGGTCACCGCCCGCTCGCCGGAGTCGAGCACCGCCTGTTCGACCTCGACGGCCGGCCGCCCCCATTTGCGGACCGCCCCGCCGAACACTTCGGCGACCGGGCTCTTGTTCTCCTCGCACAGCGCCAGGGCCTGCTCGCGGTTCAGCTCTCCTTGACGCAACTGGTGCAGGAACCGCTTGACGAACGGCCGCGGGACGACGCGCCGCCGCCTCAAGGCGATCATCCGTTCGAACACGAAGACCAGGAGAATGAACGAACACAACAGGATCGGCAGCATCAGGATGCCGCCCGCCTTGACGATCTGCAGCATGTTCTTGGACGGGATCGCCGCATCGGCCGCCGGCTGCTCGCCATCCTCCAGCGTGGCCGGCCGGTCCGGACCTTGTTCATCGCCCGCGACGGCCACTCGGTCGCCCGCCCATTGCCCGTGAGCGAATGTCCGCGGGCCCAGCACCGCCGCGGCGAGCAGCAGCAGGCACATCGTTCGCATGATCCACTTGTCGATTGACTTCAGCACGTTCATGGCACCAATCCTTTGGCCTGTCGCGGCTCGGGAGGCATCCGGCGGGCCTGGGCCGCTTGCAGCCGCCGCCCGGCCTCGTCGGTAAAGTCGGTTTCGGTATACAGCTTCACAATCCGCTCATACAACTTCTCGGCTTGCTGCCAGTCGCCCAGCAGCTCGTGGCACTTCCCCGCTTGCAACAGCGCCCCTGCCTGCCAGGTGGGATAGTCGTAGAGGATCTCCACGCGCAGGTATTCCCGCAGGGCCGCCTGGTAGTTGCGCTGGTGAAAATAGCTTTCGCCGATCATCCATTGCGCCATGGCGGCCGTTTCGGTCTTGCCTCCCGTCGGCGAGCGGGTCACGCGCTGGTAAGCCTCGCGAGCCCGATCGAACTCGGCCAGGCTGGCCAACGCCCGGCCGATCACGTAATCGGCCTCGTACTGCTGCTCGAAGCCGGGAAACTCGGCCGCGATCGCTTGGGCCGATTCCAGTGCTTCGCGCCACCGCTTTTGATGCGCCAGGATCTGCGCCCGCCGCAGCGGGACCATGGCCAGCCATTTCTCGCGGCCGCCTTCCGCCTGCTCGGCCAGCCGGGCAAACCGCTCGTCGGCCACGGCCAGGTCGTCTTGGCGATAGGCCGACTCGGCCAGGTAATAGTCAGCGAGCAACCTCAACGGGTGCTCGGCAAACTCAGCCACCAGCCGTTCGAGCGGCTGGGCGGCCTGGGCCCATTGTTCACGGACGATGGCCACTTGGGCCGTCAACCACAGGGCGTGGGGCCGAATCTCGGCCCCGGCGCCGCTCGCCAGCAACTCTTCCGCAAGTTCCAGGGCCCGATCGAGCTCGTTGCTGTCAAGGGCCCGCTCGGCAAGCCGGTAAACCGCGTCGGCCCAGTAGCGGCCCCGCGGAGCCTGGCCCCGCAGCCGCTCGAACAGCGCATCGGCTTCGCCGTGCCGGCCCAGGTCGCGCTGCACCCAGGCCCATTCATAAACCACGCCATCGTGCCGCGGATGGTCGGAAAACTCGGCCTCCAAGCGGGCATACAGCGCGCCGGCCTCGGCATCCTGCTGGAGTTGATCGTGAAGGCGGGCAGCGCCCAACAAGGCTTGCCTCAGTTGAACGCTCTGTGGATGCTCGGCGATCACCCGCTGGTACATCGGCAGCGCCTGCTCGGCCTGGCCCAGCCGTTGGAGAATCTGGCCGCGAGCCAGGGCCGCCTCGGCAGCCAGTTCGCCGGCAGGAGCTTGTTCGAGCAGGCGGTCGAAAGTGGCGGCCGCCAGTTCGAGCTTGCCCGCTTTGACCTGGCTCCAGGCAAGGCCCGACAAGCCCTTGGCCGTGAGGCCGGACGCTTGCGAGTCGTCAGTCAAGGTGCCAAACAGCTCGGCGGCCCAATCCGGGTCGCCCGCTCGCAGGGCCGCCTCGGCCAGCGCCCTGGTTGTGGGCCGGATCGCCTCATGCTCCGCCTGGTTGCGCGCCAGCGTCCGGAACAGCTCCTTGGCCCGATCGAGCTGACCGGTCTGGGCATGGCACACGGCCAACTGTCCCTGGGCCCAAGCGTCTTCACTCTTGCCCTCGGCGGCCAGGTATGATTCCAGCGGCGCAACCGCGTCGCCGAACTTGCCCAGCGCGATCAGCGAAGTAGCCAGTACATGGTCGGCCGCGGGCCTCAAGGGGCTGGTTTCGTGCTGTCGCCGGAAGTCATCGACCAACCGCTCAACGGCGTCGTGCTTGCCGGCAGCCGCCGCAGCGCGGATGTTGCCCAACGCGCCGTCGTCGGCCAGATCGCTCTCAGGCCAGCGGGCCAGCACCAGCTCGAACTGCCGGGCGGCTTTGTCATGACGGCCCTCCTTCAGCAGGCACTCCCCGGCGTGAAACCGCAGGGCGGGCCCCAGCCAGTGGCGAGCGCCGGAGAGCGGCTTGGCGGGATCGCCGCGGCCGACCCCTTCGCCGGTCGGGCCCTCCTTCTGCTCAACTGGCTTCTGCTCAACGGTTTTCAGGTCAACTGGCGGCGCGATCTCGCCTGGTTGATCGGCTTGTTGATCCAGTTCGGCTGCGGCGGCCAGCAGCGTGGCGGCAGCGGCCGCCCACTGCTGTCGGGCCTTTTGCACGAGTCCCAGCCAATAGCGTGCTTCGAGGGTGGCAGTGGCACCCTGCAAGGCCTCGAACCGCTCGGCTGCCTCGTCGTAGCGCGCCAGAAAGAACAGCGCCTGCCCTCCCGCAAGCCCGGCCTGGCCGCGCCATTTGCTTGTCGGAAAGCTCGTTTCAAAGGCGTCGAACGCCTCGAGTGCGGCTTGGTATTCGCCGGCGGCGTAGTGGCTGGCTCCCAGGTAAAACTGGGCGTCGTCGGCCAAGGCGCCCTGGGTCTTGGCGGCCAGCGCCGCGTAGAGCCGCCGCGCCTGCTCCTGCTCGCCCAGTTGCTCCAGGGCCCTGGCCAGGCCGAAACGGTAGTCGTCCTCGAGTGGCCCATTTGCAAAACGTTCGAGGCCGTCGTTGAAGTGCTGCCGCGCTTCGGCAGCCTCCCGCCGGCGCAGGGCGACGTCGCCCAGATAGGCGATCGCGTAGGCCCGCAAGGTGTCGTCGGGCGCCTGCCGGACGAACTCGGTCAGCTCGCGGCGGGCATCGTCGAGGTGGCCCGCCAGGTAGGCCGACTCGCCGGCCCGGAACAGGGCCTTGGGTGCCAGCCGCGCGTCCGAATTGCGGGCCAGGAAGCGGCGGAACCGGCCGGCGGCCTCATCGAACCGCCGCAGTTGCACCAGCGATTCGGCCGAATAGAACAACGCCCGGTCGGCCTTCGCGTCGTCGTCGTGCTGCTCGAGAAAGACGTCGAACTCATCGATCGCCAGATGCCATCGCCGCTGGTTGTAGTGCCCGGCGGCCACGGCGTACTGGTCGTCGGCTGGGCCCGCCCATGCCGAAGGAGCTGTCGCAACGGCCGCCACAACGATGGCCAGAATCCATTTGGTGCAAGTTGCGGACATGGCGGCGGCAAGCCACTGGCCTGCAAGGGAGGCCTACAATTGCCCGCCCGGGCCATCGTCCACGTTGCCCACCATGTGGAAGTGGTTGTGGTCGATGTAGATCACTTCGCGGGTGTCTTCGTCGACGGTCGTGTATGGCAACGGCCAGCCGACACGCGTCACCTCGGTGTAGTAGATCGTGCACTTGTAGTGGGCATGGTGCAGTTGGGCAGGCCCGATCAGCGGATAGACGCGGGGCGGATCGACGTAATCGGAGATCTGTTCGATGGTCATCTGCACGTTGTTCCGTTGCACCTCGTGCAACAGCGGCACGCCGCCCTCCACCGGGCGGGCCCGTTCCAACGCCCGCATCACCTCGTCGGGCGACGGGGGATCCAAGGCAATCGCAGGGCCACCGGCCGTAATCGGTCCCAGAATCGGCACCCGTGCATAACGCTCCTTCATCCAGAACTTGTCTTCCTGCTCTTTCTGGAAATAGGGGCTGACGGGAATCGGAAACGGAAACTCGACGCTCGGCCCAAACGAGCTGTTGAACGGAAACGTGCAGCCGGTGGACGCCAGCAGCGACGCGGCCAGCAGGGCAAACAGCGAAGTTTGAAGGGCCTTGGATGACATGGGCGCTCCTCGTTTGACCTGTCTCGATCCGTGTCCGCTTGGCCTGGGATTGAACGAGTGCGTGGTTTGTCCACGCGTGAACTAGTCCTACTTATCGTGACAAACTCTGGCGAACTTGCGGATTTTTCCGGTTGTGCGTAAAGAAAGGCCGTGCGTGAAAGAATCCCCGACCGGCCGGACCGGTCCGCCTCCGTGGGTGCCTGGGGCAAAGCGAGGTGGGTGGCTGGGGCAAAGCGAGGTGGGTGGCTGGGGCAAAGCGATAAGCGTGCCCCAGTCGATCGTGAGGAAGATTACCTTGCGCCGTTGCTACGCTGCGCGCCGACGTGCGGCAAAAAAACCCCGCCGGAGCAAAAAAGCTCCGGAGGGGCGTTTGGAGCGACGCTTCAGCCGCTTTTGCTCTCGAACTTGTTTGCTCTCGAACTTGCCGGCTCCCGCCACGGGAGGTTCTGTGCGACGCTAGCACCAGGCCGTGCTTCGTGGCGGCCGGGCCGGCAGGCTTCTATTGGCAGCGCCGGTCGTCGAAGTCCAGGAACCACCAACCGTCGTCCCACTCCAGCGTCACTTTCCGCCAGCCAAGCGGCACCTGCGGATAGGGATAAAACGGTCCGATGTACGGCCAGGCCGTCGGCGAATACTGCTTGGGATACGTCAAGCCCGCATAGTTGGGGTATGCGGCGTAGCTGGGCCAGGCATAGTTGGGCATGTGCGGCTGGTCGTAGTAGGCCGGCGCGGCTCCGCCCGGAACCGCTTCGGCGTGCGACGGCATTGCACCACCAGCGAACCCTTGGCCTGGAGGCCCCCCGCCGGCGACCATCTGGTAGCCGGCAGCTCGCGTCATACCGGGGGTAACCGGCTGCCCCAACGGGACACCGCGACCCTGCCGCGTGCCTGCCGGGACCGGCGGGCCTTGAAACGGCGCTTGCTGGGTCAGCGGGTGCAACCCGCCTTCCGTGCCCGCCTGGTAGGGCGCCTGGTGCACCTGGCCCGGGAACGAGCCGGGAGCCGCCTGGGCCAGTTGATGGTAGCCCTGCGGAGCCGGAGCCAGCGTTGGCGTTCCTTGAAGCTGCTCGCCCAGGGGCATCGGAGCCATCCGCCCCGAAGTCTGGCTGGCCCGGCGGACCGAAGGCCCGCGCGACCCCTGGTCCAAGGCACCCAGCGTGTCGCGCTGGCCCGTGCCCAGGTGGTCCGGGAACGACACTTCGCCGGCCGCCCGCTGAACGTGTTCGTCGGCCGTCTGCTCGGGCAAGCGCACCACGGTGCGGTTGCTGCGGCTGGCCGCGGCCCGAACCACCGGTTGCTTGGCCCCTGCCGGGCGATGCCCGGCGGCCTTGATCTCCAGGTTGTTGACTACCGAGGAAACCTCCGGCATCCGTTCGGCCATCTGGACCGCGGTGGCCATCTGTTCGGCGCTGCTGACTCGGCCCAGCAGCCAGGCGGCGCCCCCCTGGAACTTGACGCCGATGCTGTAGTCGGCCAGGCGGCCGCTTTGCCGCAGCGTGTCGGCAATTCGCTGCGCGGTTTCCTGGTCCGACGCCGAGGCCAAGCCCGGCGAAAGACAGGCGATTGCAATCGCCACACCCAGAATGAAGCGTCGCATGCTTCCCCTCCTCCTATGGATCACGGCAGTCTGCCTTGTTCTCTGCTCAACGCGAGCGGTGATCGGGCGGCGAGGCAATGGAGGAGGTGAGCCGCCAGGGCGGCCCATGGAAGTTGCGTTTGGTACCCCCCGCGCAACCTCACCCCCGATCAGTAATGCCTGTCTATAGGTTTCGGCCGGGCGATGTTCCGAAGGGAAGCTTTTTTTCGATTTTAGGGATCCTACCCGTTCGGACCCATTTGCCGGTAGAAGGGGGTAACTCGCAAACCCATGGCCAAACGGGGGTTGCGTCGCCCCGGCGTCAGAGAACGGCCCGGCTGAAGTCCCAGGTCGCCGTCAAAACCATCACGGTCAGCGTCGTGCCGCTGGCCAGACAGGCGCCCGGCCCGACCGCCAGGGCCACCATCGTCGCCAGTCCGACCAGCGACAAGCAGCCGAAAAACAGCCATTGGCAGCCGGCTTGCCGAGTCGATCCTTCACCCAGCCTTGCCAGGCAGGCACTCAGCAAGCCGGCCGTCTGGACGATCGCCAGACCATAAATGGCCCATTCGAGGTGGGTCTCGTTCATCACTCATCGCTCCCGGATTCCGTTCCGCCGGCCTCGCAGGCGTGGGCCGCCGACCGGCTTCCTGCCGGTTCGCCAAACGGCCTGCCGTGCCGGGAGCGACTTTCGTGCCAAGCGTCTTCGGCCCAACTCATGGCCAGGACGATCGGCGTGATAAAGCGACCCGCCGATACAACTTGCCGAAGCGGGCCGGCCGCCGCGGCTCTGCGGATCCAACAAAAAAAGTGCCCCCTTCCGGCGGCACTTTTGAAAATTTTACAAACCCTAAAGAAGTTCCGCCGACGAGGAGGACCTCTCGCCAAGCCTACTTCCTTCTGGTCGCCTTGTCCCCTGGTCGCCTTGTCCCCTGGTCGCCTTGTCCCCTGGTCGTTCTTTCTCCTTCCTCCTTCCTCCTTCTGCCTTCTGCCTTCCCTCTCCGCTCTACCGCAGCAACGTGCGGATCTCCTTGTCGAGCTCGGTCACGTGAATGCTGCGGTTCACCACCTCGCCCTGCTGGTTCACCAGCAGCATGGTGGGCAACGTCAGGATTCCCAGCTCGTTGGCCAGCCGGCTGTCGAGGCCTCCCGGCTCGTAGATGTGCAGCCAGGGCAGCGGATTGCTCTTCAGGTAGCCGAGCAGGTCCTCTTTGCGGCTGTCGAGGCTGATGCTGATGATGACAAAGCCGTCCTTGCCGTACTTGGCCTGCAATTCCTTGATCTGGGCCAGGTCCGTCTTGCACGGCTCGCACCAGGTAGCCCAATACTGGATCAGCACGACCTTCTTGCGCAACTGGGCCAGGCTGACCATCTTGCCCGTGGGGCTGGCACCCTTGATCTCGATCTGCTTTCCGACGCAAGCCAGGCGCGTCTTGGCGCCCGCCGCTTTTTGCGACGAGGGCGACTCGGGAAAACTGGCCACGATCTGGGTGTACCACTTCTTGGCCTCGTCCTCCTCGCCGGCGAACTCCTCGGCGATCCCCAACTGCAGCATCGCCTCGGCCGTGTCCGGGCTGGTCGGGTAGTCGTCGACGTACTCTCGCAGGCTCTCCAGCCAGCGGCTTTGGATCTTGGCGAAATCGCCGCTGCCCGACTGCAGGTTCAGGCCATACTCGGCCGTCAAATAGCGGAAGCGGACGTAGCCGGCCAGTTCCGCATCATCCGCTTCCAGCTTCTGCTGCAAGGACTTCAATCGCTCGACTCCCTCCGGGTAGCTGCCGGCCTGCACCGCGGCGCTCACGGTGTCGGCCAGTTGCCGCAGCCACTGCCGGCGTTCGTCCGCCGTGCCGACGCTGGCGGCGATTTCTTCCAAGAGATCGCATCGCTCGGCAACGGCCGCGGCATGCTCCTGTGTGTCGCCGGTGACCGCGCCCACCTCGTCCAGCTTCTCCAGCCGGGCCAGCAGTTCCTGCGTCTTGCCGTCGGGACCGCCCGGCGCATCGCCGCCCGTCTCGGACCGGCTGGCCAGCGAGGTGAAGAAGAATCCGCCGCCGGACGCGTTGGCGTGCCCCTGGTCGATCAGCTCCGGCGCGTCGACCAGCCGCCAGTTGTCACCCACCTGGATCAGCGTGCCGATCTGCACTTGGGCGTGCTTGCCATCGGTTTCGACCATGGCCATCACGTTTTCGTAAACCAGCAGGTCCTTGCCGATGCCGTCGGTCCCCTTGGGCACGATGCCCGGCTGACTCCCGCTGAAATCGACCCACTGGGTCGTGTTGCTCACGGTCTGCTGGCGGGCCGCCATCGTTTTGAACAAAGCGATCGCCTTGGCCAGCTTTTCCTGGAGCGATTTGGCTTTGGCCTGCCCCAGATTGAGCGACTTCAGCTCGTCGGCCGGCAGCAGCAGCCGGGCGAAGCGGCCGCTGTCGCGCTCGGCCAGGGCCCGCACCACTTCCGCGCTGACTTCCTCAGCCGAGATCCGCTCCCAAGCCTCGATTTCGCCGTCTTCGTTGTCGTCGACCCCCCAGCGGCTGCCGCCCGTATTCAGCCAGCGGTACTGGTCGGCCTTGCCGTTGAAGTTCGAGTCGACGTCGCGGTACACCTCCAGGCCGTTGAGGAAGTATGACCACTGGTCCACGACGTTGTCGCCGTTGGTATCGACGAACTGCCGCAGCACCTGGCCGGCGGCGGAACGCACCACCCAGCCGGTTTGGCTGCCGATCTGTTCGGCCTTGATGGTCGCGCGTTTGGCTTCCGACTCGCTGGGCCGGTCGTACTCGACATCTTTTTGCACGGGCGTGAGCTGCAGCGCCTTTTCGGCGGTTGGGGCGGCCGCCTGCACGGTGCCGGCCAGCGTGCTGCCCGTCAGCGCACAGGCCAGCGCGACTGCGGCGGCTCGGCGTGGGCGGCCGTTTGGGCGCGCTGGCAGGTTGCGATCGGGTAGGCGGAGTTCACGAACAGTCAGAGCCATCGAACGATTCCTTTCCTTATTTACCCAGGCTGCCTGGCCGCCCCGCGGGAAGTCCGGCCGCTGCATGTTTTTCGGCCTGGCGGGCGGGGCAACATGAACGGATCGCGGAAGGTTTTCCGTTTGTAGCGTCGGGCAGTTGAGAGCACCACCGCATTGTACGAAGCGAGCAACCCCAGGGATCGTCTTCTCGCCTTGGTGCCTTGGCGAGAGCTCCTCCTCGTCCGTCGTCCATCTGGAAGCTTCCCTCTTCTTCTTGTGTCTCTTCCCGTTTTTGTGGCAATCCTCTCCTTCGTCTTCGTGTCCTTAGAGTTCTTGGTGGTTCCTCCGTAGCGTCCAAGCTTCTGCGGTCCGCCCGGTCGTTTGACGCAGCCGCGGCGGGGGGTCAGAATCGTTTTGCCCCTTCTGCCGGAATGGCTTGCCGCCGGCCCAACGCTGCGAATCGCCCGAAAGGCGCGCCTATGCCGCTCCGCCAAACGAGCTCGCTCAGATGTTTGGTCGGCGCGGCTCTTGCGCTATCGCTGTTGGTACCCTGTCCCGCCGCGGATGCTCCGCAAGATCAGCCGGCCGGCGGATCCCCCGACCAAAGCGACGGGCCGCCTTCGCCACCCGCCCAGAGCCGTCCAGCCTGCCTGCGGATTGCGCCCAAGGAACCGGCCGACGCGCTGGCCGCGTTCCAGACGCGGGACGGCTTCCGCATGGACCTCTTGGCGGCCGAGCCGCTGGTCACCGATCCGGTGGCCATGGAATACGACGAGAACGGCCGGGCCTGGGTCGTCGAGATGAGCGACTACCCGTACACCGACAAGTCGACCGACCGCCCTTTCGTCGAGCGCACGACCGACCTGCCCCTGGGCCGCCTGCGACTGCTCGAGGATAAGGACGGCGACGGCGTCTTCGATGCCAGCACGATCTTCGCCGACGGGCTCTCCTGGCCGACCGGACTCGCCCTGTGGCAAGGAGGCGTCTACGTGGCCGCCACGCCGGACATCTGGTACCTGCGCGACACTGACGGCGACGGCCGGGCCGATGAGCGGCGCAAGGTATTCACCGGTTTTCACAAGTTCAACGTCCAGGCCGTGATGAACAACCTCCGCTGGGGCCTCGACCATCGCCTATATGGCGCCGGGGGCACCAATGGGGGCGAGATCCGCCGCGTGGCCGACGGCCAGGGCTCGCCGGTCCGCATGGCCGCCCACGACTTCCGTTTCGATCCGCGAACCGAACAGTTCGAGCTGATTTCCGGCGGCGCCCGCTTCGGCAACGCCTTCGACGATTGGGGCAACCGCTTCATCTCGAACATCCGCAACCCGGTCCGGCATGCGGTGATCGAAGACCGCTACCTGGCACGCAACCCGCTGTTGAGCATCGCCTCGCCCTTGTTCGACGCGGCCGACGCCGGCGACACGCTGCCCATCTTCCGCGCCAGCCCGCCCGAGCCGTGGCGCGTCATCAACGCACACCGGCTGGCCGCCGACCTGGCCAGCGCGTCGCCGCGCAGCGAATCGTCGCCGACCGGCTACGTCACCTCGGCCTGCGGCATCACGATTTACCGCGGGGCGGCCTACCCGCGGCAATACCGTGGCCAGGCGTTTGTGGGTGAGGTGGCTGGCAACCTGGTCCACCGCCAGCGGCTCACGGCAGACGGCCTGACATTCCGCGCCGCGCGTGCTGACGAGGGGACCGAGTTCGTCACGTCGACCGACAACTGGTTCAGGCCGGTCAACTTCGTCAACGCTCCCGACGGAACGCTCCACGTGCTGGACATGTACCGCGAGACGATCGAGCACCCCTGGTCGATCCCCGACGACATCAGGGCGCGGCTCGACCTGGAGAGCGGCCGCGACCGGGGGCGGATCTACCGCTTGACGCCGCCTGGCTTCCAGCCGCCCCCGCCGCCGCGTTTGGGCCAGGCGGACATCGCCGAGCTCGTGGCCTGCCTCGAAAACCCCAGCGCCTGGTGGCGCGAGACGGCCCAGCGGTTGCTGTACGAACGCCAGGATGCTTCGGCCGCGCCGCTGCTGCGCGAGTTGCTGCGCAAACGGTCATCCGCGGCGGAAAACGGAGCCGACGTCGCGGCTCTCGGCCGGCTGCACGCGCTCTGGTCGCTCGAAGGGCTCGGCATGCTGGACGAGCGCGATCTGGCCGCCGCGCTGGCTGATCCGGCCGGCGGCGTGCGCGAGCACGCGGTGCGCCTGGCGGAACCGCTCTTGGCGAGCTCCTCGTTGCTGCGCGACAAGGTCCTTACCCTGGCCGGGGACCGGGACATCCGGGTCCGCGGCCAGGTGGCGTTGACTTTGGGCGAGCTGGGCGACAACCGGGCCACGGCCGCCATTGCCGAAATCGCCTGGCGCGACGGCGGCGATCACTGGCTGCGCACGGCAGTGCTCAGCTCGCCGGACCGAATCGCAGCCGACCTGTTGACGTCGCTGTTGGACCGCGGCCGGCAGGAGGCCGCCACGATGCCGCTGCTGCGATCGCTGGCCTTTTTCGTCGGCGCCCGCAACCAGGCGGAGGAGCTGAGCCGAGTTCTGGTGGCGGTCGCGCCTGGCGACCCGCCGGCACCGGATTGGGTGCCGCTGGCACGGCGGGAAGTGGTGCTGGGGCTCAGTGAGGGGCTGGCGCGGCACGGCACGCCGTTGTCCGACCGGGCGGGCCACGTGGAGCCGGCAGCCGCCGGGTGGATCGCCGGCCTGGTGCGCGAGGCCGCGCTGCTGGCAGTTGACGAGTCGGCTGTGGCGGCCGAGCGCGTGCAGGCCATCGCGCTGATCGGCCAGGGGCCGTTCGAAGATGTGCGGCACGCCGCGACCCGCCTGCTGGATCCCCGCCAACCGGGCGAGGTCCAGCTCGCGGCGGTGCAGGCGCTGACGCGGCACGTGCGCCCTGAAGTGCCTGGAGTGCTGCTGGCCGCCTATCGCGGACTGACGCCAGTGGTCCGCGCCGAGGTTGTCGAGCGGTTACTCTCGCGGAGCCAGTGGGGCGGGGCGGTGCTCGACGCCCTGGAGGATCGCACGTTGCCGCCGGCCGACATCCCGCACGCCCGGCGAGGTCTGCTGATGCGCAGCGGCGACCCGCTGGTCCGCGAGCGGGCCTTGGCCCTGTTCAGCGGGGTGCTCGGCTCGCGGCAAGACGTGGTGCGGCAGTACCGCCAGGCGCTGGAGCTGGCGGCGGACTACGAGCGCGGCGGGCAGGTCTACCGGCGCGCCTGCCGGAACTGCCATCGACTGCGCGGCCAGGGTCACGACGTCGGGCCACCGCTGGAAACCATCCACCGCCGTTCCGCGGACGAGGTGTTGTTGCACGTGCTCGATCCGAACCGCGAGGTGGCGCCCAACTACCTGGAATATGTTGTCGTCCTGACCGACGGCCGCGTAACCACGGGAATTGTCGCGGCCGAGACGCCCGGCAGCATCACGTTGCGGCGAGCCGAAGGGATCGAGGAGACGGTGCTCCGCCGCGACATCGACGCGCTGTCGTCCACCGGCAAGTCGATCATGCCCGAGGGGGCCGAGAAGGAGCTGACTGTTCAAGACATGGCCGACCTGTTGACATTTCTTCTGCGGCGCGCCTGACATGGCCGGACCCTTGAGAATCTGGGACTTGCACTGCCACTTGTCGGGCGTGCCGGGGCGCACTCCCGAGGAGCGGATGACGGCCCTGTTGCGCTATGCCGACCGCTTGGGGATCGAGCGGATCTGCGTCTACATGGGCATGAGCTTGTCGCAGCGGCCAACGCCCGATGAGCTCGTGCGGCAGAACGACGAGGTGCTGGCCGCGCTGGCCCACTACCACGACCGGGCGGTCGGCTTCTGCTACGTGAGCGGCGAGCACGTCGAGGCGAGCCTCGGCGAGATCAACCGCTGCATCGCCGGCGGCCCCATGGTCGGAATCAAGCTCTGGGTTGCCGGCAAAGCCAGCGCGGCGGCCCTCGACGCCATCGCCGAGCGCGCCGCCGAGTTGCGGGCCTTGATCTTTCAGCACACCTGGTTCAAGACCGACGGCACGCAGTTCGCCGGCGAATCGACGCCGTTGGACCTGGCGGCCCTGGCGCGGCGGCATCCTCAGGCCAACTTTGTGTGCGGCCATGCCGGCGGCACGTGGGAGCTTGGCATCCGCGCGGTCCGCGGCACTCCCAACATCGCGGTGGAGACGGCCGGCTTCGACCCCACGACCGGCTTTCTGGAGATGGCCGTGCGCGAGCTGGGCCCCCGGCGCATCCTGTACGGCAGCGATGCGCCCGGCCGCAGCTTCGGCTCGCAGTTGGCCAAAGTGCTCGGAGCCGACGTATCGGAGGCCGACCGGCGGCTTGTGCTCGGCGAGAACCTGCGGCGGTTGTTGCGGCCCATCATGGAAGCCAAGGGCGTCCCGATCGAGTAGCGCCTGACGGCTTTTACGACTCATGGCAGACCAATCGACGATCGACGCGAACGTTTACATCGGCCGCTGGCCGTTTCGTCGCCTCCCTGGCGACGCGGCCCAGGCGCTGGCCGGGCGGCTCGAAGAGGCCGCGATCAGCCAGGCCTGGGTCGGGGCGCTGGAGGGGCTCTTTCAGCGTGACGTCGCTGGGGTCAACTTGCGGTTGGCCGAGGAATGCCGTGCCGCGGCAAACGACCGTCTGCTGGCCTTTGGCACGGTGAACCCGGCCCTGCCTGACTGGGAGGACGACCTGCGCCGCTGTCACGAGGAGCACGGCTCCGCTGGAATTCGTTTGCACCCGGGCTTCCACGGCTACCGTCTCGACGACGCCCGTTTTGCCAGCCTGCTGGCGCAGGCCGCCCAGCGCGGGCTGGTGGTGCAACTGGTAGTGACGATGGAAGACGAGCGAACGCAGCATCCCGTATTCCGCGTGCCGGCGGTGGATCTTGGCCCGCTCATCGAGCTCGTGCGGCAGCTCCCCGTGCTGCGGCTTGTTCTGCTCAACGCTTTCCGCACCATGTCGCTCGACGACGCATCGCGGCTGGCGGCCGCGGGGCGGGTCTATTTCGATATCGCCACCCTCGAAGGCGTGGACCGCATGGCCTCGCTGGTTCAGCAAGTGGGGCAGGATCGGGTCTTGTTCGGCTCGCACTTCCCGCTCTTCTACCTCGAGTCGGCCCAGCTCAAGCTCCGCGAAACAGCGTTGCCCGCAGGCGTGGTCCGTGCCATCCGCCACGAGAACGCGCGGCGTTTGCTCGAATAGCCGGCAATCTCGCCTGGGCTCCTGGGCCAGATTCTTGAATCTTGAATACAGCTTTGCCAGCAAACCGGCCCATACCCGAATGGCCGTGCGTTTGCCCATCTTGACAGCGCTCGCCCGCAGGCTGGGCTGCGGTTTGACTGGCTGGTGCGGCGATTTGGGCCCGGCTGCCGTGCCGCACGCGTCGTTTGACACCTGGCGGGGGGGCCATAAAATGCCTTGCTCCGCGAGGCTTGCATCGCCGAAATGATTATGTTGGACTGCCCAAGGCGGCCCGCTGCTCCGAGCGGCCGGCGGCGGGCGCATAGCTCAGTTGGTTAGAGCGCGGCCCTGATAAGGCCGAGGTCCCAAGTTCGAATCTTGGTGCGCCCACTGTTGAGGAAGGGGGGAAGAGGGGAGCGGGGCAGGGGAGGACGGAAGGCAAAAGGAGGAAGTTCGCCGCAGGCGGACATCCCCTGGCCCTTGGCACGTGCCTTCTGACCTCCGACCCCTGACTTCTGACCTCCGACCTCTGTCTCCCGGGGACGTAGCTCAATTGGGAGAGCACCGGCTTTGCAAGCCGGGGGTTGGCGGTTCGATCCCGCTCGTCTCCATTGCTCCTGGTAGAAACTGGGCCAGGAAAGGAAACCGAAGATTCATCGATAGCGGTCCCAGGAGGCCTTGTCCCGATACTGCAGAGCGATATTATTTCGTTTGACGTTTCCTGCCCGGCACGATCGGCTCGTTTAGCCAGCCGGGGTTTGGTGGATCCGGGCAAGACCCGAAGCACCTTTCTCCACCGGGAGGCGTTCTCCGAAAGTCCATGGGCGGGCTGGTGCGGACCCTCCGGCGCCGTCCAAGGGTCCCCATCGAGGACCGCGACAGGAAAAAAGCGGAGGCAAGGCTTTACTAGCAGGGGCACGAACCCTATATTTGGACTTTTCGCCCCCGGGGCGGCGAAAAGGCAAGGCCAGCCTCGAACGAGGCAAGCGGCACGCGGAGCTGGCCGGAAGGTGGGGGCGGAAGAATAGCTCTTGAGGGGGGTGAGCGGAGGACGCGTTCGGCGAACCAACCCGTGGCGAGATCCGTAGTAAGGGTTTCGGGTACGGTTGCGGCGAACTCGACCTCTGCCTACCCGGCGGCCGGCCCTGAGGGCCGGAAGGCCCGACTGTCGGGCTGAACGATCTTTGACAATTTGGTTGTAGCAAGAGTGGCATCTGATAGAAGCAGCCGTTTGGTCTGCGGGTGTCCCGACTCGGTGCGTCTCCCTCGTGGGGCACTCTCCGGGCCTGGGCGCGCAAGGGCTGGCGGTTGGTTCTCACGGCACTTAGTACACGGTCGGCCTGGCTGTCGAAGACGGGGGTTGGGGAGCATCGCTTCCCGCACTTTCGGCTTTGGCGCGTCAGGCGAGAACCGAGGATCAAAAAACGTTACTCGATCGCCGGCTTTGGCTGGTCCGCTTCACGGCGGGCGGCTGGGGCGGTGATCGTAGTGGCGACCACTCTGAAGAAAGAACCCTTGCCTGGGGGGCGTCTCGCGAGAGGCGGTTTTCCGGGTTGGGGGGGAGAGCTTTAGATTAATGTGGTCAAGCTACTAAGGGCACATGGGGGATGTCTTGGCGTCAGGAGGCTTGGAAGGGCGTGGAAGACTGCGAAAAGCTCGGGGGAACTGTCAAACGAGTTTTGATCCCGAGATACCCGAACTGGCGCACGCTGAATCCATAGGCGTGCGCGGCGAACGCGGCGAATTGAAACATCTTAGTAACCGCAGGAAGAGAAAGAAAAATCGATTTCCTCAGTAGCGGCGAGCGAAGGGGAAACAGCCCAAACCGCGGAGGTTTTCCTCCGCGGGGTTGTAGGGCTCTTCACATGAGAGTTACAAAGTTATCCGCTAGCAGAACTTTCTGGAAAGTTAGACCATAGAGGGTGACAGTCCCGTAAGCGAAAGCGGCATAACCTCTCGAGGAGTACCTGAGTAGGTCGGGTCACGTGGAACCCCGACTGAATCTACGGGGACCATCCCGTAAGGCTAAATACTCCCTGACGACCGATAGCAAACTCAGTAGGGCGACTGAAAGATGGGAAGAACCCCGGCTAGGGGAGGTACTGAACCTGAAACCATGTGCCTACAAGCGGTCGGAGCGCTATGGTCCTTTTTTGGACAATGCGTGACGGCGTGCCTTTTGCATAATGATCCGGCGAGTTACCGTCAGCGGCTAGGTTAAGATCTTACGGATCGAAGCCCCAGGGAAACCGAGTCTGAATAGGGCGTAATGGGTCGCTGGTGGTAGACGCGAAACTGCGTGAACTACCCATGAGCAGGTTGAACCGCGGGTTATACCGCGTGGAGGACCGAACCCACTTGGGTTGAAAACCGAGGGGATGACTTGTGGGGAGGAGTGAAAGTCTAATCAAACGCAGAGATAGCTCGTTCTCTCCGAAATAGCTTTAGGGCTAGCCTTGAGCCACTACGCACCGGGGGTAGAGATACTGAATCGGCTTGAGGGTCTTCCCAGACTACCCTGCTGAACCAAACTCCGAATACCGGTGCGACTATCTCAGGAGTCAGTCCGCGAGGGATAAGCTTCGCGGTCGAGAGGGAAACAACCCAGACCACCTGCTAAGGTCCCGAAGTAGAACTCAGTCACTAAGGAAGTTGAGTTGCCGAGACAGCTAGGATGTTGGCTTAGAAGCAGCCACCATTTAAAAAGTGCGTAACAGCTTACTAGCCGAGCAATTCTGCGCCGATAATGAACGGGAGTAAGTTCTACACCGAAGCAGTGGATGGCAGGCATCTTCGGATGGCTGCCGTGGTAGGAGAGCGCTGTAGACCAGTCACAAGCCGTACCGAAAGGAGCGGTCCCGGGGTCTACAGGTGATTATGCCGGAATGAGTAACGATAAAGCAGGTGAGAATCCTGCTCGCCGAAAGCCTAAGGTTTCCTGGGGAAGGTAATTCCGCCCAGGGTTAGCCGGTACCTTAGTCGAGGCCGAAAGGCGTAGACGATGGACAGCAGGTCAACATTCCTGCGCCACGAAGTGGACCGATGAGGGGACGGCGTCGCAATGGTGAGCGGTACGACTAGAAATGTCCGCAGGCTATCAACCGGTGAGGGATGGGAAAATCCGCCCTCGCCAGCCGGGGGGTAGTCTCGACCGCATTTATGTTCGGGTAGTCATCGGAGCGGCGTCCAAGAAAAGCCTCTAAGGGTTGAAGCTTTCGTGACCGTACTAAAACTGACACAGGTAGGCGAGACGAGAAGTCTAAGGCGCTCGGGAGAACACTGGTTAAGGAACTCTGCAAATTGACCCCGTAAGTTCGCGATAAGGGGTGCCCTTGGGGTTGAAAGGCCCCGGGGGTCACAGTAAATCGGCTTCAGCGACTGTTTATCAAAAACACAGGACTCTGCCAACTCGCAAGAGGATGTATAGAGTCTGACGCCTGCCCGGTGTCGGTAGGTTAAGGAAGAGGGTTAGCCCGCTTCGGCGGGCGAAGCTCGCGACCGAAGCCCCGATAAACGGCGGCCGTAACTATGACGGTCCTAAGGTAGCGAAGTTCCTTGTCGGGTAAGTTCCGACCTGCATGAATGGCGTAACGACTGAAGCACTGTCTCAACCAGTGACCCGGTGAAATTGTAGTCGTGGTGAAGATGCCACGTACCCGCAGTAAGACGGAAAGACCCCGTGAACCTTCACTGTAGGCTGATATTGGGCTGAGGTTTATCTTGTGTAGGATAGGTGGGAGGCTTTGAAGCGGGCACGCAAGTGCTCGTGGAGCCAACCTTGAAATACCACCCTGGGTAAGCTTTAGTTCTAACCCTGATCCCGTGAACCCGGGCAGGGAACAGTGTCAGTTGGGCAGTTTGACTGGGGCGGTCTCCTCCAAAAGAGTAACGGAGGAGTCCAAAGGTACCCTCAGCCTGGTTGGCAATCAGGCTCCGAGCGCAAAGGTAGAAGGGTGCTTAACTGCGAGACTAATCAGTCGAGCAGATACGAAAGTAGGGCTTAGTGATCCGGCGGTGCTGGATGGAAAGGCCGTCGCTCATCAGACAAAAGGTACTCCGGGGATAACAGGCTTATCGCTTCCGAGCGTCCATAGCGGCGAAGCGGTTTGGCACCTCGATGTCGGCTCATCACATCCTGGGGGTGAAGAAGCTCCCAAGGGTTTGGCTGTTCGCCAATGAAAGTGGTACGTGAGCTGGGTTCAGACCGTCGTGAGACAGGTCGGTCCCTATCTGCTGTGGGCGCACGAAACTTGCGGAGATTCTTCTTTAGTACGAGAGGATTTGGAAGGACGTTCCTCTGGTGTTCCAGTTGTCGCGCTAGCGGCACGGCTGGATAGCTAAGAACGGAAAGGATAAACGCTGAAAGCATATAAGCGTGAAGCCCGCTCCAAGATGAGGTTTCGTTGAGCTATTAGCTCGAGAGTCCCCTGGAAGACGACCAGGTGAATAGGCCGGATGTGTAAGCGCAGCAATGCGTTCAGCTAACCGGTACTAACGGACGAACGCTTGACCACATTAATCCAACGCTCTCCCTGCGCGCTGGCCCGGCCACCCGGCCAGCCATCGCGCCAAGGCGGAGTGGGGTGCGAATGTGCCTGGATGCCACCTTGCTGTCAACCACCGCCGTGCGGGTTTTAACCAACGCCCGCCCGGCGCCTTTCCGGTGACCATATCTGAAAGGCCACACCCGTTCCCATTCCGAACACGGCAGTTAAGCTTTCAGAGCCGATGGTAGTACCAAAAGTGCGAGAGTAGGTGTTGCCGGATTTTTTCCACGCCCCCGCCCGGTCCAAGACCAGGCGGGGGCTTTTTTGCGCACTCGTTTGCAGCCTTGCAGCGTAAAGCCGCCAATGATCAAGGGGCGAGACTGGGGCACGCTCGGGAACGACCGAAAAATAACTTCGGATAGATTCGAGCGAGCTGGGTGGCTGGGGCAAAGCGATAAGCGTGCCCCAGTGCGACCTGAGGAAGTGTTTTTCGGCCGATCGCTTATAGCCGGCGGGCCGCGCCGGAAGGGGGAGGCGCTGGAGTGCCGCGGTACTCGACGCTGTCGATGAGGCCGATCTGGATCGCACGGTGCGATGCGCCGTCGCGCATCCGGCCGACCAGCGTCGTCAGCTCGCTCGACGACGGCAATCGGCCCAGGTACTGCTGGTGCCAGGCCGCGATCAGGTTCGCAAAATTCTCGTCGCTCTGCACGAAGCCCAACACCACCTGCTCGCGCGTGCGGCGGCCGTCATTCAGCTCGTCTTCCCAGAACTGTGCGCCGGCGGGCTCCGGCTCGCGGCCCAACAGCCTGCGATACAGCTCGGCCACCCACAGGCCGCTGGTGCCGCCCGCCGACTGGAAGAACTCGGCCGAGCCGATCATGCCGGCGACCACGTTTTCGGGCCCGCCGTCACGCTTCCAGACCTGGTCGCGCCACCAGGACAACCCGGCCGCGTCGGGCTCCCGCAGCAGGTAGTCGCGATAGAACTGGGCGATGATCGGATTCAGCCGCTCGTTGCTCTCGAAGATTCCCTCGGCAACGCGGCCGTACCCGTCGCCGGCCAGGATGCGGCCTGTCCAGTATACGAGTCCCGAGTCCTCCGGATCGCGGGCCAGCACCTGCTGATAGAGCTTGCGGACCAGGCTGGCCTCGTAGGAAACGATCGTCACCAAGGCGGCGTTGCCTCCGGCTATGCCGTCGTGCGCCCGGTAACTGAAGCGGTCCAGCCCTCGGAAGGTCGATCCGGGCGTGTAAGCGAAGGAGCCGTCGGCAGCCAGCGACAGCGTGCCGCGCGTCGGGGCGGTCACGAGCACGGCGGTCAGCGGATCGCCCTGGGCGTCGGTGTCGTTCGTCAACAGGCCCTCGGCTATGGCTGCCGTGTTCGAGCCCGTCCCGCCGAGAACATACATGTCCGCGTTGGCGGTGGGCGCACCGGGCAAGAGAGTTTCGAAGTCCACGATTCCCAGGGCCTGCCCGGACATGAAGTCGACCTCGACGTTGCCGGTCACGGTGGCCACCGCGCTGGCGATGCCAGCGAACGAAGCTCCCGAGGCGGTCACGGTGTACGTGCCGGCCGCCGCTCGAATCGACCAGCCTCCCGCATCGTTCGTGACCGTGCCGTAAGGCCCGGCGACGATGGTCACCTGTCCCAACCCCTCGTTCACGTCGTAGCGGCCGTTGCCGTTGGCGTCGTTGAATACCACGCCCGTCAGGAACGAATCGGCCGGATCGCTCCGCGTGGCATGGATTGCCCAATAGTTGCGGTACGTCGCGCCCGCGTTGAAGGCATGCCCGACGCCGATCTCGCGGTTCTCGGCGTCGAAGCTCGTGATCCCCAGCAAGTGTTCGCGGTGGCCGGGCGGCGAAATGCCCTGGTCGACGATCAAGGCATCGAGCGGCTGATCCGCGCTGGAATAAAAGGTGCCGGCCGCCAGCGACTCGATGAAATTGGCCGTATCGGACCAGAAGGCGGGCAGCACGTACCCCTGGTCGCGCGCCATCTTGTTGGGCCAGTCGCCGGTGACATGGCTCTGATGGTCGAAATAGTTGAACGTGGCCATCTCCGTGGCATGGAACTCGGCCGAGTCGAACAGGTCGTTGTTCACGGCCAGTGGGGGCCGCGGCGCAACGCCGGAAAGATCGACCGACAGTCCGGCTTCGAGTTGATAAGCCACTGGGTCGTGACGAGCCCGATTGAGCAGATAGACGAAGTGCTGTTCCTCGGCGCTGACCGACAACAGCAGCCGGTCTTCGAGTCGCTCGATGCGCGGGCGGTAGCCGCGGCCCGCGCCAGCCTGGGCGCTGGATTGTCTGGCCGGCTTGCGCCGCCTCAGCCATGTTCGCTCGTGGAACATACGCTACCCGTCATGAGTCGATCGACCCGCCGTGGGCCTCGTTGCCGCAGTTTTGCCGCTTCGGCCGAGCGCAACAAGGCCGAAAACATGGGGCGGCTGGCCTGGACCGCTCCAGAGAGGGGTTCAGGAAAGTATAGGTCGCGGCTGGCCCCACCGCGGCGGGGGGGCGAGTAGCCCGTAGCCGGATTCGCCAGCATCTGGGCAGTTCTGCTACCGGTTACGGCTTGCGGCCGGCGGCCTGGCCGGCCCACGAAGCGCCGGCCTTCAAGAGCAGCCGCCCCGAGTTGACGGCCTGCTGCCAGAGACGCTGCCAATGATCGGCGGCGTGGAACTGGCGCAGGCAGCGCAGATACTTGACGCGCTGCGCCTCCGGCAGCGAACGCAAGATCACACCTGCCAGCGCTTCATCGACGTTGTACGCTCCGCCCGGCAGCAGTGCGACCGGGACGATTTCGTCGGCCGGCACCTGCAGGTCGCCGGCCACTGCCCTCACCGCGTCGGCAATCTGCTGGGCCTTCGGTCCCGCGGGGTTCACCAGGTCGTAGGGCGGGTCCCATTCCTTGAAAGGCCGCACCTGGTCGATATGCGTCAGCACGACGACCAGCGGAGGCATCAAGCGGTCCGGCTGCCGCTGGAAGAACGTCCGCAGCCCATCCAGCAGCTTGCGGTCGGCTTCGCGGGCGGCTGAGCGGGCCGACACCACCAAAAGCACGAGGTCGCACTGGAGAACTTCGTCGCGGAGCGGGCCAAACTCGCCGCCGGGCGCCGCGTTTTCCTCGTAACCCGACGTGTCGAGGATGGTCGCCCGCCCGACCCCTTCGCGGTCCAACACGTACGGCTCGACAAACCGGGTCCGCGGCACCACGTCGACGGCCGCCCGCGTCTCGCCGAACAGGGCGTTGATCAGGCTCGACTTGCCCGCCTTCACCTGTCCCAGCACCAGGATCCGCAGCGGCTCTTCGGCCAGCGACTCGCTCCATTCGGCCGCGCGGCGGGTATCGCGGACGGAACGCTCCGTGCGGTAGGCGTCCCACGCCACTTCGTCAAGCACCAGGTTGCCGCTGTAGAGCTCGATCGCGTAATAGCCGGCCCGCCGCACGCAATATCCCACCACCCAGCGCTTGACCTCCGAGGCCGAAGCGGTCTCCAGCTTGCCGGCCGCCATGTTGCGCATCTCGGCCAGCAGCGCCGACACCGGATTCACTCCCCAGTAGGCGAGTCGGTAGAGCACATAGAGCTGCCGGCCGCGATTGGCCAGCCGCTGCAGCCGCTGCATGTCGTGGATCGACAGGATGTGGGCCCCCGGCACGTAGTCGGAAAATGCCCGGCCCAGGTCGGCGGCCACCAATTCGATCAAACGCAGGACGTAGGGCACCGGTATCTCCAGCGCCGGCTGGTGGCTATGCGGATGATAGTGGCGGGCCACGGTGTCCAGCACGCGCCACACCACGTTCCAGAGGGCCTCGATGTTGTCGAGCGGAACGTCCTCGTCTTGCACCTTCCGCGCCAACGCCTCGATCCGCGGCCAGACCTGGTGGCCCGAGGGGGGCCAGTGCGCCGCGGGCCGCACCGTGGCGATCGCGGGTGGCAGGCTCTTGGCCCGCAGCCAGCGGACCAGCGGCCAGCCGGCCACCATCAGCAGGCCCCACGCCGCCAGCCAGATCAGCAACAACCCGTGCTCGTAAAGCCAGAGCGTCCCGGCGGCCACCATCAGCAGATAGGGCAGGGCCAGCAGGCCGAAGACGACGAGCCACCACGTCTTGAGGTGCTTCATGCCTGCTTGGGAGGTTACACCGCTGCCCTCCCGGCCGCGAGGCCACGCTGGCGGGCGCGGCGGAAGTTCAGTCCGCAAAATCGGCCGCGAAGGCGTCGGCCTTGAGCGGCTCGCCGGTGGCGAAGCGCGTCAGCTCGTTCCAGGGCAGGGATCGGCCCGGTGCGAAGACGCGGTCGCGCATGAAGCGGCCCACCTGGGTATTGCCGACGTAGATCGCCCGGTCCGGCGCGTCGTCGCTCTGGAGCACGTCGCGGACGATCTTGCGGTTCAACTGGCAGGCAAACAGCTCGCCCATCATGTAGTTGTGGTAGTAGGCCGGCGCGCTGACCACGTGGATCTTGCTGCCATAGTCGGGAGCGTCGCGATCCTCGGGCCGCCTGACTCCCTGGTACTTTTCGACCAGGTCCCACCAGAGCTTGTTGAGGTCCTGGTCGGGATTGTCGTACAGCTCCTTTTCGAAGCGCAGCATCACCTGGCACCAGCGGGAGAAGATCAGCAGTTGGTTGCGGCGCATCTTGCGGCCGGTCTCGTTGAATGCTTGAGGGTCGTCCACGCTGACGCCCATCTCCTTGAGCCAGTCGGCGTTCTTGGAAAATCGTTCGAACATCATGGCGACGCCCTCGGTGCAGAGGATGTGGGCATCGGTCCGCAGCACGTAGGGAACGCTTTCGGGAATGTTCTTGCTGGAGTAGACGGCGTGTCCCAGCTCGTGCAGCATGGTGCTCATCCAGTATTCGTTGGGCACCACGTTCGCCAGCACGCGCACGTCCCCCTCGCGGTCGATGTCGGTGCAGAAGGCATGGGGGCTCTTGCCCGGCTTCTCGTACAAGTCGCTGACGGCCAGCACGTCGTCGATCGGCAGCCCGATGCCGGCATAGAACCGCCGGCAAAGGTCCATGATGTCCACGCCGGCGTAGACCGCATCGAGGCTGGTTTCGTAGATGGCCGGCGATTCCTGGAAGAACGGGTCCTGGTAGTGCCAGGGCCGCAGGTCCTCGACGGCGACGTTGCAGTTGGCGGCCAGCTTCTCGTCGATCTCCTTTTTCACGGCCAGAAACGGTTCGCGGGTCAACTCGTCCAGCTCGTCGAACAGCTTCAGCACGTCGGCCTGCTTCTGCTCGTTGATCTCCAACTGCATCGCGTGGTAATTGTCGAAACCCAGCTCGCGGGCGGCCCGGTTGCGCAGCCGCACCAGGGCGGCCAGATCCTGCTGGACCACCGAGCCCACTTTCTTGGCGGCCTCCCAGACGGCCTTGCGCCGGGCCGAATCGGTCGACTCCTTGAGCACCTTGCGGACCTCGCTGTCGGAGAGCTCCTTGCCGTCGACCTTGGCCCGGTAGACGTTAAAGGCCATCTCGATCGCATTGGCCCGGCTGATCAACTGCTTGAGCAGCTCCGGATCGACCTGTTTCGGCAGGGCCTGCAGATACAAGAGCTCGACCTGGCGGGCCAGCATCGGATCGCCGGGACTTTCGCCGCGGCACTGTTTCAGCCGCTCGAAACGCTGCTTGTCGGCCAGGGCCAGGTCCAAGCGCGTCTCGGCTTCCTGCTTGAGCCGGAAGGCCTCGTCGGAGCCGGTCACGTTGGCATCCCACCAGCGGCGGCCGACCTCGATTTCCAGCGGCCTGATCTCGTCCAGGTGCTGCTGGACCAGCTCGCGCGCCAACGCGTTAGCGTCACCGGCCTGGGCCGCGGTCGATCCGATCACCACGCCGACGAACGTGGCCAGAAAGGCGGCCGTCTCCCAACGGAACTCGAAAATGAACATCCGGCGGACCTCCTCGATGCTGGTCAATAGTTTTCGCGTGAGGGCGTCAGTTTCTATCAGCACGCTCCATTGTTCACTCGCGCATGACGGGCGGCAAGCTAATACGCCTTTCCGTGCCATCCCGGCGGCGACCGGCCTACGATGATCCGGGCTCCGGCGGCGGCTTGCCCACCTTGCTGATGTATTGGCCCAAGCGGGCTTTGCCTTCCCGGAACTCCTGGGCGTACAGTCGCCGCAGGGCCGTTGGGTCCGGCACGTCGCCTTCGAGAATATAGCTGAAATACGCGCACAGGGTCCGGCCCAAAGCGTAGGTGCTGGCGGCTGCGTAAAGGCCCGACACGGCCGAGCCAAAGCCGGGGATCAGCTTCAGCAGACTGCGGCCGGCCAGCCGGGTCAGGAAGCCCACCCCCAGCGTGCTGCCGATCTCGGCCATCCGCTGGCTGCTCATCGGCTGGCCGTAGATCGAGGCGATGGTGTGGAACAGCTTGGCCTGGATGGCCAGCACCAGCGGCACGTCGATCACGGGCAGGGGCACACCGGCCGCGGCGGCGCCGGCGGCGACCGAATACGACAGCACGTGCGGGCGTGCGGCCCGCAGATAGACGTCGCGCAGCGGCCGGCGTGCTTCGCGCGTGTCGTGCAGGATTCCACGCAGGCCGAGCGGCACCGCCTCTTCGATGGCGGTCCAGAGTTGGTCGAGGCCGTAGTTGAGCGGTTCGTATCCATCTTCGGGCAGCGTGAAATCGACCGGCACGAAGCGTGCATTCATTCCCGCAAAAGTCTCGCGCTGGGCGGCAAGCGAGCGGGCCAGGTCGGTGGGCACGCTAGAGGGGTACGGCGGCTCGCCATAGGGGTAAGGCACGACGTGCGGCGTGGTCGGCGAGGGATACCCTTCGTGCAGCGCCGTCTGCACCACGATCACCGGCCAACGCGGGTGGGCCTTGCGGATCTTCTTCAGCGGCGCCAAAACGCTCGCCTGGGCGTGGTCGAGGGCCTTGATGACCACAATCAACAGGTGCGCCTGGTTCTCCAGGACGTGCATGTCCTCGGAGGGGTCGTAGTCGACCTCGCCGAGCCCGCGCGTGTCCAGGAACTGGACAAAGTGCTCTTCCTGGTTCGGATACGGATACAACCTCGCCGTGCGGGTGCAGGGGCGAAAGCCGTTGCCGATCTCGGTGTTGCTGCTGAGCGTCAGGGCCCGGATGAGCGAGGTCTTGCCGGACTGGGCCTTGCCCAGCAGCCAGAAGACCGGCGCTGGCAGGGTCTCATGGATGCGGCGGAGGCAAGCTTCCAGCTCGGGCTCGCTCACCTTGGGAGCCAGCACTTTGGCCCGCAGTGCGTCGAAAAGGCGGCGCGCAGATGGCATAGCGCCCAGTGTACCCGACGCGGGCGGCAGTCCCTACGCGAGCAGGTTTTCGCGGTACGCTTCCGGATGGAAGCCCACAAACAGCTTCCGGCCGCGGCGGATGGCGGGCGCCCGCAGGTTTCCGGTCGGCCCGGTGAGCAGGGCAACCAGTTGCTTGTCGGGCGGCCTTTCGTTTTTGAGGTCGACGTGGGTCATCCGCTTCCCCTTGGCAACCCAGAGCTGGTCCACGCCGGCCAGCGCCTTCAAGGCGTCGCGGCCCTTGTACTTTACTTTGCGAGAGTCGACCTGTTCGGCGATCCGAGCCTCAGCCTCCGCAAGGAACCCTTGCGCCTTGACGCAGCTCTGTCAGCCATGGCGGTGATAGTACCAGTCGATTTCAGGCGGCATGCGTCAGCTCAGTTTGAGATCGAGCGACCACTCGGCGAAGTAGTCGTAACAGTAGGGGTTCAACACGGCGTTATCATACTGTGGTTGACTGGATTCCGCCGGAATTTATTTACCGCCCGTCGGCCGTGGTAGCTGGCAACTCACTCTCGGCCTTTTGCACGGGTTGGCTGGCATTGCGGGCGATCTCGGCTTCGACGGTACGGATCTCGCCCCGCAGTTGCTCCAATTCGTACTCCTTCTCGGCCAAAAGCTCGTTGAGCACCTGCAGCCGGCGGGTCGGGTTCACTCCCAGCAAGTGACGCAGCACGTTCAGAGCCAGGATCCCCCGGTAGGCTCGCATCGAAAGGCCGCGGAGACGGTAGATGCGCGTCATGCGTCCCAATTGCTGCAGCCTGGCCAGTTGCGCCAGCCGCAAGGCCCGGACGAACGCCAGCAGCGGCAGGCAGATCACCACCAGGTCGATCCAGTGTTCCTTGGTATAACGCAGCTTCTTGTCGACGATCGAGATCATCACGATGAACTCGACGGTGAAGGCCAGCCAGATCAGGCTGGTGCCGGTCTCCAGCAGCAACAACAACGCCGGGTGTCCGCTGAACCGTTCGGCCCAGTAGAACTCGATCGCCAACAGCGGCAGCACCATCAAGGCCATCACCAGCATCGGCCCGCTGAAGGCCCGCTCGACCTGCTTGCGCGACTCGCGGCCCACGCGGACCCATCCCAGCCAGGGGAGCCACACCGCATTGCCCGCCTGGTGGTCGCGTCCGCCGAGCCTCGAGGGAGGAAACAGGCAAAACAGCAGGTGCTGCTTCCAGTATCGACTTTTCAGGAGCAGATGGGCGGCCAGCTCGATCAAGAACAATGGGTAGAGCGCCAACATGGCCCAGACGAATACCCCCGTGCTCGGGCCCACCCTTCCGTCCCGCATCGTCTGGATGGCGCCGGCCAACAGTACCAGGAACAGCAGGGCCGCCAAGAACATGGGCGCCGCCGTGTACCGGTCGATATTCTTCCGCCACTGGTCCACTGAGCTGGTCCCTGAAAATGCGGCCGGTGCCGCGCTTGGCGGCCGCTGAGATTGCCCGCGCGGACCACGACTTTGCAGTCCGCATGCGTCACGGTAGATTGTGACAGAACGCTGGAGCACCTTTCAAGCCGGGGCGGCGGGCGGCGCGTGCAGCTTGCGTGCCGGGACGACCCTTTTGGCCGGCTCAAGAGATTTCGGCTGGATTTTTTCAGCGCCGGATCGCCAGGCAGATATGGCCTTTTTCGGCCACTTGTCCCTATGATGGATTCATGCCGGCCGAGCCAGTTTCGCCACACCCGTACCAGTTCAGCCTGCGGCTCTTGTTTGCCGCGATCACCGCTACCGCAGTGCAGTGCGGCATCCTCTTTGGCTCGCCCTGGCTGATGGCCGTTTTGGCCACCGAGTGCTTTTTGGGGTTCTTGTCGTTGGCCGGGGCCGTCGTGCTCTACGACGAGCTCCGCTCCACCGATGGCTCGCCGCTGAACATGCTCATCGCCGGTTGGATCACCGTTTCGGCCGTTGGAGTCGGCGCGTATCTGATGGTCCTGGTGGCCGTCGGCGGGCCCGGCTGAAGCGGTGAAGTTGGACTATCGGCGCCCGAGGGTCTATTCTCGTTGCACGCGCCGGAAGCTGATCTGTTGCCACCCGAAGCGAAGGAGCCCGCCCATGTCCGCACCCCGAAAGTTGTCGCGCCGCCGGTTCGTCCAGACCACGAGTGCGTTCCTGGCGCTGCCGCTGATTCTGAGACGATCCGCCCGCGGCGCATTTGCCGCCAGCGACCGGCTGGGCCTGGGTTTTATCGGCGTGGGGACGATGGGCCGCTATCACCTTCGCAGCTTTCTGGGCCAGGCCGACGTGCAGGTCGTGGCCGTGTGCGACGTGGTGGCCGAGCGGCTCGATAGTGCCCGCGCCATGGTCGACGAACACTACGGCAAGGGACAGGACAAAGGCACATTCCAGGGATGCCAGGCCTACGTCGATTTCCAGGAGCTGCTTGCCCGCGAGGAGATTGACGCGGTGGTGATCGCGACGCCCGACCACTGGCACGCCCTGCCGGCCATCGCCGCCTCGAAGGCGAGCAAGGACGTGTATTGCGAGAAGCCGCTGTCGCTGACAATCGCCGAGGGCCGTGCCATGGTCCAGGCGGCCGCCGAAAACCAGGTGGTGTTCCAGACCGGCAGCCAGCAGCGGAGCGAGTTTGGCGGCAAGTTCCGCGATGCGTGCGAGCTGATTCGCAAGGGACGGCTCGGCAAGGTCCGCACGATTCGGATCGGCGTCGGCGCTCCGGCGGTGCCTTGCGACCTTCCGGAGGAGCAGATTCCCAAGGGGACCGATTGGGACCGCTGGCTTGGCCCCGCGCCGTGGCGCGGCTACAACTCGGCGCTCTGCCCGAAGGGCGTCCACAGCCACTTTCCCGCCTGGCGCAGCTATCGCGAGTTCGCCGGCGGCGGGCTGGCCGACATGGGCGCCCATCACTTCGACATCGCCCAGTGGGCGCTCGGCATGGACGAAAGCGGCCCGGTCGGCATCGAGCCGCCAGCGGAGAAAAACGCGGGACTCAGGTTCACGTATGCCGATGGCGTGGAGATGTTCCACGGCGGGCCGAGCGGCTGCACCTTCATCGGCGAGAAGGGCACGATTTACGTCGATCGCGGCAAGCTCGAAAGCGACCCTGCCGAGCTGGTCAGCGAGCCGCTGGGCGAAGACGCAATCCGGCTATACCGCGCCGATAATCACCACCGCAACTGGATCGAGTGCATCCGCGACCGCAAGCCGACGATCTGTACCCCCGAGATCGGTCACCGTTCGGCCACTATCTGTCACGTGGCGAACATCGGCTATCAACTGCGGCGGCCGCTGAAGTGGGACCCCGCCGCTGAAGCCTTTGTTGGCGACGACGAAGCGCAGGCGCTAGTCCAGCGCGAGATGCGAGCGCCGTGGGGCGAGGGGAAAGGATGAAGGTGGAAGGAGGAAGGAGGAGTAAGAGACAACGGGTGGCTGGGGGTAAAGCGTTAGCGTGCCCCAGTCATTGGTCAGTGGTCGAGGCGGGTGCCTGGGGCAAAGCGTTAGCGTGCCCCAGATCTCAGACTGGAGGCTGAAGGAAGGAGGCGCCGGGATGCCTCAGTCTTCGTCTGTCCGTGTTCCTGTTCTACCTTCCTCCTTCTGCCTTCTGCCTTCTGCCTTTATTTGCGCTCGACCTCAACGTACTGGACGCCGATGGTCTCGCCGTCCACGGCAATCCATGCTTCCAATCGCGTCGGGCCTCGCTCCAGGCGCACTGAATCCCACTCGGACTGCGACTCTCGATCGGCAAGTGGTTGCTCGAGATCTTGCCCGCCGACAGCCAGGTGGGCTGCGCCAGTCGCCGGCGCAAACTCCAGTTTCACCCGGTAATCGCCGGCCTCGACGACTTCAACCTCCCAATGGCCCAGGCTGCCGGGGGCCCAGCCGGCCCGCGGCCCTCGCCAGTCCTGGCGGGTCAGCAGCGTCGGGTTTTCATGACGCGACCCCAAATGGATCCTGGGCGGCTCGTATCCGCGCGTGGCGCCCACGTCGCGGAACCACGCCTCGTACTCGCCGCGCAACTGCTCGGCAATCTCCGGCTTTTCGGCGGCCAGGTCGGTCGTCTCGTAGGGGTCGGCTAATAGATCGAACAGCTCGAATTTCGGCGCGAAACCGCCCGGCGGAACACCGGCCGCCTGCACCAGCTTCCAACGCGGCCCGCGGGCCGCGAAGGCGCGGAACAGCTCCGGCTCATCGCCCCGGTGCCACTGGAAGAACAACGTCCGCTCCGGCCACTCGGACTGCTCGCCGGTCAGCAGCTTCCATGCGCTGCGGCCATCGAGCCGCGAAGCCTCAGGCGCGCCGAGGCCGCACGCCTCGAGCAGGGTGGGAACGAGATCGATATGGGCGGCGGGCTCGTCGACTTTCCGTCCCGCCTCCAGCCTGCCTGGCCAGCGGACCAGGCACGGGACACGAACGCCTCCCTCGTACACGGTGCCCTTCGTCCCGCGCAGCCCCCCATTGAAGCGGGCCTGGGCCGGTCCGTTGTCGGTCAGAAAAACCACGATCGTCCGCCGGCTCAGGTCGAGCTCGTCGATCTTGGCCAGCAGCCGGCCGAGATTGTCGTCGATGTTGGTCACCATGCCATAGACTTTGGCCACGGCGGCCCAGTTGATTTTTTCGGGCAGCGGCTGGCCGGTCTCGGGAAACTGCTCGCGCGCGAGCTGCATTTGCCGGTAGACCCGCTCGTACTCATCGGGGACTTCCAGCGGATCGTGCGGCGCGTTGAACGCCAGGTAAGCGAAGAACGGCTTGTCGCGCTGGTGTTCGATAAAAGCCATGGCAGCGTCGGTGAAGACATCGCTGCAATAGCCCTCGGCCTGAGCCACCTTGCCGTTGTGCAACAGCACGGGATCGAAATAGCTGCTGCCGCCGGGCAGGTCCGAGGGCTGGCCGATGCCGCCCCCCTTGTGTACCAGCGACTCCTGAAAGCCCTGGTCCATCGGCCGCAGCGGATAGTTGTCGCCCAGGTGCCACTTGCCGAAGATGCCGGTGCGATAGCCCTTGCCGGTGAGCATCTCGGCCAGCGTCACCTCGTCGGGGTGCATCATGGCCCGGCCGATATAGGTGTCGACCGCCCCGGTGCGGTAGTTGTATCGCCCCGTCATCAGGCTGGCCCTGGTCGGCGCGCACACGGGCGACACGTAGAACCGCGTCAGCTCAACGCTCTCGGCGGCCAGCTTGTCCAGATGCGGCGTCCGGATCACCGCGTTGCCATGGAACCCCGCGTCCCCATATCCCTGGTCATCCGTGATGATCACCAGCACATTCGGCCGCTCAGCATCAGCCGTTTCGGCCGCGGCCGGTAGGACCAGCGAGACTGCGACCAGGCCGGTCAGGAACATGGCAGACCATTGTTTGGAGCCACGAATCACAGATACACCTCGATCTTGGAGCTTCGAGCTTGGTACTTGGAGCTTAGATTACCGGATCCGCCCCGTCCTTTCTCCTTCTGCCTTCCTCCTTCCTCCTTCTGCCTTCCTCTGTCACCCGCCTCCTCGCCAGCCGAGCGCGAAGCGGGCGACGTCGTAGGCGGCCTGAGGCCGCGCCATGCGGCGGGCGTTGGCACGCAACGTGGCCAACCGATCGGGGTCCGCCAGCAGCCGCGAGAGCTTGTGCGGCAACGTGCCGATGTTGTTGATCTTGATCGCCGCGCCGTGCTCCAGCAGGCAATCGCTGTTGCGGCTCTCCTGGCCGGGGATCGGGTTGACGATGGCCATGGCGGCCCCGCGGGCCAGCACCTCCGAGGTGGTCAGGCCGCCCGGCTTCGAAACCACCACGTCGGCCACTGCCATCAGCTCGTCGATCTGGTCGGTAAAGCCGATGATCTTCGCGCGGTGGCGAGCCGGCACGGGCACGCGCTCCAGCCGCTCGCGGGCTTCTACATTGCGGCCGGCGACCACCGCGACTTCCAGCGGCAAGTCAATGCTGAGCACCGCCTGGTAGATCTTCTCGATCGGGCCGACGCCGAAGCCGCCGGCCAACTGCACGACGATCGGCCGGTCGCCCAGCAGGCCTTGCCGCGCCAGGCACTCGCCGCGCGGCTTCTCCCGGCTGAACACCGGATGGATGGGAATGCCGGTCACGCTCACCGCGCCGGCCGGCACTCCCCAGTGCTGGAGGTAGGCGGCACCTTCGTCCGTGGCCGTGAAGTAATGATCGCAGGGCTGGTTGACCCACAGCCGGTGCGTCTCGAAATCGGTGGTGACGGTGAAATGCGGCGAGTGAAACTCGCCATTGCGCCGCAAGGAGGCGATGATCTCGGCCGGCAGGAAATGCGTGTTGACGATCACGTCCCACGGCTCGTCCTGGAGAAACTGCACGAACCGCCGCAGGTTCAGCTTCTCGACCAGCAGGCGGAGCTTATCGCTCTTGTGCCGCGGCGACGGCGGCCGGTCCATCAGGTCGTAAAAGTAGCCCAGCACGTGCGGGGCCTGGTTCACCAGGTCGAGGTACGCGCTGCCGTACAAGCGGCGAAAAGTGGCGTTGGTCAACTCCAGCACGTCGAGGTTCTTGACTTCGGCCGAGGGGTCGAACTCCTTGAGGGCCAGCTCGACCGCCTGCGCCGCCCGCAGGTGCCCTGCTCCCACCGAGGCCGACAACACGAGCACGCGGCGAACCATGGTTCACTCGACTTCGCTTGATCGGGGCATCACGGGTACGACGCTTTCGCCCCGCTTCCCGAACAAGGCGTTGAAGGCCAGGTGGCTGGGAAAGTAAATGATGATCGGAAAGCCGATCATCAGCACGCCCACGAACAACTCGGGCGCCATCCAGGTTTGCACCGCCGTCTTGCCGGGACCATAAACCCAATTGACGTTCACTGCCGCGGCCGGGTTTTCCGGCGGCGGAGGCGGCGGGTCGGTGAGAAGAAACGAGGCCGGCAGCAGCAGCCAGGCGGCGACCGTCTGCACGATCCAGGCCCGCCGGTCGTACCCCAACCGCCACACCAGCCACACCAGCAAAAACGGCAGCCAACCGTGAAACGATGACAGCCCCCGCACGAACAGCGGGATGCCGGAATCGAACATGTACTCGGCCAGCCCGAAGAACTTGCGGCCCGTAAACAACTGCAGCCCGAAGTCGAGCACCCAGAGCATTTGCGGGACCACGATCGCCACGGCCTGCATGCTGGCCAGCAAGCTGCTCTCCAGCCAGAGTGCCGCCAGCGTGACGAGCAGTGCCACGTCGCAGAACCAGAGGAAGTTCGCCGGTCCGTACGTTTTCCAGTAATAGGGCACCAGCACGCACAGGAAGGCCGTGTAGACGACCTTGACCCCCAAGGGAATCGTGCTGGCCCGGCTGGAAGGCATGAAGAACTCGTCTGGCAAGGGGTTCGTCGTCCGGCCGTCGTGTCCGCATCAATCGGCCGCATTGTAAGAGCCCTTTGCCCGCGGAACAACGGCGCAGCCGCCATCCGCGGCGATCCCATCGGGCTACCGGCCGCGGCCCTCGCAAAAATCGGCCGCGGCGGGGGCGACGGCTGGCCAACGCCCCCCGGCCGTGCTATGGATAGTGGCATTGCCGCCCGGATTCTCCCCCGCCAGGATCATCACCATGAGCCGACGCCGACTTGTTTGCTTTGCCCTGTTCGTTGTCGCCATCGCCTCTTGGCTGCCGGCCGCCATCGCCGATGAGTTCTTCTTCAAGGATGGCGACACGGTGGTGATGATCGGCGATAGCATCACCGAGCAGCACCTCTACAGCAACTACGTGGAGATGTGGACCATCAGCCGCTTTCCCGACCGGCGCCTGGTGTTCCGCAACGTGGGCATCGGCGGCGACCGCTCGCCCGGAGGCAACAACCGGTTCGCGCGCGACGTGCTGATTCATAAGCCGACCGCCATGACCGTCAACTTCGGCATGAACGACGGCAGCTACCGGGCCTTCGACGAGGCCGGCTTCAAGACCTACATGGACGGCCTGCAAGGCATCGCCGACCAGGCCAAGGCGGCCAACATCCGCGTGGCCTGGCTGACGTGCAGCCCCGTTGAAAAGAACGAGGACGGGCCGGCCTTGACCGGCTACAACGAGACGCTCCAGCGCTACTCGGCCGGAGTGTCGCGGATCGCCATGACCAACGGCGGCGCGTTCGTCGACCAGTTCCATCCCTTCCTGACTGCGCAGGACCAGGCCCGGGCCGCCGATCCCAAGAACCGCATCGGCGGCGGCGATCCGGTGCATCCCGGCGCTCCGGGGCAGGCCTTGATGGCCTGGGCCATTCTCAAGGGCCTGAACTTCCCTAGCCTGGTCTCCAAGGTCTCGATCGATGCCTCCGGCAAGCTGCTCGCCGCGGAGAACTGCGAAGTGACGGATCTGAGTGTCGCCGACGGCGAGATCCGCTTCCAAAGGCACGACGCGGCGCTGCCATTCTTTCCCGTCGAGGCCGAAGCCATCAACCAATGGGTAAGCGTCCGCGACGACCTGAACCAGTACCTGCTCCAGGTCACGGGTCTTGAAACAGGTCGCTATTTTGTCCTGCTCGGCGGGAAAAAGGTGGGCGCCCATTCCGCCTCGGAGCTGGCCGAGGGCGTGAACCTGACGCAAGCCGCGCTGATGGACGGGCCGGTGGCCGAGCAGGTCCAGGCGGTCTGGGACGCGGTGAAGGCCAAGAACGCCCATTACCACGACCGCGTCTTCCGCGCCGTCGTGCTGGCGCCGGTCCACATTCCCGATTTCCTGGGACTCGATCTGGCGCCTCAAGAGATCGAGAGCAAGCGCCTCGCCGCCGTCACCGAGCGGATGGCCAGGCTGCCCGAACTCGACGCGGCCATCCGCAAAGCCCTCGAAATTCAGCCGCACGAGGTGCGCCTGATTCCAGCCCCCGAGTAAGAGCTGTCTCGCGGCAGCGCGTTGCCAAAAAGATCTCCCGAAGGAAACGAATGAAGCCCTTCCTGCTGTTGCGCAGTCCGGCATGCCGGCTGGCGTCGCTGGCCTGCTTGTTTGGTGCTATCGGACTGGCGCCGGCCTTGGCCGCCGCCGGTGAATGGCCGCAGATCCTGGGACCTGACCGCAATGGGATTGCCCAGGACGAAAGGATTGCCGAGCGGTGGCCTGTTCGGCGGGCTCAGGGCGGGCCGGCCGATGGTCCACCCGTCAAGTGGCAGCGCGAGGTAGGCTCCGGGCTGGCTGGTATGGCGGTGGCCGGCGGGAAGGCCCTGTTGTTCCATCGCATCGGCGATGAAGAGCTGGCCGAGGCGATGGACCCGAGCACCGGCCAGGTGATCTGGACGGCTCGCTTCCCCACTCGCTATGTCCCGACCTACACGGCCGACGATGGTCCGCGGTGCGTGCCGTTGATCCACGGCGGGCGGGTCTATCTTTACGGCGCGCGGCGCGGGCTGCACTGCGTGCGGCTGGACGACGGAAAAGTGCTCTGGTCGCGCGATCTCTTCAAGGACTACGTGAGCGCGGCGGAGGAGGGTTTTTTTGGCGCCGGCAGCTCGCCCCTCGTCGAAGGCGGCAAGCTGCTGGTGAACCTGGGAGGCGGCCGGGCGGGCGCGGGCATCGTGGCATTGGATCTCGACACGGGCAACACGATTTGGAAAGCGACCGGCGAGGAGGCCAGCTACTCGTCGCCCATTGCGGCCACGATCGGCGGCCGGCGGCAAGCGATCTTTGTCACGCGGTACCACGTCGTCTCGATCGATCCGAAAACGGGCGACGTGCTTTGGCGGATCCGCTTTGGCGCGCGCGGGCCGACCGTCAACGCGGCCAACCCGCTGGTGCTCGACGGCCACGTCTTCGTATCGGCCAGCTACGGCGTCGGCGCGCTGTACGCCGACGTTCGCCAGGCCCAGCCAAAGACAGTCTGGAAGAGCGACGACGTGATGTCGAGCCAATACACCACCTGCGTCCGGTCGAATGGGCTGTTGTACGGCGTCGACGGCCGTCACGACGTTCCGCCCGCCGCGCTGCGTTGCATCGAGCCATCGCAGGGCCGCGTGATCTGGTCCGAGGACAACTACGGCAAGGCCAGCCTGATCCTGGCCGACGGCAAGTTGATCATCCTCAAGACCGACGGGCAGCTCCTGCTGGCCCGCGCCACGGACGCAGGCTACCGCCCCCTGGCCACGGCCCAGGTACTGTCGTCCGACACGCACGCCTTGCCCGCCCTGGCCGGCGGCCTCTTGTATGTCCGCGACCAGCGAGCGCTGAAGTGCCTGGATCTGAGCGGGAAGTCGGAATAGGGAACAGGGAACAGAAGTCAGACGTCAGCGTCGGGTGGCTGGCGGCAAAGCGTTAGCGTGCCCCAGTCAGAGGACAGAGATCAGAAGTCAGATAGTAGCAGGCACACTCCGTGTGCCGTAGCCGCCATCCCAGCCCGCCGGGATGCCCCAGTCTTTGTTCGTTCATGTTCCTATTCTGCCTTCATCCTTCCTTCTTGTGCCTTCTCTCCGGGTGCCTGGCCGCAAAGCGTTAGCGTGCCCATTGAAGCGTTCAAGACGCGGCCGCGTAGGGCGCTCGGGCGATGAGACAGGCACTGCCGAAACGCCCGACCATCTTGAGGCGCGAGTGGCTGGCCAACCTTTCTTGGTTCATGCGCGCAAGCCGGCAAGGAGAACGCGGGCGGACGGACGAAGACTGGGGCACGCTAACGCTTTGCCGCCAGCCACCCGACAGTTCTGCCTTCTGCCTTCAACCTTCTGCCTTTCTTCTTTATCCTTCGTACGTGTACGTCGCCTGCAAGCCCAGCGGGATGCCAAGCGCCCAGTAGCCCAACAGCAGCAGAATCCACGTCACGAGGAATGTGGCCGAGTAAGGCACCATCAACGAAATCAGCGTGCCGATGCCGGTCTTCTTTACGTACTGCTGGCAGTAGACCACGATCAGCGGGAAATAGGGCATCAAGGGAGTGATGATGTTGGTGCTCGAATCGCCGACCCGGTAGGCGGCCTGCGTCAACTCCGGCGAGATGCCCAGTCCCATCAGCATCGGCACGAAGATCGGTCCCAGCAAGGCCCACTTGGCCGAGGCCGATCCGACCAGCAAGTTGACCAGCGCCGTCAGCAGGATGATTCCGACGATCGTCACCTCGGCCGGCATGTTCATGGCCTTGAGCGCGCCGGCGCCCTTGACGGCAATCAATGTTCCCACGTTCGATTCCCTGAACGCGTAAGTGAACTGCGCCGCGAAGAAAGCCATCACGAGGTAATAGCCCATCGTGCTCATGGCCTTGCTCATGCCTTGCACGATGTCGCGATGGCTCTTGACCGTCTTGGCCGCGTAGCCGTAGACGACGCCGGGGACCAGGAACAACAAGAAGATCAGCGGAACGATGGCGTGCATCAGCGGCGCCTTCGGGCTGGTCAGACTCCCCTTGTTCGGGACGTTGCTGTCGCGCAGCGGCGAGCTCTCAGGCCAAGCGATCACCACCAAAAGCAGCACGCCGATGAGCATCGCGCCGAGTGCGGCCAGCAACCCGCGCCGCTCGAGGGGCGCCAACGGGTCCATGGACACGGGCTCGTGGCCGTCGCCGTCGATCGGCGTGCCCGCCAGCCGCGGTTCGATTATCCGGTCGGTGATGTACCAGCCGAGGAGCACGATCAAGATGCTCGATACGCTGGTAAAACCCCAGTTGCACAGCACGTTCACGTCGCGGGCCGGGTCGATAATCCGCGCCGCCGACTGCGTGAACCCTTGCAGCAGGGCGTCCAAGGCCGAGGGCAGAAAGTTGGCGCTGAAGCCGCCCGAAACCCCGGCAAAGGCTGCCGCGATGCCGGCCAAGGGATGCCTCCCGGCCGCGGCGAAGATCACGCCTCCCAACGGGACCACCAGCACGTAGCCGGTGTCACCGGCCGAATGGCTCACAATCGCCACCAGCAGCAGCATCGGCGTGAGCAGCCTGGCGGCCGTGAAGCTCAGCAGCCATCGGATGGTGGCGTTGATCAGTCCGGTATGTTCGGCCACGCCCACGCCCAGCAGGGCCACCAGCACCACCCCCAGCGGCGGGAACCTGACAAACGTGTCGACCATGTTCGTCAAAAACGTGATCAACGCCTGCCCGGTCAGTTGGTTGCGGATGCGGATCGGCTCGGGTGTTTGCGGCCGACCCTCCGTGTCGACGGCCGTGCGCGGATCGAGCTCGCTGAACTCGACGTTGGCCAGCAAAGCCGAGGCGGCCCAGGTCGCCAGCAGCGCCCACACGAACAGCATGGCCGGATCGGGCAGCTTGTTGCCCGCCCATTCGATCGCGTCGAGCACCTTATCGGGCCATCGGCGCGGCTGCTCAGCGTTGGCTCGCTTGTCGCCACGGTCCTGGTCTGGCATTGGATGGTCCCTCGGTTGAAAACGAAAGCCGCCTCGGAAACCTACGCAATATAGCGTCGCCCGCCGCGGCCCAGAAGCCGCGCGGCGTTGCAAGCCGCTGGCGCAAGCCGTATCATATCGGCATGGATTGATGCGTACCAACCAAAGCGCCCGGACCTTCCGGTCGCGGCCGCCTTGGCTGTGCCGGCTTGTTGCCCCGCGTTGTCGAGTTGCCCATGAACACCGAGCCCTGGCACACGACGTTTCCGCTAGACCGCCGCACGTTCCTGGTCGCCTCCAGCACTGGGTTCGCCGGCCTCGCCTTTGGCAAACCGGCTCCGGCGGCCAACAATGGCCCGGTCGGCGGCCGGGCGACGGCGAAATCGACGATCCTCTTCTTTCTCTGCGGCGGCGCTTCGCACATCGACACCTGGGACCTGAAGCCCTCCGCGCCGCTGGAGTACCGCGGGCCGTTTCAGCCGATCGCCACGTCGGCCCCCGGAGTGCGGCTTTGCGAGCACCTGCCGCTCTTGGCTCGGCAGGCCCACCACCTGGCCGTGATCAACTCGGTCCGCGGCACCGTGAACACCAACGACCATCACGCCGGCTACTATTACCAGCTCACGGGCCATGTCGCCGACCAGTCGTTCTTGACGCTTGGCAACGACCGCATGCCCTATCCGGACGACTGGCCTTACATGGGCGCCGTGGTGGCGGCCAAGCGGCCACAGAACCTGCACCTGCCCAACGCCGTCACGCTGCCGTACCAGCCGAGCCAGGCGCCGTACACGCGGCCCGGGCAGTTCGCCGCGCGACTGGGCGTAAAACACGATCCGCTTTACGTTCACGGCAACCTGGAAAAGCCGCTGGAGTTCCGCGCCCCCGCCTTGGCCCTGGCAGGCGGCACGAGCGCTGTCCAGCTCGCCGAGCGGCACCAGTTGCTGCGCAGCGTCGACGCCGTCCGGCGCGGGTTCGACGAGCACGCGCCCGTGCGCACCTGGACCGAGCAGCAGGAGCGGGCATTTTCGCTGCTGCTCTCGGCGCGGACGAGCGAGGCCTTCGATCTGTCGAGCGAGCCGGCCGCCGTCCGCCAGCGCTACGGCGAGACGGTGAACGGCATGAGCCTGCTCGCGGCGCGGCGGCTGGTCGAAGCGGAAGTGCCGTTTATCACCGTCTTCTGGATGGGGGACGAGCGGCAAGGCAAGAAGTGCCTCAGCGGCGGCGGCTGGGACACGCACGGCAACAACTTCGCCTGCCTCAAGGAGGACCTGCTCCCCGAGTTCGACCGCGGCTTTTCCGCCTTGATCGAAGACCTGTCGGGCCGCGGCCTGCTCGAGCAGACGCTTTGCATGATCACCAGTGAGATGGGGCGCAAGCCCAAGATCGGCGACCCTCGCTCCGGCGGCGCCACCGGCGCAGGCCGCGACCACTGGACGCACTGTCTCAGCGTGCTGTTGGCCGGCGGCGGCATCCGCGGTGGGCGCACTTACGGGTCGAGCGACCGCTACGCCGAGTTCCCCGCCGACCATCCGGTGACTCCGGCGGACGTCACGAAGACGGTCTACCACGCGATGGGCATCCACGACCTGGAAGCCCACGACCGTGAAGGCCGCCCCTACAGCCTACTGGCCGAAGGCGATCCGATCCTCGATCTTTTCTGAGCGGTCGGCAACGGCCCGGGGCGTGAAGCCGGCGCTGTCGATCGGTTACATCAAGGGGGCGCTTCCGTGGGCAAAAGCCCGCCGTAGAAGCAAAAATGAAGCACGAGTCGAGTTGTATTCCATTTCGCGAAAATGCTATAATTGGATACTAATATGAAATGGAGTACCAATGGTTGGTTTGACCCAACTCGAGACGCGTTTCTTCGGATACACCCAAAGCACCAGGACGGCCACTGTCGCCACCGGTGACTTGGCCGCGGCAGTCGGCATTGCGCCCGAGCAGGAAAAACGGGTCCTGAGCCGCCTGAGCCGGCGGGGGCTGATTGCGCGGGTGCGGCGGGGTTTGTACCTCGTCCCTCCAAGAATCCCGCCGGGCGGCAGGTGGAGTCCCAGCGAGGCGTTGGCGTTGGCCACCTTGATGGCGGACCAGAAGGCTCGCTATCAGATCTCCGGGCCGAACGCATTTTCCCGCTACGGATGGGACGAGCAGGTATCCAACAGCGTCTTTGTGTACAACAACCGCATGTCCGGCGAGCGATCCATCGGCGCCGTCGAACTCACGTTGGTCAAGGTTGCTGACAAGCGTCTCGGCGCCACCGACATCGCCGAGACGCCGGAGGGGATTCCGCTTTTCTATGCGTCCAGGGCACGCGCCTTGATGGACGCCGTCTACGACTGGTCGCGCTTCAACACAGTGCCACGGGCGTTCGATTGGATTCGCGATGAATTGAGACGCGACGACCGTATTGCCGCCGACCTCGTATCCGTTACGCTCAAGTACGGGAATCAGGGAACGCTTCGACGGATCGGCAAAGTGCTCGAAGTTGCCGGTGCGTCAAGGCCCCTGTTGCGGAAGATTGAACGTTCGTTACGTCCGACAACGAGCTTCATCCCTTGGATCCCGACGCAACGCAAACGCGGAACCACCGACAAGCGGTGGATGTTATTGCTGAACGATGCCTGACAACCTTCCACGTCCGGATCAGGACGAAGACGGCTTTCGAGAAGCGTTAGCTTATTCGGCATCGCGGACTGGTTTCAGCACAAGGCTCATCGAAAAAGACTACTTTTGCTCGCTCCTGCTCGACGAGTTAACTTCGGCCTTCGCCGTAGGACTGGTTTTCAAAGGCGGAACAGCGCTCAGCAAGGTGCATGCCGGATTCTACCGCCTAAGCGAGGATCTCGACTTTGTCGTCTCGATCGAGACGGATGCTGTTCGTTCCCGGCGGCGTGCGGCGATTGAGCCCATCAAACTGCACCTGGAGCGGTTACTCGCGGCTTCTGGATGGCTGAGCCAAAGTCAATCGTTCAAGGGGGCTAACCAATCGAGCCACTACACCGCCGTCCTTTCGTATTCCTCGTCTTTGTCGGGAGACCGTGAAAGAATCAGGTTTGAAGTAGGGCTTCGCGAGCCGGTTGTCGAAACGGCTGAGACGAAGCCGGCCGGGACCATTCTCTTCAATCCGTTTACGACGAAGGCTGCTCTGCATCCCATTCCCGTCACCGTGATGTCGAAGCGCGAGTCCTACGCTGAAAAAATCCGGGCGGCGCTCTGCCGCCGAATACCAGCTATCCGCGACCTGTACGATCTCGACTACGCGGCCATGAACGGCGTCATCGACCCCGGGGAGGATCGTCTTCTGCAACTCGTGAGCCAGAAGCTCGCCGTTCCGGGTAACGCTGCTCCCGATGTTTCAGCTTCCCGTCTCGACGTGCTGCGGCGACAGGTTGATGCTCAGCTTCGCCCGGTGCTGCGCAAGGAGGACTTCAGCCGATTTGATCTGGACCGTGCGTTCGACCTGCTCCGCCGCATTCAACAGCAACTCCACTAGGCCTAGCCGGATGGCGTCCCGCGGGTCCAGAGGACCGTGAGGTTCGTCTCAAAAGCGGGAAAGGCTACGCGCCGCCACCAGTCATCGCCGCGGATCGCAAACAAGCGCTCAAGCGTCCACAGCAAGTCGCCCCAGCCCTGCTGCTCCTCGTCGCAGCGGTACTCCTCTTGCCCACTCCGAAGGCCGACACAGATGATGTCGTAGGCCCAGACAGTCGTCCTTCCAAGCAATAATCTCGTCCACCTCGGCCCACCGGATCCGCCAGATGGACGCGGCCCGCTCGTCATCGAACAATTCGACCCAGTCGTCGGCATGATCCGAGGTTCGCTACGGCTGCTCATCTCGGTGCCTCGACGATAGAAAACCTTCTGGCCTCTGGCTATGATAATGCGGCCGTGAGGGCCGCGTGAGCTAGGCTGGGAGGGTACGCGGTACACTGAACCGGCGCCCGAGCGAAGAGCCTGTACTTTGTCGTGAGAATTGCAGGGACATGCGCAACAGACAGCCATGGGCAACAGCCTGCCTGATCGCGCTGATACTGGCCGCCGCAGAACCGGCGGGGGCCCAGGATAGGCCTCCGGCGAGCTTGCGCGTGCTGGCGTACAACGTGCACCTGCTGCCGGACATCGCCTACACGGTCGCGGGGCACCGCGGCAAGGCCGAGTACCGCGCGTCGGCGCTCGTGGAGCGGCTGGCCGGCTACGACCTGGTGGGCCTGTGCGAGGTTTTCGACGACGACCGCCGCAACGAGTTGATCGAGGGGATCGACGAAGCCTCCGGCTCCGCCTTTTACCATTACTGGGAAAAGAAGCCGCCGGGGCGGGCCCGCACCAATAGCGGCCTGTTGCTGCTCAGCCGCTTACCAATCGAGGAGCGGCACGCGCTGACCTACCAGCACGCCTCGCGGTTCGTGGCCTATGGGCTGGGTGCCGACGGCTTCGCGGCCAAAGGTGCCTTGCACGCGCGGATCCGCATTCAGGAAGATCCGCCCCTGCTGGTAGATTGCTTTCTCACCCACCTGGAGAGCCGTTCCGGCACGGCCCGCGAACTGCAGATCGCAGAGCTGCGCCAGTTCATCGCCGAGCACACCGACCGCAACCGGCCGATGATCGTGCTTGGGGACATGAACGTGGCGGCCGACGACCCGCGGCAACGGCCCGCCGGGACGGAGCGGACCCCATACCAGCGGCTGCGCCTGGGCTTGGACCATCATGGTCTGTCGCTGATCGACGTCTGGGCCCATTTGGGCGTCGGTCCGGGAGGCACCAGCGATGCCCTGGCCGAGGATGGCGGCCGCCGTATCGACTACATCTTTGTGTCGCGCCGGCGCCCGGGCGGATGGGCGCTTGCGCCGGCCCGGGTCCGCGTGCTGCCCATGCTCGACGAGCAGGTGCCCGAGGGCTCGTTGTCCGATCACGCCGCCGTAGAGTGCGTGCTGGAGGTTAGGAGGAAGGAGAGACGGTGAAGGCAGAAGGCAGAAGGACGAAGGAGGAAGGAGGAAAAAACGTGGAGCGTGCCTGAATGCGGTCAGGCCAAACTCACCTGGCTTGTTCCGCGGGGCAGGTCGAAGCACAAGGTGGCGTGGCTGTCGCCGGCAAACCAGGTGCCGCCGGCCAGGTCGGATAACCGCTCGACGCGCTTGAGACGAGCTGGCTTTCCATCCAGCTCCAGCCGCGGCTGGGAACCCGCCTCGGCGGCGGCGCGGAGCGTGAAACCGGCGCAGGCAAAGGGAGCTTCGAGCACGATCTGGTCGCCGGCGCGCGCGATGCGCGTCAACTCCTTGGCCGCCCAATAGCGGGCGATCTCGCTCAGCTTCATCCACACGAGGTTATCAAAACCCGCGTCGAGCCGCTCGACGACCTGCTTGAAGATGTTGAAGCCCAACTCGTCGCCGTTGTAATAGATGCCCGGCCAATGGCAGACCAGCACGGCCGGCTCGCCGCGGGCAATCACGTCGGGCAACCGTCCATGCCGCAGGTCCTGCGTGATGAACTGGTCGACCGAGCCCGGTGTGGTCCCGTCCCAGCCGCCGAACCAATCGCCCGTGCAGCCGATGATCGATACCACGCACTGGGGGCGGCCGCCATCGAGCCCCGAGGCGTATTCGACCCGCGGCGCCACGCTCCGCTCGTCGGTATAGAGATGGCGGAAATAGTGCGGAATCTCCGTCTGATATACGTCGCGGCAGGCTTCCAGCGTGGCCTGCGACAGCTCATTGAGCACCCGGTTGCCGAAGCCGCCCGGAGTGGTGATCCCCTCGCAGCTCAGGCCCACGTTCTTCAGGATCCGCAGGGCGTAGCTCATGTAGTCGGCCAACTGGTCCACCGACTTGCCGTCGGTCCAGGCCCAGTTCTCCATGAAGCGCGGGCTGCGCTCTTCGTAAGGCCGCCCGGTCTTGGTATCGATCACCCAGGTGTGGCTGACCATCTCCGGATGAAAATCCCAATCGGGCGCCAGGAAATCACGCACCAAGGCCAGGCTTTCGTCCAGTTGGCGTTTCGACCAGCCGGGCAGATCGCGGTCGAGCCAGCCGACGCAGGCCGGGTAAGGCACGACGCTGTACTTGCCTTTCACGCCGTGGTCGCGGCACCACTCGCCGAACTTTCGCACGAACGAGTCGGGGATCTCGCGCGGGAACGTCTGCCACGGCTTCTGGTAGTCCTGCCGATCCGGCCAGGCCTCGGCGAACTGCGGCATGCAGAAGTGCCCCATGTTCACCAGGCACGTCGAGTCGTCGATGATCAAGCTTACCGGCACGCGGCCCCGGGGATTGAGCACTTCAACACCGTCCGGGCGGGCTGGACGCTCGCCCGGCTCCTGGGCCGCCAGCGGCCAGGCGGCGGTAGAGCAAGCCGCCCCGGCCAGCCCCAGCGCCGATGTCCGAAGAAAGGCCCTGCGGCTGGTCCTGGGGAAAAGTGCGAAGTCGTCGATCGGCATGGTTTCACTCCGGCTGCTACATGATTCTGCCGTGGACTCCGGGGACAATTCTGAACGGCCAATTTCCCACTGTCAACGGACCGCGGCCGCTGCTGGACGTGCGGTGGCCGGTTGTATCGGTTGTCGATGTCTCAACGGAAAGCCCGAGAATGCACCCGCCCGCCAGCCCTGGGGCACCACTTCGTTGCATCCAAACGGCGAGGATCTTTAGCACCGCTACGGGCTGGGCTTGCCCATGGCATGTCGTACCATGTTAATGACGTACAGTTGCCGCGCTTTGCAGCCGCGGGCCACGGCTGACCGGCGACTGGTCGTGTTCCGCACTTCGCAGCAAGGACCTTGTTGTGGGCGACCTGGTAACAATTGGCGTCGTGCTGCTGATTGTGCTCGCGATCGTCACCGCCGTCGGTCATGGCATTTGGGTCCTGCTGGCTTACCTGTTCGGAGGCGGGGCCCGAGAGCACAGACCACAGTTCAGGCCCGTCCGCCGCTGCCCGGCCTGCGACGTGCCACTGCTGCCAGGGTTTGCCGCCTGCGGCGAGTGCGGCTGGCCACGGGCCGCCAGCCAAGAATCCAGAAACCTCGCCGTGCTCAGAGAGCTGACACGGCAAGTCGAGGATTTCGGCCAGCGATCGTTGTTGGACCCGCAGACACGTGCCAGCCTGTTGACGGCGATCCATCAACAGCAGCAGCGATCCGCGCCCCAGCCGGCACCAGCACCAGCCGCGGCGACGGAACCTGCGGCTCCGCGAACCGCGGTGGCGAAAGAGGCCGTGGAGGCGGAGCTGGTTCCCGAAACGGCCGCCGAAGCCGCCGGGCCGGAATATGCCTTGGCAGGTGAAGCTGCCCAGACACAGGCGCCTCGACTCGATCCCCGCGAGCGAGCCGAGCGGTATGCCGCCCGGCGGACCGCGGCCGCCCAGTCGGTCACCGAGCCCGCGGCGACGGCGCCGCCCCGCCCGCCCGCCCGACCTTGGTCCGAGATCCTGGCCGCCTTTATGGAACAGCGGCACATCCGTTGGGGCGAGCTGATCGGCGGCCTGTTGATCGTCTGCTGCTCGATCGCCCTGGTCATCAGCTTCTGGGCCGAGATCGCCGAGCGGCCGTTCCTGAAGTTCTTCGTGTTCAACGGCGTGACGGCGGCCCTGTTTGGCGTGGGAGCGTACACTTTTCGGCGCTGGAAGCTGGAGACCACCAGCCACGGGCTGCTGCTCATCGCCACACTGCTGGTCCCGCTGAACTTCCTGGCAATCGCGGCCTTCTCGACCGGCACCGCCCCGTTGAACATCATCACGCTGGGCGGCGAAGCGATCTCCGTGGTCGTCTTTTCGGCGCTCGTGTATTACGCGGGCAGGATCGTCATGCCGCGGGTGCCCCTGCTGCTTACTGCCAGCGTGATTGTTCCCTCGGTGCTCGCGCTGGTGATCAGACGCCACGTCGGTCCGGAGAGCTCATTCTGGCTGGTGTTCGGCCTGGCCGCAGCGCTGGCAGCCTGCTACTCGGCCGCCAACCTCGTGTTTCTTACGTCCGCGCGGCGGTGGGAAATGTTGGACGAGTCTGGCGCCAATGCCATCTTCAAGCTGCTCGGTGTCAGCACGTTCGCCTTGGCATTGCCGCTGGCATTGTTGCTCGTCAAGACAACGGCGATCGCCGAGACATTGCACCGGTTGGCTCCGCTGGCCACGTTGCTCGGCCTGCCGGCGCTGGCAGCCGGGTTGCTGTTCTGGCAGCGTATAACCGATCGCGAGCGAGCACTGCTGCGCACGGCGGGAACCAACCTCGCGGTGCTCGGGGTTGCACTGATGCTGGCCGGGATTGGCCTGGCGTGGCCGGATCCGTCCGGAATGTTGCCGGCCGCCCTCGTGAGCTTTGCAATATTGACCGGCGTTGCCATCTTGTTTGCCGTGCCGGCCGCCCACCTGCTGGCCGCACTCTGCCTGTCGATCGTCGGGCTGCTGGCCGGGTTGCTCATCTGGGGCGACATCACCTGGAACATGACGGCGCATGCCATGGCGGCCCAGTTGCTGTCCGCCCACGCCGCCGTCGTTCTCGTGGCCGTGAGCGCGGTGCTCGCCGGGGGTGCCGCACTGCTGGTCCAAATGGCGGATCGAGCGCATGGACTGTGGTACCTGGCGGTCGCGGCAGCCGCCGCTGCGGCCAGCTTGCTGTTAGTCACGTGGCACGGGTTCGCGGTCGTGGGCGACACGTCGGGCGCCGTCTGGATCTACGCCGCCTACGCAGCCGCCTGCCTGGCCGCCGCCGTCGTGGGCAAGCGCGCCGAGCCGACCTGGGCCGGCGCCGGCCTGTTGCTGGCGGCCCTTGTTCAAGGCCTGGCATTCACGTTCGCCCCCTCGCTCGGAATCGCTCACCCCTGGCTGGCGGCCCTGCTCGTACACTCCGCGGCCATGACAGCCGGTGCGTTTGCATCGGCGCGTCGCGGGCGAGAGCTGGAGCGGGCCGTGCAGTTCCCGCTTACCGCCTTCGGAATTGCCAGCTCGCTGGCGGCAGCGGCGGTGGTGTTGTGGCTCGTCCCGCAAGCAGCCGCCGGCATCCCGGCGGTGGGCAGCGCCGTCCTGGCGATTCTTTGGCTATGCCTGGCGCTCATGGAGCGGCAAGTCGTGCTGATGGTGCTGAGCCAGGCGGCCCTCACGTCGTCGGTCGTATTCGGCGTTGCGAGCATCCTGGAGCGACAGACCTGGGTTGCCGGGTGGGAATCGCTGTGGCTCGATCCCTGGAGCTTGCAAGCGCAAGGCATCGCGCTGTGTGCCTTGTCTTTTGCCTGGTTGACGGTGCGAATCATGCTCGGCCGAGCCGCGCTGCGGGCCCGCGCCCCCGGCATGCCGGCAGAACACGAAACTCCGCATCCGCCCGAGGCGGTTCAACCATTCGGACTGGCGCGGCGGTTGCAAGAGCTGGTCGATTCAATACGCCCTTCGTTGGACCAGGTGCTGGCGGCGGCTTCGCTGGCGATTCTGGTGGCGCTAGCCGTTTACGGCGCGGGTGCCGGCGTGGCCCAGGAACTTTCGCCCCGATGGGTCGGCGCGGCTGCCGCTTCCGCCGATCGAGCGGTGCGCACCGTGCCGCCGATCGAGCGTTTCGAGCTCGGTGGGATTCCGCACGAGCACGCGCTGGCCGTCGGTTCATGGCTCCTGCTGGGGTCGCTGGTCCTGCTGCTGGTCTATAGCCTCTGGCACCGCTACCGGTTATGGAAGGCCTTGGCCCTGCTGCTGGCCGCATCGGCGACGGTGCCGCTGTTGGCTGGACTTTTCGAGCCGCAAGTGGCTGTGGCATCGGCCATGCGCTGGCTTTCGACGGGTTACCTGGTGCTGGGATCGGTCGTGGTGTGGTGCCGCACGGGATTAGTGCACTGGTTACAATCGGTCGGCGCACTGCCGGCGACGGGCGAAACGGCGGGCGGCAGCCGTGCCATGCGCAGCGGGGTGATCACCCTGGCATTGGCGCCGCTGGTGGTGATGGGCTTTTACGTGGCCGTGGCTGCCCTGGTCCGCGTGCCGCCTCGGCCGGAGGCCGCCTCGCTGTTATGGATCTTTGGTCTCCTGTTCATCGTTATCGCGACCGTCGCGCTGGTCCTCCGCCGCTCTCCCTCGGATAGTGCTGCCAACGCCGTCATGTCGCTGGCGCGGCAGGCCAGCGCGCTGGTGCTGGTCCTGGGAGCGGCGCCGCTGGTGGCCATGACGCTGTACGTTGTGGCAGCGGCGCTCAAACAGCAGCCGATCCTGGGACCGGAGCCGGGGTCGTTCTTTGTGCTGATCGGCCAGGCCGCCTCCTATGCCCTGCCTATCCTGGTGACCGCTTTGGTCATCGTGGGTTACGCGCTGCGCGATCGGGACACGGGCTTTGCGTTTGCCGGGGGACTGGTGATGGCCGTTGCCGCCACCGCCGGCTACCTGCTGGCAATTGCCAAGACGAGTGCCGGGCTGGATGTGACGCAATGGGTGCGGCTCGCCCAACTGAACGCTTCCGTGGCCGCCGTCTATTGCCTGGGCTGGATCGCCGTCGTCGCCTGGCAATGCAGCCGCGAGGCACGATTGGCGGCGCTGGGTGGCGGCCTGCTCGCCACGCAGGTGGTTCTGCCTGTTGCGCTGCACCTGTTGGTCCTTGCGCCGGCGGCTTTTGTCCTGGTCGTCGATCCGCTGCCGGCCGCTGTCCGATCGGTGATCGGCGACGCCTGGGGCTGGGGCAGCGCCGTGCTGGCGCTGGCGGCGGTCGGCGTTTTCGCGCGGCAGCGGCAGATGCAGTTCGCGATTCCCGCGGGAGCCGCGCTCTTGCTCGCTGTTGGAACCATCTTGGCCTGTTCGTTGAATCCCTGGGACAACGGAACCTGGCTGAGCTTCCACGCGTTCCTGGTTGCCATGGCGGCAAGCGCCTGGGCCGCGCTCTTGGCCGGCTGGGTTGTGCGGCGCCGTGAGTCGCCGCAACAGGCGGCCGTTTGGACCAGGGGAGTGACCGCCTGGTCAACCGCGCTGGGCATGCTGATTGTGCTCGTTGGTCTGCGGGCCCTGGGTGGTGATCCGCAGTCTCCCTGGTGGAGCATGGCGGCGTGTGCTTGCGCGGCCGCACTGGCCGCCACGCTTGCTTGCTGGTCGCTGTACAGGATCTATCTCTATGCGGCCGCCTTGCTGGTCAACCTGACCGCCACGGTCGGCTGGTTGGAGCTGGGCACGCGTTTCAGCGGTATAGAACTTCTCGAGGTCAACACGCTGGCGCTTGGGCTCGCCGTGCCGGTCTGGCTGGCGATCGAGCTCGCGGTGCTGCGGCCGGCCAGCGGCGATGCGCGCCGGGGAATGATCCCGGTTCACCGCCCGGCCGCCTGGTTCGCCGCCGCGCTGGTGGCTTTGATGGTCGTCAGTGGTCTGGTGGCCGACCTGGCGTCCTCGCCGATCGGCACTGCATCGGCATTGGGCTGGGCCGCTCTGGTGGCCGGCGTGGTTGGCATGGCCGCCACACTCTGGGACGAGCGGATGCGGTCGTCGGTGGCGGGGCTGTACCTGCTGGGGCTGCTCGCCTGCGGCATGCTGCTCGATTCGCTCGATCTCGAGCCCCGTTGGATCGTCTGGACGGGCACCATGATCCTGGCCGCGTTCAGCCTGGGCACCAGCTACCTATGGAGCCGCCGGGCCGGCCTGCTGGCGCTGGGCGATCGGTTGCGGATCCCGCACAGCGAGGATGCACTGGCCGGACTTTACTGGTTGGTGCCTGCCAACTGCCTGCTGGCGGCCTCGGTGACGGCGCTGGCCTTTGGAGTCGAGCTGAATTTTGCCGAGTTCTCGCTGCGGTTCGTGGCGGCCAAGGCCGTTGTCGCCCAGGCGATCGCCATCGGACTTCTCGCGCGCGGCCGGCGGCGAAGCCAGTTGCAATACGCTTCACTGGGCGTGGGCGCTTTGGGAGCCGTTGCCCTCGGCTGGTCCGTGCTGGAACCGGCCACGACGGGAAACGTGTTGAACTATGCGGTCGCCGTGCTGGCGGGGCTGGCCGCCGTCACGGCACTGTACGGCATCGGCCTCAGCAAGATCATCCGCCGCGAGAACGAGTGGACCGCCGCCGCTGCGCGGTTGACGCCGGTCCTCGTTGCAACCGGCACGGCCACGGTCTTTTTGATCCTCGCGATCGAGGTGATCCAGTTCGCCCGGCACGGCGAGGTGGAGATCTCGTGGACGGCCAATCTGATCGTGATCGCCGCGCTGGCCGGGATCTTCCTCACCTGTCTGGCGGCCGCCTTGATCTCCGGCCGCGACCCGTTCGACCTTCCCGAGCGGGGACGCATGGTTTACGTCTACGCGGCCGAAGGCGTGCTGGCCCTGCTGTTCGTACACGTCCGCGTGACGATGCCCTGGCTGTTCCGCGGATTCTTTATGCAGTACTGGCCCATGATCGTGATCCTGCTGGGGTTCCTGGGCGTCGGTCTGAGCGAACTGTTCCGCCGGCAGAAGCGGATCGTGCTGGCCGAGCCGCTGGAGCGAACCGGCGCCTTCCTGCCGCTGTTGCCGGTGGTCGGGTTCTGGTTCGTCGACAACCAGGTCCACTTTTCGCTGCTCATGCTGGCGGTCGGCGCGTTGTATGCCGCGCTGGCGGTGACGCGGCGGTCGTTCGCCTTCGGCGTCCTGGCGGCGGTGGCGGCCAACGGCGGCCTTTGGTACTTCCTGCACCACACCGGCTCACTGGGGCTGCTCGCGCATCCGCAGCTCTGGTTCATCCCGCCCGCACTGTGCCTGCTGGCGGCGGCATACCTCAATCGCGACCAGCTCACGGATGCCCAGATGACCTCGATCCGCTACTTCTCCTCGACAGTGATCTACGTCTCCTCGACCGCCGACATCTTTTTGAATGGCGTGGCCGAGGCGCCCTGGCTCCCCTTGGTGCTGGCGGCCCTCTCGATCGCGGGCATTTTCGCCGGCATCATGCTGCGGGTGCGGGGCTTCCTGTTCCTGGGCACCTCGTTTTTGATGCTGTCGCTGCTGACGATCATCTGGTACGCGGCGGTCGACCTGGAGCAGACCTGGCTCTGGTCCGTCACGGGCATCGTGGCCGGCATCCTGATCATCGCCCTGTTCGCCGTGTTCGAGAAGAAGCGGCAGGAGATCCTGCGGCTGGCCGATCAGCTCAAGCAGTGGCAGGCCTAGGGCCTCTGTAGGATGGGCTTCCTTGCTCCCTTCCGGGTGGCTGGTGGCAACGCGTTAGCGTGCCCCAGTCTTCGTCCGTTCCCCTCCAGCCAGGGGCGCGCGGGTCGCCGTTGCGCGGGGAATGTTGGAATTTCGTGCAACTCAGTTGCATTAGGTCGCTCATTCGCGTACACTGCGGCCATGTTGACCCTGGTGCGTCATCGCGCGATCGGAGTCGTGGCGCTTGCCTGTACGTTGGCCGGCTCGCTGGCGGGCGGCTGGCACGCGCACCCCCGCGGCCTTGGCGGCGATTGCTGCCATGTCGAGGTCGAAGCGGACCATCATCACCATGACGATCCGGGGTGCCACGCCGAGCACGGTTGCCGCGTGCGGGAAGTTTCGCACCATGAGCAGCATTCGGGCTCGCGGCATCCGGCAAGCTCTCTGCCCGCCGGCGAGCCGGGCTGCGTCGTGTGCCGCTTCCTCGCGCAGTGCGCGTTGCCGGTCGTGTTCGAACCGGCCGGCGGGCCATCGCTGTCGGTGGCCGAGCTTGCGATTCCCGATCCGCCCGCCCGCCCGGCGCGCGACATTTTCTCATCCGCTCGTCCGCGGGCGCCTCCTGCCAGCGTCTGAAGCCGCGCGTTGCCGCCAAGGCCGCTTCGATGAACGGCCGGCGGTTCGGGTTCTCAGACATTTCCAATCGGGTTGTCCTATCGGGCAGTCCGGTATTTCTCAGGAGGCTAGTGACATGCGTCGCAGGCGCAGGGCATTTACGCTGGTGGAATTGTTGGTGGTGATTGCGGTGATCGGCGTCTTGATGGCGCTGTTGCTGCCGGCCGTGCAGGCGGCACGCGAGTCGGCCCGGCGCAGCTCGTGTACCAACCACTTGAAGCAGATCGGGTTGGCGCTGCAGATGTATCACGACACGTCCAAGTCGCTTCCGCCCGGCTGGCTGGCCGAGGACCCAGCCACGGGCCAGCCGTGGGTCGAGGGGGAGCCCGGCTGGGGCTGGGCAGCCCGGATCCTGCCGTTCTTGGAGCAGAAGAACGTCTCGAAGGGCTTGATCGACTTCAACCGTCCGATCACCGACCCGATGAACGACGTGGCCCGCCTCCGCCCGCTGCAGAGCTACCGCTGTCCGTCGGACGATGGTCCGCGGCAGTTTACGCTCGACTCGGAGGCGAACCCGGGGACGGCCCTCACCGACCTGGCCGCGGGCAACTATATCGGCGTCTTCGGCACGACCGAGCTGGAGGACTGCGAATCGGTGCCCCTGGGCGAATGGTGCCAGGGCGACGGCGTCTTCTTCCACCACGTCGGCGTGCCCTTCGGCGACGTGCCCGACGGTTTGAGCCACACGCTGTTCGTGGGCGAGCGGTCCAGCCGCCTGGGCGGCTCGACCTGGACCGGCTGCGTGCCCGGCGGCGAGGAGGCCTTTTCGCGGTTTCTGGGCATCGCCGACCATACGCCCAACCATCCGACCGGCCACTTCGACGACTTTGGCAGCTACCACCCGACCGGAACCAATTTCCTGGTGGGCGACGGCTCGGTGCGGATGATCACGCAGTACATCGACGATCGAATTTATCGCGGGCTCTGCACCCGCCGCATGGCCGAGGCCGTCGTGCTGCCCGAGTAGATTGAAGGCTGGGTCGAACTGCCTTGAGGGCTTATCGTGTCCCAAGCTGCCAGCCGCTTTCGCTAGGTCGGGCGTCCGCCACCGTGCACGGATTCCGGGTTTGTCTGGTCTATTTGGCTCCAGAATGGCTACAGTGAGGGGGGTCCAGGAGATCCTTCCCAAATTCCGGTTCAGCGCCTGGATCGGGCTAGGCCGAATAGTACAATATTGCTATAGGGGTGGATGAATGCCCCCAACGGAGGGCGTTCCGCCAAGCTGACCGGAGGGTCCCGATTCAGGAATGGCTTGACGATCTTAAAGTCCGCAAACCTGAGGCATACGACAAGTGCATTGCCAGGATTCTAGATTTGGCAGAGTTTGGACACGAAATGCGGCGGCCACATTCGGATTACCTGCGTGATGGCATCTACGAACTGCGAGCCAAGCTCGGCCGGGTCCAGTATCGCATGCTCTATTTCTTTTTTGCCCAACACCGGGCCGCATTGTCGCATGGGCTCATCAAACCGGGACGAGCGGTTCCGCCTCGGGATATCGACACGGCCATGGCACGAAGGAATCAGGCCTTGAAAGATCCTGATCGGTACACGGCTGACATCGACTTGGAGTAGAACGCATGGCCACAACCAAAAACCTCGCGGAAGCCATCCGCCGCAAGCTGGCCCGCGACCCAGATTTGGCGCAGCGCGTTGAGCGGGAACGATTCAAGGCCAACGTCGGAAGCGAGATTTTCCTTGCCAGAGAACAGGCGGGGCTAACCCAACAGGCGCTTGCCGAACGCGCAGGCATGCACCAATCAGTAATTGCTCGCTTGGAGGATGCGGACTACGACGGCCATTCGCTGAGGACGCTCGAGCGAATCGCTAGCGCTCTTGAAAAACGACTGGAGGTTCGTTTCGTTGGTCGAAGCTACTCAATCGGAGAAACAGTCACAGCAGAGTTGGCAACGGAGGCCCCAACGTGGTTGCTCGAGCCCGAAGAGTGGAGTCCGACAATAACTAAATCTCTCTCACGGACCCTCGTTGCATGACGGCAAGAAGGAAGTCTGCGAAGGCCAGCACCGCCGAGAAGCTTCTTCGGGAGGCAGAGCTTCGCGATTTACACCTTGTCTCGGGCAGCGTCCAGCGCCCCCTGACCGGCCCCCCTTCTGAGCTTCACCAATCAATCACCATTACGCCGGGGAGATCGAAAACTGAACCGGACGTTATGATCAAAGTTGGTTTTCTTCTTGCGCCAAAGTCCGATACCGGAGGCGGTTTTCGAATTCACGCAGAGTTTGCTCTGCTGTATCGCTTCCCTAGCCTCAAGGGGATAACAGACCGCCAAATTGAGGAATTCGGACGTGTTGATGCCGTCGTTGCTGCTTGGCCATATTGGCGAGAATTCATTCAGTCTATGCTCGCCCGCATAGGCTTGCCGCAGCTTAAGGTCCAGCCCTTATTGAGGGCGGATAAGCTTCAGTTTTTGCCTGCCCGAACAAAGAAGCCCGGTGCACAATAACAGGGGTCATCGGGTGCCTGCAAACTGCTTCGTTGCCCCGATGGTCGTCCTTGATCCGCCTGAGGCTATTGGGCGGCGGGCAAAAAGACGCAGTTCCCGCTAATCGCTTCGCCATGCCGGCAGGTCGGCTCGTTCCTGAAGGTGGCGGCTGGCCGCGACGTGCGTCATTGCCTTGGGCACCGGTTCCAAGGAGCGGCGAGTTGTTCGGATTGGGGTGGGGCGATCGACTTCGCTCGCTCGTCTGGGGCTTAAACCGGGTTGTGCGTTGCGGGAACTCCCTCAAGCCGCCACGCCGGGAACTGGGCAAGGTATTCCGGCCCGGCACGCTTGATGAACACGTATTCCCCATCGATCCGCTTGGGGGAGATGACCGCCGCGATTGAAACTCCGTATACGACTCCGCACAGCACGAACAAAACGCCGGCTAGAATCAGCAGGCCGGCCAAATCGCCGGATTGGAGCACGCCGGTCACGAACAGGGCAATCCCCGGCAGGCTCACGGCCCAGCCGATGAGAATGGCGCGTCGTCGGCGAGCCAGGTGGCGGGTGCAAACGCCGATTGCGACTTTGGCCTTCCGCCGAAGAATGAGTGCCAGCACGATGAAGGGCAACGGGCCGCAAAGGACCCAGAGCAGCAGACTCAGATACACCAGCGGGTGATGCCAGTAGAGCGTTCGCATGAGGCGCCTGCCGCCGGCCGGCAGATTGCACTTGATGCAGAGGTCGGGCAGCACGGCATCGCGATGCATGACCAGCACGGAGCCATCGCGCCAGATGCCGCCCGGCTCGGCCGGGATCGTGCCGGCCTGCTCATCGCTCAGGGGCGAGGCGTAGGGATTGATTTCGGACACGCCGGCACACCTCGCCGCTTGCGCTCATCGGCCTCGAGCGCTCTTGGCGTCATTCCTCCTTCTGCCTTCCTCCTTCCTCCTTCGGCGAGTGGACAGGGGCGGGATCGAACCGCCGACACACGGATTTTCAGTCCGTTGCTCTACCAACTGAGCTACCTGTCCGAAGCCTCTCAGCGTACCAGGAAAACGAGCATCGACAAGCCCCGTGCGACTGACCGACGCACGCTGCCGCCGGGAAGCCTCATGGCATGGATCGCCGCTCAGATTGCTGGTGAACGTGTTCGTCAAAGCGGGCGAGAATGCCCTCGATCGCCCGAGGCCGAAGGCCGTGAAGTTGTACCTGCGGCTATATACGATGGGGACCATGCCGGTCGCGGAAAATACTCGCTGATCGAGGTGAAGCAATTCTACCAAAACGCGAATTGAATGATTCCAGGAGCAGGGTCTGGGCGGCCGAAGAATGACGAGAAGGCCGCTTTCCGCTGGCAGTCGCAACACGCACGACGGACTCGCTGAGGGGCGGCCACGACGAAGAGCCGGGCGAAAGCCACTACCCGTATGACCGATAGCAAAGAGGACGGGCAAGGCGGCCTTCTGTCGCGGAGCTTCTTGGGGCTGCTGCTGACACAGCTCCTGGGGGCCATGAACGACAATATGTTCCGCTGGCTGGTCGTGCCGATCGGCAAGGAACTGTTGGCGGACCCCGCCCGCGACGGGGCCGGGGCGGCCTTGGCCCTGTCGATCGGCCTGGCCTGCTTCGTGCTGCCGTACCTGCTCTTCGCCGCCGTGGCGGGCTACCTGGCCGATCGCTTCAGCAAGCGGACGGTCATCGTCTGCTGCAAGGCCGCCGAGGTGGTGCTGATGTCGGCCGGCGCCGCCGCTATCTGGCTGAACAACGTCTACCTGATGTTCTTCGTGCTGTTTTGCATGGGGACGCAGAGCGCGCTGTTCGGGCCCTCCAAGCTGGGCTCGCTGCCCGAGATGCTGCGGCCGGAAAAGCTCTCCGTGGCCAACGGCATGATCGGGCTGACCACGATCCTGGCCACCGTGGCCGGAACGGCGGCCGGCAACGTGCTCTACGAGCTGACCAAGGAGTCGGCGGCGCAGCGGGCCGCCTTTTCCGCGGCGGCCTTGCTCGGCGTGGCGGCCGCCGGACTGGCGGCGAGCCTCGCCATCCGGAAGCTGCCTCCCGCCAACCCGGCACGGCCGATCCCCAAGCGGCTGCTGCGCGAAACGCTCAACGACCTGCGGTTTCTGGCCGGCCACTCGGGACTGTTCCGCGTAGCGCTGGGCATCGCCTTCTTCTGGATGGTCGCTTCGCTGGCCCAGTTGAACGTCGACGGGATGATCGTCGAACAGTTCGGCCGCGCGCAGACCGACGTGGCGGCCGCCCTGGCCGTGCTGGCGGTCGGCGTCGGCCTGGGGAGCGTGCTGGCCGGGTTTCTCTCCGGCGGCAAGGTCGAGCTGGGACTGGTGCCTTTGGGGGCCGCGGGCGTGGTGGTCTTTTCGATCCTGCTCAACGCCGTGAGCCAAGGCTACATCGCCTGGCTGTTGCTGTTGGGAGCCAGCGGCGGCATGTTCAACGTGCCGCTGGCCGCTTACATGCAGCATCGCAGCCCGGCCGAGTCGCGGGGAAGGATCCTGGCCGCCGGCAATTTTCTGGCTTTTGCCGGGATGCTGTGCGTGTCGGGCGTGTTCTACATTCTGCACGGCGCGCTGAAGCTGGAAGCGACGGCCATCTTTTTGATCACCGGCATCGCCACGGTTCCGGTGCTGCTGTACGCGGTGACGCTGCTCCCCTGGGCGACGGCGCGGCTGGCGGTGTGGCTGGCCGCGCACACCGTGTACCGTGTGCGCGTCGAGGGAAGGGAGCACCTGCCGGATCACGGCGGCGCGCTGCTGGTCGCCAATCACGTCACCTGGCTGGACGGCCTGTTGCTGATGATGAGCTCGTCACGGCCGCTGCGGCTGCTCGTCGAGTCGGATCGCCTGAAGAGCAGAGTGCTTCGCCGGGCGGGGAGGCTGGCCGGGGTGATCGAGTTTACGCCGCCTTTGGAACACGACTCGCGGGCGAGCAGCGAGGCTGCGGCGGCACTGCGTGACGGCCAGATCGTCTGCATTTTCGCCGAAGGAGAGATTACCCGGACCGGCCGGTTGCAGGAGTTCCGGCACGACGTGATCGGGATCGCCCGCCAGGCAGGTGTGCCGATCGTTCCGGTGTACCTGGATGAGCTATGGGGGAGCATCTTCAGCTACGAACGGGGCCGCTTGCTCTGGAAGCTGCCGCGGCGGTGGCCGTACCGGGTGACGATCCGCTTCGGCCCGCCGATCGCGGAGGCTGCCGGCATGCACCAGATCCGCGAAGCGGTCGAGCTATTGAGCGGCGCTAGCGGAGCGGGGCCCCGGCAATAGAGAGTGGTTGGGAGCTAATGAAGACGTCGCCCTCTGGGGCGACCGCCTGCTCTTGGGCAATTGAACCAGGCGCGACGTGCTCCAGATCGCCCGCCGAGCGCGGGTCCCGATCGTTGGAATCTACCGGGACGAGCCGCCTAGGCATTCGTCATTTGCCGCGCCGCCTGCCGCGCCGTTCAGCTCGTCGAGCAGCCCTTGCACTGCGGCCTCGAGGGACTCGGTCAGCTCGGCGACGGCGTTCTTGGGGCCCTTGCCGCCTTGAAGGGCGATCGGCTCGCCGATGGCCACGGTCACGGCCCGCTTGCCGCGGATCGTGGCGGAGTAGATCCCCAACACGTCCTCCTCCAGCTTGTCGAGCGTTTCGGCCAGCCGCTCGATGGTGGGCCGCTCGGCCACGTAATCGCCCGGATAGCTGAAAAGCTGCACCACGAGAAACACGTCGTCGAGCACTTCCTGGAACATGTTCCGCTTGGGGTCCGCTGCGTCCAGTTGGCCGAGCTGCTCCAGCACGTGCCGGCGGACTTGCTTGACGCGCTCGGGAATGGTGAAGCCGTTGGATGGGATGCCGCACTGCCGCTCGAGGCGGCGCAAAACCTCTTCGGCCAGGCTGCGCAGCCGCTGGGGGAGCGGTCCGCTGGCGGCCTGGCCGAGAAACTCCAGCTCCTTCAGCGCGAGCAGCGCCTCGGCCAGCGAATAAATCCGCTCGGTCAAGGGGCGGTGCCGGCGAGGCCGCCAGAAGACGCGGCGCTCCAGCTCGTCCATGACCCGTTCCAGCTCGGCGGTCGGATCTTCGAGGTAGCGGTACTTCAGTCCGCAGGGGACACAGACGATCGGCCGCTCGGACCGCCGCGCGGCGGCCAGGGCGATCGCGGCGGCGCCGTCGCGGAACGGCGTCACGCGGTCGTTGCAGTGATACACCTCACCTTCCGGGAAGATGACCAGCGGGTGCGGTTCGTTTTGCAGGATGTGCAGGGCGAGCTTGAAGGCCCTCAGGTCGTTCGCCTCCCGGTCGACGCTGAACGCGCCATGCCACTGGAGCATCTTTTGCCCGATCCACGGCTGCGCGTCGAAGACGTGCCAGGTGGACATGAAGTAGAACGGCCGATCGACGTGATCGGCCAGGGCATACACCGTGTACGGATCGGCGTGCGTGGCGTGGTTGGGGGTGATGAGGACGCCGCAGTTGGCGTCGATCGCCTGCCGCAGCCGCTCGCCGTGCCGGACGTCGACCTGGACCACCTGCTGCGTGCGGATCCGCTTCCGCGTCCGAAACGGCCGCATCAATCGGACGAGCCTCGGCTTCAGCTTCGGGTCCCAGGCGCCGGAGGGAGGCGCCATGCGGTAAGGGTTCATCGCCGTTGACCTCCCCAAGCGGCGGGGCCGCAACAAAGGACCGGGATTCAGGTCAGTAAATCAGCTTCGGCGGAAGGCCGCTTGCGCCTTCAGCAAATCGTTCAGCCGCGGCAAAAGGAAGGGAGTTCTCATACCAGGCGGCACCCTCAGATAGACTATCTGGATCAACCGCCCGGCGCCAGGGCCCGTTCGGCCAGCTCAAAGACGGCCTGCACGGCCAAGGCCAAGAGCGCGGCGGGGATCGCGCCTTCGAGCATCAAGGGAACGTCGAACTTGTCGATGCCGCGAAGGATCGGCCGGCCATAGCCGCCGGCGCCGATGAAACCGCCCAACGTCGCCGTGCCGACGTTGATCACCGCGGCCGTCTTCACGCCGGCCAGGATCGTGCGCGACGCCAAGGGCAGCTCGATCCGCCAGAAGATCGCGGACGCGGGAAGCCCCAGCGCCTCGGCCGATTCACGCAGCGAGGCCGAAATGCCGGTCATGCCGGCGTGCGTGTTGCGGACGATCGGCAGCAGGCTGTAGAGAAACAGGGCCGCCACCGCGGGATAGACGCCGGTCCCGCGGTCGAGCAGGGCCTTCATCAGATGTCCTTCGTTTCGAGCAGAAAGCGTCGGCAAAACGTCGGAATCACTCGCGAGCGTCGCCTGAATGTGCTATTCTGAAACGACCTAATAGAACCCGTTTTTTGGTCCGGGGGGCCTGGGGCCCACTTCAGAAGGCAGCACAGGAGTGGCGGCAAGTGGTCTGGCGAACCCAAACCAAAGTCGTTGCTCAACGATAATGGATTCACAAATGGCGAAGTACCCCTGGTATTACGTCCACGTTGGGACGTGCATGGCCCTGTTGATTATGGTGGCAACCCTGGTAGAAACGAATGGACTTGATCCTCGCCCTCGGCGGGGATGGCCATTCTTATACACTGATATGTCTACTCTCTACAAGGGTCTAGACATTCTACGTCACAATGCTTTTGTCTTCAATACCTTAGCATCTTTGGTCCTGCTAGTTTGCACCGCCATTTACGTTGAGTGCTGGATTCGAAGGCGTGCGAAGGTACAGCTAGACCTTAAGGGACTTTTTATGCTGACCTTCGTGGCTGCTGTGATGGTTGCCTTGTGGCGTTTTGAGCACGCGTATGCATCGCCGGATCGCTGGGACCAGGGATTGGTCTATGCTCCGCTTCTCGGACATCACAGATCCTGGTTTATCTGGTCGCCGATTCTTTTTGGGATTGCATGCACTGTCTCCACGGCCGGTTGGCTAATCGCGGCCATGACCGGACTCGTCGTCAAGGCGATGTGTCGGCCGCAATCCGACCCTGGGTCTAAGTCACTCTAGACTCTAGACTGCGCCCAGTTACCTTTCCGCCCTTCGCCTTTCCAGCGGCAACATCGTGGGTTCGGGTACGTCCCGCTGGACATTGCGGTAGCCGCGACGCCACAGCGTGATTTTACACATTTTACCGCTCCAGCTCCGCTCTTGCTCTTGGCATCATGCGATCAGCCCTTTGAAGCTAGCATCGCGGGCGTCGCCAGTAGCCTCCCTCTCGCACGGTCATTCTCGATAATTCGATGATGGGAACGGGGTTCGGTCCCCGAAAGCATAGAGTCATTCATGGGCGTCCTTTCCAAGATTGGCGCAAAAACAACGGTTCTCGCTCAAAGGCGGCCCTTTTACTCAACCACGAGCTCCTGCTGTGCTGCCGGATAACTCCTCCAAACCCCAGCAGGTCCTGCGCAGGACAGAGCAGTGCACCCGGGTGCTCAGGATCATTGCGACCGCTGAAAAGGCCGGCAGCAACCAGTGGTTCATTTTTGGTCGAAGCGCCTACGGTAACTCTCTGGACCAGACTGTACCATTACGTGATGGATTATCCGCATAGACTGGTGTAATGTCATCTATGTCCGTCAAAACTTGGGCACCAGTTAAGATTGACTTGACTCTGATAGGAGAGCCGGACAAATAAGACAAGAGCGGCTTATGGATTCCGCATTCAGCCATCGGAGGATCCTGAAGGTCTACGTTCTCGATCCAGGCTACGTTAACGTCGTCAAACCACGCAGTCTGCAAATAGTACGTTCCTGGCATCCTCCCCGCACCGAATGCTACGGGCACCCATAGCGCTTCCTTTTCGTCCCACATATAGTTGAAGGCTGCTAGGCCGTCCTGATTGGCGAGCGTGGCGTCGGTCATATCCTTTGTCCCCGTACGCGCAGTTATCGGATTTGGGCCATGCCTCTTCTCGACATCCCATTCTGTTGCTACCCATGGATCTTGCGAGGGATCATCTCCCTCCTTGTGATAAGCGACCTTGGCTGACATCTTCGGTGGCGTGGTACCACTGACAAATTTTGGGTCAATGTCATACCTATGGAAAGTGTAAGACATTGACGTGCCCGCCGCAATGTCCGGACCGCCTTGAATATACACCCAATCGTCAATTGTATAATCCCATAAAAACCACTTAAAGAAGCGGGAGGAAGGGCCGGTATTAGAGCCTCTACAACGGAAGAAGACCCGGTATGTATCAAAGGAATTCTGGTAGGTTTTGCCCGATACTAGTTGGAACGTGGTCGCGGTTGCTCGTGAGACATCCACCTCGTCGCGGATCATCAAAGTTGGTGTCGTCTCGCCCGGCTGTTTTCTTGCTCCATCGGCTCGTACACTATAAAAGCGGGTATTCGGACTTTTGAGTGGGTTCGGTGGGGGCTTTGCCCCCATACCCCCAGG
>JBBDYJ010000012.1:0-39998 GCA_040901675.1 Pirellulales bacterium | reverse complement strand
ACGGCACTATCATGACGCTCGCGAAACACCGAAGTTATTCTTCGGGCGTTCCTTAGTCCGCTCGAACGCCCGCGCCCAGTCGGATTCACCAATGCCGAGCGGGAAATCGGCGCCGACTGAAGGTGCGAGAGCCGTAACGTCAAGCATCGGCGGGCAGCGGAGTCCGGTACACACGCACCAGAATAGCCATGGCTACGAGACACGACAGGACAATCGAACCCTCGATTGCTGTCGCCACCCAGAAGAACGAGTCATTTGTGACCTCTTTGCCTTGAGCGAGGAACACCGTGGCGACGGCCGCGGCGACCACGAACGACACGGGGAGAGGGAGCAGCCCGATGATTCCAATCACTCGAGCTGGCCAGCCTTGCACAATGTATTTGCTCTTCGGGTCAACCTCGGCGGTATTATCGACGGCCGCGACCAGGTGGAGCTCGAGGCCTTCGCTCTCGGCGGCAGTCGTTTCTGATGTACCCCGAAGGTGCAGCGCCTGGTTAGGCATCTGGCTCGATGGCCAGAGACGCCCGCCCTATCTGCGTCCGAGCTACCTCGGCCAACTGCCCCGCGAACTGCCCGACAGACCGTGCCTCGGCCCCGACCTCCACCGCCAACCTTGAAACCTGCTCCGGCCGGTGGTGGGTGGGCGCACCGCCCGAAGCCAAACGAGCGTGGCAGGCAATGTGCCCGGCTCTGTCGATGCGGTAGAACCTCAAGCTGATCAGGCCGATGCCGTTGTCCGCCCCGGCCGTGAACTCCGCTTGTCCGGCCCCGCCATCGGCGAAGCGCTGGAGTGCGGCCGCGAACGCTGCAAGGTCCTGCGGGACAGCGTAGGCCCGCGCCTGGCCCCGCCAGTGGTCGGCCCCGACGGTCGCCTCCAATCAACCAGGTGTTCATCGACGTACACGACCTCGACGGACACTTCGCGGGGTTGGTCGAGATCGTCCACCCTTCGCCCTCCGCCGCCTCACGCCAAAGTTCAGTTGCCGGCCGCCCCGGCCAGCACTCAGGCGGCCCGATCAACTGCAACGCCTGTAGGCGGCGGATTTGCGGCTAGCTAGCGCCCCCCAGGCTGCGGTAATTCGAAACCTAACAGGTCATCGGTCGTTTGTCACGTTACTCGGCCGGTTCCGGTAGCTTGTCAACATTGTCGTCCGGTCGGCGGGCCAGAATGCTCGCTAGGTTGCGACCGCCGCGGTTCAAGAGAGGATCGGCGAACTGCTCCTAGCCCCCTTGTGGTTTTGGGTCCAGGCGGCGATACTCTTGCAATTGTGTTGTAACAAGGCTTCGGCCCCAGCGCGGGCTTTCTCTCCTTGGGCGATCTGGAATGGCGTCACCGCTGCTGCTGTTGGGCGTGTACTGCCTGCTGATTCTGCTCGGCTCGCTGGCCGGCGGCTGGATTCCGCTCTGGGTCCGGCTCACCCATACGCGGCTGCAACTGGCGATGAGCTTTGTGGGCGGCGCAATGCTCGGCGTGGGTCTGTTGCACCTCTTGCCGCACGCCTTTTACGCCTCCGGCTCGATCCGCCAATGTGTCTGGGGGCTGTGCGGCGGGTTTTTGTTCATGTTCTTCGTGGAGCGAGTGTTCCACTTCCACCAGCATGCAACCCCCGCCGAGTTGGGCGTTGAAGCGGCGCACGGGGAACAGCGCGACCATGCACACGGGGAGCACTCGCAGCCGCGGCAGGGCAGCGGCATACGGAGTGTGCCTGCTACGGAAAGCCACGGCATACTCAGTGCGCCTGCTGCGGGGGAGCACAATCATGGAACACACCAGCCGAGCCATCGGCTGAACTGGGGCGCGGCGCTCGCCGGATTGACGCTGCACAGCATGCTCGACGGAGTCGCCTTGGCGGCCAGCGTGGCCGCCGAGTCGGAGGCGGGCGGACACGCCCGGTTCGCCGGCCTGGTGGTGTTTCTGGCCGTGTTCCTGCACAAGCCGTTCGACTCGATGACGCTGGGCACCTTGATGGCGCTGGCCGGAAGGCGCCCGGCCGCACGGCACGTAGTGAACGCCTTGTACGCGCTGGCCGTGCCCGCCGGAGTGCTGTTGTTCCAGGCAGGCATCGGCGCCGGCGGAGCGAGCAAGGACCAGCTCATTGGCTGGGCGCTGGCCTTCGCGGCCGGCACGTTCGTGTGCATCGCCACCAGCGACCTGTTGCCCGAGCTGCAATTTCACTCACACGACCGGCTCAAGCTGTCGGCCGCCCTGCTGCTGGGACTCGGCTTGGCGGCCGCCATCGAGTCCGGGCACGATCATCCCGAGCCGCCAGGCGAAGAGTCGCACGAGCACGAGCACGGGGAGCGGGGGAAGGGGGGAGCGGGGGAAGGGGGGATGACGCGATGAGGCGAAACCGACGAAGACTGGGGCACGCTGACGAATCAGGCTGGAGACCGGAGGCTAGAGACTGAAGCAACAGGACGGACAAAGACTGGGGTACGCTAACGCTTTGCCGCCAGCCACCCTGCTGCAAGTCCGCCGCAGGCGGAACTGTGCTGCAAGTCCGCCACAGGCGGAACTGTGCTGCAAGTCCGCCACAGGCGGAAGCTCTGACCCCAATGACCAATGACCAATGACCAATGACTTCTGCCCTCTGACCTCTGACCTCTAACTTGTCAGACCGCGCTGCTCGCGGACCCGGGCCACTTCCGAAAGTATCCCGCTGATCACCAGATGGTGCTCGTGGATCGCCTGCCATTGCCGCACGAAGCCGAAACCGATCAACAACGAGCCGGCGATCGAGGCCGCCAGGTGCCAGTTGGTCCAGCTCAAGCCGGCGATTCCGTAACTGCGCACCGAGCCGCCGGGATCCGCCGCCCCGCCCAGGGCCACCATGACGACGATCATCAGCATGCCGGCGACCGCGTACGGAAATGCCTGCCGCTTGAGCCGGTTGCTCGTGCGCGCCAGATCGATGGAAAGCGAGTAGGTCTCGACCACCTCCCGGCACCAGCGGCTGGTGCCGATGAAGTACGTCATCACGATGCTGTTGGTCAGCACCACGAGCAGCCCGGTTGCGATCCCTGCCAGGCGGTGCATCGTGGCCCACGACTGCGCGGCGCGGTCCGCCGGGTCGCGAATGTCCCAACTCGCCAGCCACAGCCCCAGCACCAGCGTGGCCAGCAGGCACGCAATCGTGGCAATCGCCAAGGGAACAAAGAACCGGTTCATCCGCCTGCACCTCCCGCTCCGCCCCGATTGTTTTCACCCGAACTCATGTCTTCACCCGAGCTCAACGCGGCCAACCTCAGCGTCAGCGGCAGCTCCAGGCCGTGCGCGAGCAGCAGGTCTTCGTCCGAGAGCACCTCGCGTATCGGCCCGTCGGCATGGATGCGTCCCCGGTCGAGCAGGATGACGCGCGAGCAAAGCTCCAGGATCAATTCCAGGTCGTGGCTGGCAATGAGAAGCGCGCAGTCCAGGCCCCGCAGCACCCCAATCAATCCCCGCCGCGCGCGAGGATCGAGATTGGCCGTCGGCTCGTCGAGCGCCAACAACCTGGGTTCGCAGGCCAGCACTCCCGCCAGGCAGACCCGCTTCCGCTCACCCACGCTCAAGTGATGCGGCAATCGCTCGCCGTATCCCTCCAGTCCCACCGCCGCCAGCGAGGCGCGCACCCGCAGCCGGGCCTCGGCCTGGCTCAGACCCAGGTTCAACGGGCCGAAGGCCACGTCGTCGGCGACGGTAGGCGAAAACAACTGGTCGTCCGGATCCTGGAATACCAGTCCCACCGTCCGCCGCACGAGCGCCAGGTTGCCGGAGCATACCTCCATCCCATCCACCCGCACGCCGGCCAGGTCGCTACGGCCGTGGCCCGCGGCTGGCACGCCGTCTGCTGATTGCTCCGAGTGGCCGTTGCGGTCCGCCTGTCTCCCGCGGCCGCGCAAGCGCTCGGGCAACAGCCCGTTGAGGTGCCAGAGCAGCGTCGACTTGCCGGCGCCGTTGGGTCCCACCAGGCCCACGCGCTCCGCCGGATCGAGGCGAAAACCGACGCCCTCCAGCGCCAGCGTGCCGTCGGGATAACGGTAAGTCAGTTGATCCACTTCAATCAATGGCATCGGACTCTTCAAATCGACGGGCATGGCCGTCGTAGCCCCGGGCCAGCATCGCGGCGTGTACCCGCTCGGCACGCTGCGATGCGCGGACCATCAGCATCCCGATCAATTCCGATCCTCGCCGCAAACCCTCGGCCGACAGCCGGCGCGACGAGCGGAATGTCCGTGCCTGCCGGGCACGCCGCATGCGAGTCATTTCGTCGACCAGCAACCAACCGTACCGGTACATGGCGGCCATGGTCGCCACCAACAGCATGGGCATCCCCAGCCGCGACAGGCCGGCCAGCAACCGCTCGTAGGGTGTCGTGTTGATCAACAGCAGCAACGTCGAAAAAGCCAGCATGCCTTTGACCAGCACGGTCGATGCCGGCACGCCGCCGCCGCTGAGTCCCTGGCCCAGCCAGATCAACAAGGCCCAGGGGAGCAGGACCAGCGAGAACCAGGCCAGCCGGGTCGCGACGAACCGCCAGCCAATTCCGGCCAGGTAGAACCCCAGGCCGATCAGGACCGCCAGGGCAAGATGCACCGCCGAAACCTGCACCGGGCCGGGCAAGGGCCAGAACCGGGCGCTGGTCAACTGGGCCGCGGCCACGAGCGTCAGGGCGGCCAGCAGCTTGAAGCGCGGATCGGCGCGGTGCAGGGCGCTCGTGCCCTGCCGGCTATGCCTGTCCAGACTGTATTGATCGAGCGAAGCCATCGCGCCAGCCTTTATGGGGATACTATGCCCAATGCGGCCGGGATACAATGGACCAGAATCGAGCGGGGCATCCGGCGCGCCGGGGCCTTTGCCCCAGCACCCATTTCGGCCGATCCCAAAGGACCTCATTTGCGAAAACCGTGGCTGGCCGTGACGATGGGCGACGCGGCGGGCGTTGGTCCCGAGGTGATCGTGGGGGCCTGGGGCCACGCAGCGGTCCACGAGTGGTGCCGCCCCTTTGTCCTGGGCAGTCCGCACGTGATGCGGCGGGCCGCTCGCCTCGTCGGCAACGGCGTCGATGTCCGCCAGATCGAAAGCCCCCAAGAGGCGGTCCCCTCCCCTGCTCTGCTGCCTTGCCTGCAAGCCTGCGACGAAGCCGTGCAGCACGTGGCTCCCGGTGGCATCGACGCGCGGGCGGGACAGGCCGCCTACGAGTGCCTCCTGGCGGCGGCGGCGCTTGCGCTGGGCGGCCAGGTCGACGGCATCACGACGGCGCCGCTGCAGAAGGCGGCCCTTTGGCAGGCCGGGCATCCCTACCCGGGCCACACCGAGTTGTTGGCCGAACTCTGCGGCGTCGACGACTTCGCCATGATGCTCTACCTGGCGCCGGGAGAGCACGTCCGCGGGCCGGCCGGGCTGGGCGTGGTCCACGTGACGCTGCACATGGCGCTTCGCGACGTGTTCGCCTCGTTGTCAACCCAAGCCGTCTTCAACAAGATCCGTCTGGCCGACGGTGCGCTGCGGCCTTTGGCCCCCGCGGCGCCGCGGATTGGCGTATGCGCCTTGAACCCGCACGCCGGCGAGTCGGGCTTGTTCGGCCGCGAGGAGCAGGAAGTGATCGCGCCGGCGGTGCGGCGCGCCGAGGCCGAAGGCTTTGACGTCGAGGGGCCGCTGCCGGCCGACACCTTGATGGTCCGCGCCGCGGCGGGCGAGTTCGACGCCGTCGTGGCCATGTACCACGACCAGGGGCACATCGCCTTGAAACTGCTCGGCATGCAGCGGGCGGTCAACGTGACTCTGGGCTTGCCAATCATCCGGACCAGCGTGGCCCATGGAACGGCCTTCGACCTCGCCTGGCAGGGCCGGGCCGACTGCACGAGCATGATCGAGGCCTTGCGGATCGCCGCCCAGTTGGCCGCTCATTGCCTTAGGTCGTAGGAGACTACGGCGCTGGCTTGTCGCAGATAAAGCCTGCCATCGACGATTGCCGGCGAAGTGCAGAGCGTAACGCGCCAGTTGACCTGGCTCAGGAGACTGTATTTCTCCCCAGTGGCCTCGACCAGCCAAAGAAAAGTGCCGCAGACGGCGGCCAACTTTCCGTCGGCGACGACCGGAGACGACACTTCGGCGAAGTCGGCGGTCTCCTCCCAGGCAACCCGGCCGGTGTCCAGATGCACGCAGAGGATGCGGGCGCCGTGCCCGTTGCTGCCGCCGGCGATCGCGTAAACATGACCATCGAAGACCACGGGGCTGGATGCACGATCGAAAGCCGGCAAGTTCCAGAGCTTCCGCGGTCCTTCGAGCGACAGGCGAAACGCCGAAAGGCCGCCCCTGCGGTCGCCGGACATGTTCACGAGAAAGTCGCCGCCATACTCCTGGGCGACCACGGGAGTCGATCGGCCTCCTCCCGCGACTTGCCAGACGATTTGGCCGCTGGCCGGATCGACGCAGAGTGTTTGGCGCTGCGTGTTGCACAGCACGTAAGCCCGGTCATTTGTCCTCCAGACAGCGGGCGAAGATTCGTGGCCGGTGACCTTGTCTTGCCTCCACAGCACGTCGCCCGTCGTGGCGTCGAGGCCAATCAACGGATCGGCCAACAGGATCGCCACCCCCTCGACGACGGCCACCGAGGAGGCGATCGGCTCCTGGCCAGGCCGGGATACCTCCGCCTCCCAAATCACGTTTCCGCCGCCGGCGTCCAGGCAATACACCTTGCCCGCCGAGCTGACCGCGTACAGCCTGCCGTCGATCAGACACGGCGTCGAAGAGCCCGCTTCGCCGCCGGCCGCCTCTGGCAACCGCGATCTCCACATCGCGCGGCCATCGCCGGCATCCAGGCAAAACACTTCATCAAATCGCTGTGAGCCCGACCGGACGCTTGTCATCCCGAAGACTCGCCCGGCGGCAACCACCAGGCTGCCTCGGCCCCCCTCGTCTCCGCTGGAAATCGGCTCGCTCTCCCAGAGCGGCGACTGTCCGACCAGCGAGTTCAGCAGGGCCGGTGATCGATCGGCCAGTCCGTTTCTGCCTGGTCCGCGCCACTGCGGCCAGTCATCGCTCGAGTTGCCATTGGCGGCACGCGCGCCGCCGGCGACACAAACAAGGATCAAAGGGCTGGCAAGCCACGGCATCTTATGAATCTTCATGTTCCGGAGGTTGGCAGTCAGAGATCAGTGGTCGGAAGTCAGTGAAAACAAAGACTGAAAACTTTGCTCATACTTGTCCTCGGTGCCCCATCCCCAGATGCCGACTCCGGAGTATCCGGCGTGCCGCAACGCTTCGAGGTTGTCGGTGGTGGCCAGCTCGGGAGCCATTTCGGCCACCAGCACGGGGGCATCCAGCAGCCGGGGCGCGGCCAGCGCCTCATCGAGCGATCGGGCGGTGAAGATATTGTGACTGTAAAGGTCCAACCCCCGCCCTTGCCAGAACGCGATTTCCGCCCTGCCGCGGCTGACCACGGTGAAGCGGGCATCGCGGTCAGCTTGTCGCAGTACGGCCAGCACTCGATCGACGTAGCGCTGAACTTCCAGGAGCGGGAGGGCAGTCACGTTTTCCGGCTCGTTGAAGATGTCCCAGATCACTTGCCGCTGGGCGAGCTTCTTCACGAGCTGGGCCAGCGCGTGCTTGATGAACCGTTCACAGTCGTCTCCTTCCCGGATGAATTCCACTCGTTCCACACCTCTGCCATCCGCCATGGTGTTGTCCGTCAGGCTGAACATCACCGTGATGCCATGCCGGTTGGCGATCGCGGCAAGCCGGTCGACGTACTCCAGAAATGCTTCGTCCGCGCCAACAATCTTCCCTTGGCCGTCGAGCACCAGGCCCGTGCGATAATCGCCAATGTAAACGCGGCTGAAGCCGTACCCCGAGCGAGCAATCGCGGCGTAGGTTCGTTCCAACTCCTCGACGTGACGATCGGCCACCGGTCCGGAGAAGGCGTAGCCCAGCGGCCAGGGGCGATCCAGCCCGCTATTGGCCAGGAATTGATTCGCGGAAACCGCCGGCAACGCTCGAAGTTGCTCCTCGGCCGGCGCACGGATCTCCGGCTCCGGATGCAGATCGCGATCCACGTCCACAACTCTCGCCTTGGCGATCCGGATCGTGCCTCGGAACGGCCGGTACCCCGCTCCTCGCACCCGGTCGCTTTGGGCGCTGATCTTCAAGCCGATTTGCTGCATTCCACCGCTGGCGTCAAAACCTTGGTCCTGGTAACCCATGGGCGGGACCCGCCGACTGGGGACCAGCGCGACCGTCACGGCCCCACGAGGGTCCCGCCCTTCGACAAACTCCATGCTCCCATACTCGCTGCGGCCCTGGCGGTCCTTCACGAATGCCTGGAACTCGCCCGTGAAGCGCGACGGATACTCCACGTCGAACGCCAACTGTTTCTCCGGCCCAATCGAATCTCCAAGTGGTTCGAGGGCGCCCTGGAGCTCGAGTGCGATTTCCCCTTGATCGGTTGTTTCGTCGAGCTGGACGTTGAGGACCAGGCTACCCCGCTCGACGTGGACTTCCCTGACGGCGCTCGTGGCTTGCCCCGGCGATCGGTTGCCGGAGATCGCCCAGCCGGCGGTAGTCAGATCCAGGCCCAGCGACATTGCCGGGCGCGCGCCATGGTCGGTCCACGCCTGGGAATGCGATGTGACCAAAAGAGCCGCCCCGGAAATTGACACCAGCAACAGGACCGCCAGCGCGCCGGCCGCATAGCGTGCAACCGGCGGCCAAAGCCACCCGGCGGCGGCCTGGGACGGTCGACCCGCTCGTAGGCCGAAATGGTCCGTCAGGCTCAGCCAGCCGACTCCCAGGTAACCGAGTGCGAACAGCAATAGAAACGGGGCTCCGATCAACGTGTAGGGACGCAAGAAGCTCAGCACGAGGCAGGCCAGCAACACGCCGGCCAGCGCCAGCTCCACCAGCCCTCCGGCAATCCGCCACGGCCGCCGCGAGACCGCCGGATCGGGATCGCAGTCGGCCCGGCCACCGAACTTCGGCGTCCGCACGAACGGACTTTTAAGTCCCAGCAGGGCTTCCAGGACCGCCCGGGCGTTCACGGCGCACATGCCAATGCCCAATGCCATCAGCAGGGGCAGCTTGAAGATCGTCCTGGCCAGGCCATATCCCTGCTCGCGCTGCGAGACGATGTAAAACGTGGCCGCGCCGCAGGTGCCCATGCCCAGCGTCGCCACGCCCAATGCCAGCGCCAGCGCGTCCTGATCGGTCAGCGGCGTCGCCACGAAGAGCGCGGGCAGGGCGACCGCCGTCACCAGGAACATGACCAGGTACATCAGCGGGCTTGTCAGATGAAACCAGGCTTCGATCTTCACCGTCCGTGGGGCTGAACTGACAAGGATCCGGGGGAGCAGCTTCTTCCCGGTTTGAATCAGCCCTTTGGTCCAGCGGTGCTGTTGACCCAAAAAGGCGGTCATCGTTGCGGGCAGCTCGGCGCCGCACCGCACCGACGGCAGGTAGACGAACTTCCAACCCTCCAACTGGGCTCTGTACGACAAGTCAGTGTCCTCGGTGAGCGTATCGTGCTGCCAGCCTCCCGCTTCCTCGATGCATTTCCTTCTCCACAGGCCGGCGGTCCCATTGAAGTTGAACCAGCGGTTGTTCCGGCTCCGCACGGTCTGCTCAACAACAAAGTGGCCGTCCAGGAACATCGCCTGGCACTCGGTCAACAACGACTGGCCGCGGTTCAGGTGCGACCATGCTGCTTGAACCATGCCCACCTTCGGGTCGGTGAAATAGTGGATGGTCCGTTGCAGGATGTCCGCGGGCGGGAGAAAGTCGGCGTCGAACACCGCCACGAACTCGCCCCGGGCCGTCTGCAGCCCCGCCGCCAGCGCGCCGCCCTTAAAGCCCTCGCGTCGCGGCCGGTGAATGTATTGAATGTCGTGGCCCGCGGCCGCCATCCGCTCGCTCGCCCGCTTGGCGATTTGCCGCGTCTCGTCCGTCGAGTCGTCGAGGACCTGAATCTGCAAGCGGTCGCGGGGATAATCCAAGGCGCACGCGGCTGCTATGATCCGCTGGGCGACCTGCCGCTCGTTGAACATGGGCAATTGCACTGTAACGGCCGGCAAGTCGATAAAGCGACCAGCCGGCTCAGGGCCAGTGGCCCGGTTCTTGTCCGCGACCAGCAGCCAGGCCAGCCAGTAACGGTGAACCCCGTAAAAGCAGATTGCCAGCGCGGCGATGCCGTACAGGGCCGTGATCGCGATCGCCCCCGCCGGGTAGCCGGCACGGGTGGTTCCAGAAAGCACGGTGGCCGCCGGGTGTTCCTGTTCGAATCGTGCCACGCCCCGCGGCGTCACCGCCGTATCCTGGACGTTCAGCTCTTCGAGCAGCGGGAATCGGTCCAGCATGGCCAGGGCGCCGTCGGTGATCCGCGCGCCGGACACGTCCAGCCGCCGCAGGCCGGATAGCGGCACCAGCGCCGCGATCGCCTCATCGGTCAAGGCAAGATCGTTCGCTTCGAGTCGGCTGATCGCCCCAACGGCGGCCAGATGCACGAGACCCGCGCTGGTCACCCGCGAGCGTCCAATCTTCAATCGCCTCAGGTTCAATAGGGGGCGCAAGGCCGCCAGCCCGCGGTCGCTCAATGAAGTGCCGTCCAGGCCCAACTCCTCGAGTTCCGTCAGCTTTGCGAGTTGGTCGATCGCGGAGTCCGTGATCTTCGTGTGGCTCAAGTAGCAATACCTAAGCGACTTCATCCGCCCCAGACTGGCCGCTCCCGCGTCGGTCAGTCCGGTTCCATACAGGTCGAGGTACTGGAGTTTGCCAAGAGGCGCGAGATGCTCGATTCCCCGGTCGGTCACCCGCGTGTTGCCAAGCTCCAGTTTTCTGAGCTGTTCGAACCGCGCCACGTTTTCCAAACCACCATCGTCGAGCGCCGTCTGGCTCAGGTTTAAAGCCGCCAGGCGGTTCAGTCCGCCCAAATGGGCCAATCCGTCACCGGAAACCCGCGTACCCCGAAGATCCAATTCGCGCAGGCCTTGCATCTCCTTCAGATGAATCAGCCCGGCATCGGTGATCGCCGTCTTGGACAGATCCATCCGGGTCACCTGCGAAAGGCCCAGCAATTCGGAGAGCATGGCGTCGCTGATCGCCGTGCCCTCGAAGCTCACGTGTTCCAGCGCGGGCAAATCCTTCAGCGACCGGAGCACTTCGCGGCTGAGCATGCCATCGTGAACGCGCAGGTATCCCAGGCTTCCCAGCGCCTTGACCTGGTCCAGCACGGTTCTTGGATTCGACCGTGAGCCGGAGTGCTCCTCGTCGGGCAAGGTGTAAAACGACCACCGGCGGTCCCACACCCAGGGGAATACAAGCCCCAGCTCCAGCTTCGGCGCACGGCGCTTGATGTACGACGCTCCTTGCGCCGTGACCCGCGAGTTCTCCAGCGAGAGCCGGCGCAGTCCGGGCATGCCCAACAGCGTGTCGATCGCGATGTCGGTAACGGGCGTCCCGTCGAGGTTCAGCTCCTCGAGTCCCGGCAACACCGCAAGATGGGCCAGACCCCCGTCGTCGATGTCCGTTTCCGCCAGGTCGAGTTGCCGCAGGTTCGGCAGCGCGTGCAACAGTTCCAGCCCCTTGCTCGTGATCCCCGTCGAGGCCAGCCGCAGGACGGCAAGCTGATCGTTCCGCGCCAGGTGCCCCAGTCCCTGGTCGGTGATCCGCGTGTGCGCAAGGGCAAGCTGCGCGTAGCCGTCCGGCAGCTCGCTGAGTCCCTCATCGGTGATCCGAGTATGGTCCAGGGAGAGCGACGTCAGCTTTTTCATTCGCGCCACGTGCTTGAGTCCCTCATCCGTCACCGCCGTCTCGCTCAGGTTCAGCCGCTCGAGGTTGGCCAAGGCGGCCAGTGCGTCGAGTCCCTCATCCACCACGTCCGTGGCTTCCAGATCGAGCTGGACGAGTTGCGCCGCCGCCGCCAGGTCCCGCATCCCCGCGCTCGTGACCCGCGTTCCGCTGAGCTGCAATCTTCGTAGGTTCTCCAGCCGCGAAAGCGCCCCCAGGGCCTCGTCGGTCACGCGGGTCCCGGACAAGTCCAGCTCGCTGAGCTGCGACAATTCGGCCAGGTGCGCCAGCCCCTGCCCCGTGATCCGGGTGTTGGCAAGTCTCAAGCTTGCCAGGTTTGACAATTGTTTCAAATGCACCAATCCAGCGTCGGTGATCCTCGTGCCTTCCAAGTCGAGCCGTTCGAGTTTGCTCAGCTTCACGAGGTAACCGATGCCAGCGTCCGACACCCGCGTCCCGGCCAGGTACAGATCCGCCAGGTCCTCCTGCTCGGCCAGGTGCGCGATGCCTGCATCGCTGACGTTTGTCCCGTACAGATCCAGGTATTCGAGCCGGGCCGACGAGGCAACGTGTGCCAGGCTCGCGTCGGTGATCGGCGTGCTGGACATCTCCAGCCGTTTCAGATTCGGCAATTCGCCGAGCTGCCGCAGGGCCGAATCGCCGACCCGCGTGCCGTTGAGATTCAAGCTGACCAAGGCGTCCAACCCCTCGAGCCGGCCGAAGCCGGCCCCGGTGATCGCCGTATTCTCGAGCGCCAGCGATTCCAGCCGCGGAAGCTCTCCCAGGTGCGAGAGTCCCTCGTCATCCACCCCGGTATGCGCCAGGTTCAGCGACCTGAGCTGTTGCAGGTTCGCAAGGTGCCGCAGGCTTTGGCCCGTGACGCGCGTGCGGCCTAGGTCGAGCGACTCGAGCCGCGAGAGCTTGCCGATTGCGGAAAAGCCCGCGTCCGAAACACCAGTGCCGCTCATGTTCAGGCTCTTGAGCTGTTCAAGCGGCTCGAGGTGAGCCAGGACGCTGCTGGTTACGTTGGTTTCATCCAGCTCCAGCTCCTCCAACTGCTGGAACTTTCCGATCTTCGCCAGCGCCTCGTCGTGAGCGCCGCTCGACCCCAGCGACAGCCTCGCCAGCCGGCGCGCCGGCAGCCTGGCCAGCCCGGCCCCCGTGAACCATTGACCGCGGACGACCAGTCTTTCCAAGTTCTGCGCCGGTTCCAACCGCCCGAAATCTTGATCACCAAGGAGTGTATCGAGCAGCCTGAGATCGGTGATTCGTCCGACTCGATCCGCATCGCCCAGCCAGCTCGCTTCGACGTGCGGCCCGGCGAGCGTCACGCTGGCCCCTTCGTTGCGTATCCGGATCGAGCCGGCCAGTTCCTGGGCCGACGTCATGATCTGAGCCAGCTCCAGTAATCGACGCGTCCTCTGGGCCGCACCCTGCCCTGGCTTCGAGGGCTGTTCAATCGCCAGCAGCCTCTTTTCCAGCGGGGCGATCTTCTCTTCAATCTGTTTCTTCGCCCCGAGTGCCGCAGAGCCGTTGCGTGCCTGGTTGAGGAACTCTCGCGACGATTGGATCTTGGCCGCGATCCTTCCGTCGTAGGGCGACAGCAGCCGCACGTCATCGACGAGGAGCGTGCACGGCGCACGGCCCAACTTCTGGTAGAAGTGCAGCGAGCCGATCCGCTCGGCATCCAATCCATGCAGAGCCAGCCGCACTACGACCTGTTGCCACTTTCCCGGCTGCACGCGGATCGTCGAGGGGACGGGAAAGCCGCGGTTTGCGTTTTCATCCCACACGCACAGCGACAATTCGGCCTCGTGCGGCCCCGGATTCATGATCCAGAGGCTCATCGCCTCGAACGGCCTAAAGTCCCTTACCCGCAGCGCCTTCTTCTCTGCCACCACCGCCGCGAACGCCCTGACCCCCTCGGGCACGGCGAACGTGATCCTCGCCGCCCCCGTGCCGTCGAGCCCCTCGCTCGTCCACTCGACCTTCGCATACTCCCCCGCCCTTAGCTCGGCAACCCGTCCCACTGCTTCAAAATCGAACAGCACCTCCGACCCCGTCTGCGGGGTCTCTTCCCCGCGCGCCGCGCCAGCCATCGCGCCGATCACCAGCGCGCCGACCAGCACCGCGCTCGTTGCCGATGCCGCGCAAGCCGATCGGTGTTTCCGCTGCGATAACATCACGCCACCATCTCCTGCCTCCCCACTCCCCCCAACTTATACTATCGCGGCCTCGTTACAGACGGGAAAGCAGAGGGAGAAAGAAGAAAGGAGGAATCAATGCGGCACTGCTCAGCAGCGCATGAATGCGGTCACGACGTACACCCGAAACGCCGGCCTTACGTTAGCGCTCTGGGCCCATGTGCTCGCGGAGGTAGCGGTCGGTTTCGTCGGTCCAAGGCATGGGGCCGGGTTCGAACTCGAACAAGCGCTCGTCCAGCGGCTGGTCGAACCTGACGTCATAAAGATCGATGGCCACCAGGATCTGGTCCGTCTCGCCCGCCTCGCCGGCCGTCCGGCGGTATTCAATCCGGTAGGGGAACAGGTCGTCGCGTCCCAACAGCACGACAACATGGTCGGGCAGCGCCGGCGGCAGCTTGTCGAGCAGGGCCGGCTTACCTTCTTCGATTCGAGCCTTCTGGTCGGGGAGCCAGCGTGCCAGGTGCTCCGCCGTCCACTGGCCGCGCAACGCGTGCACGCCGCGGCCTCGAAGCTGTCCATCGCTGACCGTGGCGAATTCAAACGCCCGGTCCAAGGCCTCCAGCAACTGGGGCAGCCCTCCCCAACCGAGGGCCGGCGGCATCCCGCCGACAGCGCCGGCTCCGCCTGCGGGGGGGGCGCCGTCTGGGGCCTCGACGGCTGACAGCACGCGGGCCAGATCGACCCGGCCCAAATCCGGCGGTCCGTGCAACTGCGTTTGCCGGCGGATCCATAGATACTGTCCGTCGCACACTTGCTGAAAACTGGCCACCTGGTCGTCCACGCGCAACGTGAGTTCGAACCGCAGGCGGGGTGTTTCGCTGGCCGCTTGCAGGTACGTGCCGCTGCCCACCAGTTGCTGGCGATACAGATTCACTTGCTGCCGGATGGCGGCCGTGATCGAGCGGTGCGCGGCGAGACGGGCGCGGGCCTCCGCCAGCAGTTGCTCGGCCCGGGCGTTGGACTGCCGGCCGGGTTGCTCGGAATCTGGTCCGCTCGGCGCGCCGGCGGGTCTGGAACCCCCGATGGCGGTGAGCAGTCCAGGCGAGAGCTGCCCATGCGCGGCCGCCATAACCCCCAACAGCCCAATCCCCAAGCAGGTCCATGGCAAGGCTGGAAACCTGTTCGTCATCTTAGGGTTCTGCCGGATTTGTCAAAGAATCCCGATCTGCCAGACCGACCAATTACTACAGAGGCTCACCGTCCAGGCGGCCGTTACGGATGCAGTTGACCGGCGAAGAGGAACGACATGCCGGTCGGCTGGGGTCATTCGGGGCGGATTATAGGGGCGTGCCGGCGGTGGGGCCACGCCAATGTGTCGGCAGAGCGGCCGCCCGACGCGGCCCATGGATCACCAAACAGCCACGAGACCAGCCGAGGCCATCGCCTGGCCGGCCTGGGCGATCATCCAGGGGGAATCGATGAAGTACCAATTGGCCCTGCTGAGCGTCTTTGCGGCTGCCGTCGGCTGCAAACTGCCTTTCACCAATAACTTGCCCCCCGCCGAGCGGATCATGCACCCCGGACCGGGCGTCGATGGGCCTGGACCCGGCGTGATGATGCTGGGCAACCCCAGCGGAATGCCGCCCTTTCCGGCCGCGGCGTCGCAGGTGGTGTTCGCCGGGCCTGACGGGATGATGGTGGCGTGGGACGTCAGCATGCCGGGCATGTTCGACTCGGAGCCGCTGATCGTTCCCGGCCGGAATAACTTCCCCCAAGGCGCGATCTACCGGCTCAAGCTGACGAACATCCCCGGCCGTGAAGGCATCGAGCTGTATCCGACGCTGGAGATCGGCCCCTCGCTGCCGCGCACCGACGCTTACCTGGCGCACAACGCCATTCCCGTGCAGTTCACCGAAGAAGACTTCGACCAGGTGCTGACCGGCAACTTCGTGACCAAGGTGATCTACCTGCCTGATCCCGAGTACCAGGAACTGGCCGTGGCCGCCGGCGTCGAAACGCTGGTCAGCACGCGGCTCGATCCGGGCGTCGATCCGATTGTCGAGGCCGATCGCCGTGGCGCGATCCTGGCGATCGTTCGCGTCGGCAACAAGGACTTGCAGTCGGGCGGCGAAGAGGAACTGATGGGCGCCGGATATGGTGGCGAGTACGGGATGAGCGGCGGATACGGCGGCGAGTACGGGATGAGTGGCCGCATGATCCCCGCTGGTTATTGCGCGCCCGGCACCGCCCCCGACATGATGGCCGGCGTGACCGCTCCCCAGTATGGGATGCCGATCACCGGCACGCCGATCGGGCTGCCCGGCCCGCCGCACGTCCCGTTGGGCATCCCGGCCGGGTTGCAGAAGCACACGATCCGCAACCACACGATCCACCGCATCCCAGGGCCGGTGGAAAAGGTCGGCATTCACGTGCGCCAGTCGCCGGGATTCCACTATCCGAAGCCGCCGCAGAGGGCCTTCATTCATGAGCGGGCCCGGGCGCCGTGGCTCTGGTTCCGCCAGCCATTCTGGTCCAAGAAGCGATCGGTGCACACCGACGCCGCGCACGGCCCCATGGCCGCGGCCGACTGTGTCGACGGCAACTGCGAGTAACCGCGTCGGACGGGATCGAAGCTGACTGGCCAAGCGCGTCGATGCTCAATGACACAGCCCATGACAATGGCCCGACCGCCCCGCTGTGCGCCCCGTTGCCGATGCGACGGGGCGCGCGTCGCGCGGACGGCACACCCAGTGTGCCTGATACTATGGGCAAGTGCACTGCTGGTGTTGGCGGTCCTGGCCTCGCCGGCGGCGGCGCAGGCTCCGGAAGTCCACTATCAGCACCAGGCCCTTGCCCCTCCGGGAGCGATTGGCAGCCTGCGACTCCAGCGGGGCGGGCCATTGCCGGGCTATTTTCAGCCGGTCGAGATCCAGGCTCCGGCGGGCGTGAAAGTCTCGCTGGCCCTTGAGGGCACTTTCAGCGAGCCCTACGCCACGCCGCTCAACGTGGGGCTGTTGATCGCCCCGGTGTATCGGCTGCGCGTTTCGAACATCCCCTTCAACGAAGGGCAGGAAGTCTTTCCCACGATCGAGGTGATTGACCGGCTCTATACACCGGCCGGCCAGGAGCGGCGCTTCCCCATCCCGGTCGAGCTGAACCCCGACGACCTGCGGCTGGCCATGGAAGGCAAGTTTGTCACACGCGTCATCTACCTCGAAGATCCCGAGCTGGCATTGCCCGTCCGCGAGGGGCCGGCCGGACGCCCCTGGTATGACGCCGGCCCGGGCGCCAACCCGCTGCTCGAAGCCGATCAGTGGGGGCGGCCGCTGGCCATCCTCAGGATGGGAGGCCGCCTGCCGGTCGATAGCGAGCTGCCGGACATGCAGTTCCTCGGCGGATGCCCTCCCTTTACGCTGTTTCGGCCTTGGATCGAGAGCGAGGATCGACCTGCGGAGCCGGGGGAGGAGCAGCCGCTCGAATTCTTCCGCGAGGGGCTGACACCCGGCGGCGCCCGCCTGACGCTGACGCGGGGGCGCGCCACGCGATGACGCATCTCGAGCGGCCTGTTGCGTCCGATGGCCCGCCCCCCTGGTGGCGTTTGGTGGTGATTGCGCTGGGCACGCTGGCCCTTTGTTCCTGCCGCTGGCACTCGCGCCAGGCGGCCGATCACGGCCCGCCCGTGGGCCCCGGCGGACTGCCTCCGCAGGCCTGGACCGGCATGCCCGCCTACGAGCCCCCGGCGGCCGCGTGGGGCCCTCCCCTGCCCTACCACGTGCAAGGCCCGTGGTCGCCGCCCGGTTTGGAAACGCCCTGGCCGCGCGACGAGTACTTGCGGGATGGCGGCGATGCCGGCCGCCCGGTGGCCGTCTCGCCCGAGTGGGAAGTCCACGGGCTCGACCTGGAGGACACCGTCGCTCATTACGACAGCCTGGATGGACGCACGCTGGTCGAGCCCTCGAACCGCGTGCACATCTATGCGCCGCGCTTCGCCTCGGTCCGCCTGGTGAGCAGCGTGATCCAGACCGGGCAGGCCGCGCAACCCGGCGGCCTGGTGCTGCCCGTCAGCCCGGCCCGCCACGACGACGCCCAGGGCCCCGTGAGCAGCCTGCAGCGGCTGCAGCCCCGCGGCGACGTGGCCGCTACCATGGCCGGCGCCTACGAGACCCGGCAGCAAGGCGGGGCAATTTCCAGCGTGTTGACTTCGCGCGGGTTCCAGGACTCGTTCCTGCCGTTCGAGGACCTGGCGATAATCCGCCATGGCCTGGTCGACCAGGCGGAAAAGGCCCGGCTGGCGATCGGCATCCAGGCGGCCATCGTCTGGACTCACGACCAGGCGGTTCACGTGATCCTCGATCGGCAGGCCGCCGGCGAGATTACGGGCGATCAACGAGCCGAGGCGGTCTACAGCGTCAAGGACCTGCGCGACTCGCCTAAGCTGCGTCTGATCAAGGTGGCATCGACGCAGCTTGCCCAACCGGGCGACACCATCGACTTCACGCTGCGCTTCGACAACGTAGGCGATCAGCCGCTGGGCAACATCGTGCTGGTGGACAATCTCACGACCCGCTTGGAGTACGTGGCCGACAGTGCCCAATCGAGCGTGGCTGCCGAGTTCAGCAGCACGTCGAACGAGGCCGAATCGCTGGGGCTGCGGTGGGAGATCACCGAGCCGATCGAGCCCGGCCAAGGCGGCATCGTCCGCTTCCGCTGCCGCGTGCGTTAAGTAGCCCCTCACGCACAAAGTAGCCCTCACGCTGGAGCGTGAGGAAGCTTGCATTACACCCGGCGTGATGGCAAAGGACCCCTCAGGCTCCATTCCGTTTCTCCTCATTCCGTTTCTCCAAGTCTGCCCTGGATGGTTTTCCCGGCACACGGAACAACGCCCGCCCTGCTGGAAAATAAGCCGCAAAGCCCGTTTTTTTTGCGGAAATCACCTTGGTGAGTGAGTACGCTTGAGAGTTGCGGGCCAGTGGGATCCTGTTGTAGCACAAGGTGAGCTGATGAGCAGGTTGTCGATCCGTGCATGGTGGTCGCTTGCAGTGCTGTTGGCCCTCGTGGCCACGCTCAAAGCAGCGGAGCCCAAAGAAACAGCCGCCCAGAAGAAGGCCGCAGCCAAAGCCGACCTGCTCGCCAGGTTCGACGCCAACGGCAATGGCCGCCTCGATCCCGACGAGCGCAAGGCTGCGGCTTCCGAGCGCGCAAAGCAGCGCAAGGATCGCAAGAAGCAGGCGAAACAGGCCCCCGCGCAGGCGGTGCCAATTCCCCCGCCGGCAGCTAACGCCGCCGGTTCGATCAGCCCGCCTGCCCGCGGAACCAGCCAGGCCAAGCTGCTGGCCAGGTTCGATCGCAACCGCAACGGCCGGCTCGACGGGCCCGAGATCCAGGCCGCCAACGCCGCCATGAAAAACGCAAAAAAGGGCCAGGCAGGCGCCGCGCCAAACCGCGGCGGCAAGCTCCCCGACAAGCTCGACACCGACGGCGATCGACGCGTTGACCCCGCCGAGGCCGCCGCCGCACGCTCCCGCAAGTAGAACGGAATTTATTCCGTTTGCCGTCTCGTAGCAAACGTTACTGGACTGGAGCAACGGAGTAAATTCCGTTCTACGGCCCCAGCAGCAACTCCAGGTAGCTGCGGCGCTCGCCGCTGGTTAAACCAAGCTGGGCGGCCAACGACGCCAGAGCCTGCCGGGCGGCGGGCAACTGCGATTCGTCCGACTCCAGTTCCAGCTCAATAAACGTGCCCAGGTTCTCTACCTGGTCCAGCGCGACCGCGACTTCGAGCCCCTGCCACTCCAGGGCCATCGGCTGCCGCTGCTTCGATACCACGGCCACCGGGCGGAAGCCCAGCGCCACCAGCAATTGCCCAAAGTCGCCGGCGGCCTGGCTGCCGTCGGCCAGCGGCAACTCCAGCTCGCGGCGGGTTTTGGTCGTGGCGTCGATCTTGGGTCCCTTGTACGTGACGAAGTTGCCCTGGCCGATGCGGCGGATTCGAAGGGCCTCGTCGGTCTGGGCAAAGTCGCGCGAGGGATGGGCAAAATACTGGTCGACCTGGAGTTGCGGCTCGCCGGCCTTGGCCCCCAGCTCCAATAGGCGGGTCTGGAGTTGGCCCAGGTCGGGCACGGCAAACTTCTGTTCGACTTCCAGTTTCAAGCCAATATCCTTACGGTTCCGGCGACGGACCTCGTGGAGGCGACCAGCAAGTGCAGACGGGACGAAGTTCCGTTCTACGAAAAAGCCGGGCAAGACCGGCTGTTACATGTACCGGGCGGCTTCGCTTGCCCTTGCCGGTTCGTGACGGATCGCCGGCGGCCCGGGCGATTCGTCGCGGCTGACCTGCGCTTCGAGCACCCGCTGGCGGCGGATCTTGCGGACCAGCACCCGCAGCCCAGATGCCTTGACCACGTCGCCGCCCCGCGGCGGCCGCTGAAGATGCTGGACAATCCAGTCGTTCAGCGTGCGGCAATCGCTCGCCAGCGAGCCGCGGTCGATCCGCACGCCCGTGGCCTGCTCCAGCCGGTCGATGTTCACGCCGCCTCCCATCACCCAGCCGGCCCCGCCTTCCGAAATATGGCTGGGCGAGCGATCGTACTCATCGAGGATGTCGCCCACCAGCTCTTCGAGGATGTCTTCCAGCGTCACCATGCCGACGATCCGCGACTGGTCGTCGCGGACCAGGGAGATGTGAACGTGCTCGCGAATCATCCGCTGCAGGCTGGCCGCGATCGAGAGGTCCGCCGACAGGTCGGGCATCGACCGCATGATCCCCCGCAGCGATGGCTGGTCCGGACTGAGCCGCAATTCGGAGACAATGTCCTTGAAGTTCACGTAGCCGCAGATCGTCTGCGGGTCGCCTGCCTGCCGGCAGACGGGAAACCGCGTGTGCATGTCGGCATGGGCCAGCACCAGGCTCTCGGCCATGGTGTGAGCCAAATCGAGCGTGACGATCTCATCCACCGGAATCATGATCTCGGCAATCGAGCGGCTGGAGAGCCGTGCCGCGCCCATGATGATCCGCTCTTCCTGTCCGCCGATCAGGCGCGAGGTCCGTGCCAGGGCCACCACCGCCCGCAGTTCTTCGATCTCCGTCACCTCCGATCGGCCGTCGACCTTGGGCTGCCAGCGGCGCTCGCCCCACGACAGCATCGACTTGACCAGCCCCTCCAGCACCCAGACCGCGGGGTACACCACCGAGGTCAAGACCCGCATGGATGGCGAAAGCTTGAGCGAAACCCACTCCTTGTTCTTCAAGGCAAATACCTTGGGGATCAGCTCCCCCGCCACAATCGTGACGGCACTCAGGGGAATCACCACCACCGCCAGGGCCAGCAAGTCGGCCGACCACTCGGATAGGCCCAGCGAGGCCGCGAAATACGGGCCGATTGTCGCCTCGGCACCGGCTCCCCCCGTAGCCGCGGCGATGGCCCCCACCAGCGTGATCCCCAATTGAACCGCGGCCAGGCTGGCCTCCATGTTCATTTTCATGTAGAGGGCGGCCTTGGCGCCGGGCCGATTTGCGTCGGCCTGGGCCTTCAGACGGGCGGCCGAAACACTCGCCAAGGCGATCTCATAGGCGGCAAACAGGGCGTTGAACGCCACCATCGCCACCATGATCAACAGAGTCCATGCCATCCAGCAACGTCTCTCGGAACCGGCCGGCCACGCTTCCCAGGCACTCCACCCGGGCCGGGGCGGCTAACCCATTGTATCGGCCCTGCCGGCCGGCTGCACAGGGTCCGGCCAGCGACCGTACCCCCCGCCGCCGGGAGTCTCCACGGTCAGCACGTCGCCCCCTTGGGCCACGAACTGGGCCGAGCCGGGCAGAATCTGCACAGATCCATCGGCCCGCGTCAGCGTATTGCGACCCAAGGCGCCGGGCTGTCCGCCCGCGGCGCCGTAAGGCGGATAGGCCCCGCGGCGGGAACTGAGGATCGAAACTTCCAACGGCCGCAGAAACTCCAGCCGTCGCACCACGCCGTCGCCGCCTCGCCGGGCGCCCGCCCCGCCCGAGCCACGCCGGATCGAAAACTCGTGAACCCGCACCGGGTAGCGGCGCTCCAGCACTTCAGGGTCCGTCAAGCGGGTGTTGGTCATGTGGGTGTGGACGGCGCTCGCGCCATCGGCGGCCGGCGTCGCTCCGGCGCCGCCGCAAATCGTCTCGTAGTAGCCGAAGTGCCGGTCGCCGAAGACCAGGTTGTTCATCGTACCCTGGCTGGCGGCCGCTACGCCCAGTGCCCCCAGCAGCGCGTCGACCACCCGCTGCGATGTCTCGACGTTGCCGCCGACCACGGCGGCGCACTCGGCCGCCGTGGCCCCCTCGGGGGGATTCAGCAGGCACTCGGGCAGCACGAACCGGACCGGCGCCAGCATCCCCTGGTTGAGCGGGATGTCTTCGTCGATCAACAACCGCAGCACATAGATCACCGCCGCCGTAACGATCGCCCGGTTGGCGTTCAGGTTGCCGGGCAGCACGGGGCCGGTGCCGGTGAAGTCGAACGTCGCCGACCGGCCGTCGCTGGTCAACGCAACGGCGATCGGCGAGCCGTCGTCCAGGTGGTCCACAAAGTGGTACCGGCCGCGAGGCAGCCGGGCCAGCGCGCCCTGCGTCTTCCGCTCGGCCGCCCACTGGATGTGCTGCATGTAAGATTCGACCAGCGGCAGGCCATAGCGCTCGATCAGCCGCGACAGGTCGCGGGCGCCCTGGCGGTTGGCGGCCACCTGGGCGGTGATGTCGGCCAGGTTGTCGGCCACCGCCCGGCTCGGGTACGGCCCCGAGGCCAGCAGCGTGGCCAGCTCGTCGATCCGCGACTGCCCGGCCGCCACCAGCTTGAAGTTGCGGATGAGCACGCCCTCTTCGGCCAGGCTGCGCGAGAAGGGAGGCATCGACCCCGGCGAGATTCCGCCGATCTCGGCATGGTGGGCTCGGCTGGCCGTGAAGAACAACAGCCGGCCTGTGCCGCTGTCGTGGACGGGCGTCACCACGGTCACGTCGGGCAGGTGCGAGCCGCCGCGGAACGGATCGTTGGTCACCAGCACGTCGCCCGGGGCCAGGTCGGGGTTGTCGGCCAACAGCCGCCGCACCGTCTCTCCCATCGCGCCCAGGTGTACCGGAATGTGCGGCGCGTTGACCACCAGCTCGCCCTGGGCGGTGAATACGGCGCAACTGAAGTCCAGCCGCTCCTTCACGTTCACGCTGCCGGCCGTGTTGCGCAGCGTGATGCCCATCTGTTCCGCGATCCCGGCGAACTGGTGGTTGAATATTTCGAGCAAGGCGGGGTCGGCCTGGCCGGGTGCAGCCTGTTCGGGCAGCGCCGCATGGCGGGCCGGCGCATCAACGGCTTGCCCCAGCAGCAGCTCGCCGCGAGCCAGGACCTCCGCCTCCCAACCGGGATCGACGATGGTCGTCGAGAGCGGCTCGTACACGACCGCCGGCCCGGAAATCCGGTCGCCCGGCGCCAGCTCCGCGCGGTCGAACAAACCGGCCTGCTGAACCTCCCCTCCAAAATAAACGCTTGTCGCCCGGCTCGCCGGCAACGCGCGGGGCCGAACCGGGCGAGCCGGTCGATCATAGCGCTCGGTGCGGCCGATCGCCTCGACCCGTGCCGCCACGATCTCCAGCGGACGCCCGGCGTGCCGGTAGCCGTACAGTTTTTCGTGCTCCGCTTCGTAGGCTTCACAATAGTCGCCCGAGGCAGGCGCCGCGATCGAGAGCCACGCATCCAGGCCCCGGTAGCGCAGGTCCAGGTGTTCGCGCACTTCCACCCGCTCCGCCGGCACGCCCTCGGCGATCACCTCGGCCCGCGCCTTGGCCGACAGCTCGTCCAGCACCTGTCGCACGTGGACCAGTCCCGCGGGATCGTAAGCCCGGTAGATGCCGGCCACGCCATGCCGCGTGACGTCGGCCAGCCCGATGCCATACGCACTGAGGATGCTGGCATCGGGATGGATCAGCACTTGCCTCATCCCCAATTCGGCTGCCACGGCGCAGGCATGCTGTGGCGCCGCTCCGCCGAACGCCACCAGCACGTAGTCCCGCGGATCGCAACCCTTGGCGACCGATATCGACCGGATCGCCCGCACCATGCTGGCGTTGGCCACCCGCAACAGCCCCTCGCACAGCTCGTCCGGTGAATACCGCGTCGAGCCGGCCTGCTCAACCTGGTCCGCCAACGCCGCCAGCCGGCTCTCCACGGCCCGGCGATCGAGCGGAAAGGGAAAGTGCCGGGCCAGAATCTTGCCCAGGTAAAAATTCAGATCCGTGACGGCCAGCGGGCCGCCTCGACCATAGCAGGCGGGGCCGGGCTCCGCTCCGGCGCTGTCGGGACCCACGACCAGCTTCACCCCGTCGAATGTGCAGATGCTGCCGCCGCCCGCGGCCACCGTCTCGATCGCCAGCATCGGCGCCACGATCCGCACGCCCGACTTCTCGGTCTCGTACTCCAGCTCATGGCGCCCGTCGAAGCGGGCCACGTCGGTGCTGGTGCCACCCATGTCGAAGCCGATGGCCCGTTCGAACCCCGCCGCCCGGGCGGCTTGCGAGAACCCCACCACGCCCCCCGCCGGCCCGGAGAGAATGCTGTCCTTTCCCACGAAGTTCGAGGCCGAAACGAGGCCGCCGGCGGATGTCATGATCCGCAGCTCGCTCCCTGCCAGGGCCCCGCGCAGTGTATCGACGTAGGCCCGCAGCACCGGATTCAAGTAGGCGTCCATCACGGTCGTGTCGCCGCGCGAGACGATCTTCACCAGCGGCGCCACGCGATGGCTTTCGCTGACTTCCTCGAAACCGATCTCGCGCGCCACGCGGGCCACCAACTGCTCGTGCCCCGGATGCTCCGAGGCGTGCAGCAGGCAGATGGCCAGCGACTCGATGCCACGCGATCTCAACTCCGACAATTGCCGCCCGACCGTTTCGGCGTCGGGAGCGGCCAGCACCTCGCCGCTGGCCGTCACCCGCTCGTCGATCTCGACCGCGGCGGCGAACAGCGGTTCCGGCTTGCGGATGTCGAGTTCAAACAGCCGCGGCCGGTTCTGATAGCCGATGTGCAGGATGTCTCCGAAGCCGCGGGTGGTGACCAGCGCCGTGCGTGCGCCCCGGCGGGTGATCAATGCGTTCGTGCCGCGGGTGGTGCCCAGCCTCACGCTGGCGGGAGGCAGCGGATCGGCCAGCCGGAGCCCCAGCAGGTACCGGATCGCCACCAGCGGCGCCTCTTCGCCGGGTGCAAGTTCGTACGCCTGGCCCGGCCGCGGTGCGGTAGCAAGGGGCTCTGACAGCTCCAGCAGCCCCGACGCACGATCAAATGCGGCGACTCGCGCACGGGCCAGCAGCCGTCCGTTGCCGTCGAGCAGCCTCAGCTCGCAGCCTTCCCAAAACTGTTCGGGGTCCGCCTGGCGCGCCGGATCAACGATCCGCGCGCGGCCCGATCCGGCCGCCGCGGCGCCTTTCACGACGCCGCTGGACAGCAGCTTGTGCCGGATCAACGTGCCATCAGGCCGCCGGGCGATGCAGTCGGTGAATGTGCCGCCGACGTCGATCCAGAAGGCCCAGTTCGGCTTGTTCATAAACGTGGCGCGGGACTCCAGCCTGCTGTGTCTGGTCCGCCGAAGCGGCCGCACGGCGTTGCTGCGCCCGCGTCCATCTCGGGCGTTATTTGCCGCCCACGCTAATCAGGTGCGACAAAGTCCGCAGATACATCCTCCCGCCGGCCACCGCGGGCGTGCTGCGGCTGTCTTCGCCCAGCGGGTTGCGCCCCAGCAGCTCGAACTTTTCCCCCGCGGCCAGCACGACCACGGTGCCGTTCTCGGCAATCGCGTACAGCCGGTCGCCCGCGATCACCGGCGAACCGGAAAAATTCCCGCCCACCCGCTCGCTCCACAACTCATCCCCCGTGGCGGCCCGCAGGCAGGTCACCTTCCCTTTGTCGTGCCACAGGAAGACCAGCCCGTCCTTGGCTATCAGCGTGGGCACGTACGGCGCCAGATCGGGCACGCCATAGACCAATTCCGGCTTGCCGTCGCTGCCGGGCGCAGGAGGCCGCACGGCGGCCAGGTAGTGGCCGCCGCCCCCAGATCCCGTAGTGCCGAAAACCAGTCCCGCGGTCACGATGGGCGAGCTGACGCTTCGCTTATCGAGCACGTCGAGCTCCCACATGGTCTCGCCTGTACGCGGGTCGATGCCCGAGATGCCGTGAGCGCCGCTGTTGAAGATCAACTGCGCCGGCTGGCCGTCGGGTTGATAGACGCAGGGGGTGGAGTAGGCCGCGTTCTCGGTGCGCCGCCCGGTCTGCCAGCGCCGCTGGCCCGTGCGGCGATCGACCGCGACCAGAAAGCTATCGGCATCCGGGGGACCGTTGCTCAACCCCTGGTCTCCGCCCAGCACCACAAGATCTTCATAAACCATGGGCGACGTGCCGCCGCTATGGTCGCCCACGAAGGGGCCCAGGTCGGCATACCAGACGTCGTTGCCCTCATGGTCCAGGGCCAACAGCGTGTATTCTTCCGGCGCCGACCAGGTCAGGTAGACGCGTTCTTCGTCGACCGCCGGCGTGCTGCTGGCGAAGCTGTTGAACTTGTGCTTGCCGTGCAGCGTGAACCGGAACTGCCGCTGCCAGAGGATCTTGCCGTCGGCCGCATCGAGGCAGAGCACGATCCGGGTGGCGGTGTCCTCGAAGGCGCTGGTCAGGAAGATCCGATCGCCCCACAGCACGGGCGAAGAGTGGCCGACGCCCGGCAGCTCGACCTTCCAGTTGAAGTCCTTTTCGGTCCAGCGCGTGGGGATCGTGGTGGCGTCACTCAGCCCGGTGCCGTTGGGGCCCCGAAACCGGGTCCACTCCTGGGCTCCGACCCCTGTCGAGAGAGCCAGCAGCAGCACCGAGGACCAACTCCACAAGCCGGGGCGATCGATCATGAGCCTTATCCTCTCCAGGAAAAAATGGGGGTCTGTTTGAGCAAGCGGCTGGAAACCGGCGGCAGATTGGCTTCCATGCTACACAACCCCGCCGGATCAATCCAGGTTCGGCGCCGACGCGCCGGGTACCATGGCGGCCTCCGCGCACCGGACGGCGGGCCGGGGAAATTTGTAGGTGCTGGCCGGATGGTGTATGATCCTCGTCACGGGTGCGACCCACGGGGGGCCCATGCAACCCTGCCGGTTCTCGGCGTAAGGCGGCTTTCTGATGAATGATTGCCATGACGAGTCCAGGTTGGGTCCGACGCATGGCTTGAGCGAAGCCGGCGCGACCAGACACCTGGCCGACACGATCGACCAGTCCTTTTCGGTGGACGATCCCGTCGACGAGCAGCACGCGCTTCCGAAAAGCATCGGCAAGTACGCCGTCAAGCGCCAGGTGGGGCAGGGATCGTTCGGCATCGTGTACCTGGCATGGCATCCGCATCTCGAGAAGGACGTTGCCGTCAAGCTCGCGCGCCAGGACCGATTCCGCTCGGATGCCGACCTGGAAAACTTTCTCAACGAAGCCCGCCATGCCATGCGGCTCCGGCACCCCGGCATTGTGGCCGTCTATGACGTCGACCTCGACAACCACGGGCTGTACATCGTCCAGGACTACATCGATGGGTGCGATCTATTCACGGCGCTCGGTCGCGACAGGTTTTCTCCAGCCCGCTCGGCACGCCTTGTGGCCGAAATTGCGGAGGCGATTTCGCATGCTCACCAGCAGGGACTGTTTCATTGCGACTTGAAACCCCAAAACATCCTGTTGGACGCCGCTGGCCGCGCCTTCGTGGCGGACTTCGGCCTGGCTCTTCACGAAAGCCGGCAGCAGGGGCGCAAAGGTGTGCGGGCGGGAACCCCCAGGTACATGGCGCCGGAACAAGTCCGCGGCGAGATGCATCGCCTCGACGGTCGCGCCGACATCTGGAGTCTCGGTGTCATCTTGTACGAGATGTTGGTGGGGCGGCCTCCTTTTTCCGGTCGGAACCGGGAGGAACTTTATGAGGCGATTCTCGCGGCGGTCATCGTTCCGCCGCGGCAAATCGAACCCGATCTGTCCGCACAACTGGAACGCATCTGCCTGCGTTGCCTTGCCCCGCACGTGGCCGATCGCTACCCCTCGGCCACGGACCTGGCGGAGGAGCTGCGGCACTGGCTGAACTGCCAGGCCGTGGGCGACGCCGTGCGTTCGGAGCCGCCGGTCAAAATCCTGCCCAAGGGCCTGCGCGCGTTCGACGGGGACGACGCCGACTTTTTCATCGAGCTGTTGCCGGGCCCGAAGGACCGCGACGGCCTCCCCGACTCGATTCGTTTCTGGAAGGCGCGGATCGAACCCGTGGATCCCGATCGCACGTTCCCGGTCGGGTTGATCTACGGCCCCAGCGGCAGCGGGAAATCGTCGTTCGTCAAGGCGGGCCTGTTGCCGCGGCTGAATCCCGCGGTGCTGCGGGTTTACGTGGAGGCGACTGCCAGGGACATGGCCGTCCGCCTGGCCAACGAAATACGCAAGAAACTCCCGGCCGCCGGCGCGGCCGATCTACCCGATTTGATCGCCGGCATCCGCGAGGGGGAGTGGCTGCCCCGGGGTCAGAAACTGCTGCTCGTCTTGGATCAGTTCGAGCAATACCTGCATGCAGCCGGGCCCGATGATGATTCGCCGCTGGTGGCGGCGCTGCGGCATTGCGACGGAGGGCGCGTTCAGTCGTTGATCACGATTCGCGACGATTTCTGGATGGCGGCAACCCGCTTTCTGCACGCCTTGGACGTCAAATTGGTCCAGGGACACAATGTCGCGGCGGTCGATCGCTTCGACGAACGGCACGCGGCCAAGGTGCTCACACTCTTCGGCCAGGCCTATGGCGCCTTGCCGGACGATGCCGCTCGCCTTACCGCGGACCAGCAACGGTTTGTGGAGCAGTCGGTGCAAGCCCTGGCCGAAGACGACCGCGTGATCTGCGTGCGGCTCGCCCTGTTTGCCGACATGGTCAAGGCCAAGCGCTGGGTGCCGGAAACCTTGGCGAAAGCCGGCGGTACAGCCGGCGTCGGCGTCGCCTTCCTTGAGGAAACTTTCGGCTCGCGCGGGGCCAACCCGGCGCATCGCTGCCATGCGCGGGCCGCCCAGGACTTGCTGCGCGAACTCATGCCCGAAGTCGGCCTGGACATCAAGGGACACATGAAATCGTATGACGAGCTCCTGCATGCCTCGCCCTATGCGGACGACGAGAACGAGTTCGCCGATCTGGTCCACGTGCTCGACAGCGAGCTTCGGCTGATCACGCCCGCCCAAGCGCCGCTCGCTCCGCCTGGAGTTCACCAGGCCGCCCAGAGCCAGCCGCCCCCCCATTATCAGTTGACTCACGACTTCCTGGTTCCCGCCCTGCGCGAATGGCTGTGGAGGAAGCAAAAGGAAACGCACCGCGGCCGGGCGGAAATCCGGCTCACCGAGCGCTCGATGCTCTGGAACGGGCTTCCCGAAACCAAGCAACTGCCGACTTTGCTGGAATGGGCCGCGATCCGGCTGCTCATCGAAAAACGAAGATGGAGCGAACCGCAACGACGCATGATGCGCGCTGCCAAACGGCGCCACCTGCTGCGAGCCGGCTCGCTGGCCGGCATCCTGTTTGCCCTGGCGATCGTGGGCATCGGGCTATGGCACGCCGCGCACCGCAGCGCGCGGCTCCAGCGCGTCGCACTGCTCGTCGAAGGCCTGCGAACCAGCGAGTATGCCGCCGTGCCGGAGTTGATCGATGCCATGGAGCTTCACCGCCCGCTGTGGCAGGCCCACGTTGCCGCCCTGGCACGCGACCCGCACCGATCGATCGACGAGCGCACGCGGGCGCACCTCGCCCTGGCACGATTCGACGACAACAGCCTGGAGTTCCTTACCGAGCGGCTGCTCGAAGCCGACGCTGCCACACACCGCGTGCTGAAGGCCGAGCTGCGCCGATGGGATCAACGCGTTGCCGCTCGTCTTTGGGCCGAGCTGAGATCAAGGCCATTGCCGCGCGACAAGACGCTCAGAGCCGCCGCCGTGCTGGCCCACTACGATCCATCCAGCCCCGGCTGGAACGAGGTGGCCGACCGCGTGGTCCAGGCCGTGGTCAGCCAAGACCCGCTGCTCGTCCATCCGTGGATCGAGGATTTGCGGCCCGTGCGAAATCGCTTGCGGCGACCCCTGATCGACGCGTTCCACCAGACGGCAACCGGTTCCAAGGAACGCGTCCTGGCGGCCAGCATCATCGCCAACTTCGCCATGGACCACGAGGACTTCCTCAACGGTCAACTCCTGTCGGATCTTGTGCTGGAGGCGGACGCAAGCCAATACACGATCCTGTTGCCGATTACAAAGACTCGTCTGGCAGAACTGCGGCCGAAGTTCGTGGCTGAGTTGAAGCGGCCGGTGCCTTTGACCGCCCAAGACGGCAATCAGCATCTGCTCGAACGACAGGCCTCGGCGGCCGAAACCCTGTTGCGGATGGGTGCCAGCCGGCTTTTCTGGCCTCGGCTGCGTTGGCACGGCGATCCCCGCCTTCGCACGACCCTCATCGATCGCATCCGCAAGAGCGGCCTTTCGTGGCGCCAGGTTCGCGAGCGCCTGGAGGAGGAGGACGACCCCGGCGTGCGGCAGGCTTTGCTGGTGGCGCTGGAAGGTTATCGCCCGGATCTCGCCCAGGACGAACGCGGCGAGGTCGTTGCATGGACCAAGGAACTGTTCGAAGACGATCCCGACGCCGCCGTACACGCGGCCGCCGAATGGCTGCTGGTGCGCTGGGGGGATGCCGACGCCGTCCGCACGGTCCGCACCAGCCTCGCGGGGCCTTTTCGGCCGAAAGGCCGGAACTGGTTCATCAATACCCAGGGGATGACCATGCTTGTCGTTCCCGGGCCAGTCACGTTCACCATGGGTTCGCCCGAGCACGAAACCGGAAGAGACGTCAACGAAGTCCAGCACGAGGAAACGATCGGCGTCACGTATGCCATCAGCGCCCATGAAGTGAGCGTCGAACAATTCGCGCGATTCAATCCCAGCCGGCTGCCGGCCGCCGAGGCGAATTCCGACCGCACCTGCCCGATCAACCGCGTCTCCTGGTATGAAGCGGTCCGCTATTGCCGGTGGTTGAGCGAGCAGGAGGGGTTGGCCGAGGATTCGTGCTGCTATCCCCCCTTGGCCGACATTGGTCCGTCCATGAGCCTGCCCGATGACTGGTACACGCGCCCCGGTTACCGTTTGCCCACCGCCGCGGAATGGGAATACGCGGCGCGCGCCGCAACCATCACCAGCCGGTTCTACGGCGACGCGCCCGAGCTGCTCGACCAGTTTGCCTGGAATTCAGCCAACTCGGACGAACATACCTGGCCGGTCGGCCTGCGGAAACCCAACCCGTTTGGCCTGTTCGACGTCTATGGCAACGTGGGCGAGTGGTGCCATGGCGCAGGTCCCGGCTGGGAGGCGCAGCTTCGTGGAGGCTCGTATCGTTCGACCCCAAGGTTCCTGCGTTCAGCAATGCCCACGTGGCAGGCCGCCGACGGCGAGTATAGCATCAGCGGCTTGCGAGTCGCGATGACCATCGATCTCGAATGAACCCTCGCGGTTCAGGTTGCGGGTACCGAGCAAGACACTTCCGGCGTGTGGGCGAGATGTCCCGAAGGCCAGATCGCCGTCACGCCGAATCATCAAGGAGATTGAGCATGGACCACGCCGTTCAGATCGTCGCCGCCGTGGCAGCGGTTGCTTCCACCGTTGCCGTTCTCGCGATGGCCTTGGATATCAAGGCCATCAGGAAGCGAGGGTTGATCGTAACCACCGTAATCGTGCACGGATCCTCCGTGAGGCCCGGCGGCGTGTCGTCGTCCCCCGCGGGCTACGGCATCTACGTCTACCGATCGGGCCGCTGGGAACTGCACGAGGATCTCAGCCGCCCCGGATACGAGCCGGTGCCCCCCAGCCTCAACGGAGCTTATGAAAACCAGACCCTGATCAAGGAGGCCGTCCCCATGAGCACGGGGGAACAGTGAACCTCTCTCCTGAACAATGCGGCTACCGGCAAGTGCTGCCGGGCGGTGACGGGCTGGCCGTCTGCGGCCTGGTCCGCGGCATGACGGGAATCGACGATGCGAAGTTGAGCACGGTCGCTTACCCGACGTGCCAAGCCTGTTGCCGCGCGCTGGCCCCGGCCAATGCCTTGAATCCGGTGGTTGCTTCGCTGATTCATAACGCCAGTGTGGAGGTCATCCGCCGCGGCGGCGACCCCGCCTGCACCGTCGCGCGGGCCCGCGAACTGGAGGCGCGGGTCGCCAGCCACCTGGCCGTGGTTTTGTCTGAATTGCCCGATGTTTCGTTTCCTCCCGAAGGACCCGCCGTGCTCGCCGGTGGCAACCAACCGGCGACCGCGGCTGACGGCGGCCGAGGCGGACGCCGATGGATGGTTGGTTTGCTCACCGCGCCGCGGCCGGTGCCCACGATTGGCCGGTCGATGGCCAGCCTGCGCCGAGCCGGCTTCGACCGGGTGCATGTCTTCGCCGAGCCCGGTTCGTTGATCCCCGAAGAGGCAGCCCCCTGGCCGGTCGCCCTCCATCCCCGGCGGCTCGGCATTTTCGCCAACTTCTATTCCTCCCTGGCCACGCTGTATCGCCTCGATCCCCATGCCGGCTGCTATTGCATCTTTCAGGACGACGTGCTGGCCGCCGAAGGACTGAAAAGCTGGTGCGACGGCCAACTGTGGCCGCTGGGCCAGGCCGTCGTATCGCTGTTCACGTCCAGCGCCCACGCCGCCCTCGAGCGCGGTTGGCGGGTCGTCCGTCCCGGACTGCTTCGCACCCATGGAGGGCAAGCCTTCCTTTTCCGGCCCGATGCTCTCTGCCGATTCCTGGCCGACCCCATGGTCCTCAACGAGCTGCGGATGCGCCGGTACAACGACGATTCGATGGTCGGCAGTTGGGCCACGCGACACGAAACGGGCATCGCCTATCACACGCCGTCGTTGGTGCAGCACATCGGCACCGCATCGGCCCGTTGGGGTCTGACGCCCGGGCCACGGTTGTTTGCCCAGGCAGTCGATTCGGTCGAAGAGATACCCCGGTGGAAGCCTCCGACTCCCCGGTTTGGGCGGATCGGGCTGGTCGGCTGGAACACCCTCAATGGGCTGGGATACCTGGTCCGCGACATCGAATCGCACCTGCCCATCGACCGCTGGTTGGCGCCGATTCATCCGTACTTTGTGCCCTTGCCCCGCCCACGCACGCGCTGTCGATTCGATCTGGTTGCATCCGGGATTGCCGGCCAGAAACTCGAAGCCTGGCTCGACGGGCTCGACTGGATCTTGTTCGCCGAAACTCCGCCCATCGAGCGGCTGCCGCGGGCGGCATGGGCACGCGACGTGAACGTGGCCTGCATCCCCAACTGGGAATGGACGAGCCCAACCTCGCAGTGGCTCGAGTACGTTGACCTCATGGTTTGTCCCACCCGCCATACCTGGCTGCTCATGAACGACTGGAAGCGCCGCTACGGCTTCGGATGGGAGTGCGTCTACGTGCCTTGGCCGGTGCCTACGGAGCGTTTTCGCTTCTGCCTGCGCCGCCGCTGTCGCCGCTTCCTGTTCGTGAATGGGTGGGGCGGTCCTCATGCGCGGCGTCGAAGCGGGGCGGCGACCGAGTATACCCGCAAGGGCATCGAGCTGGTCGCCGAGGCCGCCTGGCGCGCTGGCCACTTGCCGATAACGGTGATTTCACAGGCCAGCGACATACCCCAGATGCCGGCCAACGTCGAGGTGCTGCGGCCCCCAAAGTCGAATCGCGCCTTGTATAGCCGCGGCGACGTCTGCGTGCAACCAACCCATTGGGAGGGAATCGGCTTGCAGTTGCTGGAATGCCAGGCGGCCGGCATGCCCCTGGTGACCACCGATGCGCCTCCCATGAACGAGTACCAGCCGCTGGCCGCGATACCGGCCAGCGACATGGAAATCGTCTATCTGACCGACCAGCCGATCATGTCGCCGCGGATGGAACCGCGGGATCTCGTGCACGTGCTGGAGTCCCTCTACGAGACGGATATCGAGGAGGCAAGTCGAAGGGCGCGGCAGTACATCGAGCGGGAGCATTCATGGCAGCGGGCCCGCGAGATCCTCAAGCAGCGTCTCGTGCCGCTTGCGATTTCGCCGTTGCCTGCCTGAGGAGTATTGCATGGAACCGCGGCAGGTCGATCATTGCCCGTTCCGGCGGTGCACGGCCCCCGGCGCGTCCGCCGCTGCGCACTGCGGCCTGCTCGAGGAACTGTCGGGCCTGCAAGATGCGTCCTTGTGCGTGGTCCAACTCGATGCCTGCCAGGCTTGCTGCCAGTCGTTTGCACCCACTGCCGACGAGCTGAACCCCGTTGTGGCCTCGTTTCTTTACCAGCTCTCCTCCGCGATCATCACGCGCGGCGGCGCCCCGGGGTGCACGCGCGAGAGGGCCGTCGAGCTCAATCGGCTCGCGGTCCAAAACATCCCGTCGGACGAGGATCTCGTGGAGTCGCCGCCGCAATCCACCGCGCACCCCGAGGCGGCCGGGCTGGAACAACTGGTCCCGCGGCCGCGGCGGCGGCGCGGCTCGCCGGTCCGCAACTGGGCCGTGGGCGTTACCACGGCGCCGCGGGCGGAGCCGACTTTGGAAGCCTGCCTCGAGAGTATGGCCGTCGCTGGCTTTCCCCAGCCGCGTCTGTTTGTCGACGGCGAGGTTTCGATCCCCGAACGGTTCCTGGCGTGGCCGCGAACCCACCGCGATCCGCGGATGGGCGCCTGGCCAAGCTACTATCTTGCGCTGGCCGAGCTGCTGATGCGCCAACCCGATGCGGAGGCCTTCCTGCTTGTGCAGGACGACGCGCTGTTCGCCCCTTTCCCGGAAACGCGGGACTACCTGCAGCGGGTCCTATGGCCTGGACCGCCGGGCCTGGCGACTCTGTTCTGCTCGCGCGCCTACGTCCGACCCCAGCCGGGATGGTACCGGTTCGAAGGACTCTATGTGTGGTCCGCCCAGGCTTTCGTGTTCAGCCGCCAGGCGGCTCAACAGTTTCTTGCCGACTCGGAAGTGCTCAGGCACCGCTCGACCCCCGACGGCCTGGCAAGCATCGACTCGGTCATCGGCCGCTGGGCGCTGCACCAGGGGATACCGATTTATTATCCCGTCCCCAGCCTCGTTCAGCACATCGGGCACGTCAGCGCTCTCTGGAAAAACACGCGCGCCTTTGGCAACCGGCGGGCAAGCTGGTTTGCGGGTGGTTGACTGCCCAGCCGCGCGCCACAAAGTCGGCCCCGCAACTCAAGACCCCAGCCCGCGCCCGCGTCAAGACAGGCGGCGTTCACCATGGATAAGGCGGGTCGTTGTCGCCGGTCTCATCCTTGGGCGGCAAATCCGGGATCACGATCTCTTCCGGGGGCACCCAGCGCACCCGGCCATTCTCCCAGAACGCGACCGGATTCCCGGCCCGTTTATGATCGATCAAGGCTTCACGGACGGATTCCTGGACAGCCCTCTCGACCGCAGCCGCCAGTTTCAGCCGCTTACTCCGCGCCGCTTCTTCGGCTCGTTCTTCTTCGTTCATGCTCGAACACTTTCGTGAAGGCTTGCGCTTGTCCATCGGCGTTATCTCCGCGAGATCCCGTACTCGTCGATCTTTCGGTAAAGCGTGGCGCGGCCCATGCCCAAAAGACGGGCCGCCTCGGGGACGTTGCCCGACGTGCGGGCCAGCGCCAGATGGATCAGCTTTTGCTCCCAGTGATCGATCCGCAACGACTCCATCTCGGGCGCCTCGGCCTCGCGCAAGCCCAAATCGCCCTCCTCGATCCGGTCGCCGGCCGCGTCGCAGCCGGGCAGGCTGGCCTTCAGCCGGGCCACGTCGCTCTGGAGGCTCTCCTCTTTCCGGGCCCGCGCCAAGGCCACGCTCGTGATGTTGGCAACCGAGATGGCAAAGTCGAAGTGCGACTGCCGGAAGCGGCCCTGCTCCAGGTACACGTGGATCGCCCCCAAGACGGTCCCCGATGAGACCAAGGGCACGCAAAGCGCATCGGCGTAGTGCTCGAACGCGTCGCTGCCCATCGCCGGCCGCTGGTTGGCGATCCAGACGGCGTGCCCCTCCCGGCACACCAGCCGGCTCAAATCCTCGCTGAGCGAAACCTGGGCCGCCGACTCCTCCGGCATCACCAGCATGGGCTTGAGCCGGCCGTCGTCGCCGGCACAGAGGAAGCCGACGATCGATGCGCCGGTCGAATCACGCAGCAGGTCCAGCGCGGTCCGCATCAACTCGTCGGCGTGACTCGACGACAGCAGCTTGATGCTGAGCTGGTACAAGAGCAGCAGTTCCTTGGCCTGCTCGGAATCCTGGATCGTCGAGAGGGCAAAATTCTCGCTGTCCGACAACCCCACCTTGGTGTCGCGGATCAGCGTCTGCCTGACGTTGGCGGCTCGGAGCGGGCCGACGGTAGGAGGTTGCTCGCTTTGACGGAAGGCGAACTCCGTCGAGCCGACTCGCAGATGGTGCCCATCGGCCAGAACGGCCTGGTCGACCTGCTGGCCGTTGACGAAGGTGCCGTTCCGGCTCCCGGCATCGCGGACACGCCAGGCGTCGTCTTCGCGGGCGATCACCGCGTGCACCCGCGAGCACAGGCCGTCGGCGAGCATCACCGCACATTCGGCCCCACGGCCGATTCGGGTCTCGCGGGCCGGGTCGAGCAGGTAATTCGAGCCCGCGTCACGCCCGACGGTGATCGTGAGATAGGTGTACACCAGCGGCGGGAAAACTCCTGCAACAGATACCTGGCGCCGTTATTATATCCAGTCAGGATCAGCGTTGCATTGAACTGCGCCTCCGGATCGCATCCCGAACGATCGCGAGACTATCGAATGACCCCCTCGTCCGTCCCCGCTGAAAGCCAGGCACTGCTGGTCGTCGGGCATGGGACCCAGGATGCCGATGGAGTGGCCGAGTTCTGGTTGCTGATCCAACGATTGCAGGCGATGCGCCCCGCCGGCCTGGTCGAAGGCTGCTTTCTGGAGCTCGCCGAACCCTCCATCGCCGTGGCGGTGGACCGGGCCGTCGACCGCGGCGCTGAGCAACTGGCCGTCGTGCCCCTGGTGCTGTTTGCCGCCGGCCACGCCAAGCGCGACATACCGCGGGCGGTGGCGGCCGCGGCCCGCCGCCACCCGCGCCTGCGCGTCCGCTACTGCTCGCACCTGGGATGTCATCCGGCGATCCTGAGCTTGTCCGAGCAGCGGTGCACCGAGGCGATCGCTGCCGCTCCGCACGCAAGCGACCGGCAAACGTTGCTGTTGATGGTGGGCCGCGGCAGCCGGGACGCCGACGCCAACGCCGAAATGGCCCGCTTCGCGCGCCTGCGGTTCGAGCGCCGCCCGCTCGGCTGGCTCGAGCTGGCCTTTCTCTCCATGGCCGAGCCGTCGATCGAGCGGGCGCTGGAAATCGCCGCCGGCTTGCCCTTTCCTCGGGTGGTCGTCCAGCCCCACTTGCTGTTTCGCGGCGAACTGCTCCAGCGCCTGCGGCGTAACGTAAATGCCAGGGCCGCCTTGGCACCGACCTATAATTGGTTGGTGGCCGAGCACCTGGGTCCCGACAGCCTGGTGGCCGCGGCAGTGCTCGGCCTGGCCGGCAGCGTGGCGGGTTGCCCTCAGTAAGGCCTTGGGATCGTTGGCTTTGGATAGCCCGTTGTCCGCCCCGCCGCGAAGCAGGCCGGCCGGCGATTCCGCTGGGGTTGATTTTGACGCCGCAAACGCGTACATTTGGTTTAAGTTATTTTGGTTGCGGCACTTGCAATCTGGACGATACTTGACTCCTGGGGCAGTTTCCGGCCAAAAACGGCCTCAGCCTCACAAGGCAATGCGCGACAGCCCCGCCGCCAGACGACCGTCCTTGCCCTGACCATTCCACGGACAAGTCCCAGTTCATCAACAAGGGAAGTCTCGATGATCCGATCCGTTTCGCCCGCCGCTCGCACTCTGCCCCGCCATTTTGTATGGCTCCTGTTGGCTATGGTGGCCCTGGCGGCCCCAACCGCGCGGGCCGAGCTGGCCCCGACGGCCAGAGACAGCAACGTGACGAAGATCGTCTTGAACCTGATGAAGGACGATCACCTCTTGCGCCACCCGCTGGACGACGAGATCGCCGGCCGGTTCTTGAACACCTTTCTGAAGATGCTCGATCCGCCGAAGGTGTACTTCTACCAGTCGGACATTGACCGGTTCAAGGCTCAGGAGACGCAGTTGGACGACCAGATCAAGGAGGGGGACGTCCGATTTTCGTTCGACGTGTTCAAGACGCTGTTGGAGCGGATTGATGAGCGCGTCAAGCTGGTCGACGAGCTGCTGGCGATGGACCACGATTTCACCGCGGACGAGGATCTCGTCATCGACTCGAAGCTCGCCAGCTACCCGAAGAACGCGGCCGAGGCTCGCGACGTCTGGCGGAAGCGGATCAAGTACGACCTGTTGGTCCTGAAGGCCGAGCAAGCCGACCGCGCTCGAGCGGCCGCCAAGGGAAACAACAAGGAGGAAGTGGCCCCGCCGACCAAGGAGGATCCACGTGCGCGGCTGTCGCGCAAGTACCACAACTTCGCCAAGCGCATGCGGCAGACCGACCACGACGAGCTGCTGGAGATGTACTTGTCGGCGCTGACCGCCTCCTACGATCCGCACTCCTCGTACATGTCGCCGAGCACCCTGGTGAATTTCGAGATCATGATGCGATTGAACCTGGAGGGCATCGGCGCGCAGCTCCAATACGACGACGGTTACACGGTGGTCAAGGCGCTGATTCCCGGTGGGGCCGCCGACAAGGACGGACGCCTCAAACTCGAGGACCGCATCGTCGGCGTGGGCCAGGGCGCCGAGGGAGCCTTGGTCGACGTCAGCGAGATGAAGCTGGGCGACGTGGTCGACATGATCCGCGGCAAGCGGGACACCGTCGTCAGGCTGCAGGTGCTCAGCGTGGGACAAACCGACCGCAAGATCTACAACATCACCCGCGAGCAGATCAAGCTCGTCGATCAGGAGGCCCGCGCCATCATCATCGACCAGAATATTGAAGGCCAGACCTTCCGCATCGGCGTGATCGACCTGCCCAGCTTCTACATGGACATGGAAGCCGCCAGGCGAGGCCTCCCCGGTTTCAAGAGCACCACCCGCGACGTCTCCCGCCTGCTGGCCGACTTCCGCGCCAAGAAAGTCGACGCCGTCCTGCTCGACCTGAGACGCAATGGCGGCGGTTCGCTCAGCGAGGCCATCAGCCTCACCGGCCTGTTCATCGACGAAGGGCCCATCGTCCAGGTCAAGGACAAGGACGACCGCGTCCAGCAGTACGACGATCTCGACCAGGGGGCGGCCTGGGAAGGCCCGCTCGTGGTGTTGACCAGCAAGTTCAGCGCCAGCGCCAGCGAGATCTTTGCCGGCGCCGTCCAGGATTACCGCCGCGGGATCATCGTGGGCGACCGGTCGACCCATGGCAAGGGAACCGTGCAGAGCCTGATGGATATCGGCGGCAAGCTGTTCGGCACCGCCGGCGAGCTCGGCGCGCTCAAGATCACCATGCAGCAGTTTTACCGCCCCAACGGCGACAGCACGCAGAACCGCGGCGTGCTGGCCGATATCGAGCTGCCTTCGCTCACCACCCATTACGACGTGGGCGAGTCGGACTTGGACCACGCCTTGGACTTCAATCGCATCGACGCCGTGCCTTACAAAAAGGCGGGCCTGGTCGACGAGGGGCTTATCGGCCGCCTCGGCGAACTGTCGCTAAAGCGCCGCAAGGAGTCGAGCGATTTTGAAAAGCTGCTGGCCAAGATCGAACGCTTCCAGGAGCAGAAGAAGCGCAAGGCGATCACCCTGAACGAGGCCCGCTACCTGGCCGAGCGGGCGGAAGTCAACGCCGAGAAGGAGGAGGAAGAGCAGCTCGACGAGTTGAACAACAACACCAAGCGGCCCGTGTTCGACACCTCCAGTTTCTACAACCAGGAGGCCCTGGCCATCACCGGCGACTACCTGCGGTTGATGAAGGTCACTCCTTCGGCCGTGGCCGGCGGCAGGCTCGGACTTCCGGCAGCCAATTAGCGCGCCCCAGGGCCTGTAATTATTTTTGTGTCAGGCAAGCAGGGAACGTCATTTGCTGCCTTGC